>JANRKB010000018.1:0-201912 GCA_033763695.1 Planctomycetota bacterium | reverse complement strand
GAGCACCTATCGCAACTGGGCGGCGAGCGAGCCGAACACCAGCGCGACGCAGAAGTATGTGACGGTGCAGAACGATGCGAAGTGGTATGTGCGGCAGACGGCATTCTCGCCGTACTACATCGTGGAGTGGAATGCCGGCCCGATCAAGGTGCCAAGCGAGTATGCGACGCTGGAGGAAGCGTTCAACGCGATGAGCGCGACGGGCGTGAAAGACCTGCAGATCGCCGCGGGAACCTACATCCTGAACAACAGCGTGGGCGCGTGGGTGAACTACACGCAGATGGGGACGATCACCGGCGCGGGTCCGGGTCAGACGAGCATCATCACACGCGTCAACAACAACGCGGCGATCATCCTGACGGGCAAGTGGACGATTCGCGATCTGAAGATCACGCGTGACTTCGGCCAGGCCGCGCTGAGCCTCAACGAGGCTCCGGCGTTCATGGAGAACTGCGTCCTCGACGGCGACAACGCGGATGCGAGTTGGTCGCTCGTGCTCTACGGCGCGACGGGAGCATCGCTTCACGCGGATCGCTGCACGTTCTTGAACACGGAGTCGCTGTTTGGCTCTGTCTATCCGGAGTACGGCTTCGAGACGGTCACGAACTCGGTGATTGCGGGTGTGAGCGCCGTCACCTGGGCCGACGCGCCCGGGACATTCTCCAACTGCACGATCGTCGGCGGAACCGCAGGAATGGATAAGTTCGGCGGGTCGGCGCAGTTGTACAACTCGATCGTGTGGAACATGGGTGGATCGCTCGGCAACGCCGTGGCGTTCAACTGCAACATCCAGCAGGCGGGCGTGGCAGGGAGCGGGAACATCAACGTCGATCCGAAGTTTGCACCGGGGACATTTGCGCTGGCGGCGGATTCGCCCTGCATCGACGCAGGGAGCACGACGCGGATGCTGGGCAACGGCGTGGACGCAGCAGGACTGGCCCGCGTGAGCGGGGCTGCTCCGGACATGGGGGCCTTTGAGTATCAGCAGACTCCGGCGCCGGCGTGCGGGGCCGACTTTGATGGTGATGGTTTCATCACCTTCGAGGACTTCGACGCGTTCGTGGCGGCGTTTGAGGCGGGGTGCTGAGAGGGAAGGCATTCGGCATTAGGCATTCGGCATTCGGAATGGGCATCAGGTGCGGCCAGTCGCGTTGCAGGGCGGCTGGCCGTGCTGCTTTTTGAGCGGCGTGTGCGGGCGCGAGGAGATTCGTGAAGGGCGATCGGCGGAGCGTGCGGCTGAAGAAGGGTGACGTGGCGCGTGGACCACGTCGGCACACCTGCAACCTCCACGCCGAGTTGGGAGCCAGAATCATGCGGATGGGAATGATTTCTCGTTGTGCGGGCCTTGTCGCGATCGTGTGTGGCACGATGATGAGCGAGAGTGTGTGCGAAGCGCAATCGGTCGTGAACGGGCCGGTGTTCAATCCGACGACGCGCAATCGGTACACGCTCATTCAAGCGACGAGCTGGGAGCAGGCGCGGACGTGGGCCCGGGCCCGCGGCGGCGATCTCGCGACGATCAACGATGCCGACGAGGGAACCTGGATCTTCAACACGTTCAGCCCCGGCGGCTTCAAGTACATGATCGGCCTCGCGGCAGTGGATGTGCCGGGGACGCTGACGTGGAGCGACGGCTCGACGAGCGCGTATCGAAACTGGGCGGTGAATGAGCCGAAAATCACGAGCGGCAGCAAGTATGTGATCGTGCAGTCGGACCAGAAGTGGTATGTGCGCAACACGAACTATTCGCCGTACTACGTGGTCGAGATGACCGGACCGCTGAAGGTGCCGGAGCAATATCCGACGCTGGACGTCGCGATCCAGACGGCCAACGCGATGGGGTTCTATGAAGTGCAGGTGGGACCGGGCACGCACGTCTTGTCGAACACGTTTTCACTCGGACAGAACAGCGCACGCGGCCTGCTGCGCGGCGCGGGGGCCGAACAGTCGCTGATCGTCTGCGGCAGTTCGATGTCAACTTCGCCGTCGCTTTCGGTGGCAGGCAACTTCGCGATCCAGGATGTTGGGTTCCTGCGTTCGACGGACAATCCGATCATCGGTGCGGGGTCGGGCGTGCTACGGCTCGAGCGGGTGGTGATGGATGGCGCGAATGTGCGCGGGTCCGAGCCGCTGGTGCTGGTGAACGCCACGGTGCTCGCAACGCGGACGACGTTCAAGAACGCGTTTGTCGCGTTTGAGAACAGCTATTCCGGGCAACCGAGCGTGGCGGCCAACAACTGTGTGTTTGACGGCGTCGCCGCGGTGACGACGTACGGATTTGCCGCGACGTTCTCCAACTGCACGTTCAACAACGTCGGATTGAACGGGACGAACGCGTTTGGCGGCACGGTGCTGCTGACGAACTGCATTCTGTGGTCACCGCGTGGGCCGATCGGCGGCGGCGTGAGCGCGGTTGCGAGCAATATCGCGGGTGCCGAGTACCCCGGTGAGGGAAACATCAGTGTCGATCCGCAGTTCGTCGCGGGGACGCTGAAGCTGGCGGCGAACTCGCCTTGCGTTGATGCGGGCAATGGCTTGCTGATGTTGGGCGGCAGCGTGGATGCGGCGGGGCTGTCGCGGGTGAGCGGAGCGGCGGTGGACATGGGTGCGTACGAGGTGCAGCAGACTCCGCCGCCGGCGTGCGGGGCCGACTTTGATGGTGACGGTTTCATCACCTTCGAGGACTTCGACGCGTTCGTGGCGGCGTTCGAGGCGGGGTGCTGAGAGGGAAGGCATAAGGCATTCGGCATCAGGCATTGGGCATTTGGCATTCGGAACGTGGCATCAAGTGCGGCCAGTCGCGTTGCAGGGCGGCTGGCCGCGCTGCTCTGTCGGATGCGAGACGACAATCGCAGTTTCGTGAAGGGTGGGGGCGGGTTCCTGCGGCTGATTGGTGGCGAGACGAAGGTTCGGCCTCATGCACGCGCCGACACGCCGGGACAAGAACTGGAAGACAAACCTGTTTGCAAGGGGAGCCGCCATGCGTCAGTCCATCTGGAAGATCGTTGCAGGTGCTGTTCTTGGGCTGGCGTCCGCCGCGCAGGCACAGATAATCGTCGCGGGTCCGGTGCGCAATCCCGCGAACGACCATCGATATCGACTCATCACGGGCGCTTCGTGGTTGACGGCGCAGTCGATAGCGCGGAGTCTCGGCGGAGACCTCGCGACGATCGATGATGCCGCGGAGAACGACTGGGTGACCGCGACGTTCACGGGCGGCGGGCGGAAGTTCTTCATTGGCCTGAACGACGCGGCTTCGCCGGGCTCGTTTGTATGGAGCGACGGGTCGAGCAGCACGTATCGCAACTGGGATCGCAACCAGCCGGGGAACAACGCGGACTTTGTGCAACTGCGAAGCGACAAGACATGGGCGACGGCGACGGTCCAGTCGGATTCGTTGTACCTGGTCGAGATCGCGGGGCCGATTCGTGTGCCGCGGGAATACTCGGATATTGACGATGCGTTCGCAGCGATGAACACGTTGCAGTGGTACGACCTGGAGGTCGGCAACACACTGCTCATGGTCGATGTTGCGCACACAATCACCGTGCCGCCGGGCAAAACCGGACGAATCCGCGGCGTGGGGCGCGAGGCTTCGCGAGTTCGGCTCTGGGAACCAACGGCGGTGCTTGATCTGCGCGGCGCGTGGGATATCAGTGACGTTGCGTTCTGGCGTGTCGATGATGACGCGTATCTGCGCTTCAGCGGCGGGCGCGTGCGAATGAGCGACGTGTACCTGACGTGCCTCTACGACGTTGGGCAGCGGCTGGTGGTGCTCGGTGCGGGCTCGAGCGTGGAGATGCGGCGATGTGCAGTCGGGCGCACGCGCGGCGGTCCCGTGTTCACCGGCGAGGGGCCCACGCCGGCGAACGTGGTCGCGATCGACACATGGTTCGCGCAAGCCGTCGCGGTGACGAATCCGTCCGTGACGGCGACGCTCTCGAGTTGCACGCTGTATGTGTGCGGCGTGCAGAGTCGCGGACCCATCTTCAACGCCTCGGCGTCGCTGACGAACACGCTGGTCTATCGACCCAACACGAGTATCGGTGACGACGTGACGGCGGAGTCCTGCGTCTTTCCATATGCCTATGCCGGAGAGGGCAACATCGTCGGTGAGGCGACGTTTGAACAGGGTGGATTCCGCCCCACATCCGATTCGATCGTCGTGAACGCGGGGAATGCGGCGGTGGGCTGGACGTCGGGCATGGACAATGAACGCGGGCCGCGGGTCGTGGATGGAAAGATCGATATCGGGGCGTACGAGTATCAGCCCACGAAATGCTCGGCGGACTTTGACGGCGATGGCTTCATCACCTTCGAGGACTTCGACGCATTCGTGGCAGCGTTCCAGGCCGGATGCTGACACAGGCAGAGAAGCCGAATCGGAGCGACGACGAGACGGAGCTCGGAATGCCGCAAGCGGATGAGTGCGGGTGGGCGTGGGGCGGCATAGGCTCTGGCCCGTGTACCAGTCACTGCTGACCCGTCGCTATCTGACCAGCCAGATCATGCCGCTGCTTGCGTCGCTGGCGGTGATGCTGTGCACCGCGATGGTGCTGATCGTGTGGTCGGTCATGGGCGGCTTCCTGGCGACGTTTGTGAACCAGGGGCGCGTGTTGGTGGGCGACGTCATCGTGGCCTGGCCGAACATCGGCTTTGCCTACTACGACGATCTCGCCGCACGGCTGGAGCAGGACCCCGAGGTGGCGGCCACCGCGCCGATCATCGAGGCGTTCGGGCTCGTGGGCCTGCCCGACGGGCGGCAGGAAACCGTGCGGCTGCTGGGGATCGACGGGGCGCGATACGCCAAGGTGACGAGCTACGGCGACTCGATCTATTGGCGTGCCTTGCTGAAGCCGTTGCCCAAGGACGCGGCCGGAGCCGACTGGCGCACCAAGAAGGAAGACCATGACATCTATCAGCGCATGTACGACAACGCGCTGACGATGAAGACCGATCGGCTGGTCAACGAGTTGCAGGCGGCCCGCGATCCGGCGCGGCGTGCGGCGGCCCGACCTGGCGCGGTGCTGGGAATCATGATGAGCGGGTTCAACTCGCGCGACCCGGCGGGTTTCTTTATGCCGCGGGCTCGGGTGAAGCTGCTTCCAGATGGAACGAAAGAGTGGGTCGAGACGATCCTGCCCATCGAGGACAGTGTGACGGTGAATGTCCTGCCCCTTGATCGCAAGGGGCGGCCGACGGACATGGTGTCGCGCGCGTTCCCGGTGATCAACGAGTTCCACACCGGGCTTTATGAGGTGGACAACAAAACCGTGCTGCTCGAACTCGGCGCGCTGCAGCAGATGCTCAAGATGGATGCGGCGCGGCGGATCAAGACCGATGCCACGGGAGCCGCTGGACGCGTGGGCGGCGTGAGCAAGACCGCCGAGGGCGAGAAGTTCGTGTTGCCCGAGACCGTGGGTGAGGATCCTGCTCGCATCACGACGCTGCTCGTGCGCGGCAAGGGCGACGCAGCGACAGCGCGGCTTGAGGATCTGCGTGCTCGCGTGGAACGCATCTACGCCCAGTTTGCGGCGGACCACAAGGGCGAGGTGCCCGATGCGTCGAGCATCCGCATCCTGACGTGGGAGGACCAGAACGCGACGCTGATCACCGCCGTGAAGAAGGAGACCGCGCTGGTGCTTTCGCTGTTCAGCTTTATCTCGCTGACGGCGGTGTTCCTGGTGCTGGCGATCTTCTGGTCGATGGTGAGCGAGAAGACGCGCGAGATCGGCATCCTGCGGTCACTTGGCGCGTCGCGGGCGGGGATCACGTGGCTGTGGGTGCGCTATGGGCTGGCGATCGGCGTCATCGGCGCGGCGCTGGGGCTGTTGATGTCGTACTTGATTGTGAGCAACATCAACCCGATCCACGAGTGGATGGGGGCACGCATGGGGATCCAGATCTGGGATCCTCGGATCTATTACTTCACAGTGATCCCGACGGATCTGAGCGCGATGAAGGTGTTGATCGTGTGCACGGGCGGCGTGTTGAGCAGTGCCGCGGGGGCGTTGTGGCCCGCGCTGCGTGCGGCTCGGATGGACCCGGTGACGGCTCTGCGCTTTGAGTGATTGCAACGTGGAAAGGCTCGTATGCCGCCGCTGATCCAAGTCCGCTCGCTGCGAAAGACCTACCGCCTGGGGCGTGTGGACGTGCCGGTGCTGCGCGGCGTGTCGCTCGACGTGCAGGAGGGAGAGTTCCTTGCCATCCTCGGCGCTTCGGGGTCGGGCAAGTCGACGCTGCTGCACCTCCTGGGCGGGCTTGATCGGCCCGACAGTGGCAACGAGTTGACGATGCGGTTCGGCGATGTGGATCTGACGCGGATGTCGGCGGGCAAGCGCGACGCGTTTCGCAACTCGAGCGTCGGGTTCGTCTTTCAGTTCTATCACCTGCTGCCGGAACTGACGGTGCGGGAGAACGTGCTGATCGCGGCGATGATCGCGCTGGGTCGTCTGCGCTATGCGTCCCAGGCGGCCGTGCTGAAGGCGCACGCGGAGCAGTTGCTTGAGACGGTGGGTCTGTCGCATCGGCTGGACCACAAGCCGCGCGAGTTGTCGGGTGGCGAGCGGCAGCGGGTGGCGATTGCGCGGGCCCTGATGAACAAGCCGCGGGCGCTGCTGGCGGATGAGCCGACGGGCAACCTGGATCGCGAGACAGGAAAGACGATCCTGGACCTGTTCACGTCGTTGCACCACGCTGGGCAGACGATGGTGGTGGTGACGCACGATGCGGCCACGGCGGCGCGTGCGGATCGCGTGATTCGCCTGCGTGACGGACTGGTGGTGCAGGAGGACCCGGACACGCCGCTGGTGGGCGCGGCGGGCGGGAAACGGTGAGAGAACGAGTCCTCACAGGGTCCGAATCGCGCAGGTTTTTGTGGTTGCAGCGCGGGTTGGGCGTTCGTGTGGTTTGCGGGTACTATTGTCCCTGACGATGACTCCGGCCCAGTCCATCTCGAGCCGTGCCAGCACCGCGCAAGCGGGACACGTCGATATGAGCACGCGCAAGTGCGAACTGCCGGGCGCGGCAGGTCCGGTGCCTGCGACGGTGTCGACCACGGGCGAAGGTCCGGGGATCGTCTTCCTGCACGGGCTCGTCGGTCTGAACGATCACTGGGAAACGGTGGTTCGCGGCGTGCGCGGCAACATGCACTGCACGCTGCTCGAGATCCCGCTGCTGGACCTCAAGGGCGATGACTGCTCGATCGACGGCGTGTCGAAGTTGACAGCGCAGTTCTTGGCGGACCATCTGACCGGTCCGACGGTGCTGGTGGGCAACTCGTTCGGCGGGCATGTCGCGCTGCGTGTGGCACTTGAGTATCCGCACTTGGTCCGCGGTCTGATCCTCGCCGGGTCTTCGGGGCTGATTGAAAAGAGCATGGTCAGCACCGTGCAGATCCGCCCGAGCAAGGCGTGGCTGGAAGAGAAGATCGGCGAACTCTTCTTCGATCGCGCCAAGATGCCCGCGGGCGATGTCGATCGCGCGTTCAACGAACTGTCGCGGCGCGGCGGGGCCCGGGCGATGGTGAAGCTGTCGCGCTCGGCGCGGCGGAATCACCTCGGTGACCGACTCAAGCAGATCAAGCAACCGACGCTGCTCATCTGGGGGCGGCAGGACATCGTGACGCCGCCGGAAGCCGCGGACGGATTCATGTCGATGCTTCCCAACGCGCGGATCGTCTGGCTGGATCGGTGCGGGCATGCGCCGATGATCGAATGCCCTGCGGAGTTCTCGCAGGCGATGATCGCGTTCATGAATGAACTCGGGCAATGAACGGGGCGACACCCTTGAAGAACTGGCACTCGGACTGGCGCTGGACCAGTTTGGTGGGTACTGCGCTGGAGGCTCGGCTCGCCGCACGCCGCCGGCGGCTGAGCGATCTGGACTATTGGCGCACGAACACGGCACGCCTTCAGGTTGGTGCTCTGCGCAGTTTGCTCACGCAGGCGGCGCAGACCGAGATCGGGCGGACGCACAAGTTCGCCCGGCTGGCGCGGCTTGATGACGCGGAACTGCTGCGGGCGTATCGCGCGGAGATCCCCGTGCGCGACTGGTATGCGTATCGCACGCAGATCAGCCGCATGCGCGACGAGGGCGAGCTCGATGTGCTGTGGCCCGGCGTGGTGATGGACTACGCGCAGACCAGCGGCACAACCGCAGGTGACAAGTACATCCCCGTCTCGCAGGCGATGATGAAGAGCAACTATCGCGCGAGCCTGGACATCTTCGCGCACGCGTGGCGGTTTGGCATCAGCCTGCCGCGGCTGCTCGCCGGCAAGAGTCTCTTCCTTGGTGGGTCGTCGGATCTGGCGGTGAACGCGCGGGGCATCCGCACCGGCGACTTGTCGGGAATCGTGACGCCGTTGATCACGTGGCCGCTGAGCGAGATCTATCTGCCGGGTAAGGACATCGCCCTGATGAGCGATTGGCCGGCGAAGATCGAGGCGATGGCACGCCGTTGTCTGCACGAGGACGTGCGGATGATCTCCGGCATGCCCTCGTGGATGCTTGTGCTCTCGGAGCGGCTGCTGGCGCTCGGTCGCGAGCAGGGGCTGACGAGCCGCGCGATGGATCGCTCCGGCGAGCCGATGCAGACGCTGCGCGACGTGTGGCCGAATCTCACGTTGCTCGTGCACGGCGGCGTGCGCTTCACGCCCTTTGAGCCGCGCGTGCGGCAGATCTACAGCGGCGCGCCGACAGGCGCGGATGTGCCCAATCGGCTCGAGCTCTATCCGGCGAGCGAGGCATTCGTCGCAATTCAGGACACCCGCGGCAATCCGGGGCTGCGACTCCTGGCCGATGGCGGAAACTTCTTCGAGTTTGTGCCGCTTGAGTTGATCGATGCACCCAACGCGCCGGGATACGCCGCGCATGAAGTGGAGAAGGGGCAGAAGTACGTTGTCACGCTCACGACATGCGCCGGGCTGTGGCGCTACGTGCTGGGCGATGTGGTGGAGTTTGACACACTCCCGAGCGGGCTGGATGGGCGCGGCGGCGAAGGACCGGCGCGGCTGCGCATCGTCGGACGCCATCGGCACTTCATCAACGCGTTCGGCGAGAACCTCATCGTCGAGCACATCGAGACAGCGGTGTCGGCGGCAGCCGCGGCGACGGGGCTGCTCATCGCGGAGTTCACCGCAGCGCCGGTCTATCCGGTCAACGGCAATCGGCCGGGACTGGAACTGGCGGTGGAGATCGAGGGTGCGGCGGGCGTCCCGAGCGACAAACTGGCGGCGTTCCGCGATGTCTTTGACGCCGACTTGAAGCGGCAGTGCGTGGACTACGGGATCAAGCGGAACGCGGGCGTGAGCATGACTGAGCCGACGATCTCGCCGCTGCCCCCAGGGACGTTCCATCGCTGGCTGTCGAACAAGGGCAAACTGGGCGGGCAACACAAGTGTCCGCGCTGCGCGAACCATCGCGAGATCATCGACGCGGTGAAAGCCGCGGCGGTGCGATGAACGCGCGAGAACGTTGAATCAACACGGTCCGGTCTGACGCGACGTGGCGATCCCGCAGCGGGCGTGGAAACACGCGCGGGATTGCGTCACGCGCCCAGGACGAGGCCGTCGTAGGCGAGGAACATGCCATCGGGGAGCATGTCCTGTGTTGCTTGGTGCGGCAGGTCGTGCGCCATGTGGATGAAGTAGGTCTTGGCCGCGCCGACCTGTTGTGCGATGGAGATCGCGTGTTCGAGGGTGAGATGCGTGGGGTGGTGACGGTGGCGGAGCGCGTCGAGGACGAGGGTCTTGAGGCCGCGGAGTTTGGACCACGTGTCGGTGGGGACTGCACTGACGTCGGTGCAGTAGGCGAGCGGAAAGACGTCATCGTCGTTGGCGGCGGTCGAGGTAGGAGTGGGGGTGGGAGAGGATGCGTTCGCGGCCGGGTTGTCGTAGAGCTCGGTTGTGGGGGCGAAGCCGACCTTGCGTGGGGCCCGCGGCGTGCCGCGCTCGATGCGGAAGCCCAAGACGGGTTGTTTGCCGTGAAGGAATCGCAGCGGCGTGAAGCGCACGCCGTAGAGCTCGATGGGCGCGTCGGCATGAAGTTCGTGCGCGATGAGCGTGGCGACGAAACTGTCGTTGATGTTGTTGTGCTTGTCGAAGATGTGCTTGTAAACGCGGCCGAGGAAGTCGAGGGTGTGACGCTCGGCGTAGATGTCGATCGGCGCGTGCTGCACGGCGTTGAAGCGGCGGACCTCGTCGAGGCCGAAGGTGTGGTCGACGTGGTTGTGGGTGAAGAGGATCGCGTCGCAGCGTGACAAGCGTGCACGCAGGGCCTGCTGACGCAGGTCGGGGCCGGCGTCGATGAGGATGGTCCGCTGGCGGTCTTCGTGCATCGCGGCGGGGTCGGTGAACTGCAGCGCGACGCTGCAACGCAGACGCTGATCGCGCGGATCGGTGCTCGTGCAGACGTCGCATGAGCAGCCGATGGCGGGCACGCCCGCGCTGGTCCCGGTGCCGAGGAAGGTCAGACGCATCCGGGGAGGCTAGGCCCGGGGGCGCAACAACAAAAAGAAAGCACGCTCCCGAGGTGGGAGCGTGCGTGGGGAACGTGAGGACTGAGCGAGATCGAACCGGCAGGTGCCGAGTCGGATTAACGCTTGGAGAACTGGAAGCGACGGCGGGCGCCGGCCTGGCCGTACTTCTTACGCTCGACCTCACGGCTGTCGCGGGTGAGCAGGCCAGCGTCACGCAGGGCCTCTTCGGTGGTGGGGTCGTAGTCGCGGAGGGCGCGGGCGATGGCGAGCTTGCACGCGCCGGCCTGGCCCATGTAACCGCCGCCGTGGCACGTGATCATGATGTCGAACTTGCCCGAGAGGTTGGTGACCTTGAGGGGCTCGTTGACGGCGTTCTGATCGCGCAACTCGGAGAAGTACTCATTAATCGCCTTGGGCTTGCGGCCTTCGGCGGACATGATGCTGATCTTGCCTTCGCTCTTGCTGGGCTTGATGCGGGCGCGGGCGACGGCGGTCTTGCGACGGCCGGTACCCCACCACCAGCCCTTGCGGTCGGCCGGGAGGGCCTCGCGGAGCTGACGGGTCATCTGGCCCGTACCGGGGGCGGGAGCGGCGGAAGCCGCGGCATTCACACCATCAAGATTCAGGCTGCCGATCGTGGTCATGGTTTCTTTCTGCCCGTCAGGGCTGCGAACGTTCTTCGAGTCTCGTTTCCGCCCACGCCCGACGGGAGTGTCGGGCCGGCACACTTGGAATCAGAAGCAGAGGCATTGGGCATCAGGCATTGGGCATTCGTGAAAGACAGTCCTGCCGTCGCTTGCCTTTGCACTTCGTCTCTGCGTCTCTCCGTCTCTACTTTTCTTAGACCTTCAGGGTCTTGGCGCCCGCGGGAACGGCTTCAGGAGCCGCGCCGGGGTGGATCTCAAGGTTGCCCAGCATGACGCGGGCGAGGCGGTTCTTGGGGAGCATGCGGCGGACTGCGTCGGAGATGAGCAGTTCGGGCTTGCTGTCGCGAACCTGGTTGTAGGTCTGGGTCTTGAGGCCGCCGGGGTACTCGGTGTAGCGCATCTTGAGGCGCTGCTCGCCCTTGCGGCCGGTCATCTCGACCTGCTTGGCGTTGGTGACGATCACGCGATCGCCGCAGTCCACGTGGGGGGTGTAGTCCGGGCGGTGCTTGCCCATGAGGTGGATGGCCACCTCGGCGGCGAGGCGACCGAGCGGGATGCCGGCGGCATCGATGGTGCTGGTGCCGCGGTTGACGGCGTTGGGCTTGAGCAGGGTGGTCTGGCGACGCATCATGTGAAAAACCTCCGACGCAACTCGTCCGGGTCGCGTGGTTCTGAAGCAAGTCAGAACGACGAACCGGGGCACCCGAGGGCTGATCGTGAGATCGGGCCAGCGGGCAGAACTCGCCGCCTACCGGGCGGGGCGGGCCAAGCGTTCCGTAGGAAAGCTTGGCAGGATTTCAAACCGAGAGGCCAGGCGAGGTCGCCGGGCAGGAGGAGACAGTAGGAGGGGAAGGGCGGCGGGACAAGGGGGCATGATGGGGAGTGCGGCCCGGGATCGGGACCGGGGTTTCAAGGAGCCGCGTGTGGGCGGGGCACAAATGAAAGCCGCAGGGCTCTCGCCCTGCGGTCTTTTCGATTTCTGGAGATTGTGGTCGCTGCGACGGCTTAGCGACGACGGCGGCGGGCCGAGCCGACGAGCCCAAGGGCGGCGACTGCGGCGGTGCCCGGGGCGGGCACGGCGACCGTAAAGCCAGCCCATGACTCGCCGCTGGTGATCGACCACGAGATCGTGGTGAACGTGCCGATGAACTGGATCGCGCCGTGGGCCTCATTGCCCTGGAGGGTGTTGCCGAACGGGTTGGTCATCGGGCCGCTGCCCCAGTAGCCGACGCCCTGCGAGAGTATCTGGAAGGGGGCGTCAAAGTGCCACTGCGTGCCGACGCCCGGCTGGCCAAGGCTGACGATGGCCATGATGGGGTTGGTGACGGCTTCGGAGAAGAGCAGCGTGCCGCCGGTGGTGCTGAGACCGATGATGTCGGTGTTGCTGGGGGCGTTGGGGACGGTGGGGCTGATGTAGGGGGTGGACGGGGCCCAGTAGTTGGTGCCGCCGTTGATGATCTGGGCGAAGTCGCGTCCGCCGCGATAGGTCACGCCGATGCCATTGACCGAACCGGTGACGGTGGCGGCGTCAGAGGACGTCCAGTCGACCCAATCGACATCAGCGTGGGCGACACCAGCAATGGCGAGGGCGGCAACGACGAATGCAGGCTTGTACATGTCTATCTCTCCGTGAAGGAACACAACGGCGCGGCACATGCCGCGACACCACGAGGCAAAGGTGCCGCGCCTTTGGGCCTTGTGCCAGCAAAACGACCGGGTTTTTGCCCTGAGCGGGCGGTGGAGACGGAAAATGCAGAAGTGCGAACCGGATATCCTCCGAACTTGATTCGGGGGCGGGAGAGCCCTTTACTTCCCTCCCCGGTTCAACTGTTGATCCGGAATCAACCAGCCGGTCCCGAAGTCTCGGCAGCCCGGCCCCAACACGATTCGTCGCCGTAGTCAGTCGGCGACACCTCCGAGGCTCCTCGCGCTGGTTGCGCGGGGGACAAAGCCGCGGCAGAGATGGAGAACACGATGGCTCGTTACACCGGTCCCAAGCTCAAGCTGTCCCGTCGCGTCGGCGCCCCGATCGCAGACAACCCCAAGCACACGTCCAAGCGTGCGCTGATTTTCCCGGGTATGCACGGCTATCGCGGTCGTCGCCTGCGTGGCTACGGCGTGCGTCTGAATGAGAAGCAGAAGGTCAAGTACCACTACTGCGTGCAGGAGAAGCAGTTCCGCCGCATTCTCGCCGAGGCGGGTCGTCGTCCGGGCAACACCGGCGACATGCTCATGCAGCTGCTCGAGCGTCGCCTGGACAACGTCGTGCGTCGCGCCGGCCTGTCGCGCTCCATCTGGGGTGCGCGTCAGCTCGTCGTCCACGGCCACGTGAAGGTCAACGGCAAAAAGCTCGACCGTCCGTCGTACGTCGTCAAGATCGGCGATGTGATCACGATCAAGGAGTCGACGCAGAAGCTGGCGCGCGAGGCGATGGAATCGCTCGCGGGCCACGAAGTCGCCGGCTGGCTGGACTTCAACCCGTCGGACCTGACGGTGCGCGTGGTGGCCAACCCGTCGACGGATCAGATCCCGTTCGACGTGAACGCCAACCTCATCGTCGAGTTCTACCGCTAAGGCTGCGGCCCCCGACGCGAGTTCACGTGAATCAAGTTTCCTTCAACGCCCGCTCACGCGGGCGTTTTCATTTGGTCTGCCGGAGGCGGCAATCCCTTTGGCAAGCGAGCGTTGTGAGAAGGGATGGCGGGCGATCCGGGTGGGCTGGTGGTATGCTGGTCGCTGTCGAGCAACCGGGCGTCGGCGTGATCGGTATGTGAGGATCATGTCGACGCGATCATCCGGACGCCGAGTCAAGCCCATTGAACTCCGTGTTGAGGGGAGTGCGTCGCCCATGCCGTCGTGGCATCTCAAGCCCATTCGTGGATCGGCCCAGTCGCTGCGGCTCGGGCGGGATGCGGTGTCGATCGGGCGGCACCCGGACAACACGGTGCCGCTGACGGACGACTTGGCGAGCAGGTTCCACTGCAAGATCGAGCCGGATCGGGCGGGCGGGTATGTGTGTCAGGATCTGAACAGCCGCAACGGCACGCGGATCAACGACCAGCGGGTGGCGACGGCGAAGCTGAAGCCGGGGGACATCCTGCGGATCGGCGGACACGAGTTCTTGATTGAGTATGACGGCGATGCCGCGCCTGGGGCGTTGCTGGAGAGCCAGGACGACGCGAAGGCAGAGGACACGAGCCTGGACGCGGGCTGGACCGCGGCACTGGTGACCACTCTGGAGGAATTGCCGCCGAAGTTGGCCGAGTCGGAGGTGGTGAACATCATCGACGCGGGCGGCAAGCCATCGGCGGCGCTGGCGGGGACGAGCGACGGGCCCAATGGCGTGCGGCTGCTGTTGCAGGTGGCGTCCAAGGCCCGGGCGACGGACATCCATGTGGAGAACAAGGGCGAGAAGTTCAGCGTCCGCATGCGCGTGGACGGGCAGATGATCTCGATCGCGAACCTGCCGATCCGCGTGGGCGAGTTGATTTTCGGGTTGATCAAGACGGCGGCGCAGATGCGGGCGGCGGCGCGGGACGCGGTGCAGGAAGGACACTTCTCGGCGCGGATCGCGGAGCGGCGCGTCGAATATCGCGTGTCGTTCACGCCCAGCGTGCACGGACAGAAACTGGTGCTGCGCGTGCTGGACGATCGGCTTGCGCCGCATTCGCTGGCGGAACTCGGGCTCGCGCCGTACATGGCGCAGCGGGTGCGGCGGGTGTGCGACCAGGACCACGGGCTGCTGCTCGTCTGCGGGCCGACGGGATCGGGCAAGACCACGACGCTGTATGCGGGTCTGCGCGAGATCGATCGCGAGTCGCGGAACGTCGTGACGATCGAAGACCCGGTTGAGTATCAACTCGACAATGTCACGCAGATCCCTGTGGACGATGAGAAGCAGAACTCGTTCAACAACCTGCTGCGGAGTGTGCTGCGTCAGGATCCGGACGTGATCCTCGTGGGCGAGATCCGCGACGAGGAGACGGCGCGGACGGCGATGCAGGCGGCGATGACCGGGCACGTGGTGTTCAGCACCGTGCACTCAAAGGACACGATCTCGGCGGTGTTCAGACTGCTGGATCTGAAGGTTGAGCCGTATCTGGTGGCCAACGCGCTGGATCTGGTGCTTGCACAGCGTCTGGTGCGTGTGCTGTGCGATCACTGCAAGCGCGAGATACCGGTGCCGCCGGGGACCGCGACGCGCCTGGGCAAGTACTTGGGCGGCAAGACCAAGATGTACGCGAGCGTGGGATGCGGCAAGTGCCTGCGCACGGGGTATCGCGGCCGTCGCGCGATCTATGAACTGCTCGACGTGAACAACGAACTGCGGGATGTGGTGCTGCGCGACCCGAGCATCACCGCGATGCGGAAGATCATCGACCAAGGACTCTTCACGACGCTCGCGCAGTCGGGATGGCGACTGGTGGCGGAAGGCTCGACGAGCCTGGATGAAGTCGACCACGTCGCTGGGCAGGGATAAGCGGAAACAACTTCGGATGCGTTGGAAAGCCCTCGGCGGAGGGTGGGGTCGTCTGTTGGCGACAAGGTGCGGCGGTTCAGCGAAGCACCGATGTCCTCGCATACATCGATGGCACGAAGAGAAGGCGCGTTAGCCGCGGCGGCCGAGCATGGACACGGCGACTGCGGCGAAGATGAGAATGAAGGCGATGAGGTCGGTGGTGCGCAGGCGTTCTTTGGCGATGACGACGGTGAAGACGCTGAAGACGACGAGGGTGATGGCTTCTTGGAGGATCTTGAGTTGGGGCAGGGTGAACGCGCCGCCGTGGTCGACGTGGCCGAGGCGATTGGCGGGAACTTGCAGGATGTATTCAGGGAGGGCGATGAGCCAGGACGCGGCGATGGCGACCCAGAGAGGCCACGCGGCCTTCTTGACGTGGTAGTACCAGGCGAAGGTCATGAAGGTGTTGGAGGCGAGCAGGAGCAGGACGCAGGAGATGATTCTGGACATGCAGCGAGGGTAGCGGCAGAGGGGTGGAGGTTGGCCGGTACGAGCCAGACACGCAAAAAGTCGTGATTTGGCGTGAAATCGAGGGGGAGAACCTTTGGGGTGGGGGGCGGCATCCAAAGGGGTGTCGGAGCGGGGAGGCAAGGTGCCGCAAGCCCGACAGTTGAACCGCCCGGAAGCGGGAGTAGCATTGCTTCCGACCCCGCGACGCCGGCCCTCATGGCTGGCAGCGAGCACCGGGCGGGATGGAGCGCACACGATGGCAAATGCGAATGTCAAAGAGTTCACGGATGGCAACTTCGACGGCGAAGTTCTGAAGTCGTCGCAGCCGGTGCTGGTGGATTTCTGGGCCGAGTGGTGCATGCCGTGCCGGATGCTCGGGCCGACGATCGATGCGCTTGCGGATCAGTTCAACGGCAAGGCGAAGATCGGCAAGCTCGACACGGACGCGAATCGCCAGGTGGCGATGAAGTACGGGATCACCGCGATCCCCACGATCATCATCTTCAAGGGCGGTCAGCCGGTGAAGAAAATGGTCGGCATCGCGAAGAAGGAAGATCTGGCCGCGGCGCTTGATGCCGCCCAATGAGAGCGTCGTTGTGCAACTGAACCGAACCCGGGCCGCACTGGTCCGGGTTCGTTTGCCATCCGAGAATCACACATGAGCAGCACAGGCAAGTCGCCGATCGGTGATCGCAAACTCCGTTGCGGCGTGGTTGGCGTGGGGCGGATGGGACAGCACCACGCGCGTGTCTACGCGAACATGCCAGGCGTGGAACTGGTCGGCGTGGTTGATGCCAGCGCGGAACGCTGTCAGCAGATCGCGGACAAGTTCGACACCACGGGCATGACGAGCGTGGATCAGTTGCTGGCGGCGGGCGTGGACGCGGTGAGCGTCGCGGTGCCGACGACGTTCCATGAGCCGACTGCCGCGCCGCTTCTGAAGGCGGGCGTGGGGTGCCTGATCGAAAAGCCGCTGGCGGGTGATGTGGAGACGGCGAGCCGCCTGAAGGAACTGGCGGAGAGCACGGGCGGCTGTCTGATGGTGGGGCACATCGAGCGGTTCAACCCGGTGATGCGGGCGATGCAGCGGGCGACGGCGCAGGGGATGGAGATCGTGCCGCGGTTCATGCAGGTGATCCGGGTGAGCCCGATGACGTTCCGCAGCTGCGATGTGGGCGTCGTGATGGACATGATGATCCACGATCTGGATGTGGTGATCATGCTGATGGGCGGGCGCGAGCCGGACTTCATCCGCGCGGCGGGCGTGAGTGTGATCACGCCGCATGAAGATCTGTGCAACGCGTGGCTCGAGTTCGAGACGCCGCACGGCAGGTGCGTGGCGAACGTGACGGCGAGCCGCTTGGCGCTCAAGACCGAGCGTGTGACGCGGATCACGGGCGAGCACGGCTACATCAAAATCGACTACGGCGCGAAGAAGGGGACGATGATCCGGCGGACGGCGAATGAACTGCAGATGGGCGAGTTGCGCGAGGCGATCAGCCGCGGCAACGACCTGACGAGCCTGAAGTGGGATCAGTTGGTGAATGTCGATGATCTGATGGTGGATGACGCCGAGCCGATCGTGACGGAGATCAAGGAGTTCCTTGATGCCGTGCGGACGGGGCGTCGCCCGTCCATCGACGCGGAGGCCGGGTTTGCGAACGTGCGGACCGCCGAGCGGATCGTCGAAGAGTGCAAGCGGTCGATGGGGATCGGGCTGGAAGTCGCGGGTCGGTGAATCACAGGTCCGGTCGAGGCGACGCGAGTTGTCCGTTCATCGGCAGGCACGGCACGCGGCGGCGACGTAGACTGTGACTCACTTTGACGTGGAGGTCACAGTTCGCGATGCCGATGCAGCGCAGCAACATGTACAACGTTCTGGCCGGCGGGTTCCTCGTCGGAGGGATCGGCTTGGCCGTCGCGTTGTCGTTTTTGCTCTCCGACGGCGTGCGGCTGGAGGGAACGCGCGGGTTTGACGTGCGATTCAGCATCCGCGACGGCGCGGTGGGTTTGCAGCCCGGCAGCGCGGTGCTGCTCGGCGGGCAGCAGGTCGGCAAGGTGTCGAAGGTGAACTTTGACCCCGAACCGAGCACCGGCAAGCCGCCCGAGTCGGTGATCGTGAGCGTGCGAATCCGCGGCGACCTGTCGCTGTATGAGAACGCAACGGTCGCGCTGGAGCGGCCCCTATTGGGCAGCGTGAGCACGCTGAACATCACGAGCGTGGGTGATGCCGCGTCGGTGCCCGCGCCGCTGGGCAAGGGAGCAGCGCTGGAAGAGGGCGAGATCGTGAACGGGACGCTTGCGCCGCCGGCGTTCCTGGCGCAAGCGGGGTTCGGGTCGGCCGAGATCGAGAAGATCAAGCGGCTGGTGGATCGGGCGGGCGCGACGGTCGAGCGGGTTGATCAGATGGTGCAGCGCAATGCGCCGGTGATCGACAAGACTGTGGATGACGCGAGCGCGATCGTGTCCACGCTGCGCGGCAAGAGCGATCCATGGGCCGCGAGCATCGATCGTTCGCTGGCGAATGTGGAAAAGGCCACGGCACGGGCCGAGCCGCTGGTGGCGAAGGCAGACGCGGGCTTGGACGACGCGCGTGCGACGATCACGCGGATTCGCGCGCTGGTTGAGGAGAACTCGCCGCGGGTCGGGCGCGTGATCGAGGATGCAGGCAAGCTGGTCGAAGGCCTGAGCGGCGAGTCAACCACGCTGTTCAACAAGACGCTGCGTGACGCGCAGGAGACGCTGGACCGCTTCCGCAACTCGGCGGAGCAGGTCAACGCGTTCCTGGTGACGGAACTGCCGGGCGTGCGACGCACGCTGGCGAACGCGCGGCAGAGCGCGGCCCTCATGAAGCTGGCGATCCAGGAGATCGGCGCCCAGCCGTGGCGGCTCTTGTATCGACCCGACACCAAGGAACTGGGCGAGCAGCTGACGTACGACGCGGCCCGGGCCTATGCGCAGTCGGTGGCGGACTTGCGTGATGCGGCGGAGGCGCTGGAGGCGGCCCAGTCGACGCTGGATGCGAACGCGCCGGCGGATGGGCCGCGGATGCGCAACGTCGATGAACTGCGGTATGAACTGGAGCGGACGTTTGAGCGATTCCGCGAGAATGAGCGCGAGTTCATGCGTCGACTGCTGGAGCGCGACAGCGAGCCGTTGAAGAAGTGACGGGCGAAGCGTGTTTGCACGCGGGAATCCGGTAGACTCAGCGGCATGCGCTGCCGTGCGTGCAACTATCCATTGTTCGGGATTCGCGAGCGAACGTGCCCGGAATGCGGCACGGGCTTTGCGCCGTCGCAGTTTGATTTTCATCAGTCCGCGGTGAAGTTCTGCTGTCCGCACTGCGGGCAGGACTACTACGGCATGGATGAACGCGGGCATCTGGTGCCGCGGGCGTTTGCGTGCGTGCAGTGCGCCGCGCCGATCGAGATGGACCAGATGGTGATCGAGCCGACGGCGGGCGTGAAAGACGAGCAGACGCTGCGCGAGCTGATGCCTTGGACGGACAAGAACGTGCCAAGGGGTTTCAAGAAGCTGTTCGGGCAGATTGGTTGGGGGATGGCTCGCCCGACGGATCTGGGCACGGCGTTGTCGCGCGGCGAAGTGCGTGCGATGCCCTCGCTGCTGTTTGCATTGCTCTTGGCGTGGGCGTCGGGGCTGACGTTTCTGCCGATCGTTCTCATGAGCGGGCTTGGGCGAAGTTGGGATCGCATGGTGCAGGAGGCGCTTGAGGGGCTGGCGTGGTACGTCGTCGGCGGCGCGATTCTGATGGGCGGGCTGATTCTGGTGTGGAGCGCGATCGCGCACGCCGTGCTGATGATCGGCAATCGACAGCGACGCGGGTTTGGCGTGACGTTGGCGGCGACGGCGTACTGCAGTGCGCCGTGCGTGATCATGGTGGTGCCGTGTTTGGGGATCTACATGTTCCCGATCGCCGGGGTGTGGTGGACAGTCGCGCTGCGCAAGGCTTTGCGGACAGCACACGGGTGCAGCATGACGCGCGCGGGATTGGCGGCGTGGGCCTTGCCGCTGGCAAACTTGCTGCTGATCGCGGGTGTGATTGCATACTGGGTGTTCCCCGCGGCGGCGGACATCTTCGGGCGGGCCGGGTCTGCGACGGTGACGGCACCGGCAGCGCCGACGCGCGGTGGCGCGGCAGCGCGTGGGGGTGCGCCCGCGACTGGTTCGACATCTGGTGCGGCTCCGGCGGCGGACGTCACAACGACCGAGGATGCCAAGCCAAGCGAGCAGCCTGCGGAGCAGACCGAGGGCGTGCAGAACGAGACCTCAGAGAAAAAGCCGGGACCGGAGGAGACTGCGGATGAGTGAGCAGCGCGTGAGGCGAGCATGGGCGTGGGCGGCTCTTGGTGCGGGCATGCTCCTGATGGGCTGCGCGACCGACCCAACGCGCGAGCGCGAACTGACGCCCGCAGCGGTGGCAATCCTTGATGAGTCGGCGCGGCGGACGTTGACAGCGTTTCACGAGGCCGCGGCCCGGGCGGATGAGGCGGCGTACTTCGCGCTGCTGGATGATGATGCCGTATTTCTCGGCACAGATGCGAGCGAGCGCTGGAGCAAAGAGGCGTTTCGCGCATATGCCCACCCCGCCTTTGCACAGGGCAAGGGATGGACCTATCGCGAGCGGGCGACGAATGTGCGCGTCACGACGGACACCGCGTGGTTTGATCAGGAACTGGTGAACGAGAAGTATGGAACCTGTCGCGGCACGGGCGTGATGCGGCGGCGCTGGTCGGCGGCAGATCGACGGCACGTGTGGCGGATCTCGCAGTACAGTCTGAGCGTGCCGATTCCCAATGAGATGCTGGCAGACGTGGCGCGACAGATCCGCGAGAACGCCGCGACGGCGAAAACGCGATAGCGATGGCAGCGTCTGCGAGATGAAGACCAAGGCGTGATCAAGTATCTGGGATCAAAGCGCGTGTTGGCACCGGCGATCGTCGACGCGGTTCGTCGTGTGGCCGGCGCATCGTGTGAGGTACTGGATCTGTTCTCGGGCACGTCGCGGGTCGGGCACGCGCTCAAGCGAGCGGGCCATCGCGTGATCGCGAACGATCACAACGCGTACGCGCACACACTGGCGCGCTGCTATGTGCAGGCGGATCGCGAGGATGTTGAGCATGACGCGGGCGTGCTGATTGATGAGTTCAATCGGCTGGCGCGGGGAGAGCGCGGCGCGTGCGAACCGGGGTACTTCACACGGACGTTCTGCGAGCGGGCACGATTTGTGCAGCCGCAGAATGGGGCGCGGATCGATGCGATCCGCGAAGCGATCGCCAAGCGCGGCCTCGAGCCTGATCTGGAGGCGGTGCTGCTCGTGTCGCTGATGGAGGCGGCGGATCGGGTGGATTCGACGACTGGCGTGCAGATGGCGTATCTCAAGCAGTGGTCACGGCGGTCATTCAACGAACTGCAACTGCGGATGCCCGATGTTTTGCCACGCGCGATCGGTGCGGAGCGTGGGTGCGAGGCGCATCGCATGGATGCGCTGGACGCCGCGCGGCGGTTGCCAGCGGAAGTGGTGTATGTGGATCCGCCGTACAACCAGCATTCGTATCTGGGCAATTACCACGTGTGGGAGTCCTTGGTGGAGTGGGACAAGCCCGAGGTCTTCGGCGTGGCGTGCAAGCGTCTGGACGTGCGTGCGCGGCGAAGCGCGTTCAACTCACGGCGCACGATCGAGTGCGCGCTGCGCGACGTGCTGACCGCGGCGACGGCGCACGAGCGATGCCGCGGCGTGGTGCTGTCGTTCAGTAACGAGGGGTTTGTGTCACGAACACAGCTTGAAGCGATGCTGGGCAGCCTGTTTGACGGCTGCGCATCGGTGCGTGCGGTGGAGCACGACTATCCCCGCTACGTCGGCGCCAAGATCGGGGTCTACAACCCGCGCGGCGAGCGGGTCGGGCGCGTGAGCCATGTGCGAAACACGGAAGTGGTGTACGAGGTGACGCGGGCGAATGAGCCGCGGGCGAAAGCGGTCGGCGCGAACGCCGAGCACGGCGAACTGGTTATGCCTTGAACTTGCGGACCACGACGGTGTCGTTCTGCCCGCCAAAGCCGAAGGAGTTGCTCAGGCAAGTGGTGACGCCGCCCTGGGCGTTCATGTCGCGTGCCGCGTTGGGCACATAGTCCAGATCGCAGACCGGGTCGGGGTGCTGCAGGTTCATCGTCGGCGGCAGCCAGCCCGTCTGAATGGCCTTGACGCAGGTCATGAGCTCGACCGCGCCGGCGGCCTGGATGAGATGGCCGAACATGCTTTTGACTGAACTGAACGGAACGCGCGGCGCGAGCGGGCCGAAGACGGCCTTGACGGCGGCAGTTTCGATCTTGTCGTTTTCCTTGGTGCCCGTGCCGTGCGCCGAGATGTAGTGGACCTGCGGTCTGCCGTCGGGTCCGAGTTCGCGCGGCGAGATGCCTGCCTGGCGGAGCGCGATGTTCATGGCCATCGCCGCGCCGCGGCCTTCGGGCTGGATGTCGGTGATGCGGAAGGCGTCGGCGGTGGAGCCGTAGCCCGCGAGCTCGGCGAGGATGTTCGCGCCGCGTGCGAGCGCGTTGTCGAGTGATTCGAGGACGAGGATACCCGCGCCTTCGCCCATGACGAAGCCGTCGCGGGTCTGGTCAAAGGGGCGCGGCGCGGTGGTGGGGGTCTCGCGGCGCTGGCTCATCGCGGTGAGGCGGATGAAGCCGGTCATCCCCAGGATGTGGATCATGCTGTGCGCGCCGCCGGCGAGCATGGCGTCGGCGTCGCCGCGACGGATGATCTCGGTGGCTTCGCCGATGGCCTGTGTGCTGGCGGCACACGCGGTCATGCAGTTGAAGGAAGGGCCGCGGCAGCCGAACTCCTGCGCGAGGTGCGTGAGCGTGAGGTTGGGCTCCTGCTCGAGCTCTCGCTCGGCGGTCATGGCCTTGAGGCCGACGGCGGCCCACTTGGCAGCGTCAGTCTTGCGTGTGGCGGCGTCCCAGCCCGCGATGTTCGCGCCCATGTAGGCGTCGTAGTCCAGTGAGCCTTCGCCCGCGCCGAGGTAGATGCCGACGCGGCGGGCTTTGGTTTGCTTCGTGCCGCTGCCGATGGCGAGGCCGGACTGCTTGAGCGCGTTGGCGGCGGCGGCAACGGCGAACTGGGTGCTGACGCCGGCAGCCGCGTGCTGAGTGGTGTTGGCGATGTACCGGGAGAGATCGAAGTTCTTCACTTCACCGGCGAAGTTGGTGGCGAAGGTGGACGCGTCAAAGCGGCTGACGCGTCCGATGCCGCTCTCGCCGCGCATGAGGCGCGACCATGTCGTGTCGACATCGTCGCCCAGCGGCGTGACCCAACCCATTCCAGTGATGACGACGCGGTGGGACATAGGAAATCCAGGGGGCATCGGAGTGGGCATCAGGCATCGGGCATCGGGCATCGGGCATCAGTCAGAAGCGATTCATCGAGCGATCCTTCCGAGCGGGTAAACACCGGCAATCACGAAGGCTGCGCTCTGATTGTCTTTCACCAATGCCGAATGCCTGATGCCCAATGCCTCTTCTCTCAGTGAAACTCCGCGGTGGAACCGCCGGCGTCGGCGGCGTCGTCATGGCCTTCATCATCGCGGCCGAGGTTGAGCTTCTCGACGTTGAGGACGCGGACAAGACCGTCCTTCAGGAGGCGGCCGCCGAAGTTGATGATGAGGCCGAGTTCAAGGTCGGCGGACTTGAGCTGGGCGCGGAGGACGGAACGTTCCTGCGAGCCAACCTCGCCGTAGCGGGCCATGACGGTGACGATGAAGCGATCTTCGATGAAGAGATCGGCGATGGTCTGGCCGACCTTCTGATCCTTGTACTTGACGTCGATGGCGTGGTGCACGCGGAACTTGATGCCTTGGGCGGTCATCTCGTTCTGGAGGGCGGTCATGTAGCAGGTGTGGTCATAGCCGGGGCCGAGGGCGACGTGGACGTCGCGGGCGCAGCCGATGACCTTGTGGGAGATGTCCGTGAGGGATGGGTCGAGCGCGGAGAGCGGGATGCCGCGGCGTTCGCCGCCGCCACCGCCACCTCCGCCGTAGCCACCGCGTCCGCGGCCACCACCGCCGCCGCCGCCGCCGTAGCCACCACGACCGCGACCGCCGTATCCACCGCCCCCGCCGCCGCTGCCGCCGCCATAGCCGCCGTAGTTCTCGCTCATGGTTTGCACTCCAAAGAGATGGTTTGAAACGAAGAGATCAGAAGGACCGGAGTCCACCCCGCCGAGAGAAGTTGAGACGTTACGAGAGTTTGCCGAGCACGAGGGCGGCGTTCTGGCCACCCAGCGAGCCCGAGCAGACAAGGACATTGTTGAGGGCCCGCGGCATCGGGGCGCGGCGCGACACATTGAGGTCGGTCGCGGTGCTGCCTTCGTCGATGGCGGGCGGGACGATTTGCTCGGCGATCATCTTGGCGGCGACGGCGGCCATCACCGCGCTGTGCCCGCCGGGGCCGATGCCGATGGCCGGCGCGAGCGGCACGAGCGGGATGTCCTTCAGGCGCGTGCCGAAGACTTCGCGGAGTGCCGCGGCCTCGGCGCGATCGACCGCTGGGATGCCGCTGGCGAGCGGGACGATGGCGTCGATCGCGTCGGGAGCAATCTTGGCGTCATCGAGCGCGTTCTGAATGGCGTAGATGAGGCCGTCGTCGGCGGTGCCGTCGGGGAGCGAGCAATCGCGCGAGCCGACGAAGCGCGGCGAGCCTTGGGCCGCACCGAAGCCCTTGATCTCGCAATAGATCGTCGCGTTGCGAGCCTTGGCTTTGTCGAGTTCCTCCGTGATGAGGATCGCCCCGGACTCGCCGCTGGCAGTGCCGGTGGCGGCGGGGTCATAGGGCTTGACGACCTGGTTCGGCGGCGTGTCGGGCGTGGCGCGGGCGAGGCGGCCGGAGAGTTGCATACGCAGCAGGCCCATGTGGCTGAGTTTGCTCTCGGCTCCGCCGCTGAAGCAGATGTCGGCGGCATCGCGCTGGATGACGCGGACACCTTCGCCGACGCTGAGCAGGCCGCTGGCTTCCCAGCAGGTGATGGTGTTGCTCGGGCCTTCGCAGCCATGGATGATGGTGACGTGGCACGCGAGCATGTTGGGGAGGTACTTGAGCATCCACAACGGCTGCAGGTTGTTCATGCCGCCGGCGGCGGTGACGGTCGGCGCTGAAGCGCCGGCCGCGGGCGCGATGGTGCCCCAGCGGCGGCTGTCGAAGCGGCCTTGCTCGTCCTTGGCGGTGACGGCGGCGAGGGCGAGTTCATCGGTCTCGGCGGCGATGAGGCCCGCGCCGATCTGGCAGCCAATGCGTTCGCTGGGATAGGTGCCGGTAGTGCAGGGGACGTCCGCTGTCCAATCGGCTTGCGTGCCGCGGGTCTGGATGCGGGCGTCTTCGACGGCGGCCTTGGCGGCACCGACGGCGATCTCGATGTCGCGAGCCATGACCTTGACGGCCTTGCGATAGGCCTTGGGGACATGGTCCTTGGCGGCAAAGTCCTTGCACTCGCCGCCTAGGGAGCAGGAAAACGGCGTGGCGTCGAGGAGGGACACCGGCGCGAGGGCGCAGCGGCCTTCGAGCAAGCCCTGCCAGAGGGCGTTGATGCCGACACCCATGGGCGTGACCGCACCCAAACCCGTCATGACGACACGTCGACGCATGAGAGGAGTTTAGATGGGGTGGAGGGGCGGGGGTGACAGGGGCGCGGGCGAGATTTCAGGGCCGCGCGGGGCTTTCGGGCGCGTAGATCGCGTCGGCGGGGCGTTCGTGTGCAGGGTCGGCGGCGCGGCGGAGGATAAAGGAGCGGTCGAAGGCGGATGTCGCAGGTTTGCCGCCGCGGCTCTGTTCGCCCCAATCGGACGCGAGGTACGCGAGCTGCGCGGTGTCGATCGAGACGCGGATGGCGGATGCCGCGGGCGGGGCCGTGAGGCGCAGGGCAATCGGTTGAAGCACGCCGACGGCGGGGAGGGTTGTAGGGTCGGCAGGTGCGGGGGCCCAGGAATCTGTGCCGCTGTGTGAGACCGGAGCGAGCGAGAACGAACGCCCCTTGAAAGCGTCTTGTGCGAAGCCGCCGCCGACAATCGGCAGCGGTGCCCCAGTATCTGCGTCGAAGAGCCGAATCGCGTCGATCGAGCCGTTGGAGGGGTACGCGCCGGCGAGGGACGCAAGACGGCGTTTGTCGTCGGCGTCGGCCCACAGCCAGAGCGCGACGACATCGCGGCGCGATGTGAGCGCGACGATGCGGCACTCCATGTCGCGAAGCGGAATCACCGGGCCGCGCGAGAGGCTCGTGGTGATGAGGTCGGTCGAAGGCGCGGGCACGTCGGCTGCACGGTTGGATCCGCAACCGGAAAAGGCGAGGGCCGCGAGACAAGCGGAGATGAGGATGATGCGCTGGGGCATGGGGGGGAGTGTACTTGTGACGCAGGAAAGACCCCTCATCCGCGGCTTCGCCGCACCATCTCCCTGGGGCGGGGAGAAGGCGGAGAATGGCGGTGACGCGATGGCGGGATAGGCAGTACCGATGTGCTCGCCGCCTCGCACATCAGTGGCACGGGTGAGGTTCGCGCGTGGGAGTGTGGAACGTGCGCGGCCAGCGTTACTCGGGGTTCTGGTCCCGCTTGGCCAGCAGTTCCTTGGCCTTGATCGAGATCATGTACTCGTAGAGGTAGGTGAGGCGCGCGTACGTCATTCCCGGAGCGCCATCGAGCCATGCCATGCGCCAGAAGACGTAGTAGATCCACTTGATCTGCGGCCGCAGCGGCAGGCGGAAGAAGATGTTCTTGAGCACGGCGCGGCGGATGGTTGGGTCGCTGCTGAAGAGGCCGCTGAGCGGCTCTCGCTTGGTGCCGCCGAGAACTTTGAGGAGTTCCTGGGCCTCGAACGACGAGTACGAGTTGTGGCGCTCAAGCCACTGCGTGATGCCCTTGCTGAAGGGATAGTGCATCAGATGGCCTTCAAGTTGCTCAAGAGGGCCATCGACCACGGCGACGGGGTTGACCAGCCTCTCCCACTTGATCTTCGCGGGGCGGAAAAAACGCACGAACCACGATGGGTAGAGCTGGGCATGGCGCAGCCAGCGGCCCATCAGGTGGTCCTTGCGGCGCAGGCGGTACGCGCTGACGGCGGACGCCGGATCCGCGAGACGCTGGAGTTCGGAGGCGAGCTCGGGCGTCACGTGTTCATCCGCGTCGACGTAGAGAACCCACGGGTGCTTGAACGCGATGTTCTGAACCGCCCAGTTCTGATGCGCCGACCAGTTGTCGAACTTTCGGCTCACGATGCGGACGCTGGAACCGACCCGGGGATGGCTCTGCGCGAGCTGCGTGGTCTTGTCGGTGCTCAGGCTGTCGTAGACGACGATGTCGTCCGAGAATGCGAGATGGTCGAGGCACGAGGTGATGTTGATCTCCTCGTCCTTCGTCAGGATGATGACCGAGACGGGATATGGCGGCGTGGTGGACATGCGAAGTGGTGAAGTGACGAAGCGGTCAAAGTTCTGGAGGGTCGGCGAAGTCAAAGCCAACGGGTTTCATCGGCGGTTTTCACTCTGCCGCTGTGGCACTTTGCCATTCTGCCACTTCATTGTGCCGATACGATTGTCGTGTGGCCCGTGGGCGAGTTCCGACCATCGTTGGGGAGCGTATCGACTTTGAGCCAGATGAACACATCGCAAGCCAGTGTCGGTTCTGCCGGAAACTCCGAACGCGACCCGGCCCCGGGTTCGGCTTCGCCGCCGAATCCGATGGGGGCGCACATCGTGCAGGATCCGTTTGCGGTGTCGCACGTCTCGTCGTGGAGCAAGAAGGAGAAGATCGGGCGCGCGGTGTGGATGATCCTCGGGCGGCCGCTCTTTCGCTGCTCGTTTCATAACTGGTACGGCTATCGGCGTCGGCTGCTGCGGCTGTTTGGGGCCAAGATCGGCGATGGAACGTGCATCCGTCCGACCTGCCACGTGGAGATCCCCTGGCATATCGAGATCGGACGCGATTGCCTGATCGGTGACCACTCAATCCTCTACAGCCTGGGGCAGATCACGATCGGCGATCGGGTGATGATCAGCCAGTATGCGCACCTGTGCGGCGGGACGCATGATCACAACAAGGCCGCGCTGCCCTTGCTGCGCACGCCGATCACGATCGAATCCGACGCGTGGATCGCGGCGGACGCGTATGTCGGGCCGAACGTCACGGTGCGGCGTGGCGCGGTGCTGGGGGCCAGGTCGAGCGCGTTCAAGGATCTGCCGGCGTGGACGGTGTGCATCGGCAATCCGGCGCGGCCCGTGAAGCAGCGCGAGATGACCTGAGAGGCGACGGGAGCGACGCGCGGCACGGCGATGCTGACAAGCAACGTGAACATCTCCACCTTTGCGGGGCGGCTCACGTATGTGTGCCGCGTGCTGCTGTGGGCGTTCCCGGGGCGGTTGCTGTTTTCGCTGACGTTTCACAACTGGTACGGCGTACGCCGCGGGATTTTGCGGCTGTTTGGTGCGCGGCTCGGGCATTCGGTGATCGTGCGCCCAAGCGTGGTGATCACACGGCCGTGGAACCTGATCATGCTGGAGCACGCGACGCTGGGAGATCGCAGCCGCGTGCACTGTGAGGTGCCGGTGCGGATCGGGGCACGGTCGACGGTGAGCCAGTACTCGGTGCTGGATACGAGCACGCGGGATGTGGATCTGCCGGGCTTGCCGCTGCTGTGTCGACCGATTGAGATCGGCGATGATTGCTGGATCGCGGCGGATGTGTATGTGGGGCCGGGCGTGCGCGTGGGGGACGGTACGATCGTGGGCAGCCGCGCAAGCGTGTTTGCCGATCTGCCGTCGTGGCGGATCATGGGCGGCGAGCCGCTGCGTGAACTGGGTGTACGCACGCCGCCGAAGTGATGCGATTGCGTTCTTTTGGAGCGACGTTGCGGCGCGTCAGCGTGAGTTGTGCTTCGGCGACAGAGGCCCTCGCTCGCGCTTCGGGCTCGTTTAGACGGTGCGGCGACCCGAAGACGCTGTCGCACCGCGTTCGCCGGGTTATGGCTCGCTGAGCGGCGTGCCGGGCAGCCCCTTTGATGCGTCGGGGGTTTCGTCGTTGCTTGTCGGAGAGCCCGCATCGCCGGGCTTGGCGTTGCTCTTGGCGGACTGCTGAAGTTCCTCGGCGCGATTGGCCATCATGCGGCTGACGCGTGTGAGGTCAAACTCGCCGGGGACGCTGGGGTAGAAGTTGTCGTTGCTGACATCCATGCCGTCGGCGTGCGTGATGAAGAGATCACGATGACGACGCAGCACGAAGCGCTCGGTGTGTTCCTGGGCGCGCGAGGTGTGCGCGAAGTCGACGAGCGTCTCGACGGTGGGGCGGCATGGGTCGTCGGGAGACCATTGGGTGACGACGCCCTCGACACCGTTGCTAAGGCGGACGAGCGTGCCGGGCGGATATGGCGGGCACACGGTCATGAGCGCCATGAAGACGACGGGGTCGATGCGTTCGCGCAGCGGCGTGGTGAGAATGGTCTTCAGGGCGCGGGCGATGGGAATCGACGGCGTCTTGCTCTCATCCGCCCCGGGTGCGTGGGCCGGGTGACGCAGACGCGCGAAGAGATCCGCGGCGGCCGCGATGCGGGCGAAGATGTGGATCTCGCGCCCGGCGAGGGGCAGCGGCTCGTCGGTGCGGCGGCGGACCTTCGGGAAGCCATCGCCGGCGAATGACTGGTGATGGTGCAGCACGACGGCCGCGGCGGATGGCTCGACCTGATCGCGGACCATCTCAAAGCCGCGGAGGACGTGCGCACGCCACGCCGGATCATTCTCGTCTGCGTGGGTGTTCCAGCGGCGGAGGGCGTCGTGTTCCAAATGCATCATGCCCACATCGGCGAGCATCGCGCCCACGCCGAGGTTGCTGATGTCGGTGGCGAGGTAGGGCGCGAGGCGAGCCCGCTCACGCACGAGGTAAAAGTCGAGTTTGAGCCCCATCAGCAGGCTGAGAAGGCAGACCGTGCTCGCGTGGCGCAGCGCCGGCTCGCCGTCGGCGCCGATGTCCTGCACGAAGAGCGCGGCGACGGGATGGGCGGCGAACTTTTCAAGCAGTTGCGCGACGGCACGCTTGTAGGTGTAGTAGTCGAGGCGCGCGTGCGCGTTGGAGCGAGCGTTCTCAAGCGCGTCAGAGATGGTGTGCGTGACGTAATGGCACGCCTGATGAATCGCGGGGGAGACATACTGCTCGATGCTGCTGAACTGCGGATAGTGGATCCATGCTTCGCGGATACGGAGCTCGCGCAGCTTGGCGATGTGCTGGGCATCGAGTTCGACACCGGCGCGCAGCAACACGATGTCGCGGGCTCGCGGGTGAAAGATGGGCAGCGACAGCACCATCCCCGGGCGGGCATGTCTGAGCAGCACACGCAGCATCAGGGGATCTATCGGCCGGTTCGCTCGGGTCGAGCGGCGCGAGCGTGCGATCAGATGACGTTCTGATGGGTACGGTCGGGAGAGACGGCACGCGCGACACAGGCCGCTTCGTCAGTGATGGTCGTCAGTGCCCGCCGCCTTCTTTCTTCTTCTCGGTCTTTGCGCCGGGGGGCGGTACAACCGTGAACTGATCGAGGATCGGCTTGTCAAACTTCTTGGGGCCTGCGGCTCCGCCGTGACCGCTGCCCTCGCCGCCGTGACCGCCTTCTTCCTTTTTGGTTTCCTTGGCGGCTTCTTTGTGCGCGTCCTTGGCCGCGGGCTTGGCCGAGTGGCTGGAGGCCTTGGCGGGGGCGTGTGCGGGCGCGGCGTGGCCGGCGGGCGCGTGCGAGCCACCTTCGCCGTGTCCGGCACCTTCGCCTTCGACGATCGCGACGGCGTGCGCCGGCGGCTCGGGCGTGGGCGGCTTGTAGAACAGCAGCATGTAGGCCCAGAGACAGCCAGCCCAGAAGAGTGTCGCGAGTGCGACCCAGCCGATAGTGTCGCGCACCATGGTCGGCTGCGAGCGCAGCGGCATGGACAGGACGCCCAAGACAGCGCGGCCGACGGGGCCGGAGATGCGACCCAGCAGCGCGAATGCCGCGGCCTTGGCTCGGGTCAGCAGCGATGGGCCGCGCGGCGTGGGAGCCGCCTTGGCGGGTTCGACCTTGGCAGGTTCGTGGGCGTGCGTGTCGGCGTGTGCCGCGACCGGGGCGGCGGCTGGCTTGGCGTGCGCGTCGGCGTGAGGCTTGGCGACGGGCTCGGCCGCGGTCGGCGCCGGTGCGACGGGGGCTGGCTCGGTCGCGGCCGCCGCGGGTGTGGGCACGTGGGCATCAGCGGCGTCGGTCGCGTCCAGATCTGCCTCGTCGGGCGTGGTGGCGTCGGCGTCTTGCTGGATGAGGTTTTCAGTGAGGCTGGCGAGCTGTTGATCGAGCTCGTCGATGTTCTCGGCGGCAGGCGCGTCGGCGGGCGCGAGCTGAGCCGCGGCATCGTCGAGCTGTTCTGCCGCGTTTGCTTCGGGCTCTGTGCCTTGTGCGGTGTCCGTGCTCGCTTCGGGAGTCGCGGCTGGCTCGGGCTCGGCGAGCGGTTCGACCGGCGCGGCGGCGTTGTCGGGTTCGGTTGGAGCGTCGGCGTGCGCGTCGGTCTGCCCATCGGCGGGCTCTGCCGCTGACTCGAGCGCGGCGACATCTTCGATTGCCGCGAGATCTTCCGTCGCAGCGCTCGCTGGTTCAGGATCGGCTGCCGCTTCCGGCGCGAGTGCCTCGGTGGGCGGCTCCTCGAACTCAGCGGTCGGTTCGAGGGGCGTGTCTTGCGGCGCGGCAGACTCTTCCGGCACGGCGAGTTCTTGCGCGAGCGAGTCGACCTGCGCGAGCAGCGACTCGACCTGACTCGCCAAGTCATCGCCGCCGCTCTTGGGAGCGGGCACGCTCGCCTTGGCGGCGGCGGGGGACGTGGACTTGTCCGCCTGGGCGTTGCTCATGCGCGAATCACATGACCGGCGCGGCGTCGCCTGAGATCGCGTACGCTCGACCTCGTGCGACGAATCGTGTCCTCCAGACGTGCATCATCGGTCCCCGGGGTTCACAACTCAAGGGGGTAACGTCCATTCGATGGTTATCCTTACCCCGTTTGAGGGGAAACGTCTCGCCAGACGGATCGAGCGACACGAACCACCAACCACCATGGCCCGCCATCGACTCTTTGCGGCTGAACTGGCAACGCTCGCGGCGGCGGGCGGCGGCGAGCTTGTGATCGCGGGCGACGAAGCTCATCACGCGGTCAAGGTGAAGCGGCTTGAGGTTGGCGATGCGGTCGGGGTGATTGACACGCTGGGGTGTGTCGGCGAGGGTGTCGTGCAGGCGATCACCAAGCCGCGCGGCGTCTTTGCGATCAGCGTGCGCGTGGAACGGGTCGCGGTCGCACCGAGGCTTGTGCCGCGGATTGAGGTGTGGGCTGCGGCACCCAAGGGCGATCGGCTCGAGCAGATGATTGATCAACTGAGCCAGGTTGGAGCGGCGGCATATGCGCCGCTGCACACCGCGCGGAGCGTCGTGGACCCGCGCGAGGGCAAACTGCAGCGGCTGCATCGCGTCGCGCTCGAGTCTGCGAAACAGAGCGGGCGGGCGTGGGCCTTGGAGATTCTTGAAGGTGGCGATCTCGACGCGGCGTGCGCGGGTGGCGTGAATGCGCAAGCCCAGATCGTGCTCGCGGACGCGAGCGGCGGGGCGTATGTGCGGACGGGCGCCGCTGCGGTGCGATTGCTCATCGGGCCTGAGGGCGGCTGGACACCTGAGGAGATTTCGCGGGCGAGAACCGGTGGAATCCCCATTGCGAACTTCGGGCCGTGCGTGCAACGTATCGAGACGGCGGCGGTGAGTGCCGCGGCAGTGATTCTCAACCGGGAAACCCAGTCATGATGAAGGCATGCTCGTTTGGCGCGGGGCGTTCGTCGCTCGCCGCATTGGTGGTCGCGTGCGGGCTTGTGGGCGGAGTCGCGGTTGCCGCGTCGCCCGAGCCTGGACCGGCGGCAGCACGCGAGCAATCAAGCGAGCAAACGCGCGAGCAGGCGCGGCGGATGGCGACCAAGGCGATCGCCTACTTGCGGAGCAAGCAGGACGTGAGCGGCGGGTGGAGCGTCAACCCAAAGGGACCGACCTTTCCCGCGATCACCGGGCTTGTCGTCAGCGGCATGCTCGGATCGGGTGTGCTGGAGTCGACGAGCGATGCGAGCGTCAATCGCGGCGTGGAGTTCATCTTGTCCAAGCGCCAGCCCGACGGTGGGATCTATGACCAGGTGCTGCCGGCGTACAACACCGCGATTTGCCTGAGCACGCTGGCGAAAGCCGACACGCCCGCGGCACGCGAGGCGATCAAACCGGCCCAGGACTTCCTGCGTTCGTTGCAGTGGAGCGAGACAGCGTTGGCCGAGTCCAAAGCCCCCGATGCGCCCAAGCCCGTGGGACGCGAGCACGCGTACTACGGCGGCGTGGGGTATGGAAGGCATGGCCGCCCGGACCTGAGCAACCTGTCGTTCGTGCTGCAAGGGCTGCACGACAGCGGCGTCAAGGCGGACGATGAGGCGTTCAAGCGGGCGCTCGTCTTCTTGCAGCGCACGCAGATGCTCGCGACGACCACGGGTAAGGACGGCGAGAAGGTCGTGGTCAATGACATGCCGTACGCCAAGGGCAGCACGCAGGGCGGCTTTATCTATGCGACGAGCGTGAACAAGGATCAGGTGGGCGTCGGACAAACCTACGGCGGAGAGATCGAGGAAACGCTCGACGACGGCCGCAAGGTGAGCCGCCTGCGGGCGTATGGCTCGATGACGTATGCAGGGTTCAAGAGCTATCTGTACGCCGGGCTGGAGAAGAACGACCCGCGCGTGCTCGCCGCACTGCACTGGATCGGGTCCAACTACACGCTGGAAGAGAATCCCAACTGTGGCACAGACGGGCTGTACTACTACTTCGTCACCTTCGCGCGGGCGCTGGGCTCGTTCGGCGAGCCGATGATCGCGGTGACTGGGCCGGACAAGGCGACGACGCAGCGCGATTGGCGGGCGGACCTCGTGCAACGGCTTGCGAAACTGCAGAATGAAGATGGCTCCTTCAAGAGCGTGGATGATCGCTGGATGGAGAACGACCCGGTGCTGATCACGGCGTATGCGTTGATCGCTCTGGGCGAGGCGGGACGCTGACGCCGATGGACCGCTGATGCTGGATCGATTTGATTGCTATGAGCTGTGCGTGCAATCGCCGCGGCATGTCACTGCGCTGCTGGCGGCGATCCACGACAATGAGCCGCGCGTGCTGCAAGAGGATTTCTGCGGCACCGCGGCGGTGTCGCGTCGCTGGGTCACCGAAGGCGAGGATCGCGTCGCCCACGCGATCGATCTGGATGACGAGGTTGTCGCCAAGGCGCGAATGCTGGTCGGAGCGATGCCAGCCAGCGAGCAGCGCCGTCTTGAGATCGTGCAAGGCGATTGCATCACCGCGGGCGGTCCGTTGGAAGCGACGCGACGCGGCGTGGAACAAGCCACTCCGCCAGCGTCTTCCCTCCGCGGAGCGGTGGCCCATGGGTCGGATGTCATTTTCGTGGGCAACTTCTCAATCGGGTACATCGCAGAGCGCGGCGCGCTCGTGGCGTACCTGCGCGCGTGCAAACGCAGACTTGATGCAGGTAACGGCGGGTTTGGCGGCGGCGTCTTCTGCTGTGATCTGTATGGTGGGGCGTCGGCGTTTCGACTCGGCGCGATCGAGCGGCGGCATCCCTCGCGCGGGCGCGAGATCATTCGATATGTGTGGCGGCATGAGGCCGCGGACCCGCGGACGGCGCGGGTGGTGAACTCGATCTCGTTTCGCGTGGAGGTTGACGGCGAGATCGTGCAGGAACTGCCGCGAGCGTTCGTGTACGAGTGGCGACTGTGGTCGCTCAGCGAACTGACGGACGCGATGCGCGAGGCAGGGTTCGGGGATGTCCAGGTGTACAAGGACCTGAACATCGCGCCGGGTCAGCCCGCGATTGCCGTGCAGTCGGCGGAAGAACTGGCGGAGGACTGGGTGGTGCTGGTCGCGGCGCGTTGAGCCAGTTTCAGATTCCCGCGACAAGCAGCGTCGCGTCACTTGCGGCGACAAACACAGCGCTGGACGTCAGACCGGCGGGGATGAGCGCGGTGTTGCCCGCGGCGACACGGACGGGTTCGAGGCCCGGGGCTTCGATCGTGCCGTGACCACGCAACAGCATCAGGATGCTCGGACCACCGGTGACTCGGAGCGGGACACGCTCGGCGGGGGCTGGGCGTGCTTCTTCGATCGTGTAGAAGTCGGTGGTGACGAGGCGGCCGCGCTTCTGCCCCGGTGCGAGGCGTGCGCCAGCGGGCGCGGGGCCGAAGTCGATGCACTGAAGGGCCTGCTGGACATGCAGTTCGCGGCCCATGCGTCCCCAATCAAAGACGCGGAACGTGGTGTCGCTCGGCGTCTGGATCTCGGCGACGAGCACGCCCGCACCCAGAGCATGGCATGTGCCGCTGGGGAGATTGTGAATCTCGCCGGGCACGGCAGGGATGGCGATCATGTCATCCGCGACGGTGTTGCTTGCGATGTGGGCCGCGAACGTGTCGCGCGAGACGCCGGGCTTGACGCCCTTGTAGATAACTGCCCCGGGTTCGGCGGCGAGGATGTACCACGACTCGGTCTTGAGGTGTGCGTCGGGGTGAGCCGCGGCGTAGGCGGGGCTGGGATGGACCTGGACCGAGAGATTCTCGCGGGCGTCAAGGAACTTGACGAGCAGCGGGAATGCACCGTGTGCAGTCGGCCGCGCGGAGCCCATGAGGGATGCGCCCCAGAGGGACATCGCGTGACGGAGGGGCTTGCCGGCGAGCGGGCCGTTGGTGATGAGCGAGTGTGCCGCCCCGCCGCCGCCGCCGCTGACGCTGGTGCTGTCGAGGTCGGCGAGTTCCCACGATTCGCCGATGTTGAGCGCGGCGGGAAGCGACTTGCCGATCTTCTCAAGCGCGCGGCCGCCCCACACTTTGTCCTTGTAGATGGGCTGGAAGAGCAGCGGGTATGGGGCTGACATGGGTTGCTCCGGGGACAGAACGATCGGGCGACGAGCGACGGCACGACGTGAATCGACGGACGCGGACATTATCGGCAGATCAACGGCGTGAATGTACTGCCGCGCGTCGGCGTTGGGCATGGAGAGGCACGGATATCCTCTTCGCCATGTCCCTTTCCGCCCATGCCCCGCGACCGCGACGCCACCCGCTGCAGGCGGCCGGGCAGTTTCTCGGGTTCGCGGTTGGCGTGGCGCTGCTGGTGTGGTGCGTGCGCGGCGCGCTGGGGCCGGAGAATCGCGAGCAACTCACGCGGCTGAGCAACGCCGATCCGCGAATGGTGGCGGCGGTGATCGGTCTGTCGCTTGCATCGCTCGTGCTCAACGCGCTGATCTTCTGGAATGCGATCCGCCCGGTGAAGCAGTTGCACGCGGCGGATGTCGGCGCGACCCACGCGATCGCGGTGCTGCTGGGATACCTGCCGTTCAAGCTCGGGTTGTTGTTTCGATTTGTTGCGCACAATCGCCGCGACGGCGTGCCGGTGCTCACGATCGGAGCCTGGTTCGCGTCGGTCACGCTGGTGATGGGCGTGGTGATGCTGCCGCTGCTGGGCGTGAGCCTGTGGCGCGGGACGATCGACGGCGTGTGGTTGCTCGCGGCGGCGGCCGTGCTGGCGCTGGCATGGGGTGCGCTGTTCGGATTCTCGCGCGTGCTGGCCGGCGAGCGCGGTCTGGCGCGGGTGCGCTCGTGGCTGGGTGTGCTGGGGTCTGGCCCGTGGGCGGTGAAGGTGCGCGGCTCGCACGCGCTGACGCATCTGCACGCGGGCGCGGACATGCTGGCCCATCCGGGCGCACTGGGCGCGGGCGTGGTGCTGCGCGGGCTCGACGTATTGACGCAGGCGGCGCGGTTCGGCGTGGCCGCGCACATTCTTGAGATACCGCTCTCGCCCGGGCAGGCGATGCTGGCGTCGCTGGCGTATTTCGTGCTGGGGATCATCAGCCCGGCGGGGATGCTGGGGGCACGCGAGGGCGGCACAAAGGTCGCGCTTGCCGCGCTGGATGTGACGGGTGGAAAGGGCTTCGCGGTCGTGTTGCTGGTGTCGGCGGCGGAGGTGTGCGTGCAGATTCCAGCCGCCATCGCCGGTGTGCTGCGCCTGCGGCTGTGGCGCGGGTTGCGTGCCCCGGCGGCCAAGGACGGCGAGATGTCATCCACGCGGCCGCTCGACGCCGCTAGGCTCTCGTCATGAGACTTGCGCTGGCCCAAGTGAATCCGACAGTGGGGGACGTGGACGGCAACGCCGAGTTGTGCGCGCGGGCGGCGGCGCTCGCGGCCCAGCGTGGCGCAGATCTGGTCGTCCTGCCCGAACTCGTCTTGTGCGGCTATCCGCCGAAAGACCTGCTGCTTGCCGAAGGCTTCGTGGACGCGTGTGCCGCAGCGGTGAAGTTGATCGCGCGCCGAATTCCGCGCGGGGTGACGGTCGTGCTGGGCACGCCGCTCACGGGGACTCCGAACCGGCGCGGGCAGAGCGCGCGGATCGGAAATGGCTTGGTCGCGCTGCGCGACGGCAAGACCATCGCGACGTATCAGAAGCGACTGTTGCCGACGTACGACGTCTTCGACGAGGATCGCTATTTCGCGCCTGGTGAGAAGGCGGTAGTGATCGGGGTGCGCGGCAAGGGTGATGCCCGTGCCGTGCAGGTGGGGCTGTCGATTTGCGAGGATTTGTGGCGCGGCGAGGACGTCGGCTTCGCGGACCGCTATGCGGGGCGAGAGGATCCGGTTGACGCGCTGGTGAAGAAGGGCGCGAGTGTCATCGTCAACCCGAGCGCAAGTCCGTTCGTGCTCGGCAAAGGAAAGCGGCATCGCGAGATCCTGCGCGGGCACGCGCGGAAGCACGGCGTGTTTGTCGCCGCGGTGAATCAGGTTGGCGGCAACGATGACCTGATCTTTGATGGACACGCCGCGGTGTTTGATCCGCGCGGCGTGCTTGTCGCCGCGGGGCGCGGCTTCGCAGATGACATCGTCTGCCTCGACATCGAGTCAGAACGTGCCGGCACCGCAAAACGCGGGCGGTCGTCGGTCGCGGCACGCGTCGTTGATCCGCTGTTGACGGCTCCCGCGGAGGAATTGGTTTTCCGCGCGCTGGTGCTGGGTGTGCGTGATTACCTGCTCAAGACGGGCTTTCGCAGCGCACTCATCGGCTTGAGCGGCGGGATCGACTCGGCGGTGACGGCTGCGATCGCGGCAGCGGCGCTGGGCGCAAGCCGCGTCACGGGTGTGCTCATGCCCGGGCCGTATTCGTCGGATCACTCGGTGAGCGATGCGCTTGAACTTGCGAAGCGACTGGGAATGCCAACAACGACGCTCAACATCTCGGGCGTCGTGGATGCGTTTCGGCCGATGCTCGATGAGAGCTTCGTGAGGCACGGGCATGCCGCGATGGGCGCGACGCTGCCCGATCTGGCCGAAGAGAACTTGCAGTCGCGCGTGCGTGGCACGGCGATCATGGCGTGGAGCAATCGCAGCGGCGCGATTGTGCTGACGACGGGCAACAAGAGCGAGATGGCCGTGGGCTATTGCACGCTCTACGGTGATATGAACGGCGGACTCGCGGTGCTCAGCGATCTGACCAAGCAGATGGTGTATCGCTTGGCACGCTGGATGAACGAGCATCCGCAGGCGGCGGGGTTTGATCTGCCGCCGATCCCGGAAGGGTCGATCACCAAGCCTCCCAGCGCGGAACTGCGTCCGAATCAGACCGATCAAGACTCGTTGCCAGCGTACGAGGTGCTCGACGAGATCCTGCATCACGCGATCGAACTGCGGGAGTCGCCCGCGACGATCGCGCGACGAACCGGGCACGACACCGCGACGATCAAGCGCGTGCTGCGCTTGATCGACATCAGCGAGTACAAGCGGCGGCAGTCGGCGACAGGTCTGAAGATCACGTCGGTGGCGTTTGGCACCGGGCGGCGCATGCCGATCGCCCAGGGTTGGAAGCCGTGGCGGTAAGGGAGTGAGCGATGCTTGCGCCTGTTGTGCCTGTCGTGCTGGAGTGTCCCGCGGCGTTTGTGCCGTGCGTGCGGCTTGAGCCGCTGCGGGTCGAGCACGCGTCGGATCTATCCGAGCGTTGTATGGATGAGTCGGTGTGGCGTTACGCCGTCGAACGCCCGAGCACCGTGGATGAGATGCGGGCCTTCATCGGGAGGGCGATCGACGCGCAGGCACGCGGCACGGAACTGCCGTTCGCGATTGTCGAACTGGCAACGGGCCGCGCAATCGGTTCGACGCGATATCTGGAAGTGACGCCGTTCCATGGCTGCCTTGAGATCGGTTGGACGTTCCTCGGTGTGGCTTGGCAGCGGACAGGCGCGAACACGCAGTGCAAGTACATGCTCCTGTCGCATGCGTTTGACGTCCTTGGCGCAACGCGCGTGCAACTCAAGGCGGACGCACGCAACACGCCCTCGCGCACGGCGATCGAGCGGATCGGCGGCGTCTATGAGGGGACGCTGCGCAAGCATCGCGTGCTCGCCGACGGTTACATCCGCGATTCGGCGTACTACAGCGTCGTGCGAGAGGAATGGCCGCGGGTACGCGAACGACTCGATGCGATGCTGCGAGCACGTGCGGGGGCGGCACCGGGTTCCGCGCTTGGGTGATTCGTGCGGTACGCTCTGCACATGCCAGACTCGAACGCGCCCGATCCTGACAAAGCGCCGCACCCGACTGCGGATCACGATCCGCGGCTGGAGATCCCCGAGGTGCTCAAGCGACCGGTGGAGCACCCCGCGCTCAACCGACCGAAGCCCGTCGCTGACGGGCTGGGGTTGGGAGAGCTCAGCAAAGCGCTGGCGATGGGCATTGACTTCCTTGCGACGATCGCGGCGGGCGGTGCGCTGGGGTGGGGGATCGACTACTGGCGCGGCTGGTCGCCCTACGGCCTGCTGGTTGGCGTGCTCGTCGGGTTTGCGTACGCGACGGTTCGGATCATCCAGCGGAGCAACGCCGAGGACAAAGCCGCGGCCGAGCGGAAGCGACAGGGTAGAGCAGGGCCAGCTCGATGATTGGATTTTGATTGGGTGTCATTGCGGCGACCGACGTGTCGGAGGGTGGGTCGGGACGCTCGCCAATCGACGTGTGCGCACCTACCATCCGACCCATTTCGGCCCCCCTTGGCGGGCCGGGTTGCCGACACCTCCCGGAGCAGGCTTTGGCGTCTGATCTTGCACCCATACCGCGTTCGCCGTTCGCCATTGCCATGGGCGTGGCGTCGGTCGTTGCGCTGGGTGCGGCTCTGCTGATCGCCGGCGCGGTCTACGAGGGCTCGGCCGAGGCACGCGGCATGACGCTGGCGTGCATCGGCGCGGTGATCGCCGCGGGTGCGGCACTGTGCGTGGTGCCGCTGCTGGGTCCGCCTCTGGTCACGCCCGATCGCTGGGGCATGATCGTGCTGGGGATCTCCGGCGGGCGCACGCTCTTGGGCATGGGCGCGATGCTCATCCTCATCGAAGCGTTTGCCATGGATCGCAAGTCGGTTGTCTACGGCGTGCTCGCGGGCGTCACCACGCTCATGATCGCCGAGGCGGTTGTCGCTGTTCTGCTGCTCAGCCAGCGCGAGCGTGCCCGCGATGCGGCCCGTCGTGCTGCTCTTCTTGTCGGTTCACAGGTCGCGGGTCCGAACGCTGACCATTCTGATTCGTCCGCTCCGCAACACGGGAGTCTTGCCTGATGTCGCTTTCGAGCCTCATTCCCGCTCTCTCGGCCTTCACGCTCGGCGCGGATGACCCCGCGGCACACGTCTACAACCACGTGTTCTTGAAGAACGCCGAGGGCTATTGGATCTGGTCGGGCAATCAGGGCAACCTGGTGCTCAGCGGCCTCATCCTGATCATCGTCGGCTGGTGGGTCGCCGGCAAGATCAACACCGGCCCCGCGAGCGACGGCAACGATCGCTACATCACCAAGAACAAGTTCGCGCACATGATCGAAGTGATCTGTGTGTATCTCCGCGAGGAAGTCGTCCGCCCGCTGCTGGGCGAGCGCACCAACGGCCTAATGCCGTTCCTGTGGACGATCTTCTTCTTCATCCTCACCAACAACCTGCTGGGCCTGGTGCCGATCCTCGATCTGGTCCACCTCGTCAGCCCCGAACTCAAGGCCCAGCATGCCACGCCGATCGGCGGCACGGCGACGCAGAACGTGTTCGTGACGGCGGTGCTGGCCGTGATCGCGGGCATCTTCTTCAACGCCGTGGCGATCAAGCGGCTGGGCATCGTCGGCTACTTCGGTCACATGACCGCGGGCGCGCCGTTCCCGGCCAGCCTGATCATCTTCTTCCTTGAACTGATCAGCCAGATCATCATCAAGCCGTTCGCACTGGCGATTCGTCTCTTCGCCAACATGACCGCGGGTCACATTCTGCTCGCGACGCTCTTTGGTTTCGCTGGCATGGTGGCCAATCAGGGCCTGCTGATCAAGGGGCCGGTGACCGCGGTGGCGATCGTCGGCGGATTCGGCATCATGCTGCTGGAGGTGTTCGTCGCCTTCATGCAGGCGTTCGTCTTCATGTTCCTCACCACGGTGTTCATCTCGCTGATGGATCACCATGACCACGAGCACGCCCATGATCACGAGCATGGGCATGCCCACGGCCACGAGCACGCCGCGGCTCATCACTGACCCGCGTTGTCATTCGCGTGAATAACGGGCCGCGTGTCGGGGCACAGCCGCCGACACACAGACACTCGTGAACAGTTTGAAGGGATTTGCACAGATGAAGAGCCTCACCATCAAGTTGATGTCGGTTGCCGCGGCTGCCATGGCCGCCACCCCCGCCCTCGCCCAGACCGCTGAGGCGGCTGGCGGCGCGTCGACGGGCAAGGGTCTCGCGGTTCTCGGCGGCGGCCTCGCCCTCGTTGGCGCGGGCTTCGGCATCGGTCTCATCGGCAAGGGCGCGACCGAGTCGATGGCCCGTCAGCCCGAGATCGCCGGCAAGATCCAGACTGCCGCGATCATTCTCGCGGTGTTCATCGAAGGTGCGACGCTGTTCGCCGTCGCCGCTGGCTTCCTCGCCAAGTAATCGATCCCACGCCGATGCGGAAACGCGTCGGCGCGGCTTGTCCCCGGCTCATCGGTTTCGATCCTGAATCACGACAGTCACGAAGCGCACGGCTTCTCTTTGGAGGCTTCTCGAATGCCCCGCACGTTCCGCCACTCGCTCCCCACGCTTGTCATGCTCGCCCTGCCGACGCTCGTCCTCGCAGCTGACCCGGCCCCCGGCGGCGGCCACGACCCGGTCGACGCGATCCCGACTCCCAAGCAGGGCATCGCGACAGGCGTCACGGCACTGGTCGTCTTCGCCCTCGTTGCAGCGTTCATGCTGACGGTCGTGTGGCCCAAGATCAGCAAGGGCCTCGACGAGCGCAACGCGAAGATCCTCGGCGAAATCGAAGCGGCCGAACTGGCCCGCCGCCAAGCCAAGGACGCGTTGGAGGAGTATCAGCGGAACCTGCAGCAGGCCCGGGCTGAAGCGGCGAAGATGATCGAGCAGACGCGTGCGCAGCAACTGGAACTGGCCGCCCAACTCAAGGCCAAGGCCGATGCCGAGGTCGCCGCGATGCGCGAGAAGGCGATGAAGGACATCGACACCGCCAAGCGTGCGGCGATCGCCGAGATCTATGGCCAGACGGCGACCCTCGCGACCAACGTCGCGAGCAAGATCCTGCGTCGCGAGATCAACGCCGGCGACCAGCAGCGCCTCGTCGAAGAGTCGCTCGGCCAGCTGCAGTCGATGCGGAACTGAGAAGAAAAGGCATCGGGAATCAGGCATTGGGCATTTGGCATTGGGCATTTGGGAGATCAAATGCCCAATCGCCGTCGAGGCATTTGCTGGTTTGACGCTTTGTTGATTTGAGCTTTGGCGGGAGCGTTCCGCCGCAGAGGATCTTCGGACTATGCCGCTCTCTCACGCACAACCGACCGCGCTCGCCAACGTCTACGCCCGCAGCTTGCTGGAGCTCTGTGCTCAGCAGGGCCGCGAGGCTGTCGAGGAAGCGCAGTCGCAGCTTGAGGACATCCTTGAACTCGCACGCGGCAACGCCAAGTTCGCCGAGCTGCTCTCGAGCCGCGTGATCTCCACCAAGGCCCGCAAGCAGTCGCTGGAGAAGATCTTCAAGGGCAAGGTCGCCGACGGCGTCTATCGCTTCCTGCAGGTGCTCAACGACAAGGGCCGCCTCGCGAACCTGCCCGCGATCAGCGCGGCGTTCGATCAGCTCGTGCTCGAGAAGTTCGGGCGCGTCGAGGTCGACGTCTTCACCGCCCAGCCGATCGACGGCGGCACGTCGGGCGCGATCCGCGATCGCCTTCAGAATGCCCTCAAGAAGGACGTGGTCGTTCACTCCTACACCGACGAGGCGATGATCGGCGGCATCAAGCTGCGGATCGGCGACCAACTCATCGACGGCTCGGTCGCCGCCCAGCTCCGCCAGATGCGCGACAAGATCAACGTCGAGGGCATGGCGAACCTGCGGTCGCGGTTTGATCGCATCTCGGGCGAGTAAGCCCGGTCGGATCGCGTCGACTTCTCAGCGAGCTCACGCTCCATGACACCCGGCGCGCTCGAACAGTTTCAGGCTGGCAAACGAATCCTGCTCGTGGTGGCCGCACCCGTCGAGATGAAGGCGGTGCTGCGTGGTCTCGGTGCGCCTGAGAGCACCCCGACGCCGCTGTGGACTTTGGTGCCGGTAGGGACGCGATTCGATGTCGCGCTCGTGGGTGTCAGCAAGGCGAATGCGGCGGCGGGTACGGCTCGCGTGCTCGATCCGCAGCGTCATGCGCTCGTTCTAAGTGTGGGGATCGCCGGCGCTCTGCCGCGGCCCGGCGGCGTGCTTGCCAATCGCAGCGTGGTTGTGGCGGATCGATGTGCGCACGCGGACGAAGGCATGCGCACGTCAGCAGGCTTTGTGAATCTGGCCCAGATGGGTTTCCCGCTGAGCGATGAACCGGATCAGGCGCACCCCTGCACGCCGGGTGTGGTGGACGCGCTGCGGCCGTTGGCGGACGGCGTGGGAGCCATTGCGACGGTGTCGATCTGCTCGGCGACGGACGCGCTGGCGGCCGAGATCGCCGGACGCACGGGCGCGATTGCTGAGACGATGGAGGGCGCAGCCGTGGCGCTGGTGGCGTCGCGGCTGGGCGTCGCGTTCGGCGAGTTGCGGACGATCAGCAACCCAACCGGTGATCGATCAACGCAGACGTGGGACATCCGCGGCGCGCTGGATCGGTTGGCGACGGTTCTCGGACGCGTGTAAACGGGGAAAGACTCACCGGCGGGGCGGGCCGCGCCGGTTGTGCCGTCCGCGCTCTCTCGGACGCTGGTCGGGGCGTCTCCCCCTTTCAACCTTGGTGTTTGGCCGGTCGATTCGACGGTGCAGGGTTGCCGCAGCGGCAGCCCGACGGGGCGTTCGCGCCCCGGCGCAGGAGGCCGGCGTCCATGGGATTCGATTCACTCAAGCGACTGACGCAAGTGACGGGCAGGCTGGCCGAGGGGCTCTCGGGCAGCTTTGGCACGCTGAATCAGACCGGTCCCGCGATCGGCGTGGACTTCGGCGTGGCGTCGTTGAAGCTGCTGCAGGTGACGCCTGGCGAGCCGCCCAACCTGATCGCCGCGGCGCAGGCGGATACGCCGCTGGAGATGCGCGGCAAGGACGCGGCTCGCATCGACTGGCAGCTTCAGCAGCTGCCTCGACTGATCAAGCAGGGCGGCTTCAAGGGCCGGCGCGTCGTCTGCGCGATTCCAGCGTCGCAGATGTACGTGCGGCACATGCAGTTGCCGGCGGGGGGCGGCGACATCTCTGCGCTGGTCGCCGGGTCGTTGGCGGCAGAGCTGCAGTGTGACCCCGAGGCACTTGCTGTGCGCAACGTCGAAGTCGCGCCGATCGGCGCGACGGGCAAGTTCGAGCAGATCTGCATGGCGACGGCACGCGAACTCGTGGTGCGCCTGATGACGGGCATGAAGGGCGCGAAGCTCGAGCCCGTTGGCATGCACAGCGAGTTCCAAGCGGTGCTCAAGGCGTTTGAGTTCGCCCAGCGCCGGGCCAGCGATCAGGGACACGCGACGCTGTACATGGATATGGGCGCGACGTCGACCAAGATCGCGATCGCACAGGACGGGCGGCTGGTGTTCTGCCGCAAGATCGACATCGGTGGCTGGCATCTGGATCACGCGGTGGCGGTGCAGCACAACCTGGAGATTGGCGAGGCGCGTCGTCGTCGCTATGCGATGACGACGTTCGGCCCGGCGCAGCCCGAACCTGAGCAGGGCCTCGCGCTGCTGAGCGCGGGTATGTCTGCGGCTGGCCAGGCTGGTGGCCAGAGTGGCGCTGGTGGTACGTCGGCCGAGCCCGCCGTTGCGGTTGCTCCGCGTCCGATGCGGGCCGGTGGCATCCACGAGCCGCTGGAAATGCTGCGTGACGAGATCGCCATGTGCCTGCGGTATCACGACGCGATGTTCCCCACGATGAAGGCGGATCGCATGGTGTTCCTGGGCGGCGAGGCCCGCCATCGCGCCCTGTGCCAGCACATCGCCAAGTCGCTGCGGCTGTCGGCTCAGTTGGCCGATCCGCTCGCCCGCGTGGGGCGCACGGGCAACGAGCCCGCGACTGGCGTGGACGCCAAGGAAGCCCAGCCGGGATGGACGGTTGCGCTGGGGTTGTGTCTGATGCCGACGGATCTGTGAACGAGATCGACGATGCGTTCGAACGCCGGCGTGACCGGCACGGAGAGGATTCATGAGCAAGCCCGCCAACACCAATCAGCCCGCTCCCGCCGCCGTCGCGCGTGCCGCGGGCGGCAGTTTCCTCCCCGAGGACTACGTGCAGCGGAAGAACGAGACGCGCACGAACTTCATCACGCTGACGCTGTTCGGCATCGTGATGTTCGGCGTGGTCGGCGCGTTCTTTGTGACCAATCGTCGTTGGCAGACAATCCGCGAGCAGCAGCAGGCGATCAGCACGCAGTACGAGCACGAGGCGAAGAAGATCGAGCAGCTCAAGGCACTCGAGCAGCAGCGTTTGGCGATGCTCGAGAAGGCGGAGATCACCACCGCGCTGATTGAGAAGGTGCCGCGTTCGGTGCTGCTTGCCGAGCTGATCACGCGCATGCCCTCGGATCTGACGCTGCTGGAGCTGAACCTCAAGAGTAAGCGCATCGAGCCGCCCAAGCCGCAGGCGACGCCCGACAAGAAGGTCAAGACGCTCGCGGGCTCAAAGCAGCCCAAGAAGGAAGAGGGCGATGCCAAGCCGGTGAAGGAAGAAGTGCGTGCGCCGCGCTTTGAGTTCACGCTGAATCTGCAGGGCGTGGCGGGCGTGAACAACGACATCTCGGACTATCTCGCGTCGCTCAAGGCTTGTTCGCTGCTGGACAAGCTCGAACTGCCCTACATCCAAGTGACCAACATCGATCAGGTCGAGCTCCGCAAGTTTGAGATCCAGGCCGGCATTGCCGCGGGGGCGGACGCGCGCTCCGTGACACCGGCGCAGGTGGCCGAGGCGAACGCGAAGCTGCAGAGCGACAAGCCGCTGAAGACGCCGACGGGCAACACCCGGATGACGATCAACCCCAGCACGGTGCAGCCCGGCACGTCGCCGACGCTGACGAACGCCGAGCAGCCTGAGAAGCACGACTGACGGCGGTGCGTAGACGGTGACAGGCGACGCAACAAGACCCACGCCGCGGCATGTGCCGCGAGGAGAAGGCGATGAAGTTCGGATTCCGCGAGTTGCTGCTGCTCAACATCCTCGTCGCCGTGCCGGTGTCGAGCTACTTCCTGGTGTTCCGACCGGTGAACGCCGAGATCGATCGCGCCAGCAAGGAGATCGAGCACAAGCAGTCGATGCTCAACAAGCTGCGTGAAGAGACGGCCCGCTCGGCAGACCTAGAGAAGGCCAACGCCGAGATCGCGGACAGCATCCGCACGATCGAAGCCCGCCTGCCCACGAACAAGGAACTGGACAGCATCGTGCGCCAGGTGTCGGACCTCGCGGTGGACGCGGGTCTGCAGCCGCCGACGATCAAGTCGCTCAAGCCGGTGAAGGCGGCGCTGTACATGGAGCAGCCGCTGGAGATGAACATCGTTGGCAACTTCCATCGCTTCTACGACTTCCTGCTGAAGCTGGAGCAGTTGCCGCGCATCACGCGGATCCCGGACATGACGATCAAGCGTTCGGCGGTCTTGACCGGGCCGCAGAACGAGAACGCCGACGGCGACATGGAAGCGTCCTTCACGCTGAGCATCTACTTCCAGGATGAGACTCTCAACAAGGGGGCCAACTGATGAACCTGAACCCCAACGCAGTCAGCGGCGGCGGCGCAGCGCCCTCGGGCTCCGCGGCGCCGAGTGCCGCGCCCACGAGCGGCTCGTTTCTTGCCGGACTTCGCGGCAGCGCGACGGAAGGCAGTGAGATCGGCGTGCCGCGGCCGCGGCGCAAGAGCCAGACCCAGCATCTGATCATCGTCGCGCTGGTGGTCATCAGCGGCGGCATGCTCTACGGCATGCGGACGTATGGCATGCGCTCGGGCATCACGTTCAAGGAAGTCAAAGTCGAGTTCACCGCCGACACCGGCACCACCAAGTCAGCCAGCTATCAGCGGATCATGAACGATCTGGAGCGGGCCGGAAAGCCGGTCCAGATCCCCGGCGAGCGTCTCAAGAAGAACCCCTTCATGCTCGGCGCGGCACCGTCGCCGACGGATCCCAACGCGAACAGCGCTGAGATCGAAGCGAAGAAGCAGGCCGAACTGGCCCGCATCGAGCGTGAACGCCACGCCGCGGATGTCGCCACGGCATTGAGCACCCTGCAACTGCACAGCGTGATCGACGGTCGCGTGCCGGTGGCGCGTGTGAACGAGCAGTCGGTGAAGGTCGGCGACAAGATCGCCGGGTTCTTCACGGTGCTGTCGATCTCGGGTCGCGAGGTGGAGCTTGAGTCCGAGGGCCAGTCGTACGTCCTGTCGATGGACGACGCGGAAGGCCCGCGGAAGAAGAGCGATCCGCCGCGCAAGCCGGCGAAGAAGTCCTCGGGCAAATGATCGACGCGTGCTGGTGCGGCGAGGTCCCTTTCGCAGACAGGAATCGGCGTGGCGAAGTACAACATCGACGACATCTTGAGCGAACTGGGTGTGGACGGCAAGAAGCCGGGCCCGCCGAGCCAAGCGAACAAGGGTGCCGCGCAACCCGGCACCGGCGCGAGTCCGCGGCCTGCTTCAGAGTCGGTCGGCGCGCCCGCGCGCTCGGGCGGCGATGTGACGCCCGGGTCGCGCCCTGCGCCGCTGCATCCGTTCATTCCGGTGGCCGTCGCACCCGCGATTGAATCAACGGAGATTCTGAAGGCTGAGGATGTGCCTGCCGCGCCCGCGCCGGATGCGGACAAGGCGCAGTCGGTGCGGCGTCGGGTTGATTCGAGTGCTGCAGCGTTCGCGCCAGTTCCTGCGATGCCGGGTAATCAAGGACGCGGCGGCGGGTCAACGGCGGGTGTCGGCTCGGCCCTCTCGGAGCTGTATCAGGCCGAGGAAACGGGCGCAAGCTCGTCAGAACTGGGCCAGATGCTGCTCGCGTCGGGTGCGGTGAACGAAGAAAAGCTGACGATTGCCAAGCAGATCCTGAAGCAGTCGCCGGATCGCAAGCTCGGCGACGTGCTCATCGAGCAGGGCGTCGATGAGGCGGCGGTGCAGGCCGCGCAGGCGCAGATCCTCGGCGTTCCATTCGAGCGAGTCGATCTGAACAAGGGCACCGAGGGCGGTTTCGACGGCCAGATGCTCCAGCGGCTGGGCCCGGACTTCTGCAAGCTGCACATGGTCGTGCCGCTGCGGATGGAAGGTCAGCGCGCGGTCGTCGGCGCGACGCGCACCGAGGACGTGTTCCTCGTCGATCAGATGCGCGAGCGGCTGGGTGTCGCGGGCGTCAAGATCGTGCTCGTCACGAGTTTCGACGTGAAGGGCGCGCTTGAGATCGTCGGCGTCACCAACGAGCCCGAAGTCGACGTCTCGCAGCTCTTGGCCGAGGTGCAGGAAGGCGACGTCCAGGTTGAGAAGAAGTCCGCCGAGGCGGTGGATCTTGAGACGGCGGCGAACGACTCGCCCGTCATCAAGTACGTCAACCACATCATCCAGCAGGCCGTGAAGGAAGGCGCGAGCGATATCCACATCGAACCTGCCGAGAAGAAGCTCAAGGTGCGCTTCCGCATCGACGGCGAGCTCTACGAGATGATGAATCCGCCGGGCAGCATGTCCGCCGCGATTACCAGCCGCCTGAAGATCATGGCGAACCTGGACATTTCGGAGCGCCGCCTGCCGCAGGACGGGCGCATTCGTTGCCAGGTGCAGGGTCGCAAGCTCGACCTGCGTATGTCGACGCTGCCGAACACGTATGGCGAAAAAACCGTCATGCGTATCCTCGACACCAAGTCGATCAACGTCGAACTCGAGCAGCTCGGCTTCGATGAGGACACGTACAAGATCTGGCGCAATCAGGTCGATGCGCCGCACGGCATCATCCTCGTGACCGGTCCGACCGGTTCGGGTAAGACGACCACGCTGTACGCCTCGCTGCGCAAGATCGACAAGAACTCGATGAACGTGTGCACGGTCGAGGACCCGGTCGAGTATCACCTCGACGGCATCACGCAGAGCCAGATGCACGAGAAGATCGGCATGACCTTCGCGGCCGCCCTGCGCGCGCTGCTGCGTCAGGACCCCGACGTGATCATGCTGGGCGAAATCCGCGACCATGAGACGGCGCACATCGCCGTGCAGGCCGCGCTCACGGGCCACTTGGTGCTCAGCACGCTGCACACCAACGACGCGCCGTCGTCGGTGACGCGACTGGTGAACATCGGTCTGGAGCCGTTCCTGGTGGGTGCGGCCGTGAATGCCGTGCTCGCTCAGCGACTGGTGCGTCGACTGTGCACGCACTGCAAGGCCGAGGAAGCGCCTTCGGAAGAGATGAAGGAGTTCCTCGAACTGCAGGGCATGGCGACGGACAAGATGTGGGTCGCCAAGGGGTGCGATCGCTGCCGCAAGAGCGGGTACTCGGGCCGCGTGGGTATCTATGAACTGCTCACGATCGATGACCAGCTTCGCGACATCATCGCGCGAAACCCCAACGTGGCCGAGTTCCGGCGCATGTGCATCGAGCGCGGCATGGTGACGCTGCGCAACGACGGCATGAAGAAGGTCCGCAAGGGGCTGACGACGGTTCAAGAAATCGTCCGTGTGACCGAGGCGAGCCACTAACGAAATCCATACTATTGCGTGATTGCGTACCCCAAAAAATCAGGGAATTGGGGTCGCATGCGCACATTCCGCCGGAATTCGATCGACAAGGCGGCGACGTCCGAGTATTTTTCGCAAAGTCTTCTGGAATATGTATCCAGAATCGTGCGTTTCGTCTATCTGGATTGGGTGCCCCGGGGGTTTCTGGGGTATCGACAGTGAAGCACGCGTGACCGGATCGCGCCCGTCACGCGGAGGTGCTGTGGTGTCGGTGGGCTGACCATGAACGTCGGCGCTTCCGTCCAGACGCGGCCGAGGGGTCGCGAGATCCGTGAAGGCGGAATCGTCACGTTGCGCACGTGACGGCTTCGCACGGAGGATGCGGTTCATGGTTCGTGCTCTCAAGGCGGGAGCATCGAGACGTTTGATGCCCGCGATCGTCGCGGCGGTTGCGACGTTGTTCTGCGCCGGGCATGCGGCCGCGCAGGTGGACTACAACCGAGACGGGTTCATCACCTTCGAGGACTTCGACGACTTCGTCGTTGATTTCATCGATGGGGAGACGCGCTCGGACCTGAACTCCGATACCGCGATCGACTTCTCCGATTTCGACACGTTCATTCAGGCCAAGGGCAACGTGAACTTCTGGTTCTACTGGATGGTCACGTCGCGTGAGGCCGGACGCAACGACATGGACACCGAGACGGACTTGGGCGACACGCCCGTCCGTCGCGACTGCTTCATCCTTTACGCGCAGCAGTTCAGCAAGGCGCTCTGGCTGTTTGACACCAAGGGCACGACGACGACCGCCGACGACGTGATGGTCGACGAGGGCGTGCACGTGATGTTGCGCGACCCGGGGTTGGCAGCCAACGGCACGTACACGAACTGGCAGCAGAACTACAGCAACTGGATGACGGCCCACGCCGCCAATGTGCGCGGCGTGCTTGGAAATGTCGTCGAGAACCCGAACTTCGCGGGCGCGGTGGCGCTCGACTTTGAGCGTGTGTACCCCTCGTGGGACGGGCTGCAGCGCATCGCCGACGGCAGCCCGCTGCTGACGGCCCAGGTCACCAAGTGGTACGACATGCTGTCGAAGATCCACGCGAATGCGTGGGATCCCGCATTCCTGACACTGGTCGGCTATGTGCCGCCGCTCGGCAAGCTCAAGTGGGCGGATCTGAATGCGTTGCAGCAGTTTGACCTGTGCAAGCGCTCGTACAACCTATTTGCGATTGACTACTTCGTGCAGACGGTGAACAACGCGCGGCTCCAGCGGCCCAAGGCAAAGTTCGGCTTCTACAACATGCCGATCGCCTGGTACACCAACCTGTTCAGCGGTCAGCAGGCCGACAACGACACACTTGCGTCGATCTGGGCGTCGGTCGACGCTCTGTATCCGTCGATGTATGCCAAGTACTACTCGACGACTGACGTGGTGAACGATCCGCCGCTGTGCCCGAATGCGAACAACACGCCAGCGGAGAATGACCAGTGGTATCAGTCGGTGGTGAACGAGTGCAGTCGCATTCGATCACTCTGGGGGCGTTCTGGTCAGAAGATCATGCCGTTTGTCTGGTGGCACTACCACGACTCGGCGGTGAGCTGCATCGACCCATCGCCGTGCGCCCGGCCTGCGCTGCGGTTCTTGCGTGGCACGAACCTGAGCCAGGGGATTCGCCAGCCGTGGCTCTACGGGGCGGACGCTCTGATGCTGTGGGGCTTCCTGGGCTATACGCCGTGCCAGAGTTCGTACGCCGATGATCCCGCGGTCTTGGGGCCGGAGATCCGCACGAACTGGAACCCGATCATGCAGGGGATTCTCCCCGTGCCGACGATCACGGCACCGCGCGGTGTCGACTTGGGGCCGTGGAACGACAGCCCGCCGTGGCGCGGCAATCTGGGCTTTGACGGCATCGTCTCGCCCAGCGAGCAGCGTCCCGAAGTGGTGAATCGCGAGCCTGCCCAGGATCGTTGAGCGGCTAATTTCACAGAGTTTCATCGGTCCGGCGCATCGCGTCGTTGACGCTTTGTTTTCGCGCGGCTTTGGGTACACTGCCCGTCCGGCGAGCGCGATCACTGTGCCGCGCCGGGTTCACCACGGAGCTGTGACGAATGACGACGAGTGGGCACGACGGACAGGACAACATCGAATCCACGCTGCAAGAGGCGCGGCTGTTCCCGCCGCCGCCGCCGCATGCCGTCGGTTTCGACCATTGGCACATCGAGGGGCTTGAGAAGTACCTTCAGATCCATCGCCAGTCGGTGATCGACCCCGAGGGGTTCTGGTCCGAGGAGGCGGCGCGGCTGGCGTGGTTCAAGCCGTGGTCGCATGTGCTGGAGTGGGAAGCGCCCGACGCCAAGTGGTTCGTGGGCGGCCAACTCAACGCCTGCTACAACTGCGTCGATCGGCATGTGCAGGCCGGGCATGGTGACGAGATCGCGATCGTTTGGGAAGGCGAGCCGGTCGCGCCGCGCACCAGCCACCCGACGCCGGGTTCGAAGTATGCGAGCGAGCCCGAGATTCGGCGCGTGACGTATCGCGAACTGCAGGTGGAGACGAGCCGCGTCGCCAACACGCTCAAGAGCATGGGCGTGAAGAAGGGCGACGTGGTGACGATCTACATGCCGATGGTGCCCGAGTTGGCGATCGCCATGCTCGCGTGCGCGCGCATCGGTGCGGCCCACTCTGTGATCTTCGGCGGCTTCGCGCCGCACGCCATCAGCGAGCGTGCCGCGGACGCGCACAGCAAGGTGATCATCACCGCCGACGGCGGGTATCGTCGCGGTGATGTGGTGCCGCTGCAGAAGAATGTCGAGGAAGCGTGCCGCCAGCTCGCGAATCACGGGCACATCGTGAATCACGTGCTCGTGCTGAAGCGCACCGGCCATGAGCCGCCAAGCGCACGGTTTGTGACGGGCGAGCGTCCGCCGGAGATCAACAAGGGGACGCACTTCCACTGGTGGCATGACGTCGTCCCCGCGGCCTCCGACGCTTGTCCGTGCGAATCGATGGACAGCGAGGACATGCTGTTCCTCCTCTACACCAGCGGTTCGACCGGCAAGCCCAAGGGCATCCTTCACACGACCGGCGGCTATCTCACCTATGTGAATATGACGGCGCGGCTGACGTTCAACCTCCAGCCAGGCACGGGGCAGATGTTCTGGTGCTCCGCGGACATCGGCTGGGTGACGGGGCACTCCTACGTGCTCTACGGCATCCTGATGAATCGCGTGCCGACGCTGCTCTATGAAGGCGCGCCGAACTTCCCGCAGAACGATCGCTTCTGGGACATCATCGAACGCCACAAGGTCACGCAGTTCTACACCGCGCCGACTGCCATCCGCACCTTCATGAAGTGGGGCAACGACTGGCCCGCCAAGCACGACATGTCGAGCCTGCGCGTGCTCGGCACCGTCGGCGAGCCGATCAATCCCGAAGCGTGGATCTGGTATCACGAGCAGATCGGCGGCAAGCGCTGCCCGATCGTCGATACCTATTGGCAGACCGAGACCGGCGGACACGTGTGTACGCCTCTGCCCGGCGCGATCGCGACCAAGCCCGGCAGCTGCACGCTGCCGATGCTCGGCATCGACGCGGCAATCGTGAATGAGCAGGGTCAGGAACTGCCCGCGAACAAGGGCGGCTTGTTTGTGATTCGCAAGCCGTGGCCGGGCATGCTGCGCGGCGTCTACGGCAATCGCGATCGCTTCGTGAGCAACTACTGGGGTCGCGTCAAGGACCCCAAGACCGGTGTGCCGTACTACTTCTCGGCCGACGGCGCACGCCGCGACGAGCACGGCTACTTCTGGATCCAGGGTCGCATCGACGACGTGATCAAGGTGTCGGGCCACCTGCTGGGCACCATGGAAGTGGAGTCTGCGCTCGTGTCGCATCCGGCCGTGGCCGAGGCCGCGGTCGTCGGCTATCCACACGAGATCAAGGGCAACGCGATCTGCGCGTTCGTCACATTGCGCGGCAACTGGGCACCGACGCATCCGGGCCGTCAGCCCGACGATGCGCTGCGTGCTGAGTTGAGCGCGCACGTGGCGAAGGAAGTGGGCGCGCTCGCCAAGCCGGACAAGATTCGATTCACCGAGTCGCTGCCAAAGACGCGCTCGGGCAAGATCATGCGGCGTCTGCTGCGGGATGTGGCCGCGGGTGTGGAGAAGATCACGCAGGATACGACCACGCTGGAAGATTTCAGCGTGGTGGCACGCCTGCGTGACGATGAGGAGTAGTCGCGATGCTCACGAAGCGGGTTGTGATTGTGGCTGGGCTGGGCGTGGTGGCCGCGGCGACGATGGCGTCACTCTCGGGCTGCTTGGTGCTGGCCGCGGGCGCTGGCGCGGGCACCTACGCGTATGTGTCCGGCGCGGTTGAAACGACGCTGTCCGCACCGATCGACGAGGTGAACTCGGCGGCTGTTGCGGCATGCGGCGCACTCGGCTTCACCGGCGTGAACTCGACCGGCGACGCGCTCGCAAAGGAGATCGCGGCACGCACCGGTAAAGATGAAGCCGTCAAGATCAAGATGACCAAGGAAGGCGACAGCTCGACCAAGGTGAGCGTGCGCATCGGCAACTTCGGCGACGAGGCAAGGTCGAACCAGATCCTGGATGCGATCAAGAAGCGGTTGTGAACTGTCGCGGAACGGGCCTGCAGACGCGGACAGGACAGCCTTGCCGCGTTTGGTCGATCGCGCGCGTGAGCGGGTGACGCTGTGTGTTTCGGTGATGGCGAAGAACCTCGCGATGTCGCGTGCGCGAGATCGCTTCGAACTCGTGGAGGATTGCATGCGCACGTTCGGTCGCCTCGTGTCGCTCGGTTTGGCCGCTGGGCTCTTGGTGCGGCTCGCTGGGGCAGCGGATCCCGCTGCCGCGGATCGCTATCTGCGTGTCCACTGCGGCACGTTGCTCGCGGTGCCGGGGCAGCCGGCCGCGACCAACAAGACGATCGTCGTGAAGAATGGCGTCATCGATGCCGTGGTCGATGGCGTTACGGGGCCGGAGATCGCGGGCGCAGCGCCGAACGCGAGCATCGAAGATCTCGATCTGCGCGACAAGTTTGTGCTTCCCGGCCTGATCGATTGCCACGTCCATCTGACGATGGAGTTCGACGCGACGCTCCGCCAGCGTGCGCTGACGGAGAGCGACGAGTTCGTCACGCTCCGCGCGACGACGTACGCCAAGAAGACGCTCGACGCCGGGTTCACCACGGTGCGAGATCTGGGCGCGTCGCGCCCGCTGACCATTCTCGCGCTGCGCGATGCGATCACTCAAGGGTTTGTCGTCGGGCCGCGGATCATCGCCGCGGGCAAGGCAATCTCGATCACCGGCGGGCACGGCGACTTCACCAATGGCTATCGTCAGGATCTGTTTCCCAATCTCTCGGCCGACGACGGCATCGCCGATGGCCCTGACGAGTGCATGAAGGCCGTGCGCCATCAGATCAAGCTCGGAGCGGACGTCATCAAGGTGACCGCGACCGGCGGCGTGCTCTCCGCAAGTGCGGCAGGCTTGGCCCAGCACTACACCAGTCCGGAACTTGAAGCGATCGTCAAGACCGCGCACGCGATGGGACGGAAGGTGGCAGCTCACGCGCACGGGACGGACGGCATCAATGCCGCGCTCGCCGCGGGCGTCGATTCGATCGAGCACGGCACATACCTCGACAACGAATCGATCACGTTGTTCAAGTCACACAACTCCTACCATGTGCCGACGCTGCTCGCGGGTGACACCGTGACCCGTAATGCGGCGATCCCGGGTTTCTATCTCAAGGTTGTTGCGGACAAGGCCCGCCTTGCAGGGCCGAAGATGATCGAGATGTTCCAGCGCAGTCACGCCGGCGGCGTCAAGATCGCCTTCGGTACCGACACTGGCGTCAGCCCGCACGGCGAGAACGCCCGCGAGTTCGCGCTCATGGTCAAGGCAGGCATGACGCCCGCCGACGCCATCCGCAGCGCAACGGTGGTCGCGTCCGAGCTGCTCGGCTTGGAGAAAGAGATTGGCACCATCGAGCCGGGCAAAGCCGCGGACTTCATCGCGGTGAGCGGCGACCCGACGCAGGACGTGACACGACTGGAGCACGTCGACGTCGTCGTGAAAGGTGGGGCGGTGGTCAAGGCGAGACTGTGAGTGGTTTGCCAGCGCTGGCGTCTGGGTTGAACAGCCGCATTGACGACTTGCTCCGTGAAAAGCAGAACGCCCGCGAAGGAGATCCGCGGGCGCCTGCCGGTGACAGCAAACCAGAGAGATGATCGGAAACTGCGAGGGTCAGCGACGACGACGGCCGAGCGCCAGCCCCGCGAGCGAGAGCACGCCGAGCGAGGCAGGGGCCGGGATGGTGTACGTGTAGGTTGCTGTAATGTTCACGACACCCTGCGTATCCAGCGACCACTTGGACTGACCGCTGCCAGAGACGGCCACGCTGAAGAGCACCGGGATCTCGGCACGGAAGTCAAGCTGGCCGGAGCCGATGAACTGGCTGAACTCTGTGTTGAGGTTCGTGTAGTTGAAAGTCGCCTGCTCAACCTCGCCGTAGGGAATGGGGGTGATGGTCTGGCCGACATTGATCAGCGTCGGCGAGGTGTAGTTGAAGCGACCAGGCGCGCCGCCGTACGGGTTGTCAGCCGTCGGTGCGACAACGAACGGCGAGTTGATCAGGTTACCCTTGGGGCCGCCGAAGCCGGTGACGTCGACCTGCCAATCAAGCCAGTTGATGAAGAATCGCTTGCGACCTCCGGAGATGTTGGTGAAGTTGAACTCGCCGATGACGCCGGCCGACACTTCCAGTGTCACGCCCGTGAGCGTGCCGAGTGATGCATCGAACTGATCAAGCTTCAGAATGGTGTCGACGTCGGTCTTGCCCTTGAAGCTGGCCGACTTGGTGATGGTGTCGGCGAGGGCAGGGGTGGCCGCGGCGAGAGCCGCAAGCACAATGGCGCTGGCAATCTTCATGTCTCGTTCTCCTGGTGAGCCAGACAGCGCGGGTTGCGTGACGCACGCGGTGGAAACGGCCGTCCGGTACACTAGTGTACACTGAGGTACACCGAATTGCTATGGGTTTTTCTCCCGTGTCAAATCTGGGTTGCATGTTTCCGGCAAACTTGACACAATGGGCTGTGCCTGTGAGAGAATCCAAGACCGATAACAGGGCCGCGATCGCGGGGTTGCTGCGCACCATGGAGCGTGTCGTCGGCGAGTGGCGACATGTGCGCGGCGAGCTGGGTCTGAAGCCCAGCAGCACATGGGCCGCGGTTGCCGCCAAACTGCGCCTCGATCGAGGCACCGCCCAGCGCCTCGTGAAGATCGGGCGTCTGACCGAGATCACGCCGGTCGCATTGGATTTGTTTCCCGGTCCCGCGGCCCTAGAGAAAGTCTGTCTCGCCGTCGAGCGTGTCCTGAGCGATGAACACCCCAACGCGCAGCGACTCGCCGCCGCGTGCGATCGTCTTTCTGAGCAGCTCAATCGCTTCGGTGGGAGCAAGGCCGCAGCGGTGCGAGCTGTGGATGAAGCCTCGCACGGCGAAGACGCTTCGCCTCACGGCGACGACTCTCGTCAGCATCTCGTTGATGCGATGGCCGACTTTGTTGGCTTTGCGATCGGGCTGCGATATGACCTGCTCATCATGCGGCCGACTCCGCGCAAGCCGAATCGCATCGATCTTGCGATGGCCCAGTGCTATCTCGACTGTCGCGGCCGCTCCGGTGCACTTCCGTTGGCATATTCGAGGCACGGATGCGCGTCCAATGGCGCTCCGGTTGCGAGCGGCGGCATGATCGATGGTCGGAGCGTCGCGCTGCTTTCCAGCGGCACAAGTTCGCCGCCGCCGGGGCTCTTGTTTACCGGCGACGCCGTCAGCCAGTCCGCGATTGTCGAGCCCAACTGGACCGAGTTCAACCAGTCACTCGATCTCTCGTTCCTCCAGATCGAGCGAGACGCTCAGGATTCACCTTGGGTCGAGAGGCCGCACGTGTACTGCACGGAAATGCTGATTCGATATCCCACGCGTCGCGTCATCATGCAGCGATTGATCCATCGCGACATTCATGAGGGTGTGACCGCGTCTTTCGGCGTCTTCAGCACACGTCGCGTTCCCAACCTTGCGCGGCCGTGGTTTGATCGGCTTCCAGAACCGGCTTCGATGGTGAGTCACCAGCCGCCCTTTGATCCCGCCGCAGCCAACGTCTTTCCCCGGCATCGCCAGCTTGCGTCGGAGGTGTTCGATCGAATCGGCTGGGCTCCCAAGGACTTTCATTCCTATGTGATTGACTCAGTCAATCCGGTTCCTCTGTCGTGGTACTCGTTCGAGATCGAAAAGCATGATCACTAGAGTGCCAAACGGATTGCGAGTTGTCCTTGCCAGTCAGAAGCCGCGGTGGGCTGCTGGCGTTGTCGAACTGTGACGCCATCGCGCGATCTCGGTCGACTTGCAATCAACGCGCGCAGGCCGGCTCGGACCAGCGTCATTGAGCGAGCAGTGAATGCGGTTCAGCCAATCGGATCGCCGACTCGTTTGGCCAAGGTGCCTTCGGAGACTATTGGTCAACTGGTGGTGGTGCCATTTGCGGGGTTCCAGGGCTGCTCGAATGCCCTAGGGCGGAGCGAGCCCCATATCGACCTACCCTTTGACCCCATGTCCCACTCGAAACCACGCATCTTGACGGGCGACACGCCCACCTCCACCGGGCTCCACCTCGGCCACTTCGTCGGCTCGCTCGAGAATCGTCTCGCGCTGCAGGACGCGTACGACTGCTATTTCCTCATCGCCAACGTCCACGCCTTCACGACACTGGCCGAGAAGCCCGCTGACATCCGCGCCAACACGATCGGCATCGTTAAGGACTGGCTCGCCGTCGGCCTTGATCCTGATCGCTCCACCTTCGTCCTTCAGTCCGAGATCCCCGCGATCGCCGAACTGACGTTCCTCTTCGCGATGCTCATCCCGTTCAACAAGGTGATGCGCAACCCGACGCTGAAGACCGAGATCGAAACCAAGGGCCTCGGCGACACCTACCCGTTCGGCTTCCCGATGTACGCCGTGGGCCAGTGCGCCGACATCCTCGCCTTCCGCCCCGAGCTCGTGCCCGTCGGCGAGGATCAGGAAGCACACATCGAGATGTGCCGCGACGTCGCGCTCAAGTTCAATCAGGTCTACGCGGGCGTGGGCAATCGCGTCCCCGCCGACGAGCACTTCAAGGCTGGCGGCGTCTTCCCCATCCCCAAGGCCAAGATCGGCCGCGTCGCACGCCTCGTCGGCATCGATGGCACCAACAAGATGTCCAAGTCCCTCGGCAACGCCATCTTCCTCTACGACGACGCCAAAACCGTCCAGAAGAAGCTCAACAAAATCACCACCGGCCGCCAAAGCCCCACCGAGCCCGGCGACCCCACGAACACACTCATGCAATACGTCGACGCCTTCATCGGCGCGTCGAACCCGAACCGCGCCGCCGAAATCAAGCAGCGCTACGCCGCCGGTGACAACATCGGCGACGGCCACGTCAAGGCCGAACTCGGCGAAGTCATCAACGCCCTCCTCGAACCGATGCGCGCCCGCCGCGCAAAGCTCGAAGGCGAGCAAGGTGATGCCATCGTCCTCGACGTCATCCGCCGCGGCGTAAAGAAGGCGAACGTGGTGGCCGAGGAAACACTGGCGGCGGCGAAGAAGGCGATGAAGATTGATTTTGCGGGGAGGACAGTTGGCTGAGCGGCACCGATTGGTGCGTGTGAAGGGGACCAATCAGTGACACCGCGGGATCCGCCGCGATTTGCTCCGCCATCCAAACGCGCCACACCGTCGTGTGCAGAGCCGCGCGTCGAGAAGCGAGGGCGGCTCATGGAGTTGGAGATGCCATGCAGTCGACGGATGCCGACCACAAGCGTGTACCGAGTCGCGAACGCAGCACGCGTTGCGCCACGCGTTTGCTTGTGCAAAAGCGAGGGCCACTCGTTCTCCTGCGGCCTGATCATCGTGTTGCACCGATGCACGTTGCCTTGCGCTTCTTGGGCGTAAGCGTGATCGGAGCGGGAACCGGTTATGCCTTCGCGCTCAGCGAGCGTGTCGTGGATGTCTGGGCGCTTGTTGGCACTGCGTTGATGTTTCTTGTCGCCGCATGTCTGATTGCGATACCCGCACTTCTGATCATCAACATGCGCCGCATGGATCAGGGATTGCCACTCCTTGTTTTTGATCCGCAGAGTCAAGAATTGATCATCCCGCCCACCGGAAACGTGTTGAAGCGCTCCGCGATCAAGAGCATCGACACCGTCCGGGTTGACTCACCGCATGATGCCCAGCGTCTGGCCGTCGAGCACTGCGTCATTCTGCGAAATGGCGGAGCAACTTCACCTGGCGCAGATCAGCTCATTCACATTAGCACGGTGTCTTCGCGCCGATCAGTCGCTGCCTTCGCAGCGGCTGCTGGCCTGAAGCATCGCGACTACTCGGTGTCAGCCCAATCTCGACGCACATGACTGCTGAACAAGACACCACGCCCGGTGGGTTTCATGTCGCCTTGCAAAAGGGACAGTGCGAGCACGCGGCGGTCGAGCGTTTCGAGATTTAGGGAGAGATCCAGCATCGATTCGCAACGCGGCCATCCCGTCATCTTGCGCTCATCGCATCCAGCAGTGGGCCAGTCTTCGCCGCCTGTGGCTGGGTCGCGTGGCAGGCGGGCTTGATGCCCGTCGCGATTCTCATCGTGTGGTCCGCGTGCGCGATCGTCATGAGCATCGGCCTCGCCGTCGCTTTTTCTATGACTCAATGAATCGCCGCGGCGTACGGGCCGATTGTCGTCATCGATCATGGCGGCGAAGTGTCCTTCCCACGTCGCAAAGCCCTTGGACGACGCGAGGACATTGAACTGGTCGAGCATGTCACCATCGTGCATGATGATGGCATCGAGCGAAACATGGTGTTCAGCGTCGTGATCGTGTTTCGAGCGACACTGCGACGTGAGCCACTTGAGGTCTGCTGCTTCGCGAGGTCTGCCGATGCAATCGCGTCGGGAATCGCGCGTGATCTGGGTGTGCCACTCCGCTCTTGCACGATCCATGAATCGCCCGTGGCGCTGCGGCGACGGCAGATGCGATAGATCGCTGACGTCTACCGCCGCTCCAGATACGCCACCGCCCGTTGCGTGATCGCATCGCGCAGCGCGGTCGCGCGGCGTGCCGCGGCTTGGGCTGGGCTCTCTTTCTCACGCGTTTCTCCGCCGTCGCCGTCGCGCGGCTCGCCCGCGGCGACAGCCCGCTGCTGGCCGAGCAGGTGCTGGGCCTGCCACTCCGCGCCAAAGCGGCAGATCACGGCGAGCGTCTGCCGATCCGCTGCACGCCAGGTCGCCAGATCATCGGGCATGCCAGCCGCGAGTTCGAGCACGCGCAATGCGTCGGCGTTCGCCGCGGATGGGTCGCTCCGCACGCTTCCAGACCACTGCATCGCCCCGCGATTGAGGCGGCCCGCGAGGGCGACGAGTGACCATGCTCTTCGCGCGTGTTCGAGTGCGGCGGGCGTCGGCTTGTCATCGTCCGTGCCGTCGATGCATGCCTGAATCGCTCTCGGCAAAGTGTCGGCTGCGCCTGTGCTCCACGCCGCGAGCACGCGGACGTCAAGCTCCCAACCCGGCCAGCGATCAAGCGCGGCAGGGCCGGGAAAAGTCAGCCCTTTCGCTGCGCTGTCCCCGGGCGGCTGCATGCCGCTCGCGACGAGATCCTCAACAAGCGTGCTCAGCGTTGTGAAATGATCAAGGCGTCGCGCGGCCGCCTGCGGCGACGCGGCCCGCTGATCGGACCAACCTTGAATCCATGCGGCCCGCTGCTCGTCGATACGGTCGATCAGATCAGCCCCCAGCCCCGCGAGCCATGAGCGGGTTCGCAGCACCTCGTCGCGACGCGGCGCATCCAGTGTCGAAAAATCGGCGTCCTTGTTCGCGGCGAGGCGCAGTGTCTCTTCGCTGGGCAGGCGGAGCGCGACGGAGGTCTGCCGCGCGAGCTCACGCAGATTCGCGCGGGCATCGCGGACGGGCTTGGGCTGGGTGGCGTCCTTCGCATATGCCAGCAGGCGATCAGCGATGCGCGCGAGGTCGTCGCGGGCCTCGCCGTTGCCCTTGGGAGAGGCGATCGCGTCGCTCGCACGCAGCAGTTCGTGCAGATCGTCGACATTGTCGCGGTGCGCGTTGATCGCGCTGAGCACGGCGGGATCGCTCATCGCATCGGAGCGTGCCAGCAGCCGCGGGATGGCGTCGCGCACGCCCGCCGCACTCTCCTGCAGCGGCACGCGGAGCACACGCACGCCCGGACGCAGCGGACGCACGAAGCGGGATTCATCGACGAGCGATTCCGCCTCTCGCAACAGTCGCGCGGCACGCAGGCCTGATTCCAGCCGCTTGGCGTAGTCCTCGTCGAGCGTCTCGGGTACCGCTGCAACGAAGTCGGCCACACCGACGCGGAGCGTGAACTTCGTGTCGTCGACGCCGCCGCAGAGCGTGACGAGTTCGTTGAGATCGGCGAGTCGACGAAGACGCGCAACCGCGTCGCGCTGCTCGGCAGCATCAGCGATTGCCGCGACGGCGCGGCGGAACTCTTCTGTCGCGCTCTCGCGTGCCCCTCGTGCGAGCCATCCCGCGGGCTCGAGCGCGAGTGGGGCGGCTCGCACGACCGCACGGCGAACGGTGTCAGCCGCGGCGCGATAGGCCCACCAACCGCGAGCGCTCGCGAGCCGCGCGTCGAGGCGATTGATCGTCGCGATGAGCTTGTCGTCGCCCTTCTTGCCCGCGACGAGGACGCCGAGCGACTCGGGGAGCGGTTCGTTGGCAGCGTCGCGCCACCAGCCGGGGGCTGCATCGACGCTCGGAGCAGGCAGCAGCGGCGCAAGCGCATCACGGAGCATGGTGCGCACAGCACGCTCATCGGTCAGCGGCGTGTCTTGGGGCAGGCGCAGATCGCGAGCGACGGCATCGCGCAGAAGCGAGGGCTTGGCGTCGAGCGTGTGACGCAGCGCGGCGAGGTGCGCGCGGATCGTCATCGCCTGCACAACGCACCATGAACCCGCCTCGCCGTTGGCCTTGCCAACGGCCGCGAGATCCGCGCCGAGGCGTGCAAGCGAACTGATCGCGGGAGATTCGGTGCGCGTGTCCGCGATGGTGCGAAGCTCGCGTTCCAGAGCCGCGGCGGCGATGCCCGGGTCGCTGACGAATGGGCTTGCACCGCCGAGGTTCAGACGCTGGGCCGATGCGATGCCGGAGAACGCGAGCGCGACGATGATCGCGATGCAGCGTGCGAAGCAACGCGGCGGACGTGATGGCGCGCCGATCATGCGCCCGCTCCGACGCGCCACGCCCCGCCGCCGGCCATCGCAAAGGCCTTGGCGTAGAACAATTCCAGATCGCGGACCATTGTTTGGGTGCTGAAGCGATCGCGGCAGAGTTCGCGGCCTTGCATCGCAAGCGTCAGACGTTCGCTCGGATGCTCGAACATCCAGCGCACGCTGGCACGCAGCGCGGCACGATCGCCCAGCGGCACGAGCTTGCCGGTGCGTCCTTCGATGCAGGCTTCGCGCGTGCCGTCGACATCGGTGGCGATGACCGGCGTGCCGCACAGCAGCGCCTGCGGCACAGTGCGCGGCAGGCCCTCGCGATAGCTCGCGTGCACCATCACATCCATCGCGCGCATGTATCCCGGAACCCGCTCGGATGGGACAAGCCCCGTCGTGATGACGCGATTACCCAGTCCCATCGCGCTGACGCGTGCGAGCAGACGATCACGCCACCAGCCGTCGCCGACCCAGAGCAGCTTCCATGTGGGGTGCACGTGCAGATCTTCCCCCAGCGCGTCGAGGATGTCGTCGTGGCCCTTGAGCTCCGCGAGTCGGGCGACGGAGCCGATGACGAAGTCGTCGTCGCGGAGCGAGAGCGCCGCCCGCATCTCGGCCCGAGTCTGCCTGGCGTCGGGGTTCAAGTATCGCTCGACTTCCATTCCTGAGTACACGGTGGAATACTGCTCAGGGCGACCGATGCCAACATCGAGAAACTGCCTGGTCATCGCATCCGCGACGCCCGCGATCAGATGACATCGGCGCGCCGCGTAGCGCTCGGCCCAGATGTACGCCCACTTCACGAGCGGATTCTGGTGTGCGTGGAATGGCGGGCCGTGGATCGTGTGGACGACGCCGATCGGCGGCCGATCAGCGGGGCGGTCCGGGCGACCGCCTTCGGCCCATGCTGCGGCGCGGCCCAGAATGCCCGCTTTTGACGAGTGCGTATGCACGACGTCGGGGCGGATGGTGCGGATAAGCGCGCGGAGCTGGCGCAGACACTTGGCATCGTGCCGCGGATCAACTTGACGCACCATGTTCGGCACTTCGTGCATGTGGATGCCGCGGCCATCAGCGGTGCGGAACTTCGATGCGCGATCGAAGAGAGAGCCCTCGGGGCCGTAGATCGGGCCATACGCGAGATGGACGTCGTGACCAAGAGCGGCCTGGCCTTCGCACGAGAGGACGGTGTTCTCCTGCGAGCCGCCCAAGATCAGCCGTGTTGAGATGTGGAGGATGCGCATCGCAGAGAGACCGAGCATCTGACAAGCATGCGTCACAAGTGGGCAGTTCGAGCGCGGACGTACAAGCCGCGAGCGAAATCGGAAGGAGCCGAAGACGATATCGACGCAGAGCGAAGTCTACTTGTCGTTTGTCGAGGATAGATCCCGACGCCAGAAATCGCGAACGAGTCCGGCGAGCGATGGGGCTATGCCGCGATTGGCGTAGCGCCACCACATCCAGAGCCAGGCCGCGACAAATGGAAGCCAGTAGGCACCGAAGCACCCGATGCTCGTCGCGGTGTCGGCGTACTCGATACTCTGAAAGCGAACAGCGATGCATTTGTCCGCTTGAATCGCGTCGTTGGCGGTAGCGCGGCAGAAAAAGTATGCTGAGCACATTAGCGGATTCAACATCACTGCGAGTGTGACTGCGAAGAACGCTTCATTTGCCATGCGTGACGTGGCAGCACTGACTTGTCCGTTGCGAGCCCTGAACTCCAAGTACGACGTGATTCGGAAGACGAGGGCGATTGAGTAGTATGCGAAGAAGGCGATGAGTACCTGCAACGCCTGCTCTACACGATTGAAGAGCACCCAACAGCTGCTGCTTTTGCTGACTTCGGGTGCGGCTTGAAACCATCCTGCGGGCTGCCTTCCACTTGTCCAAGCCCAGACCATCAAAGCGACACTGGTGACGGCGCACACAACAGCAAAGAGCCGGGCAACCCGTCGCCACGTCGGAGAGCCATCACTTCGTTCCTTCCAGAGGCCCGTAGCATCAATCGGGTGTCCGCCTGCACGTGCGACCCGAAGGGTTGTGTCCGCAACGACACTCGCAGCGAGAACCCCAGTCGCGGCAACGAACAGGCTAACGTTTCGCATCTTGTCGAGCAGCGCAAGTCCGATTGATTGAAAGCTCGGGCCGACAATTGTGATCCATTGGGCCACCTTGCACAGCACAATTGCAAAAACCGCCAGCACGCCTACGAGCAAGTAGAACCGTAGATACTTTAGCGGCATTCCCGAGTTCCTACGGCTATCCGCGAGTGTTGATGTTGCTACTTGGTGGCCGTCGTACTAGCGGCCGCGCCCGAAGCGTCTGTCGACCTTACGGTGGCTTCCGCGGGCGCCGCTTCCTTGGCCGATTCCGGCTTGGCGGCGATCTTGTCCGAATCCGCCTTGGCCTTGGCGGCCTGCTTGGCGTTGGCGCGGCTGCCCTGCACGGGCCCGCCGCCCTCGGGGATGACCTGGCCGTCCTTGTCGAGCTGATAGCCCGCGAGTTCGAGCTTGGCCTTGTCCCACGGCAGGCTGATGGTTTCGCCGGGCGTCGGATCGCGCAGCAGCACCGTCTGCCCCTCATCGAGGCCCGCGAGGATCTCGGCAAAGGAGTTGGAGCGGCGGCCAAGCTTCACCGGAATGCGCTGGAACTTGTTGTCGCTGGGCACATAGACGTAGCGCACCGGGCCGTCGCTGAAGACGCCTTGGATCGGCACGGCGATCGCGTCATCGACGCGACCCATATTGATCTCGGCCTCGCAGCGCATCGACGGCTTCAGCGTCGCGGCAGCATCCAGATCCAGCGCGATCTTCACGGTGTACTCGCGACGATCCGGATCGCGCCAGCCGCCGGACTCAGCCAGCACACCGATCGAGTCGACCTCGCCGATGTACGTCTTGCCGCCCGCGGCGTCGATCTTGACCGTGGCGACCTGACCCTTGTTCACCTTGCCCGCGAGGCTTTCGTGCACGCGGACCGACGCGACCATCGCGCTGGTGTCGGGCAGGACCACGAGCAGTTCATTGGGATAAACCTTGCGGCCGATCTGCAGCGGGCCTTCATTGCCGCCCCAGAAGCGACGCTCGACGCTGGTGCCGTAGACGACCAGACCGTCGGCGGGGGCGGTGACGGTGGCGGCTTCGAGCTGCTGCTTGCTCTTGGCGAGCTTGGTCTCCAGCACGCTGAGCTGCTTGCGCACCTTGGTGCGATTGCTCTCCTTGCTGGCGAGCTCGATCTCGTTGTTGAGCATCACGCGGCGCAGATCGCTCTTGGCCTGATCGACGTCGGAGATCTTGGTTTTTTCGTCACGCGGGAAGTCGAACGACTCGTAGACGCGTGCTGCGAGGTTGGCGTTGGTCCAGTTGGTCTGGGCTTCGATGTAGCGCAGTTCATCCTGCTCCAGTTCGTCCTTGGAGAGGAAGCCCTGCTCGTGCAGCTTCCAACTGCGCTGCAGCTTCTCGGCGAGGCGGTCGATCTCCAGCTTGGTGCGGCTCAGGTCAAGCTGCAGCTTGGTGCGCTTGGTCTTGACCTCACCCTCCATCCACTGCTTCATCGCGATCTCGGCCAGCTCCAGCTTGACGCGGGCCTGACGCAGACGGTTGTCGTTGTCGTTGACCTGGATGTTGTAGCCGTTCTCCGCGGCGATCATGTCCGCCTTGGCGGATTCGACGCTCAGCGTGTCCTCGTCGACGCGCCGCTGCAGGTCGTCGGTCTTGAGGCGGATGAGCACATCGCCCTTCTTGACCTTGGTGCCCTCGGCGATGATCTCGACGATAGACCCCTCACCCTCAAGCGGGCTGCGGATCTCGATCTGGTTCTTGGCTTCCAGTTCGCCGCTGGCCGTGGTGGTGATGTCAAAGCTCGCCCGCTTCACCTGGGCGTGGTCGGCGGTGACGATGGAACTCTTGGCAGCGTTGGTCGCCGGGGTCGAGCCCGAGGGGCGCAGGAGCAGGTAGCCGCCCAGGGCGAGTCCGGCGACTGCAACAAGGGCGATGACGCGGCTGCGGGCCATGCCGCGGGCCTTGCGCCGGGGCAACCGGGGGGCGCGGTCCGGCGTGCCGGTGGAAACGACGCTCTGGATGTGGCGGCCTTGGGGCATCCGCGACTCCTCTTCGTGTGTGCCGGGCGGATCGGGCGGGAGCTTCACGGGAAGCGACCAGGGCGATACCGACGGCGAGACCAACAAGTTCAGCAGGTCGGAGCGGCTTTGGGCGCAAATCCTGACCCCGCCAAGGCGGGATCAATCCGAAGCGGGCCTGCCTGTTCAGGCCCGTCTGGTCATCTGGAACCCGGATGGTCCACCCAGACCGACCCGCGACCGCGATGACCCACTCGGAAGGATGCGCACCGAAACCCGAACCGTCCTCGAAACCAGTGTATCGCACACTGGGGTCCAACCGAACCGGTTTTTGCCCGCGCCGGAGAGAAATTCTTGGGTGTTTCCCGGCGTGCGACCGACGGGACACGGCGAAGGACGCGCAGGTTTCGCGGTCCCAGTCCTTGCGGATTCGTCTCGCAGGGTGGGGCGGCCTTCTCCAGCAAAATCAGCGCATCGGCCGATACCATTCTTCGAGTCCGGCCCCGGCGGCTCGGGGGGCGATGCCGCCCTCAGTATTGATTCTGATGGAGATCGAGCGATGCAGATGCATTCCCGCCTTGTCCGTTCTGGCCCCTCAACCTTCGTGGCGGCCGGCGTGGCTTTGGCGCTTCTCGCTGGCGTTGGTGGCTGTGCCAATGAGCGCCCGCTGACCCGCGTTCGCGAAGTCGGCGATATCAAGTTTGGCGCCGGCAACTACTCCGGCGCACTGGTCGATTACGTCGAGTACGAGCGGCGCAAGCCCGACGACGTCGATGTGCGTCTGCGTCTGGCCGAGACCTATCTGCGCAGCGGCGATGCCAAGAGCGCCCGCGAGCAGATGCACATCGTCCGCGACGTGAAGCCGGCCCGCGAGGAGTCGATCGAAGGTCTGGCCGACGCGCTGGCCGCGGCAGGCGAGAACGAAGACCTCATGCTCTTTTTGCAGCAGATGACGCGCGAGCGTGGCGGCGTGTCCGACTACATGCGCTTGGGCCAGTATTCCCAGCAGATCGGCCATGTCGACGACGCGCAGGAGGCCTACCTGCAGGCGGCACGTCTCGACGGCGGAAAGTCGAGCCGTATCCAGCTCGCGCTGGCCGACTTCTATGAGTCGCTGGGCGACAAGGCCAACGCGTTCAAGCGTCTGCGGATGGCGATGTTCCTTGACCCCAAGAACGAAACGATTCCGGCCCGGATCCGTGCCCTTGGCGAGATCCCCGGCCCGTCGCTCGCGATGCCGCCCGAAGAGATGAATCGCTGAACGACCGTCTCGCCGCGTCCGCGAGAGGATTGAACGCCAACAACCGCAGGGCTCAGCCCTGCGGCTTTCTTTTGGGGTCAATTGCGCGGATCAGCCGCGGATGACGCGGTCCGGTCACTCGGTCGTTGTCTCGCGCCGGAAAACCGCGACGACGTCCTCAACGGGAATGACGAAGAGGCGGTTGTCGCCTTCAAAGTCGACCGGGATGCCGTGCTTGGGGTTGAAGAGCACACGATCGTAACGCTGGATCGGGTAATCATCGTCGCGTTCGACTTGTGCGCTGATGGCGACGACGCGCCCGGTGATCGTGGGGATCTCGATCTTGTCGGGCAGGTGGATGCCGGACTTGGTCTGCTTCTTGTCCTCATCCTTGCGGATCAGAACGCGCTTGCCGATCGGCTCGACGATTTCAAGGTTTGCGCTTGGACGGGCGGGCTTTGACGACATGATCTGATCCTATGTCCCGAGCGGCTGACCCGCGGGGCTTGGAAGGCTTTGCGACCTTGACGCGATCAAACGCGACCCGCTTGCCGAGCAGGCGTGCGAGCAGAGCGGACTTCTTCTTCGCGGCCTTCAGGTCCTTCGCGATCGCGCTCGGACCCGCGACATGGATGGCGAGGGTCTTGGGTTCGATCGTGACGCCGTGGATATCTGTGACACGCTGCGTGTGCGAGCGATCAAGGCCATCGCCGACGCGCAGCAACGCGGCAAGGGCGCACACGAGGGCGCGATCTTTGGGTGCGAGGTTCGCGAACGTGACATGCTCGTCATCGCGATCAACGCCAGCAATCGCTGCTTCCTCGGGCGGCTCGGCGCGGCGGTGGTATCGAGCGATCAGCGAAACGAGCCGCAGTTCACGATCAGTCAGGCCAGCCATGCCCGCAAGTCGGATGATGCGTTCGCTGTGCTTGTGGTGCTTGGCGTAATCCACGAAGCAGCCGACGTCATGCGCGAGTGCCGCCGCATGCAGCAGTTCGCGCGCCCTTGGCTCGGTCGAAATCGCCTTGGCGAGCGGACCGACATCCGCGAGCATGTCGAACAGTCGCAGTGTGAGACGTGCGCCCTGCTCGGCGTGCTCTCGCTCGGCGCGGCACTCGATCAGCAATCGTTCCGCGCTGCTGATCGCCGTCTGCGGGCCTTCGTGGCGCGTAAGCAACACGCGTTCGGCGAGTTCGGCCGCGAGCCCGACGCGCACGCCCCCGCCGCAGACTTCAACGCCGGTGATCTTCAGGCGGCGCATGACTTCACGCAGCACCACAAGCCCGGCGAGAATGATGTCGGCGCGCTCGGCGGGCAGACCCGGCAGTTCCGCGCGTTTCTCGAGCGGCGTCGCGCGCAGCAGCGCGATCAAGTCGTCAACATGCCGCCGGTGGACTTCGCCCTCACGTGGCAAGGCCACAAGCGGCTCGCCGGGGTGGAAATCCTTGAGGATCTGGCCTGCCGCCATCGCCGCCAGCGAGGTCACAGTGCCGCCGGTGGCCGCGAGCATGCGCACGCTCTTGTGCTCGCGCGGCACGAGCGTCTTGACGTGCCTGCGGACATGTTCGACGGCGGCATCAAAGTTCTTGCCTGCGAACGCCGCCGGTCCTCCGAAGTGTTCGGTCAGACGCACGGCACCCAGCGGCCCCGACTCGGAAGCGACGAGGACGCCGTCTTTGGCGATCGTCAGTTGGGCGCTTCCGCCGCCGATGTCGAGCACGGCAACGAGGCCTTCATAGAGGTCGATCGACGCCGCCGCACCGCGGAAGCCCAGACGAGCCTCCTCGTCGGCGTGGATGATGTCGATGACAAGCCCCGCACGTTGCTTCACGAGCGAGAGAAACGCGTCAGCGTTCTTGCTCTCACGCACGGCTGCGGTGGCGACGGCACGGATCGCGACGATGTTGAGTTCGCGCGCCTTGGCCGCGAATCGCTCGATCGCCGCGGCGGCACGCTCGATGGCGTCGCGTGCGAGTCCCTTGCCGCCCGCCATGCCGCGTCCGAGCCGGCAATTGTCGCGATCTTCATGAATGTGCCGGAATGTGCCGTCGGGCTGGGCCTGGGCGACAATGAAACGCACGGCATTGGAGCCGATATCGATCGCGCCGACGCGGACCGCACCGGCGAGCATGGCGTTCTGCTCACCCGCGGCTTTGGATGTGGCCCGGGCCGAGTTCCCGCTGCGATTCGAGCGAGAGCGGGTCTGGGCGGGCGAACGGCGGCGGGACGAAGTGGGGGGCTTGGGCACGGGCGATTGTTGCCCGCTTTCTCGCTCGGCGGCGATCATCGCGTCGGCGTGGGCGTAGACTTCTCCCCCGAACTGGCCGTTTGGCCGCCGGGCGTCGAATGGTCTTGCCGGAGCGCCCGGCGGGTTCGACCAGCGCGAAACACACAGCACACACGAGGTTTGCCCATGTCCGACACCCAGAATCAGCAGCAGGTCGCGCTCCGCATCGACGAGAGCAAGATGCACCAGGCGTACGCCAACACGATCCGCACCACGTCGACGGGCGATGAGCTCATCCTCGACTTTGGCATCAACATGCCGATGAACGGCCCGAACAACGAGCCCATCATGCTCTTCAGCGTCGGCAGCCGCGTCATCATGAACTGGATGGCCGCCAAGCGTCTGGCGATGAGCCTCGTGCAGGCCGTGCAGCAGTACGAGCAGGTCCGCGGCGAGATCCAGATGCCCGGCCAGCAACCCGCGAAGCGCTAAGCACGCTCGCCTGCCGCGTGCAGAGCGGCAACAGCATGTTCAGAACGTGAGCAAGGCCGGGCGATGGACTCGCTCGGCCTTGTCGTTTTTGTACCGATGTCGAATCAATGTCGATGCGAGATCGCGTTGGAGTTGCCGTCGCGTACCTCAGCAGCCTGCCTCGAACGCGGCGACAAAGTCATCGAAGTCGGAGAAGTCGAGGAAGCCGTCGCCGTTGAAGTCGGCGTTCGGGCTGCCACCTTCGAACGCGGCGACGAAGTCATCGAAGTCGGAGAAATCGAGGAAACCATCGGCGTTGAAGTCGGCGCGGCACGGCGTCGAACGATTGATGGCAGACGCCAGCCGCGGCTTGGAGGCACTCGCATCGAGCGTGAGCACGTCTGGAGCACCCGTGCCGTCGACGTCGGCGATCCCAATCAAGCCCGCGGTGCTCGCGGCGGTGAGCACATCCTCGGGGCACAGCGCGAACTGAATCGGCGTGCCCGAGATCGAGTAAGTCAAGTCGTTGCGATAGATCTGCGTCGTGCTGCTGACGCCGTCGCTGGTGATGACGACCAGATCAATGTCGCCGTCGTTGTCGGCGTCGAGGGCCTTGACGTCCGTCGGCGGCGTGCCGAGCTCAAAGTCAATCGCTGGCTTGAACCCGCCAAGACTGTCGCCCAGCAGGATCGTGAGCAGGCTTGAACCGGGCGAGACGACAGCAAGGTCGTCGGCGAGGTCGCCGTCGAAATCGCCATGCGTCAGTTTCGCGGGCGTGCCGCCCATGGTGTACGAAGTCCCTGCGCCGAGCGAGCCGGTGCCGTTGTTCACAAAGACAGTGACGTCCGTGCCGCCGCCACTGCTGACGGCGAGAGACTTCTGGTCGTCGTCCTTGCCGCTGTCGGGGTCGTAAGGCTCGACGTCGACGGGGTTGGGCCCGGAGGGCAGATCAGAGAGCTTGATGATCGTGCTGATGACGCCGCTGTTGTTGAAGGTCGAGATCGTGCTTGCGCCGCGATTGGAGACGGCAAAGTCCGTGTCCAGGCCCGTGACTGGGTTTCGTCCATAGACCGCGACACCCCAAGGCTCGGAGCCCAGCGGCTGCGTGGCGATGGTGTTGCGTGTGAACGAAGGCGCGGCGAGGTTGTTGTTGGCGAGCACATCGATCGTGCCGTCGCCCGCGTTGGTGACGATGATGTCGCGGTTGAACCCAGCCCGGAGTTTCGCGAGCGCGACGCCGCGCGGGTTGAGGCCGACCGAGATTGATGGCCGCGCCGTGTATCCCAGCCACGTGGTGCCGGAGACGCCATTGTTGATGTAGACGACAACGATGCCCGGAAGCGCGGGATTGGCGTTGGGATAGCACGCGACCAGATCGGGCCGCCCGTCGCCGTTGACGTCGCCGGTGGCCACGGCGCTTGCAAAGCCCGCGGCACTGCGCTCCGCGCCCGGGATGAACTTGATCTCGCTGTCCAGCGTGTCGGTCACCAGTTCGACGCTTGCGCCTGTGAGTGCGGAGGGCGTGTTGGGACCGGCGATCGTCAGACCATACGAGAGCGTCAGGAATCGCTTGCCCGTGATCGGCGGCATGAGCGCCGCGTCGAACTGCTTGTCGAGGAATGTGGCCGTGACCACGCGCACGCCGGTCGGGCCGTTCTGCGGCGGAGGCGTGTAGTCTCGATCGACGACGACGATGCCGCCGCCGAGCGATGCCGTGCCTGTGACATCGATTTGATCGTGGCTGATGCCCGGCGTGGTGTTCTGAACATCACAGACATAGACGCCCGACTTGGCGGCGTTGCTCCGCGGCCCGAAGGGGCTTGCATCGGAGCCGATGTTCATCAGTGAGAAGCTCGACTGCGTGTACGTGCCCGTGACGTTGAGAATGCCGAAGGGATTGCCGTCGAGAATGCCGGGCGAGAACGAGCCCCAGTTGTTGACGGGTGCGATGAATCGGCCCAGTCCGCGAGCGATCGCGCCGCGATAGAGCACGATCGGGCCGTTTGCTTTGAGGACGCCGCCCGCGCGGACATCGACCGTCGCCGTGCCGCCGTCAATGCCGTTGCTGCCGCCGATGCCAATGCCGTTCAGCGTCTCGGTCCAACTGCTGGTTGCGTCGATCAGGACGTTTGCCGTCGAGCCGGGCAGTGCGGCGAGCACTGGCTGGAGCGTGGTTGTCGTGGTGAGCTTGGAGCCGTTGAGCAGTTGCAGCGTCGCCGCGCCAGCCGCGCCGACGTACATCGAGCCTTGGGTGCTGCGCCATGTGGACGCATCGAGAATGAGTTGGCCGAATGCCGTTGCCTGCGTTCCCAGTTCGACGCTCTGCAGCGCGGCACTGGCGGTGAACTTGCTGGATGAGAAGGAGAGCAAACCAGTGGCCGCATCGCCGAGACGAACGCGCGACGTGCTGCCGCCGAGCAGATTGAGTGTTGAACCGCCATCAACGCTGGCCGAGCCGAAGGAGGCCTGACTCTCACCAGCGATAAACGAACCCGCGTTGACGGTGGCCGCGTTGGAGAGATCAAAGATGCCGTTGCCCGAAGAGCCGACGACAAGACGATCTGTGAGGTCCAGGCCCGCGAACTGGCCCATCACGCTGAGGCGCGCGGTCGTGCCCGAGAGCGTTCCGACCGCGGCCGACGGAGCGACGATGCCGCGTCGCGAGAACGTGCTGCTGCTTTGCAGAATCAGACGCCCAGTGACGTTGCCGAACTGACCGTTGAGCTTCAGCGATTCGTCGCCGGGCTTGCCGCCGACGAGCGAGAGGTTGTAGTCGTTGCCAAAGTTGAACGTGACGGTCTTGGGCGCGTTGAAGAGGAGTTGATACGCCTCGGGCGCGCGTGTGCCGGGGTTCATCTGCACGGTGTACGCGCTGGTGGCGGGCACGCTCGAGTTGTTGAAGACCGCGATCGCGCCTTGCGTCGGGACGATATCGCTCGACCAGTTGCCCGTGCTGTTCCAATTGCCGCCCAGGCCGTTGACCCAGATGTACTGGTCAAGGCCGCCCTCGATTGCGCCCATGTTCACGATCGGCGTCGTGCTGGTCGCGCGATCGCGGACGATGCGCACGCCGCCCTTGGCGTCCAGCGGCAGTGTCTCGCCCGCGCTGCCGTCGCCGTCGATATCCAGCACATCGAGCGGCACAAGTGCGTTGCTGCCCGAATCAACGCACGGCGAAGTGGCGAGCGTCAGTCGCAGATCGTCGTCGAACGTGCCCCACGCGCCGTCGGGCCCGATCGCGTTGCGGAACAGCGGATTGGTGTTGATGTTGCCGGTGCCCGGCTGAAGCGTGCCCTGCACGCAGGAGTACTGCACTGTCTTGGTGACACCCGCGCCGGTGAAGATCTCAGCGACACCCGAATCGCCATAGAGGATCGAGTTGGAAATCGTGAGCGAGCCGGACGCCACATGCACTGTGTAGCCGCCGGTGCTGCTGTTGGAGTTGCCCGTGATGGTGCAGTTGGCGATCGTGACAGCGCCGAGTGCGGCGACGGCGTTGCCGGTGCCGCTCGCCGCCGCGAACGAAAGCCCGGAGTTGCCGACGATGGTCGAATCCGAGATGTGGGCCGCGCCGCCGCTGTTGATGAAGATGCCGCCGCCGGCCGCAGACGCACGATTGGCCGAGATCGAGCAGGCGACCACATCGAGCGGTAAGGCGCCAGTGGCAATCGCACCGCCGTAGCCTGAAATGACGGTGTTGGCGCTGAACGAAGAGAGACTGACTTGGACGGGCGTGTTCGGCCCTGCGGCCCAAATTGCGCCGCCGAAGTACGTCGGCGAGGGAGCCTGTGTGTTGATTGCGTTGGCGCTGAATGTGCAGCCTCGGATGAAGAGGCCCGATCCGCCGCTTTCGCCGATCGCGCCACCGCCGCTCGAGGCGGTGTTGCTCTCGAAGTACGTGTTGAGCGCGTCGACGACGGAGCCGGTCGAGAGATACACGCCGCCGCCCGCGCCGGGGCCATCAAATCCCGCGGTGTTGTTGTACACGCCACAGCCGTCGAGCGTGGCGGTCGCGCCGCTGCTGACCGCGATGCCCGCGCCATTGGCGTTGCAGCGGTTGTAGGAAACCGTTGAACTGCTCAGAGAAAGCGTCGAGCCGATGACGTTGATGCCCGCGCCGTCGGTGAGCGCGAAGTTGTATTGCACGCGCACGTCGCGCAGCGTCGGCGCGCCGCCGGACGTGATCAAGATGCCCGCGCCGGTGGCGTTGTTGCCGGTGCCGGTGGCGTTGCCCGAGCGGACGTACACGCCGTCGAGGATGGCTGTGTCGTCGACGCCGATGGCGCTGACGACGTGATAGGCGTTCTCGGCGTAGTTGCCGAAGCTGCCGAGCGTGTCATTGCCCAAGCGATCGCCCGAGAGCACGGTGGAGTACTCGCCGGGCATGCGCTGGGAGAGGAGCGTCTCGGTGCCTGCGAAGCCGCCGTAGATCTCGATGCCATTCTCGAGCTTGAATGACGACGAGCGATTGGTTGATCCATCGAACGGCGTGTAGATGCCGCTGGCGACCCAGATTTGGACGGGCTTCTCAAGTGATGAGGCGGCGGCGAGGGCTTGCTGAAGCGATTGGAACGCCGTGGCCCACGAAAGCCCTGAGCCGCCCGCCGCGGCCGAGGCGCGGACGTACACAACCTTCTGGCCCGCGCCCGAGGCGAGGCTGGCAAAGCAAAGCGAAGCGAGAATGGCGCAGAACGATCGAAGCATGCCCGAAGAAAGACCGCCGGACGCGCGCCGCGCGCGTCACAAACATGGAACCTTGGTGCGGTTCCGATCGCCGCCTCGGGTCTGCGGGTCGCGTGCCCGCCCTCTCTCCCCGAGTGAACCCTCCGAGAATACCGCCCGCGTGGGGTGCGACCAACAGAAATCCGACAGCGCGCCGCAACGTCCGGGAAAGTCCTCGCTCATCCCACAAATGTGCCGCCCGAACCCTTTCAAGATCCAAACTCGCGGACACTCGCAACCACATTGATCAGCGGCCGTCCGACGCGAGTGTTTGTGAAGCGTTTCTCGCGCACGCCGTCGCCGCGCCGCGTCTGTACCAGTGAGATGTCGCCGTGCGGGCAAGGCGATAGTCTCCGTGAACGAGGAACGTTGTGGACGAACCAACCGGACCCATTCCATCGCAGCCGCCGCGTGAGTCTTCGTCGGGCACTCCCACCGACGGCCAGACACGCTCGCCCGAGCCGCCGACGGACTTTGGCAATGTCTTTCCATCCGAGAGCAGTGCCCCGCCGCGCGGCCGATCGAATGACGCCGACAGCATCGCGACCAGCGTGACGCCTGCGCCGGCGACCTGGCATCGTCCGACCCTGCCCGACAGCACGCCCGAGACGGTCGGGCCGTATCGCGTCATCGCCGAACTCGGCCGCGGCGGCATGGGATCGGTCCTTCTGGGCGTCCGCGCCGATGACCCCTTCCAGAAGCGCGTCGCGATCAAGTTGATCAAGCGCGGCATGGACTCGGGTGAGATCCTCCGCCGATTCGAACTCGAACGCCAGGTGCTGTCGAGTCTCAACCATCCGAACATCGCGCGCGTGCTCGACGCGGGCATGAGCGAAGACGGCCGCTCCTACTTCGTCATGGAGTTCGTCGCGGGCCTGCCGATCGATCGGTACTGCGACAACAACAACCTCAGCGTTCCCGAGCGGCTCAACCTCTTCTGCAAGGTCTGCAGCGCGGTGCACTTCGCGCACCGGAACCTCATCGTCCACCGCGACATCAAGCCCGGCAACATCATGGTCGGTGACGATGGCGAGCCCAAGTTGCTCGACTTCGGCATCGCCAAGATTCTCGACCCCGAAGTTGGCCGTCAGTTCATCATGACCGCGCCGGAGCAGCGGCTCATGACGCCCGAGTACGCCAGCCCCGAGCAGGTCACCGGCGATCGAGTCGGAACGTCGAGCGATGTGTACTCGCTCGGTGTGCTGCTCTATGAGTTGCTCACAGGCCGCCGCCCATATCACTTCAAGACGCGCCTGCACGCCGAGATCGTCCGCATCATCAGCGAGGTCGAGCCCGAGCGTCCGAGCACCGCAGTCAGCAAGGCGGGCACGATCATCCGCTACGACGGCACGACCGAGCTCATCAAGCCAGAGGATGTCGCCAAGCATCGCGAGGGCGAGCCGCAGCGGCTGCGCCGCCGACTCAGCGGCGACGTCGACAACATCGTCCTGATGGCGATGCGCAAGGACCCGCTGCGCCGCTACCAGTCCGCCGAGCAGTTGTCCGCGGATATTCAGCGCCACCTGCGTGACGAGCCGGTGATCGCTCGGCCCGAGACGATCGGATATGTCGCTGGCAAGTTCGTCCGTCGCAATGCATGGGGTGTCGGCGCGGTCGCCGCGATCATCACGCTGCTCGCGGGCGGCGTGGTCGCCACCAGCCTGCTCTATCGCGAGGCCGAGCATCAGCGCGAAGACGCTGTCGCGCAGCGCGGCATCGCCGATGCCGCCAAAGCCGAGGCCGAACGCACCGGCGAGAAGTTCCGCGCACGCAGCGCGGCGTATCGCGATGGTGTGCTGGCGCATCTCGCAAAATCGCGCGACGCCATCCGCAAGCAGGAAGGCGCGACCGCGGTGCGGAAACTGATGACGCAGGCCGCGATCGCGCTGGCGGATGAACTCCGCAAGGACATCGGGGACGACGAACAGCTTCAGCGCGGGCTCGCGGAGCACTACAACGCACTGGCAGAGATCAGCGGCGGACGTCGCTCGGCGAACGAAGCCGATCGCGATGAAGCCTTGCAACTCCAGCGCAAGGCCATCGCGCTGCTTGAGCCGCTGATCGAGTCTCACGCCGCCGCCAACTCGGACCTAGGCCTGCAACTCGACATGGCCAGCGCTCAGATGCGCCTCGCCGACATTCTCTCCCTGCGCTCCGACGGCGGGCCGGACGCGGATCGCGCGATCACGCGTGCTCTTGCGATCGCGGAGCCGCTCTCGGGCGCGACCGGTGCCCAGCAGGAACGTGCGACGCGGATCACGCTGCAGACGCTTCAGGTCCGCGGCGATCTGGCGGCGCTCGCCAAGAACAACGACGCCGCACTGGCGGACTATCAGCGTTCGCTCAAGCTTGCGAGTACGCTCGCCGGGGCCGAGCCTGATCGTGCCAGCGAAGTGATCCGGCGCGATCTGTCCGTCGCGCTCGGCAAGGTCGGCGACATGTTCCGCAGGACCGGCAAGCGTGCCGAGGCTCGCGGGATGATCAGCCGCGCGATTCAGATCCGCGAGGCTCTCAAGGGCGAAGACGAAGGCACGGCACGCTCACGCCGCGACCTTGCCGTGATGCGCGAACGCCTCGCACAGCTGCTGTTGGATGAGAAGGACCCCGCGGCGACCACGCAGTTTGAGCTTGCACGCGCCGAGTATCGCGACCTGCTCAAGGGCGACCCAAACGACGCTCGCGTGCTCACCGACTTGCAGCGGACCAGTGGGCGACTGATCGGCTTGGCCCGCGAGAGTGGCGACATCAACGCCGCCGTCAGCCGCGCCGACGATCTGCTCGCTGCGGCCGATGAAGTCTTGGCGATCAATCCCACCAGTCTCAAGGCTCGCGCCGTTCGCGGCAATGCTCTGGAGGCGCTTGGTGAGGCGGATCGCTCGCGCAAGGATTGGGCCGCGGCTGTCAAGCATTACGATGCTGCCGTGCGGGAGTATCAGGCTGTGGCCGCGGGCGACGGCAGCATGATCGAAGGCACGGCGGGACTGGCCCGCGCGACGCTCCGCCACGCGTATGCGACGCATCGTGCCGACTCGCGTCTGGCCGCCGCGACCGGGTATCTCAGTGCCGCTTCGCAGTACGAGAAGCTCGCTTCGGGCAAGCCGCTGGGCGCGGAGGACAAGGCGTATCACGTCTTCGCGTTGCGAGCCGGCGCAACCGCCGCGGCCGACACGAAAGACGGCGTGCTCGCCCAACGCCTCGCTGAGCGTGCGATCGCGATCTCTGGCGAGCGCAGCGTGGAGTCCCTCGCCGCACTTGCCCGCGGGCTTGAACTGCAAGGCAAGGCTGAGGAGGCTGCGGGCGTGGCCAAGGAAGCCCAAGCCGCGTGTGCCAAAGTCGCGTCACCCGATGCCGATGATCGGGCCCTTGCCGCTGAGGTCGATGCGATCCTCGATCGCTTTGCCAAGAGTCGCCCACCCGCGGGCACGCCGACAGTCGGCGGCCTGTGATCCGGGCCGGTCATGAAGGTCGGTCGTCGTGCAGATCTCGCTACGCTGACGCCCGCTCCGATCTCCTATCCTTTCGACATGCCCGAGGAATCAGTGTGCATTGTGACTGGCGGGGCCGGGTTTGTCGGTTCCAATCTGTGTGCCGCGCTGTGTGCGCGTGATGCGAGCACGCGACTGATCGTCATCGACGACTTCCGGACCGGCTCGTACGCGAACCTCGTCGAGGCGTTCCAGCGCCAGGGCCTGGGCAACTTCACGCATCGCGTTCAAGCGACCTGCTACTCCCGCATCGACTGGCCCGCGCTGGTGGCGATGCACCGTCCCGCGGCGGTGTTCCACCTCGGCGCCATCACGGACACGACCGTGATGGACGAAGCGGAGATGCTCCGCGTCAACACCAGCGGGTTCGTGCCGCTGCTGCATGCGTGCGTCAACAGCGACACGCGACTCGTGTACGCCAGCAGCGCGGCCACATACGGCTCGCCCCGCGAAGGTGTCGAGAAGAAGCCGTTCCCAGTCTCGGCCGCGGGCCAGCCCAACAACGTTTACGGCTTCTCCAAGTGGCTGATCGAGTGCGAGCATCGCCGGATCGCGGGCGATTCGCCGCTGGTCGTCGGCCTGCGTTATTTCAACGTCTTCGGCCCCGGCGAGGCCCGCAAGGGCAAGATGGCGTCGATGGTCTTTCAACTCGCGCGGCAGATGCTTGAGGGCAAGCGTCCACGCATCTTCGCGCCGGGCGATCAGGCCCGCGATCAGGTGTACGTCGCCGACGTGGTCGATTGCACCATCGCCGCCGCCGGCATGGGTGCTCGTAAGGACGTCCGCGGCGGGGTGTACAACCTCGGCTCGGGCCAGGTGACGAGCTTCGCCCAAATCGCCGACGCGGTGCGCACGGGTTTGGGTCTCACCGCCAGCGAGCGCCCAACCGAGTTCTTCGAGATGCCCGCGAGCATCCGCACGTTCTATCAGGATTACACCTGTGCGGACATGAGCCAGACCCGCGAGGGGCTCGGCTGGCAGCCGCGTCATGCACCAATCGCCGCGATGACCGAGTACGCCCGGCTGCTGGCGCGATAGCATGCTGGCGATGCTCCGCGTTCACCTGCCACTTCGTGTCTTCCTTGCAGCGAGTCTTGCCGTGGGCGTCGGCGCGGCGACGCTGGTGTCTGTTCGCGCGGCGACGGCCGCCGAACTGCGCGAGGCGCCGGCCCCCGACATCACCGCTCAAGACGCGATCAAGCTGCTTGTCGATGCGTACCGGCGTGGTCCGGTGGCCGATCGCGTGCAGGTGCGCGTCGTGTCGTTCGCGCCGGCCGACCCGGCCAAGCCCGCAGAAAAGACCACCGACAAGCCCGGCACCGAGCGGCGCGCGACGGTCGTCCTCCGCGTCGATCGCGGCGATGCCGCAGGCTTTCGCCCGCGCCAACTGCGCCTTGAACTCGGTAGCCTTCTGCTCCACGCCGATCACTCGATGTTGCTGGCGATCAGTCGCCTCGAGCCGCGTTCGTGCTTTGAGACCGAACTGGCCCGAGGCCTGCGCCCGCAGGAACTCGCGGCCGTGATTCCGCCGCTGCCCCTGCCGCAGATCGCCCTCGCACTCGGCGATGATTCCGCGCTTGCCGACCCGCTTCCCTACGTGCGCAACGTCACGTGGTCCGGCGTCGAAAGCAAGCAGCTTGCTGGCAAGCCCGTGTACGTCGTCAAGGGAACGTCGCGCTCCGGCGAGGTCAGCATCACGCTGGATCAAGTCTCCGGGCGCTTGCGCCAGATGTCAGCCGATGTTCTCGCTGCGGGCAGCGAAGGACGCATACGCGTCGAACTCGTGGTCAATCAGATCGACCCGGGCGACCCGAATGGCTGGACGCTCAGCAGTGCGGATCGCGAGCGCGTGGCCGCACTGGATCTGCTCGGCCCGCGTGCGGGCGATCTGACGGTGGGGCAGAAGTTCCCGTCGCTGCCGATTCTCGATGCCGCGCTCGCGCCGTTCACGCCCGCCGATGTGCTGGGAACCGCGAACCCGCCGGGCGCGCTGGTGCTTGTTGCGTTCCGCCCAAGCGCCGACACCGACGAGGCGAGGCTCATTCTCGCCGACGCCAAAGCTGGAATCGGTGCGCTCCAAGGCCTTGCGATCAAGTCTGCCAAAGGGATCGCGCCGCTCGCGGTGCGGCCGCTCGCAGTGCTTGAGGGCGAAGAGATCGCGGTCGATCGTCTCGCCGCGTGGCATGCACGCTGGGATGCGGTTGATCAGAAGACGCTCGGGCAGCGCTTCGGCTCGATGCTTTCGACATCATCGTCGGGGATTGCGCTCGACCGCTTCGGCCCGGGCCTCGCCGCCGCCCTCATCATCATCGGCGGCGATCAACGCGTCCTGGGTGTCGTTCCGCTTGATGGTCGCGCCGATGATGAACGAACTATCCGGCGCGAGTTCATCGCGGCAAGCGGCGCGATTGTCGACGAGACGGCACATACGCCGGAGCGCGACCGTCCCATCGGCCCGCCCGTGCCGATGCCGTGACGATGCTGCGATGATCGTCGTCTGGTTCGAGCCGCCGACACTGGCGATTCAGCAGCCGCTCTCGAACGCCGCGACATACGCGTCGAAGTCGGTGAAGTCGATGAAGCCGTCGGCGTTGTAGTCCGCCGCGGAGTCGCCGGCTTCAAAGCCTGAGACGAACGCGTCAAAGTCGGTGAAGTCCAGGAAGCCGTCGCCGTTGAAGTCGGCGGGCGAGCGCGTGCTGAACGAGCGCGACGCGGGGGTGGAGTTCGTGTTGCCGCCCGTGCCGTTGGCCACCACGCCCCAGTAGTACGTCGTGCAGTCACCCAGCAAGCCCGAGGGCACGTTGAAGCTCGTGCCCGTGATCGTCTGGCTCAGGATGGGCGACGTGAGAGCGGCGTTGGTCGCAATCTTCACCGTGTAGTTCGTCGTGTTGCTCGAGGTGCCCCACGTCAGCGTCGGCGTGGTGGTCGTGCCACTCTCGCCGTCGGCGGGCAGGCTCAGCGCGAACGCGCCCGGAGCGGGCGGCGGCGGGGCGGGCAGGATGAAGTCCGCAATGACAGGGCGATGGTCGCTCGCCAGCGACGTCAGAACCGCGACCGCGCCGAAGCCGGCGAGTTCTGCGGGGGGCGTGTTGCTGCCGATGCTCGCCGAGTTGAAGATGAACGAGCGGCGGAGCGTCGCGATGCTGTCCTGCCAGCAGATGTAGTCGAGCTTGCTGCTGCTTCCCTGCGTCACGCGGCTGTTGGTGAAGGGATCGCGTGCATCGTCAAATGACGAATCGCTGCGATCGCGATCGGTGCCGTCGGTGCCGCCAGCGACCTGGGCGCGAGTCATCCACAGTGCCGGGCCGTCGCGTCCGTTGGTGTTCTCGTCCTCGTTGAAGTCGCCGCCCCAGATGACGGGCGTGTAGGCATCGAGCACGGCGGTCGCGCCGCTGATGATTCGCCCGCGTGGATTGGGGGTGCCGGTGCCCCCGCCATTGAAGAGGTAGTCGATGATGTAGGCGATGTTCTGACCGGCCTTGAGTCGGTCAGAGAGGTCGGTGGTCGTGCCGCCGGACTTGAGGTGGCCAAAGCCCATGACCAGGTTGCCGCGATAAAGCGCATTTGGCAGATCGATTTCGGCCCAGCCAAAGCCGCGGATGCCCCCCCCGCCCCCGGGGGCGTACAGGTCCGACGCGTTGACGATATTGCCGACTGCCGACAACCCGTCTCCATTCAGGTCCGTGAACGGGTAGCGGCTGATGATGCAGTTGCGATTGAAGTTGTCGGTCTGGTCGCTGACGTAGATGTAGGGGTAGGAGAGCGAGGGATCGTACTTCTGGACGTACGCCGTCACGCTGCCGCCAAGGAACGTGTCGGTTCCGCCGGAGCTGAACATCTGGAGCACGCTGGTCAACTGCGCCACCGAGTCGACTCCCGCGCCGGTGCCGTTGCCGCTGTTGTCGCCGCACTCTTCGAGGATCAGCACGTCGGGCTTCATTGCCGCGACGATCCGCGCCAGCGCGCACCAGCCGTTGGAGCCTTCGACCTTGGGCTGAGTGCGGCAGATGTTGTCCAGCACGTTCCATGTCATGACGCGAACGTCGCGAGAGTCGGTGCGACCCCATTGGCCGGCGGCGGGGTTCCACTGGGCCGAAGCAAAGGGCGCGGCCAGCACGAGCAACGACAACGCAATCAGACGACGCAGCATGAGGACTCTCCGCGCGAGCGACCCTGCGACCGAATCGCAGACACGCTCACGAAATCTGAACATGCAACCTGCTCGGACAAGCAAGCCGCCCGTGCTTTCACACGGGCGGCCGCAGTTTCATCATGAGTCAGACGAAGGTCCTCGTCTGACGGGACGACTTAGCAGCCCGCCTCGAACGCCGCGACAAAGGCGTCGAAGTCGGTGAAGTCGAGGAAGCCGTCGCCGTTGAAGTCGCTCGACGCATTGCCGCCCTCGAACGCCTCAACGAAGGCGTCGAAGTCGGTGAAGTCGAGGAAGCCGTCGTTGTTGAAGTCGGCGGGGCAGGGGTTCGGGCGGATGGCGTGGCCGACGTAGAGCAGGACGTTGTAGGCCTGATCCGCGGTGGTCAGGTCGGTGTTGTTGGTGCGGGTCGGGTCGTTGTAGTCGCCGTCGCCGTCCACGTCGTAGACGATCTTGGCCTGGAAGACCAGGCCGCCAAGGTTGATCGAGTCCGTCGCGAGATCACCCTTGTTGCCGTTGGCATAAGCGGTGCCGCCGACGACGTTGTTGCTCCAGAAGCCCGCCGAGTCGACCGAGTTGGAGTCGGCGACCGAGAGGAACTGGATCTGATACTTCGTGCCCGAGTTCTGGCCGGTGAAGGTGTCACCGAGTTCGCAGATCAGGTCGAGCTTCCAGCACATGGTGGCGGGGTTGTAGACGCCGCGGATGAGGGCGGTGTCGTAGTCGGTGATGGGCGCGCCGGTCTGGTCCTGCTTCTTGAGGGCGACCTCGGAGATGAAGTAGCAGTTGCCGTACGCATCGAAGGCCGGCGAGGAGATCGAGGGGCCGAAGGGCGTGCCGCCGGTGACTTCAAAGAGCGAGGCGAGGCGGCCGATCGGGGCGTCGGTCGCATCGACCACGCCGTCGAACTCGCCGGCGTCGCTCGTGAACGCGATGCCGTCCGCGCCGTAATCGCCGTAAATGGCCTTGCCATCAAGGGGAGGCAGGCTGGTCACCCAAGCGACCGTGCCCCACGTCGCACTGGCGGGGGTGGTGGGGTTGAAGCGGGCGGCGACGATCGCGTTGTAGGGGTTGTCGTTGCCGGTGAGCTGCGAGGAGTAGGCGACGGCGGCGACGAGGGCCTGACCGTTGCTGGGGTCCTGGCCGATGGCGACCTGCCCGTTGCCGCCGCGGAAGGCGACCTGACTGCTGTAGTGGCGGAAGTCGCCGGTGCCGAGATTCCAAGTGGTGTTGTCGCAACGGTCGGTCAGCGTGTTCGCGGGCATCGTCACCGTGGCCGTGCCGGACGGAGCGCCGGTGCCCGAAGCGATACCAAAGATTGTGATGCCGTTCGTGGCGGCCGAGGCAGCCGAGGGCTTGGTCAGGATGCCGCCGGTGCCGATCGTGTTTGTGCCGAAGAACTTCAGGCCGCTGAAGCTCATGCCGCCGCGATGGTCATCCGTGCCGGTGCGGTGGGTGTTGGTCTGGACGATCGTGCCCGTGGGGTTTTCGTACACGTAGTTGCGGTTGAAGTTGGACCCCATGACCGAAGCGCGGCCGAGGCGATCCGAGGGGATCACCGTCTCGGTGTTGTGGCTGGTCGCGTTGTTGGTCAGCGGACGGGCGGTGGCGGCAGCGTCGGCCGAAGCGCTGTTCGCGATCGACGGGACGATGCCGGCGTTGCGGGCCGCGAGGTTCACACGGAAGTAGTTGACGCCTGAGGTCGCCGGAATCGGGTCGCTGCCGGTGACGGCGTTGCCGTCGGCGCGGAAGCCGATGATGCCGTTGGCGTCGATGCCACCCACGCCGAACGCGGCGTTCTCGCCACCCGAGGCGGCCGGACGGTTCACGGCAGCAACGGTGCGGGTGACGTAGAGGCGGTTCGGGGCGTTGGGATCAAGGCCGACGGTTGCGCCGATGACGTTCTCGCCGTTGCGGCCGAGGAGGTCGGTGCCGAACTCAGCGAAGACTGCGCCGAAGCGGAGGGCCGAGGCCGGGCCGCTGACGCTGCTCGAAGCCGCGTTGTTCTTGCTGGGGTTCACACCCTCGCCGGCAGCGGTCCACGCGGCGTAGTTGGTGTTGCTCAGGTCCGCGCTGACGAGCGTCTGGCTGATGCCCTGAGCCGAGATGAGAGCGCCGAAGAACTCAGCGCCGGTCGTGCTGCTCTTGTAGCCGCCCGAGGCCTTCATGATCGGGGCGATGCCGAAGGTCGTGCCCCACGAGGTGTAGAACGGGGTCAGGTCAACCACGTAGTTGGCACGCTGATACGGCGCGCCAGCGGTGGTCGCGGAGAGCGAGTCGTTGCCCGCCAGACCAGCGCCAGCGCCCACGCTGTCCTGAGCGAGAGCGGGAGCGGCAAGGCCGGCGACGGCAACCAGACACGCGATACGACGATTCACGAGCATGAGGACTCTCCTGAGCAAAGGAACCTGCGACTCAACCTCTTGACGCGACGATTCGAAACAGGTCATGGCGGACGGCCCGCCAGATTGGATCTGACGACACAACAGCCACCGCGCAACCACCCGCACGCGGCGACACCGATCACGCCGTACCCAAGGAGTCTCTCTCTCCCTCTGGTACGTCTGGCCCGGGCTCACCCCCGGTTCGACTGGGCCATTCTGAAGCGCAAACATCGTACCTTGACGCGGCGCAGAAACAAACAGGGGTCGGCGAGCCTTGGGCTAAGTTTTTGTGAAGGCCGCCCCTTCCCGGACCCTGTAAGGCCCAGATGCGCCGGGGTTTGTATGAAAGTAGGCAGAATTTGCGCCGGGGTATCCCGATCGCGCGACTATCGGGCTGTGCTGGCCCAAGCCCCGGGGCCGAGTCGGGCCAGTTCGCGGCACAGCCGTCCCGCCAGCCTCGCGTTGGACTTCACCAGCGCGATGTTGGCCTTGAGCGTGACGCCCCCCGAGATCTGGTGGACCTTGCCGAGGATGAACGGCGTGACGCCACGCCCGCGCACGCCCGCCTCGGTCGCGGCCTTGGTCGCGACGCCGAGCCACTCTTCCCACTTGGCCTTGGGCAGTTCATCGGCGGCGGGGATCGGGTTGCACACCACGATGCCGCGCCCGGTTCGCTGAAGTTCGCTGGCGACGAACTTGGCCATCTCGGCGGGGTCGTCGAAGCGTGCATCGACCGTGCCCTCGCCGCAGCGCTGATAGAACGCCGGGAAGCGACCGGTCTCAAAACCGATGACCGGTATGCCGAGAGTTTCGAGCGCTTCGCGCGTCGCGGCGACATCGAGGATCGACTTCACGCCGCTGGTCACCACCGCGATCGGAAAGCGCGTGAACGCGGCGAGATCCGAGGAGATGTCAAAGTCGCTGCCGTAGTTGCGATGCACGCCACCGAGCCCGCCCGTGGCGAAGACGCGCACGCCCGCGGTGGCGGCGAGTTCCATGGTGGTACTCACGGTCGTCGCGCCGTGCTGCTTGCGATGGATCAAAACGCCGAGGTTCGACGTGTTGGCCTTGGCGACATCCTCCGCGCCGAGCAGTTCGCCCAGCTCCGCGTCGCTCAGGCCGACTGTCGGTCGCCCGGCATGAATGCCGATGAACGCCGGCTGTGCGCCTGCTTCCTTGACGGTCGCGGCGAGTTCGCGGGCGAGGGGCAAGCCCTGGTCGCGCGGCACGCCGTGGACGAGCAAAGTCGTCTCTAGCGCCACATGCCCCGGACCTGCCCGATTCATCACGATCATTCTCCCCTATTCTGGCAACTCGCCCGTCGCGGCGAAAGACCAACACCACGCGAGAGCAAGAATATGACAACTGCGCCCAGCACAAAGACGAGAGCCGCCGAGCACGCCCGAGACTTGGACGCGGCAGCACACCACTGGTTCGGCGTTGGCGCGCGGCTGTTGCTTGCATCTGCGATTTTTCTTGGCGCGACGTCCGAGATCGTTTTCGCGCGGCCCGACTCGTTGAAGGCCGATCCGTCGCGGGCAGCGATCGCCACCGGCGGCAACGCCGAGAGTCTGCGTCGCTGGCACGAGATGCTCGCCAGCGAGCCGCATGTTGCGGGCACGCCCGGCGATGCGAAGGTGATCGCAGCCCTCGAAAAAGCCTTCAAAGACATGGGTCTTGAGGTCGAGCGCCATCCGTTCTTCGCGTATCTCGCCGAGCCGGTCGACGCCACACTCGAAGTGATCCCCAACGGTGAGCCGCCGATCGCGATCAACCTCCGCGAGGCGAGCGTTGCGGGCGACAGCAGCCCCGACCATCCCGCGACCTCGTTCGCGTGGAACGCGTACAGCGCGAGCGGCGATGTGACCGGCGAGGTGGTGTACGCCAACTACGCGACACGCGAGGACTTTGCCGAACTTGCTCGCCGAAATGTGGATATCTCCGGCAAGGTCGTGCTCGCACGCTACGGCAAGATCTATCGCGGCAACAAAGCCAAGTTCGTCCAGGAGGCCGGAGCCGCCGCGCTGGTCATGTTCACCGCCCCCGCCGACAGTGGCTATGTGAAGGGCCCGATGTATCCGCAGGGCGGATGGGCCAACGAATGCTGCGTGCAGCGAGGCTCGGTCGCCGCACTCGACTATCCCGGCGATCCGCTCACGCCCGGCGTCGAAGCCAGCGAAGACGCCGCGCGGCTGAACCCCGCTGATGTCGCGCTGCCCAAGATTCCCGTGCAGCCCATCTCATGGAAGAGCGCGCTGGAGATCGTCTCGCGCATGCGCGGCGAGACGGTGCCCGATGGCTGGCAAAGCGGCCTGCCCGCCAACGACGCCCTCATCGGCGGCCCGGATTTGCGCGTGCGCGTCATGGTGAAGCAGGACCGCCGCATCGTCCGCAGCGAGAACGTCATCGCGACGCTGCGCGGCAGCGACGAACCAGACACCAAGATCATCCTCGGCTGCCATCACGACGCGTGGGTCAACGGCGCGAGCGATCCGCTCGCGGGAACCATCTGCCTGCTCGAAGCGGCCCGCGTGCTGAGCGAGCGTGCCAGCGCAGGCGAGCGCCCGCGACGCAGCATCGTCTTCGCCGCGTGGGGCGCGGAGGAGTTCAACATCGTCGGCAGCACGGAGTGGGTCGAGTCGCGAGCCGCCGAACTCACGCGCAACTGCGTTGCATATGTGAATCTCGATATGGCCGCGATGGGCCCGCAGTTCGGCGCATCGGCGTCCGCGACGCTCAGCAGCGCGATTCTGGCCGCCGCGGCGGATGTGCCGCAGGCACGCGATGCCTCTCGCACCGTGCTGATGGACTGGACCGCGCGCGTGCAAAAGGATGGCCCCGATCGCACGCCGCGCGTCGGTTCGATGGGCGGCGGATCGGATCACGTCGGCTTCCTCTATCACTGCGGCATTCCCAGCGCGGGCCTCGGCGCCGGAGGCAGCAGCGGCTGGTCGTATCACTCCGCGTACGACTCGCTGCCGTGGTATTGGAAAGTCGTTGGCGCGGACTACGAGCCTGCGCTGATGATCACGCGGATGACGAGCACGCTGGCGTGGGGTCTGGCCTCGCCGCGCGTGCTGCCGGTGGAGCCTTGGAAGGCGGTGGGGGAGATCAAGGACGCGCTGCCGGAGATCATCGAGCGCGGCGTCGCGAAGAAACTCTGGACGAAGCCGGATGGGAACGCGATGCCCGACGCGCTGCGTCCGCTGGCCGATGCGATCGCCGCGTTCGAGGCCGATCCGGTGGCGGCCCATGTGCGCGATGCGATCGCCAGCGGCGACCCGCCGCGCTGGACCGACCCGCGCGAACTCAATCGCACGCTCATGGACGCGAACCAGGTGTGGAACGACGAGAACGCGATCGCGGGCCGCCCGTGGCATCGCTACTCGCTGGGAGGCACCGATGACCTGACCGGCTACGGCTCATGGGCCATCCCCACGCTTCGCTGGGGTGTCGAGCGTGGGTCGATGCAGGAGATCAACGACGCAGTGGCGATGTACGTCTGGAAGATCGCCCGCCTGCGCGAACTGCTCCATCCGCCGCTGGCTGATGCCCCGGCGAAGTGACGGTGACGTCAAGGTTTTTCGTGAAATCAGACAAAGACCTTGACGAAACCAAACAAAATGCTATCTTGTCGCCATGCAGCCCAGACGCATGGAAGGCAACGCTGGCGGGCACGAAGGCTCTGACGATGCCCCGCGGCCCGAGTATCGCGATGTGATCGCGGCGGGGCCTGCGCATCGGCGTGCGGCGGCGATCAATCCGGGCAATCGCTTTGAGTCGGTGCGTCTGCATGTGCTCGGCGAGGAACTGGATCGCGAGCAGGTGGAGCGTGAGGAAGTCGCTGCCGACGGCTCAACGCGCGTCCGCCGCGTCGAGCGACAGGTGTACCACGACGCGACGCGTTCGATCATCAATCGCGTCGCGCAGACGTCCGACGTGCCCTTTGACTGGACGCTCAATCCCTATCGCGGCTGCGAGCACGGGTGCATCTATTGCTACGCGCGGACGTACCACGAGTATCTCGGGTTCAGTTGCGGGCTGGACTTTGAGACCAAGCTTGTCGCTAAGCCCGATGCCGCCGAACTGCTCCGCCATGAACTCTCCAACCCCGCGTGGAAGCCCGAGCCGATTGTGATGTCGGCGATCACCGACATCTATCAGCCCATCGAGCACAAGATGCGAGTCGCGCGTCAGTGTCTGGAAGTGCTCGCCGAATGCAATCAGCCCGTTTCCACGATGACCAAGAGTGCCCTGGTGCTGCGAGATATTGACCTGTGGCAGCGACTTGCGGCGGTCGGTGCGGGGCGGGTGACGATCACACTCGTGACGCTCGATGCCGCACTCGCACGAACGCTTGAGCCGCGGGCGTCGGACCCGGCCGGTCGCTTGCGGGCCATCCGCGAGCTTTCGCGTGCTGGCATTCCGGTGACCGTGAACATCGCACCCATCATCCCGGGGCTGACCGATGCGGAACTGCCGAGCATCTTGCAGGCGATCGCCGAGGCCGGGGCGCGGCGTGCATCATGGATCATGCTGCGCCTGCCCTATCAACTCAAGGAAGTCTTCGCCGAGTGGCTGATGCGGCACGTGCATCCGGATCGCGCACGCAAGGTCGAGTCGCTGCTGCGACAGATGAACCACGGCAAGCTGTATGACGCAGGCCCGGGACGGCATCGCGGACGCGGCGCGTTTTCTGATCACGTGGCGCGAACGTTCGAAGTGTTCAGCCGGAAGTACGGGCTGAATCTCGATGTGCCGCGTCTGAGCGGCGCGCACTTCCGAAGGCCGGAAGTGGGCGGGCAGATGCGGCTGTTTGTGTGACGGTGGGGTCTATCGCGTCGGTTGACGCGGGCGGGGGCGGGCCTATTGTGATTCGTCCTAGATGAGAGTCCGTTTTGGCCCCATCGTCTAGCCTGGTCTAGGACGTCAGGTTCTCATCCTGAAAACCGGGGTTCGAATCCCCGTGGGGTCATTTGAAGCCGCGGCTTTGGCCGCGGTTTTCATTTTTGCCCACGGCGACGCGGCGACCCCGACATCGGGCTGCGTGCGGTTTGGCGCGACTGTGCCGTCTGCGCGGGCGGCGCGAGGACGTCTGCGATCGCTGTCGGAACCCTGCGGCAGGCCAGCGGTTCGCGGAGAAAACCCCCGAACAAGGGGTTTTCTCGTCTTTCGGGGATTCCCCAACAACAGTGAATCGGCAGTCCTGCTCAACCGATGGAGATGTCCGGGAGGTTCGACCATGGCGGCCGACAGCTCATCCAGTTCACCGATCAAGTCCGAGTTCGCCTCGGATCCTGACATGGCAGACCTCGTCGCCGAGTTCGTCGGAGAACTGGGCTCACGCACCCAGTCGCTGCAGGAGGCCCTCAGCCAGAGCAAGTTCGCGGACTTGCAGAGGCTGAGCCACCAGCTCAAGGGTGCGTGCGGCGGCTACGGGTTTCCGTCCTTGGGCGAGGCAGCCGCCAAGCTCGAGGCGAGTCTGAAGAAGAACGCCAGCGAGCCGCAGGCCGCGGCACTGGATGACATCAGCCGCCAGGTGAACGAACTGGTGGACCTGTGCCGGCGTGCGACGACATGAACGCGGTTGAGCGGTGTGGTGGACGAACGAACTTGATGCGTTGACTCGTTTGGGGCTCTCATGGCGGATTCCACGACACAACCGGCGGCAGTCAAGAGCGACGATGGTCGCCCGGTCGTGCTTGTCATCGATGACTCGCAGGACGTGCATCGCCTGCTGCGCGCACGCCTGAAGCAGGAAGAAGTCGAACTCATTCCCGCGATGAGCGGTGCCGAAGGCATCAAGCTCGCGACCAAGTACATGCCCGCAGCGATCCTCCTGGACATCGACATGCCCGGGATGGACGGCTTCGAGGTGCTGCGCACCCTCAAGGACGACCCCGCCACGCTCCATCTGCCGGTGATCATTCTCTCGGGCCAGCAGAGTGCCCAGGACAAGGTCACGGCATTCGAACTCGGCTCGGTCGATTACATCACCAAGCCGTTTGAGTTCACTGAGCTGCGCGTGCGTCTGCGTTCGGTGCTCCGCACCCATCGCCTCATGCAACTGCTCAGCCAGCGGGCGCAGCTCGACGGCCTCACGGGTTTGTGGAATCGTCTGTTCTTTGACTCGCGCTGGGCTGACGAAGTCTCGCGCAACCAGCGCCATGCACGGCCGCTGTCGGTCGCGCTGCTCGATGTCGACCACTTCAAGTCCGTCAACGACACCTACGGCCACCCCGCCGGCGATGCCGTGCTGCAGGGCGTTGCCAAGGTGCTGCAGCGCGAATGCCGCCAGTCGGACGTTGCGTGCCGATACGGCGGCGAAGAGTTCGTGATCGTCATGCCCGACACGAGTGCGGCGGACGGTGCCAAGGTGTGCGATCGCATCCGCGCGGCGCTGGAGGAGATCTCCTGGCCGCGCCACCCCGAACGCAAGATCACAGCGTCGTTCGGGATTGCGGGCGCGTCCGGCGCGTCGGCGTTGACGCCGGCGGCATGGGTCGAAGCCGCGGACCGCAATCTGTACGCCGCCAAGAAGGGCGGACGCAATCGCGTCGTTTCCAGCGATGTGACGGCGCAGACCAACCTGCGCGCGGCGAGCTGACGCCCGCGCGTGGCAAAGCAACTCATCAGAACGGGAAGATCACGCCGGTGTAGAGCAACACGCCGTCGCGCGAGGGATTCTCGTTGTCGCCATTGATCCGCGCGTTGGAGATGTGGTGCCAGCGGACGCCGGCTTCGAGCCGCGTGTTCTCGGCGATTTCGTGCGTGAAGCCCGCGCCGACGCGTGGCATGAAGTCAAAGCTCGTCCCGCCCGGAGGCACATCGCCCGTGGCCGCGAGCAAACCGATGCCCGCGTCGGCGAAGATCGACCACTTGCGATCCTCGCTCATCCAGAAGTGCCAGCGGAAGAGCATGTGGGCGCTCGCGCCCCACTCATTGCTGCCCTCTTGATCAAAGTACCACGCGCCGCCCTCAAGCCCCCACTCGAGGCGATCGACGAGGAACCACGACCATGCAACGTGGAGGTTGTAATCGTCGGAGGTGTCAAAGTCGGAGGCGACCCCGCCGCCGATCGTCCACCACATCGTGCCTGCTTCGCCGTACGCGCCGCGATGGCCCGCGGGCTGTGTGGTCGGCGCATCGGCCTTGGCCGCGGGCTGCAGCGAAAGCGTCGCGCCTTCGAGGTTGAGTGATTCGTCCGCGACGGCGGACGAGATGGCCAAGCCTGAGAGGGCACACGCGAGCGCGACGACGGGGCGAGCGTTCTTCATGGCACAGAGCGTATCTGGCTTTCCGCCGCTCGGCACGTTGGCATCGGGCGTCTTCGACAAGGGATCATCAGTATCATCCGCGACGATGAGCGCGTCTCCTGATGACATCCCCGCACTCGCGGCACGCGTGCAGCGGCTTGAAGAAGCACTGGGCTTTGCCGAGCACGAACGCGAGCAACTCCACGAGCAGGTGCTCGCGCTGATGGCGCAACTGCGCGAGGTTCGACGCACTGTTGCAACGCTTGAGCAGGGCGTCGCGCAGCGTTTCGCGGCGATGGAGACCAAGGACTCGGAAGCGGATCCCGATGATCTTCCGCCCGAGGAAAGAACGTAAGAGAATGGCGCTGAGCAGGGATGGGCCCAGGGAATGCAGCCGTCAGGCGTGCGGGGCTGCGCGTCGCTTGCCTGCCATGCGGGCCGCATCCGGTCGCTTGACGTCCGACGCCAGGCCGACAAGCTTCATCGCCATGATGATCATGTAGCTGATGTCCAGTTCCCACCAGCGCAGGCCGTGGCGGGCGCTGGTTGGGAACGCGTGGTGGTTGTTGTGCCAGCCCTCGCCGAGCGCGAGCACGCCGACGATCGCGTTGTTGCGGCTCAGATCGTGGCTCTCAAAGGGCCGCGTCCCCCAAAGGTGACAGATTGAGTTCACGCTCCATGTGACATGATGCACGATGAGCACGCGCACGAGGCCGCCCCACACGAATCCGAGCAGCGCGCCCATCCAACTCATTGTGAGCACGCCGCCGAGCAGCGCGGGTAAGAGCAGGCCCGCGATCACCCAATAGGGAAACTGCCGCGTCACCATCGCGAGCACCGGATCCGCCTGCAGATCCTGCGAGTACTTGCCGAGTCCTTTGCTCCGCGGCTCAAACAGCCAGCCCACGTGCGCGTGATATGCCCCGCGAAGCGTCGCCCGCAGCCCCTCGCCCCACGAGCCATCGGGGCTCATGTGCGGCGAATGCGGATCGTCTTCCGTATCCGAGTGCTGATGATGGCGACGATGCTCCGCGCACCAGCGGATCACCGGGCCCTGCACGGCCATCGAGCCCGCCACCGCGAAGATCCAGCGCACGATCGCAGGTGCCTTGAATGACTTGTGTGTGAAGAGGCGATGAAAGCCGACGGTGATGCCCGCCGCTGTAAACAGCCCCATGCCCAGCATGATCCATAAGTGCGTGGCGTTGAAGAGGCCGCCCCATGTCAATGCCATGGCTGCCGCAAATCCCGCGAACGGGATCGTCACCGCGGCGACGTTGATGAGCTTGAGCGTGCGATCGGCCGACGTTTGTGCGAAGACAAGCGGCACGGTGCCATCGGGCACAACGGCAACAGAGGCCGCCGCGGGCGCGGCAACAGTCTCGTCAGACGTCGTCTGACTTCCGGCACGCACTTCTTGAAGCATCGCGAACGCACTCCTCGGACCAAAGGCTCGATCCGAACGTACGGGCGTGGTGTTGCGGTCGCCGCGTCGCGCGTTCTTCGCGAACCATACGCAGCCCGGACCAAGCCGGTTCTGAGAATAGTCAGATGGCGGACCGTGCGCGTCGGTACGTGCTGACGCCGAAACCCGATGCCTTGATGCCTGATGGCGCGATGCCTTCTTCTCAGCCGAACCCTCGCCGTCAACTTATGTGCGGGTCCGAAGCAGGCGTCAGGCACGCAGAATCAAGGCGAAAGCAAATCTCATGGCTTCGGAATCTGTTGCGTCAGGCAGTGAATCGTCCCCAAGCCCCACACGAGTTCCGTGCAGTCGACGCCGATCACCTCGTGGTTCGGCAGCGCTTTCTGCAGCGTGTTGAGTGCGATGCGCTCGGTCTTCTTGTCGCGGAAGGTCGGTACCAGGCACGCCCCGTTGATGAACAGAAAGTTCGCGTAGGACGCCGGCAGTCGCTGACCCTCATGCACCACCGCACGCGGCATCGGGATCGTCACGATCTCGAACGGCTTGCCGTCCTGATCCTTCGCCATCGCCAGACGCTTGAGATTCTCACGCAGCGGCTTGTAGTTCTCGTCGCGCGGGTCGTCTTCCACGACCGTCACGATTGTCCGCGGATTCAGGAATCGCGCGATGTCGTCGATGTGGCCGTCGGTGTCATCGCCGACGATGCCATCGCCCAACCACACGATGTGCGATTGACCGTACCAGTCCTTGAGCGCCTTCTCGATGTCGCGCTGCTTCAGGTGCGGGTTGCGGTTCTTGTGCAGCAGGCAGGAATCGGTGGTGAGGATCGTGCCGCGTCCGTTGAAGTCGACGCTGCCGCCTTCCATGACGATCGGCTGGCCCTTGCAGCGCGGGTAGAACACGCCGACAAAGCCCTTCACCTTCTGCTCTGCAAACTCCTCGGCGATGCGCGTGGGTACATTGTCGTCGCTGTCGAAGGGCGGGTACTTGCCGCCCCAGGCGTTGAAGCCCCAATCGACAATTGCAAACTCGCGCGTGCCGCCGCGACGACGTGTGACGATCGCCGGGCCGTGGTCGCGGCACCACGCCTCATTCGTCGGCATGTAGTGGAACTGGATGCGACTCGTTCGACTCGGCTCACCGTCCAGCGGCGTCTGCTTGCCGAAGAAGCGGGCCGCGACGCCATTGGCGATCAGTTGCTCGCGCACGATGCGTTCGTAGTTCTCGTTGGGCACGTTGATGTGCACGGTCTGACGCGGCGCGATCTCGGTGATGATCGCCGCGAGGCTCGCGGGAACTGTGTGATACTTGCTGGGAAACGAGATCCCCTCAGGCCGCGGCCAACTGAACCATGTGCCCGATTGCGGGGCCCATTCGGCGGGGAAGGAGAAGCCGTGTTGAAGCGGAGTGCCGGTGAGAGTGCGTGGCTTGGGCATGGTGGGTCGCGAGTGAGGGGGTGAGAGGGTGAGGGGTGCAGACATCAGACATCAGACATCAGACCTGAGACGAGACCAAGAGCCACGAGAGTCAGGCCTGGGACTTGGGTGACAGGAGCCACTTCTCTGGCGAGCGAGCCATCGCGACAAGCAGCCGAATGATCTGGTCATACTCGCGGTAAAGTTGGGCGGCAGTATCGCGCTTGACGTATCCACACTTCACTGCGTGCTCAATCCATACTTGTGTTTCTGCCGCCTCGGCTTCCGCGTCGGAGAGTTTCGCGATAAAGGCCGCTTCATACCGGCGTTTTCGCCAAGCCTCAGCGATGTTGGCGGTGACAGATCGAGATGACCTCCTCACTTGATCAGTCAGCGAGTATCGCTCTTCAGTGGGAAACGCCTTGGAGAGCACGTAGATGCTCGTCGCCGCGTCAAACGCCCGTGCATAGACAAGGAGATCGCGATGAGTGCGGATGCGGGCGGCCACGCGGTCTCCCTGTCTGATGTCTGAAGTCTCATGTCTCGCGTCACACGAGGAATCGCTTCGTCAAATCCCCATACGCATCAATCCGCCGATCTCGCAAGAACGGCCAATGCGTGCGGCTGAACTCCACCCGCGCGAGGTCACACTCGCCCACGAGCGCCTCGGGCTTGTTGACGCTCGCGCGCTTGAGGACCTGCCCGTTGGGCTGCGCGATGAAGGACTGACCCCAGAACTCGATGCCGTCGGGGTTGACCGGCTTGCCGTCGAGCCCGCGGATGTGTTCGTGCCCGATGCGATTGGGTGCGCAGACGTAGCAGCCGTTGGCGATGGCGTGGGCCCGCTGCATGGTTTCCCAACTGTCGTGCTGGGCCGTGCCGTATTCGGTCTTCTCGCCGGGGTGCCAGCCGATGGCGGTCGGATAGAACAGGATCTCCGCGCCGCTCATCGCGGTGAGGCGTGCGCCTTCGGGGTACCACTGATCCCAGCAGATGAGCACGCCGATCTTCGCGTAGCGCGTCTGCCAGGTCTTGAAGCCGATGTCACCGGGCGTGAAGTAGAACTTCTCGTAGTAGAGCGGGTCGTCGGGGATGTGCATCTTGCGGTAGATGCCAAGTAGTGAGCCGTCGGCTTCGATGATCGCCGCGGTGTTGTGATAGAGACCGCTGGCTCGCTTCTCAAAGAGGCTGCCGATGATGACGACGCCGCGCTTCTTCGCGAGGGCGCAGAGCGCCTGTGTGCTCGGGCCGGGGATCGGCTCGGCGAGCTTGAAGAACCGGTGGTCCTCCACCTGGCAAAAGTACTGGCTCGTGAACATTTCCTGCGTGCAGATGATCTTCGCGCCTTGGTCGGCGGCATCGTTGATCAGATCAATCTGCCGACGCAGGTTCTCGCGCGGGTCCTCCACGCACGCGAACTGCGTCACGCCCACCTTGACGGGGCGCGGCGGCAGCTCGCTCGTCAGCGGAGCGGCGTGTTCGGGCGTGCGATTGAGCGAAGCGGAACGCTTGGCCATGTGGTGCAGTCTCCAGCGGTCGCGATCGGGGTCGATTCGCGCGTAAGCACGGACTATAGAAGGAAAAATGGACCGACCTGCAACCGATGCCTGAATCAACCCGTACACTCGATCTGTCGGGAGCGGGGTTCTGCTCCTGCGCGGGCCCGTTCTGGGTGCCGCGAATGCCTTGGTCGACAACATAGATCCCGGTTTGCCGCCCGTGACGATGCCATGGACGGCCGAAGGAGGAACTGCGATGGTGCGTCATTCTCATGCCGTGAGATGCGGACACTCTCTGACCAGCGTGCTTGGCGTCGTGGCTGCCGCCGCGGTGCTCGCCAGCGTCGTGGTCCCCATCACGCAGGCCCAGTCCAAGCGGACGCGTGCCGACGCAAGCCGCTATCGCATGGGCGAACTCTCAAAGATGCACTTCCGCTACGCGGCCCAGAACGGCGGCAAGATGTACTTCCCGTGGTACGGGTCGCCGAGAGAGGGGTATGGATTCAGGTATGTGGATCGTCGTGATTGGTTGTGGGTGTACTCCTCGCCCGCTGCGGCCGAAACGATGAGTCTCGATACATACGCGTTGTTGAACGGGAAAGCAGGCCTGGATGTCCGGACCGATCTGGTGCAGTTTGCTCCTGACGACGGTCTGCTCGTGAGTCGCATGCGAGCTTCTGTCGCGGCGGGGGATTTCGCGCCGACTTGGTCGGGTTCATTCTGCTACTCGCCGACGATGTGGTTCAAGCCGAGCACGTTCGCCGCCGAGTCCGCCCGTGCCACTTCGAGCGCGAGCAACCTCACGCCGCAACGCGTCGACGCGGTTGCGTTTCCGTCCGCAAAGGTTCTTCTTTTCGAACGTCTTGGCTTCTACAACTCGAGCGGCTTCCCGGTGGGCGTCTCACGCCAAGCACCGACGTGGGCGAACCCCGAGGCCCGTGTCAATGTCTCCATGATGGACGGCAGCGTGCTGCCCGTTGAGATGGCGTCGGTCAACGGACTCGCCACGTCCACAGACGCGAGCGTGCGCGCGGTCTTTCACCCCTCCGGCCCGCTCAAGCTCTACAGCGACACCAGCCCCGGGTACGAGTTCAACGACGACATGGTGCCGCCCGTGAATCCGTTCCCGGCGGGCCAGTCCGACTTCCGCTCGTTCTTCTGGGCGACCCGCAATGGCGTGCAGGGACGCGATTTTGATCGCTCACGAGCGACCGAGATCCGCCCGCGCGACATCGCCGGCTCTGGCGTGGTCAGTTCATCGAAGTAACTGCCCAGTCAGAACGCGTGCCAGAGTGCTGGCGGAGTGCGGCGTCACTTCTTCGGCGGCGGCTTCAACGCGGCCAACTTGTTCAGGAATCGATCCTTGAACTGCTGCTCGCCGGTTGTGAATCCCGGCTTGCCACGTGCGAAGGCGAAGTCGGTGTCGATCAGCCGCTGCACGCGATCGATGCGGGTCTTGGGCAGCGGATGCGATGCGAGGATCTCGGGCTGGCCGCCGCTGCCCGCTTCGCGGTCGAGCAGGTGCATGACCTGGAGCTGACCGATCGGGTCGTAGCCCGCCTTGGTCATGTAGCGCAGGCCCAGCGAGTCGGACTCGCTTTCCTGATCGCGGCCGAACTTGAGCATGATCAGCGAGCCGCCAGCCCCCGCCAGTGCGGGCACCATGCCGCCGGTGTCTTTATCGAGCACGCGCTCCGCCGCGGCACCGGCGACCGCCGCGCCGATGCCCACAAGCAGCGAGTCGGTGTAGCGATCGTTGATGTGGCGTGCGGTCACATGGCCGATCTCGTGCCCGAGGACGCCGGCGAGCTGCGCTTCATTCGTCATCTTCGAGCAGATGCCGCGGGTGATGAAGACCTTGCCGCCTGGGAGCGCGAACGCATTGATCACATCGCTGTCCAGCAGTGTGAACTCCCACGGCAGGCTCGGGTAATCACCCTCAGTCAGCCGCGCCATCTTCATGCCGACTTCCGTCACATACGCCTGCAGTTCCGGCGAGGGAACCTTGCCGCCGTACTCCTTGGTCATGTCAGGCGTGGCCTGTTCGCCCAGAGCAATCTCGTCGGCGCGGCTCAGCGCGTTGAACTGGCTCTTGCCCGTCGTCGGGTTTGTGGTGCAGGCGGCGAGCGAGACCACGAACCACGCCGCCAGCGTGAGTGCGAGCAGGCGAATCGCGGCGGTTGAATCAAGTCGAAGCATGGACATGCGGCACCTCCAACGCGACGGCAGACACCGTCGGCGGAAGCGTATCCGACCATGGGCGCGTGCGGGAGCGACGACGTCCCCGACGCTCATCGCAGAGGACGTCGATTGCGGGGAGCGCACGCCGAGTGCACTCAGCGTCGGCGTTGGCATCCCCCAAGTGCCCAATGCCGATTGCCCAGTGCCTTCTCCCCTTCCTCACATCTCGTTGATGCGATCGATCAGCTGGCGGATCAGGCCGAACTTGCTCTTGGTGTGCGTAAAGGACAGCCGCGGCAGGTTCGGGAACTCGTCCCCTTCCGCCTCGTACGGGCCGCGGAGCGTCATCCGCCCTTCCTTCACCAGCACCTTGTATTCGTCGTTCAGCGCATCCACCTGCTGCTGCGTCAGCGGCTTCTTCAGGCGGATCACCAAGTCGTCCTTCACATACCGCGACGAGTGATACACGGTGTAGAACTTCAGGATGTGATCGACGGCGTCCTGCGGCGTCTTGGCCAAGTAGTACAGCCGCGTGTCTTCCTTGCTGATCCAGCCGCGGGTCACGAGCTGCTCGCGCACCCACTTGTCCCACGAATCCCAGTACCCGCCGTTGATGCCTTCGACGCAGACGATCGGCATCGGCGCCGCCTTGCCGGTCTGCACCAGCGTCAGCGTCTCGTACGCCTCGTCCATCGTGCCAAAGCCGCCGGGGAAGAGTGCGACCGCTTCGGCCTGGCTGATGAACATCAGCTTTCGCGTGAAGAAGTAGCGGAAGTGGATGAGCTTCTCATCGCCTGCGATGACGTGATTGGCCGTGGTCTCAAACGGCAGACGGATCGCCACGCCGAACGACGCAGCGCGGCCCGGGCCGACATGGCCGGCCTTCATGATGCCGTCGCCCGCGCCGGTGATGGACATCCAGCCCTTCTCGGCCATGATCTTGCTGAACTCGACGCATGCCGCGTAGTCGGGGTGGCTCTCGGGCGTGCGGGCCGAGCCGAAGATCGTCACCTTGTGCGGGTCGGCGTAGCGGGCGAAGACGCGATACGCATAGCGCATCTCCTTCACCGCGGTGGTGATGAGCTTGAGTTCACCCGTGCCGCGTCCGTCGGGGATGAGCTTGAGGCTGGTCGCAAGCAGATCGCGAACGAGGCGCGACTCGAATGCGCCCTGCTTGCCGCCCATCTTCTCAATGAGTCGATCCAGCATCTGCGCCACTTCGGGGTCGTCGATGCGACGCTCGCCCGACTGGTCACTGACGCGATTGGCCGCCCCGGGGGTCTCGATGAGGCCGGTGAGTTCGACGTTGAGCGAGTTCTTCTGATTCTCTGTCACTGCAAATCCTTGTCTGACATGGTGTCGTGTGCGGCACACCGATGTGCCGCTGCCCGGCCCGGCCGGGCGTGGTCCAAAAGTTGGTGATGGAGAGTTTAGGCGAGAGACTCGTGCGGCGAACACCTGAGCGGGTTCAGTGTGCTTGCACGCTGTCAGGGGAGGGTTTGCGACGCGGCAGCACCACAAAAAACTTCCTCAGATTCATCTTGCTCCGAGGCGATCTGAGGGCAGTGTTCACTGCGGGGTGCATCGGATCTGCTCGGCTTTCGAGGCCGCGTGGTGCGACCGCGAGACTCAGCGAATGCCCGATCACCTTGGCCCGTGAGGTGACTCATGAATCAAGCGTCTGCTCGTGTCGCGTTGGCGGCGGTTGCGCTGGCCGGGTTGTCTTGTGCCGCACAGGCTGGCATCGTGTCATCGGGTTCGTTCACACTCCCCGGCACATGGCTCTTTGACTTTGACGCGGGAGTGCTCGTCGACTCCCACGGCACGCCTGCCGACATCTGGTGGGAACAGATCAACCCGAGCACCCGCCAAGTCGTGGTCGACGGCACGGCCAGCATCGCATCACTCGGCTCGATTGACTTCAACGCGTTCGCCTACGACGAACTCGCCGCACTCTCGTACTCCAACATGACGCTCAACGGCAGCGATGTCGGCAACATCCTGCTGCCCGGCTATGTCTTCGCGATTCATACCGATCTGGACAACTACGCCAAGATCCGCGTCACCGCCGAGTTCGACCGGACCAAGAACAACGGCCTGGTCTTCGACTGGGTGACGTACTCGATTCCTTCGCCCGCCTCGGCATCGACGCTTGCGCTCGCGGCTTTCGCGGGCCTGCGTCGTCGCCGAGCCCTGCGTGATTGCAGGATCCTGCGTCATTGCGGGGCATAGTTCAGAGAGAAGACGCGCCCGAGGCCGGCGGCCCACAGTCGCCGGCCTTGCGCGTCATTTCTTCACGTCACTTCGTCTCGTGCAGCAGCACCGCTTGCTTCAGCAGCACGCGATCCTGCACCGGGCCGTTGGCACCCGGCTCCAGCCGCACGCGCAGCGTCGCCCCGGCGGGCGCGTTGAGCTCGACGTTCACATCAAGCGTCGGTCGATCACCGTTGATCCGCTCGCGACTGACTTCGCGCGATGGCGCGCCCTCGCGTGCGACTTCGATCACCACGTCCGCGTCGCCCCAGCGACGGCATGACTCGGGAAGCTCGATCCGCGCCGAGAAACGCGATGCCGCCCGCGTCAGCGGCCACTCAACGCTCATCGGCCCCGGCAGTTCGATGTCCGCCGCCCCCAGCGCGGCTTCGCTTACGTCCGCCACGCGGGGCGGATCGCTCCAGCGGCGCGTGGGATCGGGCGTCACGCGGAACTTCAACGCGGCCAGCGGTGTGATGCGTGACGCGTCAGGCGTCAAGCCGCGGATGTCATTCCAGTTCACAGTGACCGTCGGCGTGCCGCTCGCGTCGCGGATGGGCGCGGAAAGCTGCCCCTCTTCCGTCGCGAGCGGCGAACCCAGCGCGATCGCCGCAGTGTTGCTGAGCCAGACGCACGCGCCGCTCAGGGTGCCGCGTGGATTTGCCAGGCGAACGGACTCGACGCGTGTCGCCGGATAGTCGCTCGTCTTGCCATTCACTTCGATCGACACCACTTCGCCGATCCGCGTGACGAAGCCCTCGGCACGATCCGCGTTGATGAACGTGACCGTGTCCTTGCTTGGCGGCGGACCGACGATGCTCTCGCGCGGCTTCTTGAGTTCCGTCGCACGCACGTTGCCCGAGGATGTGTCCAGTCGCACCGCCGCGACGCGCTCCAGCGGCAGCGAGAATCGCACGCCGCGTAGCGGGCCTGCGGAGCCGATCCACTCAATCTTTTCTTCGCTGCCCGCACGCACGTCGGGATGCCCGGGCACGGCCTGCCCGTCGGTCAGCCAGAGCGTGCCATCATGCTGTCCGTCGCCGTTGAGCAGGTCCGCCCACAGCACTTCGGGTTGCGCGACGTCGTCGGGCGTGGGCAGAATCGCGACGATCGAAGACAGCGCGAAGTTCCGCGGGCGTCCCGAAGCGTCGCGCGTCTGCAGCGAGCCATCGCGCAGGCCCTGAATGTCGACGATCCGGCGTCGTCCTTCGTTGTCGATGAGGACGCGTCGCGCTGGCACCACCTCGGTGCGCACTGCCGCCGCCTCGCCAGCGGCAGCAGCCGCTGTCGGTGGGGCTGCTGGTGGCGCTGCGAAGATCGGTTGCGCGATCGTCGACCCGGCGACGGCACCAAGCAGGCATGCTGCCGCGCACGACGCGCGTGCACGCCACGCCCGCGTGGGAGCGGCATCGCGCATCGGTTTGGCAGGGTGCGAACTCACTTCTGGAAGATCGGCAAATATCGCTTGGGCATCTGCAGGATAATCAGCGCCATCGCGGTCCCATAAGTATCCCCGACCGAAGGATCGTCCCACGTGCCGTCCGCGTTCTGACTCTTGAGCAGTTCGTCGCGGATCGCCGGCCACCACTTGGCCCACGCGTCGCCGCCGGCGAGGTACATCGCCTGCACCGCGTAGTAGTGCCCGTAGTAATAGTGCGCGCCGCCGGGGCTGTTGCCGGGCATCGCCTCACGCACCAGATAGTTGACGCCCTTGTCGATCGCCTTGTCGCTGTAGATACCGGCGTACTGCAGGCTCGCGATCCCCGCCGCGCTGCGCGGCCACGCACTCGGCCCGCCCGTCAACTGGTACATGAAGCCGCCGTCATCATTCTGACACTTGCGCACATACTCCACCGCGCGATCGATCGTCGTCCGCGGCACATCGAGCCCCGCGTTGCGTGCCGATCGCAGCGCCATGATCTGTGCGATCGTGACCGAGACATCGGCGTCGTTGGGGATTGGGTTGTATCGCCAGCCGCCCTCATCGTTCTGCGTCGATTGAATCAGGCGCACGGCCTTGAGCAGAGCCGCGTGCAGTTTCGTCGACTCGGGCGTATCGGGCCCGCCCGACGTCATGCCGTAGACCTCGCCGAGGAACAAGGTCGCGAAGCCGTGCCCGTACATCGGGGCCGCGGCTTGCTCACCGGCGATCAGGCCGCTCTCCGAGACGGCATCGACGACATGGCGCATCCCGCGTTCGACGTTCTCACCATATGTGCCGCGCCCCGGCAGGTTGCCGTCGGCCATCAGCGCCAGGCTCGCGAGACTGGTGATCGCGACGCTGCGTCCCCAGCGGTCATCGCCGAACGTGCCGTCGGCCTTCTGCGACGCCGCAAGCGCCTTGAGCCCGCGTTGTATCGCAGGCTCGAGTTCCGGGGGCATTTCGTCCGCCAACGCGTTGTTCTGGGCCGACGAGTTCGACGGGTCGATCTCAGAAGAGGGCGGCGCGGGCTGGGAGGTGGCTGGGGCGGGCGTGCTCGATGCGGCTGGCGCGGGATCGTCAAGCCTCGCCGTTGCGATGGCGGCGAAGGACGAAACGCCGACCATCAGCGCGAGTGTTCTCGCGGCGGAACCCGCCGTAATTCGCCGATCGACGCGTGTCACTTCTTCTCCTCCGCCAGCTTTTTGTAGTAGTCCTCGGTCATCTGCTTGTACATCGAGCTGAACGAATCGCTGAAGCCCTGCATCAGCGCATCGCGCACGTGTGCGGGCAGGCCGCCCCATGTTGCCGTGCCGGTCGCCGCGTTGCCTCGGGCCCCATCTTCGCGATGTGGCGGTGCGGCGTTTTCGTCACTATTGTTCGAACGCGAGGAACGCCGCTGCTGTTGCTGCTGCTGTTGCTTGGCACGCTCCTGCTGGCTTTCGTTGGGCTTGGGATCATTCGACGAGCTCGAGCTGCTTTGCTGCTGCTGTTGCTGCTGCTTTTGCGCCTCGTCAATCAGCTTGTCGAGCTTGCGGAGCACGTCCTCTTGCTGACGCTGTGTCTGCGGCCCGGCGTCCTGCTGCTTCTCCAGCCGCGTCGCCGCTCGCCCCATCAGGTCCACCGTCTCCTCGAACAATTCCTTCGTCTCATTCGGGCTCAACGCGCGATCCAGCGCGTCGTCCACCTTGGGCGGCTCGGTGTTGGTCGCGCCCGCCGGCTTGATGTTCTCCGGCGTCACGCCGAGCAGGTCATCAAGTGAAGGGATCGGGTCGGCACGATCTGCGTTCGACGGCGCGGGAGCAGGCGATGGCGCTGGCGCAGGCGTTGGTGCGGGCTCTGCGGGCTGATAGGCGAGCACGATGCCCGTCAAGCTCGTGCGCTCGCGCGATGCATCCAACGTTGCACGCAGCAGGCTGGGTGCGTTGGGCACGGCGTCGTGTGTCTTGGGCTTGCCGCCTTCTGGTCCGTCGCCACCCTGCTGTGCCTTGAGCTTCTCCAAGAGCAACGCGCCCTGTCCCGTCAGATCGCGCTGGAGCGTCGTCGCGTCCTGCAACGCGTCCGCGCTGCCGCTGGTTCCGGCATCACGCGTCCGCGCGATCGCGTCCTCCTGCATCATCCGCAGCAGGCGCAGTTCCGTCACCGGTGGCAGCAGCGGCTGCGGCTGAGACCCGCCCTGGCCCTGCCCCTGTCCGCTCTGTTGGCCGCCGGGCGCGTCGCGGAAGTCCTTGTTCTTCTTGGCGTCCTCAAGGGCGGTCGCAAGCGAGCGCAGCACGCTCACCGCCGAGGCCAAGTCGCGCTGCAATGCCGCGTCTGCGCGGGACTCGCCGAGCGCCTTCACGGCTCCGCTTGCCACCTTGTCGTAGCGTTGATGGGCGTAGGAAAAGAGCTTGGCTTCCTTCATCTCGTCGGTCTTGTCGCGCAATGCGATCATGCTCTGACGCAGGGCTTCCTGCTTCTCGCCGATCGCCCGCAGCGTCGCGCGATCGCGTCGCGAGATCTCCTTGCCGATCAGCGCGGCTGCGTCGGCCTCCAACGTTTTCTGCGCGCTGAGCGCATCGTTGTACGCCTTGGCGAGCTCTTCGCGCTTTCGATCGTTCTCACGCTGGTCCGCCTGCTCGGCCTTCTTGCGGGCCTCGGCCTGGGCGTCGATCAGCCGCTGCAGACTCTGTCGCTCTGAGGTGTCGGCTTCGAAGGTGTCCGCGGGCGTGCTGCGCAGCGCGACCACTGCTGCGGCCTGTGCTTCCGCGGCCGAGAGCAGCAGGTCCTGCACGACCTTCATGCTCGCCTCGCCGATCGAATCGGCCAGCGCGCTGGTGTTCTGCGCGAGCGTCGCCATGGTGGGTGCGAGCGCGTCGGCGGCCTGTTCGCCGCGTTCCGCCGCGGCCAGCGCGTCAAGCTGAGTGCGCTGCGTTGCGATCAGTTTGCCGATCGAATCAACAAGCTGCACGAGGACGCGCTGCAGGGCTTCGTCACGCCGCTTGTCGGCGTCGTCGAGTTGCTTGAGCATCTCTTGCAGCGTTTTCTCAGCCTGCTGCTGCAGTTGATTGGCCTCGCCGGTCTGATTGCGGCGGGTTTGTTCGCCAGCCCGCCGCATGGTGTCCTGCAGTTGCTGCTGGCGTGCCTGCTCCTGCGCTCTCGCCATCGCGCCCGCCTGCCCGGGGTCGGTCTTGGCGAGCTGTTCGCCACGCTCACGCATTGCGTCAAGTGCGTCGGCGGTCTTGCGGGCGAGGTCTTCCTGGCGTGACGCGATCTGCTCAAGCTCTCGCTTCTGCTGCGCGTCGAGCTTGGATTGTTCTTGGCCCGCGTTGCGTTGTCCGGCGTCGCGTGTCTGCTGGCTCAGACGCTGCTGTTCGTCCAGCAGACGCTGCACGCTCTGTCGCGTGGCCCAGCCGTCTTGGCCGCGATCCAACCGTTCGATGAGGCGTGACAGTTCATCACGCACCTCGCGCTGATCCTGTTGCGCCTTGTCCACGCTTTGCTTGGCGGCCTGCGCATTCTTCGCGTCGGCGGCGCTCTGCGTCGCCTTGAGTTCGTCGCTTGCCTGCTGCGACGACTCTGCGGCACTCTTGATCGCTTCGTCGGCCTGATCGAGCGTCTGACGCAGTTCGGCGTCGCTCATCGCGTTGCGTTCCACGCGATCCTTGAGCTGGCGGACAAGATCGCGCTGCGGCTGGGCGCGATCGTTGACGCCGCGCTGCGCCTGGGCGAGTTCGGCCGCTTGCTGCGCCGTCTTCGCGAGGTCCGCGCTGGGCTGCTCTGTGCTTTGCCGCAGTGCTTGGGCCTGTTTCTCGAGGGTCGCCTGCTCGCTCTCAAGACGTATCGCGGCTTGGCGAAGCGTCTGCAACTCCGCCCACACCTGCTCGTTGAACTTCGCTTCCGAGATGATCCGCAGCTTGCGCGGCGTGCTCTTCACCGGCGTCCGCGGGGTGCCGTCGGGGTTGTTCGACAGGCGATCGGCCGCCACGCCGTAGAGCCAGACTTCATCGCCCGCCTTGACACCCAGCGGAGCCAGTTCCATCGTCACCGCAACAGCCGCCGCCTCGGGCTTGGCTGTGCCGGACGCGATCTCCTGTCGCGACACGTCCTCTTCGGGTCCCGCCGCCTCGGCAGGTGCACCAGCCGAGTCCGCGGGCACGCGTCGGATCTGACGCTGGAGCGCGGCCCATGCGAGCGCGACGTCATCCTTGGCTTCGACCTTCACGTCGATCACGGCGCTTGCAAGAACGTCCTCATCGCGCGTCGGATCGATAATGGCCACGTTCGGCGGGCGGTCCGCAACCGTGTTGAAGCGAAGAACGACATCGTCCGCGGCACGGATCTTGTGTTCGTCGATCGGCGAGATCACAAGTCGCGATGATTCATTCGCGGTCCACGCGAGCGTCCAGCGCGTGCCATCAAACGTCGCCGTTGCACCTGCCGGGACACTGCCTGCAAAGGTTGAGAGCACGAAGTCACGCGTCTCTGCCGTACCGAGCTGGACGGGCGTGCCGGGCAGGTTGACCGCGACGCCGCCGCTTGCGGCGTTCGTGGCCTCGGGCGTCGGCACATCGCGGCTGAGTGTGAGGTCCAGCGCGATGCGCGAGCCGGCGAGCACCGGACCGACCGCATCACCATCGCCGGAACGAACGCCCAATGATTGATCGCCGTGGGCGAGCGAACCGGGTGTCGCCGTCGCATAGTCGGGCAGCGTGACGTGCGCGACGGCGTTCATGATGCGTGGCGGCTGCAAGAGCAGGATCTTGGCAGGCGTGGTCGCGTCATCGCGCGTCGTGAACCAGTAGTCCCGCTCGCCGCGTTGAACATCCTCGCCCGCGCCGAGCAGAGTCCCTGGTTCGACAAGCGTCTCGTACAACTCACCCTTGATCGCGCCGCCGACGCCCGCATCGCCCAGTTCAATCGTGCGTGCCTGCGGCGTGAGCAACAAACCACCTTCGCGCGGCGGACGATTCTCAACCAGCACGCGATAGCGCAGCGTCACGTCTTCATCCGCGCCCAGACCGCCGGGGCCGCGCAGCAATGCCGCACGCATCGGCAGCGCGGCGGTGGTGGGGTGGGCGGTGATCTGCGTCACGTCGACGACAGCGCTCCGCTTGGGCCAGTTGGGTGCCGCGAAGGGCCACAGCGTGCGCAGGATTCCGATCCGCGAGAGAGCGGGCTGGGTGACAGCGGCCCCCAGCACCGGCAGCAGTGCAACGATCAGCAGCACCATGCCGCGCTGCGCCGAAGCACTCGTGCGCAGCAGCACTCCCGGATCAAGCCCGCGGAAGCGCTGCGCGGCCTCGGCCACCACCCTCTGTGAGAGCGAACGCTCAATCTCGGTTGATTCAGCGTTGCGTGCCGTGCTCAGTTCGAGCGCCGAGGCGAGCCATCCGGAGAGGCCGCGCTTGACACCTTCCTCGGAGGCTTCGACGCGCAGAGCGACGTCGGTGAGCGAGGGGCGGAAGCGCAGCGCGGGGCGCACGAACCGCCACCACGCCCACGAGAACGCGCCCACGCCGAGGCACCAGTGACCGATCCGCACCGGCAGCGGCAGGCGGACGAAGTAGTCCGACAGGGCGAGCAGGAACACGGCAAGGGCGACCCATGCACCGAGGGCAGCGAACTTCTGCGCAAACAACCGCCGACGCGCCCGCGACCGCAGACGCTCGAGGGCACGCTCCACGGGCGCGAACGACGCCCCGGCCTGCCTGGCGGGCTCGGGCGTGCTTTCGGCCGGGCTTGTGTGTTTGGTGTCCATCTGGTCGGGCGGGCTTGACGGGTGCCTTGGGGGTGCTTCGGGAGTGCTTGCGGGGTGTCTGGGGCTCGTGTGCAATGCTGCTTTAGATCAGATGCGCGAGGGCAGCAGACAGCCTCGGGCAACAGCAAAGACAACCGTCAGGAACCTCGATCGGTCCGACCGGCGACTTTACCCGATTCCTGTACGTCTCTGGCGGCAGTTTGTGCCGCATTTTCATCCAAGCCGCGGCGTCAGCGTTCGCCCGCGACCAGATCGCCCGCCGAAGCGGGACCGGCGTCGCCCGCAATGGGCTGGCCCTGGTTGTCGATGCCATCCGGCCCGACGCTGTAGAGGGTGTACGAGTCGCTCGTCGGGATGTAGCCAAAGTCCTTGCCCGACCATGGGTCGCGCGGGCGATCTGGGAGGAGGGGTGAGAGTTCGTCGAGCGTCGCGGGGTATGTGCCGTGGGTGAGGCGATGCCGCGCGAGCGCGATCGCGAGCACGGCGAAGCGCCGGTTGAGCTCGAAGCGATCGAAGATCGATTCACCAGACCCGGGGGCCAGCCGTGCCGCGGGCTCGATGAAGTTCGTGACCATGGATGCAGCGATCGGCAGATCGGCGTCGATCGCCATCGACGCGGCGGAGCGCTGCCATGGCTCTTTGCGGACCCGATCGATCGTGGCGTCAAACCACGCGTTCAGCGCCGCACGATTCTGCTCGAAGGTACCGAGCCAGTGCGGGCCTCTGAACGTCGGCGTGCCATTCGGATTCAAGTAGTAGTCCGCAGGGTCCTTGGGAGTCCAAAGCCGAAGTGTTGCGGAGTTTGCGAACGCCACGGACAAATCGTTCAGCGCCATCAGACGGCTCACCTCCAAGGCTGGGCCGGGGTCGAATGGCGGCAATTGGCGGCGGATTGCCAGCGCAAGGCGATCGACAGTGTCGCCGTTCAACAGCGAATGCTCGGTACGCATGGTGTTCACAAGTTCAACGACTGCGTCGTTGGCCCACGCGGATGCCAAGGCCCCCTCATACCGGAAGCCGCGGCTGCGCAGGAGTCGAGCGAGGAGAAGTCGCGACTCGATTGCGCTCGCAAACGCGACCGCGTCACCGCTCCCTGCGGCACGCCTTGTGCGAATCCGCAGCAGCGCTTCGAGCTTGATGTATCCGCCCATCTGCGGCATGTCTTGAAAGATCATCGTCAGCGATGGCACACTCGCCGGCGCGTCCCACGCGACGCCGTCCGCGCTTGTCACGGCATCAACGTTGTCAAACAAATGATGGACGCGCTCAAGGTCGGCGTAGAGCCGTTCCGTGAGACGGCGCTGCGTCGAAACGGCGGTCGGGTCTGTCGCAACTCCGAGTCCACGCGAGTTGAGCAGCACTCCGATCTGCGGCTCCACGGGCTTGATCGTCCCGTCGGCGAGCGTGACATCCTCGACGTAATCGCGCGAGGCGCTGACGCGAATGAGCAGATCGAGGATCGGCCTGAGCTCTTCGGCCGCGTTTCGCCCGTTGCTCGTCTTCGGGCGCAGCGATTGCAAAGCGGCATCGAGTTGCTTGGGCGTGATTGCCGCCGCCGCCGCGGCCTGCGATTGTGCTCGGTTGATCCAGTAAACGGCGCCCCACAGACTCAGTGGCAGCACGACGAATACCACGATCAACGCGATGGCCACACGCCGAAACCGCCGCCAGAACTTGGGTGAATACATCGCTTGCAGCTGTCCCGCGGCCGCGTCGGTTTGTGCAAGCTGCGTGAAACCTTCGCTATTGATGATGAGTTCGCCCAGAGCGGGATCGACACCCGAGACGCAGCCGCACTCTGGGCACGTCACCTTGTTTGCGCCGTGAATCTGGAGGCCTATCAGTCGATAGCCGCATTGCAGGCAGTTTGCGCGATGGCGGAGCACATAGCGCACGCGTAGGCGGAGCAGCAAATCACGAGCGGCAAGCGGCACGAGCAATGCAGGAAGCAGCAAGATGCCGATGCTGACGACGCCGAAGAACCCGGCGAGCGGGTCAAAGCCCCAGTCGTTCTTGAGTCGATCTGCCTGTCCGCCGAGCATGCTGAGACCGACGAGTCCGCCAAAGAGCATTGCCAGCAGTAGTCCGGTCAGCCCGAGCCCTGCGCCGACGCGATACCAGCGGTTGGAACGTGCGGCCTTGACAAATCGCAGGCACTGCTCGTCCGCAAAGCGGTCCAGTTCGGGGAACGCGCGATGGATCTTTCGCGTGATCAGGCGCATGCGGCATCCTTCGTCAACCTGACCTCGGACGATACCAAGGACGGGCGTTCACGGTTGCCGAATCGGACGCGAGATGCAGACGGCTGACGTCGCGCGTTCTGGGCGGGCTACTGCAGCGGATTGTTGAAGTGTGCGTCTTGCACCGGCGTGAGCGCGGAAAGCACCTTCTGCAGCACGCTCGCGGGCGAACCCACGGCATCGATGTTCACGATGCTTTCCTTCGGATAGCACTCCAGCACCGGGAACGTCTCCTTTTCGTAGACATCCCAGCGACGCCGGATCACTTCCTCGCGCGCGTCGTCGACACGATTCTCCTTGAGGGCGCGCCGACGCAGACGCTTGATCATCTCTTCCTTGTCGGGGCAGACGAGGTGGATGATCTTGAGGACATTGACGTATTTGTGCATGAGCCGCGCTTGGGGTACGTTGCGCGGAATGCCGTCGAGAATGAGGAGGTCGGCCTTGGGCTTGTAGAGGCTGAGGATGGTCTGGGCGTGGACGTTCTGGCTCCATAACCGGACCGTCAGATCGTCGGGGACGAGCTCGCCCTTGCTCGAATACTGGTAGAAGATCTTGCCCAGTTCGGAATGGATATCGAGATTGCGGAAGATCTCGCCGGTGGAGAGGTGATAGAAACCGGGAATCTGCCCCAGGATCTTGCCTTGGGTGCCTTTGCCGGCGCCAGGGGCGCCGAAGAGCAGAACGGTCTGGTAGCGGTCAGACATCGACATGGTCTCCACCGTGACAACCGACGATACACCCCCGGAAGGGGAACGTAAAGCACGACGGGCCGATGTGCAACGTCTGCCGTCGGTTGCGGAAGGAAAAATGCGGGCTCTGGCCCGAGAACGCCCCGAATCGCGCCGGTTCAGATAGAACGCACCAGAACAAGCGGGGTTGAACTTTCCGGTCCTTGTCGGATCAAAATGATCGTTCGCAGAGGAGACCGCCTGATGAACACGTCCCCGGTTCGATCAGTTTCGCTCAAGCACGCGGTTCTTGCGCTGGTGTGGCTTCTCGCCCTGGGGCCGGTCTGCCTGCTTGGCTGTGCGACCCAATCACACACCAACCCGGCGGAGATCCGGGGACCGCAGGCCGCCGCGGCGTACCAACGGCTCAAGCGTCTCGAAGGTGTGTGGGAGAGCAAGAGCACCAAGGGCTGGGGCGGGCGCCTCCGCTACCAGATCATCGCCGGGGGAACGGCACTCGTGCAGTTTGATGACGTTGCCCATCCCGGCGAGATGATGCTCACGATGATTCATCCGGACAACGATCGGCTGCTGCTCACGCACTTTTGTGTTGCGGGCAATCAGCCGCGCCTCGTGCTCACCCGCGCGAGCACCGGTCTGGATGCATTTACATTCGAGTTCCTCGACGCGACCAATTTGCGATCGCGCGATGTCGGACACATGGACCAGGTCATCCTGACGTTCCACGGCGAGGGCTCGTTCAGCGAGCAGTGGTGGTGGTACCAGGACGGCATGCTGCGACCGATGGAAACCGTCGAGAATCGGCGCGTCATCCCCGACGCCTCAGGCTCGTCTGCATCGCAGCCCGCGGCCGCACGCTGATCGCGTCAGTCGTGATCGCGTCAGTCAGGATGAATGAACCCCAAGTGCAGGTCGGCGTGCTTGAGGTTGTACGCCAGCCATTCATCGTGGGTCATTGGACCAAAGAGGGCGTGCGGCTTGGTCATGCGTGCGCCCGCGTCAAGGCGATCAAGCTCGCCGCGCAACGCTTCGAGCCCTTCTTCCACCGTGGTTCCGGGTCGCCAGAACTCGGACTGGCGGCGGCGATCGAGATTGACGCCCGGGCGGAACGCCTCGCGTTGCAATCGCGGCAGGATCAGCTTTCGCGCAAGCCAGCGAAACGGCTGCGGCACCATCTTGGGAAAGCCGTCAATCGCAAATCGGATCGGCACCGCGACGTGCAACAGGATCGGCCCGGTGTCCCAGTTGCCGCTGGTACGAAGTGTGCCGCGTCGGTGCGATGCTTCGATCGCGTCAAGATCGCGCCTGAGTTCAGCGATCGAGCGGAACTGGAGCGTGCGCCGCTCTGCGGTGCGTGTATCGATGCGTGCCATGGTTGATTGTTCGCCGTGTCGCCAGCGTGACAAGACGGCATCACACGTTGAAGTACTTGGCCTCGGGATGATGCACCACGATTGCGCTGGTGCTCTGCTCCGGGTCGATCTGCCAGTTCTCCGTCAGCGTGCAGCCGATCCGCGACGGATCGAGCAGGCGGAAGAGCTTGTCCTGGTCGCTCATGTCCGGGCAGGCGGGGTAGCCGAAGGAGTAGCGGCTGCCGCGATACTGCTGCGTGAACAGGTCCTTGATCCGCGGCGAATCTTCACCCGCGATTCCCATCTCCTGGCGGATGCGCTTGTGCCACAGTTCGGCGAGGGCCTCGGCGGTTTCCACGCCCAAGCCGTGCAGGTAGAGGTACTCGGTGTAGTCGTTGGCCTCGAAGAGTTGCCTGGCGACTTCGCTGGCGCGATGGCCGACGGTGACGCAGTGCAGCGCGATCACGTCGGCGACGCCGCCGGAGCGAGCGCGGAAGAAATCGCTGATGCACAGACGCTTCTTGTCGGCCTGGCGCGGGAAGGTGAACCGCTCAAGCACGCGTTCCTGGCCCGTGAGCTTTGCGGGCGAGCCGTCGGTCGGGCGTGTCAGCGACGTGGGGTCCCAGACGATGAGATCATCACCGTCGCTGTTGCACGGGAAATAGCCGTAGACGACCTTGGGCGCGAGGATGTGTTCGTTCTTGCAGCGCGACTTCCAGCGTTCGAAGACGGGCTTGATCGTGTCTTCGAGCAGCGCGTCGTACTGGGCGTCGGAAAGCGAGCCCTTCTTCACTTGCCACTGGCCGCGGAAGAGTGCGACGGGATTGATGAACGCAAAGACCTGATCCAAGTCGATGTCGGTGATGACGCGCGAACCCCAGAAAGGCACGCTCGGCACAAGCGCATCGGCCGCGACATCGGAGCGCACGCGCACGGCCGTCGTTGCAGTGGTCGCAGCGCCGCCCGCGTCCTGTGCCGCCGCGAGTTTGGCGACGCGCGACTGCAGGATCGTCTGCTCGGCGTTGCTGCGCTTGGTCTGGCGAGCCTCGATCTCGGCGGCGAGGGTCTTGGTCTCGCCAGCCATGATCTTGTCCATCGTCGCGAGACCTTCGAACGCGTCCTTGCCGTAGAAGCACTCGCCCTTGTAGAGCGGGCGCAGGTGGCCTTCGCAGTAGTGTCGCGTGAGAGCGGCACCACCAAGGAGCAGCGGGGGGTTCACGCCCTGCTCGTTCATCTCCTTGATGTTGTCCTCCATGACGTTGACGCTCTTGACGAGCAGGCCCGACAGCCCGATCGCATCGGCCTTGTGCTCGCGCCACGCCTGCACGATCTGCGGCAGGTGCTGCTTGATGCCGATGTTGACGACGTTGTAGCCGTTGTTCGTGAGGATGATGTCGACGAGGTTCTTGCCGATGTCGTGCACGTCGCCCTTGACGGTCGCGAGCACAATCGTGCCCTTGGCCTGGCCCTGCACGCGATCCATCAGCGGCTCAAGCATCGCCACTGACATCTTCATCACCTCCGCGCTCTGGAGCACGAAGGGCAACTGCATCTTGCCCGAGCCGAAGAGTTCGCCGACGGTTTTCATGCCGTCGAGCAGGTGATCGTTGATGATGTCCAGCGGGCGATACTTGGTGAGCGCGGCGTCGATGCTCTCCTTCAGGCCTTGCTTCTCGCCGTCGATGATGTGGGCCCGCAGCCGCTCTTCGATCGTGAGGTCCTTGGTCTCGCGCTTCGTGCTGCTGGTGGTGGCGTCCTTGAAGAGTTCGATGAACGCGGCGAGCGGATCCCCCTTCTCGCGTCGGTCATAGATCAGTTCAATGGCCGCGTCCCACTGGCGCTGCTCGATCTTGTTCCGCGGCAGAATCTTGCTCGCGTGCACGATTGCGCCCGTCAGCCCCGCCTCGCGGAGTTCGTGCAAGAATGCCGAGTTGAGCACCTGGCGTGCGGCAGGATTCAGACCGAACGAGACGTTTGAGAGGCCGACAACGCTCTGGCAGCGAGGGAACGCCGCCGAGATGCGACGGATGCCGTCGATGAGTTCCAGAGCGCTGCGCCGATCAGTCTCCATGCCCGTCGAAATCGGCAGCACGAGCGGATCGAACAGCACGTCGGCGGCATCGAGACCCCACGTCTGCGTTGCGCGTTCAAGGCCGCGCTTCGCGATGGAGTACTTGCGTTCCGCGGTGCGGGCCATGGACGCCTGCTTGTCCTCATCGATCGAGCCGATGACGAGTGCCGCGCCGTAGGTCTTGGCGAGTTTGCAGATCGCGTCGAACTTCTCTTCGCCGTCCTCGAAGTTGGCGGAGTTGATGATGCACTTGCCCGGCGCGTGGCGCAGGCCAGCCTCGATCGTCGCGATCTGCGTCGAGTCGAGCATGAGCGGCGCATCGACCTGGCGCACGACGCGTTTGACGATCTCGGCCATGTCGCGGGCGTTGTCGCGCCCGGCGTAGTCGACGTTCAGGTCGAGCACGTGCGCGCCCTCGCGCAACTGCTCCTTCGCCAGCGAGACCACGCCGTCCCAGTCCTCGGCCTCGAGCAGTTTCTTGAACGCGCGGCTGCCACTGGCGTTCATGCGCTCACCGACGATCAGGAACGAGTTGTCCTGGCGATAGTCGGTGACCGAGTACAGACTCGTCGCACCCTCGGGCAGCTCCGCATCGTCCGGCACGACACCGCCGATGTTCGCGGCGGTCGTGCTCGGCACCGACGTGTGTCTGCGCCGCTCGTGCTCTTCGACGCATTGCGTCAGCAGTTTGATGTGTTCGGGCGTCGTGCCGCAGCAGCCGCCAACGATGTTCACGCCGTCGGCCTCGATGAACTTCTGCATCGCCTCGACGAACGGCTGCGGCTGGAGCGGATACTCCGTGCGGCCTTCATGCAGCACCGGCAAGCCCGCGTTGGGCATGACGCTCAAGTTGCGATTGCCCACGCCCGCGCGGCGCCAGTGCTTGCCGAGCCAGTGCACGTGCTCGGTCATTTCGGTCGGACCGGTCGCGCAGTTGAGGCCCAGCGAGATGATCGGATAGCCCGCGAGCGCGACGGCCGCGGCCTCGATCGCCGAGCCCAGCAGCATCGTGCCCGTGCTCTCGATCGTGACGCTCGCCATGATCGGTACGTCGCTCGGCGTCTTGCCGCGTTCTTCGAGGGCCGCCAGCACGGCATTGATCGCGCACTTGACCTGCAACAGGTCTTGGCAGGTTTCGATGATGAGCAGGTCCGCCCCGCCGTCGATCAGGCCGCGGGCGCACTCGCGATAGCTGTCGAGCATCGCGTCCCACGTCGTGTTGCCCAGCGTGATGAGTTTCGTTCCCGGCCCCATGCTGCCAGCGACGAAGCGGGGCTTGTCTTTGGTGGAGTACTTCGCCGCGCTGGCGCGGGCCACTTCCGCGCTGGCCTTCGCGAGTTCATACGTCCGCTCGGCGATGCCGAACTCGGCCAGCACCAGTTTGCTCGCGCCGAAGGAATCGGTCTCAACGACATCTGCCCCGGCTTCGAGATAGCGATCATGGATCGCGCCGATGACGTCGGGGCGGGTCTTGGCGAGGATGTCGGTGCAGTTCTCGCAGCCGCAGTAGTCGAGCTCGATCGAGAGATCGACCTTATGAATCTGCGTGCCCATGCCGCCGTCAAAGACGAGGGTGCGTCGGGCAAGGGCTTGGAGGAAGGCGGAGGGCATCGGGAGAGAGTGTAGGCCGGGGCGGCTGGTCTATATCCATGTATGCGGATATACGGATATAGGCAGTCTCACCCCGGAAACCCGTGCGAGGACCCGTTGTGACCGCAGCGCACGAGCGGCAGCCGCCGTGCTGGGCAACAGACAGCGGCCTGAATCGCATTTGGGGCGACACGACCGGTTACTTGGCAGCAGATCGTGCGTTGATCTGCGCTTCCAGTCGCTCCAGCCTTGCCTTGAGGTCATCGATCTCGCGCTGCTTGGCGGCCTTGTCGGCGTCGAAGCGCGTCTGCTGCTCCTTGATCGCTGCGACGGCCACCGCCGTGAGACGCGAATAGTCCATGCCCGTCACGTTGCCATCCGCGTCGCGGAAGACGAGTTCGGGGAAGACCTTCTCGACGTCCTCGGCGACGAAACCCAGGTCGTGCTCGCGGCCCGGGCGCGTCGCCGCGTACTCGGGCTTCCAGTCAAAGCGCACGCCGTCGAGCTTGAGCAGCCCATCGAGTGCGCCGGCGAGCGGCGTGACGTGGTCCTTGAAGCGGATCGACGACGGCACGACCACGTTGTTGGCGGAGACGTTGCCGCTCACGGTCAACCGATGCGGCGCGTTCGTCGTGCCGATGCCGACGTTGCCGCTGTTGACGCTGATAAACATCCGGTCGGTGAACGTCGCACTGCCGAACGCGGAGCGGAAGTACAACCCGGACGGATTGACTGAGTTGTCGTCCACACTGTCGATGTTCCAGCCATAGAGGTCGCTGAAGAACCGAAACTGAACGCTTTGCGTCCTCGTGCCTGCGGCGGCGATGCGCAGCGTGTTTGGACCGGTCGAGTAGTTGCCGACATGCAAGAGCGTTGCGGGCGTCGGGTTACCGATGCCGACGTTGCCCGCATTCGTCACCGTCAATCGCGGATTGTCGTTGCCTTCGACGACAAAGTCGCCGCTGCTGTTCTGGCCGACGTCGATGAAGTTCGCCGCCGAAGTCGACGTGGCAAGGCGGACCTGGGCCCCCGCGTTGTTTCCGGTCAGCGTCGCGAGCAGTTGCGTTCCGCCGAACAGCCCGAAGTCCGTTGTTGTAATCACCCCGCCGTTGTTCGGACCAACAAAGCGTGCCGTGCCCTGCACGTGGAGCCTAGCGCTTGGAGTGGTTGTCCCGATGCCGACGTCGCCGCTCGTGCGCTTGATCGTCATCGCGGTCCCGTTCAATGCCGACGCTCCGACGTTGGTACGGAATCGCAGAGCATCCGTCGTGGAGTCATAGTCCAAGCCGACAAACGGCACGGGATTCGATGCGGGTGCGAACGACATCGCGCCGCCAAGCAGCGACAGCTGGTCGATCGGATTGCTCGTTCCGATGCCCACCCGTCCCGCGGTGTACGCGATTCCGCCCGACACCTGATTCCACGGCGGGAGCGTCGCCGGAATGTTCGTCAGCCCGCTCCAATCCACCCGCGCTGCGGCGAGCGCCGTCGGCACCGACGTAATCCGGTGGCGCGGCACGAGCGTCGTGTACCCCGATTCGCCCGCGCGCTTCACGCCCAGTTCGAGCCAGCGATCAGCGCCCGGGTCAAACGACGAGGCATCCGCCGGGATGCGCACGCTGAAGAGACCGTTGGTTACCGACACGCCCGCGATGGCGAACGACGGCGACATCGCTGCTCCGCCGGACTCGGCGTCATAGATCGTCGCGATCAGGTCGGCGTTGCCGGTGTATGCCGCGCCGCTGACGTTGAGCGAGCCTTGATAGGTGAAGCCGCTGTTGGAGCCGTTGGCGCGGATGAACCACGTCACGGGACTGGGCGGGCTGCCAGCTGGATTCAACGACGTCGCGAGCGGGTCAAACCCGGCCGCGATCACTCGCAAAAACGAGCGATTCGCGGCGTACGGCGTGGAAGCCTCAAAGAGCGCCGGGAACTCGCCATTCTTGCCCGGTACTTTCACGCCGACGAAGAACGAGCCGCGCACCGGCACCGGCTGAGGCATCGTGAACACGTTGAACAACGGCCCGGTGCAGTAGCATTGAGACTGCACTTCGACGGGTACCGTCGCGATCAGCACCCGGTTTGCCGGGTTGCCGCTGTCGTCCGGGTCTTCCCAAATGTAGATCGTTGCGGTCGTGCCTACCGCCGTGAAGGCGAACGGCGTGGTCACCGACGTGATTGCGTCCGCACCGCCGACGGCGTCAAACCGCGTGACCCACACCGCGTCATAGTTCGCGGGCGTGCCTCCGAATGCGCTCGTTGCCGTTCCGCTGTCAAAGCGATAGGTACTGGCGGCGAATCGACCGTCATAGGGCGATCCGCCGCCGGGCGCGACCGCCGGTCCGACGACAGCCTCGCCGTTGCCCCCCTGCGCGTGCGCAAGAGAAGTCGCCGCGCAGGCAACGAGGAAAAACGGCAGCGAGAGAACGCTGAGTCGGCGTGCAGTCATTGGTTACCCCACAATCCAGAGGTCCACAGTAACAGGTTCGGGGCAGCGTCCCAAGCCCAAAGTACAACGTTTGGCCCGTTGCAATGCGAACACGAGCCGAGCGACGCGTCTCTTTGATCTGTGCAGCCGCGCGTTCGCGCCGGACTGCTCAGGGCTTGCCGATCTGGGTCCGGATCGCAGCGACCACCTCAGACTCGGAGACGGCGTCGCCGACGATCAGAATCCGCCGTGGCAGTTCGTCGTACCAGTGCTTGTCAGAGCACGTCCCCGCACAGTTCACGATGAGCGCAAAGAACATCGCGTCATCGAGGCATTCCGTGTCCGGCCCTGTTCCCGACGGCCAGTTATCGTTGACGACGAACCAATCAACAAAGAGCTGCCCGCGCGAAATCGGGTCGAGAGGTGCCCGCGTCACCCATTCCAAGAAGCTCATCCCACCACCGCGTCAAAATTGGTGCGAGGGCTGGCCCGACCAACGTCCACCAAGCAAAACTATCGATTCTCGCTGCTTGTGGTGCTCGCAGATTCGAAGGCGAAAGTCCTTCCAGTGATCCGCTTGAGCAGCGCGTACTTCGGGTGCATTTTATATCCCACGCGAAGAACAGTAAAGAAAAGTATACTCGGAATAAAGGTCAATGTACAGAACGTGAGTTGATTAACCAAGATGACACCTCCGGGAACGTAGTGACCCAGGGTGAACAGCCAGATCCCGCATGCAACGTGTGGGATCCAATAAACAAACGGTGGATGAAGCAAGAAACTCATGACTCGGGCGAATCGCCCCTCATACAGATACCAAACCCACAGGCAGCCGAGTATGCTGAAAACAACGGGAATCACTAAAAGTAAACTAACTCCCAAGGCATCGCGAGTCCATAGGACTCCGCAGATAGATAATGTCCAATTGGTGATCTTCATCGGAAGTTGAAAAGCTATCTCGATTTCGAACTTTTCTTCTCGTGTAGTGTACGGATTCGTCATCGTGTAGACATTGGCTTCCGCGTACTGCCACGCCTTCGATGTGGGAGATGGTGAGTTAGTGTTGAGAGGTTGGGAGTCCATCGGATGCACTCTTGCTGAGATGAACCAGCCGCCAAATGTGTGGATAGAGCGATGTCGGACAGGTTTAACGGCGAGTGTACCTTCTTCGAACAAAGCCTTATGCAGGCTTCACACCCAGCTCCGCGCGCTTGCTCGCGATCTCCTCGGCGAGATCGACAACGAACTTCGCCAGCGGCATCGCGCCCAGGTCCTTCTCGATGCCGCGGACGCGGACGGAGACGGTGCGACCCTCGGCGTCGCGCGGGCCGACGATGAGCATGTACGGCACCTTCTCATCGGCCGCGACCTTCACCTTGGCCTGAATGCGATCACCGCTGGCATCGACCTTGACGCGCACGCCCGCCGCGCGAAGTTCTGCCGCGACCTGCTCGGCGTACTCGTTGCTCTTCTCGCTGATGGGCAGCACGCGCACCTGCTCGGGGCTGAGCCAAGTGGGGAACGCACCCGCAAAGTGCTCGATGAGCACGCCGCAGAAACGCTCCATGCTGCCGAACGGTGCGCGATGGATGACCACCGGGCGATGGGCCTTGTTGTCAGGGCCGATGTACGAGAGGTCGAAGCGATTGCCCATCTGGTAATCGACCTGCACGGTGCCGAGCTGCCACTCGCGGCCGATCACGTCCTTGACGACGAAGTCGATCTTGGGGCCGTAGAACGCGGCCTCACCGGGCTCTTCGCTGAACGGCACGCCCAGCGAGCGCGCGGCATCGCGGCACGCGGCCTCGGCCTTGTCCCAACTCTCCGCGCTGCCCGTGTACTTATTGCTGTCGGGGTCGCGCAGACCCACGCGCACGCGATACTCCTTCATCCCCAGCACGTTGAAGATGAGCTTCACCAGCGACAAACAGCCCTGGATCTCTGCGGGTACTTGGTCTTCGGTGCAGAAGAGGTGGGCGTCGTCCTGGGTGAAGCCGCGCACGCGGGTGAGGCCGTTGAGCTCGCCCGACTGCTCCCAGCGATAGACGGTGCCGAACTCGGCGAGGCGCACGGGCATATCGCGATAGGAGTGCGGCGCACTGCCGAAGATCTTGGCGTGGTGCGGGCAGTTCATCGGCTTGAGCATGAAGCCTTCGACGAGTTGTTCGTCGGGCATGATGCGATCGGCGGCGATGGTGGTGGCGTTGGTGCGCTCGTTGATGCCGTCGGCGAGGCGCTTGGACACGCCCTCGACGCGATGCATCATCTCGCTGCAGGTGCAGCCTGACGCACTGAGTTCTTCGAGCGCCTGGCGTTCGACGATGGGCGCGAACTGGCTGTCCTTGTAGTAGGGGAAGTGGCCGCTGGTCTTGTACAGTTCCAGGCGCCCGATGTGCGGCGTGAAGACTTCGGTGTAGCCCTGCTTGCGCAGTTCGGCGGCGATGAAGGTCTGCAGTTCCTTGCGGATGATGCTGCCGTTGGGAGTCCAGAGGATGAGTCCCTGGCCGACTGCTTCGTCGATGTGGAACAGGCGCAGGTTCTTGCCGATGACGCGATGGTCGCGCTTGGCGGCCTCTTCCTTCTGCTTCAGAAACTCGTCGAGCTCGGCCTGCGAGAAGAACGCGGTGCCATAGACGCGGATAAGGCGATCGGAGTTTTCGTCGCCGTGCCAGTAGCTGCTGGCGAGCGACATGACGCGTGCGGCACCGATGCGACCGGTGCTGGGCACGTGCGGCCCGCGGCAGAGATCTTCCCAGTTCTTGCCGGGGGTGCCGGTGGCGTAGAACGAAAGAGACGAAGAGACGGAGAGACGAAGAGACGAAGTGCCCGCGTCGTCAGGGGCCGCTGATTTGGCACCCTTGTAGACAGATGAAGGCATGCCCAGCGCGCGCTCGGCGTTGTCAACCTTGTACTTGTTGCCCTCGCCGCGAAGGCGTGAGAGCGCATCGCTGCCGGGCTGCTCATAACGGGTGAAGGGGCGATCTTCCTTGATGATCTCCGCGATGCGCTTGTTGATCGCATCGAAGTGATCGCTGGAGAGTTTGACGCCCTCGGGCACGAACATGTCGTAGAAGAAGCCCGTGTCGGTCGGCGGGCCGTAGGCGAGTTGCACCTGCTTGCCGATGACGTCCTGGATTGCCTCGGCCATGACGTGCGCGGCCGAGTGGCGGCACAGGAACAGCGCGTCGGCGTCGGGCTTCTTGTCGCGGGTCTTCTCGGTCACGATCGCCAGCGATGCGTCGCGGTCGATCATAGTCGAAACGTCGGAGAGAACACCGTCGATCTTCGCGCCCACGGCGGCCTTCGCGAGCCCCGCGCCGATCGACAATGCGACTTCCTTGGCCGAGACAGGCTTGTCAAAGGACTTCTTGGAACCGTCGGGAAGAGTGATGGTGGGCATGGGGAAAATTTCCAGATCTCAAATGGTCAAATTGCCATATCGGAGGCGAGGTCGAAAGCCGCTGTGATTGATTGTGTCTGCCGAATGCCGCGTCGGATTGAGTTCTCAGGCCAAACGGTACGATTCAGAGACTCGTCCCGCGGCGATTCTGATCTGTCGCTGAGAAACTACGCCGTCGGCGTGTCGAACGCGTAGAGCCGCAGGGCGTGACAGCTGGGGCAGCGGTACGCCGTCACTTGAAGGCCCTCGCGCCGTTGTGATCGGGATGCTTCGCCGAAGATTGGCGCAAGAAGCCCTCCACGAGGATCACCTGCACACCACCGCGGCAAGTGCACGGCGTTGCTCTCGCCAAGGTCGGTCAAGAACCCCGGCTCCATATCGACCTTGCAGACCAAACATGAAGGTGTGTGTGCCATGGTGAATCCAATACCGACAGGGAAGCAGAAACAAAAAACCCGGCTTGCGTGGGCCGGGTACAGCGGTCAACTGAGATGTTCGCACGCGGGGTCTCGGCCCATTACCCGCGGGCGTGTCGAGTCGTCGTGCTGGTCGCGGTCGCCGAGTGCATGAGTGGAACGATAGCCTGTCTCCGCGCTGCCTGCCACTTGGCCGCGCGTTGGTCTGTGCTTCGGCAGGCCCGCCTGAGGGTGCGACCTGCTCCGATTCCGCTATTCTGTTCGGTATTGCCCGCTCGCCTCCCGTCGTCCGGGGTCGCGTTGGTGCGTGCCGGAGCCTTGCCGTGCTGTGCCCGTTCTGTTCCAAAGACAACGACAAGGTCATCGACTCGCGGGCCAGCGACGCGGGCAAGGTCATCCGCCGCCGTCGCGAGTGCATCGAGTGCGGCAGGCGCTTCACCACCTACGAGCGCGTCGAGCAGACGACCCGTCTCATCGTCGTCAAACGCGACGGCACGCGCGTGCCGTTCGCGCGAGAGAACGTGCTGCGTGGCATTCAGGCCGCGTGCGGCAAACGCCCCGTGCCAGAGGATGTGAAGGAGCGGCTGGCGGATGAGGTCGAGGAAGAGCTGCATCGTGATTTTGATCGCGAGGTCGACAGCCGCCGGATTGGTGAGCGCGTGATGCTCAAGCTCCGCGACGTGGACGAGGTGGCGTACATCCGCTTTGCGAGCGAGTACTACAAGTTCCGCAGCGTCGAAGACATCATGCAGCAGCTCGAGCAGCTCAACTCGCGTGTGAAGGATGTGAAGGAACAGCAGAAGCTGTTCTGACACCACGGACGTGACGCGCGCCATGAGTCGGGGGAGCAATCGGCATGGCAGATGATCGGCACAGCAACAAGAGTTCGTGCGATGTGATTGCTGAATATCTCGGTCACGAGACTCCATCACGTATCGCGGCGGATGCGGATGGTTGCCTCCGGGCGTGGCCGTTCCCACAGGCTGCGGCGATCGGCTGTCTTGTCGGCTCGTTGTTCATTCCCGAACGCGGCGGCGCGGGCTTTCTCTGCGCTGTCGGAGCCGTGGTTCAGTTCATCGCGCTTCGCTGGCTCGCCCGCGGCGTCGTATTGCTCGTCTTTGCATCAGCCCGTGCCCGTCGTGAAAACTGAGTCGACGCCTTTTCTGTTTGTGCCCCGCGTCGAACTCGCGCCCGCTGGCCTCTTCAGGAGAGAGTCACATGAACAATCCTCGCACGTTTCTGGGCCAGTTGAGCGACGCTCTGACGTCATCGAATCCTGCGATGCTCGTGTCGTGCGGCCTCGGTCTGCTCATTCTGAGCGCATTCACCGAGTTCGTCGCACAGAACCTTCTCGTATCGTCGGCGATGGAGATACGAAACGCGATGGTTGGTGGCGGTCCGCCGGTCTTTTGGCCCACGCTCACGGCCTTTGTCGCCAGATCTCTCATGTACGCCGGCATCATCGTCGCCGCGACCGGCGCGGTCCGCATCTTCGCAGATGCTATCGCCGCACGCGATCGTGCGAACACATCAGTGTCGCACAAGCCAGATCGTCCGTACGACCCGTTTCGGTGATCGACACGTCACCGTGCGAGGTTCTCGCGGCTGATCATCACTTCCAGCGTCTGTGCGACCAGATCCACCTCGCGCTGCGTCAGTTCGTTGTAGAACGGCACCGCGAGTGTGCGATGGCTCACGCTTTCGGCGATCGGGAACAAGCCGGGGTGGAAGCCGAACTGCTCGCGATAGAACGGCTGCAAGTGGATGCACGGGAAGTAGTCGTTCGCGCCCACGTCGTGGTTCCGCATGCCGCGCAGGATGCGATCACGCTCGTCCTGTGTGTAGCTCGTCGCCAGCCGCACCACAAAGACGAACCATGACATGACCGATTCGGGATCGATCGTCGGCAGCACGAGGTGCGGGTTCGCCGCAAGCCTGTTGATGTAGTGCTGCGCGACGCTCTGCCGCTTCTTGAGGATCTCGCCGATGCGGCGCATCTGCGCCACGCCGAGCGCGGCATTGATTTCCGCCATCCGATAGTTGTACCCCAACCGCTCGTGTTGCAGCCATTTCACCGCCGCCGCGGCGTTGCTCGGCGCGGTGCCGCCCGCGACGCTCGCGCCGGTTCCTGCCGATGTCCAGCCCAGCGGGCGTCCCTGATTGCGCAAACTGCGGCACATATCTGCGAGCCGCGCGTCGTCCGTGACGATCATGCCGCCCTCGCCCGTGGTGATCTGCTTGTTGGGATAAAACCCAAAGACGCCGGCGCGGCCAAACGACCCCGCCTTGCGTCCCTTGTGCGATGCGCCCAGCGCCTCGCAGCAGTCTTCGATCAGCGGCAGTTCATGGCGTGCCGCGATCGCCGCATACTGGTCCATGTAGCACGGATTGCCGAACGTCTCGACGGCGAGGATCGCCTTGGTGCGGCGCGTGATCGCCGCCTCGACCTTGGACGGATCCATGTTCAGCGTCTTGGGGCAGATGTCCACAAACACGGGCGTCGCGCCGACAAACAAGATCGCGTTCGACGACGCGATGAACGAGAAGGGCGTGGTGATCACCTCGTCGCCTGGGCCGATGTTCAGCGACTTCATGACCAGATGCAGTCCACTGGTGCCGCTGTTCACCGCCACGGCGTGCCGACACCCGACGTACTCGCTGACCAGATGCTCGAACTCCTCGACGAAGGGCCCGATCGAAAGCCGCTTGGAGCGAAGAACCTGCAAGACAAGCTCTTCCTCGAGCGATGAGATGTCGGGGCGGCTGAGCGGGATCTCGTGATGGCCGTGGCGGTTGGACATATGCCCCGATTATCGGCCGTTTTGAGGGGTGCGCCCAGCGTTGGAAGGCACGTGTCGGGTGATTTCGCTCCAGAATGTTTGGCTCACACGTGTTTTTTGTTGGCGTTCAGTTTGAGGTTTGACGCATGAAGGGTGTTCGCGACCGGGGGAGACGGTCGCGGGACATCGGGCCCGGGACACAGGGCTTGGCGTCCGTCGCACGCGGATTATGTCGGGGCCAGGAGTCTCCCAGTGAAGCAGCACATGCATCGTGTGGTCAGCGCATCATGTCTGGCCTCCATCGTCGCCATCGCCAGCTGGGCGCTCGCCGGGCCGCTCAACCCGCCGACGGGTCCTGTCGCGTCGACCTACAAGACGCTCACTGAGATCGAGCCGCGCAGGCTCGTGAGTGATGTAAACACGCCCGGCAACACCACCGCGATGTTCATCATTACGCAGCCCGGCTCGTACTATCTCGGCGCCAATGTCGTCGCCACCGGCAACCGCCACGGCATCATCATCGCCGTCGACAACGTCACGCTCGATCTCAACGGCTTCACCATCGACGGCGCGGCCGCCACCGGCTTTCCCAGCGGTATCTCCTCGAACAACGTCACCCGCCGCGGGCTTGTTGTCCGCAACGGCAACATCAACAACTTCGCGGGCTACGGCATCTTCGCCCAGACCCGCGACAGCCACTACGAAGACCTCGCCTTCGTGGGCAACAAGAGCGGCGGACTCGAGCTCTTCCAGGCGGACAACTGCATCGCCCGCAACGTCCGCATCACCATGCCCAGCGGCGAGGCTGGCCTCCAACTCTCAAACAACGCGCTTGTCGAGAACTGCATCGTCGAAGGCGGATTCATCGGTATCACCGTCGGGGCAAACTCGATCGTGAGGGGTTGCGCCGTGACGAATCAGCCCGGCAGCGGCATCGTTACCGGCGGAGGCGTCGTCGAGAACTGCACCGTCTATACGACCAACGGCGCAAGCGCGTTCAACAGCGCCGGCATCTCCGCAGGCCACGGCACAATCGTCCGCAACTGCACCATTCGCAGCGTCATCTCTGCTGGTGTGTTTGTAAGCGGCGACAGTGTCGTCGAAGGCTGTCAGATCAGCCAGTGCAAGCGCGGCATCGCTGCCAGTCAGTTCGCCAGTGGCCGCATGGTCATCAAGAACAACGACATCATTGACAGCACAACCATGGCGATCGACCTGCCCAGCGGCAAGCACGTGGTCATCGGTAATCGCCTGCGCGGCAACGTCGGGACGTTCAGCGTCAACGCTGCCGTCGTGCTTGGCGAGGTCGTGAACTGCGGCCCCGGCACTCCGCCCGCGGCGGCAAGTAATCCGACCGCCAATCTGGTGTGGTAACGCGAGCGGCCGCCGACCTCGACGATTCCGCTTGACACGCGTCGCGTGTATTGGTAACCTATCGGTTATCAATGTCGCCAGCCGCCCGATCATCGCGTTTCATGCAGCCCTCGCCGGACGCCTCCCGCGTCACGGACGATGAGCTCGACGCGGTCTTTGCCGCGCTTGCCGCTCCTGCGCGGCGTCGCATGCTCGACTTACTTCAGGCCGCGCCTGGTTCCACCATCGCCGCCCTCGCCGCCCATTTCGATATGAGTGCCGTCGGCGTACTCAAGCACGTGCGCGTGCTTGAGCGAGCGGGTCTGCTGCTCACGCGCAAGCACGGCCGCGAGCGCCTGCTCTTTGTCAACCTCGTCCCCATTCAGCTCATCTACGACCGCTGGACGAACGCATACGCGTCGTTCTGGTCGGAGCAAGTCGTCGATCTCAAGCAGCGGCTCGAAAGCCGTACTTCGCGATCGAAGCACACGGAGCGCAAGCGTGCCTGACGTCCCCGCCAAACCCACCAACGTCTTCCGCGTTTTCATCCGCGCGTCGATCCACGACGTGTGGAAGGAGATCACCCGCACCGACGCGCCGATCGCGTGCTTCTTCAACAACCGCATGCATCTGGGCCGCGCGGGCCTTCAGCCCGGCAGCACCATCGCGATGCGCACCGTCAGCGGCAAGTTCACCGGCGTCGTGGGCGAGATCCTCGAAGTCGTGCCGCCGACGCGCTTCAGCCACACGTTCAAGTTCACCAACATGGACGACCCGCCCTGCGTCGTGACCTACGAACTCCGCGATGTGAGCGGCCAGACTGAGTTCACGCTGATCATCAGCGATGTTCTCCAGGGCAGCAAGACCCAGAAGCAGATGACGCAAGGCGGCACGCTCATCGTGAACACGCTCAAGAGCGTGATGGAAACGGGTCGCCCATCTTTCGGCACGCGGATGCTCTTCGTGCTCTTCAAACTCCTCGAACCCATCTCCCCCGCCAAGTGCCGAAGCGAACGCTGGCCCGTCAACTGACACACTCGTTGCGCCGAACGTCATCGCTCGGCGACGCAAACTCCGCCCGAGAAACACCCTTTCCAAAGGACACGCCCATGCTGCGCGCCGCTGGAGCCGTCATTGTCGGTTACGTCGTCTGGACTGTGATCTGGGTCGGCGTGCATTTCTCGCTCTTCCGTGCCGCGGGCGAAGTTGCCGCCCGCAACGAACGCATCGCAGACAACGTGGCCCTCATCGGCATGCTCGTGCTCGGCTTCGTGTGTTCTGTCGCGGGCGGCTTCACGTGTAGCAAGATCTCACGGGCGTCGCGTCCTTCCGCCGCCGTTCTCGCTCTGCTGTTTCTGCTTACCGGTCTCGGTGTTCAGATCTCGGCGTGGCCGGTCTTTCCCCTCTGGTATCACGTCATCTTCTTGATCTCTGTGCCCGTGGTGACGTTCGTTGTTGCCACGCGATCCAGCCCAGCGGCATCTCAACCCCGGTACGCGTAATGTCTCGACAACCCTCAGGAGCCTGACATGAGCACGGCCACTGCCACCACCCGCGGTGAGATGCTCGCGACCATCGTCGAGAGCAACAAAGAACTGGTCACCCGCTTCCTCCCCGGCTTCGACGACGCTTCCGCCGTGCGTCAAGCGCCCACGCTCCCCAATCACGTCGTGTGGTGTCTCGGCCATCTCGCCCTCACCATGCACCGCATCGCGGAGCGTCTCGACGCACGCCCGCTTCCCGCATCTGACTTCACGACGGGCAACGGCACGTCTGGCTCACGTGAACGCGGCATCTTCGATACCGAAAGCGTCAGCATCGGCAGCACGCCCCGCGCCGACGCCACGATCTATCCGAGCGTCGATCGCGCAACGCAGATTCTGAAGAACGCCTGCGATCGACTCGCCGCGGCATGCCGCGCTGCAAGCGATCAAGCCCTCGACGCGCCGCAGCAGTGGGGGGCGGCGTCAGTGCCGCTGTGGCTTCTCGTGGCGCGAGCCGTCTTCCACAACGGCATCCACACAGGCCAGATCACCGACCTCCGCCGCGCGCTGGGCATGGACGCGATCATCAAGGTCCCGCCGCCGATCCGATAATCTCTTACGGCACCGCAATAAGCTTTCAGAAATGATTGAAAACAGAGAATCCAGCCGATAGACTCCTTTATGGGGTCTCTCCACGTCGTCACCGGCGGGCTGGGGTACACGGGTCGCTCAATCGTCGAGCAGTTGCTCGCACGCGGCCAGCGCGTCCGCACGCTGACCAACTCGCCCGACCGCCCGCACTCGTTCGGCGATCGCATCGAGATTCACCCGCTCGCATTCGAAGATCCCGCCGCACTCGAAGCGAGCTTTCGCGGCGTCGATGTGCTCTACAACACGTATTGGGTGCGCTTCAACCACCGACTCTTCACGTTCGACCAAGCCGTGCGCAACACCCGCATCCTGTTTGACGCCGCGCGGCGGGCGGGCGTCCGGCGCATCGTCCATGTGAGCATTCTGCACGCCACCGAGGCCGATGATCTCGGCTACTACCGCGGCAAGCACCAACTCGAAGACGCACTTCGCCAGACCGGCCTTTCGCACGCGATCGTGAGGCCTGGCGTGCTCTTTGGACGCTTCGACATCTTGGTCAACAACATCGCGTGGACGCTCCGCCATCTGCCCGTGTTCGGCGTGTTCGGCCGCGGCGACTACGCGCTTCGCCCCATGCATGTCGACGACATGGCGGCTCTCATGATCCGCCACGCCGCGCTTGAACACAACACCATGGTTGACGCCGTCGGCCCCGAGCGATTCACGTTCCGAGAACTTGTCACCACAATCGCGTCGATGATCGGCGAGGACCGCGCGGTGATGAGCGTGCCGCCGCGCGTGGGCTGGGTCGTCGCGTCGATGCTCAATCCGATCGTGCGCGACGTGGTGATCACATGGGAAGAAGTTCTCGGTTTGTGCCGCGGACTTCTGGATTCAGACCAGTCTGAATCCGGGCCGACGCGGCTGACGACCTGGGCCCGCGCGAACGCTGCCACGCTCGGCGTGCGATATGCGAGCGAAGTGGGGCGACGCGTGCAGCGAGGGGTCTCATATTCCGCGGTGCGCTAACCGCTTCGAAGTGAGCACCGGGTAAACTCGCCCTCGAGGTGTCCCATGCCCCCTCTCCACGCTGTCCGAGCCCGTGCCAAGACCATCGCCCGCGATCTCCGCGGCGACCACGCGGTATTGATCGCCCGCGCGCTCACCGTCGCCCGCGACGGCGACGAGCAACTCGCCTTCGAGCTTTTCCGTGCCGCTCCCAAAGCCGCCGCCGCGATGACGCGCAGGCAAGTGGAGAGCCTGCTGCCCGTGCTCCACGACTGGTGCTCGACCGATTGCTTCGGCTGCTTTGTCAGCGGCGTGGCGTGGCGCGAAGGTGCGCTCACCGACAAATACATTCTCGCGTGGACGCGCTCCAAAGCCCTGTGGACACGTCGTGCCGCGCTCGTGAGCACCGTGCCGCTGAACCTCAACGCCCGCGGCTCCAAAGCCCCCAAGGGCGACGCCGTCCGGACGCTTGCGATCTGCGAACGCCTCGTCGACGACCACGAAGACATGATCGTCAAGGCGTTGTCGTGGGCCTTGCGCACGCTCGCCCCCAAGGACCCCGCCGCAGTCCGCGCGTTCCTCGTCCGCCACGAGGCCCGCCTCGCCGCCCGCGTGCTGCGCGAGACGCGGAACAAGCTCACGACCGGGCTCAAAAATCCGAAGGGGCGACGCTGAGCCCTCGGATGTTCACGTCGATGTTCTCGCTTCGGCCGCGCCGCCACGCTTGGTTCTCGTGAGCGACGCGCAGTTGTGTTGAACCTGAAATCTGCACGTACTGCCCATCGCCCATCCACAGGCACTCGATACACTCATTGTCGCTGTCAATCGCTGGAGGAAGGCGATGTTCTCACGACTTGTCGCCCTTTCGTTGGTTGCCGTTTTTCTCATTTCGCCGGGTTGCAGTGCGCGCGAGTCGTCGCGTGCTCGCGCCCTCGTCCGCGAGGCCGTGGCGACGCTCGCGCGCGAAACACTTGAAGCCGACCGCGTGGATTGGCCCGCGCTCGAGTCGCGCATGCTCGCACGTCTCCCGCCAGATGCCTCGCTCGACGACGCGCGCAAGAGCATCAACGAGGCCGTGGCGGCCTTGGGCGATCGACACGCGCGTTTCACGCCGCCGTCTCTGCCGGCTCGTTCATCACCCGCGCCACCCTCCGAAGCGAGCGCAGCCGCGGCAGACGCGGCCCAGCCCGCAGCCAGCCCAGTCGTCACGCGCCGCGTGCCCGATCTCCCGGAAGGCGCAATGCTCGACACACATGTCGCATATGTCGTCGCGCCCGGCTGCGCGGCACCGAGCGTCGACGGCCTCCGTATCTACGCGCGGGCTGCGGTCGACCTCATCGAAACGCTTCACAAACAACAGCCGCGCGGCTGGATCATCGATCTGCGGCTCAACTCCGGTGGCAACATCTGGCCCATGCTCCTTGGTTTCCGCCCGCTTCTCCGCAACGGCGTCGTCTCGACGATGATCGGTGGCCCGCGAAGCGACGCGTTCGGCGTAAATGCTGACGCGGCGTGGATGGGTACGACCGAGGGTCCCGCGCCGCAACTCACCTGGGGCGAGGTGCCGACGGGCCACACCGCGATCATCGATGCGCCCGTTGCGGTGCTGATTGATCGCTGGACGATGAGCAGCGGCGAAGGGCTTGCCATCGCCTTCCGCGTTCGCCCAGTCGTTCGCTTTTTCGGCGGTTCTACCTCGGGTCTCACGACGGTTACCAACTCCTACCGGCTCTCGGACGGCTCGACGCTTCTGCTGCCTGTCGCGCAGATGGGCGACGCCGATGGCCGCCCCGTTTACGGCGCGATCGCGCCCGACCAACTTGTCGAGATGGGTGACTGGCCTGCGTCTGACGACGCCGCGTCTCGGGCCGCCGCCGCATGGATCCTGGCCCAAGCACTGTCGAACGACGCGCCTCGTTGAGACGCGCTCCCTGAATGGGACATCGCGTCGAAGTGGGGTCGTGTTGCCCGACGCTCGCCCGCCCCAACCCGCATACCATGCGTCGTTCGCTCGGGGCGCGGCCTGCTGCCTTGAACTCGTGCCAAATGCCGAGTCCCAAGTGCCTCAGCCCGCTGAGACGCACCCGTTGAACCTGATCCGGTTCGCACCGGCGGAGGGAAGCGGCATGAGCAGTTCCGGCGGCCTGTCGGCCGACCCACTGGACATCCTGATCCACCACAACGACTGGGCGACGGGGCGCGTCCTGGATTTTTGCCGCGAGATCGAGCCCGCGAAGTTTCATCAGGGCGTCGGGATCGGTCCGGGTTCGCTGCACGACACGCTGACGCACATCATCGGCGCGATGCGTCGATGGGCTGATCGCATTGGTGGCCGCACGCTCCGGCCGAGCATCGAGATTCCCGAGGGAAGCACCTGGTCATACTTCGATCCGAGCAAGCCGCGCAAGCCGGCGGTTCCGCGGCGCACGATCGATGAACTGGTGGCGATGCTCGATGCCGCGACGCGCGATCTGCTCGCGATCGCGCAGCGTGGACGCGAGCAAGGCCTTGGCTCGACGTTCGCGATCGCGTTTGGCACCAAGCAATACACGTTCTCAATCGCAGGCGCGCTCACGCATGTGATGACGCACGGCACGCACCATCGTGCGCAGTGTCTCTTCATGCTCAGGCAGTTCGGCCCGCCGTGCTTTGCGGATGGCGTGCCTGAGATCGGTGTTGCCGACTGGCAGGTCGAGGTCGAAACCAAGGAACTTGCACCCTATCAGCCGCGGCCGTTTGCTGGCCGCCCCGAGGTCATTTCATGAACACCATGACTGCGTCGAGTCTTCGTCTTCCCCTTCACGGTGCCCTCAACCTGGTGACGAAGGCTTGTCAACGTACTTTGTACTGATCGGAGATGGCAGCGATTCGGCACTCTCGGTTCGGGTCAGGAGAAGTGTGTGCTTGACGTGTGGGCGACATTCCGGGATCACTTCGAAACCGACGATGGATCTCTACCCGAGGTCGGCCTCGGTCAGCTTGAATCGCATCAAGTAAGCGCGATATGCCGCGATATCGATCACTGGATCGCGTCAGCAAACGCTGATGCTTTGGCGGTGGTGACGCCTTACGACCGTTGTGGATTCCAAGTCGCGTCGCTCTCTGAGGCCGCAACGCGGGTGCTTCAAGAGCAGCAAGCAACCGCTCGAGCGTCGATCAAGGGCATGGTCGTTGGCGAAGTGCATCTTCCGGAACTGGTCGTTTACGTCTTTCCGGACGGCGTAACGATCGAGTATGAGATGGGGCCAAGTTGGAACGGATCCCGAGTGCGTGCATTTCTGACTCTTCTGCAATCGATGTCGAGTGCAGGGGCGGCCACATCGCTCAGGTTCTTCGAGTTCGAAAACAAAGACGCTTTCCTGTCCTCGTGGCGTTTGTTCAACCAAGCAGAACCATACTTTCCTTCGAAAGCCAATCAATGACACCGAGTATTCAAATGATGACCAACTCCTTGAAGCTTCCCCTCCACGGCGCACTCAACCCCGCCGCCACCCCCAACGTCACCACGCCCGGCTCCTTCGCGCTGCGCCACGACGTCGGCGGCCCGCTCATGTTCGCCAGCCCCGACACCCCCGGCATGCCCGCGCCCAGCACCAAGACCGCGTGGGACTTCCTGCCCGAGGGCTGGAGCGTCGTCCGCCTCGGCACGCTCGCCGAGGGCGTGAAGCCTTCGTCCGCCGTCTGCAACAACTGCGTCGGCGATCGCTCCGTTGTCGAGTTCGCGACCGCGAAGGGCGAGGTGCTTCGGGTCATCTATCCGGGCTCGTTCAAGCCCATCACCCAGCTCGAATCCGCGCGCCTGGGCATCATCACGCCGCAGATGAAGCGCGTCGCCGAGCGCGAGCCGCACTTTGAGGTGCTCTTCCCCGGCAAGGCCGCCGAAGCCGTGCGCGACGAGATCGCCGCCGGCCGCCTCGTCATCCCCGCCAACATCAACCACCTGCGGCACAATCTCGACCCAATGGCCATCGGCCGCGCCACCAAGACCAAGGTGAACGCCAACATGGGCGCGTCGCCGGTCTCCAGCGGCACCGACGAAGAAGTCGAGAAGCTCAAGTGGGCCGAGAAGTGGGGCGCGGACACGGTGATGGACCTCTCCACCGGCGGCGATCTCGACGCCACCCGTGCCGCCATCATCCGGAACGCGACCGTGCCCATCGGCACCGTGCCCATCTACTCGATGATCATCGGCAAGAAGATTGAAGACCTCGATTGGCCGACGATCGAGGCCTCGCTGCATCATCAGGCGCGGCAGGGTGTCGACTACTTCACGATTCACGCTGGCGTGCGTCGCGCGCACCTGAAGCACGTGAAGAACCGCCTCATCGGCATCGTCAGCCGCGGCGGGTCGCTGCTCGCCAAGTGGATGCTCGTGCACAACCAAGAGAACATCATGTACACGCGCTGGGAGGACATCTGCGACATCCTCCGCCAATACGACGTGACGTTCTCGATCGGCGACGGCCTGCGCCCCGGCGGCCTCGCCGACGCGACGGACGCCGCCCAACTCGCCGAACTCGAAACCCTCGGCGAACTCACCGAACGCGCCTGGCGGAAGGGCGTGCAGGTGATGATCGAAGGCCCCGGCCACGTCCCCTTCGACCAGATCGAATACAACGCCAAGGTGCAGCGCGCGCTCTGCCACGGCGCGCCGTTCTATGTGCTCGGGCCGCTCGTCACCGACATGTTCCCCGGCTATGACCACATCACTTCCTGCATCGGCGCGACCGCCATGGCCTATCACGGCGCGGCGATGTTGTGCTATGTGACGCCGAAGGAACATCTGGGCCTGCCCAAGAAGGACGACGTGAAGCAAGGCTGCATCGCGTACAAGATCGCGGCCCATGCCGCGGACGTCGCGCTGGGAATCCCCGGCACGCGCGATCGCGATGATGAACTGACCAAGGCCCGTGCCGCGCTCAACTGGGAGAAGCACTTCGAGCTCTCCTTCGACCCCGACACCGCCCGTGCGTATCACGACGAAGACCTCGACGTCGACACCGACTTCTGCGCCATGTGCGGCCACGATTGGTGCAGCGTCCGCATCAGCAAAGAGATTCAGGAGTTCGCCTCGGGCAAAGCTGAAGGCTTCGAACGCGTGGGAGCAAACGGCAAGGTCGGCGCGCCCGTCAAGAGTGCTGCCCTCACCGCCGAGCAGCAAGAGATCCTCGCCAAGCGCGGTGTGCTCAGCCCGGACGAGATCCACACGCTCGCCAGTAAGACCAAGAAGGCAGTGGGGGCCAAGGCAGGCGAAAAGGCCAGTTGCCACAGCGATTACGTCGACCCCGACGCGGCCAAGGAAATGGTCGCGTCCAAGGCCGGCCGCGAGGTGATCGTTACGCTCGACGTGAGGCCTGCGCTGGGTATCGCGAAGGAAGATCGAGTGGTGTGATCTGAGTCAATCGTCACAGCAATGGAGTCGTGACGCTGAGCAAGCCCGCGGTGTACGCCGCGCTGGTTCAGCGATTCTCTTGATCTTCGGCGGCGCGATCGCTGTCCTCGGATGTACTTGTATTCCCCTTGCGGAAGCCATGTTGTCTCTCGGTGGTGCCGGTGCTGGCGGGCGTACGCACAGAAACGATGTAATCCTCTCGCGAGTATTCTTCGGTGTCTTGATCACAACTGGGTTGGGCTTGATGGTTCGCGGGGTTTATGTGTGGGCAAACTCGGACAGGCGCCCCGACGGTTCTTGATCGTCTGCTGTGAAGTGATGTCGGCGAAAACTCGCCGAGCACCGAAGGTGCGCGACTCCCTGTCTCGCGTCTCACCACGCGCGAAGGGAAGCCCCAATTCGAATACCATCGTCCATGCGGCCACCCTCACCCGAGACACGACGCACGCTTTGGGTCTGGGGCGTCGCGTGGGCCTCGATGCTTGCCGCTGCCGCCGTGGTGGTGCTCTCGCAGTCGTTGCTGCTGACGCTGCTGAGCCTCGTCTCTATCGCGATCGGCATCGCACTCGCGCTCAGGCGCGCCGCTCGACGAAACACGCTCCTCATCCGCATGCTCGCCGCGGTTCTCTGTGTCGCGCCCGCCGCGTATCACATCTCGCGAGCCGCGATTGACTTTGAGCGGCTCTCCAGCGGCAATCTTCTTCCCAGCGACTATCCGCGTCTTCGGCAGCGCGTCGGCGACCTGCTCGCCCACTTCCCGCCCGAGATCCCCACGGACGCGAGCGAGATCCACCTCACGGCGGACGGTCCGTGGGGAGTGCTGCCGGCAATCGACTATTTCGTTGAACTCAAGTTCAAGGTGTCGCCCGAGAGAGCCAAAGAGATCGCCGCGCACGCGGCACACGGCGCAATCGTGGCCAAGTCCCTCGCCGACGGCGGCGATGGTCTTCCACCACGCGGCGGACTCGCGAACGAGTTCACCGGCGACCCGCAGCGGATCGAGTGCTACGTCATCATCCCAGCAGAGGCGGAGAAGTCCGGCGGTGTCTGCATCGACCGCGCATCCGGCGACGTGCTCTATTGGGTCACCGACTGACGCCTCGGGCGATCGTGCTCTCGCATCCGACCTGCCTCACCAACCCAACCCAACTTGATCCCGACATCGGATACTCTGAAGGCCGAACCATCGTGCAAACGAGGTGCGAGAGCCAACTGCCGAGGAGCAACGATGCTGGAGTTCCTGAAGAACCTGTTCCGATCGCATCCCCAAGTGCCATACGCTAAGCCAAGCCCGGAGTCGGAACACGCGTTGTTGATCCATCTTCCGCTCAGCAATGACAGCTTCGGCACTCGACGTGAACGGTCCAACCTCTCTCGCCTCGAGGATCGGATTCGGGCGGCGATGAAGCAGCTCGGAATCGGCGAGCTTGATGGGCATGAGTTCGGTGAGGGCCAGTGTGTGATCTATGTTTACGGGCATGATGCTGATAAGCTTTGGGACGCAGTAAACGCAGCGGTTGGAAGCTGGCGCTGGCCGCGCGGAACGCACGCTATAAAGCGGTACGGCCCGCCGAGCAACAATGTCCGAAAAGTTCGCGTCGAAGCGAGGTGAAGAGAACTGAATCCAGCGGTTCTCTTATCCACCCAGCTCATCAAGTTCCTTCCGCATCTTCCGCAGGTGAAGCTGCAGGTTCTCGATCTCCAGCCGCGTCTTCTCCATCATGATGTCATGGACATCAAGCTGGTCATGCCGGTGGCTCAGCCCGTTCTTGACCGACTGAATCTGCAGATCAAGCAGTTCAATCTCTCGCTTCACTTTCTGCTGGCCGAGTTCTTCCCACGCCTGCCTGCGCGCGATCTCCGCCGGGCTCAGTTCGCCGCGTTGCTGCTGCATCTGCTGCAGCGCAAGCATGGCGGGGTGTGGTCCCTGCGACCCTTGCGGCTGCTGCGGGCGGGCCCGCCGCGCCGCCTCCGCACGCACCAGCGCGACAATCAGCACGATCGTGAGCGCGAAGATCGACGCGCCCAGGAACCACGTTCCGTCCGCAGCGCCTTCGGCTGCCAAAGTCTGCATCAGAGCCACCATGCTCGATCGTAGGGTCAATCAGCGCGGCGAGCGTGTGATTGTGTGGCGCTCACGACGCCGCGGTGATGCCGTCGCGCCCGCCGAACTTCAGCGCCTTGCGCACCAGTTCCACGAGCTGTTCGACCTGGAACGGCTTGTACAGAACGTCCTGCAGGCCTTCCTGGCTTGCGCGCACGATCGAGTGGTGCGGGTCATAGCCAAAGCCCGTCATGAGGATCACCGGCAGTTCCGGCTTGATTCGCCGCGCCGCCGCGAACACTTCATAGCCGTTGCGATCGGGCATCTTGATGTCGCTGACGACCAGGTCGAACATCGACGTCTCGCCGCGTGCGGCCTTCTCGAGCTCGGCGATCGCCTGCACGCCGTCCTCCGTGATCACCACGCTGCACCCGCGATTGCGCAGCACGTCGCCGATGATGCGCCGGATCTTGGGCTGGTCGTCGGCGATCAGCACATGCCGCTGCGCCAGGTCGGGGTCGATGGTCTTGACCGCCAGCGCCTTCTCCGCGCCCAAGAGCGATGTCGGCCCCGCGGCCACATCCTGCAAGCGACGGCGAATCGCCTCGACATCCGCCTGGATCTTCGTCACATGCGACGACATCTCCGGCTCAGCCGCGATCCGCCGCTTGAGCACCTCGACCTCGTGCAGGATGTCCGCCAGCGGCTCGCTGAGTTCATGGCTCATCCGCCCGCTGATCGTCTGGTTCGTCTCCGTGCGCTCGACCACGAGCAGGTCGAGCATGTGCACCGCGAGCGCGACGTTGCGAGCGAAGATCTCCGCCAACTGGCGATCGTCATCGCTGAACGCGTGCGGCTGCTGGCTCTCGACATTCATGATGCCGATCACCTTGTCGTGCAGTCGCAGCGGCACCGTCAGCGACGATCGCGCGCCGTGCACGCCCGGCAGGAACATGTCATCCCGCTGCGCGTCGTGACAGATGTACGACTGGCCCGTCGCCGCGACGTAGCCGCTGATGCCGTTGCCGTCCGCGCGGGCATAGATGTCAAACGCGTCGTACTCGCTTGGCAGGCCGTGGGCCATGACGAGTTCGAGTTTGCCGGTTCGCTCGTCGAGCAGGCGGATGCCGAAGTGGTCAAAGTGCAAAAGATCGCGGCTGAAGCGGACGACTTTCGTCTCCAGAAGCTTCAGCCGCTCAATGACATTCATCTTTCGGATCGTGCCCGCTTCAAGTCGGACGAGTTCGCTGCCCGCCCGGTCAATCGCGTCGATCCGCATCCGCGTTCGATTCGCGGCCGTCACGTCGCGCACAACAACCGCGACGTGATCGACGCCGGTTTTCACCTGGCCCGGTTTGAGCTGTGCCGCAATCTGTTGCCCGCCCGGCACCCGCGCCGACACGCCCGACACCAGCACTTCGAACAAGCGGGTGCCGTCGGGGCTGGGGATATCAAACCGCCGCGCCGGCATGGACTCGGCATTACCGCCCTGCTCGTTCAGCCACGCCGCGCCCTCGGCCGCCACGGCCTTGAGCCGATGCCGTGTGTCCGCGTCGATGCCCATGTAGAAGTCGTTGGACCAGATCGGCTCGCCGTCGGCCCGTGCCAGACAAGCACCCTCGCCGATCGCGTTCAAGAGAGCGACCGCCCAAGCCTGCTTCGGGTCCGTCGTCGGCTGGTTCTTGCGCGCGAGCAACTCTTCGAGCGAGCCCACCAGCGACGAAGGATCGCCGCCGACTGCTGACATCAGCGCGGCACCCTGCGGCGCATGGACGACTTCGAACCCCTCGCCCACCGCCCGCTGGATGTCCGCGGCCGAGTCCTGCGGCCCGCCCACGATCAGAATCTTCGGTCGCGCGTCCGACAAAGAGCCATCTCTCCAACAACTGGTCACACGCCCCGCCAAGCCGGGTGCTGCAAGGCAGTGTAGCCGAGACCGCCCCCTCGCCGCACCCGCTCCCCTGCCGACTCTCTTCCGATCACCCCTTCCCTGCGCTGCTTCACTCGCCCGGCTTGGACAGCCCGCGCACGCCTTGGTACCCTCGCCCCAGCGTGCGTCGGTCCCCACCCGCACGCACCCCGCACCGATGACCGCGCCCGTTCCATCCAACCCGCCCGCCACCGATACCCAGCCCACGCTCAGCGTGCAGGGTGTCACCAAGTCCTTCGGCCGCGTCCAGGCGGTCCGCGGCGTCAGCTTCGACCTGCGTCGCGGCGAAGTCGTCGGCCTCCTTGGACCCAACGGCGCGGGCAAAACCACCACCATCCGAATGATCACGGGCTATATGCCCCCCGACGATGGTCGCATCCTCGTCATGGGCCACGACAATGTGCGCGATTCCCTCGCAGCACGGCGTTGCATCGGCTCGCTTCCCGAAGCCGCGCCCCTCTACGCCGAGATGGCCGTCGAGGATTACCTCGACTATCGCGCTCGCCTCTTCGGCCTCGCGCGCGCCGATCGTCGAGTCGCCGTCGCCAAGGGCATCGATCGCTGCCGCCTCCACGACGTGCGTCGCCGCCGTGTCGGCCAACTCTCCAAGGGCTTCAAGCAGCGCGTCGGCCTCGCCAGTTCGCTGCTGCACGAGCCGCCGATCGTCGTGCTCGATGAACCGACCGACGGCCTGGACCCGACGCAGGTGCGCGACGCCCGGGCGATGATCCGCGAACTGGCCGAGAGTCGCACGATGCTCATCTGTTCGCATGTGCTCTCGGAGATCGAGCAGATGTGCTCGCGCGTGATTCTCATCGCCGGCGGACGCGTTCGCGCCGATGGGACGCCCCAGCAACTCGCCGCCCGCAGCGCGGACGGCCAGCTTTTCACCCTCGAAGTGCGCAGCCGCGACGGTTCCTCACGCCACCTCGAAGCGATCTTCATGAAGGTTCAGGGCGTCGTCGACGTGCTCGAAAGCAACCTGCCCGACGGCTGGACGCGATTGAAGGTGCGAACCCGCGCCGATCTCTCCGACCCGCGTGAACGACTCGCCGCCGCCGCATCCGACGCCGATCTTGTTGTTCGCGAGCTCAGCCACGCGAGCGCGAGCCTCGAACGCGCGATCGTCTCGCTCCTCGAATCGCCGGAGGCCGCGGCATGAGTACCACGCCCGCGCTCCAGCCTCCCTCCGCCATCTCCGCCGTCAGCACCATCGCGCGCCGCGAGCTTTCGTCCTTCTTCCGGCTTCCCGTCGGCTGGGTCGCAATCGCGCTCTACCTCTTCCTCGCCGGGCTCGTCTTCATCGTCGCCACGCTCCAGCCCGGCGGCCCGGCCAGCATGCGCGAGTTCTTCACGCTCTCGGGCTGGCTGCTCGTGCCCGTCGCGCCTGCCGTCTCGATGCGCCTGCTCAGCGAAGAGCGCCGCACCGGCACCATCGAGCCGCTGCTCACCGCACCCGTCTCTGATACCTGCGTCGTCCTCGGCAAATACCTCGGCGGCATGTTCTTTCTCGCCTGCATGCTGCTGCCGACGCTGCTCTTCGTCGCGATCCTTTACGCCGTCAGTTCGCCCGCGCCCGACCCCGGCCCGATCGCCGCGGGGTACCTCTGCCTGATCCTGCTGGGCATGTTCTACCTCTCGATCGGTGTCCTCGTCTCCTCGCTCACCAGCAACCAGACTCTCGCCTTCCTCGGCACGTTTTTCGCGCTCGTGCTCATCCAGATGCTCGGCGGCGTCGGTGAATACGTCCCTGCCGTCTCCCGCGACATCGTGCGTCATCTCGACGTCCTCGCACGCGTCGCCGACTTCGCCAAGGGCGTCATCGACCTCTCGCACGTCGTTTTCTTCCTCTGCGGCTCGGCGCTCTTCGTCGTCCTCACCATCGTCGTCATGGAGTCCCGCCGATGGCGATGAACCGCACCCGATGGGGTCGACTCGCGCAGTCCGCCACGCTCGTGATCGCGGCGTTGTTGGTTGCCGTCTTCGCCAACATCCTCGCCGCACGTCACCTGCCGCGCCTCGATGTCACTGCCACCGGCGAGCACCAGCTTTCACCGCGAACCCGCTCGCTGTTGAGCACCCTCACGGGAGAGCATCGCATCGTCATCGCCACCGACTTCTCGCGCGTCGATCCGCGCGCCCGGCGTGACGCCGGCGACGTGATTGATGAGTTCCGCCGCGCCTCGGACCGCATCACCGTCTCACGCATCGACACCGGCTCGTCGAGCGGCATGACCGACTACGCGGCTCTCCTTTCGGAACTCTCGGGCCGCGATCGTGAAGAGCTCGAGCGTCAGGGTGCCGTGCTTCGCGCATCGATCAACGCGGCAAGCGATCTTGCAAGCTACCTCGACGCCACGCTCTCGCCCATCTTGAGCAAGATGCGTGACAACATCACGCCCGCGACGCCCAGCGCCGACAACGTGCGTGCGTACCTCGACCAGCGTGCCGCCGCGTGTCGATTGGCCGCACGCGACCTCCAGAAGATCGTTCAGTCCGCCGCCGGTCGTCTCGATGAATCGATCGCCGGTGTCACGATTCCCGACACGACCGCCGCGGCTGGCGAACTCACGATCGGCCTCACTGCCGCGGTCGACGCGATGAACGTCCTCGTCGCCGACTCTCGCAAACTCGCCGAGGCCGACACGCTGCCCGCGAACGTGCGTGACCTCGCCAAGCCGTTGGTCACCGACCTTCCCGACCGGCGCGACGCCGCCAGCGTGATTGTCGATCAACTCTCGCGACTCCCCAAGATCGCCGTGCTCCGCGTCGCCGGGGCGCTCAAGAACGCCAGCGGCGTGCTCGTGATCGGTCCTCGCGAGGCCGGGCTTACGGTCATCCCAGCCGATGATTTCTTCGTCTCCGCCGCCGCCCTCGACGTGTCCGGCGCGGCCAAAGCTGATATCCGCCGCCGCTGCGAGGATCTGCTCTCCGGCGCGCTCGCCGGCCTCGCACGCCCCAACAAGCCCATCGTGGTCTTCGTCCACGCCGAGCCGCGCACGTTCATTCTTTCCAGCGGCGCGTTCAATGCAGCGCTCGATCGCCTGGCTCGACAGGGCATCGACATTCTCGAGTGGGCCGCTCTCGCGCAGCCCGATGAACCCAGCCGCGCCGCGCTTGATCCCAAGGGCGTGCGTCCCGTCGTCTACATCGTCTTCAGCCCCGACTCCTCGACCTCGGCCCGCTCCCAGAGCGACCTGCCCGGTCCGCAGCGTGCGACCAAGCTTGGGCAGGTTCTCACGCGCCTCGCCGACGAACACAAGAGCGTTCTGCTTTGCCTCAATCCATCGGTGCTGCCCACCTTTGGCGACAGTGATCCGATGGCGAACTTGCTGCCGCGTTTCGGCCTTCGGGCTCAGACCGGCCAACCGATTCTCTCCTCGCTCCCCGGCGCGCCGCGCGCCAACGCCGCCACGCCGCTCGCTCAGACGGACGCCACCTTCGTCTGCGAAAGCGTCTACGAAACTCTGCCTCCCGCGGCCATCGCGCCCGCAGTCGCAGGTCTGCGTGTGACGCTGCCGTGGGCCGTCGCCCTCAGCCTCGCGCCGCACGTTGAAGGCGTCGACGTCGGCGGCGTGGTTGCCATGCCCGCGGGCGATTCGTGGCGCGAAACGCAATGGCTCCGCCTTTGGCAAACGCCCCGCGCTCAGCGTGCGCTGCTCGCCGAGCAACCGGTGTATGACGCGGGTCAGGATCTCAAGGATGGTCCATGGCTTGTCGCCGCGGCCTCACAACTCACGCACGACGCCGTGCGTCAGCGTCTGGTGGTCGTCGGTTCCAGCAACTGGCTCGTCGATCAGGTGACTCAGCAGGCGGCGATGGTTGACGGCCGCGCCGTGCCGCTCGCGCCCGCGAACCTCGAACTCCTCGACGCCAGTGTCACATGGCTCGCCGGTGAAGACGAGTTGATCGCCCCCGGCCCGGGCGCTCGCTCCATCGCGCTCGTCTCACCGCTGCGCGATCGCCAACTCATCGCGCTGCGACTCTTCGTGGTCGTCGTCATTCCGCTCGGCGTGCTCGCCCTCGGCGTCGCGTGGCGCATCCTTCGCGGCTGACGCACTCACATTGCCCGCGTGCTCTCGCGCGACTCCGCACGCCGCGATTGTGCGGCCTCTCGCGCCGCCCGCCGACTCTCGACGAACTGCATCACGCGTGCCGCCGGCGCGAGCACCCGCCCGCTTGTTTCAGGCTGCGCAGCTTCGAGCGTTTCGCGTCGCGGAATGCGTCGCGGCTTCTGCACATGAATCGTCCCGCACGCCCCGCATCGCTGCCGCTCGCCCGTGCCGTGCCCAAGCGTCACGCCGCACTGGATGCACGGCCCCGTGAGCGTGTGATCAAAGGCGTGCCGCGTCCCACACTCCGGGCATGCTTCCACCACGCCCGGGACCCCCGCGCCATCCAGCATGCTCATGTCATACCGACACGCGCGGCAGGCCCGATACGCCGGCGTCCGCGGCAGGATCGCGATGAACGCGCCCACCACGACGACCAGCACGCCAAACGGAATGAGCAGCGTTCGCAGCACCGGCAGATACAACTGCTGCTGCGTGTAGAACGCCAGCAACGCGTGCAGCCATGCCGTCAGAGCCACACCCGCGCCGCCCAGCACGATCCACAACAGCGCAAGCCACCGCCGCCGATCGCGCACGATCAGTGCCCACACTGCGGCGGCATAAATGATGAATACAAACACGCGCGACGTTCCTGGCCTGCATCCGCCCCTTGCCGTGAAATCGACCGCAAGCGGCGGTGAGTGTACTGCCGCCCATCGTGGTTTCGATGCGTTTTCAGCCGAAGATTCGCCGCAAACGCGTCTACGCGCCGGTTCATGCGCGATGGGACAACAGCACGCCGCTCGCTCAGCGCCCGGACTTGAAGAACGTCTTGAGCGACTCCATCAGATCTTCACGTCCGTTGATCTTGCTCAAGACCAGCCGCGGCCCGAGTTCGTCCGCGAGTCCATCGCGGAACGCCTCGCCCAGCACGTTGTAGAAGCTGCCGCTGCCGTACGCGCTCGTCACTTGGCAGTAGCCGAACATGTTGGAGATGGGGATCAGCTTCTCATCAAGGATCTTGACGCACAGGCGATTGTCGGCGTCGCTGCTGTTGTCGCCGTCGGAGAAGTGGAACAAATAAATGTTCCAGTCGCTGGGGTCATAGTGCTGGCTGAGCAGTGTGGAGCACAGCTCAAACGCCGAGCTGATCCGCGTGCCGCCGTCTTCGCGAACGGAGAAGAATGTCTTCTTGTCGACCTCCGCCGCGCGCACATCGTGAACGATGTAGCGGCTCTCGATGCCTTCGTAGTTTCGCCGCAGCCACGTGTCGATCCAGAACGCCTCGAGCCGCACCAGTTCCTTCTGCTCTTCGCCCATCGAGCCTGACACGTCCATCATGTAGACGATCAGCGCGTTGCTCTGCGGCTTCTTCACTTCATTCCACGTGCGGAAGCGCAAATCGTTCTTGATCGGGATGATGATCGGATCATCGGGGTCGTACTGCCCCATCGAGAGCTGTCGCTTCAATGCTTCGCGATACGTCCGCTTGAAGTGCCGCAGCGACGCAGGCCCGATGGGGCGCACGCCGGTGTACTTGTCCTTTACGGTCGTGATGCGATGTTGGCCGCGCGGCTTGATCCGCGGCAGGCGCAACTCCTCGGCCAAAATGTCCGCGAGCTCCTCCAGCGTGACATCGACCTCAAGCAGGTGCTTGCCCTCTTGCTCGCCGCCCTGTCCCTTGCCGCTGCCACTGCCGTCGGCGGGGTCACCCTCGCCGCCTTCTCCCATGCCCACGCCGCCCGAGTTGTCACCATAGCGAAAGGTCGGGATATCGATGTCATGGATCGGGATCGACACGGTGCGGCCGCCCTCGCGCCCGAGGATGTCGCCACGCCCCAGGAACTTCTTCAGGTCGCGCCGGATCTTGCCCTGCACGATCTGCCGAAAGCGTTGATGGTCTTGCTCAATCTTGTTGACCACGCGACGCCTCCTGCATCCCCGCGCGCACGGCCCTCGGGCAACTTCACTCGGGCGGCCTGCCCGCCATTCCATGCGCGGCACGCCACCTCACGGTTCCGACCCTTCGTTATAGGTCGTCGTTTTCCGCGCCGCTCTTGAGTCTCATTGTGCCGCAAAACGCCCAAACCCGCCGTTTCACGCCCGCGACGACCCTGCCGCCGCCTCGAACTCATCCGCCCGCAGCGCCCAGCGTTCGTGATCCGCCCAAGCCCCCTGAATCTGGAGATACTGCGGCGAGTACCCCTCGAGCCGAAACCCAAGCCGCCGCACCAGCGCGATCGAGCGTGCATTGTGCGGCTGGATGTTCGCCTCGACGCGATGCAGCCCAAGCGTGCCGAACGCCTCCGCGAGCACAAGTCGCAGCCCGCGCGACATCACGCCACGCCCCGCGAACGGCTGCGCGACCCAGTAGCCAAGGAACGCCTGTTGCAGTGGCCCGCGGATGATCTCGCTGAGCGATGCCTGCCCCGCAATCACGCCATGCTCGTCGTGCGCGTTCGCGCTGCCGCTCTCGCGCACGCAGATGAAGAATCGCACGCGTCGCTCGCTGGTGCTGTCGGCGACGTATTTCTCAAACTCGCCCGGCGTGAACAGATCCACGCCCGGTTTCGCGGGCAGCGGCTCCCACGGCATCAACCACGCGCGATCTCGTGCCCGGATCGCCAGAAACTCCGCGCGATCCTCAAGCCGCGGCGTGCGGATGAAGACCTCGAGCGCATCGGCGCGTCCGTTGCCCGCGTGCTGTGTGGCCTCGTCGGACACGCCTTACTCCCACTCGATCGTCGCGGGGGGCTTGCTCGAAATGTCATACACCACGCGATTCACGCCCCGCACCTCATTAATGATGCGATTACTGATCGTCGCCAGCACGTCATACGGCAGGCGCGACCAATCCGCCGACATGAAGTCCTGCGTGTCCACGGAGCGCACCGCCACGCACGAGTCGTACGTCCGTCCGTCGCCCATCACGCCCACCGACTGCACCGGCAGCAGCACCGCGAAGACCTGGCTCGTCGAGCGATACAGGTTCGCCGCGACGATCTCCTCCAGCAGAATCTCATCGCAGTCGCGCAGCAGATCGAGCTTGGGTTTGGTCACCTCGCCCAAGACGCGGACCGCCAGCCCCGGCCCCGGGAACGGATGCCGCCACACGATGTGCTCGGGCAGTCCGAGCACCGTTCCCAGCGCCCGCACCTCGTCCTTGAACAGTTCACGCAGCGGCTCAATGAGCGTGAAGCCCAGATCCGCCGGCAAGCCGCCCACGTTGTGGTGCAGCTTGATTCCCGCGCTCTGCCCCGCGTGTCCGTGCCCCGATTCGATCACGTCGGGATAGAGCGTCCCCTGCGCGAGGAAGTTGCTCACATGCCCGTGCTCGCGATGGATGTCCGCGGCCGCCGCCTTGAACACGTCGATGAACCGCTTGCCGATCCGCTTGCGTTTCTCCTGCGGCTCGGTGATGCCCTGCAGATCGCCGAGAAACTCAGCCTGAGCGTCCACGACGCGCAGATCGATGTGGAAGTGATCGCGGAACGTGGTCTCCACAAGTTGCCGCTCGCCGTGCCGCAGCAAGCCCGTGTCCACGAACACGCACGTGAGTTGTTTGCCGATCGCCTTGTGAATCAGTGCCGCGGCGACCGCCGAATCGACGCCGCCCGACAGCCCGCACAACACATGCCCCGCGCCCACCTTCTCGCGGATCCGCTTCGCCTCGGCCTCGGCAAAGTCGCTCATGCGCCAGCCGCCGCCGCACTTGCAGACGTCGTAGAGGAAGTTGTGGAAGAGTTCCTTGCCGTGCGGCGTGTGCGTCACTTCCGGATGGAACTGCACGCCGTAGAACGTTCGTCCCGGCTTGGTTGATCGCACGGCGGCGTGCGGGCAGGTCGGCGTGCTCGCCAGCGTGGTGAACTGGGCCGCGTTCAGATTCGTGACTTGGTCGCCGTGCGACATCCAGACGGTCGCGCGATCCGGCACGCCGGCGAACAGTCCGCCCGCTTCGCCGATGTTGATCTGCGCGCGTCCGAACTCGCGATGCTCGCCGCGGCTCACGCTCGCTCCGAGCAGGTGACACGCCAGTTGCATGCCGTAGCAGATCCCCAGCACCGGCACACCCATCTCAAAGATCGCCGGATCGCACGTCGGCGCACCCTTCTCGTACACGCTCGACGGACCGCCGCTCAGGATGATCCCCTTGGGCGACATCGCGCGCAGTTCTGCTACGCTGATCGATGGTGACACCAGCATCGAGTAACAGCCCGCCTCGCGCACCCGGCGCGCGATCAACTGGGCTGTCTGCGAGCCAAAGTCCAGAATCGGGATCACTTCGTGATGCGGCAGTCGCATGTCGGTCCCCGGCGAGTATCGCCAGCAGAAGGAGCGGGCCAAAGACGAGGCGAAAGAGGAGGGTAGTGGTCCGTCGCTCGCCGGTCGACCCATCGCGCTCCCTTCATCCGCCGCACGCGATACCATGCTGTCCGCATGGCCAGGGTCGCCTCAACTCCGCTCCTCGCGCTCGCGATGCTCTGTGGCGTCGCCGCGCTCTCGGGCTGCCTGCCCAGCGAGTCCGTCTCGCTCCAGGCCCGCGACCCGGTCAAGCGCATGGAAGCGATCGTCGACGCGGCTGAAGAGCACGACCGCTCACAGATCCCCGGTCTCGTCAAGCTCCTCGACAGCGACGACCCCGCCACCCGCATGCTCGCCATCCGTTCACTCGAAGAGATCACCGGCGAAACCCACGGCTACGACCACGCCGCCCCGCGCCTGCAGCGCGACAAGGCCGTCGACGAATGGGTCGCGGCAGTCGAGTCAGGCAAGTACGGCCAGCTCTCTCCCGTCGCTCGCGATGAACGCCGCTCCCGGAGCTCGCAGCCATGAACGTCGGGACCAGCGGGAACAACGGTACCAACGGCAGCACGCCACACCTGCGCCTCCAGATGCTCAGCAATCCGCTCTATCTCAGCGGCGCGCGCGAGCTCGTCTCATCCGTCGCCAAGCGACTGGGCTTCCCCGACACTGCCTGCGGCCAGATCGCCCTCGCCGTGGACGAAGCCCTCTGCAACGTCATGCGTCACGGCTACGACCGCCGCGAAGACGCCCCGATCTGGATCAGCGTTTGGCCCTTCACCGACGAGCACGGCGATGCCCTCCGCATCGTCATCGAAGACGAGGCCAAGCAGGTCGACCCCGCCGCCATCAAGTCACGCGATCTTGAACAGATCCGTCCCGGCGGCCTTGGCGTCCACATCATCAAGGAAGTCATGGACGACGCCGTCTACGAGAAACGTGATGCCGTCGGCATGCGTCTCACGCTCGTGAAGCGCAAAGCCCCCAAGCCAACTCCCGCCCCAACCGCCACTTCGGCCCCCGCTCCGAACGCTTCAGGAAACTCCGATGTCTGACGAGACCCTCCAAGTTGATGTTGTTGAGCAAGCTGGCGCCGTGCTGCTCGCTCCCCAGGGCGAACTCGGCTACAACGAAGCGCCCACCTTGCGCCAATACCTCAAACAGGCCCACGACAAGAAGCCCACGCGCATCGTCGTCGACCTCGCCAACGTCTCCTACATGAACACCCCGGGTGTCGCCACCCTCGTCGAATCGCTCCAGATCAGCAAGCGAAATCGCACCCGCCTCATCCTCTGCGGCATGAACGACAAGGTCCGCGCCATCTTCGAAATCGCCCGCCTCAACACCGTCTTTGAGATCATGGCCGATCGCGACAGCGCGATGGCTTGATGCCTACTTCTCGCCCGCACACTTCCGATGTCCGCCGCCCAGAACAACCGCTCAGATGACGCACGCGGGTTCTCGCCCGCCGTGTTGCTCACTGCGCCGCTGGGGTTTGTCGGCTCGCGTGCCTTGGGCATCCTCGCGCAGGTCGGCGCGGTGCTGCTGCTCTTCATCGAGATGCTTGGCTGGATCTTCCGCGCCGTCGTTCAGCGCAAGGTCCGCCTCGGTGTCGGCGCGATCATCGCCCAGATGATCCGCGTCGGCGTGCGATCGGTCGTCATCGTCTCGCTGGTCTCGGGCTGCGTGGGGCTCATCCTTGCGTTCCAGCTCTCGCCGCCGCTTGAGCAGTTTGGCCAGAAGGAACTCGTCGCCAACATCATCGGCATCGCCGTGCTGCGTGAGCTTGGTCCGCTCATCGGCGCAATTGTGCTCACCGGCTTCGCCGGAGCGTCTATCGCCGCCGAGATCGGCACCATGGTCGTCGGCGAGGAGATCGAGGCGCTCGAGGCTCATGCGCTCAATCCGGTGCGTTTTCTTGTGGTCCCGCGCGTCGTCGCCGCGTGCATCAGCATGACGATTCTGGCGGTCATCGCCAACTGGGTCGCGATTCTCGCCGCACTCGGCGTGAGCGTCACCGTGCTCGACATTCCCTACGAGACCTTCAAGGCCAATCTGCTCCAGCAGGCCAAGCCCATCGACTTCTGGACCGGCGTCTGCAAAGGCACCATCTTCGGCACCCTCATCGGCCTCATCGCGTGCTACAACGGCCTCAAGGTCACCGGCGGCGCGGCAGGCGTCGGCAAGGCCACCACCGGCACCGTCGTGCAGTGTGTCGTCGCGATCATCATCGCCGACCTCATCTTCACCGCGATCTTCTTCGCCCTCAAGCTCGTCTGATCCAACAGGTTCAGACGCACGCCGCCTCAGATCGGCCTGCGCGATTGCCCCTCAGCCCCCGCGGCTTTCTTGGGCGTCTCGCCGCGTGTCAGGCCACGCGCGATCTTCGCCGCTTCCACGTCCTCCGGCGTGCGCATCGGCGCGGGCGTCCCGCCGATCGCCGAGTTCAGTGCGCCCAGCGAGCGCGGCCCGACATTGCTGCCCACGCCGCGCGTCGCCGTCTCTCGTATCTCGTTCTGGATCCGCTCATCGATCTGGCTCAGATGCGTGACGATCATGCCCGCATCCACGCCGAGTCGGAACTGCAGCGTCGCCCACACCGCCGCGAACAAAGCCGCGGCAGGCAGCAGCCCGCTGTTGAAGATCACGCCCCAGTCCCCGCCGCTCTCGCGCGAGGCATCGCTCATCGTCGTGAGCGCGCCATAGCCGCAGAACACGCCGGTGAACGGCATCGAACTGAACACATCGCGCCACGGCGCACACACGAGCATGACCGTCGCCGCCCACGCCGCCGAACGCACGACGCGGTCAGCGCCCGGCAGATTCGCGCCGGCGGCCACAGCCACGCCCAGCGCGACATGCAGCACGAAGAATGCCGCCGCGATGAGCCCGATGCCGCTCGCCAGATCGCTGAACCGGCGCATCGTGCCGTCCCAGTGGCTCAGCACCGGCGCGGCCTTTGCCTCGCGCGTCGTGTTCACGCTCGCGTTGAAGTCCATCGCAGTCGTTTCGGCTGTCGCGTCATTCGCTGGGCTTGCGAGCACCACCTTCGGCGGCGGCGCGTTCGTCACATCCGCTGCAGCGGGGCCTTCGAAACGCGCCTGCGTGAAGTGGACGAAGCCGAACACCGTCGTCTGTACGATCAACGCGAGCGCAAGCACCCACACGCTCGCGAGCGCGACGCGATGCAAGTGGACAAGTGTGGGAGAACAGTGAGGCTGGTGCGTGCTCATAACTGTGTCGTCGCGCGAGGCGTCGCCCTCCGTGGTTCCATCGCAGACGTCGCCGGGGCGCGCACACAACCCCGAGCGACCTCGTGGTTATCGATCCACGAGTGCCGCCACTCCACGCCAATCGCGCAACTCAGGTCCGAAAGCCGCCAAAGTTCCTTGGTCGCAGTTCGGTCGGGTGCTCGACCGCCCCCGCCAGTCAAAACCAGTTTTCAAGGTTTCTTGAAAGTTCGCGACATCCCTGGGACAATCCTGACATGCCGAGCATCTATCAGCCGCCGCGTGAGCTCCCGCAGCACTCCGCCCTCGACGAGGGCTTCCTCCGTGCGCTCGTCGCCGGTGAGACGCGCCTCTCGCCCACGCAGGCGATGGAGCTCTTTCACAAGATGCCCCTTGCCGCGCTTGGTCGCTGGGCCGATGCGCGCTGCCGCGAGATCCACGGCGACACCATCCGCACCTACGTCATCGATCGCAACATCAACTACACCAACGTCTGCAACGCCAAGTGCACCTTCTGTGCCTTCCGCCGCGACGCCGACGACCACGACGCCTATGTCCTCCCCAAGGACGTCATCCTTCAGAAGATCGCCGAGCTCGACGCCATCGGCGGCACGCAGATCCTCATGCAAGGCGGCATGAACCCCGACCTGCCCCTCGACTACTACCTCGATCTGCTCTCGTCGATCAAGGCCAAGTTCCCCAAGATGCACATCCACGCCTTCAGCCCGCCGGAGATGGTGGAGTTCGTCCACTTCTTCAATCCCCCCGGCGCGACCTTCGAAGACAAATGCCGCTGGGTCATGACCAAACTCCGCGACGCCGGCCTCGACAGCCTGCCCGGCGGCGGCGGCGAGATCTTCGCCGACCCCGTCCGCCGCAAGATCGGCCTGGGCAAGTGCGACGCCGAGAGTTGGCTCACCGTCATGTGGGTCGCGCACTCGCTGGGCATGTTCACCAGCGCGACCATGATGTTCGGCCACATCGAGGGCTACGCCGATCGCATCCACCACATGAAGCTCGTCCGCGAGTGGCAGGACCGCGCTCTCAAGGCCAGTGCGACCAGCGATCCGTTCGATGCCGGACACGCGAGCCATGGGACGACCAAGCCCGGAAGCCGCGGCTTCGGCCACTACAAGGCGTTCATCAGTTGGCCCTTTCAGCGTGAGAACACGCCGCTGGGCCGCGTCAAGGACTGGGGTGCAAGCGCCGACGAACTCGGCCAGCCTTTCCCCGGCGACCTCGTCGCGCAGGCCTTCAACTGGGGCGAAAAGCCTGACGTGGACTATCGCAACCTCGGCCCCGCCGCCGCGGAGTTCGGGCGTCGCGTGCGCATGAGCGGCTCGTCCGACTATCTCCGCACGCAGGCGATCTCGCGCCTCATGCTCGACAACGTCTACTCCATCGGCGCATCGTGGGTGACGATGGGGCCGCACATCGGCCAGGTCGGCCTCGCCTTCGGCGCGAGCGACATGGGCAGCGTGATGATGGAGGAGAACGTCGTGAGCAGCGCGGGCACAACGTATTGCCTCGATGAGGCCGTGCTCTGCCGCCTGATTCGCGACGCGGGCTACACGCCCGCCCAGCGCGACAACTACTACGACGTGCTGCGTACGCACAGCGGCCCCGATTCGCCCGACCTGCGCGTGCGCGACTGGTCCGCCCATCGCGCCCGCAAGATGCACCAGGAAGCCCCGCGCGAAGCGAAGCCCTCGACGACTGCGACGCTGACGGTGTCCGCGAGCAAGTAACGCCGCAACGCGTGAGGCGTTCATCGCGAAAGAGAAAAGCCGGAGCCTCATGGCCCCGGCTTTGTCTATTTGACACAATCTGTCGAGCGTGCGCTCACTCCACCTTCACGCCCTTGGCCTCGTCCCACAGCCCGCCCAGCGTGATCGGCTTGATCCAGTCCGCCAGCAGATAGTCCTTGTACTCCGTCGGCTCGAGCTTCAAGAACTCCTCGCGACTCGTCCCCGCGGCCACGGCCTTCGCCGCCCGCTCGCGCATGTCCTTGAAGAAATCGATCTGCCGCTTGATCGCCTCGCGATCCGTCACCTCGCCGTGCCCCGGGATCACGATCGTCTTGCGGCTGCACATGTTCCACGCCCGCTCCAGGCTCTTGATCCACCCCGCTGTATCGCACCCGCCCGCGCGATCGATGTACGGCCAGACGTTGTTGAACAGCAAGTCGCCCGTGTGCAACACATTCAACTCCGGCAGGAACACCAGCAGATCGTTGTCGGTGTGCCCCGCGCCGACATGCGAGAGCTGGACGTCTGGAGCAATTCTCTCTTTGTTGTCAATGTAGTAGTTTGACCCAAGCAGCCAGTCGGTCTCCGCGGCCTCCCGTCGAGGTGTGAAGAGTGACGCGATATTGTCGTTCGACAGGTCATCCATCTGCTTGATCAGCGCCTCGGCGTCCTTCACCGCGGCCCGGGCCTCATCACTATCCACTTTCTTGAAGTCGCGCACGGCATCCGCGGCACCACTCTGATAGCGTGGCACATTCCCGAGGATGCGTGCGATGGCCTTGGAATGGGCGTAGCTTTCCACGCCTCCCCAAACCACACGGCTCTCAAAGCCGGACTTTGTTCCAACAAACGCGTTGTTTCCACCCGTGTGGTCGTAGTGGTGGTGTGTGTTGAGCAGTGTTCGGACACGCATGCCGCGAGACTCGATGCCGCGGCGCAGCACCGGGCCGTAGCCCGTCATTTTCGTGTCCACGACAAATGCCGCTCTTGCAGCGACCGACGTGCCTTTGTAGTTGGCGTCTTCGACATATTCAGGCCACTCATAGTCCAACACCATCGTGTTCCCGCCGCCGCCCTGAACGACCCAGACCGTGTTGCCCTTCGCGTCCTTGGTCAGTTCCTTCCACTCCAGAAGCGGCTTGATTGCGGGCTTCTTCTCGCCGCCCTTGGCGTCGGACGGTTGGCGACGACCCGCCGCCCGCGCCAGCGACGCCGGCCCCAGCAGTCCGCCACTCGCGGCCAGCACACCCGTGGTCCACGCTGCACTCTGAACAAACGCGCGACGAGTCAGTTGCATCGTTCCATCTCCTGCGTTGTCGTTCACCCGCGGCATACCCCGCCGCGCCACCTCGGCCATGCACACGCCTGCGATGCCCGCCGCCGCCGCGTGTTTCGCTGCTGGGTTGTTCCTGCGTGAACCCCGGTTGCGATCTCCCCGGTACGCCGCGCATCCTACCGCGCCGCCGCGCGGCGGAAAGCTCAAATCAGCAAAGCGAAAAGCTCAAATGATCAATTCACGTGATCGGTGTGCTGGAGGGGGCACCCAACCCGCCCGACGACGCAGCCGACCCGCTGAGCGGTTCATTTGAGCATTGCTGTTTTTCGTTTTTCGCTTTTCGCTTTTCGCTTTTCGCTTTGTGCCTCTGCCTTCCGCACTCCGTCTCTTCGTCTCTGCGTCTCTCCGTCTCTTTTCACCCGATTTGACATCCGCATCGCACTCGATATGCTGCGCCTGTCATGGTGCCACGTTCAGTCACGAGGGGTCACACCCGCGTGGCGGACGAAGGCTGAAAAGGGAAGCGTGGTGAAAAGCCACCGCGGACGCGCCGCCGTATCGGGTGTTGACGCGGTCCACCAGCGGAGTTGAGGGTTTGCCTCACCCGCCGCCACTGCGAGTGAATCGTCACTCGCGGGAAGGCGCAGGACCGTCGAGCCCGGAGCCGGAAGACCTGCCCTGACGCCGACCTCGGCACACGCTCGCTCGGCGAGCTCCCGATGTCGCGCTGTGCGGCCCTCGCGACGGCTCAACCGAGCCAATGGGGCGGCTGGCGATGTCGGGCACGTTGCTCCCACGCCCGGCTTCCCGGTCACTTTTCCCCATCCGCGTTGGCCGCGTCGAAACCTTTTCGGCGGGGGCCGTTCCGCGCGGTTCGGAACGAACAGTCCGTGTCGCATTTGAGTTGCCGCCGCGGCACGCCGGAGTTCACTTTTCATGTCTCAGTTCAACGTCTCCGTTCGTCGCGCCCAACAGCGCAGATTCGTTTCCGTTGGCCGCTCGCATCTTGCCGCGCTTGCGAGTCTCGCATGCATCGGCTCGTGCGTCGGCGTGAGCCAGGCCAGCCCATTCGCGTCCAGCGTGGTGAGCTACACGCCCGGCACCGGCATCAACCCCAACTACACGAATCCCAACGCCGCACTCGGCAGCCCGGCCCGCGTCAACGGCACATCGTTTGGCCCTGCCACCGCGGTCAACCCGTTCAACTCACCCTTCGAGAACTTCGACATCGTTTCGATCGGCCGCGGCGGGTCGCTCACGATCGCCTTTGACCACGACGTCACCGACGACGCCGCCAATCCCTTCGGCCTCGACCTACTCATCTTCGGCAACTCGTTCATCTCGACGTTCGGCAGTGGCGGCTACTTCGCCGAGGGCGGCGTGATCGAACTGTCGCTCGACGGGAGCACATGGACGACCGTCACGGGCAGCGGGCCGCGCGGCTCGGGCCAGGGCGCGGACGCGGGCTATCCAACGCTGGGCTTCAATGACATCACCGATCCGTTCAGCAGCCCCGCGGGCAACTCACCCACGGACTTCACGCGCCCGGTTGATCCCAACTTCAATCCGCTCGGATTGTCGCTCGCCGACATCATCGCCGGCTATAACGGTTCGGGCGGCGGACTGGGCATCGACATCGGCGCGTTTGGTCTCAACGCCATCCGCTATGTGCGTGTGTCCAATCCGCTCGACGGCATCGACACGCCCGACATCGACGCCTTCGCCGACGTCTCGCCGATCCCCTCGCCCGCCAGCGGCGTGGTGTTGCTCGGGCTGGCGTGCGCGATGCGCCGCCGTCGTCCGCTGAAGTGAGAGAGAACCGCCGCCCCGCGAGAAGTCGCGCGGCGGCGATTGGAGTGAAGCGAAAGAGACGCAGAGACGGAGAGACGAAGTGGTTCAGATGAAGAGACGAAGAGACGCAGAGACGAAGAGACGGAGTGCGAGAGGGACTTCGCCCCGTCGCCACTTCTTCGATTTCTTCGGCTGCGATTGCGTCATTCGGCGGCCGTGCCAGTTCGTTCACGAGCTTCTCTCGCGTGCTCTGGGCATTTCGCACGGCGAAGCCGTGCTGGTGAATAGCGTGGGGTCGCGGCGAAGCCGCACCCCACGAAAGCAGCCTCCCTCGCGCGGGATCGTCGAAACTGGATCGTGCAACTCGCGATCCAGCCTCGACAATCCTGTTCAATGGGTTTGCATTCCGGGGGTGCCGCTGCCTTCCGGGGGCGGCGACCCCCGGCTATACAGCTCCACGGCTTCGCCGTGGAGGACGCCGCGCAAGCGAGTCGAACGTAGACTCCACGAGACGCAGGCACGACCGGCGAAAGGCACTTCGCCACTCTGCCACTTTGCCACTTTGCCACTTCTGCTCTTCGCCGCTCCCACACTCGCGCAGCCGACCTGGCCCGCACTCGGCGGCAACGCGGCGCACGAGTCGCGGTCGACGCTCGCCAGCGTGCCGTCCCTCGCCGTGCCCACGTGGAACCGCAGCACCGACGACCAGGGCCGCGTGATCACTTGGAACGCCGCGTCGGGCGTGGTCGTGTCTCGCGATGCCCTACTCGCGCTCGGCTCGATCGTGAACGGCACGACGCAGCATCGGCTCTGGTGCCTCGATCGTTTCGACGGCAGCGTGCGTTGGTCGATCAGCGTCGACGCGCCCAACCTCAGCAGTTGGTCCACGCCCACCATCGATGAACGTCGCAACACCGTGCTGGTCGCCGCGGGCTCATCGCTCACGGCGTACGCGCTCGCCAGCGGCGCGCAGCAGTGGCGCACCACGTTGCAGGCCCCGATCGTCAACGCCTCGCCGATTGTCACCAGCGATCTGGGCCTCGCCGATCGCGCCTTCATCACCGACTACGACGGCTTCGGCGCGGCTGCACGTCTCTACTGCATCAACGTCGCACCGACCAACGCGGCGAATCCGTTCGCACCTGGCGCGATCGTGTGGAGCGTGATGATCGGTGCGGCCAGCGGCAACACTGCCGCCGTGCGCGATGGCCGCGTGTACGTGTCGAGCGTCGGTGATTGGGGCTTCGCGCCCGGACAGATCCTGTGCTTCGACGCCCGCGCGACGCCCACGCCCGGAAACGCTCCCGCGCCACTCTGGACGTTCGACAACCCCAGCGGCGAGAGTTTCTTCGGCGGCGTGTGCGTGACAGCAGACGATGCGGCGGGCGGCAGTGCGCATGGTGGCGCACTGTTCGCCGCGTCGTACGCCTTCTACGGCAGCACGCTCTCGGCGAATCTCATCAAGCTCGACGCACGCACCGGCGCGCTCAAGTGGTCCACGCCGTGCAATCGCACCGCGAGCATCCCCGTGCCGCTCTCGGGCGGACGCATCGCGCTCAGCGGCGGACTCCAGGGCTATGGCACGGCGCCCACGCTACAACTCTTCGCCGACAACGGCACCAGCGCGACACTGCTCTGGGATTCCTCGCTCGCGACCTGGACCGACACCAACAACAACGGCTCGCGCGATGTCGGCGAGTTCACGCCCTTTGGCGGCTGGCACAACCAACCCGTCGCGCTCAGCGACCGCACGCGACTCGCGTTGGGCACCATCGCCAGTGGCAGCGATGTCAGCGGCTACGGCACGCTCAGCATTGTGAACACGAGCGTCGCGCCCTCGTCGGCGTCATTTGTCGTCGCGCAGCGCAGCGGCATCGGCGCATCGCCTGCCGCGGCGGGCAGCAATCTCTATTCGCTCGGCGCATCGGGGCTGATGGCGTTCGGCCCGCCGCCGCCGAGGTGCGATGTGAACGCCGACGGCCGCGTCGATATCGACGATCTGTACGCGTGGGAGCAAGGCAGCGGCACGCGTGACGTGAATCGCGACGGCAGCGTGAGTAGCGCGGATCGCGATGCGCTCATCGCCGAACTTCGACGCGATGAACGCGCCGACATGGAGGGCACGCGGCGATGAAGCACGCACAGTCGCACACCACGCTGCGTGTTCCGCACTCTCTCCCCGTGAAGCACGGGGAGAGAGTGCGATCAACCGCACGCTCCGCCTTCTCTCTCATCGAACTGCTCGTGGTCATCGCGATCATCGCGCTGCTGATCGGCATTCTGCTGCCTTCGTTGTCGCGGGTACGCGACGCGGCCCGCGCGACCAAGTGTCTCTCGCAGCAGCGGCAGCTCGCGCTTGCGTGGACGATGTACGCCAACGACTTCCGCGACGCCGCCGCGCCCGCCGCTGACTTTGCCGCTTCGTCGATCGGCACTGGCGAGATCGTGTACTGGTTCGGCACGGCAGGTTCGCCGACCGCCAACCCCGACGCGACGCGAGGCCCGCTGTTCGCGTACTTTCCCAGCACACTGCGAGAGAACTCCGCGCTCGAGTGTCCCGCGCAGCAGTGGGGGACCTATCGCCCGCAGGGCAATGCGCGGCTGCCCACGACGACGCTGGGGTACAACGGGTATTACCTCACGCCCTCGCGCACGCCCGGATATGCCGACGCGATCTCGTCGCGTCCGTGGCAGCGACTGAGCACGCTGCTGCGCCCGAGCGACTTGTTTGTGTTCGCAGACACGCTGCTGCCGACGACCGCGATGCCGCGGAGTACGGCGTTCCTCGATCCGCCGATGCTTTTCAGCGGCACCAGCGGCTGGATTCGCAACGCATCACCGACCACGGCGTTTCGTCACGCCGGCCGCACGCAGGTCGTGCACGCCGATGCTTCGGCGCAGGCTGTCGCGCCGAGTGACGGCGCACCGCTCATCGCGGCCACGCGTGCCGCACCCGTGATCGGCGCGGCGACCCCTAATCCGGGGCCAAACTACGTGCCCGATTGGAATCTGTGGGCCGATTCGTTCGCCTCACGCCGATAGAACCCGCGCTGCGGCGCGAAAAATCTTCAACGTCCGCCGAGGAGTTCTCCCGTGGCAGTGAATCGATGCGTGTGTCATGAAATCACCTTCGCGCGGCTCATCGACATGGCCCGGCGCGATGACATGACGCTCGCGGACCTGCAAAAAGCAACGGGTTGCGGCACAGGGTGCGGAACCTGCGTGCCGTACATCGAGATCGCTCTCAAATCTGGGATTGCCGACTTGCCGATCCTGAATATGGTTCGACGTGCGTCGAGCACAATCTCGGATAAAGCCAACTGTTGACACGGCATGGCCTGATGCCCGATGCTTGTAGTGCGGGCGCATGAACGCCGCACTGGGGATCTCCGCGTCATGGCTGTGTCGCAGTGTGTCTGCCATCGCATCTCGTTCGCCGACATGAAGACGCTGGTCGATCAGACCGGCATGGGTGTCGTCGAACTTCATCAGACCACGCAGTGCGGCTCGCGCTGCGGCCTTTGCATTCCCTACATCCGCTACATGCTCCAGACCGGCGACACAGATCCGCCTGTGATGTGGTCGGGCCAGTTCCGCGAGTTGGGCATCAAGTGCACATCGATCGAACGGCTCGAGAACAAGCTCATCGCACAGGGCAAGCTCGACGCATCGCAGATCAACGCCCAGACCATGATCCGCGCGCAGATGCCCGATGCACAAGCGTGATCTTGCGGGTGTATGTGCGAGCGTGTCGGCGCGGAGCGACAACACAAAAACAACAAACGCCCCGTGACGGGGCGTTTTCGTTGTGCTGATTGAGTGACCTGAGTCACTTCGGAGCCGCGGGCGGCGTCTGCGGCGCGGGCTCGGTCGCCGGCGGCGTCTGGGCTGGCGCAGGTGCGGGAGTCGTCGCTGGGGCCGGCGTTGCCTCGGGCTTGGGCGCTTCGGTGCCGCCGGCGGGCATCGAGGCTGGCGCGGCGTCGGGCTTGGCATCCGTCGTCGGCGCGGCCGGGCCGGAAGCGGGAGCAGTGGTGGGGGTCGTCGCCGGAGCAGTCGCAGGGGCAGTCCCCGGCGTTGCCTCAGCGCTCGTGGTGCCCACGACCTTGGCGGGACGCGCGACAAAGTTCGTCCCCACCGAGAGCAGCAGCCAGAGCGAGAAAACGATGATCGTCGCGATCGTCAGGGCGTCGCCGGTCTTGGTGCCGAACGCCGTCTGACCCGACCCCGCGCCCGAGCCGAATGCACCGGCCAGGCCGCCGCCCTGGGGCTTCTGAATCAGCACCATGAGCATGAGCAGCGCCGAGCCGAGAATCACGGCCAGAAGCGCCAGGTTGATGATGATGGGTGAAAGTTCCGCAAGAACAAGCATGGACATAGGGCGGGATGGTAGGCGCCGCCGCTCCAAATCAGGAACTGTGCCTCAAAACCCGAACGATCCGCCCTTAGAACCGGAAGTCGGCGCTGATCCCCAGGAACGGCGTCGCGTCGACGTCGTCCTTGCGGATGCGATCCCCCGCGGCATTGTCCAGCACCAGTTCCTGACCGAAGATGTAGCCCGCGCTGGCGGTCAGGCTGATCTGCTTGGTCGGGCTCCAGGTCGCGTTGATCGCGGCGTTGAACGACTTGTCACGACCGACGCCGCCGGGTGCCGCGCCATTGTTCTCGTCGAGGCGGAAGCTGCGGGCGCTGTAGTCAAAGAAGCCCCAGAACTTCCACTGCTCGCTGGGCTGATACGCAAGGCTCACGCCGCGCAGCGAGCCGACATCGAGGGTCCACTCGTCAGCGATCTTCCAATAGACGCTCGGCAGCGGCAGGACCTGAAGGTTGTCCTCAATCTGCGTCGAGACGCCGACGGAGAGGCCCAGGCGCAGACGCTCGTTGACGGCGTAGGTGCCGCCGACGAATCCGCCGTAGGTCAACGTGTCGCCAAAGTCCGCACCGCTTTCGCCGGTGGAGCGCACGCGGAAGATGGCGATCGAGCTCCACTTCTCGTCGTAGATGTGCGTCACTCCGGCCGAGAGTGAGTAGTCATAGATTGTGTCCCACGGCTCGCCAGTCGTGGGCGCGAACGCGGTGGCGTCCTTGAAGTCATAGCCGGAGATTTCGGTGCCGAGCTTGGTGATGAGCAGCGTGCGTTCAAAGAGCGGGCCGGTGACGCCGAGTTCGGCTCCGCCGCGGGTGACGCTGACCTTGCCGGGGCCGTCGCTCAGATCGGCGCGGAACGCGTGGTTGAGGTTGAAGTCGAGCGTGGCGTTCCAGCCGGGCTTGCCCTCTTCCTTGCGCTGGGTAGTCTGCTCAGACGCCTGTCCGGCGGTGCTCGGCCCGGGCGATGCAGGCTGGGCCAGCGACTGACCGGCAGAGACCGCCAGTGCAAACAGTGCGGCGGCGCGAGGAATGGAACGGAGAAGAGAACGATCGACAGAGTTCAGCATCGGTGCCCCGATCAAGATGCAACAAGAGTTTTGGTGACGAACGATTGGCTCGAATCCTCTGGCCGTCGCAAGGATACGTCCATTGTGCGAACCGGTTTCGTTCCAGCGTCCGGGACAGATGCATGCGGCGTCCGGGGGGCCATCCGCTTGGGCAGGCGATCGCTCAGCCAGGCTTCACGCGTCCGTCGACCACCGCGACGCCTTCGAGTTCGAGCAGACGGCGCTTCAGTTCAGTACCCCAGTAATAGCCGGTGAGCGTGCCGCTGCTGCCCACCACACGATGGCACGGCACAACGATACCGATGGGATTACGACCGCACGCCGCGCCGACGGCACGCGTTGCCGTCGGACGCCCGATCGCTCGCGCGACCTCGGCATAGGTGCGGATCACGCCGAAGGGAATCGTTTTGAGCTGCTTCCAGACGGCGTGCTGAAACGGCGTTCCCTTCGGCTCAAGGTTGAGGTCGAAGGTCTGCCGCGTGCCCGCGAGATATTCATCGAGTTGTTCCGCGGCACCGGCGCACTCGCGCGGCACCTCCTGGCTTGTACGTGCACCCTTGGGAGCAAGCCCAAGTGAGACAATCCGTCCCGTGGCATCGGTTGCAATGCTCATGAGACCGAGCGAGGTTGCGACGATCGTCGTCTTCGTCGCGACGCCGTCGAGCTGCTTGGCGCGACGAACAAAGACATCCGATGCCGCATGCGGCGATGCGGCACTCGGCGTGCGTCGGGTGCGGGCTTGCGTGGTCATGCGTCACTTCTTTCTGCCGCGGGCAGGCGGCGTGGCTTGGGTTGCTTCTGCCGCTGAACGTGCGGCGGCCTCGGACTCCATCGACGCCAGATTCCACAGGTGCATGGTCGCGTAAGAACGCCAAGGCTTCCAGCGTTCGACGGCCTGAGCGCCGAGGCGTTCAAGGGCGCGACGGATGAAGAGGTCGGTGTCGGGCATGGCGTCGGGCCATGCGAGGCCGCGCATGATGATGTACTGCTCGGTCCAAGGTCCGATGCCGCGGATCGCGCGGAGTGCGGCACCAGTGGCTGACGGGATCGCGCCCGGGCGGATCGCAAGCCCTGCTTCCATCGCGCGGGCGACATCGACGATGCACGCGGCACGCGACGATGTGAGGCCGAGTGCTTGAAGTTGGGCCGGTTCGGTGCGCGCGAGCGTGCGTGCCGTGGGCGTCAAGTGTGTGAGGCTTGCAATGGGTGTGCGGATCGGTTCGCCCAGTGCGCGGGCGACACGACCGGAGAGTGTGGTCGCGCCCTTGACAGAGACCTGCTGGCCGATGACGGTGCGCCAGAGAAGCTCAAAGCCGTCGATCGCGCCCGGCACCCGCAGCCCGGGCTTGTTGGCAAGCGACGGGCGCAGCAGCGGATCAGCGTTGAGATGGTGATCGATCACATCCGGTCGCGCGTCGAGGTCAAAGAGTGCGCGCACGCCCGCGACGACGTGCGACAGTGCTCCGACGAGTCCGTCCGAGACGCTGAGGAGCAACTGCGGGGCGTGGCGATCGCGTTCGACACGCATCCAGCCGCTGTGTTTGCCGATGCGGAGCGTGCGCAGATAGGCGCCTGCGTCGACCGCCTCGACGCCAGGGATCGCGTGATCGGCGAAGAAGCGGAGGAGCGCGTCCCACGCGAGGGGCTCGCGAAAGCTGACGCGCACGCGGAGCGACGCAAGGGCGTCGGGGGTCTGGGTTGATGCGGTTGTTCGCTGCGCTGATGCGGCGGTGCGAAAGCGCGCGGGCGACATGCGATAGCGTTCGACGAACAGATGATTGAAGCGGCGCACGCTGCCGAAGCCCGCGGTAAGCGCGATGCGTGACATCGGCAGTGAGGTTTCGGTGAGCAGTTGCTTGGCGAGCAGCAGGCGGCTGGTCTGTGCAAGCTGCATCGGCGCGACGCCCAGTTCGGACTGAACGATGCGTCGGAGTTGACGTGGGCTGATGCCCAGTTCACGCGCGACGACAGTGGGAGAGATTGACGGCGTTGCACGGATGCGACGCGCCACCGCGTGGGCGACAGCGCCTGCGCCGTCCATCGGTGTGTGGCCCGGCGCGAGCTCGGGGCGACACTTCAGGCACGGGCGGAATCCGTCGCGTTCGGCGGCGGCGGCGTGCTCGAAGAAAACGCAGCGATCCTGGCGCGGACGACGGGCCGGGCAGACCGGTCGACAATAGACGCCGGTGCTGGTGACGCCGACAAAGAACACGCCGTCGAAGCGGCGATCGCGGGCGGCGAGAGCGGCATAGCACTGGTCATGATCGAGCATGTCGCATCAAGACTAGCGGGGCGGGGCAGGTGCATTGGCCGTTTTCGGCCATGCTGATCAATGGGTCACGCGGTGACGCGGGAATGACGAAGGCATCAGGCATCAGGCATCGGACATCGGGCATCGGGCGCTGCGGTCATTGAGGCGCAAGGAGTGGTCAAGAAACGAAACGAGCGATCCGTGGGGATCGCTCGTGGGGGGTTGCGTTGGAAGGGTTGGTTGGAAGCATCGCGGCCCTTGCCGCGAGCGAGGATTACTTGATGCCGTCCTTGGCGGCCATCAGCTTGATGAGATCGACGCAGCGGGTGGCGTAGCCGGCTTCGTTGTCGTACCAAGAGACGACCTTGAAGAAGCGCTTGTTGAGTTCGATGCCTGCCTTGGCGTCGTAAATGCTGCTGCGCGGGTCGCCGATGAAGTCCGCGGAGACGACTTCTTCCTCGGTGTAGCCCAGGATGCCCTTCATCGCGCCTTCGGATGCGGCCTTCATCGCCGCGTTGATCTCGGCGAGCGAGGTGTCCTTGGCGGTGCGGAAGGTGAGGTCGACGGCGGAGACGTCAAGCGTGGGCACGCGGAACGACATGCCGGTGAGCTTGCCCTTCAGAGCCGGGATGCAGAGCGTCACGGCCTTCGCCGCGCCGGTGCTGGAGGGGATGATGTTCTGATAGGCGTTACGACCGCCGCGCCAATCTTTCTTGGACGGGCCGTCCTGCGTCGGCTGCGTCGCGGTGACGGCGTGCACCGTGGTCATGAGGCCTTCTTCGAGGCCGAAGGCGTCGTTGATCACCTTGGAGATCGGGGCGAGGCAGTTGGTCGTGCACGAGGCGTTGGAGACGATCTTGTGCTTGGAGGGGTCGTAGGTCTCGTGGTTGACGCCCAGCACGAGGGTGGGGACCTGGGCCGGCTCGGCCTTGGTCGGCGCGGAGATGATGACGCGCTTGGCGCCCGCATTCAGGTGCAGCGAGGCCTTCTCGAAGTCGGTGAACAGGCCGGTCGATTCGAGCACGTAATCGACGCCGAGGTCCTTCCACGGGAGCTTGGCGGGGTCCTTCTCGGCGGTGGTCTTGGTGACGCGGCCGTTAACGGTGAAGGAGTTCTCGGTGGCGCTGATCTCCGCGGGCTTGCCGCCGACGCGGAACTGGCGATGGGTGGTGTCGTACTTCAGGAGGTAGGCGAGGTTGTCGGCGGGCACGAGGTCATTGACCGCGACGACCTCAACGCCCTGCTCGAAACCGATGCGGGCCACCAGACGACCGATGCGACCAAACCCGTTGATGCCGATGCGAATGGCCATGGAAGAATCCCTTCACGAGCGGGGTGTATACCGGTGGCTCGCGCCTGTGTGTCCCGGCGGGCCGCTCGATGGAAAACCATAGAACATGCGGCGGAATCTTTCTATGCATGTCCTTTGTCCGGGCATGCAAAAGCGGGGCTTGTGGGCGTCGTGAAACGGCGTTTCCCATGCCTGAGAGGGCCACGACGCGGGTTCCTTTCACGCATGGGAGAACGTCGCCACGCCACCTCGTCCGGCGGCGTCCAATGGATCCGCGACGGCGATGAGGCACGCAAAAGAAAAAGGAGCGGCGCTGGTCCGCTCCCTCGTGAGATTTGAGTTCAGCGGCATTCAGCCGCGATCGTGCGTCACTCAGCGACGGCGACGACCCGCGACAAGGCCCGCGAGGCCGACGAGCGCGAGGCTGCCGGGGGCGGGGATGAAGCCGGTGAAGCCGGGCAGGTGGACTTCGCCGCTCTGGTTGAAGGACTTGACGAAGACCGAGCCGTCGATGGCCGTGGTGTTGGTCAGGTGGGCCTTGGGGGCGAGCAGCGCGCCGTTGAAGTTGCGATCGAGGTTGATGGTGGTGGCCTCGTAGAAGTTCCAGATGACGTTGGCGCGGGCGAAGGCGCTGGTCCACGCGCCGACCATGTTGCCGTTGGTGAAGTTGACGGTGGTGCCCGAGACGTTGATGACGATCGCGGCCGCGCCGTTGACGTTCAGGTTCATCTGCTGGATGTTGCTGTTGTTGAACGCGCTGGCAGCCGAGACGCTGAAGACTGCGAGGCCGTTGACGGGGCTGGCGTTGTAGGTGGCGGCGGCGGGCTGGCTGCCGGGGAAGGAAGCCGTGCTGTTGGTGGTCAGCGTGGTGTAGAACTGCGAGAGGCCGTTGAGGTCGTTGGTGAAGGTCGCGACCTGACCGGCGAGCGAGGCGTCCTGAGCGCGATTGCCGCCGCCGTTGGCGTTGAAGTTGCCGCTGAACGAGCCGCCGTAGCGGAGGTTGCCGGCCTGGTGGTTGACGTTGCTGACGGTCACGTTGCCGACGACGGCGAGCGTGGTCTGGCCGGCGTACGCGCCCGCGGCCAGGTTCTTGGCGGTGGTGGGCGAGCCGCCCGAGAAGTTGCCGCCGACCCAGGCCTTGCCCTCGATGTCCTGGCTGTTGTTCTGAAGGTTGTTCAGAACGATGAGGTTCCAGTTGGAGACGACGTTGGCCTGCGCGAGCGAGGCCACAGCGACGACGGCCGAAGCCGCCACGACGGACGAAATCTTGTTCATTGAGACTCTCTCCCGAAACGAAACACCCTTCGATGCACAACCGCAGATGCCGCGGGCGGCCCGGCGAACCGGAACAGCCTGCGAACGCAGAACACTCGTCCGGCGGAAACGGACGAGAAGGACTGTAGGGAGGTTCGGCAGAAGTTGCCGAATGGATCCCGAGAAGCGGGGGAAAAACCTCAGGTAACGGGTTGTGTACGGTGTTTCGAAGAGCAATTAGGTATTGATCGCGTGGCGAATCGCCGCAGGAAGATCGGCGGCCGCGAAAACGCCGTCGGGGCAGGGCGGGCCGTCGTCGATGTCTCGGGCGGCGGCTGGGTCTGCCGACGTGGAAGCGAGCTCAACGTGGTTGCACGCGATCATCGGCTCAGAGAGCGCGACGTCGACGGCGATGCAATGCTCGCCCTCGCCGAGCAGGACGACGTGCAGGCGCGACGCGATGACACTGGGCGCGGCGTCGAGAGCGACCTCTTCGTCAAACGGCACCGTCCAGTGGGCTTGATGGAGCACGAAATAGCGGTCGGGCTCGACGCGAACGACAAAGGTGGAGGTGAGATTGGGGCCTTCGAGGATCCACGCGGCGTCGGCGGTGGCGATGATCTCGGTGGCGGATTCGGGGGGCTGGTCGGTCCAGTCGCCCGGGTCATGGCGGTTGTCGCCGACCGCACTGATGCGCGACGAGAGCGCCCACGTTGCGAGCGTGCCGAGGAGCGCGACGCCGCCCACAATGGTCCATTGTGTGGTGCCTGGCATGCCGCTGAACTTGTACAACATCACGACGACGGTGATGAACGCGAGCGTGAATCCGACAAAGAGCGCGGGCACGCAGCCGGACGACTCGCCCGAATCCCGCATCGACATGCACTCGGCGTACGTGTCGAACTCCAGATCCGTGTAAGGGCGGGTGGAAGTGGTCAGCATGTCGAGTCCCCCGGAAAGCACGCACGCCGCGACGCGCGTCTCTGAAGTGTAGTTGGTGAGGCGGGAGTGATGGCTGCGGCGTACACGGGGCGATTCGCGGGAGGCGAAGCTTGGGGGTGACGCTCGGGGCGAAGCTTGGGGGTGAAGGCAGTGCAGGGGGCTCGCCGCCCCCGTGAGCCCCGGCCCGGAGGGCGCGTCAGGTCCGCACGCGGCCGCACTCGGGGCAAGGGGCGGCGGGGGCGATGCCAATGAGCGCATAGCCGCAGTGCCGGCACGCGCCGTTCTTGATCGCGCGAGCGCGACGGCGCAGCGCGACGAACGCGGGGACGCCGATGCCAAGCGAGACGAGCGCGGGGAGCCACAAGGGAACTACTGCGGAAAACTCTGACCATCGTCCGTTGATCAACTGCCATCGCGGGACCTGATATGTGCCCCATGGATAGCCCATGTGATCTGCGTCGAACAGTTGAATGGATGACGGTTCAGACCTCGTCGACGGTTGACTGAACGTGGCTCCGCGAACAATGGATACTTCGCCGCGCGAGATCGAACTGAACCACATCGAGGTCTCGATGCGCAGCACCAAACCCCAGAATGAGGCGACCCCGCAGACCAGGAGCAGAACGAGCGTGGCCGCGCTCAGCCAAGTCGTCAATTTCAAGGTTCGCGATCTGATCCGCATGATCGCAGTCTACCCGTGCGCCGCCTTCGCGCGTCCGCACTCGGGGCAGGGGGCGGCGGGGGCGATACCGATGAGCGCGTAGCCGCAGTGGGGGCATGCGCCGGTGCGGGCGATGCGCCGCAGTGCATTCTGCACCACGATCGACACGATCACCACGGCCGTGCCTGTAAGCGTTAGTGGCAGGAGCGGTGTGCTCGATGCCTCAAAGCCGAACGGCCCTATGGCTTGAGTTCGGATCGACGCGACATACGTGAGATACTTCTCGGCGGACACGGGAGACGAGACCACTTGGACCCCATAGTTCCGCCCGGTGCCGCGGCCGCCCGTCGCGGCGGAGTATCTCGTCCACACGAAGCCGCCGTGGACGATGCCCAGATCGTGATTGCCCAGGGACACCGTGACACCGATGCCGCAGAGATTCAGGACGATGCCGAGCCACAAGATCGCGACGAGGGCGAGCCCGACTCTGTTGAGCGTGCGATGTGTGCGTCCGCCGAACTGCATGGGAACAGTCTACCCGTGCGCCGCCTTCGCGCGGCCGCATTCGGGGCACGGAGCGGCGGGAGGGAGGCCGGTCAACAGGTAGCCGCAGCGCTGGCATGCGCCGTTCTTGATCGCGCGGACGCGGCGGCGCAGCGTGACGACGGAGGGCATGCCGAAAGCGAGACACATCGCGGCCGGAAGCCAAAGGGGAATGCCGACGAAGCCTGTCCCGAAGCGTGGAAGCTGACGCTCGATGATTTCGTCGGAGGCCCTTGAAATCTGAAACGCAACCGCACACCACCCACCCTCGGGAACATTTCCATAATGGTCCAATTCGTCATCCACGAAGTCCGCCGCGCCCCCCGAGACATAAATGGCATACCGCTCTGATTCAATGCCGAAATCCAGACTGCAGCTATTGCACACGATGCACGCCAACGTCGCGATGAAGATGGCCCCGCTCAGCCACGCGGTCGCTTTCAAGGTTCGTGTGCCGATCCGCATCAAGGCAGTCTATCTGTCGTCGCACGCGGCTTGAGCGCAGGGGCGGCTCGCGCGCAAGCGTGTGGTGCACGATCCAGCCTCGACAATCCCATGCGAGGGGGCGGTGGGTCCGTGGGTGCCGCTGTGCGGCGACCCACGGCTATTCACCACAACCGCTTCGCGGTTGAACGCAAGAACTTCACCAGTGGACGCGTGTGCGCCGCAAAACCGATTCATTGCGGGTGACGCGGCAAGGAACACTGTGGCGCTTCAGGGCACGGGTTTGTCGGTTCTAGTCGGCGCGGCCGCCGCGGAACGAACCTTGGGCCACCACGGCGACGCGTCGAGTCGATCAATGAACTCGGCACGCAAGGCTGTCTTGAGTTCGAACGTGTCGGGCAGATAGAGGTCAAAGAGACTCCAGGCTGACGATTCGTTGCCGGAGTACATCAGATCGAGCATGTGGCGATAGAGGTCGGGATCAACCGGGTCGGTCGCCGTCGCGTGAAGCGGGGACAGTGAAGCGGCGATGGATACCAGTGACTGCTCAGTTGGCGGAGGTCGGGACATCAAGTCGGTTCTTGCGATAAGCGTGTTGCCCTTGAATGAAAGGATGACTTCGGGCGCGGGCGCTCCCGCGAATCCCGTCTTCCAGTAGTCCCAAGTCCAATCATGAATCGTAATCTCTTCGACACCGTCATTGTCGAGGTCCGAAATGACAGGCACGCCGGAGTGGACCAGGTCAATCGTGATGATACCGCCGCCCCTTACTGTCGTGTCAATCAGGCTGAGCGTGTAGCAGCAATGGGCGCCGCCCGAGTAACTCATTGCGAATGGATCGGGTACGCCGTCACCGGTGAAGTCGAGCGGCCTGACGATATCGAACGCGGCGTTCCAGCTCGCGCGCAGATGGCCGGGAACGCTGACGCGGCCTTCGATGCGAGGAATCACGACCCACGACTGTCCTGTCCATCGTGACTCAAGGGACTCGTCGGTTTCCCAATCGCTCGGTGCTTCCGAGCGTGGCCCGCGAGCCTTGGAGACTCGCCACTCGATGCCCTGGGCGCTGAAGGTTTCAAGCGCGACGGATCGCGGCAGAACCGATCGCCAGATGAAGTCCGCGAGCGGGGACACCCAGAGCGGCTGAGTGCAGGCAACCAGGAGCAAAGTGCCCGCAGCGATGATCGGTGTCCACGGTATTGGTTGGCCCGAAGTAGCGCGTGTGTGTGCGTTTGGGAAACCACATTCTGGGCAGGTGACTTGCCGCGCGGCTGCGAGACCAGATAGCGAGTAGCCGCATCGGATGCACGAGTTGCGTGGACGCAGTACTCGGCGAACAGCGTGAGCCGCAACGACTATTGACCCGACCCCGCAGAGGACGCCGATCACGCTTAACCAGATGGCCGGATCTTGGAGCAGCATCACAGTTGCGTCAGTTCGTCACGTCTGCAGCACGCCCGTCTTGAAGGGGTTCGAGTAATCCCATCCCTGGGCCGCGGCGTCGAGGGCGGCGATGAGTTCGTCGCGCGTCTTGTGCGGCTCGATGATGCGGTCGACCCAGCCGCGGGCCGCGCCGTGGCGGATGTCGGCCTGCTCGGTGTACCCCGCGTGGATCGCCGAGTAGATCTGCTTGTGTGCCTCGGGGTCGATGGTTTCGCCCTTGCGTTTGCGGCTGGCTTCTTCGATCGTGGTCAAGACGCCCGTCGCCTGGTTCGCCCCCATGACCGCGCACTTGGAGCCGGGCCACGCGAAGGCGATGAACTGATCGAACGCGCGGCCGCACATCGCGTAGTTGCCCGCGCCGTAACTGCCGCCGAGGATGACGACGATCTTGGGCACGATGCAGTTGGACATCGCGTTCACCATCTTCGCGCCGGCGCGGATGATGCCGCCCTGCTCGCTGTCGCGGCCGACCATGAAGCCCGTCGTGTCGTGCAGGAAGACCAGCGGGATCTTGCGCTGGTTGCAGTCCATGATGAAGCGGGCGGATTTGTCCGCGCTGTCGTCGTAGATGACGCCGGGCATCTGCACGGCTTTGGTCGGGCCGTTCTTGCCGCCGGGCATGGTGCGCTGGACCAGTTTCTTCTGGTTGGCGACGATGCCGCAGGCGTGCCCGCCGATGGTGGCGTAGCCGCAGACAATGGATTGGCCGTATTCGGCTTTGTATTCGTCGAAATCGGGCGCGAGCGATTCGTGGCCGTGGTCGTTGGGCTCGGCCCGCACGTCGACGATGCAGTGGATGACGTCGCGCACGTCGTACTGCGCGCCGGGTTTGTCGGTGAAAGCGGTGTAGATGTCGTTCGCGTCGCGGTACGTCCCGATGCCGTCGGCCGGCGCGGGGATGGAAGCGAGCGGAGTCGGCTGCGCGCCCGACGCGGATGCGTTGTCGGCCGCGAGCAGCGCGTCGACCTGCGACTTGAGCCAGCCTTCCTGCATCATCGATGTAAGCTGGTCCATCTTCTCGACAGCATTGCGTAGGAGAGGAGTCGATTGAGCTGCACGCACCCACCCCCCATCCCCCTCCCTCTGGGAGGGGGCGTACTTTGCGAGCAGTGAGCGAAGGCGCACGATGCACGCCTCGTCATCCTTCTCCTTGAAGTCGATCGTGCCGCTGATGCTCGCGTGCATGCTCGCGCCGCCGAGTTCTTCGTCGGTCACTTCCTGTCCGATGGCGGCTTTCACCAGCGCCTGCCCGGCGAGGTAGAGCCCGCTGCCCTCGGTCATGAGCAGCGTGTCGCAGAGCACGGGCAGATAGCCGCCGCCCGCGACGCAGAAGCCCATGATCGCGGCGATTTGCGGAATGCCCTCCGCGCTGAGCACCGCGTTGTTGCGGAAGATGCGGCCAAAGTCGTCGGTGTCGGGGAAGACGTCTTCCTGCATCGGCAGGAACACGCCCGCCGAGTCGACGAGGTAAACCAGCGGCAGGCGGGCCATCATCGCCATCGTCTGGGCGCGGATGATCTTCTTGCATGTCATCGGGAAGAACGCGCCCGCCTTCACGGTCGCGTCGTTGGCGATGATCATGCAGCGACGGCCGTGAACGACGCCCACGCCGGTGACGACGCCCGCGGCCGGGGCTCCGCCGTGCTCCTTGTACATCTCGTACGCGGACCAAAGGCCGTACTCCTGGAAGAAAGAGCCGGGGTCGACCAGCCGGTCGATGCGTTCGCGCGCGGTGAGGCGTCCCTTTTCGTGCTGGCGTTCGATGGCCTTTGCGCCGCCGCCTTCTTTGAGCTTGCGCTCGATGGCGAGGAACGCGGCGGTGGTCGCGCGTAAGTCGGCGGGAGCGGCTGGCGCGGCCGAAGTGGAAGCGGGCGCGGCACTGCCGTGTGCTGTGTTCGTCTTGGAATCAGCGGGCCGTTTGGTCATGCAGCGAGGGTAGGTGGACGGCGTGAAGAACGCCTGATTGGGCATGCCAAGGATTCCGGGCGGCGCGCTGGTCTCGGAGGCGCGAAACGCGCGCTCTTGGGAAAGTGCGGTCGTTCGTTTCTCGGCGGGCGCGACGGCGAAAAAACTCGCGGGAGCGCGCAATTCGGGTCGGTGTTTCTCGTCTATTGGGGTGACACGCGGCCCGACGCGGCCGCCGGGGCACATCACCATGACACAGATGACGCATCAACTGACAGAGATGGACGATATCGCCGCGCTTCGGCGGTATGCGGGCAGCGCAGACCCGCAAGCCTTTGAGGTGCTTGCCGCGCGTTATCAGGCGATGGTGCTTGCGATCTGCCGACGCACGCTGGGAAACGAGGCGGACGCGGAAGACGCGGCGCAGGAGACGTTTCTGCGGCTGGCGCGGAGTGCGAAAGCGATTCGCAGCAACGCGGCGGCGTGGCTGCATTCGTGCGCGATGAACACGTGTCGGGATCTGATGCGTCGGAAGGGTGCCGCGCCGGCCGAGCAGGCGGCGTCGGCGATGGGTCTGGAGAACGTGCCAGACAGCGGAGAGCCGGAGACGGCTCGGCTCTGGCGAGACATTGAACCACTGCTGGATGCAGCATTGGCCGATCTGAGCGACGAGGACCGTGACGTCATCGTCGCTCGGTTTCTGGCGGGCAGGCCGCTGAATGAACTGGCGGAGCAGGCGGGCGTGGCGGCGGGCACGATGAGCCGTCGCGTCGAGCGGGCCCTCGCGAACTTGCGAAAGCGGCTCGGGTCGGCTGCGCTGGGCGTCAGCGCGGCAGGGGCGGGGGCGCATGACGTGCTCGCGGGCGTGCTGCAGCACGGCACATCCACCTATGCGACTTCGGCGAGCGTGACGGCGTCGATCGCGAAGATTCCGCTCACGGGCATCGGTGCGACGCTTGCGACCACGAGCGCGGCACGAAATGTCGCCGCGATCATCGTCGCGGCTTCGCTGGGCGTGGGCACCATCGGCGCGAGCGCGTGGTATCTGTTGCCGACGAAGGCGGCCGCGATCACCGCGGCGACGGCGTTTAACCCGAAGGCGAAGTTCGAGCGGCCCAAGAAGGAGACGGAGCCGGTCGATCTGTTCTCCACCTCCTCGAATGACCAACCGCTGTCAAACGTGCGGATTGATGGCAACACGATGGACCTTCGCGTTGCGCCCGCGCCCGATGGCAGTTGGTATGGAATGGTGTTTGAGATTCTGGAATGCACGCCGCAGAAGCCGCCCAAGGGGATGGACGCCAAGGGCACGTTGAAGGTGAAGTTGACGTCGACCAACTTCCCTGAGGAGCCTCGGGGAATAGACATGAAGGTGATTCACGAAGAAGTGCTTGATGGGTCCTACGAGGTGCGAGGCGATCGAATCCGGCTGACGCAGGGCACGCCACAGCGTGAAGAGAACTACTTCCGCATGCACTGGAGCGGCTCTCGGTGGGACGAGAGCAAACCGGTGACGGCGGGCGATCCGACCCCGGCGCAACTGGCGGCGCACAAGCCGCGGCCGAGTGCGGTGTTTGAGAAGGAGCCGCTGCTGGCGGGGACGTGGCGCGAGCAGCCGCCGCTGGAGATCAAACTGTCGGAACAGAACATCTACATCAACGTGAAGGGGATCGAAGGGACGTTGAGCGATCGCTACCGGATCATCGAATGGACGGCGGCGGAAGGTTACGCGAAGGTGCAGTTGATCGTGGCGCGGAGCTACGACCCGACGCGGGTGGGCAAACGGTTCAAGGCGCTGATCCGCAAGGACGAGAAGGGCTACACGACGGCGACGCACATGTGGACGTCGAAGAACATGGATGTGTGGCCGGGCGGATTTGATGCAAAAATGGATCCGGCATTGAGCGTGCAGACTTGGAAGTCGGAGGACGCCAGATGAGATACAAGCCTGGTCGGACGCAGCGGGCCGCGTTTACGCTCATTGAGTTGCTGGTCGTGATCTCGATCATCGGTGTTCTGCTGGGGATCTTGCTGCCGACGCTGGCCGGGGCACGGAAGCGTGCGCACACGGTGGCGTGCATGTCCAACACCGGCCAGGTCGTGAAGTCGATGAACACCTTCGCGACCGACAACAAGGGCAGGCTGCCGGAGAATCGCACGCTGGTAAGCCCAACCGAGCATGTGACGTGGCGGGCACAGTTCGCGAAGGCCGGGTACATCCCGGTGGGCAAATCGTGGCTGTGTCCGGGCTATCGCGGCGAGATGCGCGGCGAGAAGGGCGCGTTCGACAATAACTCGACGTGTGTTGATGATGTGCCCAGCAATTATGCAATGAACGGGCACCTCGTCTGGAAGCTGAACAAGACGAAGAAGGATGCGGAACGCAACGACGGCGCGATCCTGCGGCCCAGCCACACGATCTTGATCACCGAGTCCGCGGGCGATGTGCCCGACATGCGTGTGACGAACGAACTGCTCGCGATCGACTATCAGGGCACCGGGTTCTACGGCTATTGGCACGCGGGCAAGGGAAACTACGGCTTTCAAGACGGGCACGTCGAGACCTTGAACCTCCTGGACACCGGGAATCCCGATTGCCGCTGGCACAACGGCAAGGACTACGAGCAGGACATGTTCAGCCAGCAGGACAGCAAGGAACTCGGCGTTCACTCTCACCCAGATTGGGAGTATCTGGTGAATGAGGTGTATCTGAAGCCGCCGAAATGAATGTGCTGGAAAGTGCGTCTGCGTGCCGCGCGTCGCCGAATGAGAATGCATGAGAGAGCAGAATCGTCGCACGGACGAGGCACGGCGTGGATGGTGGAATGGCGCGGTTGTTCGTGCATTGCTCGCGGCCGCCGGCGCGGCGTGCGCGAGCGTGCCGATTGCGTCGGCGGGCGAGCCTGGTGACGCGGCGCAGGTGCAAGCTCAGGTTCAGGCTCAGGTTCAGGGCGGGCCGCAGGCGAGCACGCCCGCACTGACGGCACAGACGCCGATCAGCGTGGAGGATGTGCGAGCCGATCTGGCCGTGTTGCGGCGGGCGTACACGCTGCTGCATCCGGGCTTGCTCCGCTCCAACACGCCAGAGCAGTTGAACGCCGCGTGGAATGCGCTCGAGCGTGATCTGACTGGCGGTACGGCTGGTGGCCCGACGACGCTCGGTGCGATGTACCTGCGCGTGTCGCAGTTCCTCGCGACGATCCGCTGTGGGCACACGTACGCCAACTTCTTCAACCAGCGCAAGGCCATTGTGGCGGCGTTGTTCACAGGGCGCAATCGCCTGCCGTTCAACTTCCGCTGGTTTGACGGCGAGATGATCGTGACGCGGAACTACTCCGAGGATGCGTCGCTGACGCCCGGCTCGCGTGTCACGATCGTCAACGGCGTACCGACGCGTGAGATTCAAGGCAAGTTGATGACGATCGCGCGGGCGGACGGCGGCAACGACGACAAGCGGCGTCGCTTGATCGAAGTCTCGGGCCTTGAGACCTGGGAGACGTTCGACATCTTCTACCCAATGTTCTTCCCAGTGACAGATGGAGCATTCTCGCTGACGGTGCGCGATGCGACGGGCGCGGAACGAGTCGTTCGCGTCGCGGCCCAGAGCGAGGCCGATCGGACGCAGCAGCTCGTGAGGGCAAGGGCTGAGGCTGCCGAAGCGGCGCGGATCGTCAAGGACGCGGAACTTCTTGAGGACGGCGTGTGGGAGTTTCGCACGCTGGCCGACGGCAGCGCGTATCTGCGCATGCGCTCGTGGGCGTTCTACAACAGCAAGGCGGATTGGCAGGGGTTCATTCACAACGTGTGCGATCGCATGATCGCTTCGGGCACCAAGAACTTCATCGTCGATCTGCGCGGCAATGAGGGCGGCAACGACTGCGGCGACGTGTTGCTTGAGCGACTCATCGACACGCCGCTTGCCAAGCCGCGTTTTGAGCGGCGCGTGATGTATCGCAAGACGCCGGAGGATCTGAACCCGTATCTCGACACGTGGGACGATTCGTTCAAGGACTGGGGTGGGGCGGCAAAGGACCCCAAGCCGGGCGACACGCGACCCGGCTTTGTGCTCGATCGCGGCGAAGAGAACGGCGACGACAACATGATCCGTCCGTCGCGAACAAAGTATCCGGGGCGAGTCTGGGTGCTGGTGGACAGTGTGAACAGCAGCGCGACGTTTCAGTTCGCGTGGATCGTGAGCCGCTCGAAGATCGCGACACTGGTTGGCGAGCCGACGGGCGGGAATCAGCGCGGGATCAACGGCGGCGCGTTCTTCTTCTTGCGACTTCCCAAGACGGGCATCGAGGTTGACTTGCCGATCATTGCGACCCATCCAATCGTGGAGGCGGGGGAGGGGCCGGTGCCCGATGCGGGTGTGACGCCGGATGTGGTGGTGCGGGTGACGCCGCAGGACATCGCAAGCGGGCGCGACGCCGCGCTAGAGAAGACGCTGGAGTTGATCAAGGCGCATCGGTGAGGCGTTCGTGCGAGCCTCGGGTTGACAACCCCGGCTGTAGCGCCGATATCGTTGGTGATGCGACGACTTGAGAGCAAGATTGCATTGGTGACGGGCGCGGCACGTGGAATCGGTGCGGCAATTGCCGAGCGATTCGCGAGCGAAGGCGCGATCGTCGTGGTGACGGACATTCGTGAGGCTGAAGGGCGTGCGCTGGCCGCGCGCCTTGGAGCGACGGCGACGTTCCGACAACTTGACGTGCGCGATGAGTCGCAGTGGCGGCAGGTCGTTGACGAGGTGCTGTCGCGTCATCAGCGACTGGATGTCCTGGTGAACAACGCGGGCATCACGGGGTTCGAGGATGGCATTGTCGCGCATGATCCCGAGCATGCCGCGCTTGAGGCGTGGCGGGCTGTGCACGCGACGAATCTGGACGGCGTGTTCCTCGGGTGCAAGTACGCGATCCGCGCGATGCGAGCATCGGGCGTCGGTTCAATCATCAACATCGGGTCGAGGTCGGGCGTCGTCGGTATTCCGGGAGCGGCGGCGTATGCGGCGAGCAAAGCCGGCGTGCGCAACCACACCAAGTCCGTCGCGTTGTACTGTGCTGAGCAGGGGATGAAGATTCGCTGCAATGTCATTCAGCCTGCAGCGATCATGACACCGATGTGGGAGCCGATGCTCGGAGATGGGCCAGAAAGGGCGGCGCGGATTGAAGAGTTCGTGAAGGAAACGCCGCTGGCTCGATTCGGGGAGCCGTCGGAAGTTGCGGCGCTGGCGGCGTACTTGGCGAGTGATGAATCCGCGTACGCGACGGGGGCGGAGTTCACGCTCGATGGCGGGATTCTTGCCGGGTTGGCCGCGCGTCCGAGAAGCCAATGAACTTGCGCGGCCTGCGGGACGTGGATTCCGCGCAGACGCTGTTTGCCGCAGAGATGGCCCTCGCGCCGACGCAGCACGATGGCGGTGGTGGTTCTCGCGCGATTGGATTTGTACATCCTCTCACTGGCTCGGCTTGGTCGCCGGGGCGCATGGGAGGTGGCGAATGGGAATCGAATCGCGCTCGCTGGTTGTTCTCGGGCTTGTGGCGGGCGTTGCCTCCTCCGTTGTGCCGATGGCCGCGGCGGATGTCATTCTCAACCCCGGCTTCGGTGTGACGAGTACGAACACCGCGTCCGTCGCCCGCTATCGCATCAGCAACACCAACTGGGACACGTTCATCGGCTCGTCCTCCACCGTGTCGACCTCGACCATCGTGCAGAGCGCGAACCTCGGCACGCAGACCGCGCTCAACACGCTGACGTGGGACTTTGCGTACGCGTACACGAGCGGCGTCGGATACACGTGGACGCTGAGCCGTGCAGGTACGACGAGCACGATGTCATGGACCGCGCCGACTGCGAACGGGCCAAACCCGACGGCGGCGTTCAACGCGATCTCGATCGCCATCATCGCTGGTACGGCGATGCCCGCGGGCGTGACATCGGCCAGCGCGAGCGCGACAAACCTCGCGTTCAACTTCTCGTCCGGCGGTTCGCCGATCACCGGCAGCCTCCGCGATCTGACATCGACCTGGACGCCCAGCGGCAGCAGCGGCCAAGATCGCATCGTGATCTTCTCCGACACCGACCTCTCGCCGACGTCGTGGTCGCTGACGGGTAAGGTGCAGTTCACCTATGCGGGTACTGCGGGCGGCAACCTCGATGAGCGTCTGAAGTTTGATCTTGCAACGATGGCGGCGATTCCCCAACCGGCTGGTGTGTTGGTCTTTGGCGCGATAGCGTGTCTTGGGCTGAGGCGTTCGCGGAGGGTGTAAGGCGCGGCCCCTCACTTCATGAGTATGAGAAGCAACATGCCGCCGAGCGTGAGTCCCGAGACGGCGCCGGCGACGAGCCGCCAATCCGGCAGCGGGCGGATGATTGCGCCGGGCTGGCGGAGGTCGACCCCGCACTCGGGGCACGGCCGGTCTGGATCGGGGCCAGCGGTGTAGCCACAGATGTTGCAGACCGGGTGCTCGGGCTGGTCTTTGCTGGCGCGTGCGACGCGATGGGCGCAGACGACACCGAGCACCACAAGGCTGAAGCTGATGAGGATGAGCACGAGCGTCATGGGCGGCGGCCTCTACGTGGTCGCGTTGCGGCGAAGCTTCAGGTTATCATCGAGGCATGTCCTCGCGCGTCCGCATTACTGATGTGTCGCCCCGTGACGGGCTGCAGAACGAGAAGGCGATCATTCCGGTCGCTGACAAGGTTCGGCTGGTGGAGTTGCTGTGCGCGACGGGCGTCGACGAAATTGAGGTGACGAGCTTTGTGAGCCCCAAGTGGGTGCCGCAGCTCGGTGATGCCGCCGAGGTGTTGCGGGCCGTGGCTTCACACCCCTCCCCGGACGCACTCAAGCACAGGACGCCGCAGTTCTCGGCGCTCGTCCCAAATGCCAAGGGTTTCGAGTCCGCGCAGGCGCTGGCGGCGGAGCTTGGACGCTGGCCGGTGCAGAAGCTGTCCGTGTTCACGGCGGCGTCAGAGACCTTCAATCAGAAGAACACCAACGCGAGTATCGCCGAGTCGATCGAGCGGTTTCGGCCGGTGATCGCTGGAGCCCGAGCCGCGGGCGTGCGAATGCGCGGCTACATCTCGTGCGTCATTGCGTGTCCATTCGAGGGGCCGATCGCGGTTGAGCAGGTGGCCCTGGTGGCCCGATTGCTTGAAGAACTCGGCGTGGACGAGATTGATCTGGGTGACACGATCGGCGCGGGCGACGCGCACAGCACGCGAGCGATGCTTGAGGCAGTGGTGCATGAACTCGGGCCGCAGTGGTTGGGAGTGGATGACGCGGGCGAGCCGCGGCTGACGCTGCATTTGCACGACACGTTCGGTCGCGCGGCGGAGTGTGTGCGAGCCGCGCTGGATGCGGGTGTGCGATCGTTTGATGGAGCGGTGGGGGGGCTGGGCGGCTGTCCGTATGCGTCGACGCCGCAGAAGCGAGCGCCGGGCAACATCAACACGCTGGCGCTGGTGCGTGCAGTTCACGAGGCGGGGTTCACGACCGGCGTCGATGAGGACGCTCTCGTCGATGCCGCACGCTTCGCGCTCAAGATCGTCGGGCGTGACGCGGAGACGGCGTCATGAGCGAGCGTGGCGAGACAAGCCGATTCGCGTCGGCATCTGGGTTTGTTCGACTTGCCGTCGAGGCGCGGGTCGCGTCTGTGACGCTCGCACGCGGCGAGAAGCGCAACGCGTTGGTGCCGGCGATGCTTGACGATGTGGCGAGCGCGGTGCGCGTCGCGATTCGTGGCGGAGACGCCGCTGACATCGGCGCGATCGTGCTCCACGGCGAAGGCCCGATGTTCTGCTCGGGCTTCGATCTTGATGTGTGTCACGCAGACGCAAGCAACTCACGACGGCTGCTCGCAGGACTGTCGGCGTTGGTGCAGCTACTGCGTGATGAGAGTGATGTGCCGGTGGTCATCGCTGCGCACGGCGGCGCGATCGCGGGTGGGTGCGCGATGTTGGCGGGCGCGGACGTCGTCGTTACGGATCGCGCGGCCAAGTTTGGATATCCGGTGACGATGCTCGGTTTGTCGCCCGCGGTGTCGGCGCCGAGCCTGCGTCGCATGATTGACAGCGGCCCGACAAGGTCGCGGATGCTCCAGCCGACGCTTGTCGATGGCGTCGAGGCGACAAAGATCGGCATCGCGCATGAGTGTGTGGCAACGCCCGCAGAAGTCTTGCCGCGAGCCCGGTCGATCGTCGAGATGCTCGCGGCCAAGCCAGCGGGTGCGGCTCGCGTGACCAAGGCGTGGCTGCGACAGGTGGAGCATCGCGCGGGGCTGAGCGCGGCGGTGATGATCGCGGCGGGGCTGGAAACATCGCTTGGTGTGGTCGGGACACAGGAGGAGCGATCGCTTCTCGCGGCATTTGTGAATCGTTCTCGTTCGAAAGGGTCTGCATGAGTTCGCTTGCGAGTCTGGAGTTTGCCACGCATCGCGATACGCACGTCGCGACGCTCACGCTGTGCCGCGAGGAGGCCAGAAACGCGATGTCGCTCGACCTGCTCGATGCCCTGCACGCGAAGGTTGATGAAGTGGCGGCGCGGGCGGATATCAGCGTGCTGGTGATCACGGGTGCGGGCAAGGCGTTCTGCGCGGGCATGGATCTGAAGGCCGTGCTCGAGGACAACGCGCTCGCGCTGCGGCTCTTGATGTCGCTCGCGGATCTGACGGTGAAGATCCGCACGCTGCCGATGGTGACGGTCGCGCGCGTGAACGGTGCGGCGATCGGCGGCGGGTGCGGGCTGACGTGCGTGTGCGATGTCGCGATCACGCACGCGGATGCGAAGCTCGGCTTTCCCGAAGTGGACATGGGCGTGTGCCCCGCGGTGGTCGCGCCGTGGTTGGTGCGGAAGGTCGGTGCCGGGCGTGCGCGGCGGGTGCTGCTGATGGGCGGTTTGATGAGCGGTGCTGAGGCGCACGCGCTGGGGATGGTGGACCATCTCGCGGCGGATCTTGCCACGCTTGATGCGACAGTCGATGGCGTCGTCAAGCATCTGGCGGCAGCGGGGCCGCATGCGCTCAAGGCAACGAAGAAGTTGCTCAATGAACTCGATGGGTCGCTCGATCAGAGCATCGTGCGCGAGGGAGCGAGGCTGTCAGCGCATGTGCTCAGCACGCCGGAGACGCAAACCGCGCTGCGGGCGAAGATGGGGAAGTGAGCGAGCGGAACCCTCATTCCAGGCTTCGCCTGATCGTCGGCTCGTGGCGGTAAGAAGGCGGCGCGCTTGCGTGCCAAGGCCGTGCCGCACTCTTGGTGTCGAAGACAGCACCGATGTCCAAGCGAACTTGGAGATCTGCGACACGAACGCGCTGGCGGTTGATGACCGCCTGCGGCATGTTTTGCGTCGTCAGGCCATGCGGACCCAGCGGATCAGCGTCTTGAAGTTCGGCGGCTTGCCGTACATCAGAACGCCGATGCGGAAGATCTTGGCGGCGGCCCAGGCCATGAAGACCGCGCCGCACGCCGCGACGAAGATGGACGCGGGAATCTGCCATGTCGGGATCTTCTCCGCGCCCGAGAGTCGCAGGATCATGATGAACGGGTTGATCGGTGGCAGGAACGAGCAGATCTGCGCGAAGAGCGAGTTGGGGTTGCGCAGGATCGGCATCCACAGCATCATCGGAATCACCAGCACGATCATGATCGGTGACATGAGCGACTGGGCCTCGCGGATGTCGCTCACGGCCGAGCCGATCGCGGCCATCAGTGATGCGATCATGAAGAACGCGAGCACGAAGTAGATCGCAAGGTAGACGAGGTTCATCGGGTCGATGACGTGCATCATCGCGAAGCTGATGAGGCTGACGACGCCCAGCCCGCCGTAGACCAGCAGGATGAGCGAACCGACGGCCATCTGTCCGATGATCTTGCCGACCATGAGCTGCATGGGGCTGACCGCGGAGAGGATGACTTCCATCACGCGGCTGGACTTCTCCTCGATGGTGGACGTGAGGAGGTATTGGCCGCAGGTGAAGACGCTGATCCACAGCAGGAACATGAACGCACCGGGGACGAGCATCTTGGCGGCTTCGTTGGTGGCCTTGTCGCCGCTGGCCGTCACGGCCTTGGTGTCAGCCTCGGGCTGCTTGATGAGCGAGCGGATCTTGGTGACATCCATGCCGAGACTGGCAAGGCGGGTGTCGACGATGGCGGTGTTGATGGCGCGTTCGATGTCGCTCTGCACTGCGACGTCGAGCTTGGGCGCGGTAAAAACTTCGTAGTTTCCGTAGGTGCCCTCGGTGTTGGGCGTGATGGCATCGGGAGGGATGACGGCGAGGGCTAGCCGCGGATCAGCCCCGGCGGCGTCCTTCTCCTTGCCGATGGCCTTGAGGATCTCGGCCTTTTCCTTCTCGATGTCAGCATCGGCGGCGAGGACGGTCACGCGGAGGTCGGGCTGGTCGAGCAGACCACCCGTGTCCACCTGCTGCTGCATGCCGGTCTGCATCTGCTCCTTGGCGTCGGGCGGAAGCGGGATGCCCTCCATCTTCTTCTCGACTTCCTTGCCGAGGCGTTCAAGGCGCTGGCGGTTGCGCTCGGCCATCTTCTCGGGGCTGAGCTGGTCCTTGATGCGCTCGGCGGTGACGCCGGACTTGTCGATGATCGCAACGTGGCCGTTGACCTTGGGCGTACCGCCCATGAGTGCGACGGTCGCTGGGATGATGGTGACCATCAGCAGCGGCGGGATGAAGATGCCGATGATGAAGCCGCGCGTGAGCGCGGTGGCGAGGAACTCGCGGATGGCGACGTGAAGTGTCTTGAACATGTGTGGTTATCCCTTCACGCTCTCGAGTTCATCGGCCTCGGCGCGGAGCGCGGCGGCATCGCCGCCAACAAGCGAGATGAAGACCTCTTCGAGGTTTGCCTTCTTGAGTTCGAGACGACGCAGACGCACGGTGCGGGTGAGCTGCTCCATCACACCTTCGGGTGCGACGTTGTCGGCGAGGCGGAGTTCGACGTGCTCGTCGGTGTGGTGGACGGCACTCACGCCGTGGAGCGCGTTCCAGAGTTCAGCGCGATCAGCGTCAGCGGCGTCGAGCGGCTCGACGATGATGGTGCGAGGGTCATAGGTCCGCCACACCTCGTCCATGGGCATGTCCAGGACCTTGTTGCCCTTGTGAATCATGAAGAGGTGGGTGCAAAGCTGCTCGGCCTCAAACATCGCGTGGGTGGAGAAGATGAGCGTGCGCCCGGCCTGGTGCTGCTCACCGATCAGGCCGCGGAGCAGACGGCGGTTGACCGGGTCGAGCCCGCTGAAGGGTTCATCGAGGATGATGAGATTGGGCTCGTGCAGCACGGCAGCGATGTACTGGACCTTCTGCTGCATGCCTTTGCTGAGCTCTTCGCACTTCTTCTTGGAGCAATCGGCGAGGCCGACGCGCTCAAGCCACGTCTTGACCTTGCGATCAACCGCGCCCGCGTCGATGCCCTTGAGCTTTCCCATGTAGTTGAGGAACGCACCGACCTTCATCTTGCGATAGAGGCCGCGTTCTTCGGGCAGGTAGCCGATCTGGTCTTTGCTCTCGACGGCACTGGCTTTGCCCAACACGGAGAGTTCGCCGCTGTCGGGGAAGATGATCGACATGATCATGCGGATCGTGGTCGTCTTGCCAGCGCCGTTGGGGCCGATGAAGCCGTAGAGGCTGCCCTGCGGGATGGCGAGGTCGAGCGCACGGACGGCGGTCTTGGGGCCGAAGGTCTTGTTGAGGCCTCGGATGCGGATGGCGTCGGTCACGCGGCAGGTCTCCAGCAGGGGCGTTTGAAAGGCGGAGATGGTATTGCGCTGGGCGGTCGGTCGTGTACCTCAATGGCGGGCCGCACATCTTTGAGTTCAGGTGACTCGGGATCCGATAGTACAGATGGAGGTGCCGTCGGAATGGCTTCGCACGCAACACTCAGCGCGTCGCAACCGTTGCTCGAGCAGGTTCGTCAGCACCGCCGCGCGGTGTACGCCGCCGCGTGCCTCACCGGTCGCAAGGGGACGCGATACGACCTCTGGCCGATCGGCGTGCAGGAGAGTGCGGGTGAGTTTCTTCGGGACGTCGTGATCCGAGAACGAGCCAAGCGAACACTGGAGATCGGGCTTGGATTGGGTCTTTCTGCGCTGTCGATCGCAGAGGCCTTGCTGACGGGCCGGCTCGCGGGAGGGGTTTCGCACACGATTGTCGAACCCGATCCGGGTTTGCTTGAGTGGGCCGGATTCGATCAGTACTGCGCGTCGGGAGCGATGGCGTTCACAACTGTTGTCCAGGAAGACTCACGTTTGGCCATGCCGCGGATGGTTGCCAACGGTGATGAGTTTGATTTTGTCTATGTCGATGGCGGTCACTGGTACGACTTCGTTTTTCTCGACATCCACTACGCGCTGCGGCTCATCCGGCCTGGCGGGCTGATCGTGGTGGATGATCACTGGATGCAGTCGGTGCAGATGGCGCTGGCGTTCTTCCACGCCAACGGGCTTGGCGAACTCGAGTTGTACGATCCGCAGGGACCGGGCAAGCGATTTGTGGGCGTTCGCAAGCCGATGGTCGAGCAGCATCGGACCTGGGATCACTTTGAGCCGTTCGGCCGGCACACACTGCCGGAGTATCCCTGGCGGCCACCTCCGCCGCGCCCGCTATCGTCTGTTGATGAACCCCGTTCCGGAACTTCCTAAAGTCGCGCGTTCTCGGCTCGAGATGCTCCGTGCCGAGTTGATGACCGTCGATGCGGCGCTCGCCGACGCGGCCACGCTCGCTGATCATCGCAAGGCTCGCGATCTGCTCATCAAGCGAGGCACGCTTGTGCCGATCGTGGCGGACTTTGTCGCGTTGCTGGGCATCGAGAAAGAGCACGCCGAGTGCGTCGCCGCACGGAGCGGGACGGACAAGGAGTTTGCCGCCCTTGCCGCGGCGGAGATCCCGCAGCTTGAGGCGAGGGCCAGCGAACTGGTGGAGCGGCTCAAGTCGGCGCTGGTGAACAGCGATGATCGGCGCGTCGGTGCGGTGATCCTGGAGCTGCGGGCCGGCACCGGCGGCGATGAGGCGAGCATCTGGACGCGCGATCTGCTGGAAATGTACACGAGGTACGCGGGCCGACGCGGGTGGACGCTGGAGGTGCTGGAACTAACGCCCGAGCCGCAGGTCGGCGGCGTGCGTTCGGCGGTGGTGGAAGTGCGTGGCGAAGGGGTGTGGAGCGAACTGGCGTTTGAGGCTGGCGTCCACAGCGTGAAGCGGATCCCCGCGACCGAGACGCAGGGGCGGATTCACACGTCGACATCGACGGTCGCGGTGCTGCCCGAGCCTGAAGAGGTCGACGTCAAGATCGACTGGGCCAACGACGTTGAAGAGCACGTCACGACGAGCCAAGGGCCGGGCGGGCAAAACGTCAACAAGGTGGCGACGGCGGTGCAACTGCTGCATAAGCCGACGGGCATCAACATCCGCATGCAGGAGAGCAAGAGCCAGCAGCAGAATCGCGAGAAGGCGCGTCGGCTGCTCATGACAAAGCTGCATGAGTTGGAACGTCAGCGGGCCCACGCCGAGCGATCAGCGGCGCGACGGGAGCAGATCCGCGGCGGCGAGCGGAGCGAAAAGATCCGGACCTATCGCTTCAAGGAAGGAATCGTCGCCGACGAACGATTGCCGGGCGAATATGGGCTGCGGGATGTGCTGGTGGGGGACTTGTCCGAGCTGATGCGCGATCTGCTGGCTCAGGAGACGCAGAAGCGGATCGCGGCACTGTGAATCAGGCCGGGCGCACCGGACGGGGGCCGATGTCGGCGTCCGGGAAAGAGTCGCCGCGGTACGTGAGCACGCGTTGAACGCAAAATTGTGCAAGAGAATTGCACTTTTGCCGTGTATACTTTGGTCTCGCGTGCCACAGGCACGAGCCGGTTGATGCTTGGGGGGTTCTTCGAGTTTGGATGCGTTGTCGGTGAAGAAACCCTCTTGGAGCGTCCCCATGCGCTGGTCGTTGTTCTCGTCGCTTGTGCTTGCCCTCACATCGTCGGTTTCGCTCGCCCAGTCGACCGCCTTCACCTATCAGGGGCGGCTGACGGCGAACGGCTCGGCACAGACTGGGCTCTACGACATGCGATTCACGCTCTACAGCGATCTGACCAGCAACCTGCCGGTCGCGCCGACCGTCTGCGTGAATAACGTGCAGGTCACCGATGGCGTGTTCAGCACGACTGTCGATTTCGGCAAGGCATTTGTGACCAACGGCACGCGCGCGATCGAACTGGCCGTGCGGCCTGATACCGGTCTTGATTGCTCCAACACCGGCGGCTTCACCTCGCTTGCGCCGCGCCAGGTCGTGGCACCGGTGCCGATCGCGACGTGGGCTCATGTCGCTTCGGCGCTCGCGCCCGCGGACGGTTCGGGCGGCAACGCGGTCACGGTCGACAGCGCAGGACGCGTCGGTGTCGGCACGAGCACGCCCGGCGGCACGCTCCACGTCGCGGCTCCGGTCCCGACCTTTGTGCTTCAGGACTCGGATTCCACCGCGCAGCAGGTCGGGTACATCAGCTATCGCGACAGCGCCAACACCGAACGCGCGTACATCGGCTTTGGTTCGACGGGCAACCCGAACTTCACGATCTCCAACGCGCGGGCCAACGGCAACCTCGTGCTGCTGACGGATGCAACGGGGAGCGTCGGCATCGGCACGCCTTCGCCGTCGGCGAAGCTTGACGTGCGCGGCGAGGTGAAGTTCGGCGCTGCGGGGCAGTACTCGCCCGCGGCATCGCTCGAGGAGAACTTGCGGATTGTGCGCGGGACGATTGCCGCAGCGGGCACTGTCTTCGCCGGTTCGGGCTGGACCGTGACGCGTCCTTCAACGGGTCGCTTTGACGTGACTTTCACGACCGCGTTCAACGGCACGCCGACGTACGTGGCGACGGCAGGCAATACAGGTCGCACTGTCGTGGTGGGCAACGTGACCAACAACAGTTGCACGTTCTTCACGTACGACAACACCGGCGGTCTCTTCAACACGAGCGTGAACTTCATCGCGATCGGGCCGCGCTGAGTTGGCGTAGTAGGTTCCGTCGTTGGACCAGCCGCGGAGACGTGTGCGGCGGAGCGACAGGCAGCCCTAGAGCAAGTGAGTCGGTGTCATCCGCGCAGACGAGCGAGCAGCGTCGCCACGTTCGCGTTCAGCGTTGGCACACACAACTCGGGGGCAATCGTCGAGAGCGGCTCAAGAACAAACAGTCGCTCGTGCATACGCGGGTGGGGGACCTGAAGCCCAGGCTCGTCGATGATCGCGTCGGCGTAGACAAGAAGATCAAGGTCGAGCGTGCGCGGCCCCCAGCGGACTTCGCGCGCGCGATCGCGCCCGTGTTCACGCTCGATCGCGTGGAGCGCGGCGAGCAGTTCGCGCGGGCTGAGCGTCGTTCGCAGCAGCGTCGCGGCGTTCAGGTACGGCCCCTGCGGCACCGGTCCGAAGGGCGGAGTCTCAATTGCGTCGGCGTGCGCGACGATCGCTGTGCCGGGGATGGCCGCGAGCGCCTGACGGGCGGCCTGGATCAACGCAGCGCGATCGCCGAGGTTGGATCCGAGCGCGACCGCGGCGAGGACCGGCGATGACGGGCTGGTGTCGGCGGAGATGGTCGCGGCGGCAGGCGGCACGACCGATCGTTCGAGGGCGCGGCAAAGAAGGCGAGCCGTAGGGACGCGAAATGGCGGGCCGTGGCGATGCGTCTGCCGCGGCCGGGATGCGGTACATTGCGTCGTCGGACGTCGATGGTTGTTGGATCAATCGGGAGTGACGCATGGCACGGGTGATTGTGTTGGGTGCGGGGATGGTCGGTTCGGTGATCGCCGCAGACTTCGCCCGCGAGCGAGGCTTTGACGTCACCATCGTCGACGGCAGGGCGGAGAACCTCGCGACGGCGCAGCGACGCTGCGGCGGACGTGCGACCACCGTGCAGGCAGACCTGAGCAGCGCGGCTCGGATCAAGGAACTGATCCGCGGGCATGATCTTGTGCTCGGCGCGTTGTCGTCCTCAATCGCGTTCGAAGCGCTGCGCACGATCGCCGAGTCGGGGGCGAAGTACTGCGACATCGCATTCATGGGGCAGGATGCGCTCGACCTGGACGCGCATGCCAAGGCCCACGGCGGTATCGCGGTGGTTGACTGCGGCGTCGCGCCGGGCATGAGCAACCTGCTTGCCGGGTATGCGGCTCATCACATGCAGCGATGTGACTCGATCGAGATTTATGTGGGCGGTTTGCCGCGCGAGCGACACAAGCCGTATGAGTACAAGGCGGGTTTCTCGCCGTTTGATGTGATCGAGGAATACACGCGTCCGTCGCGAATCGTGGAGAACGGACGGGTGGTGGTGCGTGAGGCGCTGAGCGAACCCGAGTTCATCGACTTCCCAAACATCGGGACGCTGGAAGCGTTCAACACCGACGGCCTGCGTTCGATTGCGACGACCCTGCGCGTGCCGAACATGAAGGAGAAGACGCTGCGCTATCCCGGGCACATCGACATCATGCGGACGATGCGCGATACCGGGTTGTTCTCGCTCGAGCCGGTCAACGTCGGCGGCATCACGGTGCGGCCGCGTGATGTCACGGCGGCTCTGCTGTTCCCGAAGTGGACCTATGAACCGGGCGAGGCTGACCTGACGGTGATGCGCGTGATCGCGCGCGGCGAGCACGCGGGCAAGGCCGCAGTGTGGACGTGGGATCTATTTGACGTGCTTGACCCGGCGACCGGGTTTACGAGCATGTCTCGGACCACGGCGTTTCCATGCGCGATTGTCGGGCGAGCGATCTTGGAGGGGCGGATCAATCAGCCGGGCGTGATCGTGCCCGAGATGCTGGGGCGCGATGAGGCGTTCGTGCAGCACGTGTTCCGCGAGCTTGAAGCGCGGGGCGTGACGTATCGCAGCAGCCGCGGGTGATGGGCCAGCACCGGGTTACTTTCGTGCCGCGCTCGCTTCGCGGATCGCTTCGAGAACTTGATCGGCGTGACCGGCGACGCGGACGCGATCCCAGCGGCGGATGACGATGCCATCGGGATTGATCAGATACGTGGTGCGGACAACGCCCATGTACTTGCGCCCGTACATCGATTTCTCAGCCCATGTGCCGTAGGCGGAGCAGACTTTGGGCGTCTTGGTCGGTCCGGGTGGATCAGCGAGCAGCGTGAAGTTGAGTTTGTGTTTCTTGGCAAAGGCGGCGTGGCTCTCGCTGGAGTCGGGGCTGATGCCGAGGATTGCCGCGTTGGCACGCCGGAATCGGGGAAGCAGGTCGCGAAACGTGCATGCTTGGTTGGTGCAGACAGAGGTATCGTCTTTGGGATAGAAATAAAGAACGACAAACGCACCCGAATAGTCTTTAAGCGCGTGCGGTTTTGCGTCTTTGTCAAGCAAAGACCATGCAGGCGCTTTCGAGCCCGGATCGATCAACGACATGAAGCGGCACCCCTGGAACTTGCATCGGCGCGAAGCAAAGTTCCACGCCGAGTCACATGCTATTCGCAAAAGTCGTCGCTTGGCTCCGCGGCGTACAATGTTTTTGCGTGGCGAGGCGATCGCGCTCGGGCATTTGCCCGAGTGAGGAAAGTCCGAGCACGGCAGGACACGGTGGCGGGTAACGCCCGCCCGCGGGAATGGTCACCCGCGAGGGACAGTGCCACAGAGAACAGGCCGCCGATGGCCGGTGCAAGCCGGATCAGGCAAGGGTGAAACGGTGGAGTAAGAGCCCACCGCCCGCTCGGTAACGAGCGGGGCACGGCAAACCCCACCGCGTGCAAGGTCAAGCAGCCTTCCGAAGTCGAAAGACTTCACGATCGGTCCGGTCGCATGGAAGGCGGGTAGACCGCTGGAGCCCGTCGGCGACGGCGGGCCAAGAGAAATGACCGCCGCCCGCGGCAGGTCTGGTGCGAGCCCCCGTCAAGGTGCACCGGAAACCGCCGCGGGGCACAGAACTCGGCTTACTGCCACGCCGACTGACGCGGGCCTTCGGGAGAACCCCGGAGGCCCGCGGCCATTTTGTCTCGAGTCCGCCCTGTGGGTCCGCATTCCTACAGTTGGACCCCAGCCCGCGCGAGGTCGCGCGTGGCCGAGGCAGGCAGTCGAAGGAGTCCTCATGCGCAGCGGCGAACGTCTCTTCATCTACTCGGGTCTGGCACTTTCCATCGCGCTCGGCCTGGGCTGGCGCGGCATTGGCTCCAGCGCGGTCGCAGAGAGCGCCAATCGCTTCGCGCCCGAATCGGCGATGGTCGCGACCTGCGATGTGCTCAGTGTGGTTGAGAAGCTCAACGAGGCGCCGCGGTATCGCGAGGCGCTCGATCAGATGCGCACCGAGATTCAGGGACGCCTGGGCAAGATGGGCGCGGATGCGGACGAGGTGAAGAAGAAGCTGGCCGCGGCCGCCACCGGATCGCCCGAGGCCGATGCGCTGAGCAAGGAGTTCAGCGCGAAGAACAGCGAACTGCAAGCGGCGTATCAGAAGGCAACCGCGGACTTTGACGCGCTGGCCACCAAGCAGGTCGGTGAGGCGTTCAAGCTCGCCAGCGAGACTGCCTATCGCATCGCGCGGGCCAACGGCTACAACGTCGTCATCTCCAGCAAGACGGTCGCGACCGACTTCCGCTCCAACAACATCCCGGGCGCGCTTCAGGAGATTTTGGCGCGGCCTGTGATCGGCATCGACGCCAGCGCGGACATCACCGCGCAGGTGATGAAGGAACTGAAGCTGGATGCGGCCCCGACGCCGGCCACCCCAGCTGCCGCTGCCCAGCCGACGACGGCCCCCGCGGCCGCGCCGACGACCCCGGCCCAGCCCAAGTAAGCGGGTCTGCCGATCGGCTTCATCCAAGAGCTATGGTGATTGATCGACGGGGCGGGCTTCGGCTCGCCCCGTTGTCATGCGCGGAACGGGTCGCGACGTCCCGATCTCCCTCGGCGCGACGCGACGAGGCATGGCAAGCCGACGAGAAGCAGAGCAGGCGGCGCAGGAATGATGGTGATGGCCGCGCCTTCGTAGATGCCGGAGCGGTAGAAGCTGGTAGCACTGGAGTTCCACTCGGCGTGGAACCCAAACGCGTCGGTCACGCCCTTGGTCGTGGCGATGAGAGATCGGATGTAAAGGGTGCGGCCGCCAACGGACCGAGTGCGATAGTCGAACTGGAAGATGATGGCGGGGTTCCCCACGTAGTAGCTGACCGGGTTGAGTGTCGGGGGAGATTGAGCCGAGGAGATGAAGCCTTCTTGATCGTCGATCCCCAAGCCAACGATTCGCGTGGTCGTGCCTGTGGTACGGACCGCGAGCGTGGCGGCACCCCACGTGAAAGCCGCGAATCGATAGTTGATGCGGCCATTGGCGGGCACGACCGGTCCATTATCGTCGGCGACGTTGTCGATCAAGACCTGGTGTCGCAGGCCGCTCAAGCCGAACGCACTGACACCGGTCCAGTCAACGATGGCGCGAACCTTGATGACGTTGTTCGTGCCCGCGACCCCAGAGGATTGCCAGTCCGCGCCGTTGTTGGTGGAGAACTGCCAGATGAGGCGCGGCGTCTGCGCGCTGGCGACGCCGCACGCGGTGGACGCAGCGGCAAGCAACACGAGGCGAGACAACAAATGAGCAAAGGTCATGCTGAGTCCCCCAGTCGGTGACGGCCCACATCATGAACCATGCCACCTGATCCCATACTTGCAAGCGAGGACCGGAAACAAGCGTGCAGATGACGAACGTTGTTCAATCTTGCGCGTCGGAGTACGAACGCCTGTTCGCATGCCGCCACGTTGGCACGCGGCTGCCAGAATGACGCCAAAACCGCGAGATTGACCGGAAAAACGCGATGTTTCGGGCTTGCCGCGACGGGTGAGTCGCGGACGCACGCTGGCACGGCGGTTGCAACTTCGTGAGGTGAAGTTCTTCACACGCACGCTCGGCGGCGGATCGCCGGGCGGGAGAAAAGCCGCCGGAGGCGGGGCGCGATCGGCGCGCTGGGGCTTCGCGGCGGCGTGTGAAGGGCCGAGCAAGGAAGACTGTGAAGGAAGGAGGCTTTCAATGAGCGCGACCAATGGCATCACCCGTCGTACTGCGGAGACTCGCCCGTCTGTTTCGGAGTTTGGCCTGATCACGCCGCGGCTCGCGGGGTTCGGCCCGTTTGCCGGCGGCCCGTTCGGAACGATGCTGCGCGACTTCTTCAATGATCCGTTCTTCAATGAAGTCGAGGCACAGCCCAGCGCGGGCGTGCTGCCGCTGGACGTGAGCGAAGATGACACGCACCTGATCGTGCGGGCCTCGCTGCCGGGCTATGCCAAGGAGGAGGTCACCGCGGAGGTGAACGACGGCGTGCTCACCATCGTCGGGACAAAGACTGAGGACAAGACCGACGAGAAGGAAGGCAAGGGCGAGCGGTACTTCCGTCGTGAACGCCGCGTGGGCACCGTGAGCCGCAGCGTCTCGCTGCCCGAGGGCGTGGACACCGAGAACGTCAACGCCGAACTGAAGGATGGCGTCCTGACGCTGCGACTGGCGAAGACGCCCAAGGCACAGCCCCGCCGGATCAACATCGGATGATCTGAGGCGGAGCAGATCCACCTCCCCCTTTTGCGGCCCGCGCGCGTGAAGCGTGCGGGCCGCTTTTCGTTGGCAGCGCTCGCGTGCGATCGGGCGTGCGGCGTTTGTGGGGAGAAAACTGGCCCGCCGATTGCGGCAAAAGCTGCCGATCTGCCGATAAGAGGCAGCGATGGGTTGACAATCGCCCGTGCCGGAGGCCCGGGCAAGGAAGGTCACGGATGACCAGCGACGCGGGCCAACTCAACTTCGGCGAGCCATCGGGCGCGGGGAGCGCGACGGGCGCGTCCGTGCCGTCGGCGGCGTCAGCGATGGCGCTGGAGCGGGTCGAGCGGCTGCTGGCGGTGATTGCACAGCAGCAAAAGCTGATTGAACAAGTTGAATCGCTCGCAGGCCATCAGGCGCAACTGGTCGCCGCGGACGACGCGGGTGAGCGGTTGCTGTCGCTGTTGGCCGAGCGTCAGGTACTGATTGAGGGGCTGGAGGCGTTGGCGGGCCAGGCTCGCCCGGTGCGGCGTGAACTGGAGCCCCACCTGGGCCTGGTTGATCCGCGGCGGCGCGATGAACTCGTCAAGCGCGAAGCCATTCTCGCTCAGACAATCGCGCGGGTCGCGAAGCGCGATCAGGAGGATGCGGGCCGATTGGCCCAGCGGCGCGATCGCCTCGCCGATGAGATCGCAGGGCTGGGGCGGAACCGGCGTGCGATGTCGGCCTACGGCGGGGAGCCCGGCCAGATTCCGCCGTCTTTTCAGGATCGCAACGCGTGAGCACCACACCGGCACAACCCCGTGTGGAGTCAGCGGCGGACCTCGCCGAGCTGATGAGCGCGTTCAATGAAGTGACCGCGCGCCTTAGTGCAACGCACCAGCAGTTGCAAGCCGAAGTGGCGCGACTGACGAACGAACTGACGGAGGCGAATGCCGCGCTGGAGCGCTCGCGTCGGCTCGCCGCGCTTGGCGAAATGGCCGCGGGCATTGCCCACGAGATCCGCAATCCGCTCGGTGGTATCGGCTTGTACGCCAAGATGTTGCGTGATGATCTGGGTGATCGTCCGCCGCAGCGTGAACTGGCCGAGAAGATCATGGGCGCAACGCGCGGCCTGAATCAGATCGTCGGCGATGTGCTGACGTTCAGCCGCGAGTTCAAGGTGCGGGCCCAGGGCATCGAGGCGGGGCCGCTCATCGATCGCGCGATTGAAGCCTGCTCGCACGACGGCGTGCCCGGTTGGCGCGACGTGTCAATCGAGCGCGATGCGGATGCCGAGGCCGATGTCGAGTTCGTCGCGGACAGCGGCTTGGTGCAGCAGGCACTGGTCAACGTGCTGCGCAACGCGATGGAAGCCGCGGCAGAAGGTGCGACCACGGGTTCGGCGGGCAGTTCGCCGACGCGGGCCGCAAAGCCGCGCGTGAAGATCGTCGCGCGGAGCGCAAAAGAAAAAGACCTCGGCGCATGCGCGGTGCTGGGCGTGGTGGACAACGGGCCGGGGATCGCGCCCGAAGTGCTGGAGCGGATGTTCAATCCGTTCTTCACCACACGTGCCGCGGGAACGGGCTTGGGTCTGCCGATCGTGCATCGCATCGTCGATGCGCACGGCGGGCGGGTGCGCGTCAAGAACAACAGCAAGGCGCAGGGCGGCGGCGCGACGGTGGAACTGGTGTTCCCGGCTCGGGGTGCTGCTCGCGAAGCAACGACGAAGAGATTTCACGAGCTCGACGCGGGCGAGGGTGCCGGCGTCGGCGACGTGGTTGATGTGGGGTCGGGCCGCGTGCCCGATGCGATTGGGGACGTGGTCATCCCGCGCAGACGCGCGGCTGCGGAGGCTGAAGCATGAGGAGCGTGCTGGTCGTTGACGACAAAGAACTGATGCGCGACAGCGTCTGCTCGACCCTCAAGCGGGCGAACTTCGAGGTGCTGTGCGCCAGCGACGGCCAGGCCGCGCTCGAGACGATCGCGCGCAAGCGGCCCGATGCCGTGGTCACGGATCTGAAGATGCCGGGGATCACGGGCATCGAACTGCTCGAGAAGATCCGCCAGATCGATGACGATTTGCCGGTGGTGCTGATGACGGCGTTCGGTACGATCGAGACCGCCGTGAGCGCGATCAAGCTCGGCGCATTTGACTATCTGACCAAGCCGTTCGAGGGCGATGAGCTCATCATCGCGGTGAAGCGAGCGATCGAGCATCGCCGCCTCGTGCGAGAGAACGCGCTGCTCAAGGCGGGTTCGAACGGCAGCGGCGCGTCGGAAGACGGGGCCGCACGCGGGGCGCCGATCGGTCTGCGCGGCATGGATCGGCTGATCGGTTCGTCGGACGCGATGAAGCGCCTGCGCGACGAGGTCGCGGCGATCGCCGGCAGCCACGGCACGGTGCTGGTGCACGGCGAATCGGGCGCGGGCAAGGAAGTCGTCGCACGCACGATCCACGATTGCAGCCCGCGCAAGGAGAACCCGTTCCTCGCCGTGAACTGCGCGGCACTGAGCGAGAGCCTGCTCGAGAGCGAACTCTTCGGTCACGAGAAGGGCGCCTTCACCGGCGCCGACAAGCTCCGCAAGGGACGCTTCGAGCTCGCCGACGGCGGCACGCTGCTGCTCGATGAAGTGTCGGAAGTCAGCCCGTCGATCCAGGCGAAACTGCTGCGCGTGCTGCAGGAGCGTGCGTTCGAGCGCGTTGGCTCAAGCCTGACCATCGGCGTCGATGTGCGCCTCATCGCCACGAGCAATCGCGATCTGCCCGCCTCGGTCACCAAGGGCGAGTTCCGTCAGGACCTGTATTTCCGCCTGAATGTGCTGCCGATCCGCGTGCCTTCGCTGCGCGAGCGGCGGACGGACGTGGCGGAACTGGCGAATCACTTTGTCGGCGAGATCTGCCGTCGCGAGGGACGCACCGCGATGCGGTTCACCAGCGACGCGACCGACCTGATGATGGGCTATGCGTGGCCGGGCAACGTGCGCGAACTGCAGAACATCTGCGAGCGTGCGGTGGTGTTGGGCAATCGCTCGCGCGAAGAGATCGGACGCGAACTGATCGAGCCGTGGCTGCTGGGCCAGCCCGCCGCCGCGGCGTCGAGCCTCGGCACGATGCAGACGGCGATGATGAATGGTGCGATGGGCGCGTCGATCCCCGTGAGCACGATGGTCGAGGGCAAGCCCGGGATCGGTGGGTTTGACCTGGATCGTCCGCTGGAAGACATCGAACGCGAAGCGATCGTCCGAACGCTGCAGAAGTTCAACGGCCATCGCCAGAAGACGGCCCACGCGCTGGGCATCGGCGTCCGCACGCTGGGTCTGAAGCTCAAGAAGTGGAAGCAGTTGCAGTTGGTCGAGGAAACGCTTTGAGCAGAAGAGACGGAGAGACGCAGAGACGGAGAGACGAAGTGCGAAAGGCAAGAGGCTGGAAGTCACGGAGTCAAGAGTCACGACGTCACGACCCAATCGTCGCATGCCAAATGCGTCGCGTTCGACCTCGACGCCTTGCACGGCGAAGCCGTGCTGGTGAATAGCGTGGGGTCGCGGCGCAGCCGCACCCCACGAACGTGACCCTCTCGCGCGGGATTGTCAATCGTGAATTGTTCGGCGCACGATCCAGCATCGACAATCCTGGTGGGAAGTGGGGCTGATCCGGGGGTGCCGCTGGCGCGGCGACCCCCGGGCTACTCAACACCACGGCTTCGCCGTGGGGAGCGGCGAAAGACAGGAGCCATGAGAATGGCTGCCGCCGTCGTCTCATCTCCTTGTCTGATGTCTCCTCTCTCCGTGTCTATTCACCCCCTCACCCCCTCTTTCTCACCCTCTGGCCTGCCGTTTGCGAGTTCGTCCGACGGATGATGGCAGACCTCTTCAGTTCGGGCGGCATGCAGGCGTTGGAGCTCACGCTCCAGTTCGCCGGGCAGCGCCAACGCCTCATCCAAAGCAACATCGCCAACATCGACACCCCCGACTATCGCCCGATGGACGTTTCCCCGGCGAAGTTCCAGAAATCGCTGGCCCGGGCCATCGCAGCACGCGAGCAATTGGGCGGCGACCAGGCGGGTGGGCCACTGCTGCTCAATGACTCGCGCGAGATCGTCCAGCAGGCCGACGGGTCGATCCGTCTGAACCCGCAGACGGCCTCGGGAAACGTGCTTTTCCACGATCGCAACAACCGTGACCTTGAACGACTCATGCAGGGCCTGGCTGAGAACACCACGACGTATCGCGTCGCGGCCGACCTGCTTCGCAGCCGCTACGACGTGCTGCGGACGGCAATCAGCCAGCGTGTCTGACGATTGATTTGATCGCACAGGTTTCTTCTCGTCGCTGCCTTTTGCACCCCGTCTCTTCGTCTCTCCGTCTCTTCGTCTCTTTCCTCATCACCATGTTCGGCTCACTCGACATCTCGACCAGCGGCATGATCGCCCAGCGCGAGCGCATGGCGTCCATTGCCGCCAACATCGCCAATCGCAACACGATCCTCGACGCGGATGGCAAGGTGAACCCGTATCGCCGCCGCATGGTGCACTTTGCTCCGGGCGACCCCAAGGCGGGCTCGTCGGAAGGCCGCGCGATGGGCGTGCACGTCGCCAAGATTGAGATTGATCAGGGCGAGCCCAACTACGAGTGGGACCCGTCGAATCCCTACGCCTTCAAGGAAGGCCCGCGGGCCGGGTATGTGCCGACGCCGAACATCAACTCGGTGGTGGAGCAGATCAACGCGATGGAGGCGGCCCGGGCATACGAGGCCAACGTGGTGGCCGCCGAGGCGACCAAGACGATGATGGCCCAAGCTTTGCGTATTCTGGGATGACCAAACCGGACGGCGGCGGAAACCCGCCCCCGCTCGCACCCGACTGAACTCGACCTCTGAACGCGATTGGCGCGGAGTACACGATGTCTGATCCGCTTGGACTCATCCGAAACACCGGCAGCACGGGCGGCGTGAACATGCCCCGCTCGGGCGTGCAGCAACAGATCAACGGCCCGTCCTTCAAGGATGTCCTGATGGACAACCTCAAGGAAGTCAACAAGTTGCAGCAAGACGCCAGCAAGGCCATCGAAGACGGCCTGACTGGTAATCGCAGCGACATCGAGGGCGTCGTCTCGGCAGTCCAGAAGGCCGACACCGCCTTCCGCATGCTCCAGTCGGTGCGGAACAAGGTGATCGAGGCCTACGACGAGCTCAAGCAAGTTCGCGTCTGAGCCGCGGCGCTGGGCTGAGTTGACAGTCAGATGAATCGAAACTCACGCGCATCTCTTGCGCGTAAGCGACGGGGGCGGGCGCGAAACCTGCGCAGCCGCGGTTTGCGACGCGCAGTTTCAAGCAATCCGAGCGCAAGGGCCGAAATGAGCCTTGTGGGCGATGGTCGCGAAGGAGTCGCGGCCCCTGGCCCGTGGCATGGAGGCCCGCCGGATGGATGCGCTGCGCCGCGTCTTGGCGAACATCCAGAAGTCGCTTGGTCAACTGGGGACAACCCAGAAGCTGTTCATCGCCAGCCTCGTGGTGATCATGGTGCTGACGCTGCTGGTGGTGAGCCAGTACGCGGGCAAGGCCCAGTGGGTTGATGCGCTGCCGGGCGCGCCGCTCGAGGACCAGAGCAAGGCCAGCACGCTGCTGACCAGCCGCGGCATCACCAACAAGATCGAGAACGGGCGCGTGATGGTCGCGCCGACGGATCAGTCCAACGCGCTGGCGGTGTTGATGGAGTCGCGGCAGTTCAACGCGAACGCCGAGTCGATCCTCACCAACGTCTTGAGCAAGCAGGCGTGGTACAACAGCCGCCAACAGAATGATCAGTTGCACTTGCTCGCGGTGCAGGCCGAACTGGGCCGCATCATCAGCAACTTCCGCGGCATCAAGTCCGCGAGTGTGCTGATCGACGCGCCGGAGCGGCAGGGGCTTGGCCGCGCCGTGCAAAAGCCCACGGCATCGGCAACGGTGTTCACCGCGGGCGGCGAGCGACTGAGCCAGGGGCAAGTGGACGCGATCGCCGCGTTCATCGCCGGCGCGAAGTCGGGGCTTGAGATCGAACGCATCCGCGTCATCGACGGCAGCGCGGGCGGCGTGCAACGCAAGCCCAGCAGCCAGGACGATTTCGTCCCGACCACCTATCTCGAACATGCTGCCAAGGTTGAAGGCCACGCCCGCGAGAAGCTGCAAGAGCTGCTCGCCTACATCCCGGGTGTGATCGTCGTGACGACGGCTCAGGTCGATGTGACACGCGTCAAGAGCGAAACGACGCAGACGCTGCCCAAGGGTTCGGGCAGCGAAGTCTTCGTCAAGCGTGAGCAGACAACCGAGGACAGCACGACCGAGTCTTCACCGGCGGCCGAGCCCGGCGTGCGCAGCAACCAGGCCGCGGACATCAATCGCGGCGGCGGCGGCACGGGCAGCAAGCAGGCAAAGAACACCGCGGACACCGAGAGTGAAGTCCACGCGGGGACCAAGAACGAGCAGGTGATCGATCCGCGCGGCATGCCGACGATGTTGACGGTCTCGGTCAATGTGCCGCGTGGGTTTGTCGCGGCGGAGATCAAGTCCGGCGCTGCGGCGGGCGCTGCGGCCGGTGCCGCACCGAAGGACCCCACCGATCAAGAGATCACGCAGAAGTTTGACGCGGAGATCAAGAAGCGCATCCGCGACAGCATCATGCCCATCGTGCGTGCGATGAGCAGCGACGCGGCCAAGACCAACGACGCCACGGCACTGGCGGCACTGCTCGACAGCCGCGTCAACATCGCGCTCATCCCCGGCGACATTGTCGGCACCGTCACCGGCACGCAGACCGCGGGCCTGCTCGGCACCATCGCCAGCGGCGGTGGTGGCGGCGGCGGCACGACGCTCTTTGGTCTGCCCAGCGGCCTGATCGACAAGGCCATTCTCGGTGCGCTCGCGCTGACTGCCGTCGGTCTGATGATCTCGATGGTGCGCAAGTCGGGCAAGACGCCGGACCTGCCCACGGCTGAGGAACTCGTGGGTCTGCCGCCCGCGCTGGAAGCCAAGAGCGATCTGATCGGTGAGGCGGACGAGACCGACACGCCGATGGCGGGTATCGAAGTCGGTGAGGATGAGGTTCACTCGCAGAAGGTGCTCGAGCAAGTGCAGGAGCTTGTGGAGAAGTCGCCGGATTCGGCGGCGAAGATGCTCAACCGCTGGATCACGGTCGAGCCGTGATCATCGTCGGCGGCGCGTGAGCGCATCGTGGCGGGGGGAGTGCACACGTCGGTGTGCTGAACGGACACCATCTCAAGCAAACCATTCATGCCACGCAAGCCCAACGAGAAACTGCCGAATGACCCGTCACAGCTTGAAGGCGTGACGAAAGCGGCGATCTTGCTGCTCGCGGTCGGGCCGGATCGGGCGGCGGGCGTGCTGAAGACGCTCGAAGCCGAAGCCGTCGAAGAAGTGACGCGCGAACTCGCGAGCCTCGGCCGTGTGCCCAACGACCTGCAGGCCGCGGTGGTGGAGGAGTTCTACCACCTCACGATCGCGAGCCAGTACGCCAACGAAGGCAACCTCGACTACGCCAAGTCGATCCTGAAGAACTCGCTGGATCCCAAGCAGGCCGATCGCGTGCTGGCGCAGATCCAGACGCAGGTGCAGAAGACGCCGTTCAGCTTCTTGCAGCGGGCCGAGAGCGAGAACCTGCTCACGTTCATTCAGGATGAGCATCCGCAGACGATCGCGCTGATCGTGTGTCACCTGCCGCACCACAAGGCGGCCGAGATCGTCGGCGGCCTGCCGATGGCCAAGCAGGTCGAAGTGATCAAGCGCATGGCCAACATGGAGCAGACCAACCCCGAGGTGATCCGCGAAGTCGAGCGCGGCCTTGAGAGTCGTCTCTCCAGCATGCTCGTGCAGAGCATGGAGAAGGCGGGCGGCGTGCCGACCGTGGCCGAGATCCTCAACCTCGCCGGACGCGCGACGGAGAAGGCGATTCTCGAAGGACTGGAAGCCGAGGACCCCGACCTGGTCGAGCAGATTCGTCGCCTGATGTTCGTCTTCGAGGACATCAAGCAGGTGAACGACAAGGGCATTCAGGCGGTGCTCAAGGAAGTGGACAACGACGAACTGGCGCTCGCACTCAAGACGGCGAGCGAAGAGCTCAAAGAGAAGATCTTCAAGAACATGTCCGAACGCGCGGCGGCACTCATCCGCGAAGACATGCAGTACATGGGCCCGGTGCGCGTCAGCGACGTCGAAGCGGCGCAGCAGCGGATCGTCGACATCGTCCGCCGCCTCGAGGAAGCCGGCGACGTCGTCATCCAGGGTCGCGGCGGCGAGTCAGATCTGATGGTGTAAAGCAAGGGATCGGGCATCAGGCATCCGGCGTTGGTGAGGAAGTGGCAGAGTGGCAGAGTGGCGAAGTTGAAGTTGGCTTTGCGTGCCGGGTGGGTCAACGTCTCGTCGAATGCCGAATGCCGAATGCCGAATGCCGAATGCCGAATGCCGAATGCCGAATGCCGAATGCC
>JANRKB010000017.1:0-8705 GCA_033763695.1 Planctomycetota bacterium | reverse complement strand
ACTTGTACGCCCACCACTCGGCGAAGGCCGAGCCGCCGCCGGACCAGTCACGCACCAGATCGGCCACCTTGTATCCCTCGAGGATGTGTTGGAAAGTGCCGATCTTGAAGCCGTATTCCTTCGCGACGTGGCAGAGCATCTCGATCTCATCCTGGCGATAGGAGTGGCAGTGGATGATGCGTTCGCCGCGCAGGATCTGGGCGAGCGCTTCGAGTTGCAGATCGCGTCGCGCGTCGTCGAGGCGGGCCATGTAGTCGCGGGCGGCGTTGAGTCGATCGCGGATGAGCGCCTCGACGCCCATGCGGGTCTGCGGATAGTGATCGGTGCCGGCGGTTCCCGAGTTGCCATACTTGGGGTTCTCGCCCAGGGCGAACTTCACGCCCGGCTTGGCGCCGTCAAAGTGCATGTCATCAGGCTCCGCGCAGCCCCAGCGCACCTTGTTGGTCTGGCTTTGGCCGCCGATGGCGTTGGCCGAGCCGTGCAGGCTGTTGACGGTCGTCACGCCCGAGGCGAGTTGGCGATACCAACTGATCGTGTCGGGGTTTGTGACGTCGGCGATGCGCACCTGGCACGTCACCGCCATGCCCGCTTCGTTGACGCCCTTGCTGATGCCCGTGTGCGAGTGACAGTCGATGATGCCCGCGCTGATGTGCTTGCCCGTGCAGTCGACGATTGTCGCGCCCGGGGGCGTCAGTTCGCGCACGCCGCCGACGTAGACGATGTGACCGTCCTTGAGTTCCACTTCGCCGTTGTTGATCACGCCCGCACTCTCGCCCGTCCAAAGCGTGGCGTTGCGCAGGACGACGTGTGCGACCGGCGGCTGCTCGAGCAAGCCGTACGGCGAGAAGGGCACGGGCAGCTTCTCGGGGACGGTTTCGAGTTCGATCTTCTCCGGCGCGGGCGGCTCGCTGGCTGCGGGCGGCTCGCGGCGTGCCGTGAAGGCGAAGCGTGCGCCGTCGGGGCGGATGCCTGTACCCACGAGCGTGTCGACCGGGCCTGAGTCGGCATCGGGCAACGTCGCCGTGATGGCATGGACGCCAGTCGCGGCACCCAGCGGCGTGTGATCAAACGTAAACGAGAGCACGCCTGATTCCAGGCGGACGTTCTGCGCATCCGTCTTCTTGCCATCGCGCGTCACAACGAGCTTCATGTCGTGGTCGATCTCGAACGTGCGTGCCGCGGGCGGGGCGTTGGGGACCTCGACCTTCCACGTTCCGGCGAGGATTGCCTTGGGTGCGCGGACGTCGAAGTACGCGCCGTCGATCCAGACGCCGAGCACCTGCGCATCGCGCGGCTTGGCGGGTTTGCTTTCTTGCTTGTCACTGGCTTTGTCGTTGGCCTTGGCCTCTGGCTTGGCGTCAGCGCTCGCCGCGGCGTTTGCAACGGGTGCCGCATCCTTCTTCTTGTCAGCCTTGTCGTCGGTCTTGGTTTCGGGGGCGTCTTCCTTGGGCGGCACGCGGAAGAGATCGCCGTCGGCGATCACGAGATTGGCTCGCTTGCCCGTTTCGACGGTGCCGAGCGTTTGGCTCTGGCCGACGATCTGGGCCGCGCTTGTCGTCAGCATCGCGAGCGCTCGCGCCGGCTTAAGCCCGTGGCGGAGTGCGAGCCCGAGGTTGCGCTTCCACTCGTCGGGGTCCTTGATTCCGCTGGCGGTGAGCGCGACCTGGACGCCGGCGTCATCGAGGCGGCGCGGATTGGTGGGGGCCTGCTCCCACGTCATCAACGTGCCGAGTTCGACGCGATCCTGCTCTGCAACGCCGCCAAGATCGGGTGCCTCCGGGAAGACCAGCGGCACGATGAGCGGCGTCTTGAGCGCGGCGATTGCGCCCAGACGCCGAAACTCGGTGCCGCTGCCGACAAACACGCCGGAACGCCCGGCCTCGCGAGCAACCTTGCCCAGACGCAGAATCTCAAGCTCATCGCTCGCGACCATCCAGAGCGGTGTCTCGCTGTTTTCGAGCGATTCGAGCGCGGCACACGCGTCGGGCCCGGCCTTAAGTCCCTTGGCTTTCTGCCACGCCGCGTCCATGATTGTCTGACGCGCCAGCGCGATCGCGCCCATCTGCGAATCGGGGTAGGCAGGCTTGTCGTCGTTGTCGGAGTTGATCTCAAGTGCCAGCACGTTGGCCAGTCGCGGCGTGTATGCATTGATCCGCGCGACGCTGCGATCGGCGGGCGTCGGCGCGAGCGGCACGAGTGCCGCACTGCCGCGGAAGATGCCGTCCTTAGGCGTGATCACCGCGCTGGTAAAGCCAAGGGTCCGCAGCCGCTCGGCAGAGTCATTGGGCAGTCCCGCGCCCGACAGCACATCGCGCTGCGGCGTGACCTTGCTATTCCAGTGTCGGCCCGGCGCAGAGGCGTCCGGCTGGGGCGTGTCCACCTCGACGAACGGATCGATGAACCCCGCGTAGACGTGCATCCCCGGCATCGCGTGGACGCGTGCGCCGTCGGGTGCGGCGAGTCCCTCGCCGACCGCCGTGATCACACCATCGCGGAAGACGATGGTCGCGTTGTCGATCGTCTTGTCGGGCGCGGCGTGGAGCGTCACGCCGGTGATGGCGTGCCAGCGTGGGCCGACTTCACGCATGCCGTTGGGCGGCGGATAGAGCGGGCCTTGGCCGCTGACCGCACCCGTCGGCGCGGGCTGTGCGATGGCCAGCGTGCAGAGGATGAGACTGGAGAGCGTGGCGTTGAGCCACCCGAGGAACGCGCGCCGGGACAGGATCATGGGGCCAGAGTGTACCGAACCCTCGCCCGGGGATTGGGCGCATTTCTTCCTTCTCTGTCCGTTGCGTCGCCTCGGGCGAACTATCATGCTTTGGCGTCTCGGACCTGTCCGGGTCTGCCGTTTTCTTGCGGGGCTTTCTGGCCTGTTCGATTGCGTCTGTCCCGCCGCCCCGACGCGGCACTTCGCTCACTCAAACTCGTCGTAGGGAGTCGTCATGAACATGAAGCTCATCGAGGGCAATGCGGTGGTCGGTCAATCCGGCGGGCCCACCGCGGTCATCAACGAATCGCTCGTTGGCGTCATCCAGGGCATGCGCCGCGGCCTGCGCGTCGCCGGGGGCGTCAAGAAGATCTACGGCATGCGCCACGGCGTGAACGGCCTGGTCAAGAAGGACATCGTCGACCTGACCGACACGCCCGAAGACCTTCTCGAACGCGTCGCCCACAGCCCCGCCGCGGCGCTCGGCTCCTCGCGCGACAAGCCCGACAAGGAATACTGCCTCCGCATCTTCCGCGCCTGCGAAGAACTCGACATCCGCTACTTCTTCTACATCGGCGGCAACGACAGCAGCGACACCTGCCGCATCGTCAATGAACTCGCCAAGGAGCAGAAGTACGAACTCCGCTGCTTCCATGTCCCCAAGACGGTCGACAACGATCTGCCCATCAGCGATCACACGCCCGGCTATCCGTCGGCAGCACGCTTCGTCGCCACCGCGTTCATGTGCGATGCGCTCGACAACGCCAGCCTGCCGGGCATCAAGATCAACGTCGTCATGGGTCGCCACGCGGGCTTCCTTACCGCGGCCAGCGTGCTCGCACGCCAGCGCGACAACGACGGCCCGCACCTGATCTACCTGCCCGAGGTCCCGTTCGACACCGAGAAGTTCGTCGGCGATGTCGATCGCATCTACACCAAGCTGGGCCGTTGCCAGATCGCCGTCTCCGAAGGCATCTGCGATGCCAGCGGCCAGCCGATCGCCGCCAGCCTCATCAAGACCGGGCAGACTGACGCTCACGGCAACCTGCAGCTCTCCGGGTCGGGTGCGCTGGGTGACGCACTCGCCGAACTGCTCAAGGACAAGCTGATTCGCTATGGCAGCAGCGGCAAGCCGCCGCGCGTCCGCGCCGACACGCTCGGCTATCTGCAGCGCTGCTGGTACGACACGTCGCCGATCGACCGCCGCGAGGCCCGCGACGCCGGCCTGTTCGCCGCCAAGATGGCCGAGTCGGGCGATCTCGACGGCTCGGTCGCGCTGCTGCGCACCGGCGAGATGCCCTACACCGTGGGCTACAAGCGCATCGAGCTGTCGGAGGTCGCCGCCAAGACCAAGCACTTCAACAAGGAGTGGATCGTCGGCACCAACGACGTCGGCGAGGGCTTCATCCGCTACGCCCGCCCGCTCGTCGGTCAGTTGCCCGCGTTCGAGCGAATCTGATTCGCATGGCGACAGTTCACACTGGCAACTCAACCGCGACGCGGTTGTGGTGAGTAGCGTCGGGTCGTCGCGCAGCGACACCCGACGACCACCGGCGTTCGCCATCAGGATCGTCGAACTTGGATCGTGTGCCGGGCGATCCATGTTTGTCGATCATCGCGAAGTGATGGGTCTTGCGTCGGGTGTCGCAGCGCGACGACCCGACGCTATTGACCCGCACGGCTTCGCCGTGCCTGCCGAGCTTTCTCGGTGCGCTCCATGTCGAGCGATACTGCCACCCTGCCATGTCGGAACCTGCCGGCGTCACGCCGGCTTGCAAGAACGGGATGGCGTCGGGCGTGCGAGCAGCTGCGTGGAGTTCCGCATCACGCCCGCGGCAAGAGCCGAGCGCGAACGGCGAGAAACAGTGGAATCTCACGCCGCGCCCGGTCTTCCTCGGCGGCCCGTGGTCCAGGCTGGCTCCGGCGCAGCGAGGCCCACTCTTCGATCAGCTCGATCGCGAAGCCCGCGTTTGCGAGCGCCCGCGAGTACGTCTGCAACGGGCGATGGAACGTCCACGTGCTTACCGGAGCCTTGCCGTGTGCGGCAAAGCCCGGGTTCATCACGATCGGTGCCTGGCCGTGCGTGAGATACCCATCGACGCGGCGGAACTGTCGCAGTTCGGCGATCGCGGAATCGCGGCGCGGCGTGCGCTCGTGCTTCTCGCGGGGCTGCTTCGGCGGCGGACCGTCGGGCTTGCCGCTGTCCCAGCCCCAGGACGTCTGTCCCGGCGCGCGAAACGCCGGATGCAGGATCACCCACACGAAACGCCCGCCGGGCTTGAGCGAGCGTGCCACCGCGTGCAGCGCGGGCTCCAGCGGCTCGATGTTCATCAGCGCCATCACGCACGCCGCCGCGTCGTAGCAGCCTTGTTCGACCTTTGAGAGTTCGCGTGCGTCGTCCACGACGAACGCGGCATCCGCCCGGACCTCGCGAGCCCGCGCGTTGGCGGCGTCGATCAGTCGCGGCGCGGCATCAACGCCGAGCACCGCCGCGCCTTGTCGCGCGATCATCATGCTCAGCGCGCCTTGGCCGCACGCGACGTCCAGCACGCGCATGCCTGACCGCGGCTCGAGCAGCCGCAGCACGCCCGGATAGATCACCTCCTGCTGATGATCGCCCCTGCGTCGCTCGATCAGATCGTCGTACCAGTTTGCGACGTGATCCCAGCCCGCGGCCTCATCATGTGAACGCGGCGCGGGTTGTTCGCCCGCAGCCTGGGTTGTGCGGGTTGTGCGCGTTTCGCGCGACTCGCTCGCGTGCGCACCGCGCGTGCCTGTCCCATCTGCGGCGTTGTCGCCGGCGGATGTATCCATCGCCTGCGTCGTGAATGTCTCGCCTTTCTGCCCGATCAACTTCGCAAAGCTCGGTGGGAGCGGCGAGGTGAATCGCATCGGCCTGCCGTCCGCGGGGTGCGAGAATCCCAGTTCCATGGCGTGAAGGCAGACGCGGCCGACGGGGTCCGCGCTCGCGCCGTACTTGCGATCGCCGACGATCGGGCGGCCGAACTGCTGCATGTGAACGCGAATCTGGTTCTTGCGCCCGGTGTCCAGTTTGAGCTGGAGCAGCGTGTGCCCGCGTCCCTTGGCCAGCACGCGCCAGTGGGTCACGGCCAACTTGGGCTCGTCGTCCTCGTCGCGTGCATCAAAGTCGGGGCGACCGCGTGCGGCTTGTGGTTTCCGTGCCCGCGTCACTTCGCCGATCGGCACGTTTTCGAGACGACCCGGCTCGACCTCTTGCACAAAGCCGCTGATCACGCCAGCCGCGGGCTTGCCCAGTGCGTCGGGCACTTCTCCTTCGACGACGGCGGCGTAGTAGCGGTTGGTCCGCTTGGTGCGAAGTTCTTCCTTGAGCCAGCCAAAGGCCCGCTCGGTCTTGGCGAAGACGAGCAGCCCGCTGGCCTCGCGATCAAGGCGGTGGATGACCCAGGCGCGCCCGCCGGAGGCCCCGCCGCGCTGGCCGCGCCCGCCCTTGCCGCCGCGTCCGCCACGAACGTGGTCCTTGACCAGATTGAAGACCGAGATGGCGGATTGCCCCGGCAGCGTGGTTGACAGCAAGCCCGCGGGCTTGTCCACGACCAAGACATCCGCGTCTTCATAGACGATCCGCACATCCCGTCCCAAATAGCGGGCGCGAACGGCATCGCCCTGCTCGGTCGCGTCCGGCCGACGTGAACGCCCGCCCGGGTGCCCGCCGCGGCCACCTCGTGACGGGCGCGGATGCGGCGACGGATTGTCGTGCGGCGCGTCGGGGGTGCCGTGGGGGGAGTTGGGCTTGCCCGGAGACTGGGGGTTCCCGGGATTGCGAGGGCGGGGGGTGCGAGGCATGGGGGGACGCTAGGCGGACCGACCACGCCGTACCAAACCGCGAGCATCCCGCCTACGCTTTCTCCCCAAGCTCCACCCGGCACTCGATGTGGCCAACCACCTCGGCTGCCGCGATGCGTGAAGAGCGGCGGGGCGGTCGGCGCGACGGTTTGACACGCAGGGCCAACTTGCGGTATCAATCCCTCCCCGCGACCGACGCCCAAGCGCGGCTTGGGGTCGCCCGGAAGGGATTCCGGGTGAGCAGATCGTGGTCCGAACCGGCGCGGTCGATGGAACCGCGAACCGCTTCGGAGGGAATCGGATGATCCCGCGCGTGTGTCCTCCGGAGCGATCCGGGGCGGCAGACAAGCCCGGTGAATCCCCGAGCCAACCACCCACGCCAGCCTCCGGACATGGGGTCCGCAGGAGAGGCGACGCGGCGGGCGGGTTTCGCGGCGGGCCGGGCGTTGCGGAGTGTGCGTGTGTGACGTGCGGCGGGCTTCGTGCCCCCGACACAAGACCTGAAGGCCGACGAGGAGACTCCTGTGCATTTTCTGACCAAGCTGCTGGTGGTGTTCGCCGCCGTTCTCTCGCTCCTGCTCTCGGGGCTCGTGATCATGCACTCGCTCAATGTCTCGCGCATTGAGGCCGACTACCAGAACGAAGTGTTGCGCCGCCAGGGGGCCGAGGCCGCTCTTGGTGCGCAGAACGCTCAGGGCGCGTCCGAGGCCGCCCGCCGGGCCGAGGAAGTGAACAACCTCAACGCCCAGATCGCGGCGTTGACCGCCGAGAAGAACCGCCTGGAGCAGCTGAACACCCAGCTGACGGGCGACAAGACCCAGGCCGTGCTCTCACGTGACTCGGTGCTGGCCCAGATCGGCCAGCTCGGCGAGACCGTCAAGACCCAGCAGAAGCTGATCGACTCCTATCGCGAGGAAGTCACGGGCCTGCGCAAGAACGAGCTCCGCTACAAGGAGCAGCAGCTCCAGACCGACGAGCGTCTGAGCGACCTTCAGAGCCAGAACGAGGTCCTCACCCAGAACATCCGTGCTCTGCGTGAGCAGCTCGAAGAGGCCAAGCAGGCTGCCCAGTCGGTGATCTCGGGCGGCGTCTCGGCCGTCTCGCGCATGACCGGCAAGACCGCTGAGCCTTACCTCTACACGGGCGCTCGCCTTGATGGCAAGGTTGAGAGCATCCGCTCCGACGCCGCCACCGGCGCGCAGCTCGTCCAGATCAACCTCGGCTCGACCGACGGCATCCGCGAGAACATGAAGCTCTTCGCCGTTCGCAACAACGAGTTTGTGGCCAACCTCGTCGTCGTGCAGACCGACCTGAAGGTCGCGTTCGCCAAGGTCGATACCCTCGGCCGCGCCGTGACCGTGCAGGCCGGCGACGTCGCGACGACGCAGCTGAAGCAGTAAGCGCAGGCATTGGGCATTGGGCATCGGTAAAAGCCACGTGCCCCCGACGAGTGCCGTGCCGTGTGTCGGGCGGTGAACTCCGGCTTGCCTCGGCCGCTTTCCCCGCACTTCGTCTCTTCGAATCTTTGTCTCTCTGCCTCTTCTGCAAGGACTCTCGCAATGGCTCAGTTCGGCATGAAACTCCCGGGTGGATCTGGCGCACGCGCGGCCGGGATGGACGTCTATACGGCTCTCGGCTTCCTGGCCGTGGTGGCGCTGCTGATCGCGACGGTTGCGATGTACTTCGCGGCCAGCCGCGTCGGACCCGACGGCAACGCCTTCGGCATTCAGGAGCCCGGCAAGATCAAGCTGGCGGGTGTGAGCAAGGGCGGCAAGTAATCGGACGCGGCCCGTCCGCGCGGCCTGCCCGGTCGGCGGGTGCGGGGTGCCGCGTCGCGGCTGGTTTCGAGTCCGCCGATTTGCGGTACACCGATTTCCGGCGCTTCGGGGATCTTGAAAATCGTGGGTGGAGGCCTATGCTTCACCCCGCTCCGGCACGGCGATCGACACGCCGCGGAGCGACGAAAAGGCCCTCGGCAGCCGCCGAAGGGCGAAAAACTTGGGGCGGTAGCTCAATTGGTTAGAGTACCGGACTGTCGATCCGGTGGTTGCGGGTTCGAGTCCCGTCCGCCTCGCTTGAAAGCCCTCCCTTCGCGGAGGGCTTTTTCATTGGCAAACGCCGTGTTTGCCGTGACTTGCGCGCGTGCTCGCGCAGCGAGTCCGGTGCTTGAGGC
>JANRKB010000016.1:0-90280 GCA_033763695.1 Planctomycetota bacterium | reverse complement strand
GGTGGAGCGGTTCCTTGCGGGACAGATCGGGTTCGGAGCCGTGGGGCGGATGGTGGCGGGCGCGATGTCGCGCGTGGGTGTTTCGCCGCTGCGCGATCTTGAGGATGTGCGGCGGGCGGAAGCCGAGGCGCGGCGGTGCGTGGAACTGGGTTGAACTGTTGTTGAGCAGAGAAGATGCGTCGGCGCGTTGCACTCACCCCAGTGCCGCACGCAGAATGCCAGCCTGCGGGTTCGACAATCCCAAGCCTTCGAGTTCCTCCAGCCGCACCCAGCGCCAGGATTCATCCCGCGGCGTCGGCACGCTCCGCGCACGCTCATGCTGCGCGGCCCACACGCGAAAGTACACATCGCGATGCGTCGTCTTGTGCAGAAACTCCGTCTGCGGATGCTCCGATGTCAGCACGCAGCGACTGGGGTCCAGCCCCGAATCACCCAGACCCAGACCGGCGATGAGCGTCTTTGACGCATGCTCAGTTCCGTGCGGCGTTCCCGCGCGCTCGCGTGTCGGGGCTTCCCACATCCCCGCCCACATGCCGCGGGCAGCCCGACGCCGAACCAGTACTCGGTCGCCGCGTCGAATCACAACCACATCCGCCGTGATCGCGCGTCGCGCCGCGGCACGCTTGGGCTCGGGAATGTTGTCTTGTACGCCTTTCTCGCGTGCCTGACACGCCGTCGCGATCGGGCACGCATCACACTTGGGCAGGCGCGGCGTGCACACCGTCGCCCCCAGTTCCATCATCGCTTCATTCATCACACCCACATCAACGCCGGCGGCGGCCGCGGCGTTGACCAACTCGTCGGCCTCGTCCCACGCCCACTCCATCGCGTCTGCCGCGGTCACGCCGCGCCGCGCACTCACCCGCAGCAGCACACGGGCAACATTCCCATCAACGATCGGGGTGGCGGCACCAAACACAATCGACGCGATCGCGCCGGCCGTGTACCGCCCCAGCCCCGGCAACGCCCGGAGTGCATCGACCGACTCGGGCACGCGTCCGGCATGCCTCTCGACGATCGCTTTTGCACACGCATGCAGCAGCCGCGCCCGCCGGTAGTACCCCAGCCCCGACCAGAGCGCGAGCACGTCATGCTCGGCTGCTTCGGCAAGCATGCGCGGCGTCGCAAACCGCGTCATGAACGGCTCAAACTTCTCCAGCACCCGCGCCACCTGCGTCTGCTGGAGCATCAACTCGCTGACGAGCGCGCCCCACGGATCCCGCCGCGAACCAGCTTCCTTCGTTTGCCGCGTGCGCCATGGCAGGTCCCGCGCCACCCGCGGATACCACGTGGCCAACGCCTTTGCAAGCCCGGCGCGACCATCGAGGCTCGCGCGATCGTCGAGCGTCGCAAGAGCGTCGACCGTCGCACGCAGGCGCTTCTTCCGCGGCGCCGCCGCCCTGCGCTTCACGCCATTGCTCCGAGCGCGCGTTCGATTTTCTTCTTGAGCGGGCCCCATGCGACATCTGCTGCCTTGCTCACGGTCACCCAGCCCGACTCGTGAATGAGGACGTTCGTGACACCCTCGATCGCAAACAGCGCCGCCGCCTCAGCGTCCGTGGCCGCCGACGCCGCGTCAAAGTAACTCCGCGTCCCCTGGCCCAGCGGGCGATCCAGCACGCACTTCATCGCGTTGGGGTTGGGCGTGCTCACAAACTCAACAATCTTCCTCGCCATGCTGCCAAGCGTAGCGGCTGCTGGGGGTTCCCGATCGCCGACAGCCTCTCCTAACCGTCGCACTGACCCGTACGCCTCTGGCTCGCACCGCCGCGTCGCTCTGCACACGCACCGCCCGTCTCCTCTCGCGTTGCACGGCGAAGCCTTGCAGGTGAGTCGCGAGGTATCGCGGCGCGGCTGCCCCCTCGTGCACGGTCAACCACTGACCTTACATTGTGTCGCATGCTGCTCAAGAACGGCGGGCGCAACAGGCCGCACCGCGGCGCGGTGCTGGATCATCGTCGCGATTGTTCGTCGGGTGTCGCTGCGCGACGACCCGACGCTACTTGCCTCCACCGCTGCGCGGTGAAGCACACGAACCCGACGTCCAATAGAACAGTGCAGTGCAAGAACGCGACGCACGGCGAAGCCGTGCAGGTGAGTAGCGAGGGGTGGCGGCGCAGCCGCACCCCTCGACCACCGCCGCCAAGCGGACGGCACCGCGTAGCAGTGCTGCCGGGTTTATCTCGCTCACACGTTCACCCTCAGGCACCTCTCGTCCCCGCGGCCCATCGGGTACCATGAGTTCTTCATGTTCTCAACGCTCCTTCCCAGACTGAACGACTTCCTCCAGCGCGTGGGTAGTTACCCCGTCTGGGAAGTCGCCGTCGAGTTCGCGATCATCTGGATCGTGGTCTGGGCCATCGTCCGTTTCGTGCAAGGCACGCGTGCCGCGGGCGCGCTTAAGGGCCTGCTGCTGCTGCTCATCATCGCCACGGTCTTCTCGCGCGTGCTCGCCGGCGCACAGACCTTTCACCGCCTGGGCATTCTCTACGACCGCTTCCTGGCGCTTGTTGCGGTCGGCCTCATCGTCATCTTCCAGCCTGAACTCCGCCGCGCACTTGTGCGCCTCGGCGAGGCCCCGCTGTTCCGGGGCGGGCCCAGCGACATCAGCATCATCGTCGATGAACTCACGGACGCCTGCCGCTACTTCAGCAAGTCCAAGTTCGGCGCGATCATCGTGCTTGAGCGTCAGGTCGGCCTCGGCGGTTTGGCCGAAGGCGGCACCGTCATCAACGCCACACTCACTGCGCGCCTGCTCCAGACCATCTTCTTCCCCGGATCAGCCCTCCATGACCTCGCCGTCATCGTCAAGGGCAAGGTCGTTACTGCCGCGGGTGTTCAACTTCCCCTTGCCGACCCCGCCGACATGCCCGATCCCAGCCTGGGCTCGCGCCATCGCGCCGCCGTCGGCCTGAGCAAAGAGTGCGACGCACTCGTGATCGTCGTCAGCGAGGAGACGGGCCGCATCCGTCTGGCCGAACGCGGCAACCTCACGGCGGGCATGACGCCCGACGACTTCGAGCAAGAGCTCCGCCGTCGCCTGCAAAAGCACGCCCGCGTCACTCGCAACGCCGCCAAGACCCCGCCCGCAACCACCGCCGCCGAGGCCGAGTCGGGCCAGTCCCTGATGGGGCTGCCCGTCGTCGAACTCGCGCCGGAGCTGACGTCCGAATCGCCCGCCGAAGCGGCCCGCGATTCCTCCGCCGGTGCTGCCGCCTCGGGCGAAACCCAAGCAGGCTTGGAACTCCGCGTCGTCGACGATGGCCCGATCGAAATGGCGGATCGACCAGAGCGACCGCGCGGCTAGCGAAAGAGACGAAGAGATCGAGAGACGAAGAGACGGAGTGCGAAACGCAGAAGTCACGAAGTCAGGAGTCACGGAGTCACGGAGTCAGGAGAAGCGAGAACGGCGGCTGGCCAGCGGGTCGGCGGTGCCAAGTCAATTTGATGCGGAAGATGAGAAGCTCTTTACTCTGCCACTCTGCCACTCTGCCACTTCCACTCACACCAATGCCCACGATCAAGAACATCCTGCTTGTGACCATCATCACGGCCCTCGTGTGGATCTTCGCCGAGTCCGAGACGCTCCGCACCAGCGACGTGCGCCTTGAACTCCAGCTCATCGCCGACGCCACCGGCCAGCGCATCGCGCGTCCGCAGGACGAAGCCGGCTGGTCCTCGGGCGTCACGCTCGAACTCAGCGGTGCGGCAGGCCGCATGGACAACATCCAGGCGCTGGCCCTCCGCCCCGTGCGTCTGGCCCCCGGCCAAGCGGGTATCCCCGCCGAGCCGGGCGAATACACCATCGACCTTCGCCAAACGCTCGCCGCGATCCCCGATCTCACCGGCCGCGGCATCTCGATCACCCGCTGCGAGCCCGCTTCCATCCGCATCCGCGTTGATGAGATTGTCAGCCGCGAGTTCAAGATCGTTGTCGCGGCCAACGCCGAGCTCGAAGGCCCGCCGGAAGTCCGCCCCGCGGCCGCCGTCATGACCATGCCGCGCCATGTCGCGGACGCCATTCCCGCCGGCGCGACCCTCACCGCCCGCATCGATGCCGACACGCTCGCCCGCCTGGTCCCCGGCCGTCGGGAAGTGATTTCGAACGTCCGCCTTGAACTGAGTGACGCGCGACCCGGCACTCATCCCGACGCCGCCGCCACCCGCCTCGAACCCGCCACGGCGCAGGTCGCGCTCACCCTCCGCGCCCGCAGCGCTACCACCGAGCTTGCGAGCGTGCCCGTTCAGGTTCGCGTCGCTCCCATCGAGCTCGCCCGCTGGGATATCACGATCCCCGAGCAAGACCGCTTCGTCTCCAACGTCCGCGTCAGCGGCCCTGCCGATCTCATCGATCAGGTCAAACGCGGCGAGATCAAGATCACCGCCACACTTCCGCTCAGCTTCGAAGAACTCGAACGCGGCATCACCAGCAAGGAAGTCATCTTCAGCGACCTCCCCTCGTCGCTCAAGGTCGAAGCCGACAACCGCAGCGTCAAACTCAGCGTCAAACGCCGCGGCTCCTGACGCGAGTTCGCGTCATGCGTCTCTGTGGTGTCGATGTCGTCGAAGATGAGGACGTCGATGGCACGCGTTGTTGTGGTTTGTGTGTGTCGCCGCGTCGCGGCTCGGGGGTTGTTGTCTGCGCTTCCCCGGGGCTGACGCCCCGGGCTTGGAACTGGCGGCCCTTCGGGCCTCTGAATGCGAAGACGTGAGAGGTGAGACATGAGACATGAGACATGAGAGGTGGTGGCGAGAGGGTGTGTGCACATGAAAGCGGCATCGATGTCCTCGGGGACTCAGACATCGATGGCACAGAAGAACCCCTCGTCCCCGGCTTCGCCGGACCTTCTCCCCGCGGGGCGGGGAGAAAGTGGAGCAGGGAGGCGTGCGACGAGTCGGGAGCGAGGGGCGCGCGCGAAGGTGAAAGCGGCATCGATGTCCTCGGGGACTCGGACATCGGTGGCACGGGAGACTCGTGGCGATGCGACGGAGCACGAGATCGCACGATCAGCCGCTCAGGACAGCGGATGATCGTGGCACGGAAACCCTCATCCTCGGCTGCGCCGGGACTTCTCCCCGCGGGGCGGCGAGAAGGTGGAGGAGGTCGACGCGTGACGAGGACCACGCGAGTGCGGTGAGTCGATGAAGCAGGTGTGTCGCTGAAGAGAGAGCTCGATGCCCTCGAAGACGAGGACATCGGTGGCACGGCGGGCTGGTGAAGTTCGGACTCCTACCCTTGGCCCATGTCGTCTTCTCTTCCCCACGTTGCGATTGTCGGTGCGACCGGTGCGGTCGGTGTTGAGTTCCTGCACATCCTGGAGCAGCGGCGTTTTCCGCTTGCATCGCTGCGGTTGCTGGCGTCGCCGCGTTCGGCGGGGAAGAAGCTTCCGTTTGCGGGGTCACAGTTGCCCGTCGAGCCGTTGACGCCCGAGTCTTTCAAGGGGATCGACATCGCGCTGTTCAGTGCGGGCGGGTCGATCAGCAAGGAGTTTGGTCCGATCGCGACGGCAGCGGGCGCGAGCGTGGTGGACAACTCGTCGGCGTTTCGCATGACGCAGGGCGTGCCGCTGGTGATCCCGGAGGTGAATCCGGACGCGATGCCGATGAAGATCGGGCCGCGTGGCAATGGCGCGGGGATCATCGCGAACCCCAACTGCACGACGATCATTCTGCTGATGGCGCTCACGCCGCTGCGGCGGGCGTTTGGCGTGTCGCGCGCCGTGGTGTCGACGTATCAGGCGGCGTCGGGCGCGGGAGCCAAGGGCATGGACGAGCTGCTGAGCCAGACGGATGCCGCGCTGCACGGGCGAGAGGTGGTGCCGGGCATGTTCCCCGAGCCGTATGCGTTCAACCTCTTCAGCCACAACACGGCGATTGATCCGGTGACGGGGCTCAACGTGGAAGAGAGCAAGGTCATCCACGAGACGCACAAGATCTGGAGCGATGCGAGCGTGCGGATCAGCCCGACGTGCATCCGCGTGCCCGTGCTGCGGGCCCATGCCGAGAGCGTGAATGTGACGCTGTCGCGGGCGGCGACGCTGGGCGAAGTGCGTGCGGCGCTGGAGAATGCGGCGGGCGTCAAGGTGATCGATGATCGCGCGAACAACAAGTTCCCGACGCCGCTGAAGGCCAGCGGCGGGGATGATGTGCTGATCGGTCGACTGCGGGCGGATTTGTCGCAGCTTGAGCAGGGTGTGAACCCCGACGGGCCGACGCGCGGGTTTGATTTGTTCATTTGCGGCGATCAGCTCAGGAAGGGTGCGGCGCTGAATGCCGTGCAGATCGCTGAGATGTTGCTGGCGCGAGCGTCGTAAGCAGAGTTCAGAATCGCTGGCGTGCAGAGCGCGGGCGGATCGCAGGTGAGGAAGGACCGAGAGTCGCATGCAATCAAGATCAGGGCGTGGCGGCGGAGATGGCGCACGTGGACGCGGCAAGCCCGGCGGCGGAAGAGCCAAGAGCGGCGTGCCGCGGGCGACGGGCAAGCCGCCGATGAAGAGCGACGCTGGGCCCAAGTTTGCGGCCAAGTCTGGTCCCAAGCCTGCGCCAGTGACGGCGCGGCGTGCGCGTGATGAGGTGGGTGCAGCGCGCGCGCATTCCGAACCTGTGTCCAAAGGCCCGCTGCAGGCACCGAAGGTGCTGACGCCGGCGCCGACCGTGCCGCTGACGCCGCCGGAAGATTTTGTGGCCCAGTGTGCGGAGATCGGGGTGGAGTTTGAGGGCGGGGATGTGGAGCGGCTGGGGCTGTACCTGGCGCGGATGCTGCATGCGAATGAGGCGTTCAACCTGACGGCGATCCGCGATGCGGCGGAGGCGTGGCGCAAGCACATCTTCGATTCGCTCACGTTGATCGGGCCGTTGTCGGAGTTGGGGGAGGGCGCGCGGGTGCTGGATGTCGGCTCGGGCGGTGGTTTGCCGGGTTTGCCGGTGGCGATCTGCATGCCGCATTTGAGCGTGACGCTGCTGGAAGCGACGGGGAAGAAGGTGGAGTTCCTGCGTGCGACGGGCGAGGCGCTGGGGCTGAAGAATCTGACGGTGATTCATGATCGCGCGGAGCGGCTGGGGCACGATCGCGGCGTGAAGACCGGGCAGTCGGATGGAAGCAATGTGCGTGTGGGTGCGCATCGCGAGGCGTATGACGCGGTGACCGCGCGAGCGGTGGGGCGGCTGGCGACGCTGGCGGAGATCACGGTGCCGTTCGCGAAGGTGGGCGGGCTGGTGCTGCTCATCAAGGGCGAGCAGGCGGAGGCGGAGTTGGAAGAGGCGAGCCGCGCGTTGCACCTGCTTAAGGCGACGCATGCGACGACGCTGCCGACGCCGACGGGGCGGATCGTGGTGCTGAACAAGACGAGCGCAACGCCACGGGACTATCCGCGGCGTGACGGCGAGCCGAAGCGGTCGCCGCTGGGCGTGGAGAAGGTGTGAAACGCAGCGGCTGAAGGCGGGCGTTACTTGGTGTCGCTGGTCGTGCTCGCCGCGGCGTCGGTCGGAATTGCTGGCGGGATCTGGGCCCGCAGGGTGCTGGCACGCTTCATCAGGCCGGACTCGAACTCGCTCTGGGTGCCGATGCTCTCGGCTTTGGGGGCGAGGACGTAGTGCCACTTCACGTCGGTCTTGATGCGCGCGGGCACGGCGGAGGCGAGCAGATCGGGGCCGGGGAACTCGTACACGGGTGGGTTGGCCGAACCCTTGGTGATGAGCGGTTCGAAGCCGCCCTTGCGCAGACGCACGTCGTAGTTGCCGAAGTAGGTGAACTTCACGCTGGTGGGCGTGCGGCCGGCTTCGACGTCATTGACCCAGACGGTCGCGCCGGGTGGTTCGGACGTGATGTAGATGCGACGCTCGATGCAGCCGGAGACGCACGCGAGAACGCATGCGCCGGCGAGCACGGCGGCGTGTCGAGTCCCGAGGTTGTTCATCGCATGGCTCCGGGGCCGATGGCGCCGACGCGGGCGGAGGGCAGATCGTCGAACTCGTCGCCGCGGAAGAGCGAGCCGAGGTAGACGCGCTTGACACGTTCGTCGTTGATGAGGTCGCGGGGCGTGCCTTCGGCGAACTTGCGTCCCGCGTCGATGATGTAGGCACGATCGCAGACACGCAGGGTCTGCTGCACGTTGTGGTCGGTGATGAGGAAGGCGATGCCGCGATCGGCCAGGGCGCGAATCTCGCGCTGCAGGTCTTCGACGGCGATGGGATCAACGCCGCTGAAGGGTTCGTCGAGCAGGACGAGGCGCGGGCTGGTGACGAGGGAGCGGGCGATCTCGAGTTTGCGGCGTTCGCCACCGCTGCAGGTGCGGGCGAGGTGCTTGGCCTTGTGCGTGAGGCCGAACTCGGCGAGCAGTTCGGCGGCGCGGCGGAGGCGGTCGGCGCGGCGGAGGCCCTGGGTTTCGAGGATGGCGAGGAGGTTCTCCTCGCAGGACATGCGCCCGAAGATGCTGGGTTCCTGGCTGAGGTAGCCCATGCCGCGGCGGGCGCGGCGGTACATCGGGAGGTGGCTGATGTCCTTGCCGTCGAAGTGAACGGTGCCGCCGTCGGCGTCGATCATGCCGATGGTCATGCGGAAGGACGTGGTCTTGCCTGCGCCGTTGCGGCCCAGGAGGCCGACGACCTCGGCGCGTTCGACGTGGAAGGAAACGCCGTCGACCACGACGCGGTCGGCGAACGACTTGCGCAACTGGTTGGCTTCGAGGAGAGACACGCGGCGTGAGTGTAGGGCCGCGGCGGCTGGGCCACACGGCGGCGTCGGGGTGCGGGCACGCTCGAACGGCGAGGTCGATTCACACAGCCCGCAGCAGCAGAGGCCGTCGCTCGTGCGTCGGGCTTGTTGAGAAACCTCGCTCGTTTTGGCCGGTCGCGGACGGGCGGTTGTCAGCCGGGGTTGGTCGCGACGGCGAACAACTGGCGGCGATTCTTGATGACGGCGAAGGCCCAGAAGACAAAGGGCGAGATGCCGAGCTTGATGGACCAGAAGAGCTTGGGGTGCCACGTGTAGGTCATAACGCGGCATTCGGTGACATCGAAGCCGGTTTCATAGAGCACGTTGGCGAAGAGGCGGGGCGTCCAGGTTTGGATGTGATAGTCGGTGTCGCCGCGGCCCCAGCGGCGCTGATGGCCGGCGCGCCAATCGTCGAGGGGGAGCTTGATGACGATCTTGCCGCCGGGCTTGATACATCGGCGGACGCGATCGAGCGTGGCGCAGACGTCGCGGACGTGCTCGAGCACGTGGTTGCTGACGACGACGTCGTAGGTCGGTTCGGTTGGGAGCTCTTCGAGCGTGGCGTAGACCTTCTGGCCGGTTTGGAGCGCGAGTTCGCGGGCGGCGGGGTTGACTTCAAGGCCGTCGGCGCGCGCGACGAGCGGCGGGAGAAGGCGGAGCATGCCGCCGTTGCCGCAGCCGAAGTCGAGCACGGTCTGCGTGCGACTGAGGTAGGGTTGGAAGGAGGCGAGATTGATGGCGTAGCCGGGCCAGCCGGGGCTGTGCTGGCGCTGGCGGACATATTCCTTGCCTGCCTCGCCCTGATAGTGCGAACTGACAACAGCGCCGTTGCTCATAATCCCTCCCGAAGCCCGAGAGCCACCACCGTCCCCTCCCAGGGACGAGCTGGTCTCAAAATACCAAAATCGGCGGGGAACGCAAGAGATCTGCGGGGGTTTGGGCGTTGGGGCGGCGGGGTGTGTGAGCGAGCGCAGGTTGTGCCTGGGGGCAGCGCGAAACAGAAGGATGAACGGGCGATAATCGGTGTTTGGTGAGGAACTGAGAGAGCCATGCCCGAACTGCCGGAAGTGGAATCGACGCGATTGACGCTCGTGCCGCATGTCGTGGGGCGGCGGGTGGTGGAGGTGCGCAGCGGTCGGCGCGACTATGCGCTCGGGCGCGGCGATCGGGCGGCGACAGCGCGCGAGCTGTTGCTGGATGGGACCATCACGGGCATCAAGCGACGCGGCAAACTGATGTGGGCGCTGGCGGCGGACGGGCGCGCGATGGCGATGCACCTGGGGATGAGCGGCGAGATGCGGATTGTCGCGCCGGGCGCGGCGATTGATCCGGCATTCGACGGGCCGGCGTCGCATGTGCATGTCGCGTGGACGCTCGACGACGGCACGCGATGGTTGTTTCGCGATCCGCGGCGGTTCGGCGGCGTGTGGTGTGCGGCGTCGGAGGCTGAGATCGACGAGCGGTTTGTGCGTCGGCTTGGGCCGGATGGGTTGACGGTGACGGGTGAAGAGTTGTGGCGCGAACTGCGTGTGGCGCGGCGTGCGGTGAAGGCCGCGTTGCTTGATCAGTCGATCGTGGCGGGCGTGGGCAACATCTATGCGGATGAGGCTCTGTTTGAGACGCAGATTCATCCGCGGAAGTTCGGCACGCGGCTGACGCGCGAGAGCGTCGAGCGGTTGAGCGCGGCGATTCGTGCGATCCTGGCGGCGGCGGTGCGCGACGGCGGTTCAACACTGCGCGACTATCGCGATGCGAGTGGCGCGCCGGGGCGGGCGCAGGCGGCGCACAAGGCGTATGGACGCGGTGGGGCGGCGTGCGTGCGCTGCGGCGCGGTGCTCAAGAACACGACCGTGGCGCAGCGAACAACCGTGTTCTGCCCGGTGTGTCAGAGACGTTGAGAACGCGACGGCGCGATGATGCAAGCGTCAGATCGCGCGTTCGCGGCGTGGTTTGGGCGAGAGTTTGGGCGCGGCGGGCGCGTGCACTTCGTCGAACGCGGCGATCGCCTTGCGGCTTGCGCTGCGGGCGTTGAAGATCGCGCTGGAGGTTGCGACCGGCTCGGCGGAAACGGGGCGGACGGGGCCGAGTTTGATGCGGGCGACGGCGCTGTCGGCGTTGGCCGCGCTGAACTCGGTGCCGATGAAGCGGCGGTTGAGAGCGCGGGCCATGACGCCGGTGGTGCCGCTGCCAAGGAATGGATCCAGGACAAGCTCGCCGGGGTTTGACGTCGCGCGGATGACGCGTTCGAGATAGGCCTCGGGGAGTTGGTTGTCGTGATAGCCGCGGCGTTCTTTGTTGTTGCCTTGGACGCGGCCCCAGTATGGGCCGTACCAGACGTCCATGGGGACGCGTTTGCCGGCGGGCATGCCGTCCTTCTTGCTGAGCGTGCGCGGGTCGAAGTAGGTGGTGGCGCGATCGGAGAGTTCGAGGACTTCGCCGGGGTTCCAGGTGCGTGGGCGGCTGGTTTTGATGGTCGCGTCTTCAGGCTTGACGAAGTAGAGAGCGTGGACCTTGCTGTTGATGAAGCGCTGCGTGGTGTTCTGGCCGAAGCGGTAGTGCCAGATGCACCAGTTCTCCATCTCAAGGCCGCGGCCTTTGAGATGCATGACGATCTCGGCGCAGGTGTCGTCGGGGATGTTGACCCAGATCGCGCCGCCCGGGCGCAGGCCGCCGACGCAGATGTCGAGCCATTCGCGGGTGAACTGCAAGTAGTCCTCGCGCGGCATGTTGTCCTTCCACTGGTCGTACGCGCGATTCCAGTTGAAGGGCGGATCGGCGAAGACAAGATCGACGCGATGTTCGCGGATCTCGGGCAGATCGCGGAGACGCTCGCGGCAGTCGCCGATCCAGACGCGGGCTTCGGGCTTGCCGGGCTCGGCGGGCACGCGATGGTCGGGCTCGTGATGAGCGCGCGCGGCGGCCTTGGGCTTGGTTGGTGCAGCTTTGGTGGCCATAGAGGTGGGTCTAGATTAGCCGCCCGGCGCCGCACGCGCAAGCGGGTTGATGGCCGGCGTCGGGTCGCCGTGCGAGGCGATCGCCGCCTCGACGCGCTGTGCGACTTGGTTGCACCAGCGATGACGCGGCATCGGCGGGCACAGGCCGCGCTGCTGCAGACCCGACCATGCGCCGATCAAGACGCGGCGGATGTCGGCCGCGGAAGGGCGGCAGGCGCAGCCGATGGGTTCGAGCATGAGGCAGACGCACATCTCGACGATTGCGGCGTCGACGGCTTCGGGTCCGCCGCGATGGCGGCGCACGCCGACGGCGTCGATGACCGTTGGTCCAGCGTCAGCGGCGATCAGGTTCGAGGGTTTGTGATCGCGGTTGCGAAGTCCGTCGGCGGCGATCTGCGCGATTTGCGCGCCAACGGCGAACGCGAGCGCATGGCGCTGGTGCGGCGTGTGAGACGAACGACCGGCAAGAACTTCGAGCAGCGTGGGGCCGGGGATGTGTTCGAGCACGAGGACTTCGGCTTTGCTGGTGGCGGCGACGAGGAGCGCGCGGGCGGCGCGGATGGGGCGGAGGCCGTGGGTGAGCAGGCGCGTGCCGCGCCATTGGCCGAGGCCGCGCCCGGAGCCGAAGAGGAGGCGGAGATGATCGTGGGGCGTGAGGCGGTGACGCTTGACGATGAGGTCGCGCCCGAGCACGCGGGCGGCGAAGACGATCGAGCGCTGGTCGCGCTTGTAGAGGGTGGCATCGGACGGCGCGGCAGGAAGAAGCGGCGCGAGGGCGTAGAGCCAGTGATGGCGGCGGGGTTGTTCGCGCTCATCAAGCCGCAGAATGCGGAAGCCACCGGGCGATGATGCGCTGTGGGCGCGATTCACGACTGTGCGTCCGTGCGGGTGAGTTCGAGGAGTGCGGCGTGCTTCATGAGTGCGCCGGCGGCGGCGGTGGCGGCGGCGAGCCAGCCGGGAATGCCGTCGCGCCACGCCTGCTTGATGATGAGCTGCTTTGCAAACGCGCCGAAGGGAGAGGTGAGAAGGCGCAGGATGCTGCCGCGCTGGCCTCGTGCGGCGAGGCCTTGGGCACTGATGCGGGCGTAGTTGGCTTGGCGGCCCATGTGCTCGATGAACGACTCGAATGAATCGTGGCGAAGTGTGCCGGCGAGGTCACCGGTCGGGCCGCGATCGATGAGCTCGAGTTTGTCGTGCGGGTCGATGCCGCCCCAGCGGGCCTTGCCGCGGCGGACGAGTCGGAGTCGCCACTCGGGCTGCCACGCGTGATTGAGCGGGCGGCCCTTGTACCAGACCTTGCGATTGACGCGATAGCCGTCGAACTGCGGGCGGGCGAGTGCGGCGAGGATCGCATCGCGGAGGTCGGGCATGACGGGTTCGTCGCTGTCGAGGCTGAGAATCCAGTCGCGCTCGCAAGCGTCCATGGCCATCTGCTTGGTGGCGATGTGGCCGCGCCACTGCGTGTGGATGATGCGTGCGCCGGCTTGCTGGAGGAGAGCGATGGTGGAGTCGGTGGAGCCGGAGTCGACGGCGACGATCTCGCCGCCGTCATGCACGAGCGGGCGCACGCTCTCGAGCACTGGGCCGATGGTGCGCTGGCTGTTCTTGCAGATGATGGCGACGGAGAGGGGGGGCATGAGGAAGAAGAGACGAAGAGAAGAAGAGACGGAGAGACGAAGTACGGAAGGCCGAAACACCAGACATGAGACATCAGACATGAGACATCAGACTGGAGCCCGATCGCGAGCGTGCGCGCGCCGAATGCCGAATGCCGAATGCCGAATGCCGAATGCCCCCTCTTTCCGCTTACAACCCGACGCTCGCGTCGAGTACGCCTTGCGCGATCTGGACGAGGGGCGTGCGGCGATCGCGTGCGGTCTTCTGCAGCAGCTTCATCGCTTCTGGCTCGCTGATGGATTTCTTGCTGACCAGTTGCCACTTGGCCTGCTCGACGATTTTGCGTTCTTCGAGCTTGCGGCGGAGGTCGTCGGTCTCGGCGCGGGTGTTGATGAGATCGCGATAACGCTGCCACGCGACGTCGATGCTGACGCGGAGTTGGTCTTCGCGGACGGGCTTGATGAGGTAGCCAAAGACGCCCGAGTCGACGGCGGCGGTGACCATCTCGGTGTCGGAGTAGGCCGAGAGGATGATGACGGGGATGCCGAAGTTGCCGAAGATCTCTTTGGCTGCGCTCAGGCCGTCGCGCTTGGGCATACGGATGTCGAGCAGTGCGAGGTCGGGCGAGCCGACTTCGGCGAGGTGGACGGCGGCTTCGCCGTCGGTCGCGGGGCCGACGACGCTGTAGCCCAGCGAGCCGAGCATGAGGGAGACGTCGGTGGCGATGAGGTGTTCGTCGTCGGCGACGAGGACGCGCTGGGGCTTGGCGGGCACCGCGGCGGGCTTGGCGTTCTTGTCAGGCGTGGGCGAAGCGTTGGCGTGTGGGGGAACGGTCATGGAAAGTCCTTGAAGGATTCCTCGACGAAGGGCGAAAGATGCCGGCCGCGGACCGGTGATCTGTATTGTTCGCACGCCGAGTCGCCCGCGTGAGAGTGGGATGCGGAGGGGGCGAGCAACGGCGTTTTGAAACCTTGAACTTTGAAACGTTGAACGATTGCTGATGTCCGGTTGGGCGCAGAAGCCCTCGCTTGCGCTTCGGGCTCGTTCAGAGCGAGATGCGTTCTTTGTCTTGCAGGAACGGGCACGCGGAGCGATGCGTTAGGATCTGTGCCATGCCACCATCGTTTGACATTCGGCGTGCCGAGGTGCGACACGCTCCGCTCATTGCGCCGCTGTTTGATGCCTATCGGCAGTTTTACGCCCAACCGTCGGATCTGGCGGGTGCGGAGGCGTTTGTGCGCGAGCGGCTGGAGCGGCGCGAGTCGGTGATCTTCATGGCCGTGCTCGGGCCGGATGAACAGGAAGGCTCGGGCGCGGAAGATGAACCGAACGTCGTCGGGTTTGTGCAGCTCTATCCGATGTTTACGAGCGTCGGGATGCGACGGATGTGGATTCTGAACGACTTGTTCGTCGCGAAGGCGGCGCGGCGGATGGGCGTCGCGGATGCGCTGATGGCGGCGGCGGAAGAGCACGCGCGGGCATTTGGAGCCGCGGCGATTGCGCTGGAGACGCAGCACGCCAACAGCGGGGCGCAGGCGCTGTATGAAGCACGCGGATGGGTGCTTGAGCGCGATACGCGCTGGTACACGCTGAGGCTTTGAGGGTTGCGCGAAACGCTGACTGGTTGATGGAAGTCGCGGTGTGAGATTCGGCGTGTCGTGACTTCGTGCATGACGGGTCGTTTTCAACGGCCCGGCTCGGAGATCCGGGCCACCAAGAAGCACCCTCAACGCGAGATCAGGTTGCGCCAGCGGGTTCGGAATCGCTTTGCGGGTCGTGCTGCGCATGGCTTGAGCGCGACGGCAGGCTTGGTTCTGCGTCGCTGGTGCCGACGACGATGGTGCAATCGACGCCGCGTTCTTTGCCGTGGGGCGTGTCGGTCTCGATGACGCGATGGTCGAAGGAGCCACGGAGCTCGCTCTGGGCGAGGCCTTGGACGAGTCGGAGTCCGACGCCGCCGCCATCGCGGCGCTGCGAGGGCGTGAGGGTTGGCGTGGCGGGTTGGCCGCGTTCGCGCCACAGGATGCTGAAGGCGCCGGGGGCGAGATCGACGCCGCGATTGCGCCACTGGACGGCGATTTTGCCTTTGCCGCTGGCGAGCACGCCGTGCTTGCGGCTGTTGGTGAAGAGTTCCTGGATGATCATGGCCAGTGCGCCGGCCTGTGCGGCGGAGACCTGGATGTTCTCGCCGTTGCCGACGAAGCACGCTTCCTGCTCGGGCGGGACGAACTGAAGGGCGAGGCGGTCGATGAGTTCGCCGAGGCGGATGGGGCCGCCGACGGCACCGGAGATCAGGTCGTGCACTTCCTTCATGGCGTGCACCTTGCCGCGGATCGCGTCGGCGACGTCGCGGCCGTCGCGGCCGGTGCGCTCGTAGATGCTGACGAGGCCGAGCAGGCCCGCGAGGTTGTTGCGGACGCGATGGTTGAGTTCGCGGCGCAGCATGGTCTCGCGGGAGAGCAGGTCCATCTGGCGTTCGGTGCTCTGGCGGAGCTGTTCGACGCTGGAGCGCAGGGCTTCTTCTGTTTCGCGGCGCGTCGTGATGTCAACGCACGAGCCGAGGTAGCCGACGAACGCGCCGGTTTCATCGAAGCGCGGCGAGCCGCTGTCGAGGAGCCAGCGATAGACGCCGTCGCTGCGGCGGACGCGATATTGGGTCTGATATGCCTCGCGGAGTGCGAAGGCCGCGGCGGTGGTGCCGCGGACGCGCTCGGCGTCATCGGGGTGGATGCGCTGTTGCCAGCCGTCGCCGACTTCTTCGGCGAGGGTGCGACCGGTGAACTCAAGCCACGGTTCGTTGAAGTAGGTGCGGCGGCCGTCGGCGCCGCCGACCCAGATGAGCACGGGCGCTTGATCGGCGATGACACGGAAGCGGGCCTCGCTCTCGCGGAGTTCGCGCTGGGCTTGCTCGAGGCGGACGGACTCGCGGCGCGCGAAGTAGGTGACGATGAGGGAGATGGCGGCGAGCACGACGCAGCCGGTCATCGCGCCGACGATGGAGATGACGCCGCCTTCGCCGCTGCGACGCAGTTCGTGAGCGATGAGTGCCGCACCGACGAGAAGGAGTGCGGCGAGCAGCAGGACGGGGAGCCAGATGAGCAGCGGGCCGGACCAAAGCCCGGGGGCGATGTCGCCGCGTGCGGCATCGCGCGGCCGACGCGCGGGGCGCGAGGGAGGGCGCGGCAGAGGCTGGGTTTGGTTGGGCGTCGGGGCCGTCACACGCAGCAGTCTATCGGCGTGGGCGGGGGCCACGCGCGACGTTGCGAACGCGCGACCGACCAAGAAAGAGCCACCTCAGGGATTTGAACCCTGGACCTATGCTTTACGAAAGCATCGCTCTACCGCTGAGCTAAGGTGGCCTGACGGGAGAAACCCGCGGCCCCCCGCAACGCCCGGTGTCGGCCAAAGGCCAACTGCCGACCGCCGTAGGGGATGGAAGTATCGGCGTGCCAGCGGCCGATGTCCACCCCGAGTGGCATCCGGCGTCCGAACCGGCGATTGGCGCGTCCGAACGCCACCCGCTCAGGCCGATCCACGGCATTCAGGTCCGATACGCGACGGCTCCCGGCGGCTACCCTCAGCCCGCATGACCGCACACGCCGACAGGATGTCGGATTCCATGACGCCGACGAGGCAGGCCGAGCCGCGCTCGGGGCCGGCGCCGCGCAAGCCGTGGTATCAGCCGCTGGTGTATTGGTTCTGTCATCACGCTGCGGCGCTGGTGTTCATCCTGATCTATCGCGTGCGGGCGTTTCATCCCGAGCGGGTGCCGTCGCGGGGCGCGGTGCTGATCGCGGCCAACCACCAGTCGTTCTTTGACCCGCCGCTGGTGGGGTCGATGATCCAGTCGCGGCAGGTGTCGTTTGTGGCCAAGTCGGGGTTGTTCTCGTTCGGGCCGTTTGCGTGGCTTATTCGAACGCTCAACTCAGTGCCGATTCGCGAGGACACGGGCGATGCGGGCGCGATCAAGGAAGTGCTGCGGCGCTTGGCGACCGACGACGCGGTGGTGATCTTCCCTGAAGGATCGCGCACGCCCGACGGCGCGATGCATGAGTTCAAGCGGGGCGTTGCGCTGCTGGTGAAGCGGGCGGACTGCCCGGTGGTGCCGGTGGCGGTCGAGGGCGTCTTTGACGCGTGGCCGATTCATCGCAAGCTGCCGCGGTTCTTTGGTCAGCGGCTGGCGGTGATGTATGGCGAGCCGATCGATTCGCGTGAACTGATGGCGCAGGGGCCCGATGCCGCGCTGCGCCGGCTGGAGTCGGAAGTGAGCGCGATGCGCGAGCAGCTGCGCGTGTATCTGCGTGAGAGCAGTCCGGCGTGGCCCAATCGCGCATGAGTTGGTCGGGCGTGTGTTGACTGGCGTGACCACGGGGTCGGTCGAGTGATTCAGCGCTTTTGCGTCGTGTTGCCCGAGCGGCTGTAGGGGAAGGCGAGGTCGCCGAAGCGGGTCTTGAGTTCCAGATCGCCGCGGACGTCGTAGGACGCGCTGGCGCTCTTGGCCATGTCGAGCACGGCGAGGCCAGCCTGCATGGCGGAGAGATTGAAGGGGATCTTGACGGTGGCGGCGTTGCCCGCGCCGAGGCCGACGCGCGATGCGCTCTTGCCGCTGGCGATCTCGCGTCCGCCGAGCTTGACCGCGTAACCGAGTTTGCTGAGGTCCACGTCGAACTGATTGGGATTGGTGACCTTGAGCGCGATCGAGCCGGCGATCTCGGAGAGATCGAGTTTGTCCCATGAGACTTCGGCGACTTCGACATCGGGGACGGCGGGGATGGGAAGTTCGCCGGCGTGGTTCATCGGGAGAGAGATCGGGCCGATGCCGGGGACATCGCTGCTGAGGGTGAGGTCGGCCTTGTACGGGACGATCGCGCCGGGGCGCACGCCGCTGAGCGCGCTGAGGACATCACTGAAGCGGACGCTGACGGGGATGGCGACACTGGTGCTGCCCTTGGCGGGCACGCTGCCGGAGAGCGCGGCCTTGCCGGCGAGCATGGGCTTGTCGCCGCTGGCGAGCGCGTAGTCGAGATTGGCGAGCGGGATGGCGACGGCGTAGGGGTTGCTGATCTTGACATCGAAGGTGAGCGCGGCGGACTCGAGGTTGAGGCCGGTGAGGCGCGCGTCGGTGACGCGTGCGGCGGGCTTGTCGAGGGATGCGAAGAGATCGCCCGCGGCCTTGCAGCCGCCGAGGCTGATGAGCAACAGCGAGCATGCGCTTGCACCAACCGTTGCCAGCAGCATCGACAACCCAAGCGACGCGAGCGAAGACCGACGGGGCGAAATCTGCATGGCAAGCTCCTGTTGAGGCTTGCGTCAGGATATCGCGGCGTGCGCGGTGTAGCGTTGCGCATGACTTCGAGCCATCCGCATCGCACCGCCGCCATCATCTCTCAGGGGGACGAACTGACGCTGGGGCAGACGCTGGACACCAACAGCCAGTGGCTTGCGCAGCAGTTGCTGGAGCGAGGAATCCTGCCGCGCGAGCATGTGACGTTGCCGGATGATCGTGCGGCGATCGCGGGCGCGTTTCGTCGGTTGGCGGGTGAGGTTGACGTGATCATCTGCTCGGGCGGGCTGGGGCCGACGGCGGACGACCTGACGCGGCATGCGCTGGCCGATGCCGCGGGGGACGAGCTTGTTGAGGATGGCGTGGCGCTTGAGCAGATCAAGGCGTGGTTTCGCGGGCGCGGGCGTGAGATGCCGCCCTTGAACAACGTGCAGGCGCTGCGACCATCGCGCGGCAGTTCGATCGAGAACAAGCACGGCACTGCGCCGGGGCTGTTGACGACGCTGCGTGTTGGTGAGCGTGCGTGTGATGTGTTCTGCCTGCCCGGACCGCCGCGGGAGCTGTTCCCGATGTGGGCCGCGAGCGTGGTGCCCGCGCTGCGGCCGAGCGTGACGGTGCGGACGCTGGCGCTGCACACGATCGGTCTGGGTGAGTCGGATGTGGCGACGGCGCTGGGCGCGTTGATGCAACGCGACAGCGTGCCGCTGGTGGGGACGACGGCGAGCGGCGGAATCGTCAGCGTGCGGATTCGATACGAAGGCGACGCGGACGGCGCGACGGCGGACGCGATCATCGCGCGGACGCGTGCGACGGTGCGCGAGCGCGTCGGGCGGTTTGTCTTTGCCGAGGGGCCGGGGCCGGTCGGATACAAGCTGGCGGAGGCGGTGATCGACGCGCTGCGCACACGCGGCGAGCGGGTCAGCGTGGTGGAGTCGTGTACCGGCGGCATGCTGGGTTCGATGCTCGCCGATGTGCCGGGCGCGTCGGATGTGTTCGTCGGCGGCTGGATCACGTACAGCAACGAGATGAAGCAGCGGCAGGTGGGTGTCGCTGAAGGGCTGTTCAAGTCCAGTGAGAATGCGGCGGCTCCGGGCGCGGTGAGCGCTGAGGTCGCGATGGCGATGGCGCGGGGCGGATGGGAGCGTGCGGGCGTTCATCATGCGTTGGCGATCACGGGCGTTGCCGGTCCGGGCGGCGGCACGCCTGAGAAGCCGGTGGGCACGGTCTGGGTCGGGCTGGCTTCGCAGGATGGGTTCGCGGAGGCGCGGCGCTTCAACATGGCGGGCGATCGCGGCGCGGTGCGCGAGTGGGGCGCGCGGGCCGCGCTGGCGATGCTGTGGCATCGGCTGCATCGCAGCGAGGTGAAGATGCTGCGCGAGGTGGAGTGTGTGCGGGCGTGAAAACGCCGGGCCTCGTTGGAAGCCCGGCGCGAGAGTGTTCAACAGGATGAACGCGATCAGCGGTTACTTGGCGTTCTTGAACTGATCGAGGCGCTCGGAGAGTTCCTTGACCATCTCGGCGCGTTGTTCGTCGCTGGGTCCCTTGATGTCCTTGGCGATGGCGACGGCCTTGGTCTGAATCTCGATGGCCTTGGCCTTGTCACCCTTGGCGAAGAGGGCGGTGGCGTAGGTGTCGAGGATGCCAGGCTCGGCGTCCTTGGTGAGCGTGCTGGCCTTGGCCGCGGCCTTGACGGCCAGGTCGAGCAGTTCGGTGTTCTTGGAGAGATCGAACTTGTTGCCCGGATCGACGATTGTCCAGGCGATGCCGTTGAGGAACTCAGGCTCGTCGGCGAGCGGGCCTTCGAGGCCCTGCTTGGCGAGCGTGGTGGCGCCCGCGGCGTCGCCCTTGCGGAGGGCCTTCTTGATGTTGCCGGGGACCATCTCGGCCTCAGCCGAGAGCAGGTCCTTCTTGAACTCGGCCTTGGCCTTGGCCATGTCCCACGTGCCGGCGACGACGTCCTTGAGGACTTCATCGAGCTTCATCGGATGGCCGACCCAGGCGAGCGTGCCGGTCTGGTCGATGACGAACGAGGTGGGGATGCCGTTTTGCATCGCGGCGTCCATGAACGCCTTGTTGGTCTCGCGGCCCTTGTCCCACGCGACGGTGTAACCCATCGTGTCGGTCTTTTCCTTGGTCTTGGAGTTGGCCATCTTCTCAACGTCGGCGAGCGAGTTGCGCGGGTCCTCGCTGGTGACGCCGATGATCGTCACGCCCTTGTCCTTGTACTCGCTCTGGAGTTTGGACAGGTGGGGCATGCTGGCGCGGCACGGGCCGCACCACGTGGCCCAGAACTCAACGACGTAGACCTTGCCCTTCTCAAAGCCGGTGACCGGGTCACCCTTGACGAACTTCTCGATCGTCAGGGCGGGGGCCTTGTCGCCGACGTTTAGCGTGGCCTTGGGGGCCGCGGCCGGCGCGACAGGCTGGGCGACAGGCACGCTGGGTTGTGCGGCGGGCGTGGCCTGGCCATGGGCGAGGCCCGCGAGGCTGAGCATGACACCGGCGACGCCGCTGACCAGTTGCATCCGTTTCGACATGGGGCAATCCCTTTGTGCTTGAGGTTCCAATCGTCTCTCGTCGCCGGCGGGCACGCGCCCGTCGCGGTTGTTCGCTGTCGTGTTTCGATGCCGCGGCGGGGTTGGCGTGCCGCGGGGGTTGCGTCAGCCGACGCGCTCGGGCTTGGGTTCGCGGCTCATGAGTTTGCCGATGGCTTCGATCGGGTCCACGTTTTCAAAGAGCACGGCGTGGACAGCCTGGGTGATGGGCATTTCGACGCGGTACTTCTTGGCGAGGTCGAGCACGGCCTTGACGGTCGACACGCCTTCGACGACAAAGGGCGTGGAGCGCAGGTATTCGTCGACGGCGATGCCGCGGCCGATGGCCTCGCCGCAGGAGCGATTGCGGCCTTCGGGGCTGAAGCACGTGGTGGCGAGGTCGCCGACGCCGGCGATGCCGAAGAAGGTTTCGGGGTTGGCGCCCATCGCGCCGCCGAGGCGGGCGATTTCAGCCAGGCCGCGGGCGAGCAGGGAGCTCTTGGCGTTGTTGCCGGCGTTGAGGCCGTCGACGACACCGGCGGCGATGGCGATGACGTTTTTGATCGCGCCGGAGAGCTCGACGCCGAGCACGTCGGGGTTGGTGTAGACGCGCAGCCACGAGGTGTTGAAGAGAAGCTGGATGCGACGGGCGAACTCGGGGTCATCGCTGGCGGCGATCATCGCGGCGGGCAGGCAGCGGGCCAGCTCGGCGGCGATGGTGGGGCCGGAGAGGCAGCCCAAGGGGCGCGGCTTGGCGTCGGGGTTGTCGCGGAGCGCGTCGGCGATGATCTGGGTGGGCCGCAGGTGCGTACCGACTTCGAGGCCCTTGGCGACGGAGATGACGCCGGCGTCGGGGCGGAGGTGCGGCTTGATCTTGAGCCAGACCTCGCGGATGAACTGCACCGGGATCGCCGAGACGATGACCGAGGCGTCCTTGATGGCGTCGCGCTCCTTGAGCACCACGCGGACTTCGGGCGGAAGTTCAAAGCCGGGCAAGCGCGGCGAGCGGCGAGTCTGGGCGAGTTGCCCGACTTCGTCGGCGCTGTGGCCCCACATCACGACGTTGACGGGGCGGCCGAGGGCGGAGCTTGCGCCGGGGTCTTGCTGTGAGAGCAACGCGGCACAGACCAGACCCATCTGGCCGACGCCCAGCACGGCGACGGTTGGTCGATCGGGGTAGACGGGGTCGTGGATGTGATGGGGGGGGGACATGGGGTGAGTAGAGGCACTGGGCACTAGGTACTAGGCACTAGGCACTTGGCACTAGGAAAGAGGCAGCGGGCATTGGGCAGTTGGGATCAAACTGCCGCCTGCCTGCGGCACTCGTGTGCCTCATTCTCCTCTCCAAATCTTCTTGCTCTGCGTATCTGTGCCTCTGTGGTGAACTGTCTTTGCCTCTTGAGCCGACCGATCAGGCCCGAACCGCTCCCCCGAACCGCTCGTATGGTACGGAGTTCGGGCCATGGCGGCCCGGCGCAGGCCTTGCGCTCGCACGGTTCTCGTGGGGGCCTTTGGCGACTCGCTTGTCCGGTGTGCCGCGGGGCAGTCTGCCAGCAGATTGTCGGCGCGTCACGCGGCACGCGTGGCGATCACCTAAACTCCGTCCCTTCGCGCTGCCTGTGATCTCAGGCGGCGACGGCAATCCGGTTCTTGGGAGTCTTTCTTTATGGCGTCAGGCCACGACCATTCCCACCATCACCACGACCATTCCCACGACCACGCGCACGGGCACACGCACGCCCACGCGGCGACGCCCGGCATGGGCGCGTCCGACGCCGATCAGGTCGTCTGCTGCAGCCACCACGAGATCGAGATCGAGCGGTACATCACGCTCTGCCTCGTCGGTGGCGTGCTGGTGCTGAGCACCACGATCATGAACCTGCTCGGGCTGACCGAGTCGGCCATCGCGCAGTTGCCTGCGATGGTCGGCGCGGTGGTGCTGGGCTTCCCGCTGTTCACGGCGGCGTGGCGCGAACTCTGGTCGGCCCGCGTGTCGTCCAGTTCTCTCGCGGCACTGGCCATCATTGCCTCGATCGCCATCGGCAACTACGAAGTCGCCGGCTGGCTCGCGTTCATCCTCGTCGTCTTTGGCCAGATGGTGCGTCGCTCGGCCAGCGGCGCGCAGCGGGCCATTGCGGATCTGGTTGAACTGACGCCGGATATCGCTCGCATCGTTGAGAACGGCACGGAGCGCGATGTGCCCCTCGCCGAGGTCAAGGTCGGCCAGATCGTCCGCGTCCGCCCCGGCGAGAACCTGCCGGTCGACGGCAAGATCGTCGTCGGGCGATCGACGATCAATCAGGCGTCGTTGACAGGCGAAGCCGCCCCGGTCGAGGCGACCATCGGCGACGCGGTGTACGCGGGTACGAGCAACCTGACGGGCGCGATCGATATCAACGTCACGCAGATCGGACAGGAGACGACGATCGGCAAGGTGACGCAGTTGATTGCTCAGGCGGAACAGAGCCGCACGCCGCGGCAGATGCTGATCGAGCAGGTGGCCGGGTTCTTTGTGCCGGTGGTGATCAGCGTGGCGGCGGTGGTGTGGTTCATGATGAGCCAGTCGGGCGATGCGGACACCCGCGCCAAGGCCGCGGAAAACGCGGTGACGGTGCTGGTGGTGGCGTGTCCGTCGGCGCTCTTGCTGGCCAGCCCGAGCGCGATGCTCGCGGCGTTCGCGGCCGCGGCGCGTCTGGGCATTTTGGTGAAGCAGCCCAACTACCTTGAGGCGGCGGCGAACATCAACGCGGTGGTGCTGGACAAGACCGGCACGATTACGACGGGCAAGTTCCAGGTGACCAAGCTCGCTCCGGCGAGCGGTGTTGAGGGCGTCGAACTGCTGCAGTCGGCGGCGAATGCCGAGCAGCACAGCAACCACCCGCTGGCGCTGTCGATCCTCACGACGGCCAAGTCGGCCCGTGTCGAGGTGGACGGCAGCAATGACTACGAAGAAATCCACGGTCGCGGCGTGCGTGCCCGCACGAGCATGGGCGAACTGTGCGTCGGCCGCTCTTCGTGGCTGATGGAACTTCGCCCGGAGATCCGCGGCGAGGTCGAGCAGGTCGAGAGCAAGATCGAAGGCATGACCGGCGTGCATGTGATGCGCGACGGGCGCTACCTCGGTGCGGTCGGCCTTGAAGACACAGTGCGGCCCAACGTGAAGACGGTGATCAGCCGCCTGCGCGAACTGGGCGTGCGCCAGATTGCGATCTTTACGGGCGATCGCATGAGCGTCGCCAAGCGCGTCGGCGTCGCGGTCGGCGTCGACTCGGTGGAGGCCGAGTGCCTGCCCGAAGAAAAGCACGAGCAGATTCGCGGCCTGGTCAAGCAGGGCTTCCGCACGCTGATGGTCGGCGACGGCATCAACGACGGTCCTTCGCTGGCTGAGGCTGATGTCGGTGTGGCGATGGGTCTGTCGGGCAGCGATATTGCCGCCAACTCGGCGGGTGTGGCGCTGATGAATGACGATCTGTCGCGCATCCCGTTCCTGATTGAGTTGTCGCGTCGTTCGCGGTCGATCATCGCGCAGAACATCGCGGTGTCGATCGTGATCGCGGTGGTGGGCCTTGCGCTGGCGGCGACGGGCACGTTCGGCAAGACGGGTGCGCTGGCCCTGCCGCTGGCGGGTCTGTACCACTTCGTCGGCGACATCTTCGTGGTGGCGAACTCGTTCCGCCTGTTCCGCTTCGGCGAGGGCTTTGTGACGGCGGAGGAGGCGGAGCAGACGCCGCGTCGTCGTCGGGCGAGCCTGCGCGGCTTGGCGGGCCAGCCCGCGGCGGTGTGAGTGGGCGATTTTGAGGAAGGCTTTGAGAGCCGCAGGGCACTGTCCTGCGGTTTTTCTTTGGCGGGCTTGGGAGTTGGTGCGCGGGAGCGAGGGTCGGGAGGCCCTTGCTTGTGGCCTCCGGGCAGAAAAAGGGCAAAAACCAATCAAAGTCAAAACATCGGACTTGCACGTCCCAGAATGCTGAGGTAGGCTGCATATTCATCGCCGAGAGGTGGCAGCGCGTGGCGGCCGCGGCTCGGCACATGAACCCAATCTTGGGGAGGCTCTTCGATGAATCGCGGAATGACTTCGATGGTGGTGGCGTCGATGCTGTGCATGTGTGCTGGTTTGGCGGTGGCGCAGGACGGACAGCCGTCGAAGGCGACCAAGCCCGCTCAGCCGGCGCAGGTGACGAAGCCTGCTGCCCAACCTGCCGCTCAGCCCGCGGCCCAGCCGGCAGCGCAGAAGCCTGACGGCATGCACGGCGATGGGCAGACGCCCGCGCAGGGGCACGGCGTGCCGCAGATGTCGCCGGAAGAGGCGGCGATGATGCAGAAGTGGCAGGCGTACATGACGCCGGGCCCGGCGCACGCCCACTTCGCCAAGTCGGCGGGCGCGTGGGATGCGAAGGTGTCGTGGCGGATGGATCCGAACCAGCCGTGGGCGACGGAGAACGGCAGCGAGACGCGCCAGGTGATCATGAATGGTCTGTTTGTGCAGTCGCACTTCAAGGGCACGATGATGGGTCAGCCCTTCGATGGCATGCTGATCGAGGGCTACAACAACATGACCAAGCAGATCGAGTCGGTGTGGATCGATTCGATGGGCAGCGGCATGATGGTGCAGACGGGCGAGATGAGCAGCGACGGCAAGACGATCAACATGTCTGGCTCATGCACCGACCCGATGAGCGGCCAGACCAAGAAACTGCGTTCGGTTGTCGAGATCACGGACGAAAACGCCCATGTCGTGCGCTTCTATGACGTGGGCCAGGACGGCAAAGAGTTTGAGAGCATGAAGATCGAGTACACCCGCAGTGCGGCACAGGGGAGTGGGAACGTGCCGGGCGGGCAGCACGGCGATGTGCCCACGCCTGCCGCGGGCGGACAGGGCGGGGCGCACGGCGGGGGACATGGCGGCGAGCAGGGCGGCCAGCACGCGATGCCGAAGTGAGCGGGCGACCGCGACCGAAACGACAGCGATGACGCTTGTTCAACGCCCGGGGCTTGGCCCCGGGCGTTTTGCGTGGGAGGGTCTGTTCGGGGTGCGTGCCGGGCGGGCTTCCGGACGGGCCTTACACTTCGGTGCGATCCATGCCGAGCGGTTCATGCGAATGTGCTGAACCGGGTCGGCGGTGGAGTGGTAGAAACGTGCGGTGCGGGGCACAATGCACCGGCGTGGGCGGCGTTGTGCCGCCGCGAGTAGAGCAAGCCCGAGTCGAGCCCCCGGCATGCCGCCGGTGTCAGGAGTGCGAGTGCGATGAAGACGAAGACGATGGTTCGCGGTGTTGGGTCGGGGGTTGCGGGCGCGGCCCGGCGCGCGTTCAGCCTGCTTGAGCTGATGCTGGTGCTGGCGATCATCGGCATCCTGATGGGGGTGGCGGCGTGGAATCTGCTGGGTCAGACGGACGCGGCAAAGGCAACGTCGAGCAAGGCCAGCCTGAAGATCCTCAAGACCAGCATTGACAGCTACTACGTGACAAACTCGGTCTATCCGCCCAACCTGCAAACGCTGGTGACAGCGAAGTTGATCAGCGCGCCGGTGCCAAAGGACGGCTGGAAGAGCGACTTCTACTTCGATCCGACGACGCCGGAAGGCCCCGACGCGCCGTATCGGCTGCTGAGCCCGGGCAAGGACAAGCAGGTGGGCACGGCGGATGACATCAACGTCTGGACGATGGACACGCAGCCGGGAACGCCGGTGCAGTGAGAGGGCGGAAGAGAAGAGACGAAGAGACGAAGAGACGGAGAGACGAAGTGCGAAAGGCCGGAAGGCAAGAAGGCACCGAGTCACGAAGTCACGGAGTCAGGAAGTCATCGAACGGGCGATTGGTGCACGATCCAGCTTCGACAATCCTGTTGATGAGTCGGCTTTCCCGGGGGTGCCGCTGCGCGGCGACCCCCGGCGACTGACCTTCACGGCTTCGCCGTGAAGCAAGTCGCGAAGACATGAGACGACGAGTGTGTTGTCTATCGGTGTGCAGTGTGTGACAGACCTGTATGAACTTTTCGCGTCACAGACTGGTTTCGCGGCGCGGCTTGACGCTGCTTGAGGTAATCCTCGCCGTGGTTCTGCTGGCGCTGGTGGCGGCGACGGCGTTGTCGATCTGCGCGTCGATCATCGGCATGCAGATCCGCGAGCAGCGGACGCTGGCGGCGGCGGAACTGGCCAATCGCCTGATCCTGCAGTATCTGGACGACGAGAACACGATGCCCAATCCGTCGTCGCCGCTGGACTACGGCGCGGATCGGTATCGCTGGTCGCTGGCGAAGGATCCGGTGGCGTTTCGCGAGGCGCGGCCTGACACGGCCTCGACCACGCAAACCGCGTCGGGCGGCGTGCGATTGGATTCGACGATTCTCGTGCGCATCCGCGTGTGGCTGAGCGAGGAATCGGGCGGCGATTTGTCGCCGGGCCAGGGCCAGCCCGAGGTCACGCTGTGCCGCCTGGTCCATCCGCTCTCGGTGGTGAATCGCAATCCGGACACGATGCAGCGTCTGTTTGGCGATGAGACGCGTCGGCGCCAGTTCATGGAGCAGATGACCGGCGTGCCGTCGTCGGGCGGTGGACGCAGCGGCGGGCAGAGCGGGCAAGGTGGCCAGGGCGGCAATCGCGGGGGTGGCAAGTGAGAACCACGGTGCGCGAGCTGCGGGAACGGGCGGGGTGTGGGGCGTGTGGGGCGCGGCGCGGCTTTACGTTGCTGGAGCTTTCGCTCGCGACGTTCATCGGCGCGGTGGTGGTGATCACGGGCGTGGCGGTGATCAACTCGATGTTCACGACCGATCAGACGATGGATCGGCGCTTCAGCGAGGTGAACGACATCGAGCGGACGCGGCGGATTGTGCAGCGCTCGCTGACGATGCTGGTGATGTCGGATGTGCAACTTCCCAACGACGCGGCTCAGCTTGCGAGCGGAAGCGGTTCGCGGAGCAGTACGTCGCGCGGGACGTCGGGGTCGGGGAGTTCTGGCGGCAACACATCGACGGGCACGAGCGGCGAGGGGAGCGAGACCTCGACGCGGAAGCTGCCTCCGCCGCGGTTTGTGCTTGGGGTGTCGGATGACCCGGCGATGGCGTCGGTGATTGCCGCGCTGCGGAATCAGGGGTCGAATCAGGCGGCGGTGCAGACGCTGGAAGTGGTGTGCAGTCGTCCGCCGGTGCCGAGCGGCACGCCGAGGACTGTGCTGGATCAGGTCGCGCTGGAGACGACGAGCAGCGACACGACGACGGCGAGCGAGAACGACACCAAGAGCCTGCCCAAGGCGGCCCGCGGGCGGTTTGAGTTTTTGCCTGCGTCGGATCGGCTGGGGAACTACTGGGAGATGTGGTGGCGGCCGCTGCCGCCGCTGGATAACGACGGCAACACGCTGACGGAGTTTTTGGATCCGGCGGTGGCGGAGGCGAAGCTGGGGACGCCGATGCGGCTGTGCTCGCGGATTACGGAGTTCAAGTGGACGGCGTTCAACGACGGCGAGAATCAGACGGCGCTGTCGGCCATCGTGGCGCGCGATCTGCCCGCGTACATGCGGCTTGAGATGAAGACGCGGGCGGGGATCAGCGTCGATTGGCTGTTTGAGATCGACTATTCGAGCGGCGCGGAGACCGGAAGCACGGTTTCGCAGGCTGACACCGGACCGGCTGAGGGCGGCGGCGGTGGCGGCGGCGGCGGCGGTGGGCCGCGGGGCGGCGGACCGCGCGGTGGTGGCGGCGGTGGTGGTGGGAACGGCAATGCGGGCAACGGCCCGCCGACGAAGGACCACAGCGGCGGGCCGACGATTCGGACCGTGCCGCGCCCGCGGCGCGGCGGTGGTGGTGGCGGTGGTGGCGGGGGAGGCAACTGATGCCCGTGTCGCCCACAACGCGCTCGGCGTTCGCGCTGCCGATGGTGCTGCTCGTGATGATGATCATCGCGATCGTCGGCATGGTGATGCTGGAGCGGCAGGGCGCGCAGACGCTGACGATCGGGCGGCAGGTGAGTGGCTATGACGAGCACCACACGTCGCGCGGCGTGAAGGAAGCGATTGACGCGTGGCTGGGGAGCAACCCGCGCACCGGTCTGCGCGATCGGCTGGATGTCACCGGGCGGGCATTTGATATCGATCTGGCGTCGGGGCTTGACGGGCGCGGCATGCAGACGCTGTCGGTCTCGATGTTCGATGCGCAGGGAACGGTGCTCAACGAGTTCACCGGCTATGTCGGGCAAACGATGGACGACGGCAAGGCGATTCTCGAGTCGCTGCGTGCCGCGGCGTTGCCAGCGGAGTCGCTGTATATGCGTGGGCAGGGGCCGATCGCGGTGAGCGCGGCGACGGCGACGCCTGAGGTGCTGCGCGCGGTGGTTGATGCGGCCACCGGCGGCGAGGGCACGGATGCGTATGTGGATGCGGTGCTCAAGGCACGCGACGAGGCGAGCCTGACAGCGACGAAACTGTCGGAGGCGGCGAACGAGGCGAAGGTTTCGCCGGAGATCCGCGCCAAGTTGCAGCGGTATCTGACGGCGGATCCGACGCTGTGGCAGATTGTGATCGATGTGCGGCGCGGCGGCTCAACCGGCGAACTGGTGACGCGGTACAAGGGTTTGGCGGTGCTGGCGGTGCGTTCGGCGTCGGCCCGCGGCGCGTCGCAGACGGGGATGCAATCCTCCTCGCGGTCGAGCGTCTTCCTGACGTGGGAGAAGCAGGACCAGCAGCAACTGCGGATGGAAGCCGCGGGGCTGTGAGACCACAGGGGTCGTGCTCGGGCGGGCGTGCTGCGGCGGGCGCTGGTGCTGGCGAGCCGGCAACTTGTCGCGCGTCGGGCGAGTACACTCGGGAGACCGGGCGGCGAACGATTGAGGCGTCGCGATGGCCAGAGGGCCACGGGTGCGGAGACGGTCGCGCCCTGGTGATGACGGTGGGGCGGATGTTGGCGAAGATGGAGCGGTGATGGATCGGGCGAAGGTGGCATCTTGGACGACATCGGCGAAGGTCACGTTGGTGGCCGCGCTGGTCCTTGGTGCGGGCGTGGGCGTGGCGGGGTTCCCCGGCGCGAGCCTGCCCAAGGCACCCGAGCCGGTCGCGACTGTCACGCCGAGCACGCCGACGACGGCGACGGCAACGCCTGCGGCGGCGCCGAGCGTTGAAGTGCCGGACATCGCGGCGCGGCTGGGGCAACTGGGAAACCATCCCAAGCCGATCGAAGTGGCGGTGACGCCGACGGAAACGACGCCGACGCCGACAGCGTCGACGGAAGAGATCAAGTATCTGGGGCCGATCGGCATCGGGCAACGCAAACTGGCGTTGCTGGTGGTGTCGGGCAAGCAGGTGATTCTGGGCGCGGGGGACACACTGCCGCCCAAGCATGAGCACAAGATCGCCGAGGTGACGGATCTTGAGGTGCAGATCGACGAGGGCGGCAAGGAGCCCAAGAAGATCGAGCGAGCCAACAAGTCGGCGGTCGCGGTGACGACGATCGTGAACCCGGCGGCGGCGCCGGCGACGCCCAAGGCGGCGGGGCCGTCGGACCAGCCGATGAATGACAACATGCGTGATCGCATTCGCCAGGCGCGCGATCGGCGTGCGGCGTTGCGCGGGCCGCGGCAAGCGCCGGGGCAGCAGCAGAATGAGGCCAACGAGCAGAACCCGGGAGACGCGCCCCGGTGAGTGCACGCGTGTGTGCCATTTTGCGACGCGATCGCGGTCGGCTGGTGAGCCGCGTGCGGCTGGTCGGGCCGCGCAGCGCGGAAACGTGGTCGGTGCCTGACGCGGCTCCGGGCGCGGTCATCGGTCCGGGCAGCGCGGCGGTGACGGCGGAGCGCGATGCCGCAGCGTGGGTCGCGACGCGACTGGGCGAGAACACGCGACTGGCAGCGGTGTGCGTTGACGTCGACGGCGCGTTGTGCGCGTGGATGAGCGCGCCGACGCGCGAGGCCAAACTGGTTGCTTCGCTGGCACGCTCGGGCCCGGCGACACCCGAAGCGGATGCGGCGTTCTCGACGAGCAGCCGCGGCGGGTCGTCGGCGCTGGCGGCGTATGCGGGGTCGGAGCTCGATGCGAGCGTGCACGTGCTGGGCACGGCGACCGCGCTGGCGGACGAGCCCGAAGCAGACGCGAACAGCAAGAACGACAAGAGCAAGCCAGCCAAGAGCAAGAAGCCCGGTGCTGCGGATGCTGGTACGCCGCGGGCGGCACGCATGCCGGTGCTGGCGATCGGCGATCTGCCGGCGCGGCTGTTTATTGATGGGCTGGACACGCAGGGCGTGTCGGTTGATGCGGTGCTGACGCTGTGGCATGCGGCGGCGATGGCGTGGGATCCGAGTGCGAAGACGCCGTCGGCTGCTGGGAATGACGCTGACTTGGTGAATGCACCGACGACGGGCGTCGTGCTGGTGGACCAGGCGGCCGATCAGGGGCAAGGGCGGCTGATCTGGTGCTGGTCGGTGGGCGGCACGCTGCTCGCGGGCGGCTCGATGCGTCTGGCGCGGGCCAAAGAAGGTGAGTCTGTCGTTGTCGGCGCGGCGGAGGCGGCGCGCCTCGCGACCGAGTGGCTGGCGTGGTCGGTGCAGCTTGGACGCACGCCCTCGCGCGTCGTCGCGGTCGCGCCCGAGGGGGCCGATGGCGAACTGGCGGCGTTCGGTCAAGCGCTGGGCGCGGCGGCGTCTCGCTGCGTGGTTGATCTGGCGGTGCATGCGGATCCGCTGGGTGTGACGCTGACGCGACTGGCGGAGAAGCTCGATGATGCCGTGCCCCTGTCGGCGCAGGCTGGGCTCGCGTCGCTGGCGACGCGCCCGGGCGGAGCGCAGCGGCGGATGCATCACTGGCTCGCGCTGGCGATCATCGGCGTGGCGGCGATGCTGGGCGTGGTGGCGTGGCGGCTGGGCGCGAACGTCGGCGCGGCCCGCTCTGAGGCGATCAAGCAGGAAGAACGCTGGCGCGAACTGCTCAAGGAAGTCTTTCCCGATGCGCTCGCCGCGCGGGGAGGCGAGTTTGACAAGCTGCGGACGCAGTACATGAAGCGCGACAAGGAACTCCGTCCGCCGGAGGCCAAGGAGAACGCGCGGCCGATTCTGCAGCAGCTTGAAGCGCTGTCGTTCGTGCTGGGCGATGCGGAGTATGAACTGAACACATTGCAGATCCCCAGCGGCGGACAGGTCGTGGTCGAGGTGAAGGTCAGGACGGTCGAGCAGGGTGAAGAACTGCGGCGTGCGCTGGATTCGATCGCGGGCTCACAGATCCTGCGCTGGACCGAGAGCTACACGAACGAGGGCGCGGGCGAGAATGCACGCGTGCGCTGCCGGTTCAGCGGGACATGGGTGCCGCTGCCGGCCAAGCCTGCGGCGGCAGCACCGGCGGAAGGAGCGACGCCGTGAGCGCTGTGCCGGGCGGCAACCTGATGGTTGATGCGGAGCTGCACGACGCGCGGGTGGCGGACGCGGCGCGGCACGAGCGGGCCAATCGCCCGCGGCACCTGGTGGTGCTGAGCTCGCTGCTGCTGCTGGTGGCAATCGGCGCGGTGGCGTATGCGTGGTCGGAGCGTTCGGCGGCGTTTGAGCAGTTGAGCGTGCAGCGCGGGCTGGCGGATCAGATTGTGGAGCTGGCGAACAAGCTCAAGGCGCTGGAGGCCAAGGCCGCGGCCGAGGGGCGACCCAAATGGGGCGCACCGATCACGGAGATCCGTTCGAAGATTCAGCAGGCGGCGACGGTGGCGGGGCTGAAGACGGCCAGCACGCTCCTGCCGCAGGAGCAGACGGATCAGGTGGATCGCAAGCTGGGCGTGCAGCGGAAGAAGCTGACGTATCGCGAGGTGCGCGATGAGTCGCTGGAGAATCTGCTGCACTGGGTGCAGTCGACGGCGGCCGAGATCCCGGGGCTTGAGGTGTACAGCCTTGAGATCCACCAGCCGGAACCGAATCAATGGAAGATCACCGTCGTCTTCTCGCGTTGGGAGCGGAGTGACAAATGAGCGACAACACCTCGCGATTCTCGTCGCGGACAACTGATCGCGTGCGGGCTGCCGGCGTCGCGTGCCTGCTGAGCGTGGCGATGCTGTGCGCCGGCTGTCAGTCGCGGCCCAAGAGCCCGGATGCCGAATCGGCGGAGCGGATGCAGCAGGCGACGCAATTTGCGGCGCGCGGTCTAGAGGCGCAGAAGGCGGGCAAGACCGACGACGCGATCGAGCTGTATCGCAAGTCGCTGGCGGCCAATGACCAGATCAGCGGCGTGTGGACCAATCTGGGTCTGGCGATGCGCGACAAGCAAAACTTTGTCGATGCGTCCAAGGCGTTTCAGCGTGCGGCGGATCTCTCGCCGCAGGATCCGCGGCCGCTGGCGTATCTGGGCGTGCTGTACCTGGAACGCAACTGGAACCGCGAGGCGCTGGACAACTTCGAGGGCGCGCTGACGCGCGATCCGATGAACCAGGACGCGCTCCGCGGCGCGGTGCAGGCGAGTCAGCGGCTGGGGAAGCGTGATGAGCGCACGCTGGAACTGATGCGCAAGCTGCTGCTGATCGAGAACGATCCGCGCTGGAAGGAAGAGATCAATATCCGGCGGATCGGGCTTGAGGCGCATTTGGCGGAGCAGGCCCGCGACAAAATGAAGTGATGTGAACGGTCGCGCGGAGTGCCGTCGGCCCGCGCGTCGGGGCTGTGAGCGGTGCGTTCGAACTTCAAGCGCGGTTGAGATCTACGTCCATCGAAGTCGGAGGAACCGACTTCGATGGCACGGTGTGCTTCGCGCTCGATGGCATCACGGCATGCTGGGAGCGGGGCTCGTGCACCAAGTGCGCCACGCATCACGCAAGGCGGCATAGAAGCGACGCGAAAACGCGGGCTGATCCATCAGCGGACTGGAACGCAGCCGCTCGCGAAGGGTGGCGCGGAGCGCGGTCCGACGCGGGGCATCGGTCGCGAGCTCGCGGCACAGGCGGATGTACTCATCGGGGTTCTGCGCGATGCACTCGTGCATGCCGACGACAGTGAGCAGCGACGCACCGACGCGGGCGGCGTGGCGATCGCCGATGAGCGTGACCACGGGGACGCCCATCCACATCGCCTCGCAGGTCGTAGTGGTGCCGTTGTAGGGGAAGGGATCGAGGCCGATGTCGATGTGGCGATAGGCGTCGAGGTGGCTGGTGGCGTCGTCTGTCGGTTCGAGCAGCGTGACACGCTCGCGATCGATTCCCTCAAGCGCGAAGCGCTCCATCATGCGGGCGCGGGTCTGCGCGTCTTTGAGGTCAAAGGCTTTGAGCATCAGGCGCGAGCCGGGCGTCTCGCGCAGCAGACGCGACCATAGCGCGACGACCGATTGATTGATCTTGCGTACGGCGTTGAAGGACCCGAATGTCAATGGAGCGTGGGGCGCGTCGGAGGCGCGATCGGCCACCGGCGGCGCGCCCTCGGGCGGCGTGAAGCAGACGAAGCACGGATCGAGGCGCACGAGTCGCTCGACGGCATGGGTATCGCTTTCGCCGGGCGGGTCGGTGATCGAGTCGACGATGCGATAGTCGATCGCTTTGACGCCGGTGGTGCCGGCGTAGCCGAGGTAGGTGAACTGCACGGGCGCGGGACGCAGGTGCAGGGCGGCCAGACTGAAGCTCTTGGCGTGCCCGCAAAGGTCGATCACGATGTCGAGGCGATCGTCGCGGAGCTTGTCGCCGAGCTGGCGCTGCGTGAGGCCGGGGACGCTTCGCCAGACGTCGGTCTTTTCGCGCAGGCGGCGCGTGACGTGATCCTCGTTGGCGCGTGTCATGTAGGCGTACAGCTCGAACTGTGCCGCGTCGCGATGCGTGAAGACAGGCTCGATGAACGTGGCGACAACGTTGGTGATCAGATCGGGCGAGACGATGCCGATGCGCAAGCGGCGCTCGGGGTCACGCGACTGCGAGAATCGAACGGGCTGCGACGGCGCGAGACGTTCGAGCACATCGTTGAACTTCTCGTGCACCTCGCGCACCTTGCGCGGCGAGACATCGGGAACGTGGTGGATGTTGAAGCACCACTGGTTGTACAGAAAAATGTCGGTGGGGTGATTGGGTGCTTCGCGTTCCAGCAGCTCGACGGCTTCGTCGTAGCGGTTCAGGCCTGTCAGCGCGTACGCGAGCGTTGTGATCAGCTTTGCATCGCGCGGATTGCGGGCGAGGCCCTCGCGGCAGAGTTGCTCGATCTCCGCGTGCAGGCGACGGCCCAGCAGCACGCCGATGAGGCCTTGTGTGAAGTTGGCGTCGCCGGGACGCATCGTGAGCACGCGGCGGAAGCGGGCCTCGGCTTCGTCGAGATTGCCCATCGTGCCCAGGATGTGGGCGGTGTGGGCGATGAGCATGGGCTCGGCGGGCATCAACGCCTCGGCCTCGCGAGCAAAATAGAGGGCGCGATCTCGCTCGCCAAGCGCGAGGCAAGACCCCGCGAGGCACGTGAGCACGTCGGGATCGGTCGGGAACTGACGGAGCAGGCGCATGCCTTGCTCGATCGCGTCCGCATGGCGAAATGTGCGGCCGAGTTCCTTGAGCGCGCGGACCTTGTCCGCGGGGGCACGCACGATGGGACGCGGCGTGCTCATGAGGCGTGCGCTCCGGGTGCGTGTGCTCCGGGGGCGTGGCGGGCGCTGCCGGTGTGGCACCAGCGACGCCACGCGTCGCGATAGATCGCTTCGAGCTTGCGGCCAAAGCCCGGGCCATCGCAGATCGGCGAGGCGCGCATGCGCTCGCGGAGTGTGCCGCGAAGCGACGCGAGACGCTGGGGATCGCTCGCGAGGGCGACAGCGCGTGCGATGAAGTCTTCGTCGGAGTGCGCGCACAGATCGGCGAGGCCGACATTGGTCAGCAGGCTGAGTCCCACGCGGCTTGCATGGACATCACCGACGCGGGTGACGACGGGGACGCCCATCCACAGCGCTTCACAGGTGGTTGTGGTGCCGTTGTAGGGGAATGTGTCGAGTGCGACGTCGACGCGATGGTACATGGCGAGGTGTTCGCCGACGTTCTTGACCATCGTTGCGAGTTCGATGCGATCCGGGCCGATGCCGTTGCGCTCGAAGGTGTCGAGAACATGGCGGCGGATGCCGCTGAGGCGAAGATCGCACTTGAGGAGCATTTTGGAGCCGGGGACGGCGAGCAGCACGCGCGACCACATGGCGACGAGCGGATCGCTGAGCTTGAGGGCCATGTTGAAGGAGCCGAAGGTGATCGGCGGGCGGGGTTCGCCGGGCGAAGGCTCGCGCATGCTGGGCGCGGGTTGAACGTCGGGCGACTCGGGCAGCGGCTGGTAGCACCACGCGCAGTCGGGGATTCGCGCGAGCTCTTCGGTGGCGAAGCGCTCGCTGCCGCGTGGGTCGGAGTGCTCGTCGACCATGCGGATGTCGATGGTGTGGATGCCGGTGGTGTTGGGGTAGCCGAGGTAGGTGATCTGCACGGGTGCGGCGCGGCGTGCGAGGGAGTAGAGGCGATGGTCGGCGGTATGGCCGCTGAGCTCGACGAGCACGTCGATCTTGAGTTCGCGGATGCGGGTGTGCAGTTTCTCGCTGGGAACCTTTGCGAGGTCGTGCCACTCGTCGCACAGGCCGCGGAGCAGCGCGGTGGTCTCGTCGGACTTGCGTCCGGTGAAGAGACCGACGACATGAACCTGAGCGCGGTCGTGGTGGCGCAGCGGCTGCTCGATGAAGTTGGCGACCGAGTGAGAGTTGAGGTCGGGGGAGAGGTAGCCGACGCGCAGCACGCGATCGGGATTTCGATCCAGCTCGAAGGGTGCGGGCGGGTACATGATCGCCGCGACGGCGTCGCCGAATCGCTTGTGACACTCGAAGCGGAACTCGGGGGTGAGCGTGGGAAGGTAGTTTGTGGTGAAGCAGCGTTGGCTGAGGCGCAGGACGGAGTGCGGCAGGATGGTGAGTGCACGTTCCACGGTCTGGAGCGCGAGATCGACGCGACCGAGCTGCATGTGCAGGCTGGCGAGCGCGCCCCAGACTTCTTCGCTGGTCGGTGATGCGGTCAGCGCGCTCTCCAGAGCGCCGATCGCGCCGGGGATGTCGTCCTTGAAGAGTCGCGCGTTGGAAAGCCCGTCGTAGGACTCAAGGGTCTTGGGATCGGCGGCGATGGCGGCCTGAAAGACCTTGATGGCTTCGTCGAAGCGGCGGAGGACAAGCAGGAATCTGCCGTGGAGTTCGAGCACTTCGGCGTCGCGTGGTGCGAGCGTGGCGGCCTGGCGTGCGAAGTACTCGCCGCGTTCCCAGTCCTTGCGGCGCTGCAGGAGTTTGGCGAGGCGGAAGAGCAGTTCGACATCGCGCGGGGCTTTGCGGAGAGCGCCGAGCAGCGTCTGCTCGCACTGATCGAGCTTGTCGGCGCCGAGCAGCGCGGTTGCGAGCTCAAGCGCTTTGGCGGTTGATGCTGTGATCGGTCGAGCCTTCAACGCGTTGCTCCCGTGCCGCGGCACCACGAGACCCAGAGGTCACGATACGCGCTCTCCAGCGCGGCGCACAACCCGCGGGCGTCGCGGAGCGGCGACGCGGCGAATCGCTCGCGGAGCGTGGAGCGCAGCTTCGTGACGCGTGTTGAATCGTGGGCGAGCGACGATGCGAGCTGGGCGGCGTGCTCGGGCGACTGGCCGACGAGGTCGGCAAGGCCAACAGCGGCGAGGAGGCTTTGGCCGACGCGCGACCAGTGGCCCTTGCCGGCGATGCTGACGACGGGGACGCCCATCCAGAGTGCTTCGCATGTGGTGGTCGTGCCGTTGTAGGGGAATGTGTCGAGGGCGATGTCGACATCGCGATAGCGATCGAGATGCTCGGCGATGGTGCGGTCGGCGACGCGGAACTCGATGCGGGCGGGGTCGAGGCCGCAGCGTTGGAAGAGTTCGCGATACTTCTGCACGATGAACGGATCGGCAAGGCCATAGGCCTTGATCAGAAGCCGCGCGTTGGGCACGGCATTGACGGCGGCGGCCCAGAAGCGGGCGGCGGTGGGCGAGATCTTCTTGGTCGCGTTGAAGGATGCGAACGTGAACGGCGCACCCGAGGTGTGCGGGGCGGGAGCGACGGCGGGCGCATCGGCGGGCGGCTGGAAGCACCAGAGCGGGCGGTCGAGGCGGATGAGGCGCTCGCCATGGGCGTCGAGGCCGTCGTTGTTGGGTGGGTCGGTCTGGGTGTCGACGATGCGAGCGTCGATGGTCGGCAGGCCGCTGATGTTGGGATAACCGAGATAGCCGACGATGAGCGGCGCGGGCTTGCGCAGGATGGTGACGGGGCGGCAACCGCCCGTCCAGCCCGCGAGATCGACGAGGATATCGATGCCGTCGGAGGCGATGCGATCGGCCAGCGCGTGGCCGGCGAGATCGTTGGTTTCGTGGAAGTGATCGCACTTGGCGCTGAGGCGCTCGGTGATCGTGTCGCGGCCGTTGCCGGGGATGAACGTGGCGTAGGCGTAGATCTCGAACTGCGAGCGATCGTGGAAGTCGAGCAAAGGTTCGAGAAAGTAGGCGACGGAGTGGCCGCGGAAGTCGGGTGACATGTAGCCGATCTTGAGGCGTTTGCCGGGCGTGCGAGCGTTGCGGAGCGTGCAGCGCGGCAGATTGAGCGCGGCGGCGAAACGGCTGCCGCAGTGCGCGTGGGCGCGGACGACGTCGATGGGCGCGACCACGTCGAGATAGTTGAGCGTGCCGGGCAGGACGGAGAGGATGCGTGTCTCGCCGGGGTAGAGCTTCATGCCGCTTTGCAGCGTGCGGCCGGCTTGCTCGCCGCGCGCGGTGGAGAGGAGGAAGTCGGCGGCGGCGGTGATGACGACGGGCGAGGGCTGGCGCGTGCTGGCGAAGTAACTCTTGAACGCGGCGTCGGCGGCGGCGGTGTCGTTGGTGACGCGGAGCGCTTCGACGAGCCCTTCCATAGACGGCGCGTGGCCGGGTTCGAGCGCGAGCGCGGATCGATACGTCGCGATTGCTTCGTCGATCTTGCCGAGGCTGCCTTGGAGCATGCCCACGAGCGAGCGAAAGCCCGCATCATTCGGCACGAGGTCAACGGCACGCTGGGCGGGTGCGAGCGCTTCGGCGAAGCGCTGCGTTTCCATCAGCAGGCCGGCACGGACGTGCAGGAGCAGAGCGTTGTCGGGGAAGCTGAGCAGAGCGCGATCGACATGAGCGAGCGCGTCGAGCGGCTTCCCGGCCAGACGCAGCGCGGCGGCGTGCTGCACAACGGCGTCGGGCGTCAGCGGGCCGAAGGCCGGCTTCCCTGAACCGAATCCGCCGCTGGCGCCGATGCCGCTCACGAGATCTTGACCTCTCCGGCGGTGCACCACTGACGCCACAGCCCGCGGATCGCGGCCTCGAGGCGCTGGGCAAGACTGCGGGCGTCGCACAGCGGGCTGTTCACGAGGCGATCACGCAGTCCGGCGCGCATCGTTGCGAGCGACTGCAGATCGCCGGCGAGTCGCGCGGCTTGGGCGACGTATTGCTCGGGCGTGGCCACGGCGAGTTCGGGCAGACCGACTGCGTTCAGCAGGCTGAGGCCGACGCGGCTGGCGTGTGAGCGGCCGTGCATCGAGATGACTGGGCAGCCCATGAAGAGTGCTTCGCAGGTTGTGGTGGTGCCGTTGTAGGGGAAGGAGTCGAGCGCGATATCAACTTCGTCGTAGCTCTGGAGGTGGTTGCCCATGTCGGGCGTGCGTGCGCGGATGTCGACGCGCGTGACGTCCATGCCGTGCTGCGCGAGATAGGCGAGGGCCCGATCGCGCGAGCCTTTGGTGGTGAACGTGTGGCCCTTGATGATCATGCGCGAGCCGGGCACGGCGTTCTGGACGCCCGCCCAGGCGCGGATCGTCGTGGGCGTGATCTTGAGGAAGTTGTTGAACGAGCCAAAGGTGACAAAGCCGTTGCGCAGCGCGGGGAGCGGGGCGGCGGGCGTGCTGGCCGGGAGCGAGCTGTACGCCAGGAAGCAGCCGGGCAGACGCAGAATCGGCTCGGCGCGCGGCGCGCCGGGCACGACGACGGGCGGCGGCGGCAGCGCGGGGGCGTCCGCCGGATCGGTCCAGGCGTCGCCGATGCGAGCATCCACCTGCGGCAGGCCGGTCACATTGGGATAGCCGCAGTAGGTCAGCACGATGGGCGCGGGTTTGAAGAGCACGGCGTCGAGTCGCGAGCCGGACTCCAGCCCGCCGAGGTCGATGAGTACGTCGATGCGATCGGCGAGGATCTGATTCACCAGCGTCTGCGTGTCCATGCGCGTCACGTCGCGCCAGTGGTCGACCTTCTGGCGGAGCATGTCGCTGACGATGTCGGGGCCTCGCTCGTGCAGGTTGGCGTAGGCGAAGACTTCGACCTGGCCGCGATCGTGATTGGCGAAGAGGTTCATCACGAAGAACGACACGGCGTGGGCGTAGAGGCTGGGTGAGATGTAGCCGATGCGGAGACGCCGCTCGGGCTCGCGCGTGTTGGCGAGCGGCGCGGGGCGGGGCGCGAGCGCCTTGATCGTCGACACGGCGGTGGCGAGGTGGGCGTCGAGAATCTCCTGTCCCTCGGCCTTGTCGGAGTAGTTGAGCATGTGCGCGTAGCGCAGCGCGAGGAAGGGCATCTCGGGCCAGGCCTTGACGCCCGAGCGGAGCATGTTGATGCCCGCGTCGAGGCGGTTGATGCTCGCCATGAATGCGGCGCAGCGGTCGATGACCATCGGGTCGGGCTTCTTGCCGCGGACGCGCTCGAAGTAGGCCTTGTACGAGCCTTCCGCACCGGCGGCGTCGTCGAGTTCGAGCAGCGCATCGGCGAGGCCGATCACAGCGCGGGGGCTGTAGGCGAGGACGTTGTCGATGACGTGGCGATAGGTCGCGGCGGCGGCGGCGTAGTCGCCCTTGGCCATCAGCGTGTCGCCGATGCCAAGGTGCGGCGTCGTGTCCGTGGGGCGCAGTGCCGCGGCATCGCGCAGGGTCTGGAGCGACTCGTCGAACATGCGCAGTTCGCGCTGCAGGGTGCCGACCGCGACCATCACATCGACGTCGCGGGGCATGGCGGCGAGGGCCCACTGGGCCGCGGCGAGGGCTTCGTCGCGGCGGCCCTCGGCGCGGAGCTTGAGCAGGTTGTCGATGGTGGCCCGGGTCTGGTCGCTCATGGCCGGTCGCTGCGGGCGACCGACGGGGGCGGGGCCGGGGGGAGTGTTGGACGGGGGCTGGTTCATGTGTCGCAGAGGGTAGGAACTCGGACGCCGCGATCGGGTCGGACGCTGTGGCGGAGCGTGGTGGGGGCGCACGACAAAACCCAACGTCCGCGGGGGCGGGGCGTCGATAGTTCTCTATCGGTCTCGCATGACGGGCCCCTATGCCGGTTCGGACGACTTTTGTCATCCGGGGCGAGGCCCGAAACGAGACCAACCCGGGATCTGTCGCGATGAAGCTGTGTGTGCTGGGGCTGGTGGTGGTTGCGCTTGCGGGTTGTGCCGCCCGGCCTGAACAGGACGCCACGGCTGCCGCGACGACGGCGGACGCGACACCGCCCGAAACGCGTCTGGATGCGGGCGGCGTGTCGGAGGTGACGTACCACGATGACTGGCATGAGCCCGCGAACGGCTGGTGGCGGCCGATGGTCGATTCGGCGCGCTCGATCGGTGCCGCGCTGGAGGGCATGAGCCCGGGCGATGGCTTTGCGCCGGATCTGGAGCCCGCGCCGACAGGAATGGCGGCGTGGAACTGGCAGACGATCGGGTCCAGCCACGGCGGGCGGGCTCTGCGCGTCGCGGATGTGACCGGGCCGGTCGTCGGAACTGGTGGCACGCGCGTCTACTTGATCGCGTCGATCCACGGCAATGAGCCGGAGGGACGGCGTGCGCTCGACCTCATCGCCCCGGAGATTGAGGCGATGACGAAGTTGCATGCGATCACGCTGCGCGTGGTCGAGGACGTCAACCCCGACGGCAGCGCCCGCAACACCCGCGGGAATGCACGCGGCGTTGATCTGAATCGCAACTGGCCGGCGCAGAACTTTGAAGCCGCGCACGTGCGCGGCAGTGAGCCGCTGTCGGAGCCCGAAACCCGCGCGATCGCCGCGGATCTGGATGCGTTTCGCCCGGATCTGGTGATCGTGCTGCATTCGATCGCGTCAGGACCGTTCGTGAACTATGACGGACCTGCGGTTGAGCTGGCCGCGGCGTTTGCCGACGGCGCGGAGCACGCCGACCAGCGTTGGCGCGTCGTGCCGAACATGGGCTATCCGACGCCGGGCTCGCTGGGGAGCTATCTGGGCGGCGATCGCGGGATGCGCGTGCTCACGATCGAGTTCCGGCGCGGGCAGAACACACGCTCGGCGGCGAACGCGTTGCGGCAGGGCCTGCCGCGCGTGTTTGAGGCGGCGACCACGCAACGCTGACGCGGCGGGACGAAGGGGGCGCGGACTTAGGCCCGCGTCCAATCCATGAACCAATTTTCTTCCCACGTCTTGCCGTCGTCCCATGACACGGCTTGCCACCAGCGGCATGACTTTGGCGTGATGCGATCCCAGACGCCTTTGACCTTGATGGGCTTGTCGCCGTCCTTGTCGTCCGCGATGAAGACGCCCGCGCCGTTCTCAAAGACGCCGGTCTGACCGGGGGTGGTGAGGACTCCGCTCTTGGCGTTCACCCAGAAGTCGTTCCAGACCTTCTTTTGGACATCGAGCAGCCGCAGACCCATGCCGGAGAAGTTGCGGGAGGGGATGCGAAGTTCTTCGACGCTGCCGACGCCGCCGAGGATCGTCCAGCAGGTGGCCTCGCCTTCGAACTCCTCCCACTCGCTGCCGTGGGGTGTCTTGAGCTTGCGATGCTTGATCTTCCATTCGCCGGCGAGGAAATCAAAGTCACCGGGCTTGCCTTCGTTGGTGTGGCTCACGATCTGTTCTCCTGAGGTTGTGCGTGCGCTGGCGGCACAGAGTGCGGCGAAGCCTGCTGCGAGAAAATTTCGACGATTCATCAGTTATGTGCCTCATACATCGAATGTCTTGCGTACTGAATGGCACAAAGCATACGGATCTTCGGTGGCGTGGATCCGCAAATCAAGAGGCATCGCCACGATCTTGGTGAGATCGTGGGTTGGGGCGTTGTGCTGTCAGAATCGTGCGATCAGTTCGCCGGGAACTCGGGCGGCTCGCCCTGCAGCACGCGGACGACATCGCGGACGACCCACGACATGTTGACGTGGGCCTTGGCGGTCGCCGCGCCCAGGTGCGGGGCGAGGTGGGCATTGGGCAGACCAAGCAGCGGGTTGCCTGCGTCGATCGGCTCGGGCTCGTGGACGTCGAGGATGGCCGCGGCGGCGGGATGACTCTTGAGGAACGCGGCGAGGGCGGCGGTGTCGATGACGAACCCGCGGCTGGTGTTGATCAGCACCGCGTCGGGCTTGAGCCACGCGAGCAACTCGGCGGAGACGAAGCGACGATTCTCGGGGCGGCCGTCGATGTGGATCGTGACGATGTCGCTCTCGCGGAAGAGTCTCTCGAGGCTGACGGGCGTGCCGCCGCGGCGGTCGATTTCGGGAATGTCGCGCAGGTCTTGGTAGATGACGCGCATGTTCATCGCGGTGCCGATGCGGGCGACGCGACCGCCGACGCGACCGAGGCCGAGGATGCCCAGCGTGGCGTCTTCGAGTTGCTTGTGGGCGGTGAGCTCGCCACGCAGGGCGCGCCAGCGGGCCTCGTCGATCGGCGCTTCGAGGAAGAGTCGCGGACGCGTCGCGTCGAGGGCGTAGGCGAAGACGAGTTCGGCGACGGCGGAGGAGTTCGCGTCGGGTGTGGAGACGACGCGCACGCCGCGTGCGGTGCATGCGGGGATGTCGACGCGATCGAGGCCGACACCGGCGCGAGCGACGACCTTGAGATTCGGAGCGTGCGCGAGCAGTGCGGCATCGACGCGCGTGTAGGTGCGGATGACGAGTGCCTCGGCCCGCGCGAGCAGGCCCGGGAACGCCTCGTTGCCCACGGCACAGCGCACGGCGTCGCAGCGCTCCGACAGCCACGCGAACGCGGCATCGTCAAGTTCTTCGGTGACCACTGCGAGGGGCTTGCTCACCGGACACCTCCGGTCTTACCCACCCATGGCTTCGAGCATGGCCTTGCCCATGTCGGCGGGGCTCATCGCGACGCGGATGCCCGCGTCCTGCATCGCCTTGATCTTGGTGTCGGCGGTGTCGTCCGCGCCGCCGATGATCGCGCCGGCGTGGCCCATGCGGCGGCCCGGGGGGGCGGTGCGGCCGGCGATGAAGCCTGCGACGGGCTTGTTGAGCTTGCCGCTCTTGCGGGCGTCGGCGACCCAGCGGGCGGCTTCGATCTCGTCGGTGCCACCGATCTCGCCGATCATCAGGATGCCGTGGGTGTCGGGGTCGGCGGCGAAGAGTTCAAGGCAGTCGATGTGGTTCAGGCCGCGGACCGGGTCGCCGCCGATGCCGACGCAGGAACTCTGGGCGAAGCCGAGGTTGCTGGTCTGCCACACGGCTTCGTAGGTGAGGGTGCCGGAGCGGCTGACGATGCCGACCGCCTTGCCGCGCTTGCTCTGGCTGATGTGCGTGTGGATGTAGCCGGGCATGATGCCGATCTTGCAGCCGGCGTTGGTGAAGGGGGCGTTGGGCTCGCCGCTCATGCTGCTCATGTTGGTGCGCGGACCCGGCGTGATGACGCCCGGGCAGTTGGGTCCGACGAGGATGATGCGGCGCTTGCTCGCGGGGACGTCGGCCCCGCCGTTCATCTCATCGAGCACGGCGCGGCAGCGGATCATGTCCTGCACGGGCACGCCTTCGGTGATGCAGCAGATGAGCTTGATGCCCGCTTCGGCGGCCTCGAGCACAGCGTCGGCCGCGAACGGCGGCGGAACGAAGATCATGGTCGCGGTCGCGCCGGTGGCTTGCACGGCGGCGTGGACAGTGTCGTAGATGGGCAGGCCGTTGGGGTCTTTGGTGCCGCCCTTGCCGGGGGTGACGCCGCCGGCCATCTTGGTGCCGTAGAGATAGCAGCCCTTGGTGTGGACGGCACCGAAGGAGCCGGTGATGCCCTGACAGATGACCTTGGTGTTCGCGTCGATAAGGATTGCCATAGGGATCAAGGCTAGGCGGGGAGCGCGTGCCCGCGACGGATCCGCAGAATCGGTAGCATGGGTGCATGGAGCAGGTTCAAGTTCAGGTCGGAGCGGCGACGGATGGTCAGGCGGCGGCGACGACGGGAGTGGTCGGCACGAGTCAGCCGTGCATCCGCTGTGGCTATGACTTGCGCGGGCTGCCGATTGCGGGTGCGTGTCCGGAGTGCTCGGCGCCCGTCGAGCGCTCGCTGCTGGGTGATCTGATCGCGTTCTCCAGCCCGGAGTATCAGGCCACGATTCATCGCGGCGTGTTTCTGGTGCAGGCGGGGATCATCGTCTCGATTCTTTTGTTCATTCTCACCCTTGTGCTCGCGATCGCGTTTTCGGCGGGTCAGTCCGTGACGCTCATTGGCCAAGGGCTCTCGTTGATCCCCGCGGCACTTTCGGTGTGGGGCTGGTGGCTCCTGAGTTCGCCCGATCCCGGGCAGTTGGCCTCCAACAAAGGCGAGTCGCCGCGGCGCGTGATCCGGGTCACCGTCGTGATTCAAGTCATGTTTACGCTCGTTCATCTCGCGATCACTGCAATCAGCACGATGGCTGTTGCGAGCCAAGCGGCAAGCAGCGGTCTTGGAATCTTCGTGCTCATCTTTGCAGTGATGAGTACGGTGGTGTCCGTCGCCCAGTTCTTCGCGGCGATGCTCTACATCAAGTGGCTTGCGACGCGGCTGCCCAGCCCTCGCGCGGAGAAGCGAGCGAAGCTGATGCTCTGGCTTGGTCCGGTCCTCTACACGGTCGGGTTGTTGCTTGTCGGACTTGGGCCGCTCATCGCGCTCATCATGTACTACAACCTGCTTGAGTGGGTGCGCAAGGATCTCAAGGCGATCCGCGCTGGCGGCGTCGCGCAGGTGTGAAGCCCTGACACGGCTCAGCGTGTGATTCGTTCGGACGGCGCGTTTACTGCGGGTCCTCCGTCCAACTCGTGATCCGTAGCGGCGGCTTGAGCGCTGACTCCGTGATCGTCAGCATCTGCTGGAAGGTGTTTGCGCCGATCTTGGTGCTGACGGCGTTGGGCGTGACCGGCGTCGTGTAGGCCTTGCCCTTGCTGAAGACACGGACGAAATACTTCTTGGTCGGGTCCACGCCGCCGAAGTGGGCGATGACAGGCTCGGTGCCGATGCCGCGTGCCCCGCCGAGGTCACGCCGCGCGATGATCTTGCCGGTGGAGTCGAGCAGAAGCAGACGTTGGCCAACGCCCTGCACGTTGGTTGCACCGCTGCCGCTGCCGACGAAGCGCACCTTGAGGAAGTTCTTGGTGGGAGAGAGGGTGTCGAGCGCGTTGTCGTACAGACGGGTCGTGTTGTTGTTGACGCTGACGGCAAGATCGAGATCGCCGTCGTTGTCATAGTCGGCGAAGCAGGCGTCGAGCGCGTCGGCGCTCTCGGCGGCACAGCGTTCGTCGACGAGGGTGAAGGTGCCGTCGCCGTTGTTGCGGTAGAGTCTGTTTCCCACGCCCGAGCGCGTGACGATGTAGAGGTCGAGGTTGCCGTCGTTGTTGTAATCGCCCCAGCAGCAGGAGCGTTGGCCGCTGGTGTCGGCGATGCCGCTGGCGAGCGAGACGTCGGTGAAGCTGCCGTTGCCAAGGCCGCGATAGAGCTTGCCGCGTGAGCCGGCGGTGAACGCGGGCACGAAGAGATCGACCTTGCCATCGTTGTCAAAGTCGCCGAACGCCGCCCCGACCTTGTTGGTGTTGTTGACGTCGGTGGCGATGGCGGTGGAGGCGGTGTGGCCGGTGGGCGAGGAGACGAAGAGTCGCCCGCCGCCGAAGCCATACCAGAAGTCCGGGATGCCGTCGTCGTTGATGTCGGCGCTGGCGACGTAGACGCCGTCGCCGGCGTTGCCGACGCCATTGAGACCGGTTGGGGTGGTGACGCCATTGAAGGGAGCGACATAAGGCACGGCCGTGGTGCCGCTGCCGCCAAAGCCGAGCGTGCCCGGCCAGCGACTTGCACCGCCGTTGGTCGCGAGGTGGTTGCCGTTGCCTGCAAACATCAAGACGTCCAACCAGCCGTCGGCGTTGACGTCCGCGGCGACCGCACACTCGTCGGTGCTGGGCAGCGTGAAGCCCAGCGCGCCGGCGTTGACAAACGTGCCGTTGCCTTGGCCGAGCACGCACGTCTCGGCGGTGTCGCTGGTCATGCCGAAGAAGTCGCTGTCGCCGTCGTTGTCGAGGTCGCCCACGCCACACTGGCGATAGAAGTTGCCGGAGGCGACGATCGTGCTGGCTGTGAACTTGCGCGTCGTAGGGCTGTAGATGAAGACGCGAGGCGTCGTGCCGGTGATTACGCAGTCGAGGTAGCCGTCGTTGTTCACGTCGGCCCAGTTCACTCCCGCGGCGTCGGTCGCCGCGGCGGTGGCTCTCACCTCAAAAGTGCGGAGCTTCGAAACTTCGGCAAAGGCGGGGACGAACGGCGTCGCGCTGGTTGAGGCGACGATGCGCACGTTGTCGATGCCCCAGGCTTCGTCGCTGATTGCTTGATTGAATGCGCCTTGAAATGTGATGGTTGTTGTCGCACTTGCGGGCACAAATGAGAGAGTCAGTCTTCGGAAGGCGTTGTCTGACGAGGAGAAGCCGAGGTTGCCCCAGCGATCCGGGCTGTAGACGTATGTCCCCTGCATAGAGCTGCCCCAACCGCTATTGATCCACACCTTGTTGTCAAACGTCTCCCGGAAGATGCGGACGCCGTCGACGAAGACGTGGAACCAGTCGGGGCCGTGGGTCGGATTGCTTCCGTCGGGGGTGCGCAGGGCGTAGAAATCGAAGATGAGCGTGTACTGGGTGCCGGGGGTGACGTTGAGCCGCAGCGCGGTGGACTGTTGGGTGCTGCCGCTGAGGCCGAAGTCACCCATGAAGCGGCCGAGCGCGGTGGTGTTGGAGAGGCGGGTCGATGTCCAGCCCGCGGTGACTGAGGATTCAAAGTCGTTGAAGTACGGCGTGTTCTGTGCGGTCTGCGCAGAGGCGACGCTTGTGCATGCGACGAACGCAAGCAGCGCGAGTGCGCCACGCGCGATGATTGAGAGGAGTCGTGTGTTCATTGGCCGTCCTCCGTCCAGCTCGTAATGCGGAGCGGCGGCTTGAGCGTTGCTTCGGTGATCGTCAGCATTTGCTGAAACGTGGTGCTGCCGATCTTGGTGCTCACGGTGCCGGGTGTGACGGCGGTGGTGTAGGCCTTGCCCTTGCTGTAGACGCGGACGAAGTATTTCTGTGTCGGATCGACGCCGCCGAAGTGGGCGATGACAGGTTCGGTACCGATGCCTCGGGCCCCGCCGAGGTCGCGCCGGGCGATGATCTTGCCGGTGGAGTCGAGCAGGAGCAGACGTTGGCCGACACCCTGCACGTTGGTCGCGCCGCCGCCGCTGCCGACGAAGCGCACCTTGAGGAAGTTCTTGGTGGCTGACAGCGTGTCCATGAAGTTGCCAAAGAGTTTACTGTTGGCGTTGTTCACGCTGATGGCGAGGTCAAGGTCGCCGTCGTTGTCATAGTCGGCGAAGCAGGCGTCGAGGCAATCCACACCCACTGCGCGGCAGCGTTCGTCGACAAGCGTGAACGTGCCGTTAGCGTTGTTGCGATAGAGGCAGTTGCCGACGCCCGAACGCGTGACAATGTAGAGGTCGAGGTCGCCGTCGTTGTCATAGTCGCCCCAGCAGCAGGAGCGTTGGCCGCTGGTGTCGGTGATGCCGCTGGCGAGCGAGACGTCGGTGAAGCTGCCGTTGCCCAGGCCGCGATAGAGCTTGCCGGTCTGGCCTGTGGTGAAGGTGGGGACGAAGAGATCGACCTTGCCGTCGTTGTCAAAGTCGCCGAAAGCGGCCCCGACCTTGTTGGTGTTGCTCACGTCCGTTGCGATGGCGGTGGACGCGGTGTAGCCAGAGGGGGAAGACACGAACAGGCGGCCGCCGCCGAAGCCGTACCAGAAGTCGGGAACGCCATCGTCGTTGACATCGGCGCTTGCGACGTAGACGCCGTCGCCCACGTTGCCGACGCCGTTGAGTCCGGCGGGGAGTGTGGGGTTTGCGAATGGGGCGACGTAGGGCACGGCCGCGGTGCCACTGCCGCCAAAGCCGAGCGTGCCCGGCCAGCGAGTCGCGCCGCCATTGGTCGCGAGGTAGTTGCCGTTGCCTGCGAACATCAGCAGGTCGAGCCAGCCGTCGGCGTTGACGTCCGCGGCGACCGCCGATTCGTCTGTGCTCGGTGCCGTGAAGCCCATGGCGCCCGACGCCACGAACGTGGCGTTGCCCTGACCCAGCGCGCCGACCTCGGCGGTGTCGCTGCTCATCGCGAAGAAGTCACTGTCGCCGTCGTTGTCCAGGTCGCCGACCGCGGCCTGCCGGTAGAACGTGCCGGGGATGATCGTGGCGGCAGTGAAGAGGCGTGTCGCGGGGTTATAGACGAACTGCCGAGCCGCCGTGCCCGTGAGCAGGCCGTCGAGATAGCCGTCGTTGTTCACGTCGGCCCAGTTCACTCCCGCGGCGTTGGCGGCGTTGGTGGTGGCCTTGATCTGGAACTTGCGGGCCTTGGAGACATCGGCGAACTTGGGGGCGTACTGCGCGGCGTCCTTGGACTCGACGACGCGAACGTTGTCAATGCCCCACGCCTCGTTGCTGATCGCCTCGGTGAACCCGCCGAGGAACCGGATGTTGCACGTGGCACCCGAAGGCACGAAGGTGATCGCGACTTTGCGGAACACGTTGTCGGTGGAACTGATGCCAAGGTTGCCCCATTGATCGGCGGCAGCGAAGTAGGTGCCTTCCATCGAAGTGCCGTATCCGCTATCGATGTAGGCCTGATTGTCAAACGTCTCCTTGAAGACGTTGATCCCGTCAATCAGCACATTGAAGTAGTCCGGCCCCCACGAGGGATGGCTGGCGTCATTGGTGCGCAGCGCGTAAAAGTCGAAGAGCAGCGTGTAACTCTGGCCCGCGACGAGCGACAGCCGCAGCGTGACGGATTGCTGAGTCGTGCCGCTCAGACCAAAGTCACCCATGAAGCGTGTGAGCTGGGGCGTGCTGGTGAGGCGGGTGGAGTTCCAGCCCGCCGTGACCGAGGTCTCAAAGTCGTTGAAGTAAGGCACGGGCTGGGGCGTCTGCGCGCGGGCCCGCCCCGCCACAACCATCGCAATCGCAAGCGCAACGATGCCGATCCAGCGCATGACGCATCTCCGAGTGGACTTGAATCAACCGGGAGATATCGGCCGTTCAGACGTACGGCTGCGTGGGGCGAACGTCCAACCCGAGGTTATTGTGGCGGCGCGGCACGATAGACTGCCCGCATGGTCGTGCTGATCGAGTTCATCATCGCCGTCTCGCTCTTCGGCGTCCTCGTGGTTGCCTGGTTTCTCGGCAAGCGTCTGGGGCACATGCTCAAGGGCAATCTGAGCAAGCACCCTCAGCTCGGCGTGGTGCAAGGGTCGATCTTCGGCCTGCTGGGCCTTTTGCTCGGATTGTGCTTCGCCGGGGCTCTCAACAGATTCGTCGAGCGACAGCAGATCATCGTCCGCGAGGCGAACGCCGTCGGCACGGCGTATCTGCGCGCGGATCTGTTGCCAGAGGCGCAGCGTGTCCGTGTGAAGTCGATGCTTCGTGAGTACACGCAGCAGCGGATTGATCTGTTCTCGATGCGGACCGGATATGACGATCGGCAGATTCAAGACAAGCTGACGACGCTGCACGAGGGGATGTGGGCGTCGGCGGTGCAGGGGACGCGCGAGGATGCCGAGCTCGGCCAACTGGTCTTACCGCCTCTGAACGAGGTACTCGACTTGCTCGGCGAGCGGAATGCCGCCGATCGCAGGCACATCCCGGTGCTGGTGACGATCGTGCTGATCGCCTCGGCGATGGCGAGTATCGCGGCGCTGGGCCTGGGCATCGAGACGGGCGACAAGCGACTGCGTGCGCCGGCATCGATTCTCGCGTTCCTCATCGCCACGACGTTGTGGACGACGCTCGATCTGGACTTCCCGCGCTCGGGCCTGATCACCATCGACGCGCGGCCACTGCGTGAGGCGCTTGATGCAATGGCTCCGCTGCTGTCGACACCAGGTGCTCCGGCGGCGCCGTCGGCCGGGACGACAGGCGCAACGCCCTAAGCATGCCTCCGCTCTCCACCATCTCGGTCGTCGCGCTGCGCGATCTGGCGGAGCAGTTGCGATTCGCGCCGCGCGAGGCGATCGTGCGCGACATCGAGCGTGCCGAGCAGCTCGCGCAGGAGATCGACCACGAGCGGCGGTATCCGCCGGAGTGGATCGTCTTTCGCGTCACCGGCTATCGACCCGACGCGGTCGCTGAAGACGCGCCTGTCGTTGGTTCGACGCTGCTCGCGGATCTCTCGGCGTTTGTGGAGCGATTGTGCGATGCAACGCGGCTGAGTGCGGCGGACGTGCCCGACGCGATCGATGCCGTCGCGCTGGCAACGAAGTGGAATGTGAGCCGCAAGACGCTCGATCGTCATCGACGGCGTGGGCTGGTCGCGCGGCGGGTCTATGGTGCGCGCGGCAGTGCGACGCTCGTCTTCATGCCGCGGGTTGTCGCGCATTTCGAGAATGCTCACGCAACTGAACTCGGTCGTGCCGCAGCGTTCTCGCGCATTCCCGTTGCGCTTGCCGCGCGCCTTGAACGTCGTGCCGCCCGCTATCACGCGTCGCTCGGCTGGTCGCTGAATCAGTGCGCACAGCGACTGGCGGAGCGATTTGATCGCAGCCACGAAGCGGTGCGACAAGTGCTGCGGCGTGCGGAGGAGCGTGCCGCCCGCGAAGGACGCGAGCCAGTGTTTGCCGAGCGTGGTCCAATCTCGGCACGCGATCGGGCGATGCTGTTTCGGTGTTGGCAGCGTGGGCTGGAGCCGGGCGCGATCGCGACGCGATTGGAATGCTCGCGTGCGTCCGCGCTGCGCGCGATCAATCTGGAGCGTGCCGCACGTTTGCGATCGCTGCTCGATGGCCATCTTGCACGCGTGATGCCGCCTGTACGCGTGAACCTCGATCACGCGGCGTGCGCGACGGGGCTCGGCGGGCCGGGCGCGGCCAACGTCGCCGAGTTCATCGCGGATGCCCAGTCGCGCCACCCCGCGCCGGTCGCCGACGAGCACGCGCGTATCGCGGCGTACCGCTCCTTGTGTGCGAGTGCCGCGGGCGCGATCGGCGAGCTTGACCGGCTGCATCCGTCGGCAGAGGCGATCGACGAGATCGAGACGCAGTTGCGTTGGGCGTCGCGCGTGAAGGCGGAACTGATGCGTCCGCTGCTGGCGCTTGTTGTCGCGACATTGAGCGAGCGACTGGGAAGCGGCCTTGAACGACTGGAGCCTTCGCGCCAGATTGAGGCGATCCGTGCCGCACTGGCCGGGTTGTCGGATGCGGTCGAGGCGCACGACCCGAGTAGTGCGCCGGGCCGCGGCGGGCGACTCGCCGGCGCCGCGAGCTTGGCGATCGATCGTGCCGTGGTGCGCTGGCTCAAGGACGCGGCTCCAACTGATGGTGCGAGCGTGCGTCGTGCTCGTTCTGCGACGCGGATCGGGGTCGCGGCGCTGGCGGACTGGACGCGGACGATTGACCCGTGGCAGGCGTGGCTTGAGCCCGATCATCGCATCCGTGCGATCAGCAGCGGGCTGAATGAGTTCTCACGGCGCGTGCTCGATGCGCGATTTGGTTGGTCGGGCGGCCCGCCGATGAACGCGGGGCAGATCGGGGAGTTGATCGCGCAGCCGCGGATGCGGGCGGCGATGATCGAACGCCGCGCCTTGCGCGAAGCGCGGGCGCTCGCGCGAGGACAAGTGCAGAGCTGAGCGTGCGAGCCGACCTGTTATGCTGCGCGATGATGTCCGCCGCCGCCGTACAAACTGAACCAGTCGGCCCAACGTGGGTCTTCCATCGTGGTGCGCTTGGCGACAGTGTGCTGCTGTGGCCGATGCTGCGGCGATGGAAGTCGCTCGGCCCTGTCACGCTGGTCTCGCGATCGTCGCACGCGCAGCTCGCGGCCCGATGGCTCGGCATAAACGCGATGGATGCCGAGCAAGCACGCTTTGGCGCGCTCTGGCTGGACGCCGCGGCGCCGCCGGTGCAGATCTCGGGCGTCGCGCGTGTCATCGGGCTTGAAGCCGAGCCGACGAGCGAGCCCGGTCGTCTCTGGCTCGCGAATGCGGCGGCGATGTTCCCCGGCGCGGCTGTCTTGGCTCGCGGCGGGCGTATTGATCGGCTCGCTGCGCTCGAGCTCGCCGGTCCGCGGCCAGACCTCGGCCCACGCCGCGCGAACCCCGGTGGCCCGGTGGTGCTGCATGTCGGCGCGGGCTCACGCGAGAAGCGCTGGCCGATGCAGCGCTGGGCCGAACTCGTCAAGCGCATCGAGCCGCTGCTCGGCTCGCGCGAACTCATCGCGCTGGCGGGAGAGGTCGAGGCCGAGCAGTTCGACGACGCCGAGCGAGAGATTTTCGCATCGCTCGCGCCGATCGCGGCGTTCCTGCTCGATGTTGATGAACTGTCGAACTTTCTGCAGGACGCGAGCCTTGTCGTTGCCGCCGATACCGGCCCGGGTCACCTCGCCGCGGCGTTGGGCGTCACGACGGTCTCGCTGTTTGGCCCGACCGACCCTGCGAGATGGTTGCCGCTGGGTGTGGCGAGTCGCGTGATCGCCCCGACTTCGCCCCGGGCCATGGATTGGCTCGCGCCGGGACGCGTCATGGAGGAAGTGTCACGCACCCTCGGCCGCGCCGGCGGCGAGCGGGTGTGAACCCGCGGCCTGTTCTATCCTTCCCCCCTCATGTCCCCCGACTCGACTCATCTCCCGCATCGTCTCTCCACCGACACCGACGACGGCATGGTCCTCATCATCTCCGGCCCTTCGGGCGCGGGGAAGACCACCATCACGCGCGGCGTTGAACGCTCGATCGCAGACGCCGTCTTTAGCGTCTCCTGCACCACACGCCCAAAGACCGATGCAGACGTCGATGGCGTCGATTACCACTTCGTCTCCGACGAGCAGTTCGAGGCCATGCGGGCCAAGGACGAGTTCCTCGAATCCGCTGGCGTTTACGGCAAGAAGTACGGCACGCCCAAGGCCTGGGTTTATGCCCAGCGGGCCCGCGGCCGACTCGTGATCCTTGAGATCGACGTGCAGGGAGCGATCCTCGTCAAGAAGCAGATCCCCGACGCGTACGCGCTCTTCATCCTGCCGCCGGATGAGCAGACGCTGCTCGCACGCCTGCGCAGTCGCAAGCGTGAGGATGAGAGCGTGATCCAGCGTCGCTTCGCTGCCGCCAAGAGCGAGATGGAAGCCGCCCGAGCCAGCGGCGTGTACGACGAGTTCATCGTCAACGAGCACATCGAACGCTCGATCAAGCAGGCGACCGACCTGGTGCTGTCTGAGCGTGCGCGGCGTCGGTGGGGGCGTCGCTCTCCTGCGACGACCTGAGCCAGCGGCAGGCCGCGGGATACTCTGCTGCGGGAGCCAAAGATTCATGTGAAGTTGCACCACGCGAATCGTGCGAACTGGTATACCGTGCGCCATCCTGAGGAGGTCCATTCCATGGCGAAGAAGATGAGCAAGAAAGCCGCAAAAACCGCGTCCAAGAAGTCTGCTGCCAAGTCCGCCAAGAAGGCTGGCAAGAAGCCTGCCGCCAAGCGCGATTCGCTTGCGCCTCAGCCGATCTCCAGCGGCAAGGGGGCGACGCCGTTTGAGATCGGGCGCGACCTGGTCGCTCACGTCAACGCCGGAAAGAACGATGCGGAGCTGTGGGCCAAGCACTTCAACCTCAAGGCCATCGAGTCGATCGAAGGCATGGGCGTGAACATGAAGTGGACGGGCGGCAAGGCCGTCGAGGCCAAGAACGCCGAGTGGGTTGCCGCACACACCATCCACGGTGCCCGGGCTGAGGGGCCGTTCGTGGGCTCGACCGGCTTTGCGGTGCGGTTCACGATCGACGTCGAGGTCAAGGCGACCGGCGAGCGTCGCACCATGAGCGAAGTCGGCGTCTACACCGTCCAGAACGGGAAGGTCGTTCGCGAAGAGTTCATGTACGGCACCTGAGCCTCGGCACAGTCCCCGAGCGGTCCCAGTGGAACCCCTAGTCTTTCGCGTTCGCCGGTTTTGTGCCTGCGTTCGCAAGATTGCCGAATTCTGGTTCGGCGGCAATATCCCTCAGCCGCTCCCGTTCTACCAGCAGGAGGCCCGGCTTTTCGGGAGCGCGATCTCATGCCAATGTCCGATTTCAGACACCTTGTTCGACACCTCCGGCGCTCGCGCGGCTTCTCGCTGATCGAACTGCTGGTGGTCATCACCATCATCGCGCTGCTGCTTGGCATCCTTTTGCCCACGCTCCCTAAGGTGCGCGACTCGGCCCGCCGCGCCGTTTGCGGCAGCAACCTCCGCTCCATGGGTCAGGGCATCGAGCTGTACAAGAACCAGTGGAAAGAGGTCTTTCCCAAGGCCCGCTATATGCCCCCGCCATGGCTCAGCGGCGACACCGACCCACCGCTCAATGTGGTCATGAAGGACCAGATTGATCCCACCACGCCGGCGTATCGCTGCCCGGGTGACAAGACGGTGTGGAACCAGACGTACAAGGACGAGCAGGGCACGAACCAGACCTGCAACATGTCCTACACGTACATCGTGAGCATCGGCGGGCGCAAGTACGAGGACACGTTCTTCTACAAGCGTCTGAAGGTGCAGTCCAAGGACGCTGCTGTCGCCCATGACTTTGATGGCGGCACGTTTGAGACCCAAGACGGCACGCTGGTGCCGGTGAACTTCTTCCACAGTGTCCGCAACATCCTGTTCGCCGATGGGCACGTCGGAAAGTACGAACTCAACGACTGAAGCACGGCCATTCGCGGCGGTCCGTCGCGGCGTCAGGCCGCCCGCAAGAATCTGAAACCCTCGCCCGTCTCGCACGTCTGAATGTGGAGCGGGCACGCAGAAAAGGAATCTCACCATGCCGACGCGCATTGATCTGGACGCGATGAGCACACCGAAGCGGAAGGCGATCGACGCGGACTGGTCGCCCGCGAAGAAGAAGGCCGTCGGCGTGGCGGCGGTGGTGTTGTCCGTGGCCATGCTGGCCGCGGGCGGGTATTGGATGTATCGCCTGCTTCCTGTCTCGATGCCCAAGACGGCCCAGGAAGCGATGGAAGTGATGAACAGCGGCAAGTGGGCGTCGCTCGACGAAGCCCGCAAGCGCGACTACGCCGAGGAGGCGTGGCGTCTGGTGCGTCAGATGCCTGACGACCAGCGGATGGCTCTGATGCGCGGCAAGGAGAACGAAGAAGCGCGTCGCAACATGATGATGGAGATGATGGCCGAGAACGCCCGCAAGTTCGCGCGCGGCCAGGAAATCGAAATGCCTTGGGGCCGCGGCGGGCCCGGCGGCCAACGCCCGCCGGAAGGCCAGCGTCCGCCCGAAGGTCAACGCCCGCCTGAGGACGAGAAGACCCAGGAGCAGCGCCGCCAGGAGATGGTCGGTCGCATCCAAGAGGGCATCCAGTCCGGCAATGCCCAGAACATGGGCTTGATGGGCGAGATGCGCAAGCGCATGGCCGCGGCTCGCGCCGCCGGCGGCAATAGCGGTGGCGGCGGCAATCGCGGCAAGTAAGTGCCCGCAGCTTCGCGATCGTTTGCCAGGCCTTGCACAGTTCACGTTCGATCAGGCCGTGCCGCAGAGGCGCGGCCTTTTGCACGGCAGACGCAGCACAATCACGCAACGTCCGAGAACGTGAGCCCGGGTGTTCACGGGGTTTTGAGTTTCTTTCGGGAAGAGCATCCGCCTTTGGCGCGGTCGGAACTATCATTATGTTCCGGAGCAGGGTGCTCCTTGCCTCGTCACCATCGGTTTCCACGGCGGCATTTTGTCGTCGCCGCGATGGCCGCGGATCCGCGGGCACCCGTTGAGAGAGGACCAGACATGTCGATTCAGATTCGTTCGTGCGCCGCTGGCGCCATCGCCGCGCTCGTGTTGTCGTCGGGTTCGGCGTTTGCCGGCCTCAGCGTGTCCGCGTTCGCCGGCGGCGACAGCGCGTTCCAGACGATTTCGAACAACGGCAGCCTTGAGCGCGCCGTCACCGAAGGCCGCACCGGCACGCCGGGCAACTGGCAGATGGGCATCTGGTCGCAGGGTGGCGTCGGCTCGCCCGTGACCACCGGCAACTTCGGCCTTGTCAACGGTGCCACGCAGGCCTTCACCATCTCGTACGACGGCGTCAGCACGCTCATCTACACCGCCAACGGCACGACCCGTTCGTGGAACGCGCTCAGCGGCTCGTTCACCGACATCTTCATCCGCGTGCGTTCCGTCGCCAGCTCCACGGTGCTGCTCAGCGACATGTCGATCGTCTCGGGCGTCGAGAACGTGAGCATCGGCTCGCTCGCGTCGAGCGGCGCGGTCGCGGCCGACTACCTCCGCATCCAGAACGACGGCAACGCCATCGGCGCGTTCACGATCAGCGGCAACCACACGCTGTCGTGGTCGAGCGTCAATCCGCCCAACGGCTCGAACCTCGCGTATCAGTTCAAGTTCACCAACACGATCCCCGCGCCCGGCTCGCTCGCGCTCGTGGGCTTGGGTAGCCTGATCGCCGGTCGTCGCCGCCGCTGAGTGCGGCTGGCCTGAGTCGTTCAGCGTCACGCACGTTCGCCTCTCTGCGCTTGCTCGATGCTGCATGCAGCGTTCGGCAAGGTCATGCGGGAGGCGTTTTCTTTTGTCTCGTGCTGATGCGGAATCGGTGTGTTGCGCGATCGGCGTGGGAAATGGACCACGCCGTGCCATCGAAGTCGGTTCCTCCGACGTTGATGAGTGGCCACAATGCAGAGGCAAAACGCATCGAAGTCCGAAGCGGACTTCGATGGCACGAGAGAGCACAGGCTGCGCGACTGGTTAGGGCAGCGTGAGCGGCTTCTGGATCGAGGGCGCGAACCACGCGCTGGCGCTGGGGTCGGCGGTGCGCGACAGATCGAGCGCGGAGGGCAGCTTCACCGGGCGACGCAGCCATGCCGAGGGCGGCACGGGGAAGGGCTCGCGCCGCATCGACAGATTCGCTGCTTCGCCGCCGCGGGCGGGCTTCATTGTCAGGCCCAGTTCACGAGCCAGCGATGCGGACAGCCCAGAAACGCGATTGGTTTGCGGGGTGGGCTGCAGGGTGGGCTGAAGGCTTGCCAGCTCGACTTCATCCAGGCCGGTGCGGGGCAGGTCGGTTTCCCAGCGGCGCGGCGCGTCGGCGGCGATGGTGCCCATCTCGAGCGATGAGCCCCGCTGCCGCGTCGCGGCGTCGGGCGTGTTGGCCTTGCGCGCCAGTGCGGGGTTCGTGTCGAACACCGAGCGCACCGCGTCGTTGCTGGTGCTGCGGGGCGCGGGTGTCGTGCGCGGCCCGCGCGACTGAAGGACGACATAGCCGCCCACGGCGAGCACCACGGCGGCCGCCATCGCCGTCCAGCCCACCACCATCCGCCACAGCGGCGGCGAGACCGGCTTGAACGGACGCAGCATGTGGACGTCGTCGAGGATCGAGAGCGTCAGATCCGGCGTCTGCATCGGGGCGCTGAGTTCGTCGAGGATGCGCTCGGTCCGCTCCAGCCGCTTGCCTTCGCCCGGGTTTTCGCGGATCGCGTCGCGCACGAGTGTCGAACGGCGCGACAGTTCGCCGTCGAGGTATGCGTCCACGGCTTCGCGGCGCGTGACCCAGTTCTTGGCGGGCGGCGTGCCGGGGGTTTGGCCCGGGGCCGCGCTGTTGCCTGCATTTACGTTCTTCGGATCGCGCGGCGTGGTCATGGCGCGTCCTCCCCAAATGAGAATGTCTCGCGGACATCCGCGGCGCTCACCTGACGCGTCAAGACCTCGTGCAAGCGATGGCGGCCGCGATGCAGGTGGCTCTTGACAGTGCCCTCGGGCAGATTCAGATGTTCCGCGATGACGCGGATGGGCCAGTCCTGCTGGTGGAAGAGGATGACGATCTCGCGCTGCACGAGGGGGAGGGTGAGGAGGGCTTCCTGAAGGGCTGAGCGTGCTGCGGTGTTGGCGTCGAGGCGGGTGGCGCGGGTGGCGGGCTCCACCGCGATGGTGCCGTGCCCGTCTTCGAGGGCGTCACCGATCGGGATGGGCTTGCACTTTTGCATGGCGTTGAGGCAGAGGCGTTTTGCGATCGTGAAGAGCCAGGTGGAGAAGCGGAAGCGGGGGTCGAAGCGGTCCAAGTTCGTCAGCACGCGGACGAACGCCTCCTGCACAATGTCCTCGGCGAGTTCGGGCCTTCCGGTAAATCGGACGAGGAAGACGAACAAACCGCGCTGATGGGCGCGAATCAGCGCCTCAGCCGCGGGCTTTTCGCCGGCCGCGGCTTTCTGGATCAGTCGGAGTTCCTCGTTCCGATTCATGCCACACGACTGTACCGCTGGGGGGTTCTGAGGTTGCAGCACATTTTCCGCGTTTGGTGCTCGAGGCCCGAAAACCGAGGCCAGTGGTCACATGTTCGCGGTTTGTGCGTTGGTTTGGGGCGTTTGGGCGCGCGAGCACGGGCCCCGGATGACTCCGGAGCCCGTGACGTTGATGCGCGAACGGGCCAGTGGCCCGACCGGCTCTCCGGCTTCTCCCAAGCCGGGCGGCGAACTGCTCCCGACGGGTTTACTCGCCGGGGTTCACGGGGATGTCATGGCCGTCGACGGTGGCGAACTGGGGCTGGTTGCTCTCGCGGGCGCGAAGGGCGAGGATCTGGCGATCGCGGGCGAAGGTCATTCCCAGCGAGTCGCCGGCGCTGAGGCCGACGGTGCGGCCTGCGATGGGGCCGGAACTCTGGATCTGCGACTGCGACAACTGCGATTGGCCGCAACCGCCAACGAGGGCGATGGTCACGATGGCACTGGCGAGGGCGATGGACTTCTTCACAGGGCTTCCTCCGGCGGCGCGACAGGCGCGGCACGGGAAGGGCATCGACGAGCGGGCGGGATCGCTGCGGTTTCAGGCTCGCGCAACACGCCAAAAGTGCGCGTCGGTAGCGGCTCTGCCGCCCGTGTCGAGGTCTCTCTTGGGTTATGGATCCCACCTCCGTCCGACAACCCGCGCCAGGACAATCGCGGCTCGTTTCGGGATGCGGGCGGCGGTGGTGCCGTCGGGTCTGTATCATGCCCGGAGGGGTGGAGCGCGGCTTTCGAGATCCGGGCCGTCGTTTCCATCCCATGGTGCCACCCCGCGTCGGGGGGACCGATGCCCGTGCGTCTGGAGGTCATCGCGTGTCGCTTGAGGCGGGTTCGGACAAATCGATGAAGGTGATCGGCGTGGCCCGGCGGCTGCGCGTGCTGCACGCCGAGCTCTCGGACCTCGCCCCCGATGCCCGACGTGCCCACCTGAATGATGAGATTGACCGGGCGGTGAAGTCGCTGGTGCCGGCGGAGCGGCGCGGCTTCCTTGAAGCGCTGCTTGACACCTTCCCGACCACCGGGGCGGACGCCAGCGATGCGGCCGCCGCCACGGCGCGAGCCGCGGCCAGCACCGGCGAGGCCGAGCAACTCCGCAAGGATCTGATCGCGGCCCAGCAAAAACTCGCCCGGCTAGACGATCCGAGCGTGCTGGTCGAGCGGCTCATTGAGATCGCCGCGGGCCTGCCTGAAGACAAGCGCAAAGCGATCGCCAAGCGACTCGCGGCGGCCGGTTTGGCCGAGGTGCGCCACGTCGGCGAGCCTGCCGCGCCGGTCGCGGCCCCGGTGCCTGCCGCGGCTCCGGTCGCGCCGCCCAAGAGCGTGTCGGCAATGGCCTCGACGCCCAACCTCACGACCAGCGCGGGTTCGCCTGCGCCGGCGAGCGGCGGCGGGGCACCGGTGAGCACCGAACTGCGCAAGGTGCTGGGCCTGGGCGAGGCGGAGGCCGCGGACCCGGGTCGGGCCCAGGAGATGGCGGTGATGCTCGTGGACTTTGCGGGCGGCATCGACCAGTTCGTGTGGACGGCGTGGTCGCAGAAGCTGGCGGCGGGCTCGAAGAAGATCACGCGCAAGTCGCCGGTGCAGCGCACGCTGGCGCGGTTTGTGATGGGTGATAGCGGCACGCCGCGCACGGCGGTGGCACAGGAGCTCGCGCTGCTGCGTCAACTGACGGTGGGCACGATCGCTGCCGTGAGCCGCGCGGGGAGCTTGTTCGCGCGGAATCAGATGATGCAGTTCGGCGTGGAGTCGATCGCCGCGGCATCGGGGCCCAAGAGCCTGACGGAGTCGAAGGAAAGCAAGAACTGGAAGAAGTACGTGGAGCTCATGCAGGGACGCGATGAGGCCGTGATCGAGGCCGAGATCATGACGGCGGTGCGTGACTACGTGGAGAGCTTGTTCCCGCGGACGTGAGCGACACACGCTGGGGCGAACGGGTCGCAAGACTCGTGCGAGGCGTGGGGGAAAGGAAGCGGATGGCGACGGTTCATTGGCATGAAGGTCTGTTCCTGCAAGCCCATCACCTGCAGATGGGCGCGCGCGAGGGAGTTGAACGCGCCGCGAGCGAACGACGCCTGGCGTGGGCCTATCCGTACGGCGTGGTGGAGTCGCGTCTGAGCGCGGACGCGCTGGAGAACTTCCAGATCCGCTTCGACCGCCTGCGCGCGATCATGCCCAGCGGGCTTGAGGTCGACGCTCCGGGCAACGCCTAACTGGCCGCGCTGGACATCAAGCGTGCGTTTGCGGCCAACAGCGGGGGGTTCACGGTGAGTCTGGCCGTGCCGCTCTGGCAGCAGACGCGAGGCAACACAGTCGAAGGTCCGTCGGCCGCGGGCGCGCGGGCGGGCGTGGATGCGTCGCGCGTGAAGCGGCTCTATCGCATCAGCGAGCAGACCCGCACCGACGAGAACACAGGCGAGAATCCGCAGCCGGTGCTGGTGCGGAAGGTGAACGCGCGGCTGCTGCTGGAAGGCGAAGACACGACCGACATGGAAGTGCTGCCGCTGCTGCGCGTCGGGCACGGCGTCGGCGAGGATCAGGCGCTGCCCAAGATCGATCCGGCGTTTGTGCCGCCGTGCCTTGTGGTGGCGGGGTCGGCCGCGCTTCGGACACAGCTGCGCGACCTTGCGAACCAGGTGGAGGCGAGCCGCAAGGATCTGGTGTTCCAGATCACGCGTGCGGGCTTCAGCATCGAGAATGTGCGCGGGCCGCAGATCGAACAACTGCTGCGCCTGAACGTGCTCAATCGCTTTGCGGGCAGGCTGAGTGCGATTTCGGCGGCGGTGCAGGCGGTCGGCGGCGGCGGGCAGGTGTCGCCGTTTGACATTTACCTGGAACTGCGTGACCTGCTCAGCGAGCTTGCCGCGCTCTATCCGGATCGCGATCCGTGGGAAGCGGCACGCTTTGATCACGACAAGCCCGCGGTGTCGCTGCTGGATCTGGACCAGCGGATTCGCCAGTTGCTGCGCGGCGCGGTGGTCAAGAAGTATCTGATGGTGCCGTTCGCGCTCGAGGGGGGCGTGCTCGGCTGCACGCTGTCGGAAGAGCACATCACGCAGCCCAACGAGTACTACCTGGGCCTGAAGACCAAGCAGGATCCGACGCTGCTGGCAAAGTTGGTCGAGGATCGCGACAAGTTCAAGCTGATGCCCAAGACGATGGGCAAGCTCAACATCTTCGGCGTCAAGCTGGAGGAAGAGCGTCATCCGCCGCTGGAACTGCCCAGTCAGGTCGGGCTGCACTACTTCCGGCTGAATCGCGCGGAGACGAGCAAGCAGATATGGGATCGCATCGTCGCGGAGAAGGCGCTCGCCCTGCGTTGGCCGGAGGCGGATGCGATCGAGGCGGAGGTGGGGCTGTATATGACGGTGCCGTGAGTGCGGCGTGCCTGGCGCGCTGTGCGAAGCGCCGGCACGGAGTTGTGCGTAGGAAGATTCGGTCGATCGGACCTTTGGTGAGTTGGGACCGCCATGACGCTTCTTGAACTGTGTGAGCCGCTGTTTCAGTATGTGTGCAAGCTCAATCGCGTGGCGCGCAAGGGCGGCACGCTCGATCCGGCCGAGTGCCGCGCCCAGATCAAGGCGATCCTCGCCGACATGAAGTCCAAGGCGGATTCGACGCAGGGCATGGGCCCGCAGTTTGATCGCGTGGAACTGCCGCTGATCTTCTTCGCGGACTTCATGGTGCGTGAGTGCGGCCTGCATTGGGCGGCGGGGTGGAAGAACCTGGCGTATGACCGGCGCGAGATGGCGGGCGACGAGAAGTTCTTTGAACTGCTGGAAGAGACACTCGTCGAGTCGGGTGAGTCGGCCAATCACCGGCTTGCGATCTTCTATACGTGCATCGGGCTTGGCTTCACGGGCCTGTACACCGGGCAGCCCGAGGCACTGCGGCGCAAGATGAACGAACTGGCGGTGCGGCTGCGCGGCATGATCGACACCGATCAGACGGCGCGCATCTGCCCCGAGTCCTACGAGAACATCGACACACGCATGCTCACCCAGCCCCCGGCACGCAGCCTCTTTGGGCTTGGCATTGCCGCGGTGCTGATGGTGGTGGTCGTATTCGTCGCGTATGTCATGTTCTTCCGTGAGAAGAGCAAGGAACTTCAGTCGTCGCTGGATGCCATCAGCACCGGGCCGGCGGCGACGTCGAGATAGCAGGTCAGATGGTCGGGGCAAAGTTTGGGGCGGTGGAACGGGGCAGAGGGGCGACATCCTGTGTGAGGGCGCGATGTGGGCGTCAGCACACGCCGGCGGGCAGAAGCCGGCGTGAGAACGCGGGAGGCGTGTTGTGGCAGACGGCGGGATCTTCAAACCCGGAGTTGGCGCGATGGCGGCAGGGACGGCAGTGGCAGTTGGTGGCGTGGGCGCGTTGACGGGGCTTCTCAACCCCAGCGTGCTCATTGTCCTCGTGGTCGGCTCGGTGCTCGTCGCGCTCATCATGGCCGGCTACGCCTGGTTCCTGAAGTTCAAGGACAAGGGCAAGTCCGGGTCGTTCATGCAGCGGCTCAAGTCCGCGGCAGGCGCGACACCCGCCGCGGTCGCTGACCCGGCCAAGCGAGCTCGCCTCGATGATCTGCGTCGCAAGTTTGAAGAGGGCGTCGAGAAGTTCCGCAGCGCAGGCAAGGACATCTATTCGCTGCCGTGGTATCTGGTCGTTGGTCCCTCTGGTTCGGGCAAGACCGAAGCGATCCGTCACTGCGGCGTCGGGTTTCCTCCGGGGCTTCAGGACTGTCTGCAAGGCACGGGCGGCACGGTGAACATGCACTGGTGGTTCACCAACCACGCGGTGATGGTCGACACGGCCGGTCGAATGTTCATGGAAGAAGTCGGCGCGGGCACGAGCAGCGAGTGGAAGGAGTTCCTCAAGCTGCTGCGTCAGACGCGTCCGACGGCACCGATCAACGGGATGCTGCTCTTCATCGGCATCGACTCGCTGATCAAGGAGAGCGCGGAGAAGATCGAATCCACGGCGGGCGCGATCGCACGTCAGCTCGACACCATCCAGCGCACGCTCGACGTGCGATTCCCGGTGTACGTCGTCATCAGCAAGTGCGACCTGATCCCCGGCTTCCGCGAGTTCTTCGACGGGCTCAACGATCCGCAGGCCCAGTGCCAGATGCTCGGCTGGTCCAACCCCGCCAGCCTCGATGAGGTGTTCAAGCCCGATCTGGTCGACGAGCACATCCGCACCGTGCGTTTGCGCCTGCTGCGCCGTCGCGCGGGCATTCTGCAGGATCCGGTCCACAGCCAGGATCCCGGGCTGCGGCGCACCAACGAGGTGGACGAACTCTTCAGCCTGCCCGACAATCTCGCCAAGATCGCGCCGCGCCTGCGCCGCTATCTCGAACTCATCTTCGTCGCGGGCGAGTGGAGCCCCAAGCCGCTGTTCCTTCGCGGCATCTATTTCACCAGTTCGATGCGCGAGGGCGAGGCGCTCGATCAGGATCTTGCCGCAGCCCTGGGCGTGTCGCTCGACAGTCTCCCGGGCGGCAAGGCGTGGGAGCGCGATCGCAGCTACTTCCTGCGCGATCTGTTCATGAACAAGACCTTCCGCGAGAAGGGACTGGTCACACGCGACAGCAACGTGACGGGCGCGCAGCGCAAGCGCACGCTCGTGCTTTCAGTCGCCGGCATTGCTGCGGCGGTCGTCTTCCTGGTCGCGGCGTGGTTTGCGAAGTCGCAGTTGGGCAACGCGATCGGGCCGCACGCGGCGGCGTGGCAGGCGGTGCGTGATGTCGTCACGGTTTCGGACGCGGAGAAGTCCGCGGCGATCGTGCCGCCCAAGCTGCAAGTCGGCGAGTTCACCTATCGCAAGTCGCCGGTCGCGCTGCCGGGCGTGAACGATCCGCTGCGTGTCGCGCAGTTGCCTGATTGGCTGAGCAAGAACGAGTATGTGCAGCCGGTGCAGGTGCCTGCGGTCTTCCGGCCGCTCAGTGCCGTGCTCGGCGCGGGCGATGGCTTCCGCGACAAGCTGCTGCTGGCGCAGCGCGACGTGGTTGAACACGTCGCCGTCGCGCCCGCGGCCGCCGCGGCGTATGTGCGTCTGTGCACCAAGTCCTCCAGCGGCGAGACATGGAACTCCCTCTCGACGAGCGCGCTGGCGGAACTGCTGCGCGTGGAGACGCTGGCCGCGGGCAAGTCGCTGCCGACCGGTGACGCCAAGGACGACAAGACCGCAGTCAAAGTCGCGCCGCCCGATGTCGGTGCGCTGCTGCCGGTGGCGATGCGGAGCATTGATGCGGCGCCGACCGAGGAGTGGATCGCCAAGCTGCTCGAGCGTGACAGCGCGAGCGCTGACAAGCCTGATCCGTCGAAGACCGCGGCCTTGGCAAAGGACATCGCCGAGGATGTGAAGGCGATGCAGACCGCGGCGACGCGCGTCTATGAGAGCGCCCCGCTGGACGCGACGCTCTCCAAGCGCATCGCCGACCTGGTCTCGCGCATCAATGTTGAAGTGGATCGCTCCACGCTGGTGTATTCGATCGACAAGCCGGTGCAGCGCTTCGTCGACGCGTGGGAAGGCCGCGCGGCATCGGATACGCGTCTTGCGCTCGCGCGTCTGGCGGCGATCCGCACGGATCTCGCGGCGTTCAAGAAGCAACGCGATGATCTGCGTCAGCGGATCGACGACACGGCCAAGGGCGCACGCGCCAAGCCGATCACGTCGGGCGACTATGAGCAGTTTGTGAAGTTCTATCAGGACGGCGTTGCGAATCTGGCCGCGATTGCGGGGCGTCTGACGGAGATGCTCAAGAACGCGGGTGACAGCTCGACGCTGGATCTGGTGATCGAGAACGCGGCACGCGAGACCAAGGACGCGGCCAAGCTCGAGTTTGATCTGCTCGCGTCGCAGTTGCCGCGCCTGACGGACAAGGACAAGGAGAAGGGCGATGACCTGTTCGTGAAGGTCACGGCCAAGCTCGCCGACGGGCGCGACACGGTGCTGGGCAAGGACGGCAAGGAAGGCCGCATTGATGCGGTCGCCGCCAATCTCAAGCGTGAACTGAACAACGATGACTATCGCGAACTGATCGCCGCCAAGGGCGGCAAGCGCGGCTTCGTGGCTCAGGCAGATCTGTACGCCGATTCCGCCAAGCGGATCAGCGTGCAGACCGACACCGCGGACGTGCTGCTGAAGTTCAAGGACGAGTTTGCGGCCGTCGATGCCGCGGCGCGTGGCGACGACGCGGGCGATGAGTACATCGGTCGGGCGATGCAGATCGCCCGCGCGGGTCGTGTCGGTCGCTTGAGCGGTCAGTTCATCGACGCGCTGTCCAAGGCGTCGGGCACGGGTGTGTCGAAGGCGATCAGCGACCTTGCGGCGACGGGCGGCGAGCCGATGAAGAAGCTGTCGATTCCGCTGCTCGCGGACGACGCGCTGACGCCCAATCCGGCGTTTGACCCTGGCGCCGGTTCGCGCGTGGTCGGTGCGTGGACGACGATCACCGCGGAACTCAACGCGAGTCTGGGCGGCAAGACGCTGCCGCTGGCCGATCGTGATGAGCTGCTCGCGCGTCAGCGTGCGGTGACGGAGGCGATGGCGCAGTATCAGCGGGACTACATCGCGTACTGGGGCGCGGGCATGGCCGAGCGTCTGAAGGCACGCACGCCGCGCGATTGGTCGGACTTTGTGTCGCGTTCGGATGAACTCAAGACCAGCGGCGTGGAAGGGATCAACGACGATCTGCGCGTCGCGCTGGCGGCGGCGGCCAAGGCGCTGGAGCCGCTCGCGGCGGACAAGGACGCCAAGGCGTGGAAGGATGCGGCTGATCGCGCGATCGCCGCTCTGGAGACCAAGCGGGCCAAGCAGACCGTCTCGGCGATCCGCGACTGGCGTGATGCCACGTCGTGGTCGTCGGTGCGCTCGCAGATCATCAAGACCAAGGACGTGCTCACCGAGTTCTTCCCGGTGTATGAAGAGCCGAAGGAGAAGGAGAGCTACGCCTATTGGAACAGCGTCTGCGAGGCGGTCATCGATGCACTGTTGAACTCGGCCAAGGCCGAGGCCGATGGCCTGCGTCAGCAGCTTCTTTCGTCCGCGGGATTCCCGCTGGTGAAGGACGCCGTCGCCGGCACCAAGCCGCTGCAGCGGCGCGATCTGGCCGAGTTGAACGCACTGCTGGACAAGTTTGATGCGTCGAGTGCGTCGGCCGCGGCCAACTGGGGCCGCACTGGGCTGGAGCGAAAGGCCAAGGACCTCTCGAGCAACATCGCGCAGCTCGCGGGCGTCGGAGACGACCAGCTCCGCAAGCTCAAGGGCGTGACCAAGGCGATCACGGAGAAGGAACTGAAGGCCACGCTGAGCGTGCCGACGACCGGCGCGGAACTGGCGGGCATGGGGCTGTCCAAGAACGACAGCGATCAGCAGTTCCTGCACGAGCAGCAGAAGCTTGAGTTCCGCAGCGGCGATCGCTCGGTGCTCGGCATGATCAATGTGCCCAGCCCGGCCGCGGCCAATGCGACGCTCGATGTGCCGGATGCGTCCGACGCGACGCTGGTCTTCCCGGACAACGGGCAGAGCAAGATGCAGGACGCGGGGGCGTGGTGGGTGCTCAAGGCGGCGTTGTCGCCTGATGCCAAGCCGCTGCCCGACGGGCGTGATGGCGGAACGCGCGTGCTTGCGCCGTTCACGCTGCCGAGCGGTGCGCGATATTGGATTGTGGTTGAGTTCTCGCGCAAGTTGCCCGCGGCTGGCGATTGGCCCCGGGTTGAGGATCTGCCGCGCGGCAAGTGAGGCCGCGTGAGGCAGAGGGTTTCTTGTGACTTTGCCGCGTCTGCACTGGGCGAACTGGAGCAGACGCGTCGCGACAGACTTTGACGGAGCAGACGACGGCAATGTTGCGTTCGATCACCAAGTGGTTCGACAGGGGCGGCGGTGGGGGAGAGCCCGCCAAGCCGCGGCTGTCGCTCGCCGCGTTTGGCAAGCATCCCGGCTGGGATGACCACATCGAGGATTTGGGGGTCGATACGCCCCGCCTCACGTGGGTCAAGCGCGTGCTCTATACCGAGGGCGTCGGCGGCAACATCGACTCGGGCGCGTGGGATCAACTGGGCGAGTCCAAGACGCTCGGCGGATACAAGCACGTCTTTGTGTGGCGCTGGGGCAGTGGCGACGGGCGATTTGAGTATGTGATCGGGCGGATGTGGTCCAGCCGCGATGGCAAGGGCCGCTCGAAGTATCCGATGGTGCTCGCGGTGCACGCCGAGGGCGTGACGCTGCCGTGGCTGATTCGCAAGGTGCTGCCGCGGCTGGAGGAGATCGAGTCGCGCTGCGTCGCGGAGAAGACGGCCGTGGCGGTGCGCACGATCATTGATTCGGCGCGGGTTTCGCTGTCGGCGATGCTCGGCGAGGCGGGCGGCACCGAGGGTGGAGGCGACTTGCTCGCGGCTCTGCCGACGCGATCGGAACTGATCCCGGCGGATGGGGCGGCGGCGATGGAGGGTGTGCCCGCGGGGTTGCTCCGCATCCTGTATGAACTGGATAAGGAGATGGGGGCGTTCCGGGCACCGTCGGACAAGCGATCGACGTCGAGGTCGGTGGATGTTCGAGCGCGGCATCTGCGCGTGCCGCGTTGCACTGACGCGGGTCCCGGTGAGCCGTCGCGGTTGTGGGGGGCACTGCTGCTGACGCAGCTCAGTGAGTTTGCACCCGCGCTGTTCTTGGAGCCGCTGGACAGCGGCTTTGTCGACATTCTGGTCGGTGAGCCGGGTGCGGCACAGTTGTTGTGCGTACGGGCGAACGCCGCGGGCATCCCGCTTACCAGTGATATCCCCTACACGATCGACCCGGAGTTTGCCCGGCAGGCGGCCGAGGTTGTGTCAGGATGGAGGAACGGCTCAGCGTGAGATTTCGAGGTGAATTGGTTGGCAGGACATGAGGGGGCTGGGGCGTGAAGTTGGGCAACCCGCTTGCTTGACGAGAGTGGTTGCCAACATGTACGCTCCCGGGTGAACCACCCGCTTCGGGCAGCGGTTCTCGCGCCGACGCGTCGGATCCATCGTTCGGCGGGGCCACGCGAGGGCGCGGTCCACGGGTTGCTCGAACGATGCGCGAAGGGGAAGTCGGTTCGGGGCGGGGCTCGCACAACTCAGGTGACGCGGACGGCGGCACGAGACGTGCGAGTCCGACGGTGGTGAAAGAAGACGCGCGGCGGGTTTCCCGTCGCCGATGACGAAAGGCCTGCGAATGAATCGGTATTGCGCAATGGTGAAGTCTGCGACGCGTGCCCGACTTTGGATCGGTGTGCTGAGCGTCATGACGATGAGTGCCGCTGGCGCGCTCGCGCAGGACGCGGGTGCGGCTCCGGCCAAGCCCGACGCGCAGCCTGCCGCCGAGCAGCCGAGCACGGAAGGCCTTGAAGGCGTGCAGAAGTTCCTGGCCAGCCGATTCACCATCGGCAAGATCGAACTGCGCTATCAGAAGGCCGTCGACGGCCAGCCTGCGATCGAAGAGATCGCGCAGACGCAGGTGGTGCTGAGCAAGAATGCCGACGGCTCGTACGGCCCGCCGGTGAAGGACTCGCCGAGCAACGTTGCGATCACGATCGGGACGGGCTTTGAGCCTGCCGCCCAGGTGAGTGGCTCGGGCATCGCCGAGATCGCCAAGGCGATCAATCGCGCTCTGAACGAGCGTGGCGTTCTCGGCACGATCGTCGAGCCCGACGCGGATCAGATCGATCCGTTCTCGTTCGACGACAAGCGCAACGGCGAGAGCACGCTCAAGATCGTGCTGTGGACCAGCACCATCGATCAGGTGCGCACGATCGCCAACGGCACGCGGCTCGATCCGTCCGAAGAGCGCATCGACAGCGAACTGCACACGCGCATTCTCAACAACTCGCCGCTGCAGCCGGGCGGGCTGATCAATGGCGATGAGCTCACTGCGTACGTCTATCGCCTGAATCGCCACCCAGGCCGTCGCGTGGACGTCGCCATCGGACCGGCGCTGAAAACCAAGGACGATCCGAACTACGACCCCGACAAGCTGCAGTCTGAGCCGGGCAAGGCCACGCTTGATTACCTCGTGACGGAGAACAAGCCGTGGTACCTGTATGCCCAGGTTTCCAACACGGGCACGCGTGAAACCAGCCAGTGGCGCGAGCGCATCGGCTTCACGCACAACCAGGTCACCAACAACGACGACGTCTTCCGCCTCGATTATCTGACGGCCAACTTCCAGGACACCAACGCGCTGCTCGCGTCGTACGAGCGTCCGATCTACGGCGATCGTCTGCGCGGCAAGATCTACGGCCAAGCGAGCGAGTTCACCGCGGCCGACGTCGGCGCACTGCGGCAGAACTTCACCGGCGAGTCGTGGCAGGCCGGCGGCGAACTCTCGTACAACATCTTCCAGCATCGCGAGATGTTCATCGACCTCATCGGCGGCGCCCGCTGGCAGAACGTCCACCTCCGCAACGAGATCGTGCAGGGCTTCGCGATCCGCGGCACCGAGAACTTCTTCATCCCCTACGGCGGCGTTCGCTTCTCGCGCGACACCGGCACCTCGACCACGACCATCGCGACCACGCTCGAGCAGTCCGTCAGTTCGATCGGCGGCTCGGATAACGATTCGTTCAGTGCCCAGATCAAGAAGCTGGGTCGCCTGAATCCCAACAACGACTGGACGCTGCTGAAGTTTGAAGGCGAGCAGTCCTTCTACCTCGAGCCGATCCTGAACATGTGGGGCGGCGACTACAAGACGCTCGCGCACGAGCTGGCCTTCAGCTTCCGCGGGCAGTATGCGTTCGGCGCGCGTCTGATTCCCACCGAGTCGTTCACCGTCGGCGGGCTTTACACCGTTCGCGGTTATCGCGAATCGACGGTGTCGGGTGACTCGGCGATCGTCGGCTCGGCGGAGTATCGCTTCCACCTGCCGCGCATGCTGAGCATTCAGCCGGAGACGAGCGACACGCTGTTTGGTCAGCCGTTCCGCTGGCACCCGGGCACCGAGTTCGGGCGTCCGGACTGGGACCTGATCCTGCGTGCGTTCTTTGACGCGGGCGCGACGAACGTGAGCGATCGCAGCGGTCGCGAGGCCAACGAGACGCTGATGAGCACGGGTCTGGGCGTTGATTTCCAGATCAAGAACAACATCAGCCTGCGGCTTGACTGGGGTATTCCGATCACGACGGTGGACTCGATCGACGACCCGATCAACTCGGGTGAGAGCCGCCTGCACTTTGTGGCGACGTTCGTGTACTGAGCATCGGTCGCGAATGGTCGTGTTTGGTCGCGTGTGTGTGGAAACTGGAGGGGCGTCGGCGGGCCGCGTGCGGCACGAACCGGCGCAGAGCAAAGGTCTGCGAGACATCGGATGAGCGAGCCGGCCCCGCGCCGACAAGCACCGATGAGGCAAGGCAAAAAGGTAAGGGATCGTCCATGACGCAGAGCATCAACCGTCGGACTCTTGGCCTGAACCACAATCCGGGTGTGAACGACAACGCCGTCTCGGGCAGCGTGCCCGGCATGGTCGCGGGCCTGAGCGGTCGCGCCATCGCGATGCCGACCGTCGGCCGCCTCGCTCCGATCTCGCGTCGTCGCGGCGCGATGGCCGCGGGTGTCGGCGTGGCCGCCCTGGCGTCTGGTGCGCTTGCCGCTCCTGAGGGTGCGCAGGTTGTCGTGGGCAACGTGACGTTCACGCAGCAGGGCAACTACTGGCTGATCTCGGCGAGCAGCGGCGCGATCATCAACTACGTGTCGTTCGACATCCTGCCGTTCGAGACGGTTCGCTTCCTGCAGCCCGACGCGATGGCGACGGTGCTGAATCGCATCAACTCCGCCGCCCCGACGCGGATCGACGGCACGCTGCTGGCGAACGGTCAGGTCTACTTCATCAATCCGGCGGGTGTCACGTTCGGTGCGAACTCGTTCGTCGACTGCAACGCCATCTATGCCGCGGCTGCGAATCTCTCGAACGAGGACTTCCTCGCGGGTCGCAACAACTTCACGGATGCGCGCGGCTCGGTCGTCAATCAGGGCACGATTCACGCGGGCACGGCGGCGCTCATCGGTCGCCATGTCGCCAACTACGGTTCGATCAGCACGCCTCAGGGCGGCGCGGTGATCATGGCGTCGGGCAAGGACGTGCTCATCGGCGAGCAGAACGGCCACCTCTTTGCACGCATCAGCGGCGACGGCGCGGGTCTCGCGGGCAACGCCGGTGCGGCGGGGGTTGAGAACCACGGCAGCATCAATGCAGGCCGCGCCCTGATGGCGGCGGGCGACCTGTACGGCATGGCGATCTACAACACGGGCACGGTTCGGGCCCGTGAGGTGAACATCGACGGCGGCGCGAAGGGCGTTGTCCAGGTCGGTGGCAGCATCGACGCGTCCAATGCCTCGGGTAAGGGCGGTTCGGTCCGCATCGTCGGCGAGAAGGTCGGCCTTGTTGGCGCGGACATCAACGCGAGCGGCTCGACCGGCGGCGGCAGCGTGACGGTCGGACGTGATCTGGCCAGCGCGAGCGATCAGTTCGGTGCGGTGTTCATCGGTTCGGATTCCCGCATCTCGGCCGATGCCACGGTGAGCGGCAACGGCGGCGACATCACGGTCTTCGGGCGCGATGTCTCACGCGTCGGCGGCGCGATCTCGGCCCGCGGCGCGGGCGCTGGTCTGGGCGGCAACGTCGTGACCGCCGGCTCGCAGATGGTCATCGGTGCGAACATCGACACGCGCGGCGGTGCGTCGGGTGCCGCGGGTCGCTGGACGATCGACGTCCGCCCGGTGCAGTCCTCGATCTATGGCCCGCGCGTCTCGGACATCACGATTACCACCAATCCTGATGATCCCAACATCGGCACCGCGCCGACCTTCGACGTCACGAGCAACGCCAATACGGTCAACATCAGCGCGGCGTCCATCGTCGGTCAGCTCAATGCCAACCAGACGGTGACGATCCAGAACATCAACTCGACGGGTGTGGGTCCCAACGGCGGGCGCATCTCGTTGCTCACGGACCTGACGGGCATCACGGGCACGGGCACGCTGGATATCCAGGCCGTGGGCGGGATTGAACTGCAGGGCAACATCAATGCCGCGGGCGGCGCGCTGAATCTCATCCTGACGGCGGGCGCGAGCACCAACATCGGCAACGGCTTCACGCTGAACCTTGGCGCGGGCACGTTCAACTCGACCAACACGGCGGGCAGCTTCTCGCTGGGTTTGGGCTCGTCGATCATCGCGACCGGTGCGGGCGCCAGCGCGATCACCGCCAACGCGGGCAACATCCAGCTCAACGGCGACATCAACGTCGGTGGCAACTTCACCGCAACCGCTAACGCGGGCTTCGCCTCGCTCAACGGTGACCTCCGCTCAACGGGTCAGTTCACCGTCAACGCCCAGTCGATCATCCTCTCGGGTGGCATTCTCGGCAGCGGCATCACGCTCAGCGCGACTGATGACATCAGCGTCGACGTGCCGCTGGGTCTGGAGGTCAACGCGGGTACGGGTGCGCTTCAGATCCTCGCGGGCACCGACGGCACGGGCAATCTCACGCTCGGCAACGGCGGCCTGGGCGACATGACGCTCACCGGCGCGAGCGTCACGCTCTCGGCGGGCACCCTGCTCGACATCAACACCGTCGCCGTCAACGTTGTCGGAAACACCACGCTCATCGCGAGCGACTTCTCGATCACCAGCGGCCTGGCAGGAAACGGCGCGAACACGCTGTCGTTCCGCGGCTTTGGCGCGGGTGCCAAGACGTTCCGCTTCTCCGCGGCGGGCGGCACGGCGGATATCGACATCCTCGCCGGTGCGCTGGCGAACCTCAGCGGCTTCACGACCCAGACCTTCGGCCTGGCCGGTGACACGATCAATCTCGAGGCGGACCTCACGCTCTCGCGCACGACGGTCTTCGCGGGCAATGTCTCGCTGCTTGCCAACGTGACGCTGACCGGCGGCGCGAATGACATCAGCTTCGGCGGCACGCTCGACGCGGACGCCGTCGCCAACAACCGCACCTTCACGATCAATACGACTGGCGCAACGACGTTCATCGGAAACGTCGGCGCGACCGAGGCCCTGGCCGCGTTCACGACGAATGCTGGCGGCACGACGCAGTTCGGCGGCAACGTCAACACGGTCGGGACGCTCACGCTCGCTGATACCACGACGTTCTCTGGCGTCGGCGCCAAGACGCTGACGGCGGGTGACTTTGCGATCTCGGGTTCGCTCACCGGTGTCGCGGGACAGAATCTGACGCTGCTTGCTTCCAGCGGCGGCGTGCTGCGGATCTCGGCCGCGGGCGGCAGCGCTGATGTCGATATCACGCAGGCGGGCCTGGGCCTCATCACGGGCTTTGATCTTCTGACCATTGGTCAGGCCGGCGACACGATCAACATCGGTGCCGGCACGACGACCTTTGCCAACGCGCTCACGCTCGCGGGCGACACGGTTCTCGTCGGCGACGCGATCCTCTCGGGCGGCGCACTCGACCTCACGTTCGCGGGCACGGTCAACGGTGCACAGTCGCTCACGGTCAACACCACGGGCGTCACGACGTTCAGCGGCGTGGTCGGCGGCGGCACGGCACTGACGAGCCTCAGCACCAACGCCGGTGGTTCGACGATCCTCACCGGCAACGTCACCACGACCGGCGCACAGGACTACAACGACGACGTTTCGCTCGCCGGTTCGCTCACGCTCGCCTCGACCGGCGCGGGCAACATCACCTTCGGCAGCCTGCTCAATGCTGATCTGGCGGCCAACAACCGCTCGCTGACCATCAACACCACCGGCATCACGACCTTCACCGGCGCGGTCGGCGGTTCGCAGACGCTCGTGAATCTCACGACCAACGCCGGCGGCAGCACGCTCATCGGCGGCGGCATGACGGTCTCGGGCCTGCTGAGCATCGGTGATGCACTTTCGTTCTCCGGCCCCGGCACCAAGACGCTCACCGCGGGTGACTTCACCTTCGGCGGCACGGTCACGGGTGCGGCGGGCCAGAGCCTCAGCCTGCAGTCCTTCGGCGGTGCGGACATTCGCATCTCCGCGGCGGGCGGCACGGCGGATACCGACATCACCTCGGGCTCGTTCAACAACATCAACGGCTTTGATCTCATCACAATCGGCACCGCCGGTCAGACCATCAACCTCGCCGCGGCGATCACAGTGTTCCAGGACGCGGTCGACTTCGCTGGCGACACGGTCCTGCTGAGCAACGCCATCCTGAGCAGCACGGCGGGCGATCAGATCAAGTTCAGCGGCACTGTCAACGCCGACGCCGCGGCGAACAACCGCACGCTCGCGGTCAACACGGTCGGCGCGACCATCTTCGGCTCGACGGTCGGCGCCACCCAGGCGCTGGGCAGCCTGACGACGAACATCGGCGGCACCACGACGCTCACGGGCGACGTGACCACGACGGGCGCACAGACCTACAACGACAACGTCATCCTCGCCGCCAACGTGATCGCGGCGTCGAGCAACAACCAAAACATCACGTTCGCCGGTCTGCTCAACGCGGACCTCGCGGCCAACAACCGCACGCTCACCGTCAACACGACGGGTACAACGGCCTTCGGCAACGTCGTCGGCGGCACGCAGGCGCTTGCGTCGCTCACGACCAACGCCGGCGGCACGACCACGATCGCGAACAACATCACGACGATCAACGCGATGACGTTCAACGACGCGGTCCGCTTCAGCGCTGACGCGACGCTCTCGTCGACCGACGCCACCAACGGCGGCATCGTCTTCGGCGGCAACGTCGACGCGTCCACGGGCGGCGTTGATCTCACGACGGTGGTGGCCTCGGGCCGCAGCGTCGCGTTCAACAACGGTGCACTGGGCGGCGGCGGCGGGCAAGACCTGCAGAGCATCACGACCACCGGTGGCAACACCAGCCTGAAGGGCACGCTGAGCACCGCGGGCGCTCAGTCCTACTCGGGCGCGACGACCCTCACCGGCATCACCAACATCGTTTCGACCGGCAACCAGGCCGTGACGTTCAATGGCACGGTGGACAGCAATCCCGCCGACAACTTCTCGCTGGCGGTTTCGACCGGCGGCGCGACGACCTTCTCGGGCGCAGTCGGCGGCACGGGTCGTCTGTCGGCCCTCACGGTCGACAGCGGCGGCACGGTCGACTTTGCGGGCGATGTCACGGTTCTCAACCTGCTCGACCTCTCCGACAACGTCACCTTCACCGGCGCGGGCGTCAAGACGCTCACCGCGGGCGACTTCGCCTTTGGCGGCACGGTCACTGGTGTCGCGGGTCAGTCGCTCCTGCTCAAGGGCTCGGCGGCGGGCGCCAACACGTTCCAGATCTCTGCCGCGGGCGCGACGGGCGATATTGACATCCTCACCGCGACGCTCGGCGCGATCAACGGCTTTGACCTGATCACGATCGGTGTGACGGGTGACACGATCAACCTGAACGACGCCGCGATCTCGGCGCAGGACGACCTGACCTTCGCGGGCAATGTCGTGCTGCTCGCCAACTCGGCGCTCACCAGCACCAACAACGACGACATCACCTTCTCGGGCACGGTCGACGGTGGGTTTGACCTGACCGTCAACACCACCGGCGCAACCGTGTTCACGGGAATCGTCGGCGGCAACGCGGCACTCAACAGCCTGACCACCAACGCGGGCGGCACCACCAGCCTCGGCGCCAACGTCACCACCGTCAACGCCCAGACATACAACGACGACGTGCTGCTGACGGCGAACACGACCCTCGACAGCACCGGCAACGCCGACGTCACCTTCGGCGGTCTGCTCAACGGTGCATTCGACCTGACCGTCAACACCACCGGCAACACCACCTTCACGGGCGTCGTCGGCGGCAACGCGGCTCTCAACAGCATCACGACCAACGCCGGCGGCGAGACCCGCTTCGGCGCAAACGTCACGACCGTCAACGCCCAGACCTACAACGACAACGTTGCTCTGCTGGCCAACACGACCATCGCGTCGACCAGCGCGGGCAACGTGACTTTCGGCGGCACCGTCAATGGCGCGTTCGACCTGACCGTCAATACCACGGGCAACACGGTCTTCACCGGCATCGTCGGCGGCGGCGCGGCCCTCACCAGCCTCACCACCAACGCGGGTGGCACCACGACGCTGACGAACAACGTCACCACCACCGGAGCGCAGTCCTACGGCGATTCGGTCACCCTCGCCGGCAACGTCACGACGGCGTCCACCGGTGCGGGCAACATCACCTTCGGCGGCGGCGCGACTGGCGCGTTTGACCTTACCATCAACACCACGGGCATCACGTCCTTCGGCGGCACGGTCAGCGTCAACAGCATCACGACCGACGCCGGCGGCACCACCCAGCTCTCGGCCACCATCTCGACGGTCGCCAACCAGACCTACAACGACGCGGTGCTGCTCACCGGCAACACCACGACGACCTCGACGGGTGCCGGCGCGATCACCTTCGCCGGGGCACTCAACGGCGGGTTTGACCTCGTCGTCAACACCAGCGGCGTGACAACGTTCAACGCGGTCGGCCAGGGCAGCGCGCTGCGCAACCTGACGACCGGCGTGGGCGGTTCGACCGTCGCCAAGGGCAACATCAGCGTCAGCGAGAGCCTGAACCTGCTCGATGCCGCGCTGGTCGAGAACACGATCACCTTCGGCGCTCAGACGATCTTCTTCGGCAGCACGCTCGACTCGAATGCGGGCTTTGCCAACCTCACGCTGAATGCAACGGGCACCGCCGCATTCGACCTGATCCCCGTCCGCTTCGGCGGCGACATCGGCATGGGCACGGCGCTCGGCTCGCTCATCATCAACGCCACCACCAGCAACGCCGGCTACGCAACCGTGGTCTTCAGCGATCAGTTCGCGCTGACGGGCGGCACGACCTACAGCATCGCGGGCATCACGCCCGGCAAGACCTTCACCGTCAAGACCAACGGCGGTGACATCGACTTTGGCGACGGCCATCGCGTGCTGTCCTTCGGCACGCTCAACCTCGACGCGGGTGCGGGTACCGCCACGTTCGGCGACCTCACGTCGCTCGGCGATATCAACGTCACCGCGGGCGCGATCCGCATCCGTCTGCGTCAGGGCGGCCAGCTCTTCTCGAACTCCGGCAGCGCCGGAACCGATCTGGGCACCGACCTTGTTGCGTTCGGCAACATCACATTCAGCACCACCGCCTCGTTCATTGGGTCGGGCACGGGCGCGACCTACACCAACGGTTCGGGCAGCCCCGCGTCCAACCTCAACAACCTCACCTTCCGAGCCTTCGACGGCGTGCTCAGCACTAACCTCGTCAACAATCAGCTCGGCGGCGGTTCGCCGTTCCTCAACGTGGACCTCAAGTCCGACGGTCCGACCGATACCGACGTCTCGACGTTGCTCGCCGGTGCGACGCCCCGCCTGTCTGGCGAAGGCAGCCTGGCGCCCAACACCCGCATCACCAAGGCACTGGCCCAGGATCTGAAGGACATCATCCCGATCCCGCTTGTCGATGCCGATATCCAGGATTTGATCGAGTACCTGCTCGGCCGCGCCGTCTACACCGATCTCCCGCAGCGTTCGGCCGCGTCGACCGACGACCTGCCCAACTCGAACGACTATCGCATCACGACCAGCCGCATCTCCAGCGAGTTCGCGCTCGAGGTTGTGCAGTCTTGGCGTGAGCTCATGCGTGGCACGGATGAGCAGGGCAATCAGGTGAACAAGGCCGACGAGATGAAGGACATCCTCGACCACGCCTGGACGACGTTCAAGGATCAGGCTCCGGAGTCCGAGCAGACCCCCGCCAACTTCCGCGCCTTTGTCGAGGGCAAGGCCGGTTTGGAGGAAGCCCGCGACCTGATGAACCGCGTCGAGTCGTTCTTCGGTCAGCTTGACCAGCTCGGCCTGACGCCTTTCGAAACCGACGCGGCCAAGAACCACAGCGTGCTCCGCCTGGTTACGCCGCCGTCGATGAAGGCCAGCTTCCTGCTGGATGCCATCTCCCCCAAGATGCCACCGGCCCCGCAGGCGGTCCGTGAGCATGACGAGGCAGTGGCCCTCCGCTGATTGGGCAGTCTTGCCGCCCTCTGCGGGGTGGTCGACCCTGCCAAACCTGCGCGACTTTAAGACACTTCCACCCCCGGGTCTTTGGCCCGGGGGTTTTCGTTTTCGCCACTGTTTCCGGCGGGTTCGGGGTGTTGATCGCTCCGGTTTGTGGTAGTCTGATCGGGCTGTGGGTCGGGGCTTGCCGTCGCTGGTTGGGCGGCATCGGACCATCAGCCAAAGCGGCTGGGGATCAGGCCGCACCTCTTCCGAGGTGCGGCCCTGTGCGGGGTGGACATGGGCGTTGACGTTCAAGCATTGCTCAAACCGATCAGTCCCGACGCGCCGGGCGGCGAGGACTTGCGCTATGACCGGCGCTACCTCGAAGTCCTTCGCCTGAGCGAAGGCACGGTGCCCGAGGGCATGGTTGATTCGGGCGCTGAGCCCGCGGAGCCTTCGTGGCGTGAAGTTCGCGACGGCTGCCTCGAGATGCTCGCTCGCAGCCGCGATCTTCGGATGGGCGTGCTGCTCTCGCTCTCGTCGATGCGTCTGGAAGGTCTCGCGGGCTTGCGCGACGGCCTCGCCGTGATCCGCGGCTATCTCGAAACGCTCTGGGATGACTGTCATCCCAAACTCGATCCCGATGACGGCAACGATCCGACCGAGCGCTCCAACATCGTCGGTGGCATGTCAATGCCGCCTTCGTCGTTCGGCGATCCGCTGCAGTTCCTGACGCGTCTGCGCGAGTGTCCGCTGTGCGAGTCGCGCCAGACGGGACGCTTCAGCCTTAAGGACATCATGATCGCCGGCGGCGAACTGCCGCCCGATCCACCCGCGGCCGACGGCACGCCCAAGCCGGTTCCGTCGATCAATCTCATCGACGGTGCGTTTGAAGAGACCGACCTCGAAGTCTTGCAGCAGCTTTCCAGTGCCGCGGACGACGCGTTGGCGCACGCGACTGCGATCGACGCGGCGTTCACTGCCAAGGTGAAGGCGGGCCAAGGCCCGGACATGACCGCGCTGAAGACGATGCTCAAGGACATCGCCACGCAGGTCAAACGTCGCCTGAACAAGCGCATCGGAGAGCCTGAGCCGCTGGTCGGCGGCGGGGCGGGTTCGGGCGCGAGCAGCGGCGGCGGTGGGGGCGGCGGTGGTGCGCCGCGCCAGCGTCTGGAGGGCGAGATCACGTCCGGTCAGGATGTGTTGATCGCGCTCAAGAAGATCATCGCGTACTACGAGAAGGCCGAGCCCAGCAGCCCCGTGCCGCTGGTGGCCAAGTGTGCCGAGGTGCTTGTCGGCAAGAGTTTCATGGAGATTCAGAAGGTCTTGACCCCCGACGCGGTCGGGGTTTTGGAGAGGATCAGCACGCCGGAGCAGCCGGCGGCGACATCGTGAACCAGCGCATGGAAACGGTCGTTGTGTCTTTCTTGAGAAGGCCACGGCGGGCGCGACTCCATGCGTCGGAGCAGCGTTTGTGGGTGCACCGGGCCGACCGGCTCGGGGTGCGATAGGAGCCGTGAATCATGGGCAAAGCAAACAGTCAAAAGTTCATCCAGCGCAACCGAGCGCCCCGCGTCCAGATCGAGTATGACTTGGAGCTGTACGGCGCTGAGAAGAAGGTGAACCTGCCGTTCGTGATGGGCGTGATGTCCGACCTGTCGGGCAAGCCCGCCGAGCCGCTGCCCGCGGTCGCGGATCGCAAGTTCCTTGAGATCGACGTGGACAACTTCGACGAGCGCATGAAGTCGATGAAGCCGCGCGTCGCGTTCCAGGTGCCCAACAAGCTCACCGGCGACGGCAACGTCGCGGTGGACCTGACGTTCGAGAGCATGGACGACTTCAGCCCGGCGGCGATCGCCAAGAAGGTTGAACCCCTCGCCAAGCTGCTCGAGGCTCGTACGCAGCTCGCCAACCTGCTGACCTATATGGACGGCAAGAGCGGCGCTGAAGAACTGATCGGCAAAGTGATGAGCGACCCGGCCCTGCTGAAGGCTCTGGCGTCCGCGCCCAAGAAGGAGGGCAACGCCAATGGCTGAAGCACAAGGTTCTCTGCTGCCGTCTGAAATCCAGTTGGAAGGCAACTCGCTCGAGGCACTCCTGAACAAGGAGTTCAAGCCCAAGACGAGCAACGCCAACGCAGCCATTCAACAGGCCGTCATGACCCTGGCCGAGCAGGCGCTCGCCGGCGTCGCGACGATCAGCGATGACGCCGTCAAGACCATCGAGGGCTTGATCGCGGCGTTGGACAAGATGCTCACCGCGCAGGTGAACGAGATTCTGCACCACCCCGACTTCCAGAAGCTGGAAGCGTCGTGGCGCGGCCTCGCGTACCTCGTGAACAACACCGAGACCGACGAGACGCTCAAGATCCGCGTCTTCAACATCTCCGAGAAGGAGCTTTCCAAGACCGTTGCCAAGTTCAAGGGCACTGCTTGGGATCAGTCGCCGCTCTTCAAGAAGCTGTACGAAGATGAGTTCGGCATGCCCGGTGGCCAGCCCTTTGGCGCGATCATCGGCGACTACTACTTTGATCAGACGCCGCCCAAGATGGAGATCCTCCAGGGCATGTCTCAGATCGCGTCCGCAGCTCACGCGCCGTTCATCACGGCCGCGGGCCCGGGGCTGATGAACATGGAGTCGTGGCAGGAACTCTCCAACCCGCGCGACCTGACGAAGATCTTCCAGTCCGCCGAGTATGCCCAGTGGCGCTCGTTCCGCGACAGCGAAGATTCGCGTTATGTCGGCCTCACGATGCCGCGCTTCCTGGCCCGTATTCCCTACGGCGCCAAGACCAGCCCGGTGGAGGAGTTCGCGTTCGAGGAAGAGACCGAAGGCGCCAGGCACGACAAGTACACCTGGGCGAACGCGGCGTTCGCGATGGGTGTCAACATCACCCGCTCGTTCAAGCTCTACGGCTGGTGCTCGCGCATCCGCGGCGTGGAGTCGGGCGGTATGGTCGAGGGCCTGCCGGTTCACACCTTCCCGACCGATGACGGCGGCGTGGACATGAAGTGTCCGACCGAGATCGCCATCACCGATCGTCGCGAGGCCGAACTCGCGAAGAACGGCATGATGCCCCTGAGCCACTGGAAGAACACCGATTACTCCGTGTTCGTCGGTGCTCAGTCGGCGCATAAGCCCGCGGAGTACAGCGATCCGGACGCGACGGCGAACGATCAGCTCGGCTCGCGCCTGCCCTACCTGTTCGCGACCTGTCGCTTCGCGCACTTCCTCAAGTGCATGGTGCGTGACAAGATCGGCTCGTTCAAGGAGCGCGCCGACATGGAGACGTGGCTCAACAACTGGATCATGCAGTATGTGACCAGTGATCCGAATGCGTCTGAAGAAGTGCGGGCCAAGTACCCGCTGGCCGCGGCTGAGGTGAAGGTCGAGGAAGTGCCCGGGAACCCCGGTTACTACTCCGCCAAGTTCTTCCTCCGACCGCACTACCAGCTCGAAGGCCTCACCGCTTCGCTGCGGCTGGTCAGCAAGCTCCCGTCGCAGAAGGGCGGCGGCTAAACAGGTCTCGTGGTCGCCCGACGCGTGCGAAAGCCCGCGCGGGCGCTTGGAAGGGGCGGGGGGAGTGCCTCGCCTGTTTGAAAGATCGCGTGTCCGGAACGCCCGCCGATGTCGGCGCGCGGGCCGTGCACCAAGGAGACGACTCATGCCTTTTGACGCATTCCTCAAGATCGACGGCGTGCCCGGCGAGAGCACCGACAGCAAACACAAGGACTGGATCGAAGTACTTTCTTACAGCCACGGCCTGCATCAGACCGGCGGCGGCTCCAACTCCTCCGGCGGCGCTCGCTCGGCCGGCCGCACCGATCACGCCGACTTCTCCATCGTCAAGACGCTCGACAAGGCGTCGCCGGTTCTTGCCCTCTTCTGCTCCAACGGCACGCACATCAAGAAGGTCACGATGACCCTCAATCGTGCAACCGGCGACAAGCAGGAGTACATGAAGTACGACATGGAAGACGTGCTTGTCACGTCGGTTCGCCCGGGTGGCTCGAGCAAGGGCGGGGACACGTTGCCGCTTGAGGAAGCCTCGTTCAACTACGGCAAGATCACCTGGGAATACACCGAGACCGACCACAAGACCGGCAAGGCCGGCGGCAAGGTCACCAAGTGGTGGAGCACCGTCGAGAACAAGGGCGGCTGATCAGTCGACGCGTCGTCCCGCGCCGGGGCGCGGAGCGACGCGGTGAAAGTCTTTCTCGCGGCCGTCGTCGACAGACCACGGCCACGATTCCTCTGAAGAAGGCGGTGGACCGTGGCGTTTGAAGCGTACATGAAATTGAAAGGCAGGCTTCAAGGAGAGATCAAGGGTCTCTGCCGCCAGCAGCCGTACGTCGATCAGATTGTGGTCCGCGCCCTCTCATGGGGCATCGACGGCGCGATGGAATCTCTCGCGTTCCAAGACCTCGAAAAGCGAAGCAAGGTCAGCGGACGCCGTGTCCATCATCCGTTGGTGATCCGCCGCGATGCTGACTTCGTGACGGCGATGCTGCTTCACGCCATGTTTACCCATGAGGTGCTTTCCAGCGTCGAAGTGACGATCGCCGCGCAGGCCTCCTCGTCCCTCGCGGGTGTGACCCGACCGATCATCAACATCAAGCTCACCGACGCCGTCATCACCACCGTGAATCATGAATCTGAGGGCTACGACCGGATGCAAGAAACCATCCGCATGATCTACAACTCCATCGAGTTCACCACCTTCCAGGTGGACGTCAAGTCCGGCATGGGCGGCGGGCAAGCGATGGCGATGGATCATGTGCCGCGTGATGACTGACCGCGACCAATGAACGACTGAATCGAAAGGGTGTGATGCAGGCCGAACTGCTGGTGAAACAAGGGAAACTTGACGAAGCCCTGGCCGCCCTCCAGGAGCAAGTTCGCGCGCGCCCCGAAGACGCCAAGCTCCGCGTCTTCCTCTTTCAACTGCTCAGTGTCCGCGGCGAGTGGAAGCGCGCGATGACGCAGCTCGACGTCGCCGCGCAGCTTGACCCCAAGAACCTGCTGATGGCACAGGTTTGCCGCCAGGGCATCATGTGCGAAGCGCTTCGCTCGGATGTCTTCGCGGGCAAGCGCACGCCGCTGGTGCTTGGCAAGCCCGAAGAGTGGATTGGCTGGCTGGTGCAGGCTGCCCAGCACACGGCCCGCGGCGAGCACGCCGCCGCCGAAGACCTGCGGAACAAGGCGCTCGATGCCGCCCCCGGTTCCGCTGGGGAGATCTGGATCGCCGACGCGCAAGCCGCGGCGAAGGCCGCCGCCAGCGATGTGCGTCCAGACAAAGGTGCGCCCAAGGCCGAGGCCCCCAAGGGCACGCGTCATACGTTTGAATGGATCGCCGACGCCGACTCGCGGCTTGGCCCAATCATCGAGGCCGTGGTCGAGGGTCGCTACTACTGGATCCCGATGTCGCGGATCCTTGAGATCAAGCTCGAGGCGCCCGCGGACCTGCGCGATGTTGTGTGGACACCCGCGAACTTCACATGGACCACAGGCGCGTCGCAGGTTGGATTGATCCCGACGCGTTACGCCGGCAGCGAAGGCGGCAGCGCCAACGAGCGCCTCGCACGCGAGACCAACTACGACGAGCCCGCATCCGGCGTCTTCCTCGCACGCGGCCAGCGCATGTGGATGACCGACGCCGGCGAGCATGCCATCATGGAGACGCGTCTCATTCGCCTCTCCAACCCCAAGGAAGCCGGCGCTGACAACAACGCCGCAGAAACGGGCAACGCATCGCCTTCAAGCATGGGGCTTGGTCTTTCCAGCACCGGGCACGCGCCCAAGTCCTGAAACGCAGTCTTGACGATCTCGGCTCTTAAAGAAGGTGCCGAGTGACGCACGCACGACGAGAAACCGGTTCAGACGCAAGATTCGTCCCATGGCGGAACTCACCACGACAGATCGGCTTCAGCCCTCGCTGCTTGATCGTCTCACCGACGATGAGCCGCGGGTGCGCGTCGAGAGTCGCGATCGGCGCGTCATGACGATGCGTGCGCTGCGTGAGGCGGTGCTGCGCGATCTGTCATGGTTGCTCAACGCTGGGGCGCGACCGACGACCGACGAGATCTGGGATTTCCCGCTGGTTGCGCGGAGCGTGCTGAACTACGGCATGCCCGATCTGGCGGGGCAGACGACGACCGCGGTGGGCGCGGAGAAGCTGGAAGACATGGTGCTCAGCGCGATCCGCGCGTTTGAGCCGCGCGTCGTTGCACGCACGCTCGCGGTGCGCTCGGTCGAGGCGCTGGAGGAAGACGGGCAATCGGTGATCTCACTGGAGATCGAGGGCGACATTCTGCCACTGCCGATGCCCGAGGCATTGTTCGTACGCACCTCGCTCGACCTTGAAACCGGTCGCTGCGAGATCGCGGAAGGTAAAGGGGTGTAGGCGACGTGGATCCGCGGCTGCTGCGCTATTACGACCGCGAACTCCGCCACCTGCAATCCGTGGCCCAGGAGTTCGCGCGCGAGTTTCCGAAGATCGCCGGGCGACTCGCGATCGAAGATTTCCCGTGCGCCGATCCGTACGTCGAGCGTCTGCTGGAGGGCTTCGCGTTTCTCGCGGCCCGCGTGCAGATGAAGCTCGATGCCGAGTTCCCGCGCTTCACGCAGAATCTGCTTGAGACTGTCTTCCCGCACTATCTCGCGCCGACGCCGTCGATGGCCGTCGCGCAGTTCGAGCCCGATTACGCCGAGGGCGGCCTCGCCGACGGCTATCGCGTGCCGCGCGGCACGGTGATGCGGAGCAGCAGCGGCAAGGGCGAACTCACACCGTGCGAGTATCGCACCGCGCACGATCTGACGCTGTGGCCCTATCGCGTCGAAACGGCGGCGTACCACGGCCGCGATCTCGGCGCGGTGCAACTGCCCGACACGGATGCCCGCTCCAGCGATGGTCGCCCGCTGCCACGCGCGCGAGCCGCTGTTCGTCTTGTCCTCGCGCTGCCGACGGGCATGACGTTCGACAAGACCGCGATCAACGATCTGGTCTTCTTCCTCAAGGGCTCCGAGGGCACGCCGCCGCGGCTGTATGAACAGCTTCTTGGTCACTGCGCGGGTGTCATCGTGCGCCCCTATCGCGAGGGCAACGCGCGTCACGACGCGAATCAGGCGGTGCGCCTCGACAAGAGCGTCATGCGCCGCGTGGGGTTCGCCGCGTCCGAGGCGCTGCTGCCCTACGACGCGCGCAGCTTTCAGGGCTATCGCCTGCTGCACGAGTACTTCGCGTTCCCGCAGCGGTTCATGTTTGTCGGCATCGGCGGTGCGGCAAGCCCCGCGGGTCGCTCTCTCAACGAAGCCATCCGCCGCATCACTGCGCCGCGTCTTGAAGTGATCATCCTGCTCGACGACGACGACCCGCAGCTTGAAGGCGTCGTGAATGCCGGACACTTTGCACCCTATTGCACGCCCGCGATCAACCTGTTCCCCAAGCGCTGCGATCGCATCATGGTGAGCGATCGCGCGTCGGAGTTCCAGGTCATCCCCGATCGCACCAAGCCTCTGGATTTTGAGGTCTATCGCGTCACCAGCGTCGAGGGCTACGGCTCGCGCGGCGAGGACACGCGAGAGTTCAAGCCGTTCTTCGCCGCCCGCGAGGGCGATGTGCACGGCGTGTACTACGCCGTCTCTCGCCAGTCGCGCGTGCTCTCCGAGCGTGAGCGCCTCGGACGTGCGCGATCGAGCTACGCGGGCAGCGAGCTTTCGCTTTCACTCGTTGATGCCCATGCCGTGCCGTATGGCACCGAACTCGCGCAGCTCGGCGTGGATGCGCTGTGCACCAACCGCGACCTGCCCATCCAGATGCCCGTCGGCAAAGGCCGCACGGACTTCTCGCTCGAGATTGGTGCGCCGGTGACGGGCGTGCGTGTGGTCGCCGGTCCGACACCACCCAAGCCGAGTCATGCGGAAGGCGAGACGGCGTGGCGCCTCGTCAGTCACCTGTCGCTCAACCATCTTTCGCTTTCGGAGGATGAGTCGGAGCATGGTCGTGACGGCGGGCGCGACGCCGGTGCCGCGGGTTTGCGCGATCTGCTCCGGCTGTACGCCGACTCGAATGACGCGGTGGTACGCAAGCAGGTCGAGTCGGTGCGCAGCGTGACGCATCGTCCGGTGGTGCGCCGCATCCCGACGGGCGAGCTCTCGAACCCTGGTCCGATCGCGTTCGGGCGCGGGCTTGAAGTGACGGTGACGCTGGACGACATCGCGCTGACGGGTAGCGGCGCGTTCCTGCTCGGCGCGGTGCTTGAACAGTTCTTTGCGCGGTATGTCTCGGTGAACTCCTTCACGGAGACAGTGGTCAAGACGGTTGATCGAGGGGAGATCATGCGATGGGCGGCCCAACTGGGCGATCGACCGATCCTCTGAGCGACTTGCTCGCTCGCGAGGGCCGTTCGCCCTCGGGGACGCCGCGCGCCAACGCCGCTCCGGGCGCATGGACCGCCTCGCCTGAACTTGAAGACCTTCTGCGTGACCTTGCGGGCAAGCCCTGGGCCCACGATTTCTTCGCCGCCGTGCGCCGCATGGAGGCCGCCGTCGGCTCGGCAGTGGGGGACGCACGCGGCGTGCCCGGCTTCGGCAAGTCCAACTACGCGCATCAGGACCCGGTGCGTTTCTCGCAGCAACCGTCGCTCGCCTTTGCACCCAGCACGCTCGCCGCACTCGAACGCGGCGTCGTCGGTTCACCCGGCGGCGACCAGAGCACGATCGGCGCGCCGGGCCAAAAGCCCACGCGCCTCTACGTCAACTTCATGGGCCTGCTCGGACCCAACGGCCCGATGCCGCTGCATTTGACGGAGTTTGCACGTCAACGCGAGCGGCATTTCCAAGACTCGACGTTCGCACGCTTCCTCGACATCTTCAACCATCGGATGGTCAGCCTCTTCTATCGCGCGTGGGCCATCAACTCGATGCCGGTCAGCTATGACCGCCGCGCTCTGGGGCGACCCGAAGAAGACCGCTACGGCAGCTACGTTGCCAGCCTCATCGGCCTGGGCACTTCGTCGCTGCTCGATCGCGATGACTGGCCCGACGAAGCCAAGCTGCACTACAGCGGGCGTCTCGCGCCGCAGGTGAAGAACGCCGAGGGCGTTCGCGCCATCATTCGCGACGATCTTGGCGTCGAGTGCAGCGTGCGCGAGTTCGTCGGTGATTGGCTCGAACTTCCCACGGAGTATCACTGCCGTCTCGGTGCGGGCCGCGCGTCGTGCGAGCTTGGTCGCACGACGATTGTCGGCGCACGTGTGTGGGAGTGCCAGAGCAAGATCGCGTTGCGCCTGGGTCCGATGGGGCTGGCACAGTACGAGAAGCTTCTTCCCGGCGCGACACTCGACAAGCGGCTCCGCTCAATTCTCGCGCTCTACCTGGGTCGCGAGATGGCGTGGGAAGCCCGGCTTGTCCTGCGGCACACCGAAGTGCCTCGCACGCTGCTCGGCAGGCAGGGACGACTTGGCTTCACGACCTGGCTGGGCAAGCTCGAACCCGGCCGCGATCCGGATGACATGGCCTCACGCGGCGAGGGCGTGGGCAACTGACGCACTGAACGCATCAACAACGCGATGAGCGACTGCGCATCGCGATTCACACGGACCACCACACGCGAGTTTCTGCGAGGCATTCCATGGGCGAGATCAGCAGAGCGGCACTCTTCTCCAAACTCAACCCTCTGGGCTACAAGGCCCTCGAAGGCGCCACGGTCTTCTGCAAGCTCCGCGGCAACCCTTACGTCGAACTCGTCCATTGGCTGCACCAGATCGTGCAGCTTCAGGACAGCGACCTGCATCGCATCATCCGCCACTTCAATGTCGACGCGTCGAAGTTGGCATCTGATCTCACCGCGGCGCTTGATCGCCTGCCGCGCGGCGCGACCAGCATCAGCGATCTCTCGCCGCATCTGGAAGAGATCGTTGAGCGCGGCTGGACCTACGCGAGCCTCATGTTCCGCGAGAACTGCGTGCGCAGCGGCCACGCGATCTTCGCAGGCGTGAAGAACGAATCACTTCGCCGCCTGCTCGTCTCCATCAGCGTCGAGTTCGGCAAGATCAAGCCTGAGGATCTGGGCGAGAACTTCGCCAAGATCGTCGCCCAGTCCTGCGAAGGCGTCATGGGGCCGGTTGATGGCAGCACGACCGCTTCGCCGAGCGCCGCGCCCGGCGAAGCCAGCGGCGCGATGGCCCCTGCCGCGCTGGGCAAGAGCGAAGGCCTCAAGAAGTTCACGCGTGATCTGGTCGAAGCGGCCAAAGCGGGCGAGATCGACCCCATCGTCGGACGCGACGACGAGATCCGTCAGTGCGTCGACATCCTCATGCGCCGTCGCCAGAACAACCCCATCCTCACCGGCGAGCCGGGTGTCGGCAAGACGGCGGTGGTGGAGGGTCTCGCCTTCCGCATCGCCCGAGGCGATGTGCCGCCGATGCTCAAGGATGTCTCGCTCCGTGAACTCCGCATGAGCGATCTGCAGGCCGGCGCGAGCATGAAGGGCGAGTTTGAGAATCGCCTGAAGCAAGTCATCGAGGAAGTGCAGCAAAGCCCCAAGCCGATCATCCTCTTCATCGACGAAGCCCACACGCTGATCGGTGCTGGTGGCCAAGCCGGACAGAACGACGCGGCCAACTTGCTCAAGCCCGCGCTCGCACGCGGCACGCTCCGCACCATCGCCGCCACGACATGGGCCGAGTACAAGAAGTACTTTGAGAAGGACGCCGCACTGACGCGTCGCTTCCAGGTCGTCTCGGTCGACGAGCCCGACGAGAAGAAGGCCATCTTGATGCTGCGCGGCGTCGCATCGATGTTCGAGATGCA
>JANRKB010000015.1:0-68026 GCA_033763695.1 Planctomycetota bacterium | reverse complement strand
CCTGGCTCTTGCGTGGACCGTTCAACCGCGGCTTGGCGGAGGGCCTCGAACGCTGGCTGGAGTCGCTCGAACGGTCGCTCTCATCGCAAATATGAGTACACCCAAGGCTTGGCCGCCCTGGACGCCGAGCCGCGTCGGATACTCCAGCCGGAAGCTGAACGCACTGCGCCCCAAACCACAACCCCCGAGCCTTGCGACGCGGGGGTTCTTCGAATAGAGGGCGAGGGGTGGTGTGACGACGGCCGTTTCGGAGGCCCAGAGACAGGAAGAGCCGATGCGGCCTGCCGGCGAACTCATGCTTCAGGGATGCAGGCGGCGGTGACGCTCCGGCCAGTCGAGCGGGTCGGGCCTGAGCACCAGATGTCCCGTGGGTGTTTCCACCGTCAACACGCCGGTTGCGGGGTCGCGCTCGTAGCGCCCCTGGATCGTCACGATATTGTGGTCCCAGTAGCCATCGCCGATGCGCAGCTGCTCCTCGATGGGCAACGCACCGAACGTGAAGTAGTCGTGGTGGACATGGAAGCGGAAAATCCCGGCGGTCGGGTCAATGGTGTGCCGGGCGGGCATGCGCTTCTCCGCGTGCCGGATGCCGCCCACATCAAAGTCGTCGATGTAGAGATACGCGCCGGGCACGAGATGCACGTCATGGCGAGGTGCATCCACGCGCTCCACGACAAATCGCCCGCGGGGGAGCAACGGGTCTTGCTGTGCTTGCTGTTGCCGCAGCATCATGACTTCAGGGATGAGCATCCACACGAAGACTCCCGCGAGCACGAGCCACCCCGCGATCTTCGCCGCAGTGGGCCAGCGTGGGGACATCGGCGGCCTCAGTGAGAATCCGACAAGCCCGAGAACCCAGCCCCACCGCAGCAGCAGCATGGCGAACGAGCAAAGCATGAGCCCCAACGCGATCTCGAATGCTCCGATAACGTACTCGTAGTTGAGCAGCGTCAGATTGGCCGAGATGCCAACGCCCATGAGCGCACCGACCCCGCGCGTGCGGGGCACGAGGACGAGGACGCAGCACACCAGTTCGGCCATGCCGAGCGCGAACTCGTACCGGCGCGAGAATGCATGCATCACCCACACGAGGTCGAAGCCACTGGCCTCAACCATGCGTTGATCAAGCCCGTAGGAACCGACGTGCACGAACTGACGCGACAGCACCTTGCCCCAGGCGTAGCCGAGCATCCAGAGCGCGAAGCCGCACGCCAGCAGACCGTCAGCGACGCTGCACACGCGAGCAAGGCGATGGCTTTGGCCGCTCGGTGTCTTGAGCGCTTCCGATGGGACGGGAGATGGCAGTATCTCGGCCATGGGTCGCTCGCGGAGCGAGTGCTTGGGTCACTGAGCCACGATTCCGATGATATCGATGTCGGGACCCTTGCCCTCGTCGCCGGACGGCTCGATGAGTTCAACGTGATAGACACCGGGTTTGAGACCTGCGCTCTCGGGAATGGCGACATCACGCCAGCCCCAGGTGTTCCAGTCTTTGCCGGTGGGCGTGAGGTTGAGCATGTCGCTCTGGAAGACGAAGCGATCGCCACGGCGGATCTTGACACGCAGTTGCGAGTCGACCGGGCAGGCATAACGGATGCGGACTCTCTGAGCACCAGCGGCCTTGACCTCCATCGGCAGGGACAACCAGTGGGCGGGGTTGGTGCCCCAGCCGCGCGCGACACACTGGTTGCCCGACGCTCCTTCATTGTTGCCGTAGAACCCACCGCAGATGGACCCGCGGAAGTACGCCTCCTCCGCCTCGCGAAATCGGCCTCCGGATGCGGGGCGGGCGTCGCGCCACCACTTGGCCGCACGCGTGACGCGTTCGTCCGGATCGCTGGCGGCGCGTGCGAGAATGGACTTAACTGGTTGTTGAAGCCGTCGAGACGCGATGTAGGACACGGCGGCGGCCCGCTCGGATGCATCGGCACTGGCGAATCGCTGCTCGAAGCCCGCGAACAGCGGCCCGCCTTTGTCAACCGCCAACGAGAACGCGGCGGCGCCACCGTGGTTCATGACGAGCACGACGAGTTGTCCCTTGGTGTCGGACGCGTCGGCGTAGGCCACATCCGGATGGTCCGGCGTGCACCCGCGCGTGCCGCGGTAGAAGTGCACCAACTCGCCATCGAGCCAGACCGCGCACTCGTCATCGGAACTGATGTAGAGCGTGAGCCGCGTCCGCAAGTCCGGCGGAATGGTCGTGGCGAGGTAGAAATATGCCGGGCCGCCCGCGGGGCCGTCGAGCGAAATCATCCCACTCGCGTCGGGGCTGATCGCGTGCCATTGAGCGTTTCGCGAGGGATCCGTCGGCGGTGTCGGGGAGTCCTGGGCGACATTGCACCAGCGCCAGGCCATGTCCTCGGCATCCAGCGGATCCCACTCTATGCCGTAGCGACGCCCGTTCTCGAAGGGCCCGAGGGCGCTCCAGCCGCTCTTGGCGTTGGGGATCGTGCGCGGTGATGGGTCCGGTTTGTCCGATCCCCAGTTCTGCGCCCGCGCACGATCGAGCGACGCGGAATCGAGCGGGAATCGATACCTCGCCAGAATCGGCCTGGCCTTTGCCTCGCCAAACGCATCCAGTAGGTCGCTCGCCATTATCGCGGGCCAGAGGTGCCAGGGCGTCCAGCGCGGCTCGGTGAATGGACGGCGCAGCAGCTTTCGAAGCGGCGTCCAGTCTCGATGGCCGTCCTTGGTCTTTGACGTGTTCATCAACTCCATGAGCAATCCTGCGGCCGGGTCGTACGAGATGATCTCCTCGATGGGCAGTCGAGTCTGGAGGTATTCAAACTGCGCGGCCTTGGGGAAGTGGTCGGCGTAGTAGTCGCCGCGTCCGGCGAACGGCGCACCCAGGGGCGCCAGATGGTCCGTCACCGCACCCTGCATGAACTCCGCCCAGCCCTCAAAGAACCCGCCGAGCATCAAGTGCATCGCCGGATGCTCGAACTGGAAGCCGTGCGTCATCTCGTGGAAGAACCGCTCGAACCATTCCGCGTTGTCCCAGTCGCTACGACCCACATGAATGCGGAGGTCGGCTTTGATGCACCGATGCCCGCCCGGCATGTCCGGATCGGGCCATATCACGAATCGCCTGCCCACCCGCTTGCATGGATCAACGCCGAAGAGATGAACGAGCACCTCATACCCGAGATCGATGTTGAGGAGAAAGTCGCTCTTGGCGGCTCGCTCGGCGAATCCGTCGGTCGCGAGCACGACAACGTGATGACCGACGAGCACACGCGTGATCCCCGGGTTGGCCTTGCGCATCCAGTCGATGCACTCAGTCTGTTCCTTCTGTGTGATCGCCGGCGGGGTGGTCTTCAAACGGTCGCGCAGCGCAACGAGTGAATCACGGTACGCGGTGGAGCGCAGCGGGGCATCCGGCAATGAGGAAGGGATCGGCTGCGACCGCGCGCCGGAGCACACCAACGCCAAGAGCAACAAGACGCAGCGGCGGAGCATAGCCGGATAGTAGCGACAACGGTGTGGGAGCCGGAAACGACAACCCCCAGGTCTTGCGACCCGGGGGTTATGCAAATAGCGGGGGTAGGATTTGAACCTACGACCTCCGGGTTATGAGCCCGACGAGCTACCAGGCTGCTCTACCCCGCAATCTGGAGGCAGTTGTAGGCCGCATTTGGCGATCTGTCCAATCCGCGCGCGAATCTCGCGCGCCGTTGGCTGTGCTGACTCTTGCAAAGGCACGCGATTGGCCAGGGCGCGTTCAGCCGCGCCGTCGTTCGGCGGTAGACTCGCGCCATGACGCTTCAACGCCGCCTGTTGCTTCTGATGCTCGCCAGCCTCGGCGTCGCCGCGCTGACTGGCATCCTTGCTGTTCTCGGGGGCAGTGGGGAGATCCTCGGGCGGCTTGCGCTCAGCGGCCTGTGGTTTGGGATTGGGCTCGCGTTCGCCGCGGCGGCGGCGCGTTGGATCAGTCGTGAGGAGTATCAGCGTTCCGCGGCGATCTCGCTGGGTGCGACCAGTGTCAGCGTGCTCTGCGCTCTGATCGCGACGTGGGCCGACTTGATTCTCATGAGTTCCACGCTCATCGGACGATTCGCCGGCACCTCTGCGCTCGTCATCTTCGCCGGTCAGGCGATCGCCATCATGCACGCCATGGAACGCCGTCCAACCGTGCGCATCGCGATGCGTACCGCGATCATCGTCGCGATGCTTGGCAGCGTGCCGATGCTCGGGTTGATCTGGATCCCCAGCCTCGGTTGGCAGTACGAAAATCGCCTCGCGGGCATGGCATTCTCGACATGGCTCACCATGGTTCCACTCGCGGCATGTCTCGCAGGCTTTCCCGCGCTGCACCGGCACTGGAGATGGATCGGCGTCGCGGCCGTGCTGGTTGGATGGGCCCTCGGGATGGTCGGGATCTGGCGCGAACGGAGTGACTCGCCGTGGATCATCGTTCAGTGCGGCATCATCGCGACGCTCGTATCGCTGTGCAACGTCTGCCAGTTTCCCACGTTGCCCGGCGGATGGTCGCGACTGCGTCTGGTGAGTGTCTGCTGCGCCTTCGCCGCCGCGGGCTGCTTCACATGGATCAACGTCAGCGAATGGATCAAGGATCCACGCGGTGGCATCGATCGGGTCGGTCCCGAAAGCGTCGAAGTTCGCATTGGCGCCGCGTTCGGCATCCTCGCCGTTGCCGGAATGGTGTCGCTCTTCATCGTTGATCGACTGCATCGTCGACCCAATGGGGTGCGTGTGCGACAGATCGCAGGAATCGCGGCGGTTCATTGCACCTGTCCGCGTTGCCAGAAGGAACAGTCTGCGCCGCTCGGTGCGTCGCGCTGCGTCGGCTGCGGAATCGTCCTCACCGTGGGCGTGAGCGAGCCGCGTTGTCCGCAGTGCGACTATGCCCTCGCCGACATTCTTACGGATGTGTGTCCTGAGTGCGGCACGGCGCTGCCGCGGCCCGGCGAAGTGATGAAGACACTGACGCAGGCCCCGGTGTAGTCAAGTTGCAGCTGCCAGGCACGCGTCAAGAAGAACCTGTCAGGACAACCTCAGGCCTGCACGGCGATCACGCTCGCGATCGCGTGCTCCTTGGTGTGACTGAGTGAGATCCACCACTGCGTGATGCCCATGCCGCTGGCGATCCGCGCGGCCTCGCCGTGGACGCGGAGCGTGGGTCGCCCGGATGGCTCATTCACCACCTCGACGTCGGTCCAGGCAATGCCGTCGCGCCAGCCCGTGCCAATCGACTTCAGTGCTGCTTCCTTGGCGGCAAAGCGTGCGGCAAAATGCTCGGTGTTTCGCTTCTTGTCGCGGGCGGCGTCACGTTCGAGGCTCGTGTAGACGCGCGCGAGAAAGTGATCGCCGTGTCGCTCGATCATCTCGGCGATGCGCTCAATCGGCGTGATGTCGATGCCGTGTCCGATGATGCGCATGTGGTCCTCTGTTCAGCGCCGAGCGAGCGAACTGCCAACGGGCTTCAACCGCCCGCTGCTACGACTTCTTGCCTTGCTTGCCTCCGGCTTTGCTTGAGTCGCTCTTGGCAGCGTTCGCGGCCGGCTTGGCTTGCGCGGGCGCTTTCGCCTCGGCCTTCGGCTCAGGCTTGCTTTCGGCCTTGGCGTCTGCGGGCTTGTCTGAGGGCGTTTTGTCCGTGGCAGCACCACCCTGCGTGTCGGCGGCCTTGGCTTTCTTGTACGACTCACTGCGATAGTCGGTCTCGTAGAAACCCGACCCCTTGAACATGACGGCAGCGCCGGTGCCGATGAGACGCTCGAGCGTGTTCTTACCGCATTCGGGACACTTGCGCTTCGGCGCGTCCTTCATCGACTGGAACAGCTCGAACGCGTGCGAGCAACTCTTGCAGACATAGTCATACGTCGGCAACGCAGATCCTCCAATGAGTCGTCCGGCGGCACACGCCACCCGGAAATGTTTGGGCTTCCTCCGCCCGTCGTCCAGCGAACCCCCACGTACAGGTCTATTTGAGTCTCGTCAGGCGAGCGTACTCAAGCACAAGCGTTTTCACGCCGACGCCCTTGAACTCGATGGTCGCGCGGGCGTCTTTGCCGCCGCTCAGGCCAACGACACGCCCTTCGCCGAACTGCGGGTGACGCACGACGCAGCCCACGGGATACGCGGCGGAAGCCTTGGAGGCGGAGGTTGCCGTCGGAATCTGTCGAGCCCGAGCGGCAGGGGTGCTCTCGCCTGCATCCCACCCGCCCTCGTCCTGGTCGCCGCCCCAATCGCGTGAAAGCCCAGAGAGCGTGTCGGCCTGATCGCTCACGCGCACGTGTTCATTGGGCAGTTCTTCAAGGAAGCGGCTGGGCATGGTGCGCTCAGGCACGCCGCGCATCGCACGATAGCGTGCACTGGTCATCTGCAGGCGCCGCATCGCGCGCGTGATGCCGACGAAGCACAGGCGGCGTTCCTCTTCGAGTTCCGCTTCGCTCTCACGGGCCCGCGAGTGGGGCAGCAGGCCCTCTTCCAGCCCGACCATCGCGACGCTGTCGAACTCCAGTCCCTTGGCCGCGTGCAACGTCATCAGCGTGATCGCGCCCTGTGTAGGATCGACCGCATCGGCGTCGGCGACAAGCGCGACGGATTCCAAGTACGCCCGCAACATCGCCAAGAGCTGCGGCGGCTTGCCCACTTCGCCCTCGCCGCTGATGATCGCGCCGAGCGCCTCGCCCAGATCGTCCGAGAGCGGGCCAAGGTCGCGTTCCCCCAGGCCCGGATCCGCGCCGGCGTCATACTCAAGCTCAAACTCGCGTGCTGATGAAACGAGTTCGTCGAGGTTGTCGAGGCGTTCCTCGTCGCTTTCGCTCTTGCTCGCCATCGCCTGGGCCTTGTACATCTTCTCCAGGCCCGATTCCTTGATCACACGGGAGACCAGATCAGCAAGCGACGTTGGCACGCTCGCGCCCATGAACGTCCCGCCGCCGGTCCAGCCGTCGACGAGTTCGACAAACTTCTTGACCGAGGCCACGGCACGCCCGATCTCGGGCACATCCTCGGCATTGCGCATCACACGCAGCATCGGTTCGCCGATGCTGGCGGCGTACTCCTCGATGCGTTCGATCGTCGTTCCGCCGATGCCGCGGGTTGGCGTGTTGACGACGCGCGAGAGCGAAACGTCGTCCGCCGGGTTGGCGACGAGTCGGAGGTACGCCAGCGCGTTCTTCACTTCCTCACGGTCGTAGAACGCCGTGCCGCGCGCGATCACATAGGGCAGGCCCGCGGATCGCATCGCGTCTTCGACGACACGCGACAGAGCGTTGGTGCGATAGAACACGGCCATGTCACGCCACGCGACGCCGTCGTCGTGCAACCGCTTGAACCAGTCGGCCACGAGCATCGCCTCATGCTGTTCGTCGCGGCAGTGCACCACCTGAATCGCCTCGCCGCCGGGCTTGCTTGTGAAGAGATCCTTGTGCTTGCGGCGTTTGTTGTGACGGATCAGATGATCGGCGACTGCCAGAATCGGCGCGGTCGAGCGAAAGTTCTCACCCAGCAGGATGACCTTGGCTTTGGGATAGTGCTCCTCGAACTCGAGGATGTTGCTGATGTCCGCACCGCGCCAGCCATAGATCGCCTGATCCGGGTCGCCCACGACACAGATGTTGGGGCCGAGGTTGTCGGCGTCCATGTCGGGGATGTCGCTGGGCGCGGCATCGCTCCCATCACCCGCGAGCAGCGACGCGATCTGGAACTGCGCGTGGTTGGTGTCTTGATACTCGTCGATGAGCAGATAGCGCCAACGCTGGCGACACTCACGCCGCATCGTGTCGCTGTGCTTCAGTGCCTTCGCCGTCAAGACGAGCAGATCGTCAAAGTCCACGGCGTTTGCCTGACGCAGAGCCTTCTCGTACGCGACGAATATCTTGGCGATTGTCTTGCTGTAGAAGTCGCCCGCGGTCATGGAGAACTGGGCCGCGTCCTGCAGGTTGTTCTTGGCCTGGCTTATCGCCGAGAGCACGCTGCGCGGCGGCCAGTTGCTGGTCGAGAGCTGCAGGTCCGTGATCACACGCTTGCAAAGCGTCGCCTGATCGCCCGCGTCATAGATCGTGTAGTCCTGCTTGAGCCCCGCGTCGGCGGCATAGCGCCGCAGCAGTCGCGCGCACAAGGCGTGGAACGTCGTGACCGTCAGCCCGCGCGAATGCCGCGGGTCGTCGCCGAGCAGCGACATCACACGCTCGCGCATCTCGCCCGCGGCCTTATTGGTGAACGTGAGCGCGAGGATCGACCACGGCGGCACACCCATCCCGATCAGGTACGCGATGCGGCGGGTGATGACGCGGGTCTTGCCCGAGCCTGCGGCGGCCAGAACGAGCAGCGGCCCTTCGGTGGTGCGGACGGCCTGCGCCTGCGGCGGCGTCAGACCCTCAAGAAGGGCGGCGGTCGCGTCGCGGCCGGAGTCGGATTGGCGGAAGCGTTCGGAATGCACGCGTCCAGCGTAGCCGCGGGCTCGACGGCAGGGAATGACGGGCTTGGGGCGCGTCGCGCGTGCCTTTGAGTCGGGGCGTGCATTCAATCCCTCATGGCATCGCCGACCACTTCGAGCCCGTCATCTTCATCACAGGCGGCATTATCCGCTCTTGAACTTCGCGTCCTCGCCGCCATCGATCGGCGGGAGCGCGATCTGCTCGAAGACCTGCGGCTGCACGTCGGCCTGCCCACCGGCGGCGACGGCCCGGCCCTTGACGAAGAGCGCGGCATCTTTGCCGAACGTCTGAAGAAACTCGGCGCGGCGATCGAACTCGTCCCCGGTGATCCTCGCCCGCAGTGGCTGGGGGCTGGTGCGAGGGCCGTACCGCCGACGCTGGTCGCGCGGCGTCTTGCCGGCAAGCGCGGCAACAAAGTCCTGCTCTCGGGCCACCTCGACACGGTCCACGACCCCAACTCATCGTTCCGCAAACTCGAAGTCGCGCCAGACGGCCGCACCGCGACAGGGCCAGGGTGCGTGGACATGAAGGGCGGGCTCGTGATCGCGATGGCCGCGCTTGAGGCACTCGCCGAGGCGGGTGTCGAAGTCGCGTGGTCGTTCATTCTCAACAGCGATGAAGAGACTGGGTCGTATCACTCCGATCGCACGCTTCAGCGCGTCGCGGGCGAGCACAACTATGGCATTGCGCTCGAACCCGCACTGCCCGACGGCAGCCTCGTGATCGAGCGCCCCGGCAGCGGGCAGTTCGTCGTTGAAACCGTCGGCAAGTCGGCCCATGTCGGCCGCGATTTCAAGTCCGGTGTCTCGGCGATCAATGCCATGGGCGGCATCCTCCAGCGCGTCGCCGCGTTGCCGGACCAAGACCTCGGGCTCATCGTCAACATCGGCGTGATCAACGGCGGCACGGCGGCGAACGTCGTTCCCGACCATTGCCGTGCGTTGGGCAACGTGCGCGTGTTCAACACGAAGGCCGCCGAGCACGTGATGCGGGAACTTCGTGCCCTTGAGACGCCGGCGGACGCCCTGCCGCGCGTGAAGGTGCAGGCGAGCCTCAACCGCCCCGCCAAGCCGCTGACGCCGCAGGTGGAAGCCTTTGCACTGATGGCCCGTAAGGCCGCGGAGGACCTGGGGCAGAGCCTGCCGTTTGGAAAGACGGGCGGGGTCTGCGATGGCAATAACCTGCAGGCGGGTGGGCTTGCAACGATTGATACACTGGGAGTACGAGGGGGCGGGCTTCACACGCCCGAGGAATGGATCGATGTTTCCAGTCTGGTGGAGCGAGGGCGGTTGCTGGCCCTGCTCCTGACCCGGCTCCACGAGCACGGGTCGACCAGCTAAGTCCGCGGGCAACGCGTCCGCGGCACACATCCAGCAGTGTTGGGATCGGCCGGACACACTCGGACCGGTCCCGGAGGTTTCGCCATGTCGATCGCCGCTCGTCCGTCCGTCGTTCCCTCGACCGGTTCACCCGCTTCCTCCGGAGGGCCGACGACCGTCGGTCAGAGCCTCCGCGCCAGCCCTGCCGTGCGGGCCGCGATTGACACGATCGTGCGCGAGGCGCAGTCCGCGTCCGCTCGCATCACCGGCGTGCAGCCGCCCAAGGCCGAACTCAAGCAGTCGTATGACGATCTGATGGCGCGGTTCGCGGCGGTGCGCGGGCGCGGCCTGTGGTACCCCTACATCGGCTCGGGCACCGGCAACGGCGCGCTCGTCGAACTCCTCGACGGCAGCGTCAAGTACGACATGATCTGCGGCATCGGCGTTCACTTCTTCGGGCACTCTGACGCCGACCTCATCCGCGAAGCGCTCGAAGCCGGCGTCGATGACACCGTCAAGCACGGCAATCTGCAATCCAACTTCGAGGCGTGCGAGTTCGGCGAAGCGCTACTCGCGCAGGCCAAGAAGCACTCTCGCCTCAAGCATGTCTTCGTCAGCACCAGCGGCGCGATGGCCAACGAGAACGCGATCAAGGTGTGCTATCAGAAGCACGCTCCGGCGAATCGCGTCATCGCGTTCAAGGACTGCTTCATGGGCCGCTCGGTGACGATGTGCCAGATCGGCGACACGGCAGAGTATCGCCAGGGCGTGCCGCTCTCGACGCTGGTCGATTACATGCCGTTCTGGGATGCGGATGCCGCGGCTCGCATGGGCAAGGCCCGCTTCATCGACATGGCGGTGTCGCACCTGAACCAGTACATCGATCGCTATCCCGGCCAGCACGCGTGCTTCATCTTTGAACTCATGCAGGGCGAGGGCGGTTTCAACGTAGGCGATCGCGACTACTTCAAGGCTCTGATGGATGTGTGCAAGGCCAAGAAGATCGCGGTGTGGGACGACGAGATCCAGGCCTTTGGCCGCGGGCGTCGCATGTTCGCGTACGAGCACTTTGACCTTGGCGAGTACGTCGACGTCTTCTGCGTCGGCAAGATGACGCAGGCGTGCGCCACGCTCTACACCGAGGAATACAACCCCAAGCCCGGCCTGCTGTCGGGCACGTTCACGGGCGAGGGCCTGTCGTTCCGCGTCGGCAAGCGCATCGTCGATCGTCTCGCTGGCGCAACGGGCGTCAACTACTACGGCGACGACGGCGTGATCGCCCAGCACGAGGCCGCGTATCGCAAACACGCCGCGGCTCTCATCGCCAAGCACCCCGCGCTCTTCCCCGCGGTGCCGGGTCAGGCCGATCTGATCGGCGGTATCGGCGGCATGATGCGTCTCACGCCCTTTGGCGGCAAGAAGGACAAAATCATGGCCGCGTGCAAGGCGTGCTTTGACGAGGGCGTAATCGTGTTCTACTGCGGGCACGGACCGTACCACCTGCGCATGCTGCCGCCGCTTGGCGTCATGAAGCTCGAAGACTGGCCCAAGGTCTTTGAGTGCCTCGAGCGAGGCCTCGCAAAGGTGGGGGCCTGACGCGATCGGCAGCGCTGACGCTGCGTGAAGCAGCGTTCGTCACGCCGAATGCCATGCTGCGTTGTCGATCAGCCGCACGCTTCCGACGCGTGCGGCGATCAACGCGCGCGCTGCCTGCCCGACCTGCACCGGCCCCAGCGTCTGTGCATCGCGCACAACGGAGTATTCGGGCGTGATTTCCGCCATCGCGAGTACCGAGTTCATGATCGCTTCGGCTTCGGCGGGCGTGGCGGCGGCATCGGCCTCGCGCAGTGCAGCGCTGATCGCCAGCGCGCGGACGCGATCCGTCGGCGTGAGGAACACATTGCGTGAGCTCATCGCCAGGCCGTCGGCCTCGCGGACGGTCGGCACGCCGACGATCTCGACGCTCGGCATTTCGGCGCGGGTCATCGCCCGCACGAGGGCGAGTTGCTGCCAGTCTTTCTCGCCAAAGAACGCCGCGTCGGGGCGCGTCAACTCAAACAGACGCAACACCACCTGGGCCACGCCGGCGAAGTGCCCGGGACGGTGGGCGTCTTCGAGCATCGGGGAACTCGCCACCGGTGGCAGGGCCGGGACGCGCACATCCACGCCGGGCGGATAAATGTCGCTCGGGGTCGGGGCGTACACCGCCGCTGCACCAGCCGCGGCACAGAGGGCGACGTCCGCATCGAGCGTCTTGGGATAGCGGTCAAAGTCCGCCTTCTCGTTGAACTGCGTCGGGTTGACGAACACGCTCACCAGCACGCGAGCGTCGATCGTCGCGCTCCACGCCGACGCAACACCCACGAGTGCGGCATGTCCGGCGTGCAGCGCGCCCATCGTGGGCACGAACCCGATCGGCCCGGCGTGCTGGGCACGCCACTGGGCAAGTTCAGCGTTGGAGCGGAGCAGTTGCATCGCTCAAAGGGTCGTGTCGCCGACGGAGCCTGTCAAGCCGCGAGACCCTCTCGTCATCCGATCCGCACCAGGTGTTTGCGATCGGCCGCCGAGAGCATCGGCCCAACCTGCTTGAGCCAGCGCTGGGCGTCCTGCCAATACCCGGCGGTGGGCTTGAGTTCGGGCACAATCGCTCCCCAGTGCCGATTGAACCGCGCCATCGCCAGTTCACGCCCGTACTTGGCGATCATCGACGCAAGCGCGACGGGCAAGTGGGCCTTCTCGCACTCGACCTGGAAGACGATGCCCGCACGTCGCCCTTGGTGTTCGATGGTGTAGCGGCTGCGCACGTCGGTTTCTTCAAGGATTTCGACGCGCGCGCCGGGCAGCATCCACTCGATCAACCCGGCGTATTGGCTGCGCCCGCCGAGCCGATCACAGACGATTCGCACGCTGTCGCCGCTGCCCGCGAAGCGGTCGAGCACGGCCGCGATGTGTTCGCCGACCGCGGTCGCGACGGTGTTGGCCTTGGAGCCCGTCGCGCGGATGATCGCGTTGAACTGCGGCTCAGGAATGCCGATCAGCCGCATCGTCTCGACGCTCACGCCCGCGTCGGCCAGTGTTCCCGCGAGCAGGTTGGCTGTGATCCCGCGAAGCGCGGCGGCTCCCTGCGCCAGCGGCAGCGCGATCGGCTCGCCCGCATAGCACGCGTGCGCATCGGGCCGAAACCCCAGCGACTCCCACAACGCGGCGTCGGTGTCGCTTGCAAGTGCCGCGGCGTCCGCGAAGGCCAAGACGCCACGCTCCAGGTGCGTGAGCGGGTGACGCTTGACGCTGTCGTTGGCGAGTTTGAGGCGTTTGGAGTCGGCGATCGCGATGCGTCCGCGCGGGCAGTTGGGCTTGTCGGTCACGCCCGCGGCGAGCACTTTCCACAGGTTGGGGGCCTTGTCGCCCTCGGTCCAGTCGCGGATGCGCAGCAGGCTCATGCCGACGCAGAGCGGCCCGAGGAGCGGGCCGTAGCCGGCTTCGTCGATTCCCGCGATGACCAGCCCCACGCGACCTCCTCAACGGCGTGCAAAACGGCGTGCAGAACGGCATGCCGAGAGGAGTGTACCGGGTTTGGGCGATGGCTTTCCCGTGGCGTCAGCCCGCGTCGCGGCTGCGCTGGGTGGAGCGGGCGAGCGTGGCCTTCTCGTCCTCGGTCAGGCTGTGGAGCCCCTGGGTTGCCACCTTGGCGAGGATGCGATCGACCTCGGCATTCTCGCGGGCGGTTGGGCCTACGTTGCCGGGCGTCCTTCCGCGAGACGGCTTGGCCTTGCCCGGGCGTGAGTCGCCGAAGACGTCAAAGAAGTCCATGAGCAGGTGCGAGTTGCGGATGAAGAAGAAGCCGGCGATCGCACCGCCGATGTGGGCCGCGTCGCCGCCGGCGTTGTTGCCGCCAAACAGCAGGTTCGCCGCCGCCATGATGAAGTAGATGTACGCCATCCAGCGGAGTTTGAGCGGGATCGGCGGGAAGAGCAGTTGCACGACAGTGTTGGGTTCGATCTTGGCGCACGCCATGATGACGCCGAAGACACCCGCGGACGCACCCACCAGTGGCACGGTGGTGTCGTGGAAGAGCAACCCGGGGATGAAGTTCAGGCCGGGTGCATTGAGGATCACGATCTTGCCGACGAGATTCAGGAAGAGGTACGTCAGGCCGCCGAAGATGCCGCAGGTGAGGTAGAACGCCAGATAGCGCTTGCCGCCGAGGCGATTCTCGACGATCGGTCCGAAGACCCACAGGCCGAGCATGTTGAAAAAGATGTGCATCGGCCCGGCGTGCAGGAACTGAAAGGTGACGAGTCGCCACACTTCGAGTTTCTGAAAGCCCGTGAAGGTCGAGAAATGCCCATACGCGTCGAGCGGACGCATGAGGCGATACTCGTCGTGGCCGACGATGGTGTTCGTGCCGCGGATCACCGAGGCCTGATAGACGGGCGCGTTCACGGGCAGGTCGCGGAGCGAGGCGGGCCGGCTCAGGCCGGTGTCCATGAAGAGCGGGCCTTCGCCGACCAGCGGCTGATTCCCCGCGACCGGCTGGCGTTGCGCGTTCAGCAATAGTGCCGTGCCCTGATAGACCGGCACCAGCGGCACAGCCTTGATAAAGCTCGGCGAGATCAGGAAGTTGAGCAGGAACACGGCCACGTTGACCGCGATGATCCACATGTTGAAGGTCCACCCACGCGGCGCCAGCCATTGCGGTCCCTCGGTTGCGCGGGCGTAGTTGCGGTCGTAGAGGCCCATCGTGCGTGCTGCTCCATCCGTGGCGAGTGATTTCCAAAACCCCGGTCCGATGCTATCGGCGACGCCGGGGGAGGGGCTGGATATTGCCGCCGATCGCCCCGGGTTCGATTCGTCCCGAAGTTGATCCGAACGTCGAGCCTTCTACCATGTTTGCGGATATAGGGATGAAGACCCGCCTTTCCAGTGCCGTGGTTGCCGATCAGCTTGCCGTCTTGGGCGAGCCGGTGCGGCTGCGCGTGCTGCGGGTGCTGGAATCGCACGAGTTATCGGTAGGTGAAGTGTCGCGGGTGGTGCAGCTACCGCAATCGACGGTGAGCCGCCATTTGAAGGTGCTCGCCGAGGCGGGGTGGCTGGTGCGTCGCAGCGAAGGCCCCGCGACGATGTATCGCCTTGTGCTCGATGATCTGCCGCCCGCGTTGCGTGCGCTCTGGGTTCCGGTACGTGAACAGGTGAGCGCGGGGAGCGAGGCCCACGAGGATCTCCGCCGCGTGGTCGCGGTGATCGCGGAGCGGCGGACCGACAGCCAGTCGTTCTTTGGTCGCGTCGGCGGCGAGTGGGACGCGATGCGATCGGAACTCTTTGGCGTCGGGTTCACCGGTGCGGCACTCGTGAGCATGCTGCCGCCGTCATGGACAGTCGCCGATCTTGGCAGCGGCACGGGCAATGGCGCAGAGTTGCTCGCGCCGGTGGTCAGGAAAGTCATTGCGGTCGACCAGAGCGAGGCGATGCTCGACTCGGCCCGCGAGCGGCTGCGCACCAACAAGAACGTTGAGTTTGTGCGTGCAGATCTGGAGCGCGTGCCGCTGGCGGATGCGAGCGTGGACGCCGCGGTCATGCTGCTGGTGCTGCACCACATCGAAGAGCCGCACGCGGCTCTGGGCGAGGCACGGCGCATCCTCAAGCCCGGCGGCATGCTCGTGCTGCTCGACATGGTGGCGCACGATCGCGTGGACTATCGGCAGATGATGGGACACAAGCACCTGGGCTTCTCGCGTCAGAGCGTCGAGGCGATGCTCGCCCGCGCGGGGTTCGGCGATGTGAGCCATCGCGAACTGCCGCGTGATGCGAATGCCAAAGGCCCGGGGATGTTCGTGGCGGTGGGGCGGATTGGGCCCCACGACTGAGAAATGCGAAAGACAGGAACACAGAGGTCACAGAGCAAGAGAGGGAACAGAGCAAAAGACATGGGAGCGGATGTAAGAAGGTGTCGGAGGGGTTGGCCTGCTCGGCGGCGTGCGAACAAGTTCGGCCATGTCTTCAACGATGTTCGATCAAGCGATCAGCGCGAGTTGGTCAGACCTTTGGCTTTCTCTGTTTCCTCCCGGCTGCTCTGCTTCCTCTGTGTACGGATTTGACGAGTCACCAGCGACCCACAGGGTCAGGAGTATCCAGCGATGACGGCGACGGCGAATGCAACCGGTTTCCACACCCAGGAAGATGTCCTCAAGGGTCTGCTCAACAAACCGGGCAACAAGCCCGCGTTTGACTTCAAGGTCCGCGATCTGTCGCAGGCCGATCTGGGCCGCAAGGAGATCCGCCTGGCCGAGCGCGAGATGCCGGGCCTGATGGCGCTGCGTGAGCGGTACAAGGGCCAGAAGCCGCTGGCGGGCGCACGCATCGCCGGTTCGCTGCACATGACCGTGCAGACCGCGGTGCTCATCGAGACGCTCGCCGACCTCGGCGCGGACGTGCGCTGGGCGTCGTGCAACATCTTCAGCACGCAGGACACGGCGGCGGCGGCGGTGGTGGTGGGCAAGAACGGCACGCCGCGCGAGCCCAAGGGCATCCCGGTCTTCGCGTGGAAGGGCGAGACGCTCGAAGAGTATTGGTGGTGCACCGAGCAGATCTTCAAGTTCACCAACGAGGCCGGCAACATCGTCGGGCCGAACCTGCTGCTGGACGACGGCGGCGACGCGACGCTCCTGGTCCACAAGGGCGCGGAGTTTGAGAAGGCGGGCAAGGTGCCCGAGTTCAACCACGCCAGCGACCCCGAGGAATGGGGCGTGATCCTCAGCGTGCTGCGCGATTCGCTCAAGACCAAGCCCGGCTACTACACCAAGCTGCTCAGCGGCATCAAGGGCGTCAGCGAAGAGACGACCACCGGCGTCCACCGTCTCTACGAGATGGCCAAGAAGGGCACGCTCCTCTTCCCCGCGATCAACGTCAACGACTCCGTCACCAAGAGCAAGTTCGACAACCTCTACGGCTGCCGCCACTCGCTCGTGGACGGCCTCAACCGTGCGACCGACGTGATGCTCAGCGGCAAGGCCGCGGTGGTGCTGGGCTATGGCGACGTGGGCAAGGGCTGCTGCCAGGCGCTGCGCGGGCAGGGCTGCCGCGTGATCGTCACCGAGATCGACCCCATCAACGCTCTGCAGGCCGCGATGGAGGGCTATCAGGTGACGGTGCTCGAGGATGTCGTCGGCTCGGCGGACATCTTCATCACCACGACGGGCAACAAGAACGTCATCACGCTCGACCACATGAAGAAGATGAAGGACAAGGCGATCGTCGCCAACATCGGCCACTTCGACAACGAGGTGGACATGGCGGGCCTGTACGCGGGTGAGAAGAGCGGCGAAGTCCGTCGCGTGAACATCAAGGCCCAGTACGACGAGTTTGAGTTCCCCAAGCAGAACAAGAGCATTCTTGTTCTCGCCGAAGGCCGTCTGATGAACCTCGGCTGCGCCACCGGCCACCCGTCGTTCGTCATGTCCAGCTCCTTCACCAACCAGACGATCGCGCAGCTTGATCTGTGGCTCAACGCCAACAACAAGCCCACGCTGTCGGGCCACAAGTACGAGAGCGGCAAGGTCTACACGCTGCCCAAGAAGCTCGACGAGGAAGTCGCGCGTCTGCACCTGGAGAAGCTTGGCGTCAAGCTCACGCGCCTCAGCAAGGAGCAGGCGGACTATCTTGGCGTCTCGGTCGACGGGCCGTACAAGGCGGATCACTACCGCTATTGATTCGGCGTGCCGCTGGGCCGCGAGAGTAGTGACGCTGCGGCACAGTGAATGACAGCATCGTTGCTGCACACATCACCCCTCCCGATCGCGGGAGGGGTCTTTCATTGACGCATTTTGCATCGGCGACGGTTCAACCCAAGAGCGGCTGCATGTCCTTCTGCACGCCCTTGCGCGAGCGTTCCCATGAATAGAACATGTGCCCGCCGTCGTAGTTCTTGAGCGTCACCTGCTTGCGGAGCGACGCGGGCAGGCGCATCTGGCCGACCGCGACTTCGCTGGAGAAGTACGACGTCACCAGGTCGTACCAGCCGTGGCAGATGAAGAGATTCACGGCGGGGTTCATCGCCAGGCCGTAGCGGATGTCGTCGGAGCAGTCGAGCTGGCGATCCCAGAAGCCGGCCATGCGATCATCGGCCCACCATTGCCAGACCTCTTCGCCCAGCAGGTGATATTCGCGATCCGTGACCAGACCAAGATCACGCCGCAGGAACGTGTTGATGCCGCCGGTGAAGGAGGCCATCAGCCCGCCGAGCGTGGGGTCGGGGTTGGGCATGCCTTCGCGATCGGGGAAGACGTTCGGCCCCGTGATGGCCGCGTCGTACAGGCCGCAGAGCAGGCCTTGATCGCGCAGCAGTTCGCGCGCGAAGATCTCGATCGGCAGTCGTCCGTTGTAGCGCTCGACGGTCTCGCGCGGCAGGCCGATCAAGTCCGACATCTGGCCCAGCACGCGCGTCCGCGTCGCAGCCGGCGTGCGATCGCCACGCTGAAGCAGCGGCAGCAGTTGCTCCTCGGCGAAGTCCACGGCAGTGGTGCGGAGTTCCGCAGCGCCAAGGCCCGCGAACTTGCCGCGTGGACGCTTGTGATACGCCGCGGCGAGTGCCATCGTCGGCAATGTGCTTACGAACGCCATGGGCTCATAGTCGCTCGCGTTGAGCGCGAGGAAGTTGATGGCAGGTGAGATCATCACGGCGGACTGCAAGCCGACGCCGCGTTCGGGCAGAGCGCGGATGAGTTTGCCGACGCGGAATCCGCCGTAGGACTCGCCCGCGATGGAGACGGGGCTGTCCCAGCGGTTGTGTCGGCTGAGCCACTGGCAGACGAACTCGGCGAGCACGTCGATGTCGCGCTTCACCTTGAAGAACGGCTTCTTGGCGTCGGGCAGGTCCTTGGTGCGTTTGGCCCGCTGTTCGTCGTCGGCGTCCGCGCCGTGCTGTTCGAGTTTGCTCTCGGCGACGGTGCGGCTGAAGCCGGTGCCGACCGGATCAACGAAGACCAGATCGGTGAAGGCGAGCCAGCTCTCGGCGTTGTCGATGAGTTTCGCGGGCGGGGGCAGGGTCTTGCCGTCGGCGGTGAAGCCGATGCGCTTGGGGCCGGCGGTGCCCAGGTGCAGGAACGCGCTGGCCGCGCCGGGGCCGCCGTTGAAGCAGAAGGTGACGGGCCGGGGCGATGTGCCCCTCGCGGCGAGCTGGTAACTGGTGGAGAAGATCTCCGCGGCGGGGATGCCGTGCTCGCGGATGAGCGTCCAGTCGGCGTGGACCCGGACCTTTCCCCCGGCCCGTGCTGCGCGGCCGGGGCTCCAGGTGATCTGGGTCTCGACGCCGGTCGGCGTTCGATAGGACTTGGAGGAATCGGAGGGTTTGTTCTGCGCGGGGGCGGACTCGGCGGCGGGGGATTTGGGCATGGCGGGAGTGTGCCACGATCACGGCCGGGGTGCAAACGAGGGGCGTGCCGGGTCGTGCCTGATCGTGTTTGGGAAGGGTGGCGGCTTGCCTTGGCGGTGCTGGGGGCTATCCTTGAGGCCCGACCCAGCACTTGACGTTGGGGTGGGTCACGCAATTTGCACGAGGTTTCACGATGCCTGCCAAATGCCATTTCACCGGGAAGAAGACCAGCCGCGGCATGAAGCGCGCGTGGCGCGGCCAGGCCGTGTCCAAGGGCGGCTTCGGTCTCAAGCCCACCGGCATTACCCGCCGCACCTTCAAGCCCAATCTTCAGGAAGTGGTCGCCGTCCTCGACGGCAGCCAGCAGCGCCTCACGGTCAGCACCCGCGCCATCCGCCAGGGTCTGGTCGTCAAGGCTCTGAAGCGCAAGTACGGCTACACCCGCCAGCAGAAGGCGGCCGCCGCGAACGCCTGAGTCGCGCTGAGCAACTTCAGATCGCATCCAGCCTCCCGGCCTCACGCCGGGAGGTTGTCGTTTTGCCGCGTGCCGCGCATCGCGTCTCTGGCCCGCTCCCTTCGCGTACACTGAGGTTGATGCAATGCGACCATTGCCATGTCAATGAGGCGACCGTCCACGAGCTCACCGTCGTCAACGGCGTGAAGCACGAGCGGCACATCTGCGAGACGTGCGCGAAGGAACTCAACCTCGGTCTCGGCGGCTCGCTTGGCCCGATCTTGCCGGGTGTTCTGCCGCCCGGCCTGCCCGCGATCGTGCCGACGTTGCTCAATGCTCTGGGAAATGTGCCGCCAAACCCGGTGGAGCCCGAAGCGGTGACGCCGCGGCCGCAGTCTCCTGAGCCGCGACTGGCGAACGTCTGCCCCGAATGTCGCACGACGTTTGCGGAGTTCAAGCAGTCGGGCTTGCTGGGGTGTCCGGCGTGCTACGCGACGTTCGAGTCGCAGTTGATCGGGTTGCTCGAGCGTGCGCACGAGGGTCTGGCGCAGCACATGGGCAAGACGCCGCGGCGGGCCAGCGGCCAGCCCGCGCCGATCGTCGATGAACTCGCCGAGCGTGCCGAGCGTGTGAAGATCATCCGCAAGCAACTCGATGAGGCGATCCGCGCGGAGCAGTACGAGCGTGCCGCACGCCTGCGCGATCAACTCAAGTCGATGACGGCGTGAGGAGAGAAGATGAGAAGAGAGATGGGGAGACATCAGACAGGAGACACGGAGTGAGGAGAATGGCGCCGTGTGATTCACGATGCCGTTCACGGCGAAGCCGTGAAGGTCAATAGCGTCGGGTCGCGGCGAAGCCGCACCCGACGTGGGCGAGCGTCTTCGCGCGGGATTGTCGAATCTGGATCGTGCGGCGAACGATCCACCTTTGACGATCCTGCATGAACGGGCGGTTTCTTCCGCTCTTGCTGTCCGTCAGCGACTGGCGTTTGCGTGTCTGATGTCTCATGTCTGATGTCTCCCGGTCTCGCCTCCCCCGGACCCACCCATGGTGATGAAGCAACCACAACCCGGACCCTCAGGCGACGACGCGGGCGACAAGGGACGCGAGCGTGGCTCGCAGGGCACGCTGTCGAGCCAGTGGCTCTGTGCCGAGGGAGACTCGCCGGACGTCGTCGTCTCCAGTCGCGTGCGACTGGCACGCAACCTGGGCGGTCATCTCTTCGTGCACAAGGCCTCGCCCGAGCAGCGGCGTGATGCGCTGGACATGTGCCGCTCGTGGCTCTTGGGCGCGGGGCTGTGCGAGCGGATCGTGTGGGTCGATCTGCACGAAGTGCCCGCGATCGAACGGACGCTGCTGGTGGAGCGGCACCTGATCTCCAAGCAACTCGCCAAAGGCCGCAGTGGGGGTGGTGGGGCTGAAACAGGCAAGCCCGATGCGCGGGCCGTGGCGTATGCCGTGCCGGATGAACATCTGTCGATCATGGTGAACGAGGAGGACCATCTGCGTGTGCAGGTGATCCGCTCGGGGCTGGCGCTGCGCGAGGCGTGGCAGCAGATCGACCAGATCGACGATCGCATCGAGGCGGGCTTGGACTACGCCTTCAGCCCGCGCTTGGGATATCTCACCGCGTGTCCGACCAACATCGGCACCGGACTGCGGATGAGCGTGATGCTGCATCTGCCTGCGCTGAAACTCACGGGCGAGATCGAGAAGGTCAAGCGTGCGGCGGGGGACATGAACCTCGCGGTGCGCGGCTTCTATGGCGAAGGCTCGGAAGCGATCGGCGATCTGTACCAAGTCTCGAACCAGACCACGCTGGGCAAGGGCGAGCGGGCGATCTTGCGGGAACTGCAGGACGAGATCCTGCCGCAGATCATCGAGTACGAGCGTTCGGCACGCAAGACGCTGCTCACGCGTCGGCTGACGATGCTGGAGGATCACGTGCATCGCGCGCTGGGCACGCTGCGGCACGCGCGACTGATGGCGGCGGAGGAGGCGATGACGCTGCTCTCGCACGTGCGGTTGGGCGTGGTGTGCGGGCTTGTGCCGCAGGTGTCGCTGCGGCAGCTCCATGAACTCATCGTGCTGGTGCAGCCGGCCCACTTGCAACGCTTCGGCGGGCGCGAACTGGACCAGGAACAGCGTCGCGTGGCACGCGCCAGCCTGCTGCGGCAGAAGATGAACGGGTGAGGCGGACGCAGACCGGGAGATATGAGACATCAGACGTGGGACAGGAGCGAAGGAGCAACGACGGGAGGGCCTTTCGTCTCGCGTCGCGTGCCTGCTGCTTTGTGCCCCTGTCACGTTGTCTGATGTCTCCCAGTCTCGTTGTCTGATGTCTCCCAGTCTCGTGTCTGATGTCTGGCTTTCTGATGTCTCGCCTTCCGCACGCCGTCCGCAGGTTGTCAGATCAAGTTGTCAGCCGGCGGTGCGGGGCTGACAAGCTGCGTGGTGGGTGCTGTGCGAGCGACCCATGCACGGATCTCTTGCCGTGCCATCGACAGCGTCCCGTGCCACCGAGATGTGAGGCTTTGCATGCACGGCGAAGCCGTGCGGGTCAATAGCGTCGGGTCGCGGCGCAGCCGCACCCGACGAATGCGATCTCCCTCGTGAAGGATCGTCGAGATTGGATCGTGCGGCGAACGATCCACCTTCGACGATCCTGTTTGATGGGGCGGGGCTTTCCGTGGGTGCCGCTGCGCGGCGACCCACGGCTACTCACCTCCACGGCTTCGCCGTGAAGAACATGCGGCAAGGAAGACGCCGTGTGCCGAGCACTGATGTCGTCGAAGACTCCGACATCAGTGGCACGGTTTGGATCTGCGCACCACTTCCGACATCAGTGGCACGGAAGACACGCCGTGCGGCTCGCGCGCTGGGCAGATCATTTGAGCTTTTCGCTTTTCGCTTTGAGCTTTGTGTCCGCCTCCCGTGCCACCGAGATGTGAGGCTTTGCGAGTCACGTCTGCTCGCGGGCCGATGTCGTCAGCGTCACGACCTTGCGCTTGCGGATCTCGGCGGTGCCCAGCTGGCCGCACGCGCCCATCAGATCGCGACCCTTGGTGCGGCGGCGCTTGGCGTACACGCCCAGAGCGCCCAGCCATCCCATGAAGCGATCGACCGACTCTTCCGTCGGCGCGGGCCACGGCGAATCACGCCGCGGGTTGTACGGAATCACGTTCACCATCGTGCGCGGCGAGATCTTCTCGCGGTTCTCGTTGTAGCGGGCGTTGATGGGCGCCAGGAACGCCGCGATCTGCTGCGCGTGCTGCTCGCTGTCGTTCTCGCCGGGCAGCAGGACGTATTCCATGCACAGCTTGCCCCCGCCGTAGACGGGGAAGTCGATGAGCGCGGCCTGCAACTCGGCGAGTTTGTACTTGCGGTTCACCGGCTGGATGCGATCGCGGATCGCGTCGTCGGGCGCGTTGAGCGAGATCGCGAGGTTGAGCCGATGCCAGCCGGGTTCATTGATCTTCGCGGCCAGCGTGCGGATGCCATCGACGCGGCCGACGGTGCTGATGGTGATCTTGCTGATGGGGAACGCCGCGCCCAGGTGGTCCTTGAGCGTGGCGATCGCGGCGAGCACGTTGTCCAGGTTGTCCATCGGCTCGCCCATGCCCATGAACACGATGTTGGAGACGCTGTGCCCCAGCACATGCGTCGCGGTCCACCACTGGCCGACGATCTCGGCGGGCGTGAGCGAACGGATAAGACCCATCTGGGCCGTCTCGCAGAACGTGCAGCCCATGGCGCAGCCGACCTGGCTGCTGACGCAGAGCGTGAAGGTCTTGCGTCCGGTGCGGCCGATCATGGGGATGAGCACCGACTCGATGTCCAGGTGCTCGATGCGCGGGTCAGGTACGTCACCGGGTTGATCCAGTCGCTGCACGAACTTGACGACAGTGCCCTCGGCGACGTCTTCGCGGGCTTCGCGGACGATCGGGGCGACGACCAGGCCGGGCACGCGGACGCCCTCGCGGAACGCCGCGGCGTAGCGTTCGAGCGCTCCGGGACGCGCCAGCGGCCTGCCGCCGTTTCCGGAGGCGGGCGCGGCCTTGCACGCCGCGACGAAGCCCTCGGCGGTGAACGCAAGCGGATTGGGAATGCTGCCGTCAGACACGCCGCGGATGATAGGGATGCGAAGGCGAGATCGGAGACATCAGACGCGAGACACCAGACAGCAGACGGAATGCACTCTCGTCTACCCTCCCTCTCTCCTTGTCCCCTCGTCTGATGTCTGCTCCTCTTCCGCAGCTCATCCTCTTCCTCTCCCGCTCTATCATCCGCGCATGACCCGACTCCAGCGGCTTGCCCGGCGTCCCGCGATTGCTCCCTCGATTCTCTCGGCCGATTTCGGGCACATGGCCGCCGACTGCCGCGGCGTGCTCGACGCGGGCGGCGACCTGCTCCACGTCGACGTGATGGACGGTCACTTCGTCCCCAACCTCACGATGGGCCCGGACATGTGCAAGGGGCTGCGTGCCGCGTTGCCCGAGGTGTGCCTCGATGTGCACCTGATGGTCGAAGACCCGGCCAAGTTCGTGCTGCCCTTCGCCAAGGCCGGCGCGGACGTCTTCACGTTTCACATCGAGCGCGTCCGCGGCCAGGCAGCCCGTGATCTGGCCAAGGCCATCCGCGACGCGGGCATGTCGCCCGGCATCGCCGTGAACCCGCCCAGCGATGTCGCGCCGCTGCTGGAGGTGATGGACGCGTTTGATCTGCTGCTGGTGATGTCGGTGAACCCGGGGTATTCGGGGCAGGCGTTCATCCCCGGCGTGCTCGAGAAGTGCCGTGCGATCCAAGCGCGGCGTCAACCGTCGCAGTGGCTGGAGATCGACGGCGGCGTGAACCCGCAGAACGTCGTGAGCGTGCGCGACGCGGGCGTGGACTTGATCGTCGCCGCGTCGGCGATCTTCGGCGTGCCCGGGCCGCAACGCGGCGAAGTGATCCGCACGCTGCGGGGGTGAGGGACGCAAAGCGAAAAACGAAAAGCGAACAGCGAAAATGTCCTGTCCAGTGCGACGCGTGCTTGGACGGAACATTTGAGCTTTTCGCTTTTCGTTTTTCGCTTTGAGCCTTGTGTCCGCCTCCCGTGCCACCGACCGTCGGCCTTGCGACGTTTGGTGCAGTGAGGCTCTGCGAGCATCTCGGTGCTGAGGAGCCGACGACGACGCAACTCGTCCAAGAGCACTGATGTCCTCGATGACTCGGACATCAGTGGCACGAAACACGTTGGATTCGACGATCGACTTCTTCTGCACGGCTTCGCCGTGAGGAACGCTTGGGCTTGGCCTCATTTTCGCTTTTCGTTTTTCGCTTTTCGCTTTTCCCACGTCCGAGATCCCGGACAGATTCGCCATCGGTTCGGGCGGATTCAGCCCGACTTCGGCGAGAACTCGCGTCGGACCATGGCCGCGGGCGGGTGGCGCGGCGCGTCGACGCGGGTTTTGTGCTACACTCCCCGCCACGCTCGTGAGGGGCGCGTCTGGGTTCTCGGACGCACCCGGTGTTGTCGGATCGACCCACTCGGCGTTGGCGGCGGCAGGAAGCCGAAACCGACCAGTCGCCCTTGCCAAGGACACACGCAGCAATGACCAAGGTTGCAGCACGGACGTGGAGCGAGGTTCTACCCGCACGCAAGTCGGCCATCCCCGAGGGGCTGTGGCTGCGCTGCCCGGCGTGCGCCAAGATGATCTACCGCCGCCACCTGGAGGCCAACCTCCACGTGTGCCCCGAGTGCAGCCATCACTATCGCATCGGCGCCCGCGAACGCGTGGCCCAACTGGCCGACCCCGATTCGTTCCAGCCGATGTTCACCGGCCTCATCCCCGGCGACCCGCTGAAGTTCAAGGACCTCAAGGCCTACCCCGATCGCGTCCTGGCCGAGCAGGTCAAGACCGGCGAACTCGAGGCGGTGCAGGCGGGCAAGTGCTTCATCAAGGGCCGCGAGGCGATCATCTGCTGCCTCGACCTGACGTTCATGATGGGCTCGATGGGCAGCGTCGTCGGCGAGACGATCACGCTGTGCATCGAGGAAGCCGAACGCACCGGCCTGCCGCTGATCGTCGTCTCCTGCTCCGGCGGCGCACGCATGCAGGAAGCCGGCCTGAGCCTGATGCAGATGGCCAAGACCTCCGCCGCACTCGCGCGGCTTGATCGTGCCGGCGGGCTGTTCATCAGCGTGCTGACCGATCCGACCACCGGCGGCGTGACCGCGTCGTTCGCGATGCTGGGCGACATCATCATCGCCGAGCCCAACGCGCTCATCGGCTTCGCCGGCCCGCGCGTGATTCAGCAGACGATTCGCCAGGCACTGCCCGAGGGCTTCCAGCGCTCGGAGTTCCTCAAGAAGGCGGGATTGGTCGATCGCGTCGTGCCGCGGGCCCAGCTCCGCAACGAACTGGCCCGCATCATCGACTACACCGGCAAGTAAGCGATCAGGCGACGACGCGTTCACCCGCCGCCGACGAGACTGACGAGTTCGACTTTGTCGCCCGCCGCCAGCACACGCGTGGCGTGGTCACGCCGCGGCACGAGTTCGCGGTTCACCTCCGCCGCGCACGCCGCCTGCCCCAGCCCGACCAGTTCGATCAGCCCGCGCACGCTCGTGCCCGCGGGAACGCTGCGCTCCGCGCCGTTGACGTGCAGAACGATCGTCGCGGCCGATTCCGACGCCGGATGTGCGGGAGAGTTGCTCACGCCCAACCGTAGCCGCGGCGCGAGACGAGGGAGCAGACAGGAGCGGGGAGACATCAGACATGAGACATCAGACATGAGACATCAGACATGAGACATCAGACATGAGACTCGGGACAGTGGTGTTCAGCCTCTCAACCGCCTGACGCGCCCGAGCACGCGATTGTTGAGGCTGGATCGTGCATCGATCGACGCTCGACATGCCCACGCGGCACCACGCGCACGACGACGACCGTGAGAACTGGCGTGCGTTCCGTGCCACTCATGTCGAAGGCGGTGCACACATCGATCTCGCGCCACTGATGTCGAAGATGGTGCGCACGTCCAATCCGTGCCGCTGATGTCGGAGTCTTCGACGACATCCGTGCTCTGCACACGGCGTCTTCCTTGCCGCATGTTCTTCACGGCGAAGCCGTGGAGTTCAGTCGCCGACTTCTTCACGGCGAAGCCGTGGAGGTAAGTAGCCGTGGGTCGCCGCGCAGCGGCACCCACGGAAATCGCAACCGCTGCGAACCGGATCGTCGAAACTGGATCGTTCGCCGCACGATCCAAGTTCGACGATCCCGCGCGAGGGAGATCGCATTCGTCGGGTGTCGCTTCGCGACGACCCGACGCTATTGACCCGCACGGCTTCGCCGTGCAGAACAAGTCGATCGTCGACTCTCACGTCTTTCGTGCCACTGATGTCGGAGGTGGTGCACACATCGATCTCGTGCCACTGATGTCGGAGTCTTCGACGACATCAGTGCTCTGTGGCGCGTTGCGCAGTCGTCGGCGAAGCAGCACCGAGATGCTCGCAAAGCCTCACATCTCGGTGGCACGGGTTCGTCGCGACGACCTCTTCACGGCGAGGCCGTGGAGGTGAGTAGCCGTGGGTCGCTCGCACAGCACCCGCCACGCAGCTTGTCAACCCCGCACCCCCGGCTGACAACTTGATCTGACAACCTGCGGCGGCGAAGAGGAGGGGGTGTGGAGGTGCGGGGGTGAAGGGGTGAAAGCACTCGTTTCACGCGCTCACCCACTCACCTTCATCACCCACCCACCCCCTCATCCTCATCACCCCCTCACCCCCTCGCCTTCATCACCCACTCACCCCATCAACTGCGCCCGCACCCGTCCTACCATCGCCCTCGCATGCCGCGGATCTCTGATCAGTTCGCTTCGCTCCGCTCCCGCAACGCCAAGGGCCTGATTCCCTACGTCTGCGGCGGGCATCCGCGTCCCGGCACCCTCGCCGCCGTGCTCCCTGCTCTCGAAGCCGCCGGGGCCACGTTCATCGAAGTCGGCATCCCCTTCTCCGACCCCATCGCCGACGGCCCGGTGATCGCCGCGGCGATGCACACCGCGCTCCAGCGCGGCTCCTCGCCCGCCAGCACCCTCGCCGAGATCGCCCAGGCCCGCCCACACGTCACCGTCCCGCTGATCGCCATGGTCAGCGTGTCGATCGTGCATCGCATGTCTGGTGGCGTTCAGGGTGGCCCCGCACGTTTCGTCGGCATGGCCAAGGACGCGGGCATTGACGGGTTCATCTTCCCCGACGCTCCGCTGTCGGAGTCGGGCGAACTCCTCAAGGCCGCCAACGACGCCGGACTCACGGCGAGCCTCTTGATCGCGCCCACGACCACGCCGCAGCGGGCCGAGGAGATCATGAAGGCCTCGACCGGCTTTGTCTATCTGCTGGCCCGCTCGGGGATTACCGGCGAACGCCAGGACGCGCCCGACATCGGCCCGCGGGTCGCCCAGTTGCGGCGTTACAGCGATCTGCCCATCGCCTGCGGCTTTGGCATCTCCTCGGCCGACCATGTGCGTGCCGTCAATCAGCACGCCGATGCGGCGATCGTGGGCAGCGCGCTCGTCCGCCGCATGTCCGAAGCCGACGCGAACGCGCAGGACCCCGTCCAGGCCGCCGCCGACTTTTGCCGACAACTTTCGGGCGGTTTATGACCGCCCGACTTGCGGCGGGCCGCGGGGCTGCGACAATGGTGCAGCGTCCGAGAATGACGTCCGCCACACCTTTCCCGACGCCTGTCCGGTTCGTTCGCATTTCCAATGACATCCCGCTTGGCCGACAACGTCGTCGTCCAATCCCTTGAGCCAGCACACGTGCATCCTGCACACGCCGCTCGTCGCGCACCGGGGCTTGGAGCCTAGCTGCCGTCGGCGGTCTCGGAGAGCCGATCGCCATGTCGATTCTGAACCGCATTGACGCCTTCGCCGCGCACGCCAACGGCACGCACCACAAACACGAGGGGATTCGCATGCATGAGCCCGTGACCAAGACCTACGGCAGCGACGTGTTCAACGAGCGTGTGATGCAGCAGCGCCTGCCCAAGGACGTCTTCAAGCGGCTCCAGCGCACGATCAAGCACGCCGAACCACTCGACCACGACCTGGCCGACACCGTCGCCGCGGCCATGAAGGACTGGGCCATCGAGAACGGCGCGACCCACTACACCCACTGGTTCCAGCCCCTCACCGGCCTCACCGCCGAGAAGCACGACGCCTTCCTCGTCCCCGACGCCCACGGCGGCGCCCTCACCGAGTTCTCCGGCAGCGCGCTCGTGCAGGGTGAGCCTGACGCCAGCAGCTTCCCCTCCGGCGGCATCCGCGCCACCTTCGAGGCCCGCGGCTACACCGCCTGGGACTGCACCAGCCCCGTCTTCCTCAGCCGCAACGGCGGCGCGATCACGCTCTGTATCCCCACCGCGTTCGTCTCCTGGACCGGCGAGGCCCTCGACAAGAAGACCCCGCTCCTCCGCTCGATGGACGCCATCAGCGAGCAGGCCGTCCGCGTGCTGCGCCTCTTCGGCGCCGCGCAGGGCGTCAGCCGCGTCATGGCCACCTGCGGCGCTGAGCAGGAATACTTCCTCGTCGATCGCGAGCACTACTTCGAGCGCCCCGACCTGATGGCGTGCGACCGCACCCTCTTTGGCGCACGCCCGCCCAAGGGCCAGCAGCTCGAAGACCACTACTTCGGTTCCATCCCGGTCCGCGTCATGGCCTTCATGAGCGAGGTCGAGCGCGAGCTCTATCGCCTCGGCGTCCCCGTCAAGACCCGCCACAACGAAGTCGCCCCGGGCCAGTATGAACTGGCTCCGATCTTCGAGACCGCCAACATCGCCGCCGACCACCAGATGCTGGTCATGGAGACCCTCAAGAAGGTCGCCAACCGCCACGGCCTGCAGTGCATCCTGCACGAGAAGCCCTTCAAGGGGATCAACGGCAGCGGCAAGCACGTCAACTGGTCGATCAGCACCGACACCGGCGTCAACCTGCTCGACCCGCGCGACAACACGCACACGAACATGCAGTTCCTCACGTTCCTGTGCGCCGTCATCCGCGCCGTGGACATCTACGCCGACCTGCTCCGCGCCAGCGTCGCCAGCGCCAACAACGATCACCGCCTGGGCGCCAACGAAGCCCCGCCGGCGATCATGTCGGTCTTCCTGGGCGACATGCTCAACGACATCATCGAGCAGATCGAGAAGGGCTCGCTCAAGAGCACGATGAAGGGCGGCAAGCTCGACCTGGGCGCTCGCACCCTGCCCCAGCTCCCGCGCCACACCGGCGATCGCAACCGCACCTCGCCGTTCGCGTTCACCGGCAACAAGTTCGAGTTCCGTGCCGTGGGTTCGTCGCAGGCGGTGGCGTGGCCGACGACGATCCTCAACACGATCGTGGCCGACAGTCTCGACTACATCGCGACGACGCTGGAGAAGGCCGTGGGCAAGGAGCCTTCCGAGGCCAAGCTCCAGCAGGCCGTCAAGACGCTGCTGCAGAAGATCGTCAAGCAGCACAAGCGCGTGATCTTCGACGGCGACGGCTACGACATCTCCTGGCACAAGGAAGCGGCCAAGCGCGGCCTGCCCAACCTGCGTGACTCCGTCTCCGCCTTCCCCGTCCTGAGCGCCAAGAAGAACGTGGACGTGTTCCGCAAGTTCAAGGTGCTCAGCAAGGTCGAAGTCGAAAGCCGCGAGCACATCTTCATCGAGAAGTACATCAAGCAGGTCACCATCGAGGCCGAGACCGCGGCACTCATGGCCCGAACCATGATCCTGCCCGCCGCCATCCGCCAGCAGACCGAACTCTCCGAGGCCGTCGCCGCCGCCGAGGCCGCCGACGTCAGCACCTCGACCGTGCGTGATCAGCTCGAGGACTTCGTCGAACTGGTGAATCGCTTCCGCGCGGCGATCGACACGCTCGAGGCCGCGTCCGAAGAGCACGCCGAGGACGCCCACAAGCACGCCAAGCACATCCACGACAAGGTGCTGCCGGCGATGGGCGAACTGCGTGACCTGGCCGACGAACTCGAGTCGCAGATCAGCGCCGACCTCTGGCCGCTGCCCAGCTATCGCGAGATGCTGCAGCTCCGCTAAGCACGCCGGTCCGATGACGTGACAACCCAGCCCCGCGGCCACACGGTCGCGGGGTTTTTCGTTTCCTGATTGATCAACTCAAAGCGGCATCGGTCGCGCCGGACGCGACTGGATCACCAGATGCCGCTGCGTCTGCTGCGACGTGAGCATCGCGTGCATCACCTCCAGCACATGCAGCGCAAGCCCGCCCGATGCCCGCGGCTCGCGCCGCTCCACGCTCGCCGAACACAGATCATCCAGCCCCAGCCCGCGTGCGTTGTGCTCCGCCCCGCGCAGCAGCGGCACGACCGCCGCTTCCTTCGCACCCGGCGTCTGCATCCGCACCTCGCCGCCGAAGTAGTTGGGATCCGGCAGATGCAACGCTCCCGCCGTGCCGTGGAGTTGAATCGGCGGCAACTGGCTCGCGGGCACGTCGAAACTCGTCGTGAGCGTCACCACCGGGCCTGACGCGAACTCCATCACGCCCGCGATGTGCGTCGGTGTGTGCACCGCGATCGTGTTGCCCTTCTTGGGCCCGCTGCCGATCGTGCGCGTCGCGTGCGTGGCCTTGGCGATCGCCGTGACGCTCGCGACCGGACCGAGCAGATGCACGAGCGCGGTGAGGTAGTAGGGGCCCATGTCAAACAACGGCCCCGCGCCGGGCGCGAAGAAGAACTCAGGATCCGGGTGCCACGACTCCGGCCCGCCCGAGAGCATCGTCGCACTGCCGGCGACGACATCGCCGATGCGTGAAGCGTCGATCACATCGCGTGCCGTGGCCCACGCCGCGCCCAAGAACGTATCGGGCGCACAGCCGACGAGCCGGCCCTTGCTGCGAGCCAGTTCGAGCATGCTCCGCGCATCGTCGAGGCTGATCGCCAGCGGCTTCTCGTTGTACACATGCTTGCCCGCGCGCAGCGCACGCATCGCGATTGCGGCATGCGCCGCCGGCGGCGTGAGATTCAGCACCACGTCGGTCGCGGTGCCGTCGATGAGTTCATCGAGGCTCATCACGCGTGCCGTGCCGTGCTCCGCGGCCTTGGCCTTGGCGCGCTGTTCGTCCGCGTCCGCAACACCGACGACCTCGAAACAGCAGGCGTTGCGTGCGTTCTGCAGATAGATGCCGCTGATGTTGCCGCAGCCGACAACGCCCACACGAAGCTTGGAGTGTGACACGCGATAAGTCCCTCGCACGGCCGCAGACGCACCTTGCGACGCCGCCGCACGATCCTACGCGCTGCTCAGTCGATGATGGCGTTGGGCTTCATGAGGGGCGAATCCTTCGGCCCCAAGTTGAAGAACCACGTGGAGCCCGGCGAAACCAGCCGCGTGCGCGTGGGCACGAAGTAGGAGGGGTCCGCGCTCTGGGCGTTGTCGAGCCGCTCGACGTGGCCGTCAAACATCGCGACGTTCATCTTGTCGGCATGCCGCAGCGAGACTTCCTTGAACGTCGTGCTGGGCTTGGTCCCGTCGCGCAGGTACGGCTCGCCCGAGCCGGTGAACGCCGGACCACGCGACGAGAAGTTGCCCTGCGGCGAACCCGACAGCCCCGCCGCGTTGGTCACCGTCGAATAGTCAAAGCCCTTGCCCACGCCGTTGAAGTAGCGAGCGCCTTCGAACGCGAATGCCTTCTTCCACGGGAACGGCCCGACGCGATCCACCCGCGGGATGTACCCCTGCGGCAGAGCGATCGCCTCACTGTTGCTCACCTGCTCGACGCGCACGCCGTTCACAAACACCACGCCCGCCGGGTACAACTGGAAGAACGCGGGGGTGAGGTACGACAACGTGATGGGGAACGAGCCGCGTGCCTCCATCGGCAGAGCCGCACCGGAGAAGCGGCTGCTGTAGCGGGTGTTGTTCGACGGACAACGCAGACGCGTCTCGCAGATCTCCTGAAACTTCGAGAGCGGATCGGTCGGCAGGTTCAGGCTGTCGCCCAGGAGCGGCGAGATGTAGTCCCAATCTTGCACCGGGCTGGAGCGGCCTTCAACGTAGGGCTTGTTGGCCTGGAGCTGGAAGCCCGACGTGTTGGGCCCGACCAGAAACTCCTTGTTCTCGCTGGCGTACATCGTCATCGCGGTGGCGATGCTGCGCTGATGCGCCTGACACACCACGCCCCGCCCCGCATTTCGTGCCCCCGACAGGCTGGGCAGCAGCACGCCGATCAGCACGGCGATGATCGCAATCACGACCAGCAGTTCGATCAGAGTGAAAGCGCTGCGACGCATGCGGCGGGCTCCGTAAAGGGGTCTGTCGCGAGGCGAGGATTGCGAGACTGCGTTGGAGACGGGAAGGCTCAACGGTAGGTCGCCGGACGTGCGAACGCTCTGCGAAGCGGTCCGAGAAGATCGCCTCAAATCGGAGCAAAATGGGCTTGACAGGGGCAGGCCGGGTCGTCAGAATGAAACCGCTTTCATGCGTGGATTGTCTTGGTTCAGGGTTCCCGCCCACAGTGTCACTCCCGGTTCGTGCGCCGGGAGTCTGAAAGGTCTCGCCATGCAAAGTGCATCACACGCCGACGCGTCAGTCAGTGGTTTAGGTCGTGGCTTAGGTCGTGGCCTTCTCCGCACGCTCTCTGCCTTCACGCTCGCGTGCCTCGCCGCGCCCGCACTCGCGCAAACGCCCGGCCCGCTCACCAACAGTTCATTCGAGCAACTCAATCCCTTCAGCGCCAGCGGCGAACCCGTCGCGTGGCACAACCTCTCGAATCCCCTTCAGTGCATCCGCCGCACCAACGGCGACGGCATCTCGCCTGCGATCACCGCACGCACCGGCACCGCGTGTGTTGAGATCAAGGCCCCGACCGCGGGCTTCCGCGGCTGGACCACCGACACGCTCGACTTCAGCACGTTCCTCTTCTACGACCCTGCGTTCACATGGGGCGGCGGCGACATCATCGTCAGCGGTTGGTACAACATCCCCGCCAGTCAGCCCATCTCAGGCGACGCCTGCGGCATCAAGCTCAACGTCAAGTACGGCAATCAGGACTACGGCACGTACGACCCCTTCGGCTTCCCCGCTCCGGGGCCGCAGATCACCGGCCACACCAACGGAGAGTGGCGCTACTGGGAAGTGCGCTGGACGCAGGCCCAGATCGAGGCGTCGGTCGCCGACGGCGAGAGCAAGGGCTACTTCCAGACGCCGCCGTATCCCGACCACTGCAAGATCACACTCGGTCGCTTTGGGTACGCGCCTCCGAGCGGCACGATCTTCTGGGATGACATTCAGTTCACGCAGGTCAGTGCCTGCCCGGCCGACTTCAATGGCGACGGCTTTCTGGACTTCACCGACTTTGATGATTTCGTCGGCTCGTTCGAGGCGGGCAACGCCACCTCGGACTTCAACGGCGACGGTTTCCTGGACTTCACCGACTTCGACGCGTTTGTTGCCGCGTTCGAGGCTGGCTGCTAGAGAGGATTCGCAGACGAACGGACCGCCGCAAACTTGTTCGCGGCACACTTGACTGATTCGTGTTGTATTCACTTTCCGGGTTTGGATTGGAGGTCACTGATGAAGAGCACCACTGGCTTATTCGCGACTCTCGCCCTCGTCGGCTTTGCAGGTCTGGCACAGGCCCAGACACCCGGCCCCGTCACCAACGGCTCGTTTGAGCAGTTGAACGTGTTCAGCGGTTCGGGAGAGCCCACCGGCTGGCACAACCTCTCAAACCCCAACAACGCGGTGCGCCGCACCATCGGCGACGGCGGCTCGCCCGCGGCCGTGGCTCGCACCGGCACGGCGTCGATCGAACTCAAGAACGGTTCGGCGTTCGCGGGCTTCACGACCGACACGCTCGACTTCGCCACGTTCCTCTATTACAACCCCGTGATCGACTGGAGCAAGGGTGACATCATCGTCACCGGCTACTACAACATCCCCGCCAGCGCGCCAATGAGCGATCGCTCGGGCCTCAAGATCGAACTCCGCTTCCCGTGGAGCCAGACGGTCTGGTCGTGGGAGGACCTCGGTGCCACCGGCACCACCAACGGACAGTGGGTGAAGTTTGACTTCCGCCTCACCAAGGACGTCATGGTCGAGCGGTTCAACTTCGGCGTCGCGCAGGGCTGGTTCCAGGCGACCGATGTCCCCAACATGATCAGCATCCTGCCGCTGCGCTTCGGCGACACGCCCAAGGGCGGCACGATCTTCTGGGATGACATCTCGTTCGTGCAGGAAGACGCCGCGCCGGTCTGCAAGGCCGACTTCAACAACGACGGCTTCCTCGACTTCACTGACTTTGACGACTTCGTCGGTGCGTTCGAAGCCGGCAACGCCAGCTCGGACTTCAACGGCGACGGCTTCCTTGACTTCACCGACTTCGACGCGTTTGTTTCCGCGTTCGAGGCGGGCTGCTAAAGGTTTGATCCGTCCGCTTGGTCGATGAACCACGAGATTCGTGACCTCATCGATCGGGCAACGTGCAGTCGTACACTTCGCGCCCGTTGTCGGACCTCCGGCAACGGGCGTTTTCATCGTTGCCGCATCGTTGATGGATTGTTCGTGTCGGGATCCGAGGAACGCATGGCTTCAGTTGCCGCATCACTTTCAGCTCCGCGCATCGCTCTCATGCTGTACACCGTCCGCGATCGGGCCGCGGCAGATCTGCGCGACGTACTCGAATCATGTCAGGAGTGGGGGTGCGACGGCGTCGAGTTCGCCGGCCTCCAAGGGCACAGCGCCGCGACGGTCCGCTCGTGGCTCGATCAACTGCGGCTCGCGTGCGCGTCGATGCACGTGGGTCTGGCTGACCTCGACTCGGCGATCGATCGCGTCGCATCCGATGCCGCAACGCTCGGCACCCGCCGCGTGGTGATGCCCTGGGTTCCTGCGCCGCAGTCCGCCGCCGAGGCCGCCGATGTCGTCAGCCGCGTTCGTCGCGCCGCGCTAGCCCTGCGAGCCCACGGCATCTCGCTGGGCTATCACAACCACGACTTCGAGTTCACTCGATTCGCGGATGGCAGCCGCATGTGGGAGAGCGTGCTCGCAGCCAGCGAGATCTTCATCGAACCCGACGTCGGCTGGCTCTGGTTCGCCGGGCTTGATCCCGCCGCCGAACTTGGCTCGCTTTCGGGCCGCGTGCCCTTGGTGCACGCCAAGGACTTCGCATCACGCGAGAAGCCACACCGCTTCTGCCCGACTGGAACGGGGGCCGTGCCGATGGAAGCCGCGATCCGTGCGGCAATCGCCGCGGGCACGGAGTGGCTCATCGCCGAGCAAGATCAGGCCGACGACCCGATGCTCGCCGCGTCTCAGTGCGTGGCAAATCTCCGCGTCATCCGCGATCGAGCACTGTCCCGCGAGGCCTCGCCGCTGCCGTGATGCTGCAAAGGCGGCACCGAAGCACTGCAGTCATCGGTTCGCTGACGCCGCGCGAGGCTGGCGACGCCGGTCGACGAGGAGTTCGGCCCGCTTGATGTTCGCCGGCAGTTCAACCTGGACGGTGGTCCCCGACGCGTTGATCGCGATGTCGTTGGCGTAATCCCACGCCGTGCCGTCATCGACGATCAGGCGATAGTGGCCCTTGGCGACATTTGGTGCTTCCCAGCCCTTTTCGCCCTTGGTGAGCGGGATCGACGGCGTGCGCCAGTCCTTGGCAAAGTGCGGGTTGGCAGGGATGCCGACGCGAGCCGCGTCATAGAACGACGTGAGCTGCTGCGGATAGAGATCCAACGCGCCGCGGCTGAACCACAAGACGTGGCCACCCGACTTGGTCGTGCGCGTCAGTTCGATCGACTTCTGCACATCCTCCCACGTCGCGTCTGGCCCGTCGCCGACGACGCGGATGCCTGCGACGAGGTCACGCACGCGCCCGCCGCCTTCTTCCTTCATGTACTTGACCTGTTCGAGCCAGGTCTGCTCATAGGCCTTGAAGTTCATGCGATAGACCTGCGGGATGAACTCATCCCAGCGAGGCGTCACCTTCGACGCGGCGTCATTCCCCGCGATCTTGAGCGTGTCCTTGGCGTTCCACGCCGACCACTTGGGCCACTCCAGCAGGTAGTACTCCCAGCACCAGGGGTAGACCGCAGGACTGAGGGACACCAGCACGCCCGGACGGCGAGCGTGGATCTCCTGAACGAACTGCTTGCTGAACTCATTGACCTTGTCGGCACGCCAACGCATCCACTCCGGGTCCTTCTCGTTCAGCGGCGGTTCCTTGCCGCCGTGCTCGCTGGCGTAGACCTTCTTGGTGTACGCGTCGTATCCCATGGTGATGTATGGCCAGACGATGCGGTCATCGAGCTGCACGCCGTCGAGGTCGTACGTGTCGATCGCCTCGAGCACGAGGTCAAGGAGGAAGCGGCGCGTTTCGGGGTGCAGCGGGTTCATCCACACGAAGCCGTTGGGCGCGACTTCGTTCCCCTTGGCGTCGAGGCTGAGCCAGTCCTTCTTCTCGCGGCGGAGGTGGTTGTCGGTGGTCTTGTGGGCGGCCATGAAGCCGTACTCGAACCAGCCGATGTAGATCAGGCCGTTGCGATGGGCCTCGATCAGCGTTTCCTTCAAGAGATCGCGACCGGGCTTCTTGATGGCGTCGGGCTTGTCGCTCGGGTCCTGCGGCACAAGCGCCGGTCGGCGATCAACGCCGATCGTCTTCAAGAGCACTTGGCTGGGGTATTGCGTGTACCCGTTCTTCCACGTCTCGACGTAGACGGTGTTGAAGCCGATTTCACGGAGGCGGCGCATGGTCGCCGCGCTGTCCTGAGGCGACGCAATCGCGGTGTTGCCCGTGGTGGTGACCCAGGTGCCGCGGACTTCGGCCTCAACCGCCGACGGCTTGGAAGGATCTGAAATCTTTTCGGTCGATTGGGTGGGCAAGGACGCCCCTGGCTGGGCGCATGCCCCCGCGGCCATGGCTAAAGAGGCCAGAATCGGGAAAAAGAGGCCTTGGTTTACTCGCGACGTCATGGGTCTACCCTTATCTCTGCCCCGCGCGGGGCCTACCGGCCGGTAGTGTTTCATAATCTTACCCGCCCAGCATACCGCCAAGTCGCCGGTTGCGATCGTGGGCGGGATTGGATTCCAGGAGTTTGTCCATGGCCTCGAACGTCTTCAAAGTTGCCCTGATCGGTGCCGGTGGCATCGCCAACGCCCACGCGGGCGCCGCCAAGGCCAGCAATGGCCGCGTGCAGGTCGTCGCGGTGGTTGACCCGGTTGAGGCCAACCGCACCAAGATGGCGACCGATCTGGGTGCCAAGGCGTTCGCTTCACCCGACGAGCTCTTCGCCGCCGCCAAGGGTCTGGAGCTCAATGGTGTGGTGGTCTGCACCCCGCCGTCGGTCCGCGTGCCGATCATCACCAAGGCGCTGGAGCACAAGCTGGCGGTGCTGACTGAGAAGCCCATCGCCCACACCGTCGCCGACGCTCAGAAGCTCGTTGAAGTGAGCCGCAAGCACAGCGATGTGACCTCGGCGGTGGCGTACTGCCATCGTTTCGCGCCGGCGATCCTCGAGATGAAGAAGCAGATCGCCGCGGGCAAGATCGGCAAGCTGCTGCGTTTCGAGAACGCCTTCGCCTGCGACCTGCCGGGCCACGAAACCAAGTGGTTCAGCGACATGGCGGCATCCGGCGGCGGCGCGTTCATCGACATGGGCTGCCACAGCCTCGACCTGTTCCACTTCGTCGTCGGCTTCGGCGACATCAAGGGCTCGGTCTTTGCGCACAAGTGGCCGGGCCGCGCCGAGACGGCAGCCACCGTGCTCATCAAGTCGAACACCGACGGCGGGGCCAACATCGGCACCGGCGTCGCAGGTGTGATCATCAGCGGCTGGGCCGAGACCTGCCGCTTCACGCTCTCGCTGTTTGGCACCAGCGGCTCGTTCCACTACGACTACGAGAAGCCGCTGGAACTGGTCTTCAAGGACCTGAACGGCAAGGCTGAGACCTACGCCGTCGAAGCACACGATGTCCGCTTCGCGCGCCAGCTCGTCGCATTCGCCGACGCCGCTCAGGGCGCGAAGAACCTCGGCCTGGCGACGTTCAACGACGGCCTGCAGGCCGCGGTCGCGGTCGAAGCCGCCAACCGCCTCGCAAAGGGCTAAGCCCGCACGCAGGCGGCATGGATGCGGAGCGAAGTGTTTCGCAACCGACGCATTGAAAGTTCAATCGCGCAAGAAAGCGGGCTCCCCACTCGGGGAGCCCGCTTCATTTCGTCATGATGTCAACCGGGTGCTGCGACTCAGCAACCAGCTTCAAACGCGGCGACGTACGCATCGAAGTCGGTGAAGTCGATGAAGCCGTCGTTGTTGAAGTCGCCGCTTGGCGCACCGACCTCGAACGCTGCGACGAACGCATCGAAGTCTGTGAAGTCGAGGAAGCCGTCGTTGTTGAAGTCAGCAGCGCACGGCGGGGGGCACGTCAGCACGTCGACCTTGAACGCATCGACGCCCGCCTCAACCACCGAGCCCGTGCCCAGATCCTGAGCGAGGAATCGCACCTTCATCGTGCTGCTGGGCGCGATCTTGTCGGCGATGCGGAAGGTCTTGTAGAACCACCCGCCGCGGACTTCGGTGCCCGACGGGCCAACGGTCTCAAGATTCGTCCACGTCGAGCCGTTGTTGTTCGAGATCTCAACGACGAACGTGTCGGTTTCCGGAGCGCCACCGAAGTTGTTGGAGTACCAGCGGGCATAGGAGACGTAGGCATCGCCGCCGCTGGCGTTGAAGGTGGGGCTGATGAGATAGGTGCCGCCGCCGTCGACATCGCTGTCACCCGCGACGTTCTGGGTGACGTAGCACTGGCCCGAGCCGTCGTAGTCAGCGGTCGGGTCGCCGCGATTGCCGTTCGCCGGGATGCCGCGGGCCCAAGCGCCGGCGGTGAGGCCGGTGGTGTTGCTGACAGTCCAGCCCAGGTTGCTCTGGAAGGTATCACTGATGGGAGTTGCGCTGCTGCCGGCCACTGAGGCCGTGTAGACCGTGGTCGGTGCGGCAGCGGGGAGGTACGCGGCGCACGAACCACTCGTGCGCTGGATGTAGTAGTTGATGGTGCCGGGGCATGCCGTCGCAGGAAGTGCCGCGCTGAACGTGCCGCTGGGGCTTTCGGTCATCGCGAGCGTGGTGTAGGAACCGCCGTTGACGCGATACACGAGCGCCATCGCCGTACCCGCGCTCGTCGGCGAACTGATCGTGACGATCTTGGGCAGATTCGGGGTGATGATGCTGGGCTGATCGCCCACGAACGACGCGGTGAGGCTGGGCTTGGGCACCGGCACGCCGTGCTTGGTAAATGCCGCAGTGATGGCGGCGTAGTTGGGCGTGCAGTTGCTCAGGTCGCCGTCGTTGTCGTCAAGCGTGAGGACTTCGATGGCAGTGGTGGGGTTGGCAGAGTTCAGGAAGCTGCTGCCCTCGCCGCCCGCAGTCACCGGTGCCCACGCGACGTGCAGGTTGCGGGCCGCGTTCAGCCCGGCGGCCGATCCGAGCGAGGTGCCGAGGTTCAGGCGAATGTCGCGCCACACACCGGCGACGATCTGGCCGCAGGTGTGAATCGCCGTGCTCGTACACGGATACTGCTGGTTCGCCGTGTCGATGTTGCGGACCGGGCTGGTGCCCTGGAAGTTCTCACCGACGATGCCGACGTCGTACATCAGCACGGCATTGGAGTCGCCGAAGCCTTCGCCAAAGCCGCCCTGACCGAGGCCGAGGCGATCGACGATGAAGTGGCCATACTCGTGGACGATGACGGTGCTGTACGCGGTGTTGGAGCAGCCGCCGCCGGCGTTGTAGAAGTTGATCGTCTGGGCCGAGGGGCTAAAGAACGCGTTGCACGTTCCGCTCACGCCGGTGTTCGCGACAATCTGAATGTCGATGCCCGGGATCGGACCCGCGCCCAGACGATCGCGGAAGTAGTCGTGCACGGCGGTCGTGTGAATCAGCACGTTCGCCTGTGCCGTCAAGAGTTCGCTCGGCGCGGTGTTGAGCACGATGTTCGTGGGCGTGCCCGGCGTCGCGCTCGTCGATGCGCTGATTTCCGAGCCCGCCGTCGGGTTCACATTCACCCAGCGGCCTGCGCTGGCATTGGTCGTGATCGTCACCGGGGTGCTGCCCGGGTTGGCAATCGTGAAGGCGCCGGTGCTGGTTGAATAGGCCGACGAACCGCCCGTGATGCTGATGTTGAGCTTGGGCACGTTCAGCAGCACCGGTGTGTTGCCGGCGATGTCGGGCTTGGTGCCGGGCGTCGCGAACGCCTGAGCCGTGCCCGTCACGTCGATGTTGTGGATGTTGTTGCGGACATGCACGACGTCGCCTGTTGCGGCATCCACAAAGTAGATCCGCTCGATGGGCTGTCCGATGGCGGGCGCGTCGCCGCGAACCTTCCAGCAGCGCTTCGCGGTGCCGTACTCGCCTTCACCGAAGAAGATCACCATCTCGGGCTGAGACCAGTTGGGCAGACCTTCCATCGCGCGAAGGTTGGCGACGGCCTGTTCCGCCGTCACCGTGTCCGCGGCAAAGCCGCCTTCGGGCTTCTGCGCAAAGACGCCCGTCACCATCACCACATGCGATGCCGCGCGACCCGGCGTTCCGTCGCCGAAGTTCCGCACCAGGACGCGGCCCAGCGCGTTCTCGACCGGAATGCCGTCGATCGTCTGGTGGAAGCGAGCGATCGTGAAGTCGCCGCCCGAGATGTCCCACACATGGTCCTGCCACAGTTCAATGTCGGGCACGCCGAACGTGTCGATGTCTGTCGCGAGGAACGCATCCACGGCGGCCTGCGGCGTATTGCCAGCATGCATGGGCACGCCGAAGATCGTCTTGAGGCGTCCCGCGCCTGCGGCATCATTCTGGAACTGAATACCGGGGAATCGGTCCGTCAGCGACTGCTGCGCGGCCTGTTGACGCTGCGTCGATGCGGCGCGACCTGCTTGTCCCGCTTGCAGTGACGCCGCCATTCCGGCGATCACAAACAAAGCGACAATCGAGCGCGACACGCGCGTGGCATGGTTCTTCACTCATCTCTCCCTTGCTGCAAGAACACTCGGAAATGACACAACCCCGGAATCTCTCGCCCGAACACCAATCGATCGTGGCCAACTGGAAAGCCTTGAAACCCGTCACAAGGGTCATCTCGAGGGAGCACGCGGCGAGAAGTGGAGTAGACCAAAACTCGCAGGAAACTGCAAGCATCAAATGCGTCCGATATCTGCAATGTGGCCGGGGAGACCGATCTTGGATTCTCCGGCCGCGGATAATCCCGGGTATGCCGCCCAAGACTCAACCCGTCCGCATCGTCCTCGCAACCGGCAACCCGCACAAGCTCGATGAACTGCGGGCAATCTTCGCCGCGTGCGGCTTGACGGGCGTGCAGTTGCTCGGGCTGCATGAAATCCAGACGCTCGTGCCGCTGCAGGAACCCAAGGAGACGGGGACGACGTTTGACACAAACGCTCGGATCAAGGCGGAGTCTTACGCCACGCAGCTTGGCTTGCCCGCCCTGGCGGACGATTCGGGGTTGGAGATCGATGCGCTCGACGGCCGCCCGGGGGTGATCAGCAGCCACTACTGCACCGACGGTCGCGAGACCGGAATGACGCGTCCAGATCGCGACGCGGGGAACAACGGGCGGGTGCTGCGAGAACTGGCAGACGTGCCGCGTCTGCGACGTTCGGCACGTTTCGTGTGCGTGATGACGCTGGCCATCCCGACGCCGGGGGCGACGCCGCGCGTGATTGCCAGTACGCAAGGAACGTTTGAGGGGCTGATTGGCGTGCCGCCCGAAGTGCCCAAGGGCGAGAACGGCTTTGGCTATGACCCGCTGTTCTTGGTCGCCCCGGACTACTCCCGCGTGAGCGCGGAGTTGCCGCCGGAAGAAAAGAACCGCCTGAGCCATCGCGGGCATGCGGCTCGCGCCATGGCGGATCGCATCGGATCGCTGGTGCGTGCGGGCGCATTAGTCGATCTGTGATAAGAACGCCGCTGCCGCGCGAGCGTCCATCATTTCGATCCGTGGATCGGACGGCACTACGCTCCTTGCACGCGTGCTGCTTGTCGATGTCTACAACGTGCTGCATACGCCCGGCGTGCTTCCGCCGCGGCTTGCCGGGCTTGAGGTGCATGATCTGTTGCGCCTGATCCGGCGTTCGCGTCATGCCGGAAGGCGCATCACCCTCGTGTGCGACGGCCACGCGAGTAATGGGCGAGCGGGTAGCGAGGTCTCGGACGGCGCGACGATTCGCTTCTCCGGCAGTCTTCAAGAAGCGGACGCGGTGATCGAGGAAATGCTCGCAACGGCCAGTGCCGCGCGGACCTGGCTGGTGGTCAGCAGCGATCGGCGGGTGCAGAAGGCGGCACGGCGGGTCCGGGCCGCGGTGCTGGACAGTCGCACATTCCTCGAACAACTGGTCGCGGATGAATCACATCGCCGTCGCGACGGGTTGCCGCCGTTTGCGACAGAAGTGCCGCTGGACCGGTATGCAGTTGCGCACTGGCTGGAGGAGTTTGGGCTTGATCCCGGCCCAGCGCTCGAGGCTCCAGCCCAGGCTCCGACTCAGGCTTCGACGCGTTCGGCAGAGGCTGCGCCCTCGGCGAAAAGCCCCGCCTCTCCGCTAAGCAAACCCTCGGGAGCATCGCTCGCCTCGCGTGCGAAGTCGATACCATCTCCGAGTCCACGCTCACCGGGTCCGGTGGAGCCGATCCCGATCTGGGACCCCGTGCTGGTTCGGGCGGCACAAGACCCGCGTGAGCGGCTGGTGCTGGGTGAACTGGACATGCGACGGTGGCTCCCGCCGGAGACGCCGCGAGCGGGCGAGCAGGGCAGCAAGGGCGCGGCACCCCGACAGACCGACCGAGACGAGACCGAACGAAAAGGCTGAATCATGAATATCGCGTTGAACAACTCCAAGCACCTGATCCGCCCTCTGGGAGCGCTTGTGCTCACCATCGGCTGTGTCCTCGCCGGCGTTGGCGTGCTCAGTGGCTGTCAAACCACGACGCAGACGCAAGGCAGCACCGGCATCGTCACACGCTTCAACGGGACGACGCTGAAGGCCGACCTGCCTCTCTCTGTGAGCGTCGCCAAGGCCGTGGAAGCATCACGCAAGGTTCTTGAGGCCCGCTACTTCGTCATCGTGGATTCGCGTGTTGGCGCGGACAGCGGCTTTGTGACGGCACGTCCGCCGCGGACGACGGACTTCCCGCGCGTTCGCATCGTGGCGGAGAACGCCGTGACGGCGGAAGGCTCGCCAGTGACGCGGCTGAACATCACGTACCAACCTGTCGGCGATGAGTTCTCCAGCCGCGACGTGATGGGGCGGATCCTGACGGAACTCGGGCTCTAAGGTCGCCGCGGGCCGCCGCGGGTCGGCGTGTCCGCCGGCCCACCGATGAAACTGGGCAGAAGAGCTGCATTTGTCGTGCGGCTGCTTTGCCAATCAGCCGCCGCGGTGGTATGACATGGTGCTTCGCCACCGCTCGCAACGAGGACACCCGATGACCCGCCCGTCGCTGACACTCCGAGATCCTGTCGGACAGTTGCCCGCATCGCGTCCGGCCCGGAACCGGGCAGGCGTCTCGTGCGTCTGTGGACGCATGTGCCGCACGGGCGCGATCGCACTGCTTGCGGCACTGAGCGGTTGTGCCGCGCCGTCAGATGCTCATCGCGGCGAACACAATGGAGCCGCGATGACTGCGACCGCCACCGATTCGGCGACGATCTCTGCCCGCAACACGGCGTTCCTTGAGCAGTACGCGCTCACGTATCGCTTCCAGCTCGGTCAGCCCAAGTCGATCACGCTGACTCCAACCGGCGACGCGGTGTTGTTTCTGAGGTCGGGTCCGCGGACGTTTGTGCAGGACCTGTATGAACTGGACACGCGTACCGGGCAGGAACGCGTGCTGCTGACCGCGGAGCAAGTGCTCAGCGGCGGGCAGGAGAAGTTGACGGCCGAAGAACTCGCTCGCCGCGAGCGCATGCGCATGACCTCGCGCGGCATCGCGTCGTTTCAGCTTTCCAAGGATGGCAACAAGATTCTCGTGCCGCTCTCAGGCCGGCTGTTTGTGATCACGCGTGCCGACGGCAAGATCACCGAACTCAAGAGCGAGCACGGCTATCCGATCGATCCGCAGTTCTCGCCCGACGCCACGAAAGTCGCCTGCGTCCGCGACGGCGATCTGTACGTCTTCGACATCGCCAGCGGCGAAGAAGACCGTCTGACTCGGGGGGCGACCGCAACGCTCACGAACGGCCTCGCGGAGTTTGTCGCCCAGGAAGAACTTGATCGCCTGCACGGCTATTGGTGGTCACCGAACTCAAACGCCATCGTCTATCAGCAGACCGACACGAGCAACGTTGAGATCTGGCGCATCGCCGACCCCGTCAGCCCCGAGAAGGAAGCCGCTGAGTGGCGCTACCCGCGCCCGGGCAAGAACAATGCCGCGCTCAGCCTCGGCGTCGCACCGATCAACAGCAACGGCAAGACGTTCCGCCTGCCGTGGGATCACGATGAACTGCCGTACATTGCTGACGTGCAGTGGGACAAAGATGGCCCGCTGACGATCTCGCTGCTCAATCGGCTGCAGACAAAACTGGAGGTCTTTACGGCGAGCCCGCCGTCGCCCGCGCTCGTGCCGCTGGTCCGCGAGAGCGATGAAGCGTGGGTGAACCTGAGCGGAAATGGGCCGCGCTGGCTGAAGGACGGTCGCTTCCTCTGGCTGAGTGAGCAACCGGGCGCGTGGACTCTTCAACTTCGCACGAAATCGGGCGATGTCATGGCACTGACGCCGCCGGACTTCGGACTGCGGTCACTCGTCGACGTCGACGAAGCCGCGGGCGTGGCGTATGTGATTGCGAGCGGCGACCCGACGCAGGCACATCTGTGGCGTGTCCCGCTCACGGGCGGAACCCCGACGCAGATGACCAGCGGACGTGGGCTCTTTGGTGCGGCGTTCAGCGACGATCACAAGGTGTACGTCGAGAGTGCGAGCACGGTGGACGGCCGCGCGACGTGGACGGTCAAGTCGATCGAGGGCAAGCGGCTTGCCGAAGTTCGCAGCGTCGCGGAAGAGCCGTCGCTCGACCCCAAGGTTGAGTGGACGACGGTGCGCGGCGAGCGCGAGTATCACGCGGCGATCATTCGACCGACGGACTTCAAGGCGGGCGTGAAGTATCCCGTGCTTGTTGCGGTGTATGGCGGGCCGCACTCTGCCGTCGTCATGGCGTCGCGCCGCGCTTACCTGCTGCACCAGTGGTATGCCGATCATGGTTTCGTTGTCGTGACGCTCGACGGGCGCGGCACGCCCAATCGCGGCCGTGCCTGGGAACGCGCGATCAAGAACAACCTCATCGACATTCCACTGAACGATCAGGTCGACGGCCTGAAGGCACTGGGCGCGAAGTACGCCGAGCTCGATCTGTCACGCGTCGGGATTTACGGCTGGTCGTTCGGCGGCTACTTCTCGGCGATGGCCGCGATGCGTCGCCCCGACATCTACGACGCGGGCGTCGCGGGTGCGCCAGTGTGCGACTGGCGCGATTACGACACCGCCTACACCGAGCGGTACATGGATCTGCCTGAGACGAATCCGTCCGGCTACGACGCCAGTTCCGTGCTGACCTACTGCGACAAACTCGAGAAGCCTCTGCTCATCATCCACGGCACGGCGGACGACAACGTCTACTTCCTGCACAGCCTGAAGATGACGCAGAATCTCTTCCGCGCGGGCAAGAACTTCGAGTTCCTGCCGCTCGCGGGCTTCACGCACATGGTGCCCGATCCAGTCGTGACGACGCGGCTCTACTCGCGGATCGCAGACTTCATGGTGCGGAACGTCAAGAACAAGCCAAGTGAAAGCAAGTTGGGCCAAGCCAAGCAAGGAACGACAAAGTGATGCGTGCGTGGTCTGCTCTCGGTGCGATAGTCTCGTTGTGTGCGATGTTCATCCTCGGCGGCTGCGCGGGCACGCCGCGTGTGAGCGAACGCGTCGATCGCCGCGGCGACGAGATCGCGGTCTGCGGCCAGCTCTTCCACACCGGCGCCCCCGTGGTGCTCTGGACTGATCCGGGCGGCTACGACGCCTATCGCGTCGAGCGCCGCTTTGTGCCGTGGGCCGAAGCGGGTTGGGAAGCGACCAGTAAGGCGGGCATTGACAGCCCGGCTCGCTACAACACACGGTTCCTCGGGCTGACCGACGAGGAACTTGAGCGTGTCCGAGGCGGCGGGTGGGATCTGCCGCTGCTCCAGAGCAAGGTTGATCAGTTCGTCCTGCATTATGACGTGTGTGGCACATCGCGCACGTGCTTCCGCGTGCTGCACGACCAGCGCGGCCTCTCGATCCACTTCATGCTCGACATCGACGGCACAATCTATCAGACGCTCGATGTCAAGGAACGCGCGTGGCATGCGACAAGTTCGAACCATCGCTCTGTGGGCATCGAGATCGCCAACATGGGCTCGTACAAAGTCGGCGGCAAGAACCCGTTTGACACGTGGTACGCCCGAGACCCGGACGGCCGCACCCGCATCACGATCCCGAGCAGCTACGGCGACGGCGGCGTGCGGACGCCCAACTTCGTCGGTCGCCCGCTGCGCAATGAGCCCGTCGTCGGCCCCGTGCAGGGCGAGATGCAGGCGATGTATGACCTGACGCCTCAGCAGTACGACTCGCTGATCAAGCTCACGGCGACCCTGTGCAAGGTGCTGCCCAAGATCACGCCCGACTATCCCAAGGACGAGCAAGGGCGGCTCATCACGCACCAGCTTCCGCCGGAGATGCTCAAGAACTACTCGGGTGTGCTGGGGCACTATCACGTGCAGGATGACAAGGCCGACCCGGGCTCCGCGCTCAACTGGGAACTGCTGATGAGCAACGTGCGTCGCGTGATGAAGAACCCGCCGCGGATCGGCGAGCCGATCATCCCGGAGCCGTGCGGCACGCTGCAGCAGGGTGACGGCGGCTGGGTCGGTTCGTGGGAGCGTTCGCTGCCCGTTCCAAAGGTCGCTCCGGATGCAGTGGCCCCGGCGACGCCCGCCGCACCCGCGTCGACGAATGGAGGCAAGTGATGACGCCGTCGGCGAAGGACTACGAGATCTCGACGCGCCGCTTCACGGTGTTTCTGCGCGATGTGATCGAGCCGGCGATCTACGGCGAGTCCGCGCCGCTTGATGTCGGCGTCTGGCAGTTCCAAGACGTCCACGCCGAGCCGCCGACGCCCGCGGATGCAGCCGCGGCGAAGTATAAGAAGTGTGCACTGGGCTTCCGCTGGGGTCCCAAGTGGTCCACCGCATGGTTCAAGCTGAGCGGCAGCGTGCCCAAGACCATGAAGGGCGAGCGCGTCGTGCTGCGTTTCTCCAGCGGCACCGAGGCGCAGCTCTGGGTGAATCAGAATGATCGTCTCGTGCCGCGCCAAGGGTTCGACGTCAATCGCGATGCCGCGTTGCTACTTGAGAGCGCCAAGGGCGGCGAGAAGGTTTCCCTCCTCGTTGAGGCCGCGTGCAACCATCCGTTCGGCGTGAGCACGTTCGAGTGGGACGACGCTGAGGTACACCATCGCTGGAAGTCCGATGAGCCCGGTCGCCTGGAGCGAGCCGAACTTGCGGTGATGAGGCCGCACGTGTGGACGCTTCGCCAGAAGTATGCGTTCGCACTCGGGCTGATGAAAGAACTGCCGTTTGATTCCAATCGCGGCCAGGAACTCTTCGGCGCGATTCGCCAGGCGACCAACCTCATCAGCGACGCGGACGTGCCGGGTTGTGCCGCGAAGGCAACGGAGATCTTGACTGCTGCCCTCAAGAGTCCAGCGGCGGGCTCGACCACGCTCTGTCACGGTGTGGGGCACGCACACATCGATACGGCGTGGCTCTGGCCGCTGCGCGAGACCAAGCGAAAGTGCGTTCGTTCGTTCTCCAACGTGCTTCGCGTGATGGAGCGCTATCCGGACTTCGTCTTCCTGTGCTCGCAGGCCCAGCAGTACGCGTACATCGAAGAGAAGTCGCCCGAACTCTTCCAGGAAATCGCGGCCCGCGTCGCCGAGGGACGCTGGGAGCCCGGCGGCGGCATGTGGATCGAGCCCGACGCCAACATCATCAGCGGCGAGAGTCTCGTGCGCCAGATCCTGCACGGCGAACGCTACTGGCGGCGGAAGTTCGGCGACCGCGGTCGCCAGCGTCACGTGTATCTGCCCGACACCTTCGGGTTCTCGGCGGCCTTGCCGCAGATCATGAAGCTCGCCGGGCTCGACACGTTCATCACCAACAAGATGTCGTGGAATGCGATCAACACCTTCCCGCACACTCACTTCGTGTGGCGCGGGATCGACGGCAGTGAAGTGCTCGCGCACTGCACACCGGGCCACGACTACAACGCCAGCAACACGCCCAAGGAACTCCGCCGCGGCGAGGCGAACCACAAGAACAAGGACCTGCGAGCCCCCGGCAAGGGTGCGACCAACCCGCACGCACCCAGCCCGCGTGGCGACGCCCGCTGGTTGCAGCCGTTCGGCTTTGGTGACGGCGGCGGCGGCCCCACCGACTGGACCGTGGAGTTTGCAACGCTCGCCTCGGATTGCGACGGCGTGCCGCGCGTGAAGCTCGGGCGGGCTGACGAGTTCTGTGCCGCACTGCACGCCGATCGCGCGGCATTGCGCTCTCGCGGCGAGGACTTCCCGTCATGGGTCGGCGAGCTGTACCTCGAGCTGCATCGCGGCGTGCTCACGACGCAGGCGTGGATCAAAGAAGCCAACCGGCGTGCCGAGGAGGAACTTCGAAGCGCCGAGGCGCTGCTGTTTGCAGGGCCGAGCGCGATGCAATCGAGCACGGCCGCCGCCCCGCGCGAGAAGCTCGACAAGGCGTGGAAGGTGCTGCTTCTCAATCAGTTCCACGACATCATCCCGGGGTCGTCGATCGGCTGGGTATACGACGACGCGCGGCGGGACATGGACTTTGTCCGTCGAACTGCACAGCAACTTACCAAGAAAGCCTTGCCTGCGTGGTGTGCACGCGTGCAGAGCGACAGCGAGAACGCGATCGTCGTGCACAACGCAGCGAGCGCATCGCGCACTAGTGTTGTCGAGATCGACGAAGGCGAACTTGCGTTCGCACGGAACGTGCCCGCGCTCGGCGTCGCGGTCGTTGATCGCGATGCGCCGCCCGGCTGCGTGCCCGTCAGCGTTGACTCCACCGCCGGGGGTGGTCATCGCCTTTCCAACGGCATCATTACCGCCGTCGTCGACGCGCGCGGGCAGGTGACGAGCCTCTCCCGCGTCGGCGGGCGCGACGTCTGCCAGGCCGGGGCGCCGATGAACGCCCTGTGGCTCTATGAGGATCGTCCCACGCAGTACGACGCGTGGGAGATCGAGCACTACGCAGAGCAGAAGCCGACGCCGGCACTCGGCAAGGCAGCTGCGAAGCCTGACGTGCGCCGCTCGCCGCTGCGGGCAGAGATTGAGTTCACGCACGCCCTCGGCGAAGCGAGCGAGATCACGCAGATCGTGCGGCTCGATGCAGGAGCGGAAGCTCTCCACATCATCACGCGCATCGATTGGAACGAGAATCGTCGCCTGCTGCGAGCGTTGTTCCCGACGAGCATTCACGCCGAGCGTGCGACGAGCGAGATTCAGTTCGGCCACGTGACGCGGCCCACACATCGCAACACCTCATGGGACGCCGCCCGATTCGAGAGCGTCGCCCATCGCTGGGTTGATCTTGCGGAACCGGGCCGCGGCGTCGCGATCCTCAACGACTCCAAGTACGGCCACTCGGCGCACGATGGCGTGATCGGCACGAGCCTGCTTCGCTCGCCGGTCTGGCCCGACGAAGTTGCTGATCGTGGCGAGCACGAGTTCGCATACGCGATCATGCCGCACGACGGCGATTGGTTCGCCGCGGGCGTGCATCAGGCGGCCGAGTCGTTCAACATGCCGTTGCGGGTCATCGGCCAGCCCGCCAAGCCCGGGCCAAACGCCACGGAGACGACAACGCGATGGGCTCCGATCGAGACATGCTGCGAGGGGGCGTGCGGCGTGCAGATCGCGGCACTCAAGCCCGCCGAGGATGATGATCGACTGATCCTCCGCCTCCACGAGTGTCGCGGCGGCGCGGGCGTGGTTCACATCAAGTGGAACATCGGCGTCAGCGAGGTCAACGCGGTTGATCTTCTCGAGCGCGGGACCGGCGAACCCGGCACCACGCACAATGCCGCGTCGGGTTTGACGCGTGTTGAGCTCAGGCCGTTCCAGATCGTCACGCTCGCGGCACGCCGCGCGTGAACGGGGGCGTGATGGGACGCAGCGACGCGACCCGGGCTAGCGTTCGGGCATGAAGACCCGCGCAGACATCGCCCGATCGGCCAGCCAGGCTCTCAAGTCCGCCCGCGCGTCGGGACTGCTCAAGCGTCCCGCGCTCGTTGGCTTTGACGGCTTTGTCGATGCGATCATCCACGTTGTTGATCAGCGCACCGCGATGCGGGCCGACGCGTACTCGCGTCTGGCGACCATCGAGGCGTTCGCGGCCCGCTGCGGCTCTGCCGCGGGCAAGAGCACCAATATGGAGCTCGTCGTCAAGGAAGAACGCTTTGGCGGCAATGGCCCGCTGATGGCCGGGGCGCTCGGCCAACTTTCGCTGCCGGTCACCTACATCGGCGCGATCGGACGCGAAGGTGCGCCGACGCAGCTCAATCCGATCTTCGCCGAGTTCGCAAAACGCTGTCAGCGCGTGGTGTGCGTCGCGCCGCCGGCCCACACCGACGCACTCGAGTTCGCCGACGGCAAGCTGATGCTCGGCAAACCCGCAAACGTCCAGAGCGTCACATGGGACGCACTCAAGCAGCATGTCGGTCTTGATGAACTCAAGCAGATCGTCGGCGATGCCGCCCTCATCGGAATCGTGAACTGGGTGATGATGGGCGGCGTCGAGAGCATCTGGAACGGACTGTGCGACGATGTGCTCGCGCACTTGCCCAACCACCCGACCGGCCAGCCCGCGGTGCGGCGTCGCATCTTCGTCGACTTGTGTGACCCGGCCAAACGCACCGACGCCGACGTTGCCGGCGCGATGAAGATCCTGATCCGCATGAACACGTTCACGCCCGTCACGCTCGGGCTCAACCTCGCCGAGAGCGAGCGCATCGCCCAGGTGATCGGCGCGGACGCCTACGGCAACGGCTGGTCGATGAACACGCTCGGTTCTGCGGTTGAGCATGCCGCCCGGGCCATCCGCGACAAGCTCAAGATCGAGTGCGTCGTCATTCACCCACGCGAGGGTGCGGCCGCCGCCGACGCGAGTGGCGCGAGCGCGTGGTTTGAAGGCCCGTTCATCACGACGCCCAAGCTGTCCACGGGCGCGGGCGACCATTTCAACGGTGGCTTCTCCTTTGCACAGACGCTCGGGTTGCCGCTCGAAGAGTGTCTCGCAGTCGGTTGCGGCGTCAGCGGCGCATACGTCCGCGATGCCGCATCGCCCACGCTCGAACGCCTCGCGGAGTTCCTCGCCGACCTGCCCGGTCCTGAAGGTCGCTGATTCGAGTGGTTGGTGCGAGCGCAATGACGCACACGGAGTATCGTTGACCCATGGCACTGATCCACGATCTGCTCAAGCGTCTTGGTGTCGCGGATGATCCGCGGCTTGCGTCCGCGTCTGGGACCGGCGCGATCGCCGTGACCAATCCGGCGTGCGGCGAGACGTTGGCGCACGTCCGCCTCGACGATCCCGCGGCATACGAGCGCATCGCAAGCGAAAGTGCCTCGGCGTTCAAACGCTGGCGCGAAGTGCCGGCGCCCGTGCGCGGCCAAGTCATTCGCGCGATTGGCGACGCGTTCCGCGTCCACGCCGACGATCTGGGCCTCCTGGTCTCGCTGGAAGTCGGCAAGATCAAGGCCGAGGGCCGCGGCGAGGTGCAGGAGACGATCGACATCGCCGACTTTGCCGTTGGGCTCTCACGCCAGCTCTATGGCCTGACACTGCCGAGCGAGCGTCCACACCATCGCATGATGGAGCAGTGGCTGCCGCTTGGCCCTGTCGGCGTCATAAGCGCGTTCAACTTCCCCAATGCGGTCTTGGCGTGGAACGCGATGGTGGGGGCCGTCTGCGGCGACACAATCCTGTGGAAGCCGAGCCTGCTCGCGCCGCTCACCGCGATCGCGACCAATGCCATCGCTGATCGCGTCGCCCGTTCCATGGGCCACGCAGGCGTCTTCAATCTCGTCATCGGCACCGATGCGGAAGTGGGGGAGCGACTCATAGCCGATCGACGTCTGCCGCTGATCTCGGCGACGGGGTCGTGTGCGATGGGCCGCCGTGTTGGTCAGGTGGTCGCGGCGCGACTGGGGCGGACACTGCTGGAACTCGGCGGCAACAACGCCGTCATCGTCGAACCCGACGCGGACCTCAACCTTGCCATCCCGGGCATCGTCTTTGCCGCCATCGGCACGGCGGGGCAGCGTTGCACCACCACGCGCCGACTCATCGTGCACGAATCGATCGTCGACAACGTCGTCGCTCGCCTCGCGCGGGCGTATTCCTCCGCCAGGATCGGCGACCCGCTCGCGGAAGGGACGCTCGTCGGGCCGCTCATCTCGCGCCGTGCGGTCGAAGGGTTCGAATCGGCGATTGCCGCCGCTAAGCAGCAAGGCGGCACGATCGTCGTCGGTGGCAGCGCGATCGCGGGCCCGGGCCACTTCGTCCAGCCCACGATCGTCCGCGCTCCCGCGAGCAATGTACTCCCGATCGCTCTTCATGAGACCTTTGCGCCGATCTTGTACGTGTTCTCGTACAAGACGATCGATGAAGCGATCGCCATGAACAACGGCGTCGATCAGGGTTTGTCGTCCGCAATCTTCACGCGGAGCATGTCGGCCGCGGAGAAGTTCCTCGCCCCCAGCGGCGCGGGGAGCGACTGCGGCCTAGCGTATGTGAACATGGGCACGAGCGGTGCCGAAATCGGCGGCGCTTTCGGCGGTGAGAAAGACACCGGCGGCGGTCGCGAGAGCGGCTCCGACTCATGGAAGGCCTACATGCGTCGTCAAACCTGCACGATCAACGGGGGATCGTCCATTGCACTTGCACAGGGGATTCAGTTTGGTTGAGCCCACCACAAACGACCCGCTCGCTCAGGCTGCTGTCGCCGACATCAAGGACGGCATGGTCGTCGGCCTTGGCACCGGCAAGACCTCCGGCCGCGCGATCCTCGCGCTCGCCGAGCGTGTCCGTGCGGAGAATCTGCTCGTCCACTGTGTGCCCACCAGCCACGTTACCGAGACGCTCGCGCGGGCCCATCGCCTCAACGTCCTCGACTTCGCGATGGTTGAGAGCGTGGATTACCTCTTCGACGGCGCGGACGAGGTCGATGAGCAGTTCCAGATGCTCAAGGGCATGCAGGGCGCCATCGCCCGCCAGCGACTGGTTGCCACCGTCGCCAAGCGTCGCGTCTACTTGATCCAGGAAGGCAAGCTCACATCGCGCCTGGGCACCAAGTCGACGCTTCCCGTCGTCATCATGCACTTTGCGCTGTCGGTCATCCGCGCCGAACTGCGAAACCTCGGCCTCTCGGGCGTGCTTCGCCGCACGATGAACGGCGACCTCTTCCTCACCGACCACGGCCACCTCATCCTTGATCTGATGATTGGCGATCGCGAACCCTTCGACGTCGCCGATGCCTTGGATCACGTGCCGGGGGTCGTAGACCACGGCCTGTTCCTCGATGAGTGCGACGAGCTGCTCATCGAGAATGGGGCGGGAGAGATCCGCCGCCTGGTTCGTCCTGAGGCCGACTGATCGCAGGCTTTGGGGCGTGGAAGAGGGCAGTCTTGTGGGTGCTCCGCTTGACACGGACGGGGCCGCCCCCAACCCTCACCCATGGTGACCCAAACTGCCCGTCCCGCCGACGCCAGCCGCTCTTCAGGTCCGACCACCGCCAACTCGGGCAGTACGATTCCGCCCTTGGCCGACAAGTTCGCCGCCGAGGGGATCACGTTCGACGACGTGCTGTTGATCCCGCGTCGCTCGGGGGTCATGCCCGCAGAGGCTGACACGACGACGCGTCTGACCGCGAACATCACGCTCAACATCCCACTGCTTTCGGCGCCGATGGACACCGTCACCGAGTCGGCCCTCGCCATTGCCCTCGCCCAAGAGGGCGGCATCGGCATCATCCACAAGAACCTCAGCGTCGAGGCCCAAAGCCGCGAAGTCGCGAAGGTGAAGCGATCGGCCAACGGCATTATCGCCGATCCGCTGACGCTGGGGCCGGACGCGACCGTGAGCCGCGCCAAGGAACTGATGCGGGCCCACAACTGCTCGGGCTTTCCGGTCACGGAGGACGGCTCGGTCAATACCTCGACGGGCAGCGGCAGCGGCAACCTGCGTGGCAAGGGCAAGGTTCTCGGCATCATCACTCGGCGCGATCTGAAGTTCGTCGAAGACAATTCGACGCCGGTTCGTCAGGTGATGACGGCACATTCGCCGACTCAGCCGCTGATCACCGCACCCGCGGGCACCACGCTTGAGCAGGCCGAGCGCATCCTCAACCAGAACAAGGTCGAGAAACTCATCCTCGTCGATGACCGCTTCCATCTCTGCGGCCTCATCACGATGCGTGACATCGAACGCGCGAGCATGTTCCGCCACGCGTGCCGCGATGCCCGCGGACGCCTCCGCTGCGGCGCGGCCGTCGGCGTTGAGCAGTATGACCGCGTCGAGGCGCTCATCGCGGCGGGTGTCGACGTCGTCGTCGTCGATACGGCCCACGGCCATAGCGAGAACGTGCTCAAGACCGTGCGTGAGATCAAGCGTCGCTTCCAGATCGAGGTGATCGCCGGCAACATCGCAACGGCAGAGGCCGCACGCGACCTGATCGAAGCCGGCGCGGATGCGGTGAAGGTCGGCATCGGTCCGGGTTCGATCTGCACGACCCGCGTGGTGACCGGCGTGGGCATGCCGCAGATCACCGCTGTCATGAACGCCGTCGCCGGCGTCGCTTCGACCGGACGCGACATCCCCGTCATCGCCGACGGCGGCATTCGCCACTCGGGCGACATCCCCAAGGCGATCGCCGCGGGGGCGTCGTGCGTGATGATGGGTTCGCTCTTCGCAGGTCTGGACGAAAGCCCCGGCGAACTGGTCATCAGCCACGGCCGCCGGTACAAGACCTATCGCGGCATGGGCAGCGAAGGCGCGATGAGCGCGGGCAGCGCCGACCGCTATCGCCAAGCCGAGAAACTTGGCAGCGACGGCAAGCCGCAGATGAAGTTTGTGCCCGAGGGCGTTGAGGGCATGGTGCCGTATCGCGGCAGTCTTGCCGAGTTCGTCTACCAGCTCGTTGGCGGCCTGCGGAGCAGCATGGGGTATTGCGGCACACGCACCATCGCAGAGATGCAGCGCGACGCAAGGTTCGTCCGCGTCAGCGGCGCGACGGTTGTCGAAAACCACCCGCACGACATCAAGATCACGAAGGAAAGTCCAAACTACATGGTCGAAACCGCCCGCGAGTGACCGGCGGCATCGTTCGTGGCATCCTTGCGTGCTGGTTTTGGGACGTTGAGGCGTCTGAGAACCTTCGTCCTGCGCTCATCCAGCACGCCAAAGCGCCCAAACTCACATGCCGCCCCTTGCGTCTTTCGCAAGGCGTGGCAGACTTCTCGTGGGCGCGATTGCGCCCTGTCGCGCCCGCACGCGGGCGTCTGCGACCCAAGCAGAGAACTCGACACAGAGAACGAAAGAGAGAACAGACATGTCCGTGCAACTCGCGCTGGTGCTGGCAGCGATCGCTCCGTCCTACCTTGGCGTCGGCTCGACGAATGGTCATGGCGTGCTGGCAACCATGCCGCCCTATCCCGCCGGTCGTGCCGACAGCGTGCATCGCCCTGGCTTCAATGGCAAGCTCTGGATCAGCCGCCCGATGATCGGCGGCACGGCCGACAACACCCTCCTCGGCTGGCCCGCAGAAGGCCCCGCGGCGTACGGCGCGGCAGAGGACGACGGACAAGTCGTCTGGGCCGTCGCCAACGGCCACATCCGCGGCTTCAGCCCGTGGATTCGTCAGGCCAGCGTTGAACTGGGACGCGCAAACGGCAAGCTTGAGCACGCCCGCAACGTCTGGCTCGCCGAGCACGGCTACACGGGCGGCGTCCGCACGTTCATCAATGACGCGTACATGCCCCGTGAAGAGGTCGCGTCAAACACGCCTGCGCCGAGCCGCTCGCTCGAGCCCGCAGCCGTCATCGAACGTCCTGTCGACATGCCCAAGTTCAAGACGCGGATGGAAGTGCGTGCCCTGCCCGGCGGTGCGCCGCTGCACGCGTTCCGCGTCTCATGGCCGCTTGGCACGCCGGTCGGCGTGCTCGCGCGTCACGGCGATTCGAGCCTGCCGCGCGTCGCGAGCAAGTAACAGGCCGCAGATCGCGTTCTGAACGAAGATTGACTGAGCCGGCGCGTGTTTGTGTTCGAAAGCGTCTTCAAGCCCGTGCGTGGGCAGAAACCCGTCCGCAAGGACGGGTTTTTCATTTCTGCGATTCACGCTTCTTCGTGCTTCATCGAAGTCGTCAGGCCGGGCAAACGCACCACGCTCCCCGAGCGCTCGTCCTCGAGCAGGATCTCCAGCGTCGGTTCGATGCTCCGCACGATGCCGCGATACTCGCGCCCATCGTGGACAAACACGCGGCGCGTTCCCGCCAAAGTGTCACGCCGTGCCCATTCCGACACCATCTCCTGCGGCGGCATCGACAACGCGTGATCCACTGAGCGCGTCAACGCCACCAAAGCATCACGACGACTCGCCGTCGCGCCGAGCTCCCGCAATGACATCGCTTTGGGCAAGAGTTCTTCGGGCCAGTCGCGCGAGGAATGAAGCACGTTCATCCCGATGCCGACAAGCAGCACATTCTCGCGAGCCTCAACCAGCACCCCGGCGAGCTTTCGCCCACTCAGACGATCAACCACGTCGTTTGGCCAACGCAGGCCGAGCGGACGCGACGTCGCGGGCACCATGGACTCCGCGGCGAGCGCTGCCGCAAGCCCGGCGGCCAGCGCAACAACCGACTGCGACATCGTCCCTGCGAGCGTGTAGGTCACGGCGATTCCAAGGCCTTCGCGCTGCGTCCAGACGCGCCCGAGCCGCCCACGTCCGGCGGTTTGTCGTCCCGCGGTCACGATGTGACCCGGCTTGCTGCCGCTGCGCGCGATCGCCGCGTTCTGCGTTGATGCAGTTTCCGCCAAGACTGTGACATGCCGGAAGTGGCGCAGCGGCTCGCTGCACACGAGTTCTTCCAGCGCGTCACTCCATGACGTCAGTTCCGGATCGGTCGGTCGTGGGATCAAGGTGCTCTCCGTGCAAGCAAGATCCCCCCAACGAGCTACAAAACCCCTGCTCGGCCCTGCGAAAACCGAGCCGAGGAGGTTACGTCGTCGAACGTCCCGAGTCGAGGCGTCCCGGGAGTTGATGCGTCAGGCCGCTTGCCGCCGACGAACCCGAGGACGACGGCGTAAAGTTGCGGCGTTGAGACTAATCGCCCCGCGCCTCGCCGCGCTGCCGGAGCATGCCCCATGTGTTCGATGATCAACCCCACGTCGCTGCAGCCCGCATCCGCCATCACCGCGGCGGCGACGCCCGCCCGCGCCCCCGGCCGCATTTACAACTTCTCCGCCGGACCCAGCTTCCTCCCCGAGGAAGTCATCAAGCAGGCCCAGACCGACATCTGGAACATCGAAGGCAGCGGCATGGGCATTATGGAGCACAGCCATCGCGCTCCGCTCTATGACAAGGTGCTCGCCGAGGCCGAGGCTGACTTCGCCGCCATCAGCAACATGCCCAAGAACTTCAAGGTGCTGTTCTTGGTCGGCGGCGCGACGAGCCAGAACTACATGGTCCCCGCCAACCTCTTGGGCCAGGACGAGACCGCCGACTACATCACCACCGGCTACTGGGCTGAGCGTTCATTCGAACACGCCCAGCTCTACGGCCACATCCATGAGGCCTACAGCGGCAAGAGCACGAACTACCGCAGCATCCCACGCGAAGACGAGATCAAGTACTCGCCCAAGCCCGTCTACGTCCACATCTGCAGCAACAACACGATCTACGGCACGCAGTGGCACGAACTCGATGCCAGCGGCAAGCCCACGTGGAACATGCGCACGCCCAAGATTCCCGACGGCGCGTTCCTCGTCTGCGACATGTGCAGCGACATCTACTGCCGCCCGATCGACTGGAGCAAGTACGGCGTCGTGTACGCCGGTGCCCAGAAGAACCTCGGCGTCGCGGGCTGCACCGTTGTGGCGATTCGCGAGGACTTGCTTGAGCGTCGCCCGCGGGAACTGCCGGAGATGCTTCAGTATCGCGTGCAGGCCCGCGAGCACAGCCGCATGAACACGCCGCCGGTGTTCCCGATCTATCTCTGCGGCCAGATGTTCAAGTGGATCATCCGCCAGGGCGGGCTCGACGTCATCCAGAAGCGCAACATCGCCAAGGCCCAGATTCTCTACAGCGTGCTCGACGACTCAAAGTTCTACAAAGCCGCAGCCACGCCGGAAAGCCGCAGCCTGATGAACGTTGTCTTCCGTTGCCCGACCGCGGCGCTTGATGACATGTTCGTCAAAGAGGCCTTTGCCGCGGGCATGGACAACATCCGCGGCCATCGCGCCACCGGCGGCATGCGTGTGAGCATCTACAACGCAATGCCCGACGCGGGCGCCAAGGCGATGGCCGACTTCATGCGCGAGTTTGAGCGGCGTCACGGCTGATGGCCGCGACACGTTCGATCACTTCGTCGACGCTGATGCGCTGCATCATGGTGACGTTGGCGTCGTTCTTGTGGTCGAACGAATCGCCGGGCTTGAGATGCTGAATCACGTCGCGCTCGCGTCGATACGGGCCGACAAGCTCGACGCGCGTCGGGCCGTACAGCGCGACGGTCGGTCGATCAAAGCCGACGGCCATGTGCAGCGCCGCCGAATCGTTCGCGATAACGAGCGACGCCGACTCGATGATCGCCATGAGCTGGGCGACGCTTGTGCCGCCGATGCGATCAATCACCTTGGCGTTCTTGCTCGCGACCTCGAGCAGCGGTCCGCACTGATCGCGTTCATTTGCGCCGCCGACAATCACAACGCCGCTGTATCCGTGCTCGCACAGATTCTCGACGACGCGAGCAAAGCGATCCGCCGGCCATCGCTTCGCCGCCCAGCGGCTTGTCGGCGCGACGACCGCGTAACGTGAGCCCGCCGCCTGAAGTGCTGGCGCGACATCGTGGCAAGCCTGCGGGTTGCTGTAGAGGCGCATGTCGTGCACGATCGGAACGCCCGCACGCCGCAGCAACTCGAGCATGCGATCAACGCTGTGGAGCGACGTCGACACATCGTGCCGCTCGTTCACACCGAGCCAACCGAGTTCACGCGCGTTTGCAAAGCCGACGCGCCGCTTCGCACGCGTGGCCCATGCGAAGAGCCCACTCCGCAGCAGCCCCTGGCAGTCGATGACGAGGTCGTAGTTCGCTTCGCGCAACTGAGCGAAGAACCGACGTACGGGGCCGAAGTTGCCGCGCCGCGAAGCGGCCCCGAGCTCCCGGCGCGCGAACGGCACAATGCGGCCCAGATCTGGATGATCGGCGATCGCCGCCGCAAACCCGTCCTGCACCAGCCAATCAATCCGCGCGTTCGGGAACGCCCGCTTGAGGCTCACGAGCACGGGCACGCTGCGGCAGACATCGCCGAGCGCGCTGGGCCGAATGATCAAGATGGATCGCGGATCCGTCATGCGTCTTCAAGGCAACGATCGCAACCCCTTACCGACGCCAAGACACGCCGGGCGATTGGCTGCCGTGCGATCAGCGTAGTCGCGTCGGCCTCCCACATGAAGTGCTTGCCGCTTGTCACGGCGTGGAGGGCACTGCGATGAATACGCTCGCAATCGCGCCGGTCATCCAGCACGCGAGAGCACCCGCCACCATCGCCCGCGGAGCGATCTGCGCCAGATCCTTCCGGCGATCCGGTGCCATTGCGCCAATCCCGCCGATCTGAATGGCAATCGACGGCAGATTGGCAAAGCCGCAGAGTGCGTAGGTCGCGATCTGGGCGGTACGGCTGCTCACCTCGCCACCTTGGATCGCCGTACCCAACTTGATGTACGCCATCAACTCAGTCGCGATAATTTGCGTGCCCAGCAGCGAGCCGAAGAAGCCACACTCGTCGAATCTCACACCCATCAGCCATGCCAGCGGGCGAAACACAAGCCCGAGCAGATATTCGCACGACAACTTGCCAACGCCAATCGCACCAAGCGCCGAAGCAACGAACGGCACGCCGCTTACCCAGCCCAGCAACATGTTCACCAGCGCCAGCAGGCTTACGAATGCGATCAACATCGCGGCGACATTCAGGGCAAGCTGCAGACCGTCGCTCGCACCGCTCGCCGCGGCATCGATGAGGTTGGTCGTGGTCCGCGGCTGCGAGCGCAGCGACGCGATCGACTCGTCGCGTGGCGTCTCCGTCTCGGGCATCATCAGCTTCGCCATCACGATGCCCGCAGGCGCTGACATCACGCTCGCGGTGATCAGGTGCTTGGCGAACAAGATGCGCTGGGCGTCGTTCTCGCCGCCGAGCATCGAGACATAGGCCGCCAGCACGCTGCCCGCGATCGTCGCGAACCCGCCGACCATCACGCACATGAGCTGCGAGCGCGTCAAGCCAGCGATGTACGGCTTGATGCACAGCGGGGCCTCGGTCTGCCCAAGAAAGATATTCGCCGAAGCCGAGAGCGCTTCGAGACCCGTGATTCCCAGCGACTTTCGCAGCAATGCGGCGACGCTTGCCACGACGACCTGCATCACGCCGAGGTGGTACAACATCGACATGAACGCCGCGAAGAAGATGATGATCGGCAGCACCTTGACGGCGAATATGAAGCCCCACGGCCCGCCGGGATTGATGATCTTGTCCCCGAAGAGGAAGGTGATTCCCGCGTCAGAGGCGGAGATCACGCCGTTCACGCCGCGCGCGACATACTCAAAGATCTGGACTGTCAGTGGCAGTTGCAGACACAAGAACGCCATCAGGAACTGCAGGGCAACACCGGCGACGATGATCCGCAGAGAAATCCGGCGTCGATCTGTCGAGAGCATCACGCCGACCAACAGGATGAACGCGACGCCCAGAAGCCCGATGTACTGATTCATGCGAGAGTCCCACGAGGTGCGAGCCGAAGCGGCGAGAATACCAACTCTCTGTCGGGCGACCGATTCGACGAGGCAGGTGCGGTGGGGCCGCGCCGCCACCGGCCAATGCCGTACCCTGTGCGACGCGATGACCCAGATTCAGCCATCCAGGCCCACTGAACCGATCCGCTTGCGCTTTGCGGACGCTGCGTCTTGGCTGCACGCGCGTGCAGTTGCCACACGATCTGCGTTCGTGATCGGTGTCACCGGCCACGTCGGCTCAGGCAAGACGACCCTCGCACGGGCCGTCGCTGCATTGGCGGCGCCAGATTCTCTCGTGCTCTCGACGGACCACTATCTCCCCGACTACGACGGCATCCGATACGAAGAACGCGATGAGCCTCATCACGCCGACTTGCCGCTGCTGGCTCAACACCTGATCGATCTGCGTGCGGGTCGAGCGGTCGACGTCCCGGAGTGGTCGTTCCACACGCACTCGCGCGTGGGTTCGACGCGTCTGAGCCCTGCGCCGCTCATCGTCTGCGAGGGCATTCACGCGCTCCACGCGACGGTTCGCCAATCACTCGACCTACGCGTGTTCGTCCATGCCGGAGCATCCACGCGTTGGTCGCGCTGGCGTGCCATCGAAGAACGCGGCGAACGCGGCTGGGGCGTTGATGTCGCCAAGGCCTTCTTTGACCAAGTCGCCGAGCCGACATTTGATCGGCACGCGCCCGACTATCTGCGTCATGCCGACGTCGTTGTCGAGAACGATGGCTGAGTTGCCGAGTTGCGGTCGCCCGCTTCAGAACCCGCGCGATCACGCGGCATGTTCGCATAACGGCATCGCGTCACGCCCAGATACACGAGCGTCTCAAAGACGAGCATCCCGGCGAACGCCCCGCCCAAGATGAGGACGCCCTGCGTGATCTCACGCACGCCGACGTACCCCAGCGAAGCCCAGGTCAGGTCGAGCCTGTGCCCGAGCAACCGCGGTGCGATGCGATCAATGGCAAACGGAATCGCGAGGCCGAACAGCATGAGCACGCCGCTGAGCACCCAGCCGACGCCCGCGTGGGACGCGACCTGCCAGGCCGCGGACTCGGTAAGCCGCCAGCCGCGCCGCGCTGCGAAGAAACGAATCCCGACCACCTCAATCCACGTGAGCAGCCAAAGCCCGCCCACGACCAGAGCGAAGTTGAGCAGCGCGCCGCCGACGTAGAGCGCCAACTCCTGGATGACGCGTTCCCCGCGTGGCGGGAAGTTGGCCCGCACCACACCCATACCCGCGAAGGGTGCTGAGAGCAGCACGCCGGCCAGCAGCAGATAGCTCCACAGCAAGCTCCATCGCTCGCGCGGCGCGACGTGCATCACATCAAACTGTCCGCGTGGCGATCGAAGCACGCGGAGCAACGTCACCAGCCACGCCGTCGGCGTGCGTGACTGCTGCCACGCCGTGCCGGGTCGTCGCGAGGGCAGCGACCATGCCACGGGCGTCCCGCATTCAGGGCAACGAGCGTCCGGATGAGCATCCGGCTCAAGGCCTTCGAGCGTGTAGCCGCACTGCTCGCACAAGAGAATGTCGTCTGCCACACGGCTCATGCGTCGTCCAGTGCTCGCGCGTGAAACCCGCGTCCTGGCGCGTCCAACTCGATCCAGAGGCGGCCGCGCCAGGCTGCCTTTGTGATGCTCCAGATCGGCTCGACGTGGCCCGCCACGATTCTCTTCGCGTTCTCGGACCGCGAGATTCCGAAAAACGGCACGTGAGTCCAAAGAACGCCTCACGTTGTTCCGATAGCCCCTTCCGGACGGGTGCTGCTTCGCCGGGCATCGTGCCATGCACGTGGCTTGGACAGGCAGCCTCGGCCGCTCGTATGGGGGCGCCGACGCGTTCCGTGAGGGGATACGCGTCGTCGAGAACTCAAGTCGTGCTCGTGCGGAGATCTGTCATGAATCAGAACAGCCCCATCACCGGCAACCTCAACGTCAATCGGCGCAAGTTCGAGCGCTTCGTCCTTCGCCCGATGTACACGCCGGTGGCGGCACGCACGCTCGATCGCGAAGACTTCGTCTTTGAAGGCCACGCCTACGACGTCAGCGAAGGCGGCGTTCAGTTTGAGCTCGATCACCCCATCGCGCCCGGCACGCCGGTCGCACTCCAGATCACCCTCCCGACCGGGCCCAACGGCCACACCGACGACATCGGCCCGGGACGCAGCGTCTTTGTCATGGGTAACGTCGTCTGGATCGACGACAGCGAGCCCGGCCCGGTGCGCCACGCTCTCGCCATCACCCGCTTCGCGCGGCTCGGCGATCGCGAACGCCTCATCAAGCAGCTCACCAGCGGCCGCTTCGCCCGCGCCGCCTGACGCAGCCTCCAGCAACGCATCGCACGTCGCATTGGGCGGGGTACACTCGCCTCGTGACGACGCCTCACGACTGGCTCCGCGCTCTGGCTGGCAAGTTCATCGTCTTTGAGGGGCCCGACGGCTCCGGCAAGACGACGCAACTCAAGCGTCTCTCCGCGCTGTGCCGCGAACACGCCATCCCCGTGCAGGAAGTCCGCGAGCCGGGCGGTACGCCGATCGGCGAACGCATCCGGCAGATCCTGCTCGACAAGGGCAGCGACATGAATATGCGCTGCGAGATGCTGCTCTACATGGCGAGCCGCGCCCAGCTTGTCGAACAGATCATCCGTCCCGCCTTGCGCGATCATCAGGTTGTGCTCGCCGATCGCTTTGTGAGTTCGACCCTTGCCTATCAGGGTGCCGCGGGCGGCCTGCCCATCCTCGACATTCAAGACGTCGCCAAGGTCGCAACCGGCGGCATCCGGCCTGACCTGGTCGTGATCTGCGATGTGGACGACGAAACCGCTCTTCGGCGGATGTCGCCACTGCTCGTCCCGGGGCGCGATCTGGACCGCATCGAGAGCCGCTCACGCGAGTTCCACAAGAAGGTTCGCCAGGGCTATCTCACGCAGGCCAAGGCCGACCCGCACCGCCACCTCGTCCTTGACGCGAGCAAGCCTCCCGACGAGGTTTGGGCCGAACTGCTCACCCAGATGCCCACCCGCGTCTGGTGATGACCCGCCGCCGGGCCTCAGCCACCGGCGACCAAACTCGATCCCGAGCCGCTCATCCGCCCGGTATCATCCGCCCATGACTTCGGCGGTGCCTTGGATCTTGGCGTATTGCCTTGCCTTTCTCGCAGGCTCGTTCCCCACCGGCCTCATCATCGGCCGAATGCACGGCATCGACATCCGCGCCCACGGCTCGGGCAACATCGGCGCAACCAACGTCGGACGCGTGCTCGGTGCCAAGGCGTGGCTGCAATGCTTTTCTGTTGACCTGCTCAAGGGCCTTCTTCCGACCCTCGCGGTCGGCTGGTGGGCCAACATCCTGGGTCAGTGGGTCATCCCGCCCGCCGACGCTGCCCTGTGGCTGGGGGCGATGCTCATGCCGATCCTCGGCCACATGTTTTGCCCGTGGCTGAAGTTCAAGGGGGGCAAGGGCGTCGCGGCCGGTCTGGGAGCGATCCTCGCCGTCTTCCCGACGCTTTCATGTGCCGGCGGGCTGGCCCTGGTGGTCTTCCTCGTCGCGCTGGCCCGTTGGCGTTACGTCAGCCTCGGCTCGATGCTGGCGGGCCTCACGCTGCCGCTGGCGGTGGTGGGGCAGTTCAGCATGCTCTGGCTGCTGCGAGACCGGCTCTTCCCGCCGCCGGGCGATTTCCTTCTCACGACCGCCCTCGTCTACTTCGGCGTCACCGTCGCCGTCGCCGCTCTGGTGATCGTCAAGCATCGCGCCAACATCGCTCGCCTCCGCAGCGGCACCGAGCCGAAGGTCGGCCAGAAGAAGCCAATCCTCAACACGGCCGCGCCCGTGCCGTCACGCCCTGCCGCGGGCGAGCGGTCCACCTGACGTCAACACGTTGTTCCACGCCCCGCCGCGTGAAAGGGTCTGCATGTTCGGCTCACACCTGTCGATCGCCGGTTCCATGGTCAGTGCGCTCGATGAGGGCGCTCGTCTTGGCCTCGACACTGTTCAGGTCTTCACCAAGAACCAGCAACAGTGGCAAGCCAAGCCGCTCGATCCGGGCATGGTCCGCGCGTGGCACGCGCGCATGGCCGAACTTGGCTGGCAGGGTCGCGTCGTCAGTCACGCGTCGTACCTGATCAACCTCGCGGCTCCGGCCGACGAACTGTGGCACAAGAGCATCGCGCTCATGCGGATCGAGATCGAACGCTGCGAGGAACTGGGCATCCCGTTCCTGGTTCATCACCCGGGCGCGTACACAACGAGTTCTCTCGAACAGGGCCTCGCCCGAATCGCCGCGGCGTATCGCGAACTCTTCAGTTCGACCCGCGGCTTTCGCACCGTCTCCTGCCTCGAAGGCACCGCCGGGGCTGGCACCACGATCGGCGGCCCGTTCGAACATCTGGGCCGCCTGCGCGAACTCATCGCGGAAGCGACGGGCGCCCCGGAACGCATCGGCTTCTGTCTTGATTCCTGTCACTTGCACGCCGCAGGCTACGACATGTCGACGCGCTCAAGCGCGACGTCAGTCCTCGACGCCTTCGATGCCCGCTGCGGCATCGGCAATCTCAAGGTGTGGCACCTCAACGATTCCAAGGGCACGCTCGGCTCCCATCTCGACCGGCACGCCCACATCGGCGAGGGCGAAGTGGGACGAGGCGTTGACGCCCCGACACTCGCCGATTCAGGATTCGCGGCAATCGTGAACCACCCGGCCTTCGCAGGCGTACCCAAGATCCTCGAGACGCCCAAGGAGGAGGGCGGCAAGCCCGACGCTGGTTCGAACCTCGCGCCGGGCCGCTGGGACACCATCAACATCGCTCGTCTCCGCTCGCTCATGCCGGGCTTCGCGGAGCCGCAGCTCACGGGCCTTCGCGAGCGGATCGCCCCGCCCGCGGCCGCCAAGAAACCCGCCGCAAAGAAGTCGGCGCCCGCGCGACCCACGAAATCCTCGCTCAAGAACACCTCGGCTGCCCCAAAGCCGCGGCGTGCCAAGACCAACCCAAAGACCGGGCCAAAGGCCGACTCAAAGAGCAATCCCGAAGCAACCTCGGCCCGTCCTCGATTGTCCGGCGCGAGTGGTCAACAATCCCGCCCTGCCGGTCCGCGAAAGGCCGGTTCGACTCAGAAGGGCAAACAAGGTGGCGGAAATGTCCGCACCAAGGGCCGCAAGCCCCGCTGAGTCGGTGTTGTTGGCCGGGTTTTTCAGGGTTTTGGGGGGCTTCCGGGCGCTTCAGAAGCGACGATGCCAGCCGACGACCGATAGACACTGTGCCGCGATGTCCGATCGCGGGCTTGCCGGGGATTCACGTGTGGATCATTCTGAGAGACGTATGACAGCCCAAATCTCGCGAAATCTTCAGCCCCTCGCCTCCAGAATCGCCGCCCGTTCGTGCGCAGTTGTTGCGCTGAGCAGCCTGGTCCTTCTCGGTGGTTGCTACCAGACCACCGGCCGCGCCGCCACCCGCACCAACCCCGCGGTCCCGCAGCGCACGCCCGAGGACATCGCGCTCGAGAACGTCGCCAAGGGCAAGACGCTCCAGAACAAGGGTCAGAACGTCCAGGCTCTGCTCGCATTTGAGCGTGCCATCGAGAGCAACCCGACGCTCACGCAGGCCTACGTCGGCGCGGCCCAGATCTATCAGGCACAAGGCGACTACGCCACCGCGGCGGACCGCTACGGCCAAGCCGCCGAGCTCGAGCCCCGCAACTTTGACGCGCAGTACGGCTATGGCCTGATGCTGCAGTTGCTTGATCGCGTTTCTGAATCGATTCGCGCGTACCTCAAGGCCCTGTCGCTCAAGCCCAACGACTTCAACACCAACCTCAATCTCGCGACGGCGTACTTCCAGATCGGCGAAGCGAATGAGGCTCTGCCGTACGCCCGCCGCGCCGTGCAACTCAACGCCAAGAGCGCGGAAGCCCGCGTCAATCTGGGTGCGATCCACGGCGCGCTGGACCAGAACGAAGAAGCCGTCAACGAGTACGTGCAGGCTCTGGAGCTCGGGCCGCTCCAGCCGCCGGTGCTGCTCAACCTCGCCGAGTCGTACAACAAGCTCAAGCGTTACGACGAGATGGTCAACACGCTCAGCCAGCTCGTTCGCACGAACGCGTCACCCGTCGCGTATGAGCGACTGGGCTCGGGCCTCTTCCGCCTGAAGAAGTATGACGACGCCGAGGCCGCGTTCCGCAAGGCAATCGAACTGGACGGCAACCACTTCCCTGCGCTCAACGGCGTCGGCGTGTGCATGCTCAACAAGTTCGTGTGGGGCGGAAGCGTCGATGAGGCGATGAAGAAGGAGGCCGTCGGCTTCCTGCGCCGCTCGC
>JANRKB010000014.1:0-22373 GCA_033763695.1 Planctomycetota bacterium | reverse complement strand
CCATCGGGTTGATCCGCGAAGGCGTAATCCAGCAGGCGGCGGACACCCTGCGTCGCCAGTCCCTTGCCAGCCCAGGGCGTCGCGACCCACCACGACGCCTCGGCTTGGAACTCCAGGCCGCGGCTGATCGCGCCGAGATTGAAGCAGCCGATGATGCGACCGTCACCCAGCACTCCGACGCGACGGCATGCTGAGCGTGTGCGTTCACCGATTTCCGTGAGGGCGAGCTGACGGTCGAAGAGTTCATCCAAGGACTCGTGGCGAGCCTCGGGCGCAAGACCGACGCGTCGAAACAGCCCGATCCAGCGTTGAAGTTGCTCGCGGCTGGCCGCGACCGCCTCGCAGAACAAGCCGCGATCACTCTCTCGCAAAGCACGCAGCGTTACCGCGGCATCGGGTGGCAGAATCTCGATCGGGCGCGTGGGAGAAAGCTCGGCGATGCGATCGCGGACGTTGGCCGCGACCAATCGCTCTGTGCGAGTCTCCTGCCGCTGGGTTTCCACACGCACCGACATTCCCGACGTCTCCACGAGCTGCGCACCGACAGCCAAGTGGGCTAGGCCGCAAATGGCGTGCCGCTCGGGAGCCAATCACGCGCCGCGGGCCGCCGCGACGATCTGGGCCGCACGGGCAGAATCGGGCGGATTGCGCCACGAACCCCCCTGCTTCATCCACGAGCCGATGATCACGGCGTCGGCATGCTCGAACATGCGTCCGATGTTTTGCGGCGTCACCCCAGAGCCGACCAGCACCGGAAGCGAACACGCCTTGCGAACCGCGGCGATGTCCGCAGGATCCGTCGGCTTGCCCGTCGCGCTGCCCGTGACGACGACCGCATCGGCCCCGAAAAACTCTGCGGCCTCGGCGCACTCGGCGATGCTGACATCCGCCGTGATCGCGTGGCTGGCGTGCTTCTTCTTCAGGTCGCAGCACACCTTGATGTGCTCGGCACCGATCTGCTTGCGATAGCGCAGCAGCGGCCCAGCCTCGGCCCGCGTCAGCAGCCCCTCGTCGGCAACGTGCGAAAACACGAAGTTCTCGCAGCGGATGAACGATCCGCCGATGGACTGGGCCACGGCCAGCGCCTCGCGATTGCCGCCGCTGAGCACTTGCACGCCCAGCGGCACGTTCGTCACGTGCGCGACCTCCAGCCCGATGCGCGTCATCGCCGCGGCGGTTTCTGGGCCGTGCGTGCCGTGGATGTAGGGCGCGTCGTGCATGTTCTCGATCATGATCGCATCGAAGCCCGCGTCGGCCAGGATTCGAGCCTCGCGTGCGGCCTGAGCCGCGATCAGATCGACTGTCGTCTCATTCCGGGGTGAGCCCGGCAGCGCGCCGACGTGAATCATGCCGATAAGCGTGCGTGTGCCGCGTGCGAGCTTGATCATCCGCAGGTCCCTCCCACTGTCGCGTGTCCGCCCGCCCGCAGCACCTCGCGCGAGCGTGTGTACGTCTCGGGGCGTCGATCGCGATAGAACTGCCACACGCGGCGGACTTCCTCGATCATCGACAGATCAAGATCCGCGACGACTACCTCGTCCTTGTCGCGACTTGCCTGCACGAGGATCTGCCCGCGCGGATTGCAGAAGTACGACTGGCCATAGAACTCGCCGATGTTCCACGGCGCCTCGGTGCCGACGCGATTGATCGCGCCGACGAAGTATCCATTCGCGACGGCGTGGGCGGGCTGCTCGAGCTTCCACAGATACTCGCTCAACCCAGCGACCGTCGCACTCGGATTGAACACGATCTCGGCGCCATTCATTCCCAGTTCACGCGCGCCCTCAGGAAAGTGCCGGTCATAGCAGAGATACACCCCGATGCGCCCGAACGGCGTGTCGAAGACCGGATACCCCAAGTCGCCGGGTTGGAAGTAGAACTTCTCCCAGAACCCCGGCAAACACTGCGGCAGATGGTTCTTGCGATACTTGCCGAGCAGTTCGCCGGTGTGTCCGATCACCGCCGCGGTGTTGTAGTAGACGCCGCTCATCACCCGCTCGCAGATCGGCGCGATCAGCACCATCTCGTGCTTCTTCGCCAGGCTCTGCATCAGGCGAATCGTCGGCCCGGGTCCTTCCGCACCATCGATCGGTTCGCCCATGTCGTACCAACGGAGCGCTTGCTCGGCAGCAAAGTACGGCCCGTTGAACAGCTCCTGCAGGCAGCAGACCTTCGCGCCCGCCGCGGCCGCCTTGTCGATCAGGACAACAGTCTTGTCGATCATGTGCCGACGCAGCTCATCGCAGGACCGCTCGCCCGAAAGCTCGCAGCGCGTCTGGATCAGGGCGGCACGTGTCACACGCTTCATACACGATTCCTCGTCGGTGAACTCAAAAGGCGCACAGGCCTGTCGACCTCGAACGCAACTATAAACCCCACAACGCTGCGGCGAGACTTCTCTGTGCAACCGCGTGACAAGACTCGCAAACCGCGCGACGGTGCTCGCGGGCGGCGCACGTCTCTGGCAGCCTCGCGCGAGGACGAAACCCGCAGCAATCGCGTTCTATACTTGCGATTGCACGAGTTTCGCAGACTTTCACGCCCGCCATGCCGACTTCCCCACTTCCATCCGCACCACATCCGGACCACGTTCGGTCCATCACCGGCACCCTCATGCTGCCCGACGCGGCGGGCGTGCGGCTCGCCCATGGCACACTCCGCATCTCCGGCGGTGTCATCACCGCCATCGACGCCGCACTCGACCCCCGCGCCGACCTGGGCGGCGAGCACGCGATCATCACCCCCGGCTTCATCGATTGTCACCTGCACCTGCCGCAGCTTGATTCCATCGGCATCGACGGCCTCGAACTGCTCGAGTGGCTGCAGCGCGTCATTTTCCCCGCCGAGGCACGCTGGGCCGACACCACCTACGCGGGCTCGATGGCGGCCCGCGTCGCGCGGCAACTCCTCTCCTTCGGCACCACCAGCGTCGCCGCGTACGCCACCGTCCACCACGACGCTGCTGTCGTCGCGATGCGCGAGCTCGACGCCGCGGGGATCGGCGGCACGGTCGGCCAGGTGCTCATGGATCGCAACGCGCCCGCCGAACTGCTGCGCGCGGCGGCACAACTGCTCGACGAAGCGGCGCGTCTCACGCCGATCGGTCGCATCACGCCGGCGATCACGCCGCGGTTTGCCGTGTCCTGCACCGATGAACTGCTCACTGGCAGCGGGCGTCTCGCCGCGGCTCGGCCGTGGCCCGTTCAGACGCACCTGGCTGAAACACACGCAGAACTCGAGACGATTGCGCGGCTCTTTCCGGGCATCGCGTACACCGAGGTCTATCGCCGCGCGGGCCTGCTGACGCCGCGCACGTTGCTCGCGCACGCGATTCACCTCAGCGATGCCGATCGCCGCTCGATCGCCGCGAGCGGGTCGATCGTCGCGCACTGCCCCACCGCCAACTTGTTCCTCGAAGCGGGCGCAATGGACCGCCTCGCCGCGCTCCGCGAGCGCGTGCCGCTGACGCTCGGCAGCGATGTCGCGGGCGGGCCGGATCGCAGCATGGTCCGCGTCGCGCGTGCGATGCTCGAGACTGCCAAGCGACTCAAGCATCGTCCGCCAACCGCTGCCCAAGCGTGGTACATGATCACAAGAGGCAACGCGGATGCCCTCGCCGCCGCGTGCAGTGCGGCTCCGGATTCGCTCGGCGGCTCGCTGCGCGTCGGTGCCGCCGCCGATGTGCTCGTGCTGCACCCGGATATCGCGCTGGATCGCTCGACGAATCCACTCTCGACATTGATGTATGCATGGGACGATCGGTGGCTCCGCCACACGCTCACCCGCGGCATCGTCCGCTGGTCAGCCTCAGAAACGCGGTCCGTGACGCGCTGACCCGGCGCACCCACGTCCGTCAAGCGTCGCCATTCCGACGTCTCGATCGACTCTCCGGCGCGACACTCCTTTGTCTGGGCAGTTCCCCCCTTTTCCGCTCCTCTCTCTTCTTCTCCGTTCTTCTCTGTTTCCTCTGAGTTCCTGCTTTCGCGTCTTCCTTCGCGTCTTTCGAGACCTTCGCGTTCAACTTCTTCATTGGCCTGCATCCGCGGGGCCGGAACCTGCGACAATCCATGTATGCCGATCACGCCCCCGATGCTGCACCTGCTGCTTGTGGTCCACGCCGCCGCCACATGGTTCATGTGCGGCCTGATCTGGTTCGTCCAAGTCGTGCACTATCCGATGCTCGCGCGACTCCCCGCGGCTGAACGCCCGACGCTCGCCGCGACGCACGCAAATCTCACAACGCTCGTCGTCGCACCGACGATGTTGATCGAGCTCGCCACCGCCGTGCTGCTTGTGCTCCTGCCCTTCGTCAGTGGCGAGGGCGGCGTGCCCGTGCGTTCCAGTCTCGCGTGGCTCGGCTTTGGTTTGCTCGGCCTCGTGTGGGTGTCAACGTTCTTCATCCAAGTCCCGCTCCATGCCCAGTTGCAAGGCGGCAGCGACGTCGCGGCGACTTCGCTCGTGAGCACCAACTGGATCCGCACCTTCGCATGGTCCGCACGAGGCGTCCTCGCGGCCATGCTCTTGATTCATGCACTCCGTGCCGCGAGCGCAGGCGGAGGCGCATCATGAGCCCGCGCCCACGCACCGGGGGCAAGTCCGCTGCGCCGCGTGTCACCGCCCACCCCACGGCACGAGACGCGGCGCGCACCCCAGAACGCGCCGGCTCTACACTGCTCTTTCTGCTCGGCGACCAACTCGATCGTGGATCTCCCACGCTCGCCGATCTCGGGCCGCACGATCACATCCTCATGGCTGAGGTCCGCGGCGAATCGACGCATGTCCCGAGCCACATTCAGCGCACCGTGCTCTTTCTCAGCGCGATGCGTCACCACGCACAGTGGCTCGAGAAGCAGAAGCATCGCGTGCGGTATGTCGCGCTGACGGATGCCGCCAACACGCACACGCTCGGCGGCGAACTCGCCCGAGCGATCAACGAACTCAAGCCGTCGCGTGTGCGCCTCATCCGCCCGGGCGAACATCGCGTGCTTGCGGACCTTCGTGACGTGTGCGACGCCGCGGGCGTGCCGCTGGAAGTGCTCGAAGACACCCACTTCGTCGTGACGCCGTCCGAGTTTGACGCGTGGGCCGCTCCGCGAAAGTCCTTCAAGATGGAGGACTTCTATCGAGAGCAGCGGCGTCGCCTGAACATCCTCATCGACGCCGACGGCGAGCCCGAAGGTGGCCGCTGGAACTTCGACGCGGAGAATCGCGATGGCCCCGGCGCGGCCGGCCCCGGCCTTCTGTCGCCGCCACTGCGTTTCGCACCCGATGCGATCACGCGCAGCGTCATCGCAGACGTGCGCCGCATCCTCCCAAACCTCCCCGGACGGCTTGACAATGACGATTTTGGCTGGCCCGTCACGCGCGAACAGGCACTCGATGTGCTGCACGACTTCATCGCGCGTCGCCTGCACAACTTCGGGCGCACGCAGGACGCGATGTGGCGCGGCGAATGGTCCATGAATCACGCGCTGCTCAGCAGCTCACTCAACTTGAAACTGCTGCATCCGCGTGAGTGCGTCGACGCCGCCGTCGAGGCCTATCGCGACGGCAAAGCCCCGCTCGCGGCCGTCGAAGGCTTCATCCGCCAGATCATCGGCTGGCGCGAGTTCATCCGCGGCATCTACTTCCGCGAAGGACCCGACTACGCCGATCGCAACTGGCTTCAGGCCACGACGCCGCTGCCTGAACTCTTCTGGACGGGCAAGACCGATCTTCGTTGTCTGCATGAGTGCGTGAACGAAGTCCTCGATCGCGCGTACGGCCACCACATCCAGCGTCTCATGGTCATCGGCAACTTCACCATGCTGCTGGGGGTCAACCCGCGCGCGGTCAGCGACTGGTTTCTGGGCATGTACGTTGACGCGGTCGACTGGGTGACGCTGCCCAACGTGCTCGGCATGTCGCAGCACGCCGACGGCACCGCGACCCGCGGTCCAGTGGTCGGCACCAAGCCGTACGCCGCCAGCGGGCAGTACATCAAACGGATGAGCAACTACTGCTCGGGATGTCGCTACGACCCGACCAAGCGCACGGGTGACGACGCGTGTCCGTTCACAACCCTCTATTGGGACTTTCTTCTCCGGCATCGGGCACGCTTCAAGCACAACCATCGCATGCGCACGATTCTGGCCAACCTTGACCGTTTTTCGCCATCTCACCTGCAGGAGATCACAATTTCGGCGCAACGCGTCCGACGAGACTTGGCCGTCGAATAGGGTTGTGGTACAACGCATCCCGGGCTGCCATGGAAGCGGCAGCCTCTCCCACGACGGCGGTCAGTGCCCGCCAAGGAACACCGATGAGGACGCTGGTCTGGTTTCGCTCTGACCTCCGCGCGACGGACAACACCGCGCTGCACCACGCCTGCGCCGAGTCGGACAACGGCGTCATCGGTGTCTTTGTCGTGTCGCCCGGCGAGTGGCGAGTCCACGACGTCGCGCCGGTGCGTGTCGACCTCATGCTCCGCTCGCTGCGAGAGCTCAGCACGACGCTTGATCGACTGAACATCCCGCTCATCATCGTCGAGGCCGCCACGCCGCGCGATGTCGCGACGCGCATCCGCGAGACGATTGAGGCCCACGAGTGCGACGCGCTCTTCTACAACCGCGAGTATGAGATCAACGAGCGCCGCCGCGACGAAGCGATAGGCCTCGCGCTCAGCGCCCGCGGCGTCAAGGTTCGTTCGTTCACCGATCAGGTCGTGCTCGAGCCGGGAACGGTGCTCACCGAGGGCGAGACCTACTTCACCGTCTATTCGCCATTCCGCCGCGCGTGGCAGCGTGTGCGTGAGCGTGCGACGACGGTGCGCAGTCTTCCCATGCCGCAGCCGCAGGCGCCGATGGGCATCAAGCCCTCGCCGGTGCCCGGCAGCGTTGCGGGCTTTGAGAGTCCGGTGGCGGCAGAGCTCTGGCCCGCCGGCGAGAAGCACGCCCAGCAGCGGCTCGCGCGTTTCGCGGCGTCATCCCGCATCCAGAGCTACAAGCACGATCGTGATTTCCCCGGCATCGACGGCACGAGCACGCTCTCGCCCTATCTCACGATCGGCGCGATCTCGCCGCGTCAGTGTCTTCACGCCGCGGCCGAGGCCAACGACGGCAAGTACGACGGCGGACGACCCGGCCCGGAGCAGTGGATCAACGAACTGGTGTGGCGCGAGTTCTATCACCACGTCATGGTCGGTTTCCCGCGTGTGTGCATGGGCCGCGCGTTCAAGCCGATCACCGAAAAACTCAAGTGGCGTGATTCGGCCGCGGATTTCCAGGCGTGGAAAGACGGCCGCACCGGCTATCCGATCGTCGACGCCGCGATGCGACAGCTCCGCGGCATGGGCTGGATGCACAATCGCCTGCGCATGATCGCGGCGATGTTCCTCACCAAGGACCTGTTCATCGACTGGCGTCTTGGTGAGAAGTACTTCATGCAGCACCTCGTCGATGGCTCGCTCGCGAGCAACAACGGCGGGTGGCAGTGGTCGGCCAGCACCGGCACCGATGCACAGCCCTACTTCCGCATCTTCAACCCCTACAGCCAGAGCGAGAAGTTCGATCCCAGCGGCGACTTCATCCGCACCTGGGTCCCCGAGCTCCGCGGCGTGCAGGGCGAGGCCATTCACGACCCGTCGCAGTTGCCCGCGCTGCTTCGCGGCAAGCTCGACTATCCGCCGCCGATCGTGGACCATGCCGCGGCACGCGAGCGCGTGCTCAACGCGTTCCAGGCGATCAACGCTCTGCCGCCGGCCGAAGTGGCCGCTCGTTCGGGCGGCGCTGCACGCGGCTAAGCGACAGGCGTCAAGCTGGCCGACGTTTCTCTGAGCGATCGTTCACTTTGGCGCAAAGCCCAGACGCTGTGCGGCGATCCACGACGCCTTGGTCCATGGATGCTTGCGTGTGATGGCGACCAGCGCTTCGGCGGAGTTCGCGTCGGGCTTGATATCGGCAAGCATGCTTTCCGCTTCGGCCTCATGCTTCGCCGCCGCTTCGCGCGCGGGTTCATCGACCCACTCGATCGCCTCGGTGACAACCTCCTCGTCAGGCATCACATGCTTCAGACCCTGGATGTCGAAGAGACGGGTCGGAACACCATCGCGTTTGAGCACGGCAAGGCTGCGCCGGATCTGATACTGATTCGGCTCCTGCGAGCCGGTGATCGCTGCCATGCGACGCGTCTTGAGCAGACCAAAGAGCGCTGACCCGGGCTTGTCGAACGCCGATGCGCTCCAGATGCCGTTGCCCAGCGGCACGCCCTCGTACATCTCCATGCCGATGATCGGCACCGAGCCACAGAACACGTCAGGGAAGCAGCACGCGAGGATTCCCGCGACTTTTCCGCCGCCCGAGATCCCGGTGATGTAGATCCGCCGCGGGTCGATGTGGACACGCTCACGCAGCGTCTGCAGCGCGTCGAACATGAGCTGATACCGGTCGGGCGTGATGCGAGCATTACCCGCAAGCGCCACCGACACGACCGCAAGCCCCAGTTTGTCTGCGGAAGCGAACACTTGAGGCAGCGGCTCGAGATCACCCTCGCCATGAACCCAGACCAACGCACCGACCGGCGATCGTGGGTGATAGTCCTTGGGCACGCGGATCGCAAACCGCTCTTCGTCGAGATTGCGAGCCGTGCCATCGAGCGCCGTGCCGCTCTTACACCGCAGGCGACGCGACAGATGTGGACGATCCAGCGCGATCACGGACGCGGCGAGCGGATGCGCGACCTCAATCACCTGCAGCGGCACAAGCGGACCGGCATCCGTAAAGCCGGCACGGAAAATCACCCAGTCATCGACGGCTTCAAAGAACTTGATCGAATCGAGCTTGTACGCAAGCCGCGGCCGATCATCGGGCAGCGGCTCCGTCGTCGCGAACCACCGCCCGCGTGCGTCGCGCCGGATCTCAAACCCGGCCCGCCCGCCGCGCGCATCGCGGCAATGGACCGTGGCCCACAACTCCGCGTTCTGCGTCTCCTCTGACGTCACCGCAACGCTTGTGACCGCCGCCCGCAGCCGTCGCACGCCCGCATCATCCAGATCGGCGAGCACACCTTCGAGCTGCCGCAGCATCGGGCTTGAGTGCTTGGGGTCGACTGGCTCGCGCGTGGCATCACCCTTGGCGACCGGATCGCCTGCGCGGACTTCAGCAACCAGAGGCCCGCCGCCCGGAAGCGTGAACAGCCCCGAGGGCTGGGCGAATGCGGTCAAGAGCGGCGCGACCACGCCGACGCATGCCGCGCATGCGTTCCATCCCATCACCGACCGACCAAACCGGACTGCAACCATCGCGAGCCTCCGCAGCCGCGACAAGAACCCGCGGCCTGCCGGGTTGGACGCGATGAACCCGAGCAAGTTCCGTCAACCCGAGCGGACGACCCGGTCACGCCGCGGACTATTCGACCAGTTCGATGCTCATGGTCTGCGTGGTGACCGAGGAATACTCACGCTGGAAGCCCTCCTCGTCCTGACCGGGCAGGTCGCCGCCATAGGACATCGACGACTTGGTCTCGGCGTTGAGGACCTTACCGAGTTCGATGATGAAGATGAACTTTCCGGTGGTATCGCTCTGCTTGAACTGGAACTGCGGCCCACCCTCGCCGCCTGCGTTCTGATTGCGACCGGGTGTGCGGGTGCTGACATAGGCGCAGCGCACGCCGTCAACCTCCTGCACATCGTCGAAGACATATGTCGTCGGCGGCGAAGGCTCGGCCTCGCCCGGCCCCTTGCGACCGGGGATCACCCACGTCTCGCCTTTCTTCACAGGCTTCTCGGGCAGGATCCGCAGGAATGGCTCGAGCATCGATCGCATCAACTCGTCGGTCATCTGCGACTTCATCTGCGCTTTCATTTCTTCGTTGTCGCCAAACTCCTGCGGCATCGCATCGATGAACTGGTCCGCCAACTTCGCAAAGCCGGTCAGCGCCTTGATCGCGCCGCTGCGATTCACGTCGATCTTGATCGGCTTCTTCATCATCACCTGGATCGGACGCGCGAACATCGCCATCATCGGCGGCACATTCTCCGGATCGGCTGTGTCAAAGACCGACTCGCCCGCCATCGGCATGTTCATCGAAACGCGGGCACGATCAAAGCTCAGCGTCGCCGTCGCGGCTTTGTCTTCGCCGACCTTCTCCACCACGACGGAAACGTCGATCACAACCTTCTGCGAGTTCTGATTCGCCCCGTCTCCCAGCCCCTTCATAGAGGTGCTGTTGGAGTACGTCACGCGATAACGCATCGTCTCGCCTTCGGTCCAGCCCCATTCCAGATCGCCCGGCTGCTTGACAAAGTCCGGCCCATCCGTGACCGCGCTGTCACCCTTGGTGTCAGCGGTTGTCGCCGCGGCGGCATCCCCATGCATCGCCCCATCCGTTTGCGCGACACTCTCGCCACCCGCCTTTGTGGCCGCGGTGTTCAACACGGCGCTCAGCGATTGGCGGAGCTCCATGACTTCACCCGCTACGCCCGCAGCACTTCCGACCGCCGGCGGCAGGGCAATCTTGAACGTCGCGCTGCGATTCATCTGCGTCACGCGCCCTGCGACCACATCAAACTTTGCATCGCCGGTGATCGAGCTTTCCCGCAGTTCGGCCTTACCCAGCTCCGTGCTCGCGGCATCAAGCAGCGTGGCCTTGCCGACAATCGCGATCTGGGCGATGCGATCGGCGCCGATCGACTTGAGCGTCAGCGTCAGTTCCTGCTTCAGCGTGCCCGCGCCCGAAATCGCACGCTCCTGCACCACGGTCCATGTCGCTCCCGGAGCCACGCCTGCCGCCGGCGCGACGTGCGCGATCGCGCTCAGGAGCACGCGCACATCCTCATCATTCTCGCCGAGCGTGTGAACGCTTGCATGCGTCCGCTCGCTCTCATTCGGCGTGCTCTTGAGCGCGGTGAACTTCCCCGCGTACCCGTCGACGCTCATCGCCTCGCCCGCGGCACTCAGCGTCGATGCGACACCCTCGCCCCCCAGCACCCGCACACCCGCGAACATGGGGTCTGCTTCGCCGATCGCTCCCAGCCCCTTGGGAGTCCAGCCCGCGGGAGGCTCCGACCAGCTTCCCTGGGCGTCCTTCATCGTCACACCAACGACGCCACGATCGGACGCGGCTTCGAGCACGCTGAGTTCAACCCGACCCGAGAACGCCGCGGCGGCGTGCGCGTCTTTCGCGCCCGACTCGCCTTCAACGCTTGTCCATCGCACCTCGTAGGCGATCACATCGCCCTTGCGGAAGATCCACGCCAGCGGCGTCGCACCCGCCTTCTCCTGTTTCGCCGGCTCCGCCGCGGCTTTCTTTGCGGGCGTCGCGGGCTTGGCCGCGTTCTGGGCCGGTGCCAAAGCGCATCCTGCCGCCACAACTCCGATCGCGAACCAGCGGCACACGGTCATTGAAGCCTGCAGCATGTCTCTGTCCCCTGAGTTGATCCCGCACTGAGTTGCAACGCGTCCACGCCCTCGCATCGTCCCCTGTTGGACTGATTCGGAGGCTGGTCGCTCGGCTTGCAACCCACGCAGGCATGTACAGACTACCGCGCCGACGGGTTGCACCCGCCCCGCAGGTTGCCAGCAAACGCAAGGTACACTTCCTTTCCTGGCGCGTCCGGCCCTTGTGGGGCGATGGCTTGGCGTGGCCCTCGAAAGGAATCGATGGCGTGGGTGAGCACCTGTTGCGCGAAATGGCAGACATCAGCGGATCGACCCTTGGCCTCGCCATCGGGTTGGCCGGGTCGGACTGGGCGCTCGCCGCGTTGATCGGCATCCCCGTGGTTTCCCTAGTCCTCGCCGAGTGCGTGGCACGCTTCGTCCTTGGGCTCGGGAACCCGGCCCTCACACAGGCCGACGAGACGATCAAATATCTCAACGCTCCAAACGATCGCGCCCGTCGTAAGGGAATTCGCCAGACAACGAATGAATGGGGCATGCGGTCGCCCGCGTTCTCGCGGCGTAAGACCGACCCTCGCGAACGCAGGATCCTCGTGATCGGCGACAGCGTGGTCCACGGCGGCGCACACTGCGACGACGCGCAGATCGCCACCGCACTCTTGCAGGCCGATCTCTCGCACGACGGCCAAAGCCCCGTGGTGGTCGCCAACATCGCCGCGGGCGGCTGGTGCCCGCCGAATCAGGCGGCGTACCTCGCCAAGTTCGGCACATTCGACGCAGACTTGGCCATCCTCGTGCTCAACAGCGAAGACGCGGTGGACATCAACATCGACTACACGCCGCACCTTCGCCGCGATGTGTTCACGATGCGTAAGCCGCTGCTTGCGCTGCAGGAGATCTACGACCGCAAGATCTATCCGCGCTTGTTCCCGTCGCGCATCCCCCACTTCCCCGCGACGACGGACCGCTACACGGAGGCGGACGCGGTCGCTCGCTCGCTCGCTGCACTGCGACAGATGATCACCCAGTGCCGCAGCGCGGGCGTGCGCGTCGCCGCCCTGCAGCACTGGAAGCGGGCGGAGATCGAGACGGGCAAACTCGATCGCGGGCACACGCTGCTCAAAGACGTGCTTGATGAGCTGGATGTTCCGACGCTGCAAGGCAATGCGTCGTTCCACGCCGCGATGCAGCGGGGTGAGCCGATGTATCGAGACGCGATTCACCCCACCACCGAAGGCCAGCGCGTACTCGCGGCGGATCTGGCTCGCATCGCCCGCGAGCAACTCGGGCTACGGCCTCACGGGGCGTAATCATCAGGGCGTAATCGGCACGCCATGACCCTGCATCTGCCACTGCTTGATCGCATCGATCGGCGCGGCAAGCATGATGACGTTGAGCGTCAGGTTGTCACGGATCAGCCACAGCAACGCAATCTCTGTCACGGCAAAGAACGCCAGCGTTCGCAACACGCCCAGTCGCCGCGCGACAAACATGCCGACGGTGCAGCATGCCACATCGCCGAGTGAGTTGATGACGCTGTCGCCCAGATAATCCAGCGACATCGTCACGCTGCGATAGCGTTCGATCACGGCCGGCGAGTTCTCCGCAAGTTCCCAGACACAAGCGAAGACCACCGCCGCTGTGATACGCCACGGCGTCGCGAACATGCTCGCGCTTCGCTGCCGGGCGCCATCAAGCGACGACGCCGCGCCGCGCGTCCATCGCATGTCGAGCACCATCGCCAGCCCGCACCAGATGAGCAAGCCGTGCGAGAGGTGGGTGATCGAGTAGGGATCGACGAGGTGTTGAGAACAGTGGCTGGACCAGACGTCCGACTTCCAAAGGTCAAGACTGCCGCACGCGCACCACCAGATGCGGCCCTCAAGCCGCAGACCGACTGTCATCGCAGCAATCGCCATAAGGCAGAGCACCATCGCCCACCTGACGCGCGATCGACCTGAGTCGTGAAATACCTGAGTCTGTTCCAAGTCGAGTCTCCCCGGGGGCGGTGGCGCAATCCAAGGACGCGCCGCGACGGCCTCCTCGGCGTGGCAGCGTACCGATTTGCCCGCGACAAGCCCTCGCGCCCCGCGCCGAGCGCTCGTAACCACGGGCAACCCGAGTCGCAAACGGCCGAGTTCGTGGCGTGAACAGCGGCTTTCTGGCAAGTCGACTTCCTACACTCCGCCATGCCCCCTACCGCCCGCGGCAGTCGCCTTCGCTACGCACAGTGGCTGCTGCGACGCAAAGACAAATCTTGGGCCAAACTCACCGACGCCGAGGCCTCCGGCAAGCGCAAGGCCAAGTCGCGCTCGCGCCCATTTGGCGAACTGCTCAAGAGTTTCTACGCGATGCTTCGCGGCCATCGACTCATGGTCGCCGCCGCCCTCGCCACGCTGAGCGTCGCCACAGTCATTCAGCTCGTCGTCCCCGCCACCACCAAGTTCGTCGTTGACTATGTCATCCTTGATCATCCGGGTCCCAGCGGCATCCCGTCGTGGCTCTTTGATGCCGGCCTCCCGCGCGATCGCCACACGCTGCTGTGGGTCATCGGCTTTGCGATGGTGGTGATCACCGCGGCCAGCGTCGTCATCAGCATGTGGGGCCGCTGGCGCATGACCAGCCTGACGAAGAAACTCCAGGCCGAAGTCCGACGCGATGTCTTCGACCACGCCGTGCGCCTGCCGCTGCATCGCATCTATCACATCAAGTCCGGCGGCATGGTCAGCATCCTGCGTGAAGACGCCGGACAAGTCGCCGAACTGCTCTTCTCGCTCATCTACAACCCCTGGCGTGCCGTCGTTCAGCTCGCGGGCACGCTCATCGTCCTCGCGTGGGTCGATTGGCGGCTCGTCCTGGGCGGCCTGATGCTCGGCCCCGTCATGTGGCTGACGCAGCGCACGTGGATCAATCGCATCCGCCCCATCTATCGCGACATCCGCATCACCCGCCAGGGCATTGACGCCCACACCACCGAATCCTTCGGCGGCATGCGTGTCGTCCGCGGCTTCGCCCGCCAGCGCGCCGAGGCCTCACGCTTCATCTCAACCAACCACTTCATGTCACGCCAGGAAATCCTCGCCTGGTGGTGGTCGCGCCTGCTCGAGATCGCCTGGGCTCTCATGATCCCCATCGCCAGCAGCGCGGTGCTCATCTACGGCGGGCACATGGTCATGGACGGCCGCCTCACCATCGGCGACGTCATGATGTTCACCACCTACGTCGTCATGCTGCTCGGTCCGCTCGAAGCCCTCACCTCGACCGCGACCAACGTGCAGAACAATCTCGCCGGGCTCGATCGCGTGCTGGACATCAAGGCCATGCCGACCGAGTTCGCCTCCACGACCGCGACGCGCGTCGCCACCCGCGAGAACACCAGCGGCCGCGTCACGATTCAAGGACTCGCGTTCCGCTATCCCGCGACACCCAAAGACCTCGCGGGCGTTGACGCGCCCGAGGGTGACTCGCCCCGCGAAGTCCTGCGCGACGTGAACCTCGACGTGCCCTCCGGCGCCACCGTCGCGCTCGTTGGCGCGAGCGGTGCCGGCAAGACCACGCTGTGCAACCTCGTCGCACGCTTCTACGACCCGACGAGTGGCCGCATCCTCCTCGACGGCGTCGATCTCCGCGAAATCCACGTCGATTCCTATCGCAAACTACTGGGAATCGTCGAGCAGGACGTCTTTCTCTTCGACGGCACGGTGGCACAGAACATCTCGTACGCGCGGCGTGACGCGACGATGGACCAGATCATCGCCGCCGCCATCAACGCCAACGCCCACGAGTTCATCACCGCGCTCGACAAGGGTTACGACACACTCATCGGTGAACGCGGCGTGCGTCTCAGCGGCGGCCAGAAGCAGCGCCTCGCCATCGCCCGCGCCCTCCTCGCCGACCCCAAGATCCTCATCCTTGACGAAGCGACAAGCAACCTCGATGCCGAAAGCGAAGCCCTGATCCAGAAGAGCCTGCATCAGTTGATGCAAGGCCGCACCTGCTTCGTCATCGCCCACCGCCTCTCGACGATTCGCCACGCCGACACCATCGTCGTCCTGCACAATGGCACGATCGTCCAGACCGGCACGCACGAACAACTCATCGCCAGCGGCGGACGTTACGCCGACCTGCTCAAGGCGCAGCTTGAGGGTGCATCCGACCCGCGTAAGCCCGGCGGCACGCCGTCAAGCAACGGCACACACGCCGCGAGCTCGGCTCATGCAGGCACCGCAGGAGCGCACGCATGATCCGTCGCGTCACCGACAAGAAAGCTGGCAGCGACAAACGACCCTCATCGGCCGCGCGGCCGGCACCGACGCCCGCCGCGGGTTGGTCGGGCATGTCGAGTTCGCGATCTGGCGGTTCTCGCGGACCGGGTTCGCTGCGTGCGCCGCTCGCCGCCGCGTTCTCGCGTCGCGCGCATCTGCTCCGCGCCGCCGACACCACCGTCTGCCGCCTCTTCTCCGGCAAGTCCGACGGCATCGACGGCATGTACATTGATCGACTCGGGCCGGGCATCGTCATCGCGCTCTATGAAGGCCGCGTCCCCGACGGCATCAACCACGAGCAACTCGCCGCCGACGCACTGCGTGCCGCGACTGACCTGGTCCCCGACTGCGTCCGTGCCGTCTACGTCAAGCCTTTCGCGAAGGACCGTTCGCGCCTGGGCGGCGAAGCACCGCCGATCACCCGCGATCCGCTGCCGCTGGCCGGCGATGAACTCCCCGAATCCGTCGTCGTTCGCGAGCACGGCGTTGCGCTTGAAGTGCGTCACTACGACGGTTTTTCCTGCGGCGTCTTCCTCGATCAACGCCGCAACCGCCGCGAACTCTCGGCAATGTGCAAGCGTCGCATCAAGGCCGCCGGCTCGTGCAACGTGCTCAACACGTTCTGCTACACCGGCGCGTTCTCGGTTGCGTGCGCCGCCGTCGGAGCGAGCACGACCAGCGTTGACGTCTCCGCCAAGTACCTCGACTGGGCGAAGCGGAACTTCGCGCACAACGCGATCGCCATCGACAACGCCGACGCGTCCCGACCCCACCACCGCTTCGCGCGGCTCGACACCTTCGACTTCCTCGGCCTGGCGCAGAAGAAGGGACATCGCTACGACCTGATCATCCTCGACCCGCCGTCATTCGGCAGCGGCGACAAGAAACGCAAGATCAAGCCGTGGTCCTCGGTGGAGCACTATCCCGCGCTCGTCGCCGAAGCCGCCAAGGTCCTCGCGCCGGGCGGACGCATCTTCGCCAGCACAAACACCACTGAACTCTGTCGCGTCACGTCGTCCCGCGGCGGCCCAGCAATGCCGCGTCTGTGGCGCGAGATCATCAAGGGACTGGGTGAGGAGCCCAAGTGGCTTGAAGGTGTCGGCCTGCCCGAAGATGCTTCGGGCGAGACCGATCGCTTTGCATGCGCGCTCTTCGAACTGCCGTAGTTTCGCTCAGCGTGATCACTTTGCTGCGGGGCTTGCGGTGGGGCTTGCGTCGGGCGAAGTTGTCGCGTTTGGCGTTGCGACAGCGGGCTTCTCGGCCAGATACGCACGCAGTTCACTCGCGGGGATGACGAACGAGATTCCTTCGAGTCCGGGGCCCACGAGCTTTGAAGAAACAGTCCCGATCCAGTGCCCGAGCGCGTCGAACGCGGGCCCGCCGGAGTTTCCGGGCGAAACCGCGGCACTGATCTGATACAGCTCGCCCTTCTGCACCTCGCCTTTCGCGCGGCGACCCGAAAGCACGCCCGTCGTCAGCGTCCAGCCGAGACCTGCGGGATGGCCGATCACATAGATCGTGCTCCCCACCGCGGGAGCCTCATGCTCCGTGGGCGCGATCGGCGACCACTTCACATCGGGCGACGAGACACGCACCACCGCGAGGTCAAGCTCCTTGTTCGCTCGCTCGACCGTGCCTCGAACGATGGTGCCGCGATACGTCTCAATCGCCACGGTCTTCGAATCACCGACAACATGTGCGTTGGTGAGGATCGAGCCTGCGTCGTCAAACACCACGCCCGTTCCCAAACCGCTTTCGTTGCGAATGCGGACAACCGAGCCCTTCCGCACTTCGTACACATTGCACACCTCACATGTGCCCGGGTTCTCGGCGACGACGTGCGTGCCATCATGAATGTGCGCCGCAAGCCGCGCTTGCTCCGTCGCGCGAACTGGATCCGCGTTTGCCTTCCCGCTGGCGTGCGGCGAACCGGCACAGCCCAGAAGAGTCACGCACGAAAGACACGAGATACCCCAGAACGCAACGTCGCTGCGCATCAGAACACTCCAGAGGTTGAATGAGTTGTGCAGGTCCGACGAGCGACGAGCACGCCGCCCGCTGTAGGATGCCCCACCGCACCATTGGTTACACAGCAAGACGCGCCATCTCGGACTGCGCTCGGACGCAATCGATCTTGCGCGATCTGTTCTAACGCGCCGGCCGCGACTTGTACGACGCCAGTGCCTTCTCCACATCGCCCTTGCGCTGTGCGTCCGGCTGGGCATCACGCAGTTGCTGGAGCATCGCGACGGCCTGTGCCGAGCCCTTGGACGCGCCCCACATCACGGCAAGTTCGCCCGCGTCGCGTTCCAGTTGATCCGGCCGTACGTTCTCACGCAGCAGGCCAAGCGTTGTGCCGCCGATCATCTCACGAGGTGTCGCGTACGCGGCAAACCACAGTGCATCCCGGAACATGCCGTTCTCGGCGTCCTTGGGCGACAGCTTGGTGTACATCATCACCATGTCGGCGAACTTGGCCGCACGAAACAGCGGCAGGATGCTGTTGGCCGCAACGCTCGGCGTCACCGAACTCGGATTGTCCTTGAGCAATGACGAAGCCAGTGCCGCGGCCTCTTCGTCACGTCCCATGTCCGTCAAGATCACGAGAACGTCCGCGACGCTCTTGTTGGCCGTCGCCGCGGGCAGCACTTCATCGAGGAACGTCGCACCGCTAAAACGCAGTTCGACGATCGGAAGATCCTCCGACTTCGGTGCCGGAGGGCCAAACGACGCGAGCGGATCTCCCAGGACCGCCAGCTTCCACGCCGGTCCGCCATCGAGCCTCACCGCCGCAGCGAACGGCGCCGCACTCAGACGCGTCGCAACCGTCGGCGTCGGATGAAACGCCGCGAGATACGGCTCCTGCGTGCTGCCGTAGTAGAGATACGCGCCGCGCTCGAGCCATCGGCCCCCCACCGTCTCGCGGGCCGCGACGTAGCGAGCCGACCACGAATGAATGAAGTGCACCGCTGCTGGCCGCGTCAGGAACGGCACATCACCGGCGCGGCATGTTCCGCCGCGGAGTTGGAAGAACTCCTTGTTTCCCATCGTGTTGACGAGGACCAGATCGGCGAGCAAGCCGCCCTTGGCCATCCTGCCGCGCCAGTCGCGATCGGAGTTGCCCGGCTCATCCATCACCGTCGTCCTGAATCCGGCCTGCGACAGAACCTTGCCAGCAGCGGTGCAGTCGTACTTCGCGAAGTCCTTGGCGTTCTCGTAGCCATCGAAGAGGAACGCATCCGTCGGCTGCAGGAAGATCGAGCACATCGCCATGTACGCCGACTGCCCCGCGCCGCCGCTGAGTTGGCCAGCCCACGCCCAGCGACTGCTGCCGTTGCGTCCGATCAGATCAGTCGTCGCTGTCAGCGCCCCCGACGCGTCACCTTCGGTTGTCAGCGGCAGATTGCACGCCAGCGTGACCGACTCAAGTTCATCGCCTTGCGCAGACCATGAGTACCCCGTCGCCTGGGCCGCTTCCTCGATCTGACGATCAACCGTCGCAAACTGCGCCCGGCTGAAGGTGTCATCAACGCTGCGCGGCAGTTTGTTCAGCCACACCATCGGTTGGCCATGTGCCGCAGCGAGCGCAACGCCGCCCACCCACGCGGGATCCTCCGGATTCGCCACAACGATTCCTGGCGGCGTGAGATTCACCGCCTTGAACACCGCCTTCAGATCGGCCCGCGGCTCTGCCGTCACCGGCTCTTTCGTGCCCTTGGCCCCGAACGCGCGTGCGATTGCGTTGTCGATCACGGCGGCGTTGGCCTTCGAGCCCGGCGCATCGCACGTCCAACGCAACACCTTCTGCGGCTTGAAGGCGCGTGCAAATCGACCGATATTCTCGTGCGATCGCACCGAGCCTTCATCGTCAATCAGAACAGGAAATCGCCCTTGCAGCGACCAACGACCGATCGCCTGCACGAACGACTCCGCGTCCTTCACGACCACGAGCAGCGGCACGACCGGCACCTGTCGACGCACCGTCTCCACACGCGAATACAACTGGATCTGCGGCGGAACACGCTGGGCATCACTCGCGCCGGGCTGCTTGGCCTCAGGAGCGGGTTGTGCCGCGGCCAGACCAATCGTCGGCAAACCCGCCGCCGCAACCATCGCACACGCTGCAACGCCCGCCGCCAGACACGATGACACTCGCACCATAGATGCACACTCCCGTCACTTGGGAGAATACGCGATTGCATGGCGAGCGGTTCTTGCGGCATGCGAGCACCGCCGCGCAACGCCCCCTCACCCAATTCACACCACTCACCCGGCGCGCCCCACGCATGCGATTCGCCCCACGCGTACCACGCGTTCGACGCGTTCCAATCGCCGGTCGCGTCCTTCCGACGGCCTTTCGTGCCGTCCACCCGCCCAGCGGCCTCGCGATGGGTCCGATCACGACCGCAAACACGCTTCCAGCCGGCGCAGAAGCACCCGCCGCGGCCTGCCGAAGCGAGCGGATTTGAGCCCTCGGCGAGCGTACACTTGCCTCCCGATTCAGCCGGAGAGGTGTCCGAGAGGCTGAAGGAACGCGACTGGAAATCGCGTAAACGGGCAACCGTTTCGAGGGTTCGAATCCCTCCCTCTCCGCTTGATTCTTTCCGCCCGCTCCGCGGGCGTTTCTGCCGCACGCTCCGGACCCGCTCCGCCCGCTTCACGCCCCGCAACCTCTTGATCCACAAGCAGTTGCCACGCCCCGCGAGGAGCCCACGCCAGCCGCCGATCCCGCAGAGTCAGGTTGAAACCAACGGTTTTGAAGAATCTCAAAGATTCGGCAGCGTCGCCGCGCCGAGCGACGCAAAGTGCTTCGTGCGAAGCCTTTACCAGTTCGACCCGTGGTTGAAACCATGCCGTCGAGGCGTCGGCCACTGCCGACAGCCTCGACTCGATGCCCTTCTTCTCTTGCACCAGAAGATTCTTGCTCTCGCGGTACTCCTCCAGCGAGATGGCCTGATCGAGGTACACACTCATCAGCCGCTGGAGACGCTGGTCCGAGCGAGCCAGCTCCATGCGGAGCCGCTCTTGCTCGGACCGCACCTCCAGTTCACGCTGATGCTTCAGGCTGTCGAGTCCTTCCATTATCTCATCGCGCAGTGGCTCATCGATGCCAACGCTTTCGAGAGCCTTGATCACCTGCGCGTTCACTGCCTCTTCGCGTGTGGTCAGTTGACCACACGGTCCCTTCTTTTTGCTGCACCGCAGGTAGTGATGCCCCTTGGCGATGTGCAGCGTGACCACACCGCCGCATTCGCCGCAGCGGATCAGGCCCCGGTACGCAAACTCCTTGAGCCCCGATGACTTCATACGGCCTTTGCGGTGCATGACCTCACGGCAGCGATCAAACAGGGCCTGATTCACAAGCGGCTCGTGCTTGCCCTCGTAGAACTCGCCCTTGTATCGCAGCAGGCCGTAGTAGATCGGATTCGTGAGCGCCAGTTGCACCTTGCTCACCGACGGCGGCTTGCCGCGGGGGCTCCGCAGCCCCTTGGCGAGCATGATCTCGCGGAGTTCCTTGAGGCCAAAGTCTCCCGTCGCGTACATCTCGAACATCTGAGTCACCAGCGGCCCATGCACCGGGTCCGGTGCGATGGTCCGCGAGACACGGTCATTGACGTATCCGAGCGGCGCGGCCTGCGGCCAGATGCCGCTCATGATCTTGTTTCGCTTGCCGCGGGTGATGTTCTCGCTCAGATTGTCCACGTAGTACTTCGACTGGCCCAGCATGATGCTCAGCATGAACTTGCCCTGGGCCGTCGCCTCGAAGCGGAACGTCGGAAACCTCAGGTCTTTGAGCAGTCCCAAGTCAATGAGGTGAATCACCCGGCCCGCATCCATCGCGTTGCGAGCCAAGCGGTCTGGGTGCCACGCGATGATGCCGGAGGCTTCGCCCCGCTGGATGCGGTCCATCATCGCGTTGAAGACCGGTCGGCCGGGGACCTTGGCGCTCTGCTTCTCCGTGAGGACCTCGACGATGTCGAGCCCCTCACGAGAAGCCAAGAGCTTGGCCTCCGCGAGCTGGTCCCCGATCGACCGGAGCTGCCTTGACGCATCGTCGGTCGACTTGCGGGCGTAGAGGAAGTACCGCACTTGGTGTGCGGCTTCCGGGGTGGTTGCGTGTGTGTTCTTCATGGGATGATCTCTGGGTTTTTGCACGGCGGGTCGGCCCTTGACGGTGTCTTCGACCCGACCCGCCGTGCGGTTCGCTCGCGGCTGAGCGTGCGAACGAAGAACCTGTTCGAGGAATTGTTCGCACGCTCATGCCGCTTCGCTCTGAAAATCACCATCGGAGCACGACGTCGCCGCATGCGGCGACAAGAGCGTGCTCCGAGAGTTCTCCAGAAGCGCGTGTCAGGGTGTACCGCGCGGCGGCACGGCCTGTCACGCGCAAAGTGCGAAAACCTCAACCAGACTCTGCGGGATCGGCGGCATTGGTGGGCTCCTCGCGGAGAAGACATGGCGTGGACACTGCGTGTGGATCAGCCGCGTCCCCTTGGCCTTCGGCCTTCGACGGGGACGGGCGACAGAGGTTGCGGGGCGTGAAGCGGGCGGAGCGGGTCCGGAGCGTGCGGCAGAAACGCCCGCGGAGCGGGCGGAAAGAATCAAGCGGAGATTATTCTCCACCGCTTAAACCTTCAGTCCAAGCGGCGGAGGCCTCAGGGGGCGGTAGGACGCTACCGCTTCCCCGACCGCCACAGCAAGCCCGAAGAAGCAGGCAACATCTTCCCCAGATGCC
>JANRKB010000013.1:0-67320 GCA_033763695.1 Planctomycetota bacterium | reverse complement strand
CGCAGGCGGTGAAGAACGCCTGGCCGGGGAAGCGGACGAGGGCCGCGCTCACCGCCAGCGGCAGCGCGAGGATGATCGCGAGTGTGGTGGTGCCGGCGGCGATCTTCAGCGAGTTGAGCAGGCCAGCGACAAGCGTCGGGTCGGAGAAGATCCCGGCGACGTGGCGAATGGTGAACCCCGACTTGGAATCTGTCGGATCCGAAAGAAACCCGACCCCGATGGTCAGCAGCATGGGATAGACCAAGAGCGCCAGCAGCAGGGCAACACAGCCCCCCAGCAGGGCGTAATGCCAGAGTGAACGCGTGAATCGTGCGGGGTTGAAACCTGCCATCGGGTATCCTTGAAGAACGGTCAGTGTACCGCGGCTCGGGCACGAACACCCCGCCCGCGGTCGCGTACTGTTCGTGATCCCCGTCGCTCGACGGGTTCTCTCCCGGAGGTTCTCCGATGTCGAAGTCCTTGCGTCTCACGACCCTCGTGGCTCTGGCGGCGTGCGCCGGCTCATTTGTCTCCGTTGCCAGCGCTCAGACCACGGACCTCTACGGCCTCAAGATCCTCAACCCCGTTCGCGAGAGCTCCGGCGTGCGGCTGGAGTCGCTGACGCGGCGCGAGTTGCAGGCGTTCCCGACGGATGTGTGGGCGACGCTGACGGACTGGACGAACGGCGCCGCCGTGAGCAAGAGCGCGACCGAAGGCAAAATCGTTCTCATCGTAACGTGGGCCGATTGGTACGCCCCAGCGGTGCGGGGCCTCAACATGGCGCGCAAGATGGCGGAGAAGTATGGCAAGGACGGGTTGATCGTCGTTGCCGTGCACGCCGATCAGGGCTGGGCCGAGGCCAAGAAGCCCAAGGCGCCCGAAGGATCCACGTTCCTGCTCGCGCACGACAGCGGCGACAAGTTTCGCAAGGCGCTGGACGTCGACGCCGATCCTGACTTCTATCTCATCGATCGCAGCGGCGCTCTGCGCTTTGCCGACATCGTGAATGAAAGCGTCGAGGACGCGGTGAAGGGGCTGATTGCAGAGACCAAGGAAGACGCCGCATCGCTGCCCGAGCGCATCCGCAACGCCAAGGCGAAGTTCGAGGCCGAGCGTCGGCGCACCAGCGGCGTCAACAACGAGGTCAACCTGACCACGCTGCCCGAACTGCCCTTCGACAAGCCCGCGGCGGACGCGTACGGCAAGGCGAACCTGCCCAAGATGCTGCAGAAGCCGAGCAACCCGGACGACAAGGCGACGCCGATGGAGCCCAAAGACATCCCGCTGGGCAGCGCGAAGTGGTCGCCCTACAAGCCCGCAACCGATGGACGCGCGTACATCGTGTACTTCTGGCACCCCGACCTGCTCATCACCTACGAGAAGCCGATGGCCGAGCTCGAACTGCTGCAGAAGCAGTGGCCGCGTGACCTCGTGGTTGTCGGTGTGTTGACCAGCAGCGAAGAGTTCGACAAGCTGCGCGTGGCGGACGTGAAGCTCCGCCGCCTGTCGCAGACCGAGGGCGACGAGATCATGAACCGCTTCCGCGAGAAGCGTTCGCTCCAGCACTTCCAGATCGTCGATCTCGACGGCCAGATCATCAAGTCGATCTTCGACAACAACTCCAACCAGGAAGACCTGGATCCGGGTCCGCGCGCCGTCGTCGTGACGTCGGACGGCAAGGCCCGCTGGTGGGGCGGTCAGTGGGGTTCGGGCTTCAAGGCCGCGATCGATCGCGTGCTGGCGAACGACCCGGGCGTGCTGGCACGCCGCAAGGCTGAGAGCGAGTACATCACCAAGCAAAAGAGCGGCATGCCCACGATCGACTCAAAGGCAACGCAGACCAAGTAACTGGTTGCGATTACGCGAGCGTGCCGTACTCGGCCTGCGTGAGCAGCGCCTTCATCTCGCGCACGGCGTCGCGCAGCCCGATGTAGATCGCGCGGCTCACGATCGCGTGGCCGATGTGCAGTTCTTCAACGCCCGGCAGTGATGCGATGGGCGTGACGTTGTGGTAGTTCAGTGCGTGCCCGGCGTTGAACCGCATGCCGCGATCGCGGATCGCCTCGCCCGCGGCGAGAACGCGCTGCAACTCGTGCTTCAGTTGGCCGCGCCGGAAGTCGCCGCCCGCGCCCGCGAATGCATGCGCGTACGGCCCGGTGTGGACCTCGCAGACATCAAAGCCGGCGGCGTGGCATGCCTCGACCTGTTCGAGCGATGGCTCGATGAACGCCGAGACGATGATGCCTTCCCGCTTGAGCGTTTGCACGATGGTGCTCAGGCGCGGCAAGTCCGCCGCGACATTCAGCCCGCCCTCGGTCGTGATCTCCTGGCGGCCTTCGGGCACGAGCATCGCCGTGTGGGGCTTGAGATCGCGCGCGATGCGCACCATCTCGTCGGTGGCCGCCATCTCAAGGTTGAACTTCACCTTCACCAGTTCGCGCAGCAGGCGCACGTCGCGATCCTGGATGTGCCGGCGATCTTCGCGCAGGTGCACGGTGATGCCGTCGGCTCCACCGAGTTCGGCTTCGTGTGCCGCACGCACCGGATCGGGCTCGTCGCCGCGGCGGGCCTGGCGGACGGTGGCGACATGGTCGATGTTGACGCCGAGTTGGGGCATGAACAGAGGATACGCGTCCGTCGCGCCTCTCAGCCGCGCGGCGGCGTGGTGCCCGGGTTGCTGAAGTACTGCGATTCCGAGCCCATCGCCTCGCGCAGTCGATCGTGGGCCCGTGCCCGCAGCATGAAGACCGCGCCCTCGCTGCGTCCCAGTTCGGCGGCGACCTCTGCCGCGGTCTTGTTCTGCAGGTCGTACATGCGGATGCACTTCTGATAATCGATCGGAAGTGTTGCGAGCGCTCGTTCGAGCGCCATCGCGGCCTCGCCTGCCGCGGCGTGCATGCTGGGCGTGGAACTGGTGACGCCGAGCAATTCGACAAGCGCGACCATCGACTGGCTACCTTCGTGCTGGTTGGTGCCGACGCGATTGGCCGAGGATGGACGCTTCGCGGCACTCATGGCGCGCTGGGCGTCGATGATGTTGTTCTGCGCCAGGCGTGTGAGCCAACTGATGAACTCGCCCACGCCGCCGCTGGTGAAGCGATCAAGCCGCGAGATCGCCTCCATATAGGTGACCTGCATCACGTCATCTTCGTCGAGGTTGATGCGCAGGTCGCTCGTGAGCTTGGGCGCGATGCGGCGGCGGATCTCCGGCCCGATCTCCTCGAGCAATGCGATCAGCGCGTCCATGTTTCCGGACTTGGCGTCCACCAGCAGTTGTTCGCGGCGATCGGTCGCCATGCGCCACCTCCCGCGGCCAGTGTATCAGCAGTGGGTCCGCAGACCCGGCAATTCTCGGACCGGACCACGCCCCGCAGCCTTTCACCATCTTGCCGAGGCGGTGCGCCGGCGCGTCTATCGGCGTGGCGACAGGCGTCGTGGTGGCTCGTGTGGGCATCGTGAGGCATTGTCAAGCAGCGACGCGAGAACGGCACGGATCGCCAAGCCGCTCGCATCCTCCGACGTCCGCGTCGGGTCAGTGCGTCACCCAAGGAAGGAAGAAGAGAAATGAAGACCGCCGCCCTGTTCGCCGTTGTTGCCGCCGCCGCGTGTGCGGGTTCCGCGTTTGCCGCCGCCACGGTCAACGTGAAGTTCAACGGCACAGCCGCGGGCCAGAACGTGCAGGTCTCGTACTTCGGCAGCACCAAGAACGTGTTCGCCGGCCAGCTCAAGCACACCCTGAGCGGTGCGACCGGCTCGTATGCCTGGACCAACAAGCAGTGGCTCACCTACTGCACCGACCTGGCCCAATACGTCACGAGCAGCACGAAATCCTACACGTTCGACACCCTGCCCAACATCCCCGGCAACGCCCCGATGGGTGCGGACAAGGCCCAGGTTGTCCAGAACCTCTTCAACTTCGCGAACGGCGCTCAGGTCGCGACCGGTATCACCGGTGACTATGCCGCGGCCTTCCAGCTCGCGGTGTGGGAGATCGTGACGGATTACTCGCCCTCGAACAGCCTCGCTGGTTTGTCGCTCACGAGCGGCAACTTCAAGGCCAAGAACACCAGCGGTGGTGCACTGTCGAGCAACATCACCAACATCTTCAACACGATGATGGCTGGTGCGTTCTCCAGCATGTCGACGAGCGTGCAGGTGCTTGGCGTGTCGAGCTGCGACTATCAGGACCAGATCTTCCAGGTCCCCGCGCCCGGCTCGCTCGCTCTTCTGGGCCTCGGCGGCCTCTGCATGAAGCGTCGCCGCAGCGTCCGCTGAGTGCTCCCCTGAGTCACACTCCGCGAAGGACTTCTCCAATCCCTCGCATGATGTGAGTCAATCAGGTTATCTCCTCAGGTCAGACCCCAACTCCCGATCAGGCCTCGGCATCCGCCGGGGCCTGATTGATTTTTCAGTGCTTCTGCTCAGAAACGCACTCAGGGCAAAGTCAAGCGGACGCTTGAAAACCAAAAAACGGCGCGACGGTTGACAGCCCCGGGCGGGCCAAGTACGTTTGCTCTGAGGTTGTCGCGGGTGGCGACGATGCGGGTGGTCTCGACGGAGAGAGTCTCCTCTGACAGAGTGTTGCCTTGGTCGTGCCGCGCGAGTTGATCGCGTCTTCTCTGGCATGCAATGGCCGCATCGATGTCGCTCGGGACGCGCGAGAGTCGGACCAGTGGTCGGTTGGAACACACATGCACGATGCCGATCGACAACTCTGGGATGCCATGCTCGTGCATCTGCGCAGGCATCAGCCGGCGTTGTGCCGCCAGTGGTTTGAAGAACTTCAGCCGCTGGGGGTGGGCGGCGGTGCGCTCAACCTGCGTGCCTCGTCGGAGATTCATCGCGACTATCTGAAGCGTTCGTGTGCCGAGCCGTTCAACGACGCCGCTCGGACCGTGTCGGGTCGGCTGTTGTCCGTGCGCTTCCTGGGGCCGGGCGATATGCCGGTCGTGAGCCCGCCCGAGCCGGGGCGTGCCAAGGCCGAGCCGCCGGTCGTGATTGCGATGCGGCCGCGCGCGACGCCGCTCAATCCCGTCACGGGAGCACCGCTCGCCGCGAGCGTTGGCGCTTCGCCTGCGCCAGCGCCGACGTACGGCAGTTCACCCACCCGGCCCAGCGACAACGGGCACGCGGCCCCCGCGCCCCGACCGCCCGAAGCCAAGCCGATGCAGCCAGCCGGTGGCGGCGACGCGGGGCACAGTCCTCTCGCCGGTTCGATGATCGAGGCTCGCCCGCGGCCCGCGTCGCGCGTCGACTCGCTGGTCATCAACCCCGACTACGGGTTTGAGAACTTCGTCATGGGCCCGGGCAATCGTCTGGCCCATGCGGCTGCCGTCGCCGTCGCGACCAACCCGGGCAAGGCGTACAACCCGCTCTTCATCCACGGCGGTGTGGGCCTCGGCAAGACGCACCTGCTGCAGGCGATCTGCCTGAAGATCCTCTCGGGCAATCCCGGTGCCGTGCTCTACTACCTGTCCTGCGAGGCCTTCGTCACGCAGTTCATGGAGTCGGTGCAGGGGGGCGCGATGACCGACTTCCGCCATCGCTTCCGCGATGTCGATGTGCTCGTGGTCGACGACATCCACTTCCTCGCCAAGCTTGATCGCACTCAGGAAGAGTTCTTCCACACCTTCAACACGCTGCATCAGGCGGGCAAGCAGATCGTGCTCAGCTCCGATGCCGCCCCGGAAGAGATTCCGCTGCTCGAAGAGCGGCTGGTGAGCCGCTTCAAGTGGGGCCTGGTCTGCAAGCTCGACGCGCCGTGCTACGAGACGCGCGTCGCGATTCTGAAGACCAAGGCGAAGCTGCGCGGGCTGCTCCTGCCCGATGACTGCGCGGCATACATGGCCGAGCGGATCGCGACCAACATCCGCGAACTCGAAGGCGCGATCGTCAAGTGCCAGATCCAAAGCTCGGTCGAAGAGCGGCCCATCACGCTCGACTTGGTCCGCAGTGCGCTGGGCGAGCCCGCGGCACAGGCCCAGGGCGAACTGAGCATCCAGTCGATCATCAACATCGTTACCGAGCACTATCGCGTCAAGCCCGCCGAACTGCTCAGCAAGCGGCGTCAGCGTTCGGTCGCGCTGCCCCGCCAGGTGTGCATGTTCCTGGCCCGCAAGCACACGCGTCTGTCGCTCGAGGAGATCGGCCTGAACTTCGGCGGCCGTGATCACACGACCGTGATGCACGCGATCAAGACGATCGAGAGCCGCAGCGAGGGCGACAGCGATTTTGACGCGGTGCTCAAGGTGCTGGAAGACCGCTTGAAGGTCGGGCGAGCCTGAGTTTTCGGCGGCTTTTCCGTGCCGCCCGCGTGGCGTTGTCCTCTATACTCGCGGCATGTCCGTTCCTCAGCGACCCACGCGCCTCATCGCACTCATGAACCAGAAGGGTGGCGTCGGCAAGACGACCACCACGGTGAATCTCGCCGCCGCGTTCGCGCGCGCGGGGCGACCCACGCTCGTCGTTGACCTCGACCCGCAGGCCCACGCGAGCCTGCATCTGGGTGTGCAGGTCGGCGCGCAAGCAGATGGCCAGAGTGAAGCCTCGGTCTATGACGCGCTGCTTGATCCGACGATCGACCCGAGCAAAGTGCTGCGCGAGGTGAGCGAGAACCTGTGGGTGCTGCCGAGCACGACCGACCTGGCCGCGGCCGAGGGCGAACTGGCGAATGCGCCCGAGCGGCAGAAGCGACTGGAGAACTTCCTCAACCGGCTCAACGGCCGCTTTGAGTTTGTGATGATGGATTGCCCGCCTTCGCTGGGCCTGCTCACGCTCAACGGCCTCGGGGCGGCACGCGAAGTGATGATCCCGATGCAGGCGCACTTCCTCGCGCTCCAGGGCGTGGGCAAACTGCTCGAGACGATCACGCTGGTGCGGCGTTCCTTCAACCCGCGACTGCGCGTCGGCGGCGTGGTGCTGTGCATGCACGACACCAGTTCCACACACACCCGCGAAGTCGTCGCCGATCTGGAATCGTTCTTTGACACGGCACGCCAGCAGGATGTGCCGTGGAAGTTCGCGCGGGTCTTCCGCCCCGCGATCCGGCGCAACATCAAGCTGGCCGAGTGTCCGAGCTTCGGTCAGACGATCTTCCAGTACGCGCCGCAGGCGAGCGGTGCGGAGGACTATGCCGCCCTCGCCCAGACGCTGCTCACCGAGTGGGATGCGATGCTGGCGAAGAACGGCGCGCCCGAGATCGTCGTGCGGGCCGGCGCGGCGAGCGTCGACGCCGCGGGACAATCCGCGTGAGCTTCGCCGCCGCCAAGGGAGTGCGCGTCGCGTTCTTCTGCTGGGCGGCGTTCCACTTCACCATGACGCACTGGCCCAACTTGCAGGTGCCTGGTCCGATTCCGCGGACCGATCTTGTGGTGCACCTGCTCGCATTCGGCGGCTGGACCGCGTTTCTGTGCGTTGCCGGCTTCTTCGGGCCGCGGCTCGGCCCACGCAATCTCGGCATCTGCTGGCTCGTCGGCCTCGCGAACGCGCTGCTCGATGAAGCGCTGCAGGGAATCCCGATCGTGCAGCGACACTGCGCCTGGGACGATGCCACGGCCAACATGATCGGCGCGACCACCGCCGTCTGCATTCTCCTCGCTCTTGCCCTGCTGTGCCGGCGCTGAACGTGCCTGCACGCTCGCCCGCACAGCCGCGTTCCCTTCCTACCGTTGGGCATGGTCAACATCAACGTTCGTTACGCCGGCTCCAAGAAGTGCGATCTGACCCATCCCGAGGGCGCGACGCTGCGCACCGACGCGCCCAAGGACATCGGCGGCGACGCGACGGCGTTCAGCCCGACTGATCTGGTTGCGGCCGGGCTCGCCTCGTGCATCCTCACCACGATCGCGATGTGGGCCGAGCGGAACAACCTCGACATCACCGGGGCGACCGCACGCGTGGAGAAGCACATGACCACGCCGCCCAGCCCGCGCCGTCTGGGCCGCTTGCCGGTGGTGGTGGAGATCCCCGCCAAGGCGATCCCGCCGGAGATGCGCGAGCGTGCCGAGAAGGTCGGGCACGCCTGCCCGGTGCACGCCAGCCTGCACCCCGAAGTCGATGCTCCGATCGAGTATCGCTACGTCTGACGCGCCGGCGCGTCTCACGTCCAGTCGCGCCGAGCCCGCTCGATGAACGCGTTGACCTCGCTCGCATGTGTTAGGCTCGGCACATGCCCCGCGCCGGCGATGAGCGTGTCGGCGTGGACATGCCGCGGGCTGATGATGCGATCGCGCGTGCCGTGGATGTGCCGCACGGGCACATCGAGCGTCTCGCGCCCGGGCCAGTGCACGATGGCATCGCCGGCCCACTTGAGGAAGCGCATGTCGCAGGTGTTCGCCATCTCCAGCAGCGTGGCACGATCTTCATCGCGTCGTGCGACGAGCTGACGGATCGCCCACGGCGCGAATCGCCGCAGATTCTCAAGCAGCAGATCGGGCGTGACGCGTCCGAGCCGCGCGGCGTTGTTGGCCTGTCCGCTCAGTGCGGCGGGCGAGCGACAACTGCCGATCAGCAGCACACCACGCACCTTGGTCAATGCCGCGACCTCGAGCGCGACCATCCCGCCCATCGACGCGCCGCCGACGATGTCGCCCTCGCGCACGCCCGCGGCATCCGCCATCCGTGCCGCGTAGTCGCGCAGCGTGTCCGATGAACGATGCGTCACCCACTCGACGATGTGCACATCCGCGATCGCGCGGCGCTGCGGCTCAAGCAGACGCGCATCCGCGCCCAGGCCGGTGAAGAGGATGATGCGCCGCTCGCTCATCGACGCTCCAGCAACTGCTCGATGCCTCATGACACGATGCCCGATGCCTCGTGCCTTCTTCTCACCCGACACACGCGGGCTCAGCCGCAGAGGGTGTCGGATCCCAAACAGGCATCAAGCCATGCGGCACCAAGGCATCAAGTGAGAGGCAGCGCGTGCCGCGGCCGCCTCACACGCCGATCTTCTCGCCCAGGAACGCCGCCACCTTGTCCAGCGCGATGCGGGTCTGCTGCCCGCTGTCGCGATCGCGGCACGTGACGGTCTGGTCCTTCGCAGTGTCACCGTCGATCGTGAAGCAGTACGGGCACCCCGCCTCGTCCATGCGGGCGTAGCGCTTGCCGATCGACTGCTTCTCATCAAAGTCGATCTGTCCGCTGCGCCAGAACTTGGCCTGCAGTTCGGCGTGCAGTTTCTCGCCGATCTCGGGCATGCCGTCCTTGGCGACAAGCGGGAAGACCGCGGCCTTGATGGGCGCGAGTCGCGGATGGATCTTCATGAACTCGGGGCTGGGGCGGCTTTCGTCCTTGGTGTACGCCTCGCACAGGATCGCCAGCGCGCCGCGATCAAGCCCGGCCGCGGGTTCGATGCAGTGCGGCAGATAGCGTTCGCCGCGGCGTGAGCCGTTGGGCAGCAGTTCGCCGCGCTCGGTGTCGTTGTACTCCAGCTTCACGCCCGACACCTTCTGGTGCTGCGTCAGGTCGAAGTTGCCGCGATGGGCGATGCCTTCGAGTTCGCCATAGCCCGGCGCGGTGAACGGGAAGCGATATTCGACGTCGCTGGTGCCCTGCGAGTAGTGCGACAGTTCGTCCTTGTCGTGCTCGCGCAGGATCAGGTTCTCGCCCGCCAAGCCCAGCGACTTCCACCACTCCATGCGGAAGTCGCGCCAGAACTTGTACCACTCGACGGATTCGTCCGGGTGGCAGAAGAACTCAAGTTCCGCCTGCTCGAACTCGCGCGAACGGAACGTGAAGTTGCGCGGCGTGATTTCATTCCGGAACGACCGTCCCGTGTTGCCGATGCCGAAGGGCACTTTGATCCGCGTCGTGTCCGCGACGTTCTTGAATTGGAGGAACACGCCCTGCGCGGTCTCCGGCCGCAGATACACCTTGTTGTCGTCGGTCTGGGTCAGACCGGCCCATGACTCGAACATGAGTTTGAACGGCGCGGGCGCGCCGAGTTCTCCGCCGCAGCGCGGGCACGGGTCTTGCAGGCCAGTGGCATTGAGTTGTTCGGTGGCGACGTGGCGGATGATCTCGGTCACCTCCGGCGGGGCGTCGGGCTGCCCATTGATGCGCGTCGCCAGCCAGGAGAGCGTCACCTCGGGGTTGCGAACCAGCGCGAGATTCGGCGCGTGTTTCTTGCCCTTGGTTCGCGCCCACTTGAGCAGACGCTCGCTGCTTAGGCCCGGCGTCTTGGTCCCTTCCGGCGCGGGTTCGAACTCTTGAATGATCGATGCGAACCACTCCGAGGACGTCGTGAGAATGTCCCAGAGTTGATCGGCGCGAACGAAGTGCCCGCACTTGGCGCACTTGCGCATCGGATCGGCGAAGCCCGCGAGATGGCCCGAGGCCTCCCACGTCTTGGGATGCTGAATGATGCACGTCTCCACCGGCACGCAGCGCACGTTCTGGCCGTTGGGGCCGGGCTTGCCCCAGCAGGGGCGCAGGATCATGTCCTGCCACCACGCGTCGCGCAGGTTCTTCTTCAGTTGCGAACCCAGCGGGCCATAGTCCCAGAAGCCGTTGATCCCGCCGTAGATGTCGGAGGCCTGGTAGATGAAGCCGCGGCGCTTGCAGAGCGCCATGATGGCATCCATGGACTTAACGGGAGCGGTGGACATGAGCGGAGCATCCTCACAAAAGCCTTCGATTGCGGACAACGCCGTGCGACAGGCCGAAAGCAGATGCGGCGGCCCGATTTGACGGCGGGTTTGCCGCCGAGCGTCGGGTGCCGTCCTGCGTCCTCGGCCGCGGCATGGCGTCGGAGGATCGGTCAGAAGACGGGTCGAGACTATAGGTAATGCGGCATTGCGCGTTGTGCGTGCTGCCGCTCCGCGCGTGCGATGCCCGTTGGGCGGTCCTTTCGTGGACCGACGAGACCCGGGAATCCACTGAACCGATGCAAACACCATTGTGTCGGATTCGTGCTTGCAGTACTCTGAAAGTGCGACGGGCTCCACGGGGGCGCCTGCTCGCGTCGTGCGGTGTGTTTTCCGTTGTGTCGACGACCGAAGGCCTGTTGAGGGTCGGATGCGCCATGGGCTGTCTTGCCTGCGCTTCCGCAGTCACGTCTCGCGTGACCGGCCGCGACCGGAAGGATGTTGACGATGGCAACTCATGTTGACGTGGCGATCATCGGCGGCGGGCCTGCTGGCGCGACCACTGGCAGCCTGATCAAGAAGTACAACCCCAATCTCAAGGTCGCGATCCTTGAGAAAGAGAAGTTCCCGCGCGAGCACGTGGGCGAAAGCCAACTGCCGCTGATCTCCGCCATCCTCAATGAGATGGGCGTGTGGGACAAGGTTGAAGCCGCGGGCTTCCCGATCAAGCTCGGCGCGACCTATCGCTGGGGCGCGTCCAAGGATCTCTGGGACTTTGAGTTCATCCCCGTCGGCGACTTCAAAGACGAGCCGCGTCCGGCCAAGTACGCCGGGCAGCGGCTGTGGACGGCGTTCCAGGTCGAGCGCGCGATCTATGACAAGATCCTGCTCGACCACGCCCGCGAACTGGGCTGCGACGTCCGTGAAGAGACCTTTGTCCGCACGATCGTCCGCGGCGAGGGCGACGATCGCGACTCGATCCACAAGCTGACAACCTCCGGCGGCGACGAGATCACCGCCAAGTACTACGTGGACGCCTCGGGCAATGCCGCCGTGCTCCGCCGTGCGATGGAAGTGGGCACGTACACGCCGACTTCGCTCAAGAACGTGGCGGCGTGGGGTTATTGGGACAACGCCGAGTGGGCGGTGAAGATCGGCGTCGGCGGCACGCGCGTGTTCGTGCTCTCGATCGGCTGCGGCTGGATCTGGTTCATCCCGATCGCGCCCACGCGCACCAGCATCGGCTTTGTCTGCCCCGCCGAGTACTACAAGAAGTCGGGCATGTCGCATGAAGAGCTCTACCACTGGGCCCTCAAGCAAGAGCCGCTGGTGCAGAAACTCACCAAGAACGCCTCGCTCAACGGCCCCATCCGCGCCACCAAGGACTGGTCGTTCCTCAGCGATCGGCTGGTGGGCAAGAACTGGTTCCTCGTCGGCGAGACGGCGGGCTTCGCCGACCCGATCCTCGCCGGCGGCCTCATGATCACGCATTCGGGGGCCCGCGAACTGGCCTACACCATCCTCGAACTCGAACGCGGCGAGCACGACGCGGCCTGGCTGCGCGAGCGCTACGAGACCATGAACTTCCGGCGCATGAAGCAGCACATCCGCTTCGCCGACTTCTGGTACGCGGGCAACGGCCAGTTCACCGACCTCGAGGCTTACACCGCCGAGATCGCCAAGGACGCGGGGCTGAAGCTCTCGCCCAAGCAGGCGTTCCAGTGGATCAGCAACGGCGGGTTCCTTGAGGACATCCCAGGCCGCGCCGGCATCGGCGGCCTCGACTTCGCCGCCACCAAGAAGATCACCGAGATGTTCACGTCAAAGGACGATGAGCCCATCCGTGACATCGGCTGGAAGGTCAACCAGTTCAACGTCTTCCACCTGAACCTCCAGGGCGCGACCGAGGAGTACATCCCGATCCTCGCCAACGGCAGGATCACCAAGGCCAAGTGCTATCGCCGCGAGAATCGCACCCTGCCGCTGATGGGCTTCTATGGCCAGCTCTTCTCGCTGCTGCAGCAGACCAGCGCGATCGCCGACATCGTCAACACGCTCTTTGCCCACTATCGCTCCAAGGGCATGGATTCGGCACGCGCCAACTACGAACTGCAGCAGGCGATGCAGGCGTTCGAGGTCATGCTCATGGACGGCTGGGTCTGGGGCCAGCTTGATCCCAGCAAGGGCACGCTCAAGATCAGCGACAAGAAGGAAGGCTCCATGATCCACGCAACCACCGACGTGGCGTGACGGGTCATCTCTGCCGCTTCCAAGTGCGCTGATCAGCGCTCGCGTGGCGGCACGGGGTCATAGCCGCCCTTGTGCAGCGGATGGCAACGCGCGATGCGTGCGGCGGCCATCCACGTGCCGCGCAGCGGGCCGTACTCGCGCAGCGCGTGAAGTGCGTACGTCGAGCAGGTTGGCTCGAAGCGGCACTGACGGCCGATGAACGGCGAAAGCGTCGCCTTGTACGCATAAATCAACGCGACCAGCGGCAGGCTCAGCACACGCATCCACAGCGGCAGTGAGGGGGGCGCGCTCATGCGCCGCCTTCGCGCCGGGCGCGGCGTTGCCGCTCGCGATCGATGCTGCCGCAGAGTTCCAGCAGCAGCCGCTTGCAGTCGGCCATCGTGATCAGCGGCTCATGCGGACGCACGTTGACGATCAGGTCATAGCCCTGCGGCAAGTCCGTTTTGCAGAGTCGAAACGCCTCGCGCAGACGCCGCTTGATCCGGTTGCGCACCACCGCGTTGCCGACGCGCCGCCCGACCGAGAGGCCAAGACGCGTCCGGCCGCCCGCGCGATCGTGGGCGGCGGCGAAGAGCACTAAGGGGCCAGCGACCTTCTTGAGCCGCGAGCCAAACACGCGATCAAACTCCGTCGCGTGCGTCAGCCGATCGGCGCGGCGGTACGTCCGGCGCGACGGCGAAGGCTCGGGTTTCGCGCTGGCACTCATGGAGGCAACGATATGAATCGTCTGCCCGGCACACGGCCTGCCTTGACGCGGTTTGTAGACTGTCAGGCCACGGAGGCGGCACACGGGGTTTGCGGCGTCCGCGTGAGTGTGCAGACCGGTTGACGTTTTTCGGGTGTGGAGGATGCCGCACGCCGCGAGGACACCCGCGGCGGTGTCCAAAACTGCGTGGATCCGCGGAATCGACGGCAAGAACACGACGCGTGCGGACAAGATTTGAGAGCCAATGACCGACGGTCCTGAGTCACAACCCGTTCCTGCGTCCGACGCTCAGCCCGGGCCGCCGCCGAGCGGCTCCGGCAAGCCGCCGAGTCGCGAGCGAGGGCTGATCGAGGGCGCGTTGCGCCAGGTGGCGTTTCGTCCGGCGTCGAGCCATGCCGCGCCTCCGCCGATCCCGCTGGACCAGTTCCCGGGGTATGAAATAACCAAGGAACTGCATCGCGGCGGGCAGGGCGTGGTCTATCAGGCGATCCAGAAGTCGACCAAGCGCAAGGTCGCCATCAAGGTCGTGAAGGAAGGGCCCTTCGCAGGCAGCCACGAGCGGGCGCGATTCGAACGCGAAGTCCACATTCTCGGACAGCTCCAGCACCCCAATGTCGTGCGCATTCACGACAGCGGCGAGGTGGCGGGGCAGTTCTTCTATGTGATGGACTATGTGTCCGGCCAGAGCCTCGACGGCTACATGAAGTCGCGCCCGAGCGGGCGGCTCGGCGTCGACGAGACGCTCAAGCTCTTCGGCCAGATCTGCTCGGCGGTCTCGGCGGCACACCTGAAGGGCGTGATCCATCGCGACCTGAAGCCCTCGAACATCCGCATCGACCAGAGCGGCGCGCCGATCGTGCTGGACTTCGGATTGGCGAAGGTGATGGGCAGCGAGGCGAGCGACCTTGATCGTTCGCCGGTGATGACGATGACGGGGCAATTTGTCGGCAGTCTGCCCTGGGCCAGCCCGGAGCAGGCCGAGGGCGCGCCCGAGAAGCTCGACATCCGCACGGACGTGTACTCGCTGGGCGTGATTCTGTATCAGATGTTGACGGGCAAGTTCCCGTACGAAGTCGTCGGCAACATGCGCGACGTCTTGGACAACATCCTGCGGGCCGAGCCGGCGCGGCCAAGCACGATCCGCAAGCAGGTCGACGACGAAGTCGAGACGATCGTGCTCAAGTGCCTGAGTAAAGAGCGCGATCGGCGGTATCAGTCAGCGGGCGAACTGTGGCGCGATGTCGAGCGATATCTGAGCGGCGAGCCGATCGAGGCCAAGCGCGACAGCGGGTGGTATGTCATCAGCAAGGCTCTGCGGCGGTACAAGGCGCCCGTCGCGGTGGCCGTGGCGTTTGTTGGATTGTGCATCGTGTCGGCGATCGCGATGGGCGTGCTGTATCAGAAGAAGGCCGCGGCGGAGGCCGACGCGCTGAACCGCCTCGCCGAGGTGCGTGACGCGCGGGACGCCGAAGAAAAGAGCCGCCAGCGTGCCGATGAGAACTTTGATCACGCCCGCGCGATGGCGCGCACGTTCATGAACGATGTTGGCGACACGCTGGAGAATCTGCGCGGCGCGACCAAGGCCCGCGAGTTGCTGCTGACGACCACGCGCGAGTATCTCGCGAAGCTCAACGTGCAGGCGGGAGATCGGATTGATCTGCTGCGTGACTTGGCCGACGCGCACGAGCGTGTGGGCGAGTTGCAGGGCGGCTTGCACGCGGCCAACACCGGCGCGAGCGATGATGCCGCGGCGAGTTTCGCCGCCAGTCGCAAGATCCGCGAGGAGATTCTGGCCCGCGTGCCCAACGACGCTCGCTCGCACGCCGACATGGCGCGGAGCCTCGGGCGATCGGCGGGCTCGCTGGTGGTGGGCAAGAAGTATGCCCAGGCAGTCATGGAGTACGCCGCGGCACTGAAGGCGTGGGACGCCGCGATCAGCCTGAGCAAGGAAGCCGCGGAGACGCAGCGGCTGCGCGACAGCCGCGCACAGACGGTGGTGCGTCAGGCGAATGCGACGTACTTGCAAGTCGATGGCGGCAACGCCGCGGGCGATGGCGAGGAGCGCGTGCAGACGGCGCTGGGCTTGTATGAGGAAGCGGCGACGTACTGGCGGGCGCGGCTTGAGGGTTCGCCCAACGATCCGCGTCCCACGCGTTGGCTGGGAATTGTCGAGGATTCCAAGTGCCGTGCGCATGTGTGGCTTGCCAATGCGCTCCGCGACGGTGCGGCAAAGATCATTGAGAAGGATCGTTCGGCGGCGCGGGCACGACTCGACAAGGCGATTGAGCGCTATGCGTTCGCGCGGGCCAAGGCCGATGCCGCGCTCGAAGAGTTCCGCACACTCGCCGCGGGGGCGGCCGCGAACGCGGACTTCGCGCGCGATCAGTACCTCGCGCTGCACAACATCGGCGTGACATGGATGGAAGAGTCCGAGGCGCTTGGGCATCTCAAGAAAGCCGTCCCGGAGGATGCCGCTGCGATCACACGACGCATCACCGAGGCCGATCGTGCCGCGCTGTCGAGCTACGAGCAAGCGCTGGCGATCGCGCAGGGTCTTTCGACGGCGGACCTGGCGAACATCGAAGCCGTGCGCGATGTGGTGATCTGCCTGAACAAAGTCGGCAACCAGAAACTCGCCTTGGGTGATCTGGCGGGCAGTGGCGTGGCGTATGACCGCTCGCTCGAGCTCCGCCGCGGGCTGGTGCAGACCGACCCGACGCCGATGCATCGGCGCGATTTGGGCCTTGCGCTCTTCAAGCGCGGGCGGGCGTTCCAGAAGGAAGGCGACGCCGCGGCGGGCGGCGGTCCGGGAACCAAACTCGAGAAGTACCGCGCCGCCGAGGCTCTGCTGGCCGAGGCCGAGCGGGTCTTTGCCGGGCTTCGTGACGACGGCGTTCGGGATCAGGGCGGCGATGACCTCGGAAAGACCCGCGAGCTGCTTGCCGACGTGCGGAAGTCGCTGGCGGCGGCCAGCCAGTAACCCACGCCAATCGCACAGCACGCCACTGGGCGGTTTTGCGCGGTCTTGACGCCCAAGTCTTGTATCCAAAGCCCTTTGCGGGTAGTGTCTGCATCTGGCGCGGGGCGTTTCGCAGGTCGCACCATGCGCGTGCCTCGCGTCGCGCGTGGGAGAGGTCAGACAGAAGTTCTTGAGAGGGAGCGTGGGTCGTGATGCGCCTTCAGCAATCGAGTGATGCAGCGCGCGGCACGCGCGCGATCGTCCTTGCCGCCGGTCTTGCCTGTGGCAGCGCGGGCTTGGTGTCGACCGCGAGCGGGCAGACGCTCAACTGGGCGGCCGCCGCCAGCGGCAACTGGAGCGACTCGACCAAGTGGAACCCCAATGGCGTGCCCAACGGCGCGACGTTCAACGCCGTCGTCACCGCGACTGGGCCGGCGTATGTCATCACCGTGGATGGCAACTTCAACCTCAACAAGATCACGCTCAACTCCGCCAACGCGACCATCAACCTCGGCTCCAACAACATCACCGTGAATGACTATGACGCGGGCGTCGGCATGTTCCGCAGCGCCGCGCGGGCCACGAGCGGCACGCTGACCGTCAACGGCCAACTGCGCTTCTCCAACACCGTCTCCAGCCTGTCGATCAACAAGACCAAGATCAAGACCTTCGGCACGATCGTCTTTGATCAATCCAGCGATGTTGACATCTGCGACACCGATGTCGACCACGGCGGCAATGCCGTGACGTGGAACGGCTCGGGCGACATCCTTTTGCGCACCGGTGCGGTCTTCAAGAACGGCGCATCGTCCACGTTCTCGATCTCCAGCAACGCCACGTTCGGCTATGCCAACGTCGGCAGCCAGGGCACCGTCATCAACGACGGCATCATCGACAAGTCCGCGGGCGGCGGCACCACGTTCTTTGACAAACTCACCTTCAACAACACCGGCACCGTCAAGGTCTCCAGCGGCACCTTCAAGACCAGCGGCGTCGTCCTCGCGGGCGGCACCACGCTCAATGGCGGACGCTGGGAAGCCAACGCCGGCGGCAACCTCTCGCTCGTCGACACCGGCGGCGTGAATGACCTCGTCATCGCCACCAACGCTGCCGATGTCGTCGTGAATGGCGCGGCATCGACGTTCAACGCCATCCGCGGCATCACGAGCAACGCCGCCGCGGGCAAGCTGACTGTGACCGGCGGCCAGCAGATGACCAGCATCGCCGCATCGTTTACCAACAGCGGCACGCTGACGGTGGGGGCCTCGAGCAAGTATCAACTCGCAACCGGCGCCACGCTGGGCAACATGAGCGGCACGACGCTCAACGGCGGGACGTTCAACCTGTCGGGCCTGCTGCAGGTCGACAACCTCGTCGTCTCCACGCTCGCGGGCAACGTCACGCTCGACGGTGCGGCAAGCAAACTGCAGAACCAGTCGGGTGTCGACGTCTTGCAGGCCAACCTCGGCACGATCGCGAGCGGCGGCAAGCTGGCCGTGCTCTCAGGCCGCAACTTCACGACCAATGGTAACTTCAACGTCGCGGGCACCGGCGTGCTGCGCGTCGATGCCAACACCACGTTCACCGTCGCGAGCGGCTCAACGCTGACGAACCTGCTCGTCAACGACATCACCGACGGCAACTTCGAGTTCGTTGGCACCAACGCCAAGGTGAAGGTCGACAACGCCAGCATCGACACCATCAGCAGCAAGCTGACCTACAGCGGCGTCGGCTCCGGCTTCTTTGATCAGTTCGGCAACGATGCCACGACGAATGTGAAGACGATCAACACCACCGGCAAGTTCACCATCGCCGCGGGTCGCGATGTGACCACCAGCAACATCCTCACGCTGGCGGGCGAACTTGTTGTCGACGGCGCGGGCGCACGCTCGGGCGGCTTCGGCGGGCGCGCCACCACGACCTTCACCGTCAACAACGATGTTGATCAGCTCGGCACGCTTACGCTCGCCAACGGCGGCGTCTTCAAGGTGACCGGCAACTACTTCATCGGCTCGGGCGGCAGCACGTCAGGCAGCGGCATCATCGATGGCAACGTCAACCTCTCCGGCGGAACTCTGGGCAACGGCATCACCGTCACCGGCACCGTCAACAACGGCGGCACGATCGGCTCCGGCGGCACCAACCCCAATCCGCCGATGAGCCTCGGCGGTCTCACCATGGCCAACGCGGGCACCTGTGTCTTCACGCTCGGTGCGGGCGGCGTGTCCGATGTGCTCAACATCACCGGCACGCTGCAGTTCACCGGCGGCAACGCGGGCACGCTGCAACTCCTGCTGGCGAGCGGCTATGACGTCTCGTGGAATGACTCGTTCACCATCGTGAACGCGGGGCTGATCGTCGGCCAGTTCGGCGCACTGAACGCCGCGAACCCGGGCCACGGCTTGTCGTGGCAAGTGGACTATTCGCCCAACAGCATCACCGTGACTGCCGTGCCCGCGCCGGGCGGCGTGGGTCTGGCTCTGGCGGGCCTGTCAATGCTGGGGCGGCGTCGCCGCTGATCGTTTCGGGCCACGCGGGGGCACGGATCGGATCCCTACGATCGGGCCATGACTGTCGCTTCATCGCCCTCGAAGCCGGCGCGTTCGTCGATTGCGCTCTCTGATCTGCGTGCCGCGATTGCGCGCGAACTGCCCGCGCTCCGCGCCATCCGCCACGACCTGCACCGGCATCCTGAGCTTTCCTACGCCGAGACGCGGACCGCGGGCGTCGTCGCACGCGAGCTTGCGGCACTGGGTATCGCGCACAAGACCGGCATGGCCCAAACCGGCCTGCTGGGCTACTTGCCGCCGACGGACGCGGCATCAAGTTCGCCCACGGCCGTCGCGCTCCGCGCCGACATGGACGCGCTGCCCATCATCGAACAGACTGGACGCGATTACGCCAGCGTCTTTCCCGGCGTGATGCACGCCTGCGGCCACGATGGGCACACCACCATGTTGCTCGGCGCGGCACGCGTGCTCAGCCGACTCGCCGTCCGCTCGCGCGGCATCACCTTCGTCTTTCAGCCCGCCGAAGAGGGCGGTGCAGGCGGACAGCGGCTCTGCGACGAAGGCGCACTCAAGGGTGAAGCCGGCGGCGGCATCGGTCTCCCTGTCGGCGCGATCTACGGCCTTCACGGCTGGCCCACGCTCGACCTGGGCACCGTCGGCACGCGACCCGGTCCGCTCCTCGCCGCCGTCGATGACTTTGACGTGACGATCCGTGGCACGGGTGCGCACGCGGCCTATCCGCATCAAGGGCATGACCCCATCGTTGCCGCCAGCGCAGTCATCACCGCGCTGCAGACCATCGCCAGCCGCAACGTCGCGCCGCTCGACAGCGTGGTGTGCACCGTTGGCCAGATCAACGCAGGCAGCGCCAACAACATCATCCCCGCCGATTGTCGCTTCCAGGGCACCGTGCGCACGCTGCGTCCGCAGACCCGCGCACTCGCGAAGGAGCGTTTCTTCGCGCTGGCGCAGGCCGTTGCGCAAGCCCACGGTTGCGTCGCGGAGATCACTTGGCACGAGAGTTATCCGGTGACGAGCAACGATGCCGCACTCGTCGAGCGATTCTTCACCCGCGCCGATGCCGCGCTCGGGGCCGAGCGCGTTCTTCGCATCGATCAGCCGACGATGGGCGGCGAAGACTTCAGTTACTACGGCCATCATGTGCCCGCGTGCTTCTTCTTCCTGGGTCTTCGTTCCCCGGGCGCGACGCATGTGCCCACGCTGCATCAGCCCGACTTTGACTTCAACGACGACGCGATGCCGCTGGGCATCGAGATGCTCTGCCTCGCCGCGCTCGAAGGTTGATCGCGTCACCCGCTGGGAACCACGCATCGCATGGGCTTGCTCTTCCTTCTCGCGCTTGGGGCGGTCCTCTTCGTGCTCAGCGCGAGCGTGGGGACCGCGTGGTTTCTCACGCATCCGCCACGACGCACGCTGGCGTGGGCCGTGAGCCGCGCGTTGCCCGCTGATCCGTCGCAGTTGACGCAGTCGCGCGCGTTTCGTTCATGGACCATGCCGCGCGATGGCGTCGTGCTTCACGCGTGGGAGATCCAGGGCGATCGCGCCGATGGACCGACAGTCATTCTTACGCACGGCTGGGGCGACAGTCGCCTCGGGGCACTCACCCGCGTGCCGCTGGCATGCAGCCTCGCGTCCAGCGTGATCGCGTGGGATCTGCGTGGGCACGGCGAGTCGTCAGGCGTCTGCACACTCGGCACGCGTGAGGTTGACGACCTGCTCGCGCTCATCGAGCAGATCGCGCCTCAGCAGCGTGCCCGCGGCATTGTGCTCTGGGGCTGGTCGCTCGGCGCGGGTGTCGGCATCGTGGCGGCGGAGCGATTGCGAGCAGCCAGCGCGCCAGACGCGCCGTCGATCCGCGCGATCATCGTCGAGTCCGCCTATCGCCATGTTCAGACGCCCGCGGCAAACGTCCTCGAAGCCCGCGCGCTGCCCCATCGTGTCAATCTCCCGATCGCCCTTGGCGTTCTTGGCCTGTGGCTCGGCTCTCGCTTCGGCGCCGGCGTGCGCTGGCGCGGCTTTGATCGCGCCCGCCACGCCGCGGCCCTCAAGTCAGTCGTTCCGACGCTCATCCTGCACGGCAGCGCGGACATCGTGTGTCCCATCGCCGACGCACAAGCGATTGCCCATGCGGCCGACGCACAACTGGCGATCGTTGATGGCGCGGGTCACAACGATCTGTGGACGGATGCGGCGTTCGGCCGCCGCGCCAGCGAATCGGTGACGCAGTTTCTGACGCCGTGATCGCGATTCGCGATGTCGCATGCGCACGCTTCGCCGCATGCCATACGTTTGTTCTCCGCGCTCGCCGCGCCTCTCACATCGATCTTCGCTTTCCGCGCCATGCTCTTCGCGCTTCGCTTGTTCGTCGCGACATGCGTTGCTCGTCACGTTCTCAGCCGCGAAGCGGCGGTAGTTCCAAGCCTGGGGCGTAAGCGCCAGGGAAGCGAGGCCTGTTGTTGAAGCCCCGAAGGGGCGACACGCATGCGCTTCGCGCGCCCGTCCGACGCGATGCGGACCGCGCCCGCTTCGCCAACACAAACGAAAACGCCGACCCTTTCGGGTCGGCGTTCTGCATTCTCTTGTTCACGCTGCGGCTTAGAAACTGCTGCGCGAGCGCGACTCGGGCGGGGCGCCGAAGACGTCCGAGCCGAAGTTGCGATCAAGCAGGAAGCCAAAGCCGTAGTTGGTCCGGAAACCGTTGCGCAGCACGGCCAGCGGGAAGGCCCAGAAGTTGGACCCCACGTTGATCATGTCATCCTTCTTGAGCAGGATGTCGGGCTGCGTGCCCTCGGAGATCGCCCGCAGGTCCACCCGCAGCATCGCCTGCTGGTTGTTGCCCACAACGCGGATCAGATCGACGCGCTCGGGGATGGCCTCGTCGGCCAGACCACCCGCAGCCACAATCGCGCGCGTCAGCGTGAACTGGCCGCCCGACTGCGACAGGTTGTACGAGCCCGGGCGATTGACGAAGCCCGCGACATACACCTCGCCCTCATTCGGCGGTGGCACGCGCACCACGTCGCCCGGGCGGATGACGATGTTGTACGTGCTGTCGCCGCGGAAGAGCGCGTCCAGCGGCACCTTGATCACCTTCTGAGCGAACAGCGGCCCAGTCGGAGCGCTGTTGGCGCCAACACCTTCGCCGCCCGCGAGCAGCGCGTCGGTGGTGTCGTTGCTGGTCGGGCCGCGACGCACCTGCACCCAGCGACCGTTGAGGTACACCCAGCTCGAGCGACCCGTGCCGTTGTTGGCGGAGGCCGGAGCGGGCCGCGTCGTCGCGGGCCCCGTGCGCTTGCCGCTCTCAGGCAGATCGACTGCCGCGTCCGGGCCGCCGGGTCGGGTTGCGGGCACGCTGGGCCGCACGACCGGCGCCATCGGATTGCGCGTGGGCATCGTGTCGGACGCCTTGGGTGCCGCAGGCGCAGGCTCGTTGATCGGCGGAGCCGTCATGACGTCGTTCGCCGGAGCCTCGGCAGGCGGGTTCGCCGGGGCATTGCTCGGCTGCGCCGGTGTCGTGTCGGCGGGCTTGGCCCGCTTGGACCCGCGCGGCGGGGCCGGCACATCCAGCGGTTCCTTCAGCTTCCGCTCCAGCTCACGCATCCGGTTGCGGCGCGTCTCTTCGTCTTCCTTTGGCGGAGCCATCTCCGCCATCATCCCCGGCAGCGGCACGGGCGGCTCAGCCTCCGGCGGCTTGGTGGGCTTGGGCTCTTCCTTCGGCGCTTGCTCGGGCTTGGGTGCCTGTGCGGGCGCCGGAGTCGGCGCGGGTGTCGGCGCCGGAGCGGGTGCCGGCGGCGTCACTGGCTTGACGGGCGCAGGCGCCACCGGCTCCGACGGCGGCAGATCAATCGGCGCGTCCTTCGGCGTTTCGCTTGGCATCACCGGCGCGTCGCTCGGCTTGGTCGCGGGCTTCTCAGTCGGCTTGTCGCCTTCCTTCGGCTGCGACAGGCCCTTCAAGATGTCAATCAGCCCCGGCTCGCTGTCGCTCGGCGCTGCATCGCCCGGCTTGGCCGGTGCGTCGAACGGCGTGTTGCCCTTCTTCGGCGGTGGCGCGGGCGGCGTCGTCGAACGCTCCACCCGCTCATCGATCGGGATCTGGCGGATCACATACACCTCAGACGCCGACGACGGAATGCGACCGCCCGCCGTCAACGCCTCAAGGAGCTTGTAGTCGGGGCTGGGGATGAAGTACGGCCCGGGCTGATCGACGGCGCCCTGGATGACGAACGTCTGCTGACGCTCAGCCTTCACGTTCACGCCCACCAGCGGCTGATCAACCAGCTTCTTCATTGCCGTGCCGATCGCGTCCTTCACGCCATCGACCGTTTTGCCGTTGACGAACACGTCGCCCAGCTGCGGGATGTTCACCATGCCGCGCACGTCCACCTTGCGGCTGAACTGCTCGGCCTTGTTGGTCTCGACCAGGTCGTAGATCTCGAGTTCGAGTTCATCGCCGGGGCCGACGCGATACTCGCGCGGGTCGGGGTAGAGGTCCTCGGGCGTGGGCGCGACCGAATCGACCGACAGGCTGGTCTCATCCTCGATCGCCGCGATGCGCGTCAGGATCGGCACCTTGGTGGCCGTGTGCTCCCAGCGACCGACGGTGTTGGTCCGCAGGTACGAGTCCCACTCGCAGCCGCCCATCGAAGCGGCGGCAGAAACGGCAAGCCCGCTCAGCAGCACCATGCGGGCGGCGGTTCGTGTGTCGGGGCGGGGCCAGGTGCGATGATCGCTGTTCTTCACGGGCGTCAACGGGTGAATCAAACCCCGCTCCTTGCGGTTGAGATCTGCATTGCCGCGCCCAGGGGCTGTTCCCGCGTGGGTGGCGGATCGGCGGCACTCCGCGCCGCTTCTCGACGAACGCCGGCGAACCGGCCAAACCAAAACTCTTGGACGAGACTCTTGAACGAGACCTCTGGCGAAACGGCCACCAGTATGACGTGCAGCGGGAGTGTCTGCACGGGTGGGGAAAACATCAAGTCGGCGGCGGGTTCGACACCGCCGCTGCCAACTCGTCTTCATCGACCGGGAGCACGCCGCAACGCCAACTTTGCGCCCGTGACAACGTCCGGGGCGTCAATGCCTTAGAACGCGACGATGACCTCCTCTACGCCACCGCCCTTCCTAAAGTTCGCTCCCATGACCACGCCCCCGGATCAGAACAGCCCTTCCTCGGCCCCGACCGGGAACAGCCGCACGCTCGCGCGGCATCCGCGCCCTCTGGGCGGCGACCCGCTGCGCCGCATGGACACGCCGCTGGTCAGCCTCACCGGCATGGTGCTTAACAACCAGACCGGCGCGCCCGAGCAGCTCACCCTCAAGAAGAAGCCCGATTGGCTGCGGGCCAAGGTCCCCGGCGGCCCGGGTTATACCCAGCTCAAAGAGATCATGACCACCCACAAGCTCTTCACCGTCTGTGAAGAGGCGGGTTGCCCCAATATGGGTGAGTGCTGGGCACGCGGCGTGGCCACCATCATGATCCTGGGCGACACCTGCACCCGCGCCTGCGGCTTCTGCAACGTCAAGACCGGCCGCCCGCCCACGCTCGATCGCGATGAGCCGCGCCGCGTCGCCGACAGCCTCGCGCTGATGAACCTCAAGCACGTTGTGATCACGAGCGTGAACCGCGACGAACTCTCCGACGGCGGGGCGGGCATCTGGGCCGAGACGATCATCCGCGCCAAGGAAGCCTGCCCGAAGATGAGTATCGAGGTGTTGATCCCGGACTTTGAGGGCAACTGGCCCGCGCTGCAGATGGTGATCGACTCCGGGCCGCACATCATCAATCACAACCTCGAGACCGTCCGCCGCATGTATCCGGCGGTGCGTCCGAGCGCGAAGTTCGATCGCTCGCTGGAACTGCTCCGTCGCGTGAAGGAACAAGGCGGCGTCGCCAAGACCGGCATCATGGTCGGCATCGGCGAAAAGGACGAGGAAGTGCTGGCGCTGATGGATGAGGTGCAGAGGCTGACGAAGGCATCGGGCATCAGGCATCAGGCATCAGTTTCAGAGGGCGCGTCATCGGTTTCTGCGAATGCCCAATGCCCGATGCCTGATGCCTCTGACTCCTGCGACATCCTCACCATCGGCCAATACCTCCAGCCCACGCGCAACCACCTGCCGATCGATCGCTGGGTGACGCCGGAGCAGTTCGCGATGTTTAAACGCGAAGGCCTCGCCCGCGGCTTCAAGGTGGTGGAGAGCGGCCCGCTGGTGCGGAGCAGTTACCACGCCGACCACCAGGCCGACGTGCTGACGGACATCATCAGGAAGTAACGAGGCGCGGCCAAAGACGAGAGGGTTGTGCTGCTGTAAAGCCTCGGCTATACTAGAGTCGATAGATCAGCGAAGCGCGACCCTGTCGATGTCAGGCAGGAGGGGCATGGATGCCTTGTCGTTTCTCTCGGAACTCGCTGAGAGCGGGAGCACCGAGGCGGAGCCACGGAGGTACACATGCCTTCAGATGTCCCCTTCCGCGCGCTGCGGCGGGAACTTGAACGACTTGGATACACCCTCGACCGTGTCAAAGGATCGCACCACCATTTCCGCGGCGTCGGGCTCCCGCCCCTCAGCATCCCGGTCCACTCCGGGAAGGTCAAAGCCGTCTACGCGCGCGAAGTCGAACGCATCCGCCGCGAGCGGGAAGAAGGCCCAAACACGGGCGGCAAGAAATGATCGGTCGCGACGGCCATTCGATGTGGGTCTCTGGGCTCGCGCGAAGGAGGTCGCCGAGCAGTATCAGTTGGTGATCACCCGCGACGCAGATCTGGGTTTCTTGGGTCGTTCGCTTGAGATGCCACTCGTCATGGCTGACGGGTCCACGCCCGCGGCGTGTGTCGCCGAAACACTCGAAGCGACAACGTTGGTCGTCGCGAGCATGATGGAAAGAGGCGAAACTCCGCCGCCTCCCGCTGCTGAGGGCAGACGCGACGTGCAACTCAACGTGCGACTGACGGCACTGGAGCGATCGGCGATCGATGCGGCCGCGAAACGAGAAGGATTTCGATCCGTCTCAGATTTCGTGCGATCCGCAGCCCTACGCGTTTCCAGTACCAATCGATAAGCGCCCGTCCGCATTTGCTGCGATCACGCAGCATTTCTTTAGGGGTGGATAGTCCAGTACACTCCCCTGCGTGCTCGCCGGGCTTGCCCTCAAACACCGCAAACGCCTCCGCATGGTCGGTGCCGTCGCCATCGCGATCGGTGTTGTCGTCACCATGGGCATGATGTTCCTCGGGCGCGGCGTGAGCGCGCCGCTCCAACTGCTCCCCGTCTTGCTCGTTGCCGCCGGCGGGCTCGCGCTGCTTGCCATCCCCGGCGATCCATCCGCGCCAAAGAGCCGCGAGGTGCGTCATCCGCTCTTGCTTATGGCGGGCATCTTTTTCACCTTCGCCACCATCGGTCCGCTGCTGATGCTCGTCTTTCGCGACAGTTCCAACGCTGGCCTCACGCCAGTGCCGATCGCCGGGATCGTCTCCGCCTTCATCGCCGGGTCGCTCTCGTGCGGCTGGGCCGCGGCATTCACCTTTCGCCGCTGGTGGCTCATTCCGATCACGATCCTCGCTCAGATCCTCGTCCCCGGTCCGCTCTTTGATCTGCTTGCCCGCATCGGTCTGCTGCAGAACTTCGGCGATCTCAGCGACCAGGTGCGTCGCGGCACACTCGCGATGCAGGCCGTCGCCTGCGTCATCATCGGCCACATTCTGCTCGTGCGATTCATCCGCGCCAGCGAGAACGAACAAGCCCGCGGCCGGGCCGAACTCGACATGGCCCGCCGGATGCACGAATCGCTCGTGCCCGATATCGAGCTGCAAACGCCCCGCCTCGCCATCTTCGGCCGCTCCACCCCCAGCAGCGAAATGGGCGGCGATCTCATCGACGTCGTCCACGGCGACGGCGTCACCGACATCTTTCTAGTCGACGTCTCCGGGCACGGCGTGCGCGCCGGTGTCGTCATGGCCATGATCAAGGCCGCCACCCGCATGCGCCTGCGCTCGTGCGCTTCGCTCGAAACACTGCTCGCCGAACTCGATCGCGTGCTGAGCGACCTGATCGAGCCGGGCATGTTCGCGACGCTCGCCTGCCTGCGTTTTGAGGCCGATGGCGCCAGCGTCGGGCTTGCCGGGCACCTGCCCGTGCTGCGCGTGCGCGACGGCGTCGTCGAAGAACTGCAAAACGATGCGCTGCCTCTGGGGCTGGGTATGGAAGAGAAGTTCGCCCTTCGCCGCGCCGATGTGCTGCCGGGCGACACGCTCGTGCTCTTCACCGACGGCTTTACCGAGGTGCAGGGCGCCGGCGGCGAACTGCTCGGTCTGGATCGCTTCAAGGCGATCGTCGCGCGACATGCCGCCCGCGAGCCCAGAGCCGCCGCCGATGCCATCATCGCCGAGGCCAACGCGTTCGGCACCACCGGCGATGATCAAACCATCGCCATCGTGCGGATCTGCGAGCCGCGGTGAGCGCAATGAAAAACCCGGGCAAAGGCCCGGGCTTTCTGGGTCAACATTTCGGGTCAACGTGGGTCAGATCTGAGGTCGCGCGGGGTCGTGCGCGACTTCGGCCGCCGATCAGCGGCGACCGCGGCGCGCGATCACCATGCCGCCGATGCCCAGCAGCGCGAGGCTGCCCGGGGTCGGCACGCTCACGGTGAGCGAGTCGTACGCGACGTGATCATCCAACGGCGAGGGATCAAACTCGTCGAACGTGACCGACGCGATGTTCGCTCTGTCGGAGACAAAGCCGACGAACGTGAAGCCCGGCGCGCCATTGGGCGCGGGGATGAAGCCGTTGGAGGCGATGATCGCACCGGTGACATCGCGGAACGTCACGCCGACGAACGAGGCGCCGTCGGGAGCGTCGAAGATCACGTCAAGGCCGAAGGCCTGCACCGCGGTCGCGAACGTGATCGTCAGGTCGTCCTCTTCAAGGCCGATGTTGCTGCCGCCGGGCGAGAGGACATTCATGCCGCTGGTCGAGGCCATCGGATTGCGCACGCCGTCCGCCGCGCGGATGACCATCAGCGGCATGTTGGCCGCGCCGGTCAGTGTCATGCCGTTGAGCGTCGCGCCGGTGAGGTTGCTGCCCGGGTCGTAACTGTCAAAGCCCTCGACCGCCGTCGCCCCGGTGTTGGCGTCTGCATTGAACTGGGCGCGATCAAAATACAACGAGCCGCCCGCAAGCGCGTGGGCGGCAAACGACGTCGCGACCATCGTCGCAACAACAAAAGAAGAACGCATGGGTTGAACCTCCCTGCGAGACCAAACCGTCGACCACGCGGCACCACACCGCACGGCAACCCTTCAACGTGCCTCGCGTTTCCGCTTCTGGCCAATGAAATCGAGCGGCGGTCCGAGAAATTCTGGCTTCTTCGCATGGCGCTCGGGTGATTCTCGGTGCTGCGTGCCGCTCGTTTCGCCCCTGATCGGGCCGGACTCGACTCGGCATTGCATTGTTGATAGTATTTACTAACACGCCCGCGATCGGCGGTCGTTCCGCCGCCGCGCCCGTGCCCGAAACCGCCCCGAGTCCTCCCAATGGGGCGCGAAGGAGATGAACCATGACCAGCGAAAGCACGATTGTTTGGGTTCGTCGCGCGGCGAAGCTCGCAGGCATCTGTCTTGCCACACTCGCAGCACTGTTCCCCGCCGGGTGCAGCACGCCCAGCATCAGTGCCGCCTACACCGAAGCGACGCTCGAACGACCCAGCCGCATCGAGGGCGTGTGGACCCAGGTGCCCGACGCGCCGGACGCCGACGGCAAGGCCAAACCGGCCGAGTTCGCCCTGAGCGTTTCACAGGGAAAAGACGGCCTCTACAACGTCGAACTCAGATTCCTCAAGCCCCAGAAGGACGAGCCTGCGGTCCAGCATCTGCTTGTCGGCTTCACGCGCATCAACGACACCTTGTTTGCCGATGCCGTCGCCGACTTTGATCGCGAGCCAACCCTCGCCGCCTATCGCGAGTACCTGATTACGGCACACATCTTCAGCCGCGTCTCGCTCGACGGCGACGAACTGACCGTCACCCCGATGAAGAGCAGCGGCATCAATTCCCTCGTGGCCAACACGCCCGATGCGATCAGCCACGCCGAATCCGAAGGCAAGCGCTATGTCCTGACCGCCGAGACACCGCGCATCCGTGAGTTCCTCGCGTCGCGGACCAAGGACGAGGAGTTCTTCTCCGGCGGCGTGAAGTTCCGGCGCGACGCGAATTGAGGCCCGCGACTGCACTGGCCCGCGCACAAGCGCGACGCCGACGTCCGAGAACTTGGACCGACCCCAGCCCGACCCCCGGATGCGTTCGGGGGGTTCGGCTTCTCTCCAAGCGCAGGGGCAAAACGGCCGACGTTGATACGGGGCGTTCGCATGCCGCCGAGACCCCCGCGCCGACCAGCGGACGAACCAATCCGCCCGGCGCGCGTACTATCGCGGTTCCTTGCCGCCCGGCAGGTCTGGTTCCGAGAACCATGCCCGGGCGGCGGTCGGGGCCGGCTTGTTCCGGCCCCCGGTCTGATGCTGGTCCCTGACTTGGAAGATCCGCCCGCGTGACCACTCTCCCCGCCAAGACGCCCCAACCGCCCAGCAAGTCGGTCTTGCCGATGAGCCTGCGCCAGTTCGCCGTGTTCTCGCCGGTGGGCTATGCGTTCGCGGCATTCCTTCTTGTGGCGTTCGTCGGCGTCTTCTGGCGCTGGTTCTTCAACCAGCACCAGCACTCCTCGGGCAAGCTTGAAGACTGGGGTCACGCCTATGCCATCCCCTTCATCAGCCTCTATCTGGTCTGGATGCGGCGCGACGAGCTTCTGAAGCTGCCGGTCCGCACCTTCTGGCCGGGCCTCGCGCCCTTCCTGCTGGGCATCGTCTCCTACTTCTTCTGCGTCGTCGGCATCAAGAACCACATGCTGCAGGGGTTCTCGATGATCCTCTGCCTCTTTGGCATGCTGCTCCTGCTGCTGGGCCCCGCGATGATGCGGGTGCTCTTCCTGCCCATCGGCTTCTTGGGCTTTGGCGTCACCCTCGCCGAGAAGGTGATGATCAATATCACCTTCCAGCTCCAGCTTGTCGCCTCACAGGGCGCGTGGATTCTGCTCTCGCTGCTCGGACCGATCTTCGGCTATCGCGTTGACGTCAACGGCAACACGCTCGAGATGCTCACCAACAGCGGGCAATCGATCCCGCTCAACGTCGCCGAGGCATGCTCGGGCATGCGAATGGTGATCGCGTTCATCGCGCTGGGCGCGGCGGTCGCGCTCATCTCCTGTCGCCACTGGTGGCAGCGCGTCGCGCTTCTGTTGCTGGCCGCACCCGTCGCGGTCTTCATGAACGTCATCCGCGTCGCTGTGCTCGGCCTGCTGTCACTCATCGACCCGCAGCTCGCCGGCGGCGACTTCCACATGTTCATTGGCACGCTGCTCCTCATCCCCGGCCTGGGGCTGTTCCTGGCGATCGTCTGGGCCTTGAACAAGGCCGTCGCAGATCCTGAGGAATACAAGAAGCCGCACCGCCACCCGATTCCGGCCAAGCCGATGAACGCGGCATGGCTGCGTCGTCCGGCGTTCCTCACGGCGGTCGCGCTGCTCACGCTCGCGGGTCTGGGCATGAGCGCCGGCATCCATGCCGCGGGCATCTACCTGCAGAAGCTCGCGATCAACCCGCCCGCGGGTCGCGCACTGGCCAAGCTGCCGATCAAGACCACAGACTGGGAGCGGATCGGCTCCGACCGCATTGAGACCCCCGAGGTCGTGCAGGAACTGGGCACACAGAACTACGTCTCGCGCCTGTTCATGAAGACGGCGTCGCGCAACACCGACAAGCCGATGGTGCTTGATTTCCATGCCGCGTACTACACCGGCATGATCGACACCGTGCCTCACGTGCCGGATCGCTGCTTCGTCGGCGGCGGCATGCAGATCGTGAAGGACTGGGGGTTGGTCCCGATCCCGCTGGATCAGAGCGGCTGGTCGGAGGATGATGTTGCAAGCCTTGCGCTCAATCGCAAGGTGCTCCGTCAGCGCACCAGTTATTCGCCCGGAGTCTCTGAAATCCCGGGTACCGCCGTGCGTCTGCCGTTTGAGCCGCAGAATTTGCGCATGAAGGTCATGGAGTTTGCCAACCCCAAGACCAATCAGCGGCTCTTCGCGGGCTACTTCTTCATCGCCAATGGCGGGATCGCTCCCACGGCGGAGGATGTCCGCGTGCTGGCGTTCGATCTGAGCAACGACTACGCGTACTACTGCAAGGTACAGTTCACCAGCGCAACGGTGGACTCGGCGCAGCAACTTGCTGATCAGGCGGCCGACCTGCTCAAGGAGATGCTCCCCGAGGTCATGCGCTGCGTGCCGGACTGGACGCTCGTGCAGACGGGCGAGTATCCGGCGGACAATCCGCGCAAGAACAAGGGCGTCGCTCAAGCAGCCCAGTGAGTGCTCCGCATGCGTCGCTGACGCGCCGTGGCGGACTCATCGGGTGTTGATGGATCAGAGCGCACGCAGGGAAGGGAACGAAAGAGACGCGGCTCGATCCGGTGTGGTCGATCCGGCGCTTCGGCGGGCGGCGGTGGTTGACTCTCCCTCTTGTGGGGGTCGCCTTCGCTGCCTCAGAAGGAACAGTGTCAGGAGTTCGCATGGCTTCGAAGGTCAATACCAAGTTTGTCGCGATGCTCGTCGCCGCCCTCGTGCTCGTGGGTGGTGCGGTGGTGGGCACGGCGTACTTCATCCTCTTCAAATCCGCCTCGCAGCTTCAGGCCCTGGCCAAGAGCAAGGTGGACGCCGGCGACTTCGTCGCCGCCGACAAGTTCCTCTCCAAGGCTGTCGCCAAGGAACGCACCAACTCGGCGTACATGCGCGAGTGGATTGATGTGATGACCAAGCTCGAACTGAAGACGCAGACCGAGTTTGAGAACAAGTACCGCACCAACTACATCCCCGCCAAGCGTCAGCTCGCCGTGCTTCTCCGCGAAGATGTCGCGGCCCACAAGGACTACCTCGAGAACGTCTGGGACCAGATGACCTCGGGTGCGATGTCGCGCCGTGCCGCGGACGAGATGATCAAGCAGACCAACGACGCCCTGCGCTTCTTTGACAAGAAGCCCGCCGGTCCGTGGGAGACGCTCAAACGCTATCGCGGCATGTCGCTCGTGCGCGCCATGCTCGACAACGCTGAAATGAAGGAAGAAGAGCGCAAGCAGGCCCGCGAAGACCTTGAGGCCGCCCTCGCCGCCGACCCCAAGGACTCTGATGTCGCGGTCGCGCTGGAGAACTGGCACTTTGCCCAGTCGATCGCGCTGCGCAACAAGGCGCTGGAAGACGAGGCCAAGGTCGAGCTCGCCGCCGGTCGCGACGTGATCGAGAAGTTCCTCGCCGCCAACCCCAACGACCCCAAGGCCCTGCTCGTCCAGGTGCGCTGGCTGCTCAACGACGCGCAGAAGGCCATCGGTGACGCGTTGACTCCTGAGGCCAAGACCTCGGCGTTCAAGCGTGCGAACGAAGTCGCCAAGCCCAAGCTCGACGCGGTCGCCGCCGTGGTCGAGGCCGCGCCGATCGATCGCGCCGGCCTCGAAGTCGTGTCCATCCTCAAGACCTACGAGACGATGCTCGACCCGGGCGCGAACAACGCGCGGGCACTCAAGATCCTGCAGGCGCAGTCGGGGGCCTATCCCGACGACGCGGACCTGCTCTACGCGCTGGGCCGCACGTATCAGGATCGCAACGAGTTCGACAAGGCGATCGAGACGTATGAGAAGATGATCGCCATCCCGCAGAAGAAGCTGGGTCTGCCCGGCCTGCGTCAGTTCACGCTGCGTGCAGAGGGCGCGTTCCGTCAGACGATGGCGGCGTGCGCGTTGTGGGATCGCACCGACCCCGCGACCGACGAGGGCAAGAAGAAGCGCACGGAACTGCTCACCAAGGCCAAGGATTATCGCGCCAACCTGATCAAGTTTGAGCCTGAGGATTCGCCGCGCGGTCGCTTGGCCACCGCCGCCGTGAAGTATCGCGAGGGCGATGCCTCCGCGGCTCAGGCGATGATCGTCGCGTACGAGAATGCCAACAAGGAGCCCGACGCCGAGGCTCTGTGGCTCAGCGCACAGATCGCCAACACGCTCGGCCAGCCCGGCGTGGCCCGCACCAAGCTCCAGCAGTTGCTCTCCATCAACGGCAACGACGCAAAGGCCGTCTTCATGCTCGCGAGCATCGAGGCACGCCTGAAGAACTTCGAGGTTGCCGAGAGTCTCGCCGACGCGCTGCTCAAGGCCGATCCCAACAACGATCTGACCAAGCAGTTGCTCACCGAGATCCGCATGCAAAAGGGCGACGTGAGCGTCGGTGACGAGATCACCAAGGCGCTGAACCAGGCCCAGAAGTTCTCCGACGCGGGCGACTTGGCGAACATGAACAAGGTGCTGGACGAGACCTTCGACAAGAACCCGAAGGACATCCGCATCGCGTTCGCGAACACGCTGGCCAAGTATCGTGCCAAGAACTATGAGGCAGCGGTCGCGATCGCGCGTCGCGCGCTGGCCGCCGATCCCAACAACGAGCAGCTCAAGCAGCTCGTTCTGATCGCGGGCGAGAAGGACCCCGTGAAGGGCGCGATCCTCGCGATCGACGCTTCGCCCGCGGCACCGCTCGACAAGTTGCTGCAGAAGATCGACGTCTATCGCAACAACCCGGGCGACTATGAGAAGGAGATTCGTGCGCTCATCGACGAGGCGGTGAAGATCGCCGGCGACGATCCGCGCGTGATTGAGTTCCGCTTCATCGCGGCGATCACCGGCCAGAACTTCGATGAAGGCCGCAAGATCACCGATACCGCAACGACCAAGAACATCGACAACATCGGCGGCGCATCGTTCCGCGCTCGCCTGATGGACTCTGAGAGCGAGGCTCTGCGCAAGTCGGGCAAGGTGACCGAGGCCGATGCCAAGCTCGCCGACGCTGTCGCAACGCTTCAGCAGGCCAGCAGCCAGGCGGGCTTCGGCCAGCCGGCGTGGCGCATGCTGGGCAACCTGCAGTTCCGCAGCGGTCGCTACACCGACGCCATCAACTCCTACAAGGCCGGATTGGCGATCGACCCGGCGAACGTTCAGATGATCGAGGAATACATCGCCGCCATGGTCAACGTGCCCGGCGAGACGATGATGGAGCAGGCCCTGCAGTTTGCCCGCGAGTCGGACAAGTACGCCCGCGGCAGCGGCCGCTTCCGCAACATGCTGCTCAATCTCGAGGCCCGCTTCGGCGACGTTCAGGTCGCGATCCGCGAGCGCGAGAAGATGAAGAACACGGCGACCGACAACCGCGACAACAAGGTCGCTCTCGCCGCGCTCTACATCGATGACAAGCAGTTTGACAAGGCCCGTGCGCTGATCGATGACGTCCGCGCCGAGCGTGACGACATTGAGACGGTGCAGCTCGCGGCTCGCTATTGGGCCGCCGCCGGCGACGCCGCCAAGGCCGAGTCGACGGTGCGCGAGTACGCGTCGAAGATCGATCCCTCCAAGAGCGAGACCGATCGCGCCAACAAGACGCAGGCGATGCTCTCGCTGGTGCGTCAGGCCGTGACCGCGGCGGATCTGGCCAAGGTCGAGGCCGTGGTCGAAGAGATCCGCAAGTTCCAGGATCCCAAGACGCTCCCGGCCGATCGCACGCTGGGCGACATGTACATGTCGATGGAGAAGTGGCAACCGGCGCTGGTCGCCATCAAGCGCGTGCTCGACGGCAAGGCCGACGAGCCCGATCAGACCTACGCCAAGCGCTACATCGAATGCGCGATCCGCGCCGGCAAGGTCGACGAGGCCCAGGCGATGATCAAGAGCATGGGTTCGTATGGCGAGTCCAACCCGATCGTCCAGCTCCTGCTGGCCGACAGCATGATCAGCGCCGCCAGCGCGAGCCGCGCCAAGGGCGACGAGGCCAAGGCCAAGCAGCTCGAGGGACAGGCCGGCGGCGTGCTCGACAAGGCCGTGACCAACTTCCCCGGCTCCGCCGAGGTGTATCTGAAGCGCGCCCAGTTTACGCTGCAGCGCAATGGTCCGGTGAATGACGCGCTCGCCGATGCCTCCAAGGCCCTGCAGATCCGCCCCGGATATCCGCAGGCTCTCCGCGTGCGTGCCCAGATCAACGCCCGCGGCGGACGCGAAGAAGAAGCCATCAAGGACATGCGCGAAGCGCTCCGCACCGATATCTACGCGGACGAGCAGCGCCAACAGCTCATGGCCCGGCTCATCGCCGACGGCCGCGCCATCGAGGCCAACGAAGTCGCCAACGAAGCGATTTCGCGCCGCCCCAATGACGTGCGCCTGATCCTCGGCTTTGCGACGCTTTTCTCGAACCTCAGCGACACCGAACGCGCCATGCCGTTCGTCGACGCGGCGGTCAAGAAGAGCGACGAGGATTTTGTGGTGCTGCAGGCGTTGGACTTCTACCTCAACGTTCTGCCCGCGAACAACGCTATCGGCCTGGAGAAGGCTGAGAAGCTGCTTGATCGCGTGAAGGCGAAGATCGACGGCAACTCGGCGCTGCTCGCGGGTCGCTCGCTCGTGCTGGCCCGCCGTGGCAAGCCGCTCGAGGCCCGTCGCGACGCCGCCGCGTCGTTCAAGTTGATTCCCGCGGATGATCTGCGTCGCACGCTCAACTGGTTCGGCCAGGTGCGCCGCGTCTTCAAGCCCGCCGACATCGAACTGCTCTTTGCGGGTCTGGAGCGCGAGAACTTCCGCAACGAGTGGATCCAGTACTTCCGCTCGCAGCAGCTCATGCTGGCGAAGGAGGGCGAGGCCAAGGGTGTTGAGACTCTGACCAAACTGCTTGCCACCAAGGATGAGAACCTGCTCCTGCAGGTCTATCGCACGCTCGCGCCGTACTACTACACCAACGGCGACTACAAGAAGGCGGTCGAGATCTGGGTCGTTGCCATCGAACGCTTCCCCAAGGACTGGGAGATGCGCAACAACCTCGCCTTCACGTACGCCAAGTTCCTGAATGAGCCCAAGAAGGCTGTCGAACAGGCCAAGCAGGCGGTGAGCATCCTCGAGGCCAACAGCGAGACCAATGCCGACGTGTATGACACGCTCGGCTACTGCCTCACGATCAACGGCGACTATGCCGCGGCGAAGACGGCGTTCGAGACGGCACTGCAGCAGGCAACGAGCCGCGCCACGGCAGTGACGATCCTGACGCACCACACGCAGATGCTCATCAAGTCCGGCCAGAAGGATCAGGCCAAGTCGAAGTATCTGCAGGCTCAGGAGTTCCTCAACAAGATGGCTCCGCCGCAGAACTCGGCGGAGCAGATCAAGCAAGCCCGCGAGGAACTCGAAGCCCTGAAGGCCGATGCGGGAGTGTGATTGATCAGGTTCGGATTGTTCGGACTGTGCCGTCTGTGAGGGCACGGCGGACGCGGCAAGGCGTGCATCGCGCAAGTCTCGCCGACAAACAGAGAACACCAAGTGGCCCGCGGGCGTAACTGCCCGCCGGCCGATTCAGCAAATGCACAGTCGGCCCCCGGACGGGCCGATGTTGACGAAAGCGCGGCGGCGCACGGTCCCCGACCGGATGTTGCCGCGCCTGCGGGTGGTCTCTCGGAGGCTGCCGCGTCGGGTGGGAATGACGGGCGTGGTGCCCGGATCAGCAACCGCTCGGGCGGCGAATCTGCAGGTGGAATGCTCCGGCGAGACCGCCGAGCGAGAAGGACGGCACGATGACCAGTATCAGCAATCCCGGCAGCAGCGGCACCCCCATCCCGCCGGCCTTCAGCGGCCCGCGCCCGGCGATGCCCGCCATGCCTGCCGCGGCCCCGGGTGGCGGCGGCGGCGTTGCCATCGACCCCGTCAAGCTGATCCAGCGCCACCTCTGGCTGCTCGTCGGCGCCGTGGTTGTCGGCGGCGTGCTTGGCTTGGTCGCGCACTTTGCGTTGGCGATGTTTGCCCCGGTCTGGAAGCCGGTGGTCATCTTCCGCTGTATCACGCCGCTGACCGAAGCCGGCCAGATCAACACGCCCGCCAGCGACACCAACCAGCAGGAAATGGACCGCTTCATGCAGACGCAGGTGCGCCAGATGATGGGCGACACCGTGCTGCTGCGTGCCGTCGAAGATCCGCGCATGCTGCAGGAAGCGCCCAACTGGATCCGCAACTTCATGGAGCAGGATCCCAACACGGGCCAGGAAGCGGTGAACGTGCCCGAGGCCAAGCTGTCTCTACAGGATCGCGTGCGCGCCCGCGTGCTGTCGCAGACCTCGCTGATCGAACTGTCGGTGAGCTTCAAGGACAAGAAGGACGCCACCGGCATGCTCAAGCTGGTGAAGGAAGCGTACATGACCGAACTGACCCAGCAGGCGGGTCAGAGCGTCAGCGATCAGAAGCGTCTGCTTGAGCAGCAGGTTTCGACGCGCGACCAGCAGATCAAGAACCTGCAGCGCTCGCGCGACGCCATGATCGAGACCGACAAGGTCGACTCGTTGGAGCAGCGCGAATCGGACACCGGTCAGCGCCTCCAGCTCGTCTCGTCTGAGATCATCAAGCTCACCCAGGAGATGGAAGCCCTCAAGGTCCAGATCAAGGACATGGAGGACCAACTCCAGAGCGCCGGCGGCATCCGCTACGGCGACGACCTGCGTGCCGAAGTCGAGCGCGATCCGCTCATGCTCGAACTCAACACCACCGTCGCACGCCTCGAAGGCCAGCTCCAGAGCCTGCGCAATCGCGGCATCACCACCGAGCATCGTGAGTTCAAGTCGATCACCAACCAGATCGACGGCGTGAAGCAGAATCTCGAAGAGACCCGCGAACGCCTGCTCCGCAAGGCCTTTGACGCCAAGCTCGAGACCTACAAGCAGAACAACGCCCAGCGCCAGGCCCAGACCGCCGACCTCGACAAGCAGCGCATCGATCTCACCAAGCGTCAGCAGGATCTGACCCGCATCCGCGGCAACATCGAAACCCTCGACAAGCAGATCGCCGACGCCGTGCAGGCCAAGTCCAAGTCCGCCGAACTGCTTGAGCGCCTCAACGTGCTCAGCCAGGTGCAGGAAAGCCTGCGCGTGGTGATCGCCCAGAGCGAGCGCATCCCCGACGAAGTCTCCTTCCCCAAGCTGCTCATCATGCTCCCCGCGGGCGTGCTGGGTCTGCTCGGCATCGTCAGCGGCACGATCGTGCTCCGCGAAGTCATCGACCAGCGCATCAAGAGCCCGTCGGACGTCAACCTCCTGCCGCGCACACGCCTGCTCGGCTGGATCCCCGACGCCATCGAAGATCCCTCCGGCCAAGGCGCGCCCGAGACCGCGTTCCGCGATCGTCCGCGCGGCGTCGTCGCCGAGAACTTCCGTCTCCTGCGCTCGGGTGTGCTCAAGCGCATGCAGACCCCCGGCCATCGCACGCTCGTCGTCGTCGGCGGCATGCCCGGCTCGGGTTCCACCACGGTCATCTCCAACCTCGCGCTGGCGTGTGCCGCGGCGGATCAGAAGGTGCTCATCATCGACGCCAACTTCCGTCGTCCCGCGGTCCATCGCGTCTTCGCGCTCAGCGACGGCCCCGGCTTGGCCGACGTTCTGAGCGGCTCGGCCACCCTCGAGGGCGCGCTACAGCGCACCGCCGATGGTCGGGTTGCCGTGCTCTCGGCCGGCTCGCGCGAGAAGCGCGCCTTTGAGCAGCTCTCGACCGATGCGTTCTCCAACGTGCTGCGCGAGGCCAAGGGCAAGTTTGACCTTGTGCTTATCGACGTCGCCCCGGCCATGGTCGCGGGTGACGGCGTCGCCGTCGCCAACCGCGCCGATGCCTCGCTGCTGCTCATCAAGACCTTCAGCGAGAAGCGCGGCATGGTGGCCCGCATCAAGAACGAACTCTCCGAAGCACGCGGCGAGTTCCTCGGCGTCGTCGTCAACGGCGTCAAGGCTTCCGCCGGCGGCTACCTCAAGAAGAACATCCAGGCCACCCACGAGTATCAGAACAACGAGGCGGCGTGACCCTGCCGAGTCGACATCTCTTGACGCCCGAATCCAGCGCCGCGACCGATCAAACACGGTCGCGGCGTTCTTCTGCGCGCCACACGCTCGTCACCGGCGGCGCTGGCTTCATCGGTTCGCACCTCGTCGAACGCCTGTGCAGCCGCGGCGATCGCGTGACCGTGATCGATGACCTCTCGACCGGGCGGCCCTCCAATCTCAACGCCGTTCTCGACGCCGCCCCCGGCGTGCGCCTTATCCGGGCCCGCGTCGGCGACGCCCTGCCGCAGCTCAACGACGAGCCCATCGACGAGATCTACCACCTCGCCGCGGCGGTGGGGGTGCAACTGGTCGTGCGTCAGCCGATCCGCTGCGTCGATACCAACGTCGAAGAGACCAGCGTGCTCATGCGCTTCGCGGCACGGGCCCGGACCTCCGACGGCCGCGTCGGCGTGCCCACGCTGCTCGCCTCCAGCTCCGAGATCTACGGCAAGTCGGCCAAGACCCCGTTCTCCGAAGAAGACGACGTGACCTACGGCCCGACGACCGTCGGTCGCTGGTCCTACGCCATGACCAAGGCGATCGACGAGTACCTGGGCCTTGCCTACCACGCCCAGCACGGCCTGCCCGTGGTCATCGCTCGGTTCTTCAACACCGTCGGTCCCCGGCAGGTCGGTGACTACGGCATGGTGCTGCCGCGCTTTGTCCGAGCTGCGCTCGCGGGCGAGGCCCTCGATGTGCATGGCGACGGCAAGCAGAGCAGATGTTTCTGCGATGTTCGGGATGTGGTTGAGTCGCTTCCGCGTTTGCTGGGCGCGCAGGCGTGTTGGGGACGCGTCTTCAATGTGGGCTCGGATGAGCCGATATCAATAGGGTCGCTGGCGGAGCTGGTGATCCGAACGCTGTCTTCACGATCAACAGTGCGGCTTGTGCCGTACAGTCAGGCGTTCTCGTCGGGGTTCGAAGATTTGCGGGCCAGGGTGCCCGACCTGCGTCGCATTCGAGAGGCGATCGGCTTTGTGCCGCGCATCCCGCTCACGCAGACGATCCGCGACGTGGCGACGGCGATGGATGCCAGTTGATCGGGGAGACCCGGCGGCGGCGATTGGTCTGCGACAGAACCGTGTGGAGAGACGCCCGCGTGAGCCTCTGGGGTATGACATCTCTGGCGACGTCCAACGATTTCATCGTTCCGACAACGCCCGCGCAGAGCCTGCTGGACGAAGCCGTCCCCGAGATCGCGTCGCGGCTGTCGATCTTTCAGGGCTACGTCTGGATCCTTGTCATCGCATTCTTCACCACGCTGATCGCGACGCCGATCATGCGCCGACTCGCAGTCGCCAACGGCGTGATCGACCGTCCGAGCGAGGCCCGCAAGGTCCATCGCATGCCGATCGCCTACTTGGGCGGCGCGGCCGTGTTCCTCGGGCTGATGGCGGGCATCTTGTGGAGCTACATCGGGCTCTTCGTCCCCGGCATGGTCGACTATCACGCGATCAAGGACATCACGCCCGGCGTCGTGCTCGAAGGCCTCGATGATCCGCGCCTCGTGCGGCCGTCGATCGTCCTGGGCATGATCGCGATCGTCGTCGTCGGCCTCATCGACGACGTCACGGGCATCAGCCCGCGCGTCAAGCTCGGCGGGCAGCTCTTCGCCGCGGCCGCGCTCGCGATCGACGACGTCGGTGTCAATGTCGCCCGCGGCGTGATGGCGCCGGTCGGCAAGTTCTTCGGCAACGAAGCGCTGACGTGGAGTCTGCCGCTGCCCGCGACGATTCCCGTCTTCAACACCGACTTCATCCACGTTGATCTCATCTACTGGACGGGCACGGCACTCATCGCGCTCTTTGTGCTCGGCGCGTGCAACGCGTCCAACCTCATCGACGGCCTCGATGGCCTGCTCACGGGCACGACCACCATCTGCACCGCGGGCCTGCTGATCGTCGCGCTGGGTCTTGCCCTCGTCGATGACGGCCCGCGTGACGCGCAGCGCATCGTGCTGTGCATGGCGCTGCTCGGGGCGTGCTTGGGCTTCCTGCCGCACAACTTCAATCCCGCGACGATCTTCCTGGGTGACGCAGGCTCGCTGCTCATGGGCTTCATGACGATCGTCATCGTCCTGACGCTGGGCGACACCGGCAAGACGCAGCTCGTGCTCGCGGGCCTGATCATCTACGCCATCCCGCTGATTGACACGGCACTTGCGATCGTCCGCCGAAAGATGGCGGGCAAGAGCATTAGCTCTGCCGATAGCGACCACCTGCACCACATGCTCAAGCGGGCACTGGGCGTCAAGGGCGCGGTGCTGGTGCTCTACGGCATCGGCCTGGCGTTCGCCACGCTCGGCGTTGCGATCTCCATGGGACGCGCCCGCATCACGTACGCGATCACGCTCATCTTCGTGTCGTACATCGCCGTCACCGCGATCAAGATCGCGCGAAAGAAGCAGATCGAAGAGCAGGCCGCCGCCTACGACGCCAAGGCGCACGCGATCGCGGCCGCCAAGGTCGCCGCGGCACCGGTGGTCGAGCCGACACCAGCGCGCGTGGCCGAGCAGGCGCTCGTGGGCGAAAAAGCCAAGAGCGCGTAAGGCGTGCAAATGTGAATTTCACGTCATCGACGACGCGACGATGTCGCAGTCGATGCCATCAGGGCTGCAACTGACGCACGAAGTAGATCTGTGCGAAGGGGTTGCTCTCGTCGCTGGCCAGCGGCGTCGGACTCACCGCGCCTTCGCGATAGGTCACGTTGCCCGCGAGATAACCGACGTTCGCACCGCGGCCGTTGCCGTGACGTGGCGAGATCCAGTCGGCGTTGCCCGCGCTGAACCAGCCACGCGGATTCGTCGTCTGGCGTGATTCCACGGCGAGGATCTTCTTCTCCTCCAGTCCGCCATAGGTCGAGCGCTTGCCGAAGAACGAACGCTGGCCCAGGCGTGCCGCACTCTTGTCCGGCGGGCTGATCATCGTGTTCATGCCGTAATGCGGCATATGCCCGGCCCACGTCGGGTCGTTGTCGAGATTCATGCCCGAAGGGCACTTGAGCATTTCGGGCAAGCCATGCGACTCGAGCGCGGCATGGATGTACTGCAGCTTGGTGAGGTGGTTGACCCAAGTCTTCTCAAGCTGCTGCGACGGATCAAACGACGGATTGACGAAGCCGTAGGACGGATCCTGCGTCTTGGGGAAGAAGCCCTTGTTGTCCTGCTCGTACATGAAGAGCGTCGTCATCGTCTGGCGCAGGTTGCTGGCGCAGACCACGGTGCGGCTCGTCTCGCGTGCGCGATTCAGCGAAGGCAGCATGATGCCGACAAGAATCGAGATGATCGCGATAACGACCAGCAGCTCGATGAGCGTGAAGGCACGGCGAGCGTGGAGCAGCGCGCGATCGTTCGCGTGGTTCTCGGAAGCCATAGCGTGAAGCCCTCAACAAGTCGCGACCGGACTTGGACCGGCACATGCTACCGGAAAGTGGGCCAAAATCCCATTGGTTTTCTGTGAAAAATCAACTTTGAGCCGATCTTCGGAAAAGTGAAATGAGATCCCGACCCGTCGGACATTTACTCCCAGTCCGGCAGTCCGCCCCGGCGGCTGGTCGGTGGTGGCGCGCCGTGGCGGTGCGTCGGTCAGGGGAGGCTGTTGTTGGGTGGCCCCGTTGACCGAGCGTCCTCGTCATGTCGCGTTGGACTTTGAGGCGGAGTTCCGCCGAGCGCATACGTCGCTCTGGCTGATCGCCGCCGGCATTGTCCTGCACCGCTCTGACGCGGACGACGTGGTGCAGGAGGCGGCCATCATCGGGCTGCAAAAACTTGGTTCGTTTCAGCCCGGCACGAGTTTCCGGGCTTGGATGGGAGAGATTGTGCGAAACGTCGCGCTCAATCATCGCAGAGGAGAACGCCGCAGGGCACGCCGGTTCGGAGTGCGTGTTGACGTGCACGAGACCCCGATCGCAGGCCGCCCAGACCGTCCGGAGGGGACCGGTCTGGGTGGCGGGGCCGGCGGCGCAGAAGGAGTCGGCGGTGCCGCGGGTTCGCTCGAAGGTTTGCGCGAGCATCTCGACGACCATCTCGCGCACGCGCTTCAGGCGCTTGATCCGATCGTCCGCACGTGCGTGCTGCTCCGCTGCGTCGAGGGGCTCTCCTATCGCGACATTTCCCAACTCATGGCGATCCCCGAAGGGACCGCGATGAGCCACGTGTTTCGCGGGCGCGGCACACTCGCCACGGCACTCACCGCCGCCAAGTCTCGCGCAGGCCAGATGATCAACCGCCCCCAGCGCGGAGGCGAAACGAAAAGCTGATGTCCACGTCCTGGGACCAACTCGAGCAGCGCATGCACGCCGTGGACCGCTTCGTCCAAGGCGAGATGTCCGTCGCCGAGGCCGAGGCGTTCGAGCAGCAGATGAGCGCGGACGCATCGCTCGCGGCTGACGTTGCGGCACAGCGCGAGTTGGCCGCGTCGCTGGCGACCGCGTTCTCGCCGTCACCCCCGCCGAACATCGCCGACTTGCCCAAGCCCGGCGCGGGCTCCGGTCCCGGCACCGGCCCGGTTCTGCCCGGCATGCCTTGGCTCTGGGGCGGCGGCGCGGCGCTCATCGGCGTGGCCGCGGCCATCACATGGTTCGCCACAGGCAGCGGCACCGGCGCGGGTTCGCCGCCTGCCGATCTCGCGACGGCATATCAGCATGCCGTGGCGCCCGACGAGCCTTTCGTGCCGCGCACGACCGACGAAACTGAGTTTGCCATCTGCTCCAAGATTGGGCACAGCGTCCTCTTTGAGTCCGACGAAGGCGCAACCTTCGGCCGCCCCGGCGGCGGCATCGGTGATTCGACGCCCATGGCGATCTCCGTGCCGATGCATCTGGGCGCGGATCGCATGCTGCTCGTGTTTGATTTGGCGCACAAGGATGAGCCCGCCGAGCGCGTCACCACGACGCGCATCAGCGACACGCTCTTCAAGCACGTCGTGGTGCGCCACGGCTTGCGCGTGACCGAACTCTCGCCTCGCGAGAAGCCCGCGATGCTCAGCCGCATCCGCGTCGGTTCCTGATGGATCGACACATTGGGCTTGCTCCGCGCCGCGATGCGCGATTCGCAATCAGCGGCGCGCGTGTGGACATCGTGCAGGCAGAGAGAGGAGATCGCCGTGGTGCGGGAGAGCCCGCGGCGAAGGGAAGCGTTCGAGGCGCACGCTCACGCGGAAACGTCGAGCTGCCGGAGGAGGGGACCGCCCGGGCACAACCCGGGCGGCTCCATTTTTGTTCCGCTGCAATCGTGCTCTCTCACACACGCCAACGAAAAACCGGTCGCCTCGCGAGAGACGGCCGGTCGTCATCAGTCCTGAGTTGTCCGTCGCAAGCGTCCGCAGCGTTCCGCGACGCGTGCTCGGCCTTTACATGCACAGCTTCTTGAGCTGCTCGGCCTTGTCCGTGCGCTCCCAGGTGAACGCGTCGAACTTCTTGCCGTTGAACGTGATCTGGCCCGGGGCGCGGCCGAAGTGGCCGTGCTTGGCCGTCGCGCCGTAGATGGGCGTGCGGAGGTTGAGGGCCTCGATGATGCCGCGCGGCGTCAACTTGAACGTCTCGCGGATCGCCTTGCTGATCTTGCCCTCGTCGGCCCGGGCGGTGCCGAAGCAGTCGACGTACACGCTGGTCGGCTCGGCGACGCCGATGGCGTACGAGAGTTGGATCTCGCAGCGATCGGCCAGGCCCGCGGCCACAACGTTCTTGGCGATGTAGCGCGACATGTACGCGGCCGAGCGATCGACCTTGGTCGGGTCCTTGCCGCTGAATGCGCCGCCGCCGTGCCGGCCCATGCCGCCGTAGGAGTCGACGATGATCTTGCGGCCCGTGAGGCCGGTGTCGCCGTGCGGCCCGCCGATTTCAAAGCGGCCGGTGGGGTTCACGTGCACCGTGATGCCCGGGTTCCACCACTCCTTGAGCACGGGCTTGAGCACGTGCTCGACGATCTCCTTCTTGAGTTCGCCCTGGCGTTCGTTCCAGTACGGGTCGTGCTGCGTCGAGAGCACGACGGTGTCGACGCGCACGGGCCGGTCGTTCTCGTACTCGACCGTCACCTGGCTCTTGGCGTCGGGGCGCAGGCCGCTGACGCGATTCTCGCGCCGGATCGCCGCCTGCTGCTCAACGAGGCGATGGGCAAGCTGGATCGGCAGCGGCATGAACTCGGGCGTGTCCTTGCAGGCAAAGCCGAACATCATGCCCTGGTCGCCCGCGCCCTCGCGATCGACGCCCATGGCGATGTCGGGCGACTGCTTGTTGAGCGCGACCAGCACGGCGCACGACTCGGCGTCGAAACGCATGTCGCCGCTGGTGTAGCCGATCTCGCGCACCGTGCGGCGGACGAGCTCGGGGATGTCCACGTACGTCCGCGTCGTCACTTCGCCCGCGACGACCACGAGGCCGGTGGCGCACAGCGTCTCGCACGCGACGCGCGAGTAGGGATCGTCGACGATCATCGCGTCCAGGATCGCATCAGAGATCTGGTCGGCGACTTTGTCGGGGTGGCCCATCGAGACGGATTCAGACGTGAACAGACGGCTCGCCATCGGTGCTCCTCCAGTTGAAACCAGCCCTGCGGGCTCTGCCCCCCGGGCGTGAAAGTGATTCTAGGGCCAAACAGTTTCCTTGGGCCTTCTCTGGTTTATGCGACCGGCTCCGTGAGAAGTTCTGGTCGTACCCTAGAGGTATGCCCAAGCTTCCCTCCGGCCTCACCTACGCCGCCGCCGGCGTTGACATCCACGAGAAGGATTCCTTCACCGACTCGCTCGGCGCGGTGATGCGTCGCACCTTCGGGCCGCGCGTCATCGCCAACCCCGGCGGGTTCGCAGGGCTGTTCCGCCTCGACTTCAACGAGAAGCTCTTCAAACGCAACTACAAAGACCCCGTGCTCGTCGCGTGTGCCGACGGCGTGGGCACCAAGGTCAAGCTCGCCGCCGACCTCGGTGTGTTCAACACCGTCGGCATCGATCTGGTCGCGATGAATGTGAACGACCTGATCGTCCAAGGTGCCGAGCCGCTGTTCTTCCTTGATTACATCGCCGTGCCGACGGTCGACAAGAAGATGCTGCACGCGATCGTCGACGGCATCGCCACCGGCTGCGAGATGTCAGGCTGCGCCCTTCTGGGCGGCGAAACCGCCAACATGCCCGATGTCTATGCCAAGGGCGACTTTGACCTTGCCGGCTTCTGCGTCGGCGTCGTCGAGCTCGCGCGGGCCGTGAATCCGACGCGCGTGCAACCCGGCGATGTGGTGCTGGGTCTGACCAGCAGCGGCATTCACTCCAACGGCTACAGCCTGGTGCGCAAGGTCGTCGCCCACGCCGGGCTTGATCTGCATCGCGTGTACGAGGATGTCCTGCCCGCGCCCGCCAAGGGCAAGCGGCGGAAGTCGACCGCGAAGGCCACAACCAAATCAGGCAAGAGTGACAAGGCTGGCAAGGCCGCGAGCGCATTGCCCACACTGGGCCAGGTGCTGCTCACGCCCACGCGCATTTACGCCGATTCGATCGTCCGCCTGCAGCGCAACTACAAGGTCAAGCACGTCATCAGCGGCATGGCCCACATCACGGGCAGCGGCTTGGCCGACAACCTCGTCCGCAGCATCCCGCCCGGCTGCGATGCCATCATCGATCGCTCGACTTGGCCCGTGCCGCCCGTCTTCTCGTTTCTGCAAAAGCACGGCAAAATTGACGACGCTGAAATGAAGCAGGTCTTCAACCTCGGCATCGGCTACTGCGTCATCGTCCGCCCCGCCTTCGCCGAATCGGTGAAGGAGCAACTCGAGAAACTCGGCGAGACGGTCTACGTCATCGGCGAGATCGTCAAGGGCAAGGGCGTCGTGCGCGAGAAGGCGTAACCAGCGCGAAACGAGCGGTCCAAAAAAAGTCGACGCCGGGTCCACCCACCCGGCGTCGGCGAAGAAGTGCGCTTGTCGTGCCTTGCGGCGTGCTCGATCAGGTCTCTCTCCAGACCTGTCTCCTGAGCCCTTGTCTCTCTCTGCCTGCCTTCTCTCTCTCGTGTCTCTCTCTGTCTCTGGGCTGCGTTCAGGAGGCGGGGGATGCGCGATGTAGAAACGGTCTTTCAATCAACCAGGCGGGCCGTCGGCCATTCGTGCCGATTCAGCGGCGGTCGCCGTCGTGGTCTGCGTCGTTCACGTTCTTGCCGGCGTTCGCGTCGGGCGTGATGAACGTGTCGGTTGAGGCATCATCGACCAGCCCGTTCAGGGCCGCGTCGAGGCGCTCGGGCGTGTCATAGGTGCCCGCGGCGATCTGGGCGCGGATGCTGTCGACAAGGTCCTGACGGATCGACGGCACATCGCGCAACGCGCTGAGAAAGGTCGCGATCTGGGAGACCTCGACCTGATCACCGCCGCGCTGCACCGGCGCGACGGGCTCAACCGGCGTGGCGTTGGCTTGTCCGCGCACCGGCTGGACACCGGTGATGCGACCTGCCGCCGTCGCCGAACTGAACGAAACTCCTTGCATCGTGGCTTTCTCCTGGCCCCACCCAATCGCGGGGCTTTTCGTTCAAACTCCGGAGTTCCTATCGACGCCGCCCGCGTTCGGACTCCAAAACGGGGTCACTGTTTCCTGTGATGGATAAGTGCTTACGTGTCATGGCTTTAGATCGAATAACACCGAACGGGACGCAGCGAAAACTTTCAAACTCTTCTCAAGTCAGGGGGTTCCTCGGACCCAGGTTGGGTGGGTTGCGCAAGGGGTGCGCCGTGTGCTTGTGGAACGTGCCTCACGCGCGTTGAAATGGGGAACTTGGCCGCGCCGCCCGCGAAAGGGTCTTCGTCGCGTCGGCGCGACCGCCGCACCCCTCCAACGATGACGCGTTCGATGAGCACGACCCCGAAGGAGTTGCGGATGCGAGCGTCTGGATTGAGCCGAGCCGGATTGGGCCACGCGAGACTGAGCCGAGTCCTTCCGATCCTCTCTGCGATCGCCGTGGCGACATGCATGCCCGGATGCCAGCAAGGCGACGTGGACAAGGCGACCGACGGCAGCCCGCGCGCGAGTGAGCCGCAGAAGCCCGCGGCAGCGCCTCAAGGCAAGAAGGACAACGGCAAGCCTGCCAGTTCGCCCACCGCAACCCAGGAAGAGGCCAAGCGTGTGTTCGCGTCGCCGGGCAAGACGATCGCGCCCGCGGCTGCTGCCGCGCCAGAGGCCGCCGATGCTCCCAACGCGGGCAAGTGGGTGATCGTGCTCGCCACCATCAACGCCGAGGGCGAAGACGCGGCGAATCAAGCACTGACCTTCGCACGCAGCAGTGTCGGCTTCAGCGATGCCTATGTGACGCGGCGCGGCTCGGTGCGCGTCGTCGCGCTCGGTGCGTTTGATTCCTACGAGGATGCCAACGCCACCAAGGAACTGCTGCGCGTGCGCGGCGCCAGCGTCGGCGATGTGCGGCCTTTCGCGGGCGCGTTCCTCTCGCCGCCGCTGATGCGCGGCGAGCCGGGCAACATCCCCGATCTTGATCTGCGCAACGCCCGCAAGATTTTCGGCAACGACGCCAAGTACACGTTGCAAGTCTGCGTCTACTGCCGCCCGGATCGCGTCACGCCGAGCAAGGAAGAACTCGCGGAGTTCCGAAAGGCCGCCGAGGCTGCCGCACTCGAACTGCGGCGCGGCGGCGAGCTCGCGTTCTACTACCACGGCCCCGAACGCTCCACCGTCACCATCGGCCTCTTCAACAACAACGACCTGCAAGGCCCCGACGGCGAAGAGAGCGAAGACATCCGCGAGGCCCGGCGCAAGCACCCGTACTACCTCGTCAACGGCATGGGTCAGCGCCAGGTCGTCCGCGACGCCGAGGGCAAAAAGAAGAACACCGACTTGAAGAAGTCGGTGCTCGTCGAAGTGCCCAAGCAGTGAAGCGGTCGCGCTGAACTTACTGCGCGGCAGGCGCGGTCGCGGCAGTGCCGTCGCCGCCGAGGTAGTTCAGTTCCGGCGTCGGCACGGTGCCCGGCTGCCATTCCTGAGCGAGGTTGAACTTCATGGGCGACGAATCGCCCTTGAGGTGAATGGTCACGCCGCGATATTCGGGGGTGGCCATGCCGCGTGAGGGCGTGGTGACGGGCAGCACGATGTCCACCATCGCGCTCCAGCCGCGCACCCACACCCGTGCGACGTGGTACACGGCATGAGTGGGGGCGTTCTCGGGTGTCAGGGCGGCGGAGTTGGTGCGGCTGGCGACCGACTCATACACGCCGCGCGTCACGCCCGCAGGCAGATTGATCGCGATCGGACGATTGCCGATCGCCGGATACTTCTCGATCGCGGCGTTGAGCGCGACGACCATCGCGTCCTGCACGATCGGGGCGTTGGGGTCGGCGGTCGCGAGCGTGTGCCCCTGCACCGGAGGCCACGTGGCGTAGCCGGCACACCCGGGCAGCGCACCAGCCAAGGCCAGCAGGCCGACCAGCACGGCAGGCGCGAGGCGACGGGCGGAAGGAATCGCAGAATCGTGGTTCGTCTTCATCGGGAGGCACCTCAGCAGAACTGGCCCGGCGGCGTGCGGAGCCCGCGGGGAGCAATCACCAAACAGGTCAGGCCAGCCAAGACACAGAGGCCAAGGCCGGAAAGCGACCTGCGCGAACGATAAGCCCGACGGGCCCGCGCCGCGAAGGGGGATTATCGGCCGAGGCCCGAAGTTCACTGGAAACTCTCGCCTGCCACGCGCGGCCCGACCCACGCTGCCTGCCCCGAGCCTTCAGACCCGCACCGTCCGGCCAGAACTGTTCGACCCGGGCGCGAAACCAATGCGTGTGCTGGGTCGAACCCGCTGACGCTCACAACGCCAAACGGGACCGGCCCGGGCGTGTCCCCCAACGTGCCCAAGCCGCTGCGCCCGCTCCGCGCTGGGCTGCAACGATCAGCCAGAGGTTCACCATGCCCAGCAAGCCCGCCCGTCCGATTCGTCCGCGTCGGTTTGTCCTCGGCGTCTCCGGCGCTTCGGGGGCGATCTACGCGCGACGTCTGCTCGAAGAACTCCTGCGCGCCGACGCCGAGGTGCATCTGGTCGTCAGCGACTACGGCAAGCGTCTGCTGTGGGACGAACTGGGCGTGAAGACCATCGATCTGGCCAGCATGGTGCCCGCGCTCGCGCGCGACAAGAAGATGGCCGCCGCTTATGCCAAGCGGCTGGTGATCCATCCTAACAAGGATGTCGGCGCGGTCATCGCCAGCGGCAGCTTCCTGCACGACGGCATGGTCGTGCTGCCGTGCAGTTCCACCAGTCTCGGCGCTCTCGCCAGCGGCTCTGGCTCCAACCTGCTCACGCGCGCGGCGATGGTGACGCTCAAGGAGCGTCGCCCGCTCATCGTCTGTCATCGCGAGTCGCCGCTGAACCTCATCGACATCGAGGCGATGCGCACGCTCACGCTCGCGGGCGCGATCATCGCCCCGACCAACCCGGGCTTCTATCTGCTCCCCAAGTCCATCGATGAGATCGTCGACTTCGTCGTCGGCAAGGTGCTCGACCTGCTCAAGGTCGAACACGATCTCAAGACCCGCTGGGAGCACGCGGTCCGCGAGTGACGGCGCGGTATCATCGACGCGGCCCTTGAGGCCCGTCCGACGCGCTGCCATGCACCACCTCTCGCCCGATTTTCTTCCCGCGATCACCGACGGCACGCTGCTGCGTCTTGATGCCGATGCGGTCGTCGATGCGCAATCGGTCTGTGCCGCGCCGGGGTCGCTCTTGCTCTCGCTCGCTCCCGCGCGTGAGCCGCGCTACGCGTCATGGCCGCGTGCGGTGATGCGCGTGCTGGCGGCGGGCTCAAGTGAGGAGGTCGATGCACGCGCGGCCGCACTGCATCTCCGCGATGTTCGGCGCGTGCGCGTCCATGCAACGCTGACGCCTGCGTACGTCAATGCCCACACGCATCTGGATCTGACGCACATCGGGCCCACGCCGCACGATCCGGGACTCGGTTTTGGTCCCTTCGTGAAGCTCGTGGTGCGCAATCGCCGCCAGGACGACGCGTCGATCGGCGAGTCTGTCCGCCGCGGCATCGCGCTGTCGCTCGCCGGCGGCGTGGTTGCGATCGGCGATATCTGCGGCGCGACGCGTGCCGGTCCGACCGCCGCCGCGCTGTACGCATTGCGCAATGCGCCCGTGCTCGGCGTTGGCTACATCGAGTACTTCGGCATCGGCAAAGGGGAAACGTGGGCGCTCGACGCGATGCGTGCCCTGCTCGCGCGGCTTGAGCGTGAAGGACTTCTCCCGGGTTCGCCGGCGAACCATGCGGCGCGCCATGACGGGCGTGTGCGGGTCGGCATTCAGCCGCACGCGCCGTACTCCGTCTCGCTGCGCGGCTATGACTTCGCGGTCGAGGCCAGCCAGCGCTATAGCGTGCCGCTCTGCACACACTTGGCGGAGACGCCCGAGGAACGCCGCTTCATCGCCCAGGGCGACGGCCCAAAGCGCACGATGCTTGAGGAGATCGGCATCTGGGACGAAAGCGCCCTTGAGTTCATCGGGCGCGGCAAGACGCCCGTCGCACACCTTGAAGCGCACCTCGCTCGTGCACGCATGCTCAGCGTGCACCTCAACGATCTCTCCGACGCGGACATCGCCGTGCTTGCGCGGCACGGCGCGACGGCCGCGTATTGCCCGCGCTCCAGCGAGTACTTCGGCAACCACGAACACTTCGGGCCGCACCGCTATCGCGATCTCATGCGCGCGGGCGTGCCCGTCGCTCTGGGCACGGACTCGGTGATCAATCTGCCCCCCGAGGCGGGCACCGATCTGGTGGGCATGTCCACGCTCGACGAGGCGCGGCGTCTGTACGCGCGCGATGCCGCCGACCCGCGTGACCTTCTCGCCATGATCACCACGCACGGGGCCAGCGTGCTTGGCCTCGATACATCGGCGTTCACGTTCGCCGCCGACGCCCCGCTCGCTGGTCTTGTCGGCATTGAGCACGATCCGCGCCACGCGTCACTTGATCCGGCGAACGCGGCCCGCAACATCATGTCGTCGCGGTCCCGCCCCCGCCTGCTGATGCTGGGCGTGTAACTCGGAACTGAGTTCTCGGGCACGATCGGCCCCCGAACGCCGCGCTCGGGTGGGTTTGTGCCGCTCTCGGGGTGCCTCGGCGGTCGACTCAGCCTCCCCCATCCTTGCGGTTTGCCCGGGTTCGGATACTGTTGATGAGGGTGGGACGAGCGGGCGGCGTCTCCCGGTCTGTGCGGCGACACGCGGGTGTGCATGAAAGACCAGACGGACAACTCCGACCAACCGCCTGAGCGCACGAACGTGGCATGCGCGATCGGTGTCGGCATTCAGGCCGTCGTGGCCTGTGGGGGTCGTGGCTGATGCTTTCGTCCGTCACCAGCGGGTTCATCTCGCGCCTGCGGTCCAATGACCAGGCCGCGTGGTTTGAACTCTGGGAAATCTTCGGCCCCGTGGTCCGCGGCCAGCTCGCCAAGTGGGGCAAGGGTCGCATCGGCAGCGAGACTGTCCGCGATCTTTCGCAGGAAACGCTGGCCGCCTTGTCCGAATCGATCGATCGCTATGACCCCGCGCGCGGGGCACGCTTCTCGACGTGGCTGCTGGCGATTGCCAAGCACGTGCTGGGCGACGAGATGGATCGTCGCAGCGCACAGAAGCGTGGCGGCAGCAAGAAAGCCGGCGAGTTTGATGAGTCATGGATGAAGGCCGCCGCGGGCGCAAGCGCCGATGAGGCCTACGAGGCCGCGGTCTTTCGCGCCAAGGTTGAAGCCGCCATTCGGCTCGTGCAGAAGGAGTCGGACTTCACCGACTTCTCGATCTATCGCATGCGTGTGCTCGACGGCAAGCCGGGCAAGGAAGTCGCCGAGGATCTTGGAATCAGTGAACCCACCGTCAGCCGTCGTTTGGCCCGCGTGCGCGATGTTCTGCGGGCGCGGCTGGAGCAGATGATCCTGCTTTATTCCTTCACGGAAGACGAACGGGCGGAAGCGGCGCGAAATGGCCTGGCGAAAAATCCCAAAACCGACCCGCAGCGGGACGACGCACTTTTCGACGAGGCCATCGCCGAGATCTACCACCGCCAGATGGAACTGCGTCGTCAGGATCAGGCGGATCGGTTGAGCGAGCGCTGACGCGATCGCGGCGAGGGTCTTCGGCGTACGGAAACGGGCTTCGAGCCCCGCTCATGTACGCAGTGTCGGCAAGGCAGGTCGGCCATGAACTCCACCGGATCAGTTATCTTGCTCACGCTGCTCGGCCTGGTGTTGGCCGTGGTGCTTGGCGTGTTCATTGTGATGTTCGTTATCGTCCCGGTCTTCAAGGCCATCGGCTGGGTGCTGCGCCAGATCGGCGCGTTCATCGCGGGCGAAGTGTCCGACGCGCTGCGTCTGGTCGGCGCGCTCATCCTGACGATCGTCTACATCCCCATGATCCTCGGCGCGGTCATCATCGGCCGCTGGTCGGCGTCCAAGCACTTTGTCGAAGCCTTCAAGTCTGAAGCCAAGGTCGGCGGGCTGTGCGTCTATCGCATGCTCGTCGGTCATCCGCTCAAGCTCATCGGCGCGGGCGCGGTGGTGCAAGGCCTGGAAGAGCGACTGCCCGAGGTTGTCGCCGCCGCGCCCACCAGCGACGGCCCCAGCAAGCGCACCGGCATCTTCGATGGCTACACGATCGTCGGGTCGATGGCGGGCGGCGGCTCGGGCGGCAAGCTCTACATCGCCGAGCCTGACCCGGTGAAGGCCGCGAGCCTCGAACGCGCCGGCTATCTGGGCGTCGATCAGGTGGTCATCAAGTCCTTCAGCCTCAAGGACGGCAGCACACTCCCGCAGATCGTCCGCGAGAGTCGCGCACTCGACGCCGCCAAGAAGCTCGGCCTGGTGCTCGACCATGAGCTCACGGGTGAGCGTTTCTATTACGTGATGCGGTATGTGCCGGGCAAGCCGCTGACGTTCGTCGTGCAGCAGTTGCACGCCGAGAGCGCGCCCGCGTCGGTCGGCGCAGCGGGGCTGGATGACCAGCATCTTGGCGTCGCGATGGGCTACGCCGCCGACTTGCTCGGCACGCTCTCGACCTATCACCGCGGCGGGCTGTGGCACAAGGACGTCAAGCCCGACAACATCATCGTTGACGGCACGCCCGGCAAGCAGCACGCGCACCTCGTCGACTTCGGCCTCGTCACGCCGCTGCGTTCGGCGATGACGCTCACCACGCACGGCACCGAGTACTTCCGCGATCCGGAGATGGTGCGGCTCGCGCTCCGCGGCGTGAAGGTGCAGGACGTCGACGGCACCAAGTTCGACATCTTCGCCGCGGGCGCGGTGCTCTATGCCATCATGGAGAACTCGTTCCCGGCCCACGGCGCGCTGAGCCAGATCAGCAAGCGCTGCCCGGAGGCGATCCGCTGGATCATCCGGCGCGCCATGACCGACTACGACAAGCGCTATCCGACCGCCGCGGCGATGCTCGCCGACTTGGACGTGGTCCGCCGCGCTCCGGATGCGTTCAAGGTGCGTCCTGCTGATCTGCCCAGCATGCGCGAGATGCTCGAGACGGATGTGGTCGAGCCCGCGCCGCAGCCGGAGATGCCGCCCCTGCCGCGCTCGATGCAGAACGCTGGTGAAGCAGCGCGCGTCGCCGCCGCGGCGTCGGTCGTGCCGCCTCCGATCCCAAACGTGGAGATCCCCAATGTCGCTGCCGCCGGTGCGGCTGCGGCGAATGTCGCCGCGGGCGTCGCAGGACAGGCCGCCGCTGGAATCGGCGCAGGGGCGGGCGCAGGCATCGGTGCGGCCGCGGCTGGCGTTGGTGCGGCCGCCGGCGCGATTCCCTCGAAGCCGCGCATCAGCCTGAAGAACTGGTGGACCGGGCAGTTTGATGTTGAGGGCGATGCCGCTCGTCCTGCCGCCGGCGCGGGAGCGGCCGCGAACGCAAGCGGATCGACGTTCTCTGGTATCAACATCGGCGGCATCAAGATCGGCGCGGTCTCGCGCGGCACCGAGGGCGTGCGCGTCGCGGGTCCGCGTCTTTCCGCCGCCGAGCAGCTCGAGCGTGCCCGCAAGCGCGTTGATCAGGCCCGCGATCGGGCCAACGCGCGTTTGTCGGGGCGTCGCCTGCGGCGTGAGTACTCCAACGCGCCCAAGGCCACCGTGCCGCTCGTCGCCGCGCTCGTTGTCGCGTCGATCGTGCTTTTCGGCGTGCGCTTCGGCAAGTCGTCATCCAGCACGCCGCAGGTCGCGAGCGTCACGGCACCCGCATTCTCCATCAGCAACGACGGCTTGATCGCCACGCTCGATACGCCCGCGGGCATTGGCCCGATTGCCGCGTCGCTGCCCACATCCGCCGAGGCGATGCCGGCGTGGATCCGCGAACTGCCGCCCGAGGCCCAGGCCGAGGCGCAGCAGAAGGTGCTGCAGACGCAGGCCCAGCTCGCCGCGATCATGGAGAAGGCCCAGCGCGAGCTCTTTGAGATCCAGGACCGCGTCGAGAAGACCCTCCCCAAGTCCGCGCCCGACGCCGCCCCCGTCATCGACGAACCGACCCTCTCGCGTGATTCGCTCGTCGCTCAGGTTGCAGGCAAGCGCGTCGTGATGGTCAACGAACTCCGCCCGCCGCTTGCTCCCGATGTCGCAACCATGCTGCGGACCTACGGCAAGCGGCTTGAGCGTCTGGGCATCAACATCGTCGGCGAAGCACCGTGGCGGGCCGCTGACGCCGATGAGATCGAGCTCGTCGCCACCCTTCGCAACGCCTGCGGCACGACGCCCTCGGACACCGCTGAGTTCGGCGAGCACGTGCGGGCGTGGCTTGAAGAGCGCGAGCCCGACACCGAAGCGTGGGCGATTCTGTGGGTCGCCGCCACGCCCGAGGGCAAGGCCCGTTTGCACCTCGTCGGGCCGCTGGATTCTGACGGTAACCCCGACGCGGCGCTGCGTGCGCAACTGCTCGACAAGCTCTCCGGCGACGGCTCGGCGGGCGCGGCCAAGCCCAAGTCCAAGTCGGGCAAGAACAAGAATCGCACCGACAGCCCAGCCAAGCCCGTCTCCGCGCCGCTGTGAGCGCTGTTCAACAGAACCTGATCCGCGATGCGTTGTCGGGGTTTTCGTATCATCGCGGCATGAAGGCCACGCGCGTCCGACTTCGAGCCTTGCAGGGCGAGCCGCTCGCGGATCCGCGGATTCGCTCCACGGTGGTCGCGGCAGCCGAAGCCTTGGCCGAGCGCACCGGCGTGAAGGTGCTGCAACTCGATGTCGACAACGCCAGCCTCACTGCCGTGCTTGATGTCGATCGATTGGGCGCGATCGGCTTCGCGGCTGAACTGCGCCGCGTTACCAGCGCGTGGTACGCCGCCCGCCACCCGGGCGAAGAACTCTGGGGCCGTGCGGCCGAGCAAGATGAGCACGCCGATGATGCTGAGTGAGTGGCCGATGCATCGCATCACCACGCCGCGATTCGCGTCATCTCACCCCGCGCGCGTGCCGGCGGCAGCGGCCCGCGTCGCAGCGTATACAGCGGTGCCTGTGGCGGGCACATCACGCGCAGTTGCAGCACCGCATCGCCCAGCCCGCGACTGACTGCGCACAGCGAGTCATCAACACGCAGCACGCCCGCGGCCATCGTGCCCGGAATGTCGCAGCTCGTGTGCGGGGCCCACGACTGTCCGGCGCGAAACTGCCCGCCGTGCGTGTGCCCCGCGAAACTCAGCGGCAGCCCAAACGTCGCCTGCGCCGGCAGCATGCTCGGGTAGTGCAGCAGCGTCAGCGCCAGCCGCCCGGGCGGCGTCGGTCCCGCCCGCACCGCCAGCGCGAGCATGTCCTCGGGCCAGTTCGCGCCCAGCAGGCGGATCGGTGCCTGTGCCAGATCCAGCGGCTCATTTCCGAGCCACGTGACGCCGGGCACGTCAAACCGCCGCGCCATGAAGATCGGCGTGTCGTGGTTGCCCACGATCGCATACGCCCCCAGCCGCGTGCGCCACGTCGCGGCCAGCGCGCCGAGCGTGTGCAGCGCGGCGTCTTCGTCGCCGCCGCGATTGCTGTAGTCGCCCGTGAGCAGGATCAGATCAACCGGTGTCGTTGCGAGCGCGTGCATCAGCCGCCGCACGATGGGTGTGAACGGCCGACTGCGCCGGATGTGCAAGTCAGTCAGATGCAGGATGGTCAGCCCATCGAGCGAACTGGGCACGAGCGGGTGTGTGAGTTCGAAGCACTCGATCGGCGCGGGCGGCACAGGACGACGCAGCCGCGACACGCCGAGCGCGAATGCATCATCCGCACTAAGCGCGCTCTGATTCACTTGGCAGTCACCAGCGTCGGATCCGCCACGATCGTGATCGGCAGGCTCGTCTGCGCCACCGCCTTGGCGTCCACCTTGTCGCGGATCGTCACCTTGAGCACATACTGCCCGACGGTCAGATTGCGCGGCAGGTCGATCTGGCGGATCACGAAGAAGTCCCGCCGCTTGTTGCGGCTCACTTCGCGGATCTGTTGCTCCGGCCAGCGCCACTGCAGCGTGTTGTCACCCGCATGAAACAGCGCGGCCTCCTGCGACAGTTCGACGGCGTACATCGGCTCACCCGAGTTCACCTCGTCGCGATGCGAGAACCCGTCGATTTCCGTGTAGATGATCGCCTTCGACGTCCCGCCCGCGAGGAACGCGCTGCCGCCCAGCGGCGTGTACTGCCCAAAGCCGTTCACCTTGCTGCACAGTGCGGCACGCGCGATCGCGAGCGGCTTGCTCTGCGCAAGTTGCTTGAGCACATCCATCACGCGATCCGCCGCCTTCGCCGGGTCGCGGGCTGTCGCCGGATCGCCCACGAGGCCGCGGATCAGATCGCGCACCGCATTCACCGCCTTGAGTTCCGGCGGGCTGAGTGACTTGTCGACGCCCTCGGGCAGCGCGGCCGAGCCGCCCGGCTTGAGCGCGTCGATCGCCGCCAGCGCGAGCACATCAGGCACGGGATCGGGCGAGGCCACCATCCGCTTCTGGATCAGTGCGCTGAGCTCATTGGCCAAACGCTGCATCTTCGCCTGTGGGTCTTCTTCGACCGGTGCCTCGGGAGTCGGCGCGGCTTGCTTGGTCACTTCCGGTGCGGGCGGCGTCGGCTCCGACTCTGCCGGTGCGCTCGTCGTGCTGGGCTCGCTGGCGGCCCCGCCCGCGGCGATGGTCGTCTCGGCGGGTTTGCTTTGGCTGGGTGCTCGGCGTGTGTCGGCCTGGCCTGCGTCGCCCCGACGCTGATTCCGCTCGGCCAGCACCTTGTTCAGATCGATCGCCGATTCCTCGGCCAGCTTCTGGAGTTCAGTTTCGCTCAGCCGCGTCCCGGGCTTGTAGTTCGCCCCGGCGGCAGGCTCGCGCGTCTCGGCTGCGGCGGAATCACCCGCCGCCAGTGCGTTCAGCCCTGCGTTGGTCGCGCTCGTGTCCGCCATCGGCGGCGTCGGCTTCGTGGCACACCCGGCCAAGCTCACGCAGCCCAAGCCCAGACAGGCAGCCGAGGCCCAGAACCGCATCGCATGATGTGATCGATACCCCTGCACGCTGTCGCGCCTCCTGCGCTGCTCGCGGCTTGCCGTGCCGCCGGGCGTGGTGTTGCTCTTCGCGCCCCGGCTCCGCCGGGTGCATCAAGACGCGCCCGTCAGAGCATCGGCGAGGGCGGCGCTCCCCCTGCACTTTACGAAGGGCGGCCGGCGGCAACCGGCCTGCCCGCCAGTGCGCCAAAGCAACAGCGGCCCGTGTCGCAGAACGACGGGCCGCCATGTTGCGGTGGAGTAATCAGGGGAATGAGCGGGCCCGCTTCGCTGCTCAGGCCGCGTCGCGATCGGCTTGCTCGGGCTTGGTTCCCGCCACGCCGTCGCGGGTGCAGTAGAAGAAGTCGGGGGTGATCGGGTAGGGCAGACGCTTGTAGTCGTGCAGCACGCGATTCTGCAGGCGACGCACGAAGTTCGCCGGCTCGGGGCTGATGGCGATGAACATGTCGCGGGCCGGCGTCGCGACATAGAAGTCGCCGCCGAGCTGCGGCGCCAGCCGCTCCCACAAGCCGCCCAAGAGCAGGCGTGCCGCGTCATAGCCGTCGTGCTGGCCCAGGATCGCGGCCTTGCCGCCTTCCTTGCTCTCGACCAGCTGGATCTCAAGGTCGGGCGCGTAGTTGTCCAGGTTCTCGCGGGCGATCTCTTCGATCTCGTCCACGTTCAGACGCCAACGCACCAGTTGCTCGGTCGTGATGCTCACCGTCATGTGCGGCAGGTCGGTGACGAACACCACCACCGTGTCGTTCACATACGGCACGTGCGCCACCTGCTCGCGGGCCAGGTGATTGAAGATCGTCTCGGGCTGGATCCGCGGCATGATCCGCGGGCGGGCGAAATCCAGCGTCATGCTGGTGAGCTGGCTGGCGTCGCCGCTGAAGAGCTGGTCGAGATAATGCTCGACGATCTCCGTGCCGCGCACCGGCTCGTGATTCACCATGCGGAACAGGTTCTCAAGGTCAAGGCGACGACCGTTGACGAGCAGCTCGCGCGGCCCGACGAGGTCGATGTCGTACGCCGGCTGAAGTCGGCGCAGCATCTGTGCCACGGCTTCCGCGAACGCCTCCGGCTCCATGGGCATGTTCGACACGATAGATCCCTCGTCACGCGGCAGGCTTCCGGCATCGCGCGGGTCACACGCAACACCACTGCAAGGCAACACACAGGCCGTCGGCCTCCGCGATCAGACTCATCGACCCTCCATCCCAAGGATTCGCCCAAGTGCAAGGGCGGTTTCCGGTTTCTCCTCTGCGGTGCGTCGATCGCAACGATCGCGCCGATTGGCGTGGTCCGAAATCGCTTCCATGCGCAGTCGCTGCGCGACAGATTCTGGAACTCGGGCGGCTTGAGTTTGCCCGGCTCGGCGGCGCGTCCGACCGTTTCCCGAATGGTTTGGGAGGCTGAACCGGCACATGCGCTTGGCAGCCGCCCCGGCGGCGCGTAGAATCGACGCTCTGGGCGGACTGCCAACGCCCGGGAACCTCGCGCGGCATGCTTCACTGTGGGCCGAACTTCGCGGGGCAAACGTGGGGTGGGCTTCCCGGCTCCGCCGCGGATGCACACAATTTCACTGCTTATTGACGGAGAACCAGTCGTGACGGAACAGGAAATCGAAGCGAAAGTGATCGAGATCGTGGCCGAGCAGATGGGTGCGGACAAGTCCAAGATCACCCGCTCGACCTCGTTCGTCGAGGATCTCAACGCCGACAGCCTCGACACCGTCGAGCTGGTCATGGAGTTCGAGGACGAGTTCGAGACCTCCATCCCCGATGAGCAGGCCGAGAAGATCAAGACCGTCGGCGAGGCCATCGAGTTCATCCACAAGGCCCAGGCCAGCAAGTAATCCTGCTCGGCTGAACCTTTCAGTCTTCCACGCACCACCGGAGGCTCCGCCCCGGTGGTGTTTGTTTTTCCCGGTGAACAAAGATGACAGTTCTCGGACGTGGTCTGGGGGTTTCCTGAGGCCCGCATATCGCGCAACTCTTTGATTTCGGCGGATTTACATTGCACAATCCTTGATTCTGCATCCGTAAGTCGCGAGAATCGGGGCAACACCTGACGTTTCCATGCGTCGTTGTCGGGTGCAAGGGTTGTGTTTAGGGAGAGATTGACATGAAGACTTCGTATGTTGCCGCTTCTGCGGCTGCCGCTCTGTGCGCTGCTTCCGTTGCCAGCGCGGCGGTCACGTTTAGCGGTTCGTCCGGTTCCAAGGCCGCCTCCGTCTCGTTTGACGTGGTGGGCTCGAACCTCGTCGTGATCCTGACCAACACGTCGACCGCCGACGTGCTCGTCCCGGTCGACGTCCTCACCGGCGTCTTCTTCGACGTCGCCGGCGCGACCGTCAACTTCAGCCGCATCTCTGCCGTGCTGAACACCGGCTCGACCGTCACCAACGGCGGCACGACCGAAGGCGCCAACGGCGTCGGCGGCGAGTGGGCCGCACTCAACAGCCTGTCGGGCGGCCCCGGCAATCGCAAGTACGGCATCTCGTCCTCGGGCCTTGGTCTCTTTGGCCCCGGCGATCGCTTCACCTCAACCAACCTCGATGGCCCCGCCAGCCCGGATGGTCTGCAGTACGGCATCACCAGCGCTGGTGACAACGCCGCCACCGGCAACGCCGGCGTCTCGACGCCCCTCATCAAGAACTCGGTGAAGTTCACCTTCGGCAATGCGTCGGGCTTCGACCTGGGCCGCATCGGCAACGTGTGGTTCCAGTATGGCACCGACCTGAGCGAGCCGGGCTACGAAGGCAACATCCCCACGCCCGGCAGCCTCGCGCTGCTCGGCCTCGCGGGTGTCGTCGTCGGCCGTCGCCGCCGCTGAGCCTCTGACTCCCCTCTCGGCCCCGCCTCGGATCTCCAACGAGGCGCGGCCACACGTTTGGTTCTCAACGCCCGTCGCACCCGCGGCGGGCGTTGTCATTTCGGATTCACGCGTCGCGAGAACGCCGCCCTCGCCACTTCGTAAACTCATTTGCGACTTGGGTTCGAGTTGCAGTTTTGAGTTGCGATTTTCAGGGCACCGCACACATGTCCAATCGCGTCTTTCGCCACGGGTTGTCACTTCGCTCGATCGCCGCGGCTCTCGTTCTTGGTGCCTCTACGTACGCGGCCAGCGCTCAAGCCCAGTTCGAGCGATTGACCCCGACGCCGCCGCCCAGGACCGACGGCGTGGGCGTCACGCCCGCGAACTTCGCGCCGATTCGCGATCAACTCCTGCGCGAGACGTGGGGCGAGCGAGCCAGTGGCCCCGACGCGTGGCCGATGGTCGTCGACCTCATCAACCTCCATGTTCCGATTGCAGACGAACTCTCACGCTCGCCCATCCCCGGTGGCCAACGCGTCGCGCTGGACTTCGCGACGATCTATGACGCGCCATCGGCGGCAGATGAGGGCGACGAAGCGACGATCGCGGCACGCAAGCAAGCCCGAGACGCGATCACGCGCTGCGAGAAAGCCGGGGTCTTCGCCGCGCAGGCCGCGCTTCGCGACAAGTTCAACATCCGCTGGCCCGACGGCTCAGGCTCGTTGCAGGATTGGAATCTCACCGTCACCGGGAATCTGCGGCCCATGGCCCGCATGAACGCCGCGCGAATGAGGCTGGCCGCGGATGCGAAAGACTGGCCTGCGATCATCGCGGCGTACCAGGATCAACTGGTGCTCGCGCGGATCAGTTCGTCCAACCCGCTCCACATCAATCAGTTGGTGGGTTACGCGATCGTCGCGCTTGCGAACAACGAACTGCGCAAGCACGTGATCGCGCTTCCTGCCGACGCGGCCACGCTGCGCCGTCTCATCGCAGTTATCGACGATCAGCGTCCATTTCCAAGCATGATCCACACCATCCGCGCCGAGAAGGCGTATGCCGTGGACACGACGCAAGCGACACACGGGTGGTGGGGGCGTGCGAGCACCGTACGCAAGTACGAGCAGTTGTACGACGGCCTCGCGGCGCTTGCGGCCGTGCCGCGCTGGGAACGTACACGCGACGTCTTTGATCTCGACGGATTCGCCAAAGCCAGGTTCGACGCAAAGCCCGGTGTCTCGAACGAAGTTGACGTCGCCGCACGTATCGTGCAGATGCATGACCAATCTGTGTGCGAGCTTCAGGGCACGCGGCTTCTGTTCGCGATCCGCGCATTTGAGGCCCAGAAGGGTGAGCCGCCCGAAAGCCTGAACGACCTCGTTCCGGGCATCCTCGCGGCGATTCCCGCCGATCCGTGGTCCAAGACCGGCTTTGTCTACCGCCGCCTCGATGCGCCAAGCCCATCAGGCCGCCGCTTCATTCTCTATGGCGTCGCGGGCGACGGAATCGACAACGGCGGGGTGATGAGCAAAGACCCGTCAAAGTGGCCGTTCTCCGACGGCGGCGCCGGTACCGACGTCGTCTTCAGCGGACGCGACTGACCGTTCCCCACGCCGTCACGGCAGCAACACAATCTTGCCGTGCGCCCCCGGCTCAAGAATCAGATCATGCGCCCGCGCGGCCTCGGTCAGCGGCAGTTCCTTCGCCACGATCGGGTTCAGCGTGCCGTTCTCCAGCCCCGCGTGCAGCGCGGCATGCACCGGCGCGAGCTCCACGCTCGTTGCATTGAACAACGCCATGCCGTGGATCTCCGCGTCCTTCTGCATCGCGCGCCGCGGATCAATGCCGATGCGTCCGCGATTGCCGACGATTGCGATGCGTCCGAACATGGCGAGCATCGCCAGATCGCGATCGAGGTTGACGTTCGCGAGCATCTCGATGACGACGTCGACGCCGCGCCCGCCGGTCAGGCCCAGGATCTGCTCTTCATAGAGCAGCGACGAGTGATCGACGGCGTGATGCGCGCCTTGGCGGATCACCAGTTCGCGTCCGGTTGCAGAGCTTGCCGTCGCGATGATGCGCATGCCGTGGGCCCGCGCGAGCTGAATCGCCGCGAGTCCGACGCCGCCGCTGCCGCCGTGGACCAGCACGGTTTCTCCCGGCTTGGCGCGGCACTTGTGAAACAGCGCGCGATACGCCGTCGCATACGGCACACACACGCCCGCACCTTGCGAGAAGCTCACGCGTGCCGGCAGCGGATGTACCTGCGTCGCCAGGCACAAGCACTTTTGTGCGTATGTGCCGCTGAGCGAGCGTTCGACGTACACGCGATCACCAGGCCGCAGATTGGCGATGCCCACGCCGACGGAGTCGATGACGCCCGCGCCGTCAAATCCGGGCGTGAACGGGAACTCGCGCGGGCCATAGGTGCCGGCGCGGATGTAGGTATCGACCGGATTGACGCCCACGGCCTTGATGGCGACGACGACCTGACCGGGCCCCGCGACAGGATCGGGGACATCCTCCAGATGCATGACGGCAGGGGGACCAAACTCATGAACTCGAACGGCTCGCATCGGACCCCGACCTCCCGCAGACTCGCGCCCCGTCGCTCGGGGCGGGCACACAATGACAAAGCGCCCATGTTCACACGCATGGTCCACAGACGCTCAAAGCAGGCGGACGACATGGTCCGCAATGCGGCTTTGCCCCGGATAAATGAGCGCGCCGGTTCACCCTCGGTGCGAACCGACGCCGCGGCGCGAACCGCACCGCATCCCGAGCGTACCCGATATCAGCCCCGCGTGCATCGCGCGAAGGGATGGGCCGAAACGTTCCGGCCCCGCGGCACGCCCGAGGTTTGCAGTCGCAGCAACGGAGGCCTCAGATGCAGATCACGCTCAATGACGGGAACATTCGCACCTCGCCCGCGATGCTGGAGTTCGTCCAGTCGCAGGCCGGCGCCGCCTTCCGCGCCCTGGGCGATCGCATCCACAGCGTCACCGTCAGCATCTCCGACCTCAACGGCCCGAAGCGCGGCGTCGACAAAGCCTGTCGCGTCAGCGCGGGCGTCGCCGGCTTTGGCGTCATCAGCGTTCGTGCTGTCGGCCCTGACTTCTACGGCGCGATCCGCGACGCGATCCGCAAGGCCGCGCGTGCGGCGGGCCATCGCGTCCGACGCTCACATTGATGGACACGCTGACGCACACAGCGCGGCACGCGCGTTTGTGTGTGGATGCCGCAGACAAAACGCAGTGGGAACGTTGGTTGCTCCTCGGATCGTCGATCGTGCGGCGTGTGCCTCGCGGTCGACGATCCTGTTTGTATGGAGCCACGCGACGCGAATGTCGGTGCATGCACGTTCCAAGCCCCGTCGTGACAACTCCGGGAGTGCTCACCCCAGAAGCGCGATCGCATCGTCCACCGTGCGCACACGCTTGATCTCAAGGCTCTTTGCCGCCCCGGTCGCCGGTGCGTGCCCGCCGTGCGGCAAGACGAGCATCTTGTATCCAAGACGCGATGCCTCCAGCACCCGCGCATCGCTCTGCGGCACGGGCCGAATCTCGCCGCCCAACCCCACCTCGCCGGCCACGGCGATCGCATCACCCAGCGCCTTGCGATAGTGCGCGCCCGCAATGGCGAGCAGGATCGCCAGATCCGCCGCCGGCTCGATGACACGGATGCCGCCGACGCTGCTCGCAAAGACGTCGCGGTCCGCAAGCCGCAGCCCGGCGTGCTGCTCCAGCACCGCGATGAGCATCGCGAGGCGGCTGGGGTCCAGCCCCGACGACTTGCGCTTGGCAGCACCGAGGAAACCCGTCGCGGTCAGGGCCTGCACCTCGACCATCACGCAGCGCGTGCCGCTGAGCACGGGGCACACGACGCTGCCGGGGCGCGAGGTCGCGCCGGTCAGTGCGGCGACGCCGGTGCCCTCGGGCACTTCGCGCAGGCCGCGCCCTGTCATCTCAAACAGCCCGATCTCCAGCGTCGTGCCGAAGCGGTTCTTCACCGCGCGCACCACGCGATGGCTGTGGTATCGATCGCCCTCGAAATACAGCACGGCATCGACGACGTGCTCCAGCAGCCGCGGCCCGGCGAGGTTGCCCTCCTTGGTCACGTGCCCGACGAGGATGACGGGAATGCCGCTGAGTTTCGCCAAATAGACCAGTTCGGCGCAGCAGCGGCGGAGTTGCGTCACGCTGCCGGGTGCGGCGGGCAGGTCGCTCTTGTAGATCATCTGGATCGAGTCGATGACCACGACGCCGGGGCTGATCTTGCGGACCTGCTCGACGATCCGCGCGAGATTGGTGTCCGACAGCACGTGCAGATTGACCGCGACCGCAGGCGGGAGCGCGGCGGACTCGGCCCCAAGCAATCGCAGCGCGCGCTGTTGCACTTGCTGGGCCGACTCTTCGCTGCTGACATAGAGCACGCGCGTGCCGCGTGACGCCCACGCCGCCGCGGCTTGCAGCAGCAGCGTCGATTTGCCGATGCCCGGCTCGCCGCCGACGAGCACCGCGCTGCCCGCGACCAGCCCTGCCGCACCCTTTGGCCCGCCCAGCACGCGATCGAGTTCACCGATGCCGCTGGAGAGTCGCGTGGGCGTCGCGCCGGCCTCACCCAGCGCGCCGATGGGCTTGGCACCGAGCAGTTCGGGCGTGGAGCCTTCGTTCAGTTCGGCCCATGCGGCGACGAGGCCTTTCTGCGGGTCTTTGTCGCCCGCTGGGTCGAGCGTGGTGGGGGAGAGGCTGTCCCACGTGCCGCAGTCGGGGCACTTGCCCATCCAGCGGCTCTGGGTGTTGCCGCAGTTGCTGCAGAGATAGAGCGTGCGCGGCTTGGCCATGGGACGAACGATACACGCATCCTTCCCGGCCCGCGCTGGCGGGCCGACATCGTTGCCCGGCGTAAAGTCTGCCGCCCTTTCCGGTCGTCGATGCACATGCCCGAGCCAGATCCACAATCCGCTGCCTCGCCCGAGCCGCGTGTTGACGCTCGCCCCGAAGGGCGTTCTGAAGCGCGTTCTGAAGCGCGTTCTGAGCCGCGCACGGGGCCGCGCTCGCGGAAGCGCCGCCGCAAGATTGTCGGCGCGGCAGCAATCGTCCTCGGCGCGTGGTGGCTGGGCACGCACGGCTTTCCTGCTCGCTGGACCATCCAGTACGTCATCGAGAACCGCACCGGCCTCAAGCTGCGTGCCGACGCCGTCGCCATCAACTTCGACGGCTCGATCGACATCTACGACGCCCGCGTCGTCGCGCCCGGCGTGGGCGGCCCGGCGGGAAACGTCGTCGAGTTCGCGCACCTTCACGCCGATCTTGATTGGAGCCGCACGTTCTCCGATGGCCCCCGCATCGCGACCCTCGCCGCCGACGGCCTTGTCTCGCGCCTCAGTCAGTCGGTCGATGACGCGACGCTCAACTCCTCCGCGCTCGTGATCAAAGCCCAGAGCGGCGGACGCAGCACGCTCCCGGCCATCCTCATCAACTCCGGTCGCCTCGAGATCGGCGAACACAAGGCCGACGCCTACACGCCTCTCAAGGTCATCGCCGTGCGCGGCAGTTTCCAGCCCGCGCCCGAGCCTGATCACTACTCCATCGTCTTTGACGAAGTGAAGCCCGACGGCCTGCCCGTGCCCGAGGTCGACGGCGCCGTGCGCGTCCGCGGCACGCTTGCGCCCGATGGCCTCGACATGTCGCTCACCGGGCTCACGCTTGATCAGTGGCAACCTGCCAAGGCGCCCAGCCCGCTGCGCTCGTTCGTGCGCGATCTTCACGTCGACGGCCGCATCGCGCAGGCCACGCTGCATTACTCGCGCGATGAGAAGCTCAGCCCCAAGGACGCCCTCACCGCAGAACTGCATCTGGAAAACGTCGGCCTCAGCCTTCCGGTTGAGCCGCCGCCGCCCGATCCCAGCGATGATCCAGATGAGATCGCGGCGCGCTTGCCGCCGACCGGCCCGCTCCGCATGACCGGCGTCAGCGGCAGCATCAAGTACCAAGGCGGGGGCATCAAGGCCGAGCTCAAGGGTCTGCTCGAAGAGTTCCCCTACAGCGTGTCGCTCGACTATCAGGGCTTGGCCGCGAATGCGCCCTTCCG
>JANRKB010000012.1:0-7871 GCA_033763695.1 Planctomycetota bacterium | reverse complement strand
AGTTCGGCGAAGCGTTCCTTGATGCCGCCCTTGACGATGTCCTTGAGTTCGATCACGCCCAGCGTCTTGCCCTTGCCATCGGCGACGACCAGCGGCGTGGACCCTCGCTTGGAGACCTCGTTCACGATCTCGCGGGCCTGCGCGCTCGGCGTGCCGCCCATGCGTGAGACGTACGCGTCGATCGCGTCGGCGGAGCCCTTGCGGATCTGGCGGCCGTGCGGGAACTGCGTCGACACGGGCAGGTCGACGCCGCTCATGCGCGTGTTGGCGGTGAAGGGGACGAAGCTCGCTGGCTTTCCGTCAAAACCGAGCGCGTGCATGTCGCGCTCGCGGATGTTGTACTTCTGCTTGGCGAGCACGACGATCGAGCGGCCCTCGGGCGTTTCGTCCGCGAGCGAGGAGAGCTGGGCCGCGTCGGCGAGCTGCTCGGCGGTGGTGCCGTCGACGGGATAGAACGCCGACGCCATGCGGTTGCCGAAGGTGATCGTGCCGGTCTTGTCCAGAAGCAGCACGTCCACATCGCCCGCGGCTTCCACCGCCCGGCCGCTGGTGGCGATGACGTTGGCCTGCACCAGGCGGTCCATCCCCGCGATGCGGATGGCCGAGAGCAGGCCGCCGATGGTCGTGGGAATCAAACATACAAGCAACGCAACCAGCACGGTGACGGTGATGGGCTGCGCGGTGCTCACCGCGTCCGCTGCCTTGCTCTGCATCACCGCATAGATCGAGTACGGCAGGAGCGTGGCGCACGCGAGCAGGAAGGTAATGGTCAGCGCGGCGAGCAGAATGTCGAGCGCGATCTCGTTGGGGGTCTTCTGCCGCTTGGCGCCTTCGACCATCGCGATCATGCGGTCGAGGAACGATGAGCCCGGGTCCGCCGCGATCCGCACGATGAGCCAATCGCTGAGCACCTGCGTGCCGCCCACGACGCTGGAGCGGTCGCCGCCCGCTTCGCGGATCACCGGCGCGGACTCGCCGGTCACCGCCGACTCGTTGACCGACGCGACGCCCTCGATCACCTCGCCGTCGCCGGGGATGGTGTCGCCGGCCTGTACGAGCACGATGTCGCCCTTGCGGAGCGACGCGCCCGACACGCTCTCGGTCTTGAGCGACGCGATGTCCGTGGCCCTCTGCCTTTCCCCACCCCCACCAGCGCCCAATGCCCAGTGCCAAGTGCCGATCTTCTTCGCCGCCACATCCCGCTTGCTCTTGCGCAGGCTCGCCGCCTGGGCCTTGCCCCGCCCCTCGGCCATCGCCTCGGCGAAGTTCGCGAACAGCACCGTGAACCACAGCCACAGCGCAATCACGAGCACCAGCGTCGGCGAGTATCCGCCAGCCTCGCCGTGCCCCGCGAACCCCGCGACCGCCAGCATCGTCGTGAGCACGCTGACCGCCCACACCACGAACATGACGGGGTTGCGCAGCTGCACCCGCGGGTCGAGCTTGGCCAGCGCGGAGCCGACGGCGGGCCGCACGATGGCGGGGCTGAAGATCGATGAGGAGGCGTGAGTGGTCGAACTCGGCATGGCTGATTCCAGGGGACAACGCGCTTACTTGCCGACGAGTTGGAGATGCTCCACCACCGGCCCCAGGGCGAGCGCAGGCACGAAGGTGAGCGCACCGACGATGACGACGACCGCAACGAGCATGACCACAAACACCGGCGTGTGCGTGGGCAGAGTGCCGCCCCCACGAGTGCCGGTTGTTGGGCTCACCCGCTTGGCGGCGAGCGAGCCCGCGACGGCGAGCACGGGCACGATGATCCAGAACCGGCTGAACCACATCGCCAGCCCCAGCGCGATGTTGTAGAAGGGCGTGTTCGCCGAGAGCCCAGCGAAGGCCGAACCGTTGTTGTTCCCCGCGCTGCTGAAGGCGTACAGGATCTGGCTGAATCCGTGCGGGCCGGGGTTGCTCGTGGTGTTGCCTTCCGGGACGAGCACGGCCACCGCGGTGCCGACGAGGACGATGGCACACGGCACCAGCACGCAGATCATCGCCATCTTCATCTCGAAGGGCTCGATCTTCTTGCCCAGGTACTCCGGCGCGCGGCCCACCATCAGTCCCGCGACGAAGACGGCGACGATGACGAACATGAGCATGCCGTAGAGGCCCGAACCCACGCCGCCGAAGACCACCTCGCCGAGCTGCATCAGCCACATCGGGATGAGCCCGCCCAAGGGCGTGTACGAATCGTGCATGGCGTTGACGCTGCCGTTGCTCGCAGCAGTAGTCGCGGCCGCCCAGAGCGCCGAGTTGGCGATTCCGAAGCGGGCTTCCTTGCCCTCCATGTTGCCGCCGACTTCGCCCATGCCGCCGCTGGTATCGACACCGAGCGCGGCGACGGCCGGGTTGCCGCGGGCCTCGAAGCCGTACGTAGCGGCCAACAAAGGCACAAAGATCACCATCATCGCCGCGAGCACGGCCCAGCCCTGCCGCCGGTCGTGGACCATCTCGCCAAAGGTCCAGCAGAGCGCCGCCGGGATCAGCAGGATCGCCAGCAGTTGCAGGAAGTTCGAGAGCGCGGTCGGGTTCTCCAGCGGATGGGCCGAGTTCACGTTGAAGAACCCGCCGCCGTTGGTGCCAAGCTGCTTGATGGCGATCTGCGACGCCGCAGGGCCGAGGGGGATGGTCTGCGTCGTAATCGCCGCGCCGTCGGACGTTGTCAGCGGCACGGTGAGCGCGACCTCTTGCGGGCCGCGGAACGTCTGCACGACGCCTTGGCTGACCAGCGCCACCGCGAGCACGGCGCTCAACGGCAGAAGGATGTAGAGCGTGACTCGCGTCAGATCCGCCCAGCAGTTGCCGATGGTGGTTGATGACTTGCGCGCCAGCCCGCGGATCAGTGCCGCCAGCACGGCGATGCCCGTCGCGGCGCTCAGGAAGTTCTGCACGCCCAGCCCGAGCATCTGCGTGAGGTACGACATGGTCGTCTCGCCGCCGTAGCCCTGCCAGTTGGTGTTGGTCGCGAAGGAGATCGCGGTGTTGAACGCGGATTTGGCCTCGACCGCGCCCAGCCCCCCCTCACCCGCCGGGTTCGCGGGCAGCATGTGCTGCAGTCGCTGCAGTGCATACACGGCGATGAAGCCAAGAGCATTGAAGAAGAGCATGCCGATGGCGTACGGCTTCCACCCTGTCTCGACGGGCCGTCCATTCTCGTCGGTGCGAATGCCGCAAAGGGCGTAGATGCCGCGCTCCAACCAGCCCAGCGCGCGACCAAGCCCCAGCGGCGCTTCACCCGCCTTGCCTTCCAGCACGCAGGCCATGAACCAGCCCAGCGGCTTGACCAGCACAACCAGCACCGCGAGGTAGATCACCAGTTGCAGAACGCCGGAGCCGGTGATCGCGGCGAGTGTTGGTGCGGGCACCGAGGCAGATGCAAGGGTGTTCACTGAAACCACTCCGGCTTGAGCAGGGCGATCAAGAGATAGACGAGCAGTGCCGCGGCGACGATTGCCGCGAGCGTGTAGATGACAGTCTGTGGCGTCATTGGTCGTTCTCCCCGTGCTGAGCAGCCGGGTCGCGCGAGCCCGCCTGTTCTCCGCGCTGCATTTGACTGACGGGCCGCAGCCACTCGCACACGCGCACCAAACCGAACGTGGCGAGCAGGCAGAGGGCAAAGAACGCGATGGGGATGAGGTCGTTCATGGAGTGGCCCTCGGACGGGAGAGGGACCGGCGACACCGTGCGATCATGGCATGAGCATCGCCATGCACCGGCCCCTCGTCGCTCAGCCGGGCATAAACGCGGTGACCGATTGCATAAAGACGACATAAAGACAGCCCTCGCCGCTCGAAGGGGCGTCAAGTCGCTGCCTTGCATTGATACGTCATTGATGCAACGACGCGGTCCCTTGATGAGCCCTTGAGCGACTTCGCCGCGGAGCCATCCACACTCATCTCGTCATGCCCGAGTGCGGCCGTGCTTCGCGGCTGCACCCTCCTCCCCCCGGGCACATCGCTTGGAGATGGTGTCATGAGCGATACAGCGGCTTGGTGCCTAGCGGTGCCTTTGGTCGGTGCGGGCGTCGCGGCAGAGGCTTACCTCGCGTGGATATTCATCCGCGACTGGCGCGAGGGTCGGGCGGAGGAACGCGCTCGGCGGGCACGCTGGCGAGCCGGGTCCACGCCGCATGATCGCTCCGCACGCTCGATCCGAGTCGCTGGAGGGACAACGCTCGCGGCCCTCAGCATGACCGCGGCCGTCGCGACCGCGCAGACACCCGCAGCACCGACCTCAGCACCGGACGCTCCAGCTTCAACCCCGGATCCAGCCCCGCCCCCCGCCGAAACCGTCGGATCCGCGATCAGCGTCCAGCTCAACTTCGACTTCACCAACGCGTACTTCTACCGCGGCATCCGGCAACAGGACAAGGGATTGATCGTCCAGCCCGCCGCTCGAATCACGACGCGCCTCGTGGACGATGCCGAGTTGAAGCTCGACGGATTCATCGGAACCTGGAACAGCTTCGGCCCCAACGCCGGTACGCAGACCGGCGGGCTCATCGAGGACTGGTACGAGTCCGACCTGTACGGAGGCTTCACGCTCACGCACGGCACGCTCTCGCTCACCACGTCCTACACCTTCCTCACCAGCCCAAGCGACGCGTTCCAGACCGTGCAGGAACTGGGCTTCACGCTCGCGTTCGATGACTCGGCGTGGATGAAAGCGTGGTCTCTCAAGCCTTACGCGACGCTCGCCATCGAGACCGGATCCAACGGCTCGGACGGACCCGATCTGAGCAACGGTGTGTACCTGGAGTGCGGCATCGCACCGGGCTTCTCGTTCGACGTGGACAAGACGCCGATCACGCTCACGTTCCCCGTTTCCGTCGGCCTCAGCCTGTCCGACTACTACCAGAATGCCGCCAGTGCCGACGACACCTTCGGCTTCGCGCAAGTCGGCGCGAAGGCGTCGATCCCTCTCGGCGCTCCCAGCCGCTTCGGAACGTGGACCCTGAACGCGGGCGTCTTGGTGTTGTTCCTGGGCGACCACACGAAGGTCTTCAACGGCGGTGACGGCACGGAGATGATCGGAACGGTCGGTCTGCAGTGGAACTTCTGAGGTCACGCCAGTCAGGAAAGCTACTTGACCAACGTTGTGCCAGCTTTGTGCCAGTTTGGGTATGGAATCAGCCCAGAAGCCAGTCGAGAGGCCGTGCCGATCCGGGCTCCCACGCGCTTGATCCATCGCGGTTGACGCCTTGTTTTCCTTGCTCCCCCGACACCCGGATATCTCGACTCTTGATCAGCGGGTCGAAGGTTCGAGTCCTTCAGGGGACACTTCGGACGACCTCTGCGCACGCAGGGGTCGCTGCGCCTTCGACTCAACCCCCGACCCCTCGTCGCCTCACCGCGGGCCCGGGGTTCGATGCCAAGGCCCAGCGCCCCAGTTCTCAAAGATCCACGGCAGCGCGTGCACCAGCCCAAAGCCCATCGCCAGCGCCAGAAGCATCGCCACCAAGCACGCCCGCAGCATGCCCACGCCCCTCAGCGCCCGCACGCGCAGGCGATAGCGCCAGCTCGCCTCGCCCGCAACGCACAGCAAAACGCACCCAACCAGCCACGTAGGCAGCGCCGGCAGCCTGCCCAGCACGACCGCCAGAAACAGCAACATCGTCAGCGCCGTGCACAGCCACGCCGTCAAGATCAATCGCCGATTCGCGGGTTGTCGCGGATCTCGATCGTCCATTACGCCCATTCTAACAACTCTACCCCACCCGCACCAGATCCCTCGTCGCGCCGCGTCGGGCCGCCTCTGGGGAGGTCTGCTCTCCGAGCCGACTCGTTCGCCCCTTCCCGTTTGGTAAACTGCGCCTCATGGGCCTGAGCGACATCACCACGCCGCCGATCCCGGGCGACCCGCCGCCGGAGCCTCGCCCGCACGTCTTTGGCTTCACCGAACGCCCCGGCGACACCATCGGCCCCTTCAAACTCCTCGAGATCCTCGGCGAGGGCGGCTTCGGCGTCGTCTGGCTCGCCGAGCGCCGCGAGCCCATGGTCCAGCGCGTCGCCCTCAAGGTCATCAAGCCCGGCATGGACTCGCGCGCCGTCATCGCCCGCTTCGAGCAGGAGCGCCAGGCCCTTGCCGTCATGGACCACCCCAACGTCGCCCGCGTCCTCGACGGCGGCGTGACGCCTGCTGGCCGCCCCTACTTCGTGATGGAGCACGTTAAGGGCGAGCCCATCACCACCTTCGCCGACCGTCACCGCCTCACCATCAAGCAGCGCCTGGAACTCTTCATCCCCGTCTGTGAGGCCGTGCAGCACGCCCACATGAAGGGCATCATCCACCGCGACATCAAACCCTCCAACATCCTCGTCTCGCCGGGGCACGAGGGCGGCGCGCCCATCGTCAAAGTCATCGACTTCGGCGTCGCCAAAGCCATCTCCCACACCCTCACCGACAAAACCATCTTCACCGAGCAAGGCCAGATCATCGGCACGCCCGAGTACATGTCCCCCGAACAGGCCGAGATGGGCGCCATCGATATCGACACCCGCACCGACGTCTACTCCCTGGGCGTGGTGCTGTACGAACTCCTCAGCGGCACACTCCCGTTCGACAGCCAAACCCTCCGCGCCGCCGGCTACGCCGAGATCCAACGCATCATCCGCGAGGTCGACCCGCCCAAGCCGAGCACCAAGCTCAGCACGGTGGATGACTTGACGGGGGCGAGGATCGCACAGTCGCGGCAGGAACATCGTCATCGACTTACCCGCGTGCTGAAGCGCGAGTTGGACCTGATATCGATGTGCGCCATTAGCAAAAACCGCTGCGATCGCTATGCGACGCCAAGCGATTTGCGCGCCGACATACAAAACTACATTAATTTTGAACCTATCTCTGCGGCCCCGCCGCGCTTCAGGCGCAGGCTGACTACGTTCCTACGCCGGCACTCTTCGGTCATCCTTGTATCACTGCTGATCTTTGCCGCCGCTGCCGGGGCGGGCTACTTCGTGCTCGATAGGCGCGCCCATCTGATGATCGGAGGTGGGTCGTTTCTGATTGCCGCCACCATATACGCAATGTATTATGACAAACATGCCGAGAACGACTCCAGAATTCGCGGAACTATTGGCAACAAGCTCGATCGTGTTGTTGGCGTTTGGCGATGGATAAACAGTACGCCATGTCGGACTACGGTTCTGTTTGTCACGGTTCTGAGCCTAGTTCTGTTCGCGTTCGCATTCGGCTGGTCGGTCGGCCGATACTGGTGAATCAGAGACGCATGGCGTCGGTTGGGTGGCGGATGGCCCTGATTGGGCGCCCCGAGTCGCATGATCGAAACCTCCCCTGAGGCGAGATCGTGCGCCTCGGGCCGAGCGCGGTACAACGCCCGCCGAGCCCTCGCCCTGCCTTCTCCCTCGCCTTGGGTGCCACCATGCCCCGAGGGCGCAGCCCGAGGGAGCGTGGTGCCAAAGTCTCACGCGCCCCATCTCGGGTGCCACGGCCCGCTGGAACACCACGCCGCTCGGGCCAAGCCGTGCGTTGCGCCTCCGCCCTTACTCACTGCGTCTCTTCGCCACTCTTCCACTTGGCCACTCGACCACTTCCCCATTTCCGCCTCTGTGCGCACACCCGTTGTTCCGCCTCAGACCAAATCTGGAGTAATCTCCGCGCGTAAGTGCTTGCCGCACAAGGGGCCAAATTCTCCCCACGCCGCGGCGCCAACGGTTGTGCGCACCACGGTTGTTCCGCGTCCCTTTATAGAGAGGTCATGTTCGTATTCGTGGACCGCGGCCGTCGCCTTGGGAACTCGGATTCGCGCTGAGTGAGTCCGACAGGTTGGCCGACGATCGCGCGCTTCAGGACCCTGCGAACGTTTCGTCTCCCCAGCCCGATGCCGAGGGCGGCCAGCGATGGCTCAAGCT
>JANRKB010000011.1:0-39008 GCA_033763695.1 Planctomycetota bacterium | reverse complement strand
GCCGCCATTGAGGAAGCTGCCGAACACTGCCAGGAGATCATCGTCTTGGGCAGCTATCCGCGGTCCAAGCGGATCCTGTAATCGCGCCAGCGCGTGGGAAGGCACGGACATTGTTGACGCGCCATGAGAACGGCCCGCCTTGAAGGCGGGCCGCATTCGTGAACAGGATGTGCTGTAAGCACTCAGCGACGACGACGGGCCATCACAAGACCGCCGAGGCCGAGCAGCGCGGTCGCGCCGGGCGTCGGGGTGGTGATGTAGCCGGTGACGCCGGCGGTGCCGGGGAACGCTGTCGTCGTCGTCACGTGGAAGCCGAAGCGATCAAACGCGCCGAGGCTGTTGAAGGTGAAGGTTTGCGTGCCCGCGGCCGCGATGCCCGAGTTGGGGTTGGTCTTCCAGCCGAGGATGCCGCCGGTGCCCGCATTGCTCGAGTTGGCGCTCCACACGCCGAAGCTGCTGGTGGAGCCAGTCACGTCGTTCGCATCGCCCAGAGCCCAGACGCCGAAGACGGCCGAGATCGTGTAGGCGACGGAGTTGTACGTGAACGTTGCGCCATTGGCGACGGACACTTTGTACGAGTTGCCGCCTTGGTTGGTGACGGTGATGCCGCTGATGTTGTTCGCCACAAGGAACGAAGAACGCGACTGCGCCATCGCGGAAGACGCGGCCAAGCCAACGACGGTCGCGGCAATCAGATACTTGGTCTTCATCTTGATCTCCTCTCGCCGAAACAAACAAACGCGGGCGGAACTGCTCCGCCATAGTGACCATGCCCGCGCAGCGATGACATTGCCAGCCAAAGTGCGGGTGCACGCGGAAACGGGTTGTCGATCGCGGGAACACGCCGCACACGCGGCACAGACGCACCTCGACCCTCCGACGCTCTCTTCGCAGTCGTCGACCGATAGGTTTTGCAAATCGCGTGCGTCGGTCGTTCTCGGGCGTCGGACGCCGCCCGGGCGACGGCCCTATCTTGCAGCCCCATGCCCGTGCTGATCACCGCCACCGATCTGGAGAAGACCTTCGGCAGCAAGACGCTGTTCGAAGGCGTCACGCTGTCGCTTTCGGATCGCGAGCGGCTCGCGCTGATCGGGCCCAACGGCTCGGGCAAGAGCACGCTGCTCAAGATCCTTGCGGGCGACGCGATGCACGATGCGGGCGAGGTGATCGCACGCAAGGGCGCTCGGATCGCGTATGTGCCACAGAAGGACTCGTTCCCCGAGGGCTCGACGGTGCTGTCGGCGGTGGTGAGTGCGCTGCATGATTGCATCGCCGCGGGGACACTGGCGCATCTGCACGACGATCATGAGGCAGAACTGGCGGCGACGCTGATGCTCGATCGCGTCGGCTTCACAGACCTTGATCGGCCCACCAGCGTGCTCTCGGGCGGCCAGCGAAAGCGGCTGGCGATCGCGCGTGAACTGTGCAAGGAGCCCGACGCGCTGCTGCTCGATGAGCCGACGAATCACCTCGATATTGAAGGTATTGACTGGCTCGAAGAGACGCTGCGCGCCGGACCGTTCGCGAGCATCGTCGTGACGCACGATCGCGAGTTTCTTGAGGGCGTCGCCACGCGCATCGCGGAGCTTTCGCGCCAGTATCCGCGGGGCATCTTCGCGATCGATGGTAACTACAGCGAGTTCCTGCGGCGCAAGCAGGAGTTTCTTGACGGCCAGGCCCGCCAGGAACAGACTTTGGCGAACCAGGTGCGAGAGGATTTGCGCTGGCTGAGCCGCGGCGCGAAAGCACGCCGCACCAAGAGCAAGAGTCGCATCGACGCGTCGCACGAGCGGATCGCTGAGCTTGCGGAGTTGAAGGAACGCAACGCGACGCCGCGTGCCGCGAGCATTGACTGGGACGCGACGGGTCGGCAAACGCAGAAGCTGCTGGTGGCACGCGCGATCAGCAAGTCGCTCGGCGGGCGAGCACTGTTTACGGATCTGGATTTGGTCCTTTCGCCGGGGCAGAAGCTGGGCCTGATGGGGCCCAACGGCTCGGGCAAGTCGACACTCATCAAGTTGCTGACGGGCGAGATGACGCCCGACCCCGCGAGCGAGGCTGCGCTCAAAGCCGCGGCGGAGGCGGTGAACGTGCCGATCGGCACCCCGCCGCCGGGCACGATCAAGCGGGCTGAGAAACTGCGGAAGGTCGTCTTCAGCCAGCATCGCACGGAGATTGATCCGGGCGTCACGCTGGCCGAGGCGCTCAGCCCGCACTCCGACGCCGTGATCTATCGCGGCAAGACGCTGCACATCAACACATGGGCGCGGATGTTCTTGTTCAACTCGATGCAGCTCAAGCAGCCTGTCCGGGCGCTCAGCGGCGGCGAGCAGGCCCGCATCCACATCGCCAAACTCATGCTCGAACCCGCGGATGTGCTGATCCTCGACGAGCCGACGAATGACCTGGACATCCCCAGCCTCGAAGTGCTGGAGCAGAGCCTAGAAGAGTTCCCCGGTGCGGTGGTGCTGGTGACGCACGATCGCGCGATGCTCGCGCGGCTTGCAACGCACATCATCGCGCTCGACGGCGCGGGGCACGCACGCCACTTCACCAACTACGACCAGTGGGAGATGTATCAGGCGTACGAAGCGAGCGCGAACAGCAAGCCTGCCGCGAAGGCGGCGAGAGCTTCAGATGACGCGGCGAGTACGACCGATGCGCCGAGCGCAGCATCTTCGGCTCCCGCCGCCAGCAAGAAGAAACTCGCGTACAAAGAGCAGCGCGAGCTCGCGGAGATCGAGCCGACGATTCTGAAGCACGAGTCCACGCTCAAGAGCCTCGAAGAACAGATGGCCGATCCTGCGGTGATCGCTGACCACAAAAGGTTTGCGACGATCAGTACGCAAGCCGCGACGCTGCAAACCGAGATCGAGCGGCTGTACGCACGCTGGGCGGAACTGGACGCCAAGCAGTAGGCGATCCCAGACGGTGTTGCCGCAGCGGATGCACCGCGCGCCGTTGATGTTGGAACTGAGTTCCGCTGGAGTTATCTACGACGACAACGCCGAATGTGCTTGCCCCGCCGCCAGCGCAAACGATTCGTCGTCAGTGACGCGGCAGAAACTGCGGCAGTTGAAGGAACATGTTTGTCGTTGCATGGGCGACCGAACTGGCGAGAACGCTTCGGGTTCGCTCGCGAAGCAGTCCGAGGCACAGTCCGTTGCAGACGTTCATGAGGCCCCACGCCCATGCAACGTCGAACCGACCAACGAAGTAGTCGGCGGTATTGAGGGCGTGGATGATCCCGAACATCGTCGCCGAGATGACAAGGCCCGGGCCAAAGTCCACGCCGAGCAGCCGCCACGGCGTGCCGAAAGCCATGTTGACCCGCGATTGCATGTAGCCGCGGAAAAAAACCTCTTCGCCAAATCCGGCGCACACGAGCAGTTCCATCGTCAGTGCCAAGGCGTGACCGATGGGTTTGTGGACAAATGCAGCCAGGGCCGGCAGCATCGTGCAAATCGACGCGAAGGCGAGGCATGTCAACCATCGGGGGAAGCGTGCGATGTGGCCCTGATCGCGTCTGAGAAGAACGAGCATGACGAGCGACAGCGCGAGTTCTCCGCCAGCGCCGATCAAAGCCAAGCCATCGGGTGGCGGTTTTCCTGGAGTGATTTGAAAGCGTCCAAGCACGACGATCGCCACGGAACCCAATGCGGCAGTCACGCCCAAGACAAGCCCCACCGGAACATGCTCGCGCCAACGTGTGAACACCAATCCAAAGTCTGATGGCTTTCTGCGTAGGAGGAGCAGGATCAGAAGTGATGTAGCGATCATGAAGACGCCGGGCGAAAAGTTCAGCCCTGAGTCGCTCTCCCAATGGCCCATCGGTGTGAAGCGTTTGAACGCGCGATACCCGACATGGACCGCCGCAAAAACCGCAATCACCTCAGCGACCACGGGGAGTCGTGCGGCCATGGGGCGTGGGGACACGGGGTGGAGGCTGTCATCGCTCATTACTTAGAGGTGTTCTGCTTGAACTGGCGACGCTCTGCACGCGACGACTCGTCGTTGGGCCGTCATCTCGGGGCTGCTTGAAGACAAGGGGGCGGGCGCAACCGTGAATGAACGACATGGTACTCAAAAACGAGGCACGGCCGGCAACGTGCCGGCCGCGCCCCGGAAGATGACGCTTGTCGCGCGAAGATTTCTCTTCGCGTCGTGAATCGCCACGCCGGCGCTCTCGCGCGGGCGTGACGCTCTCCTCAAGCCGGCGACGAATCGCCGGGAATGTCCGCCGCGTGGGCACACGACGCAGGGGGCTCTCTCTCCGGCCCATGCGTCACACGCGGCAATCGGCCCACCGACAAGAAAACCTCTCTCTCCAGAGGCGAACTTGCGATGCTTCAGGGACCGATGGCCCGGGGTCCGGTCTCCCCGGTGCGGATGCGGATGCAGTCCTCAAGCGGGAGGACGAAGATCTTGCCGTCGCCCACCTTGCCGGTGTCGCCGGTGCGGGCGCCGCGCACGATGGCCTCGACGGTTGCCTCAACGAACGCATCGTTGACGGCGATCTCGATTTTCAGCTTGGGAATGAGGCGTTCCTCCACTTCCATGCCGCGATAGACCTCGGTGAAGCCGCGCTGCTTGCCGCAGCCCTGCACTTCGGTCACGGTCATGAGGTAGACGTCGATCTCGGCGAGGGCCTGACGGATGGCCTCGAAGGTTTCGGGTCGAACGACAGCGGTGATGAGTTTCACAGGGAGTCCTCCACCTTGGCGTTGACGCCGGGGCCCAGGTCGTTGAAGAGAGATTGAAGCTGCTTGCGGGTGGAGTCACGATCGCCGCCGCGGAAGCGGAAGCGCGTGCCGCGGACGGTGGTGACGCGTGCGTAGAGATCCTTGAACTCCGCGCTCGCGGGTTTGCTGCTCTCCTGGCACAGCGTGCGCCAGCGGTCCATCATGGCGACGGCATCGACGCCCTCGAGCGCGACGGTAAATCGCTCGCCGAAGATCGGCGGCGACATCGCGGGCTTGGGCTCGGCACCGGCCATCGCCGCAGTCTCGCCGCCGCCGAACGCGTACGCACGCTCGGTGTGCTGCGAGAGGTCGAGACCATCGATCTCTTCCTCGCGGATGGCGCGAACCTTGGTGATGGCATTGGTGACGGCGAGCAGCACGAGCGTGCCCACGCCGCAGTAGAGGATGGTCGCGCCGACGGCGACGGCCTGCTTGGCGAGCAGTGCGCCGTTGCCATAGAGAAGACCGCCGCCGGTCTGCCCGCCCAGCGCGTTGCCCGCGCCGGCGGTCAGGGTGGGGATCGCGGAGTTGATGCTGCTGGTGGCGAAGACACCGGTGAGCAACGCGCCGAGCGTGCCGCCGACGAAGTGCACGCCGACGACATCGAGCGCGTCGTCATAGCCCAGACGCGGCTTGAGGGACACCGCGGCGTAGCAGACCATGCCGCCCAGGGCGCCCATGATAATTGATGCGCCCGGCGTGACGAAGCCAGCGGCGGGCGTGATGACGACCAAGCCTGCGACAGCGCCCGATGCCGCACCGAGGATGGTGGGCTTGCCGCCACGCAGCACTTCCGCGCCCAGCCAGCCCAGTGCCGCGGCTGCCGCGGCGGTATTGGTGTTGAGCATCGCGATCGAAGCCAGTTCATTGCTGCCCAGTGCGCTGCCGGCGTTGAAGCCGAACCAGCCGACCCAGAGCAGACCCGCGCCGATCACGGTGAACGGCAGGTTGTGCGGCGTCATCGGCTCGTGGCCATAGCCCACGCGCTTGCCCAGGTACATGGCGGTGACGAGCGCTGAGATGCCGCTGGAGATGTGAACGACGGTGCCGCCGGCGAAGTCGAGCGCGCCGATCTTGGTGGCGATCCAGCCGCCGCCCCAGACCCAGTGGGCGAGCGGGGCGTAGATGAACAAGGCCCAGAGCGTGGTGAAGAGCGCGAACGCGGGGAAACGCATGCGCTCGGCGAACGCGCCGCTGATGAGTGCGGGCGTGATGACCGCGAACGTGAGTTGATACGCCACGAAGAGCAGTGCGGGGATGGTGGGGGCGAGGGCGTTGTTGGTGCCCATCACGCCCTTGAGCATGAGCAGGTCCAGCCCGCCGCACCAACCGCCCTTAGTCGCGCCGAAGGCGATCGAGTAACCGACGACGACCCACAGCACGCTGACGAGTGCCGCGGAGAAGAGGCTGTGCATGAGCATGCTGAGGATGTTCTTGCTGCGGACGAGACCGCCGTAGAAGAGCGCGAGACCGGGAATGGTCATCATCAGCACGAGTGCCGTGCTGGTGAGCATCCACGCGGTGTCGCCGGTATCAACCTTCATGGCTTGCGGTGCGGCCTGGGCGGCAGTTTGGGCAGCATCAGTCAGCGCGGCGGCGGGCTCGTCACCCATCGCAAGCGCGGGACAACAGAGAAGACAAAGCAACGCAACAACCCCACCTGCAAGGCAGGCGGGCCACGATCGAGTTCTTCGCATGCTCAGATTCCCACAGAGGTGAAGGCCGGGAGCGTGCGCGACTGCGATCGTGGCAGACGACGCTGTTGTAAGCGCTGGCCTTTGCGTGACGCCGCGGCCAACCCGAACGAGCGGGCCACGCACACAACGCGGCCCGAGCGGGCAGCGAGAGAGATCATGTGCGTCGCGGGCGACATGAAGGACGATCATCCAAAGTTCACCCCCGCGCGTCAAGTGGTGTTTTGCCGCCTGAAACACGTCAAACCGCGTGCGCGAGGCGGCGTCCGCGGTCTGCGCGATCGCGCCGAGGCGAGAGCACGACCCCCAAAGCACCAATCAAAACACGATCAGGCATGCGGCGTCACGTCTCTGGCGGGATCAGCGGCCATGGCATGCCGCATTCTGGGCAGCGAGGCGGGCCGAAATCGACCAGCGTGCCGTCGCTGGTGCGCCCGATCGTGCCGCGGGGTTGCTCGTAAGCGCATTCGGGGCACACGTTGCTGAGCGTGCTGCGATGCAGGGCCTTCTTGCGGCGGGATGCCTTCAGCAGCGGTACGGAGTACATGCAGATCCCCAGCACAATCAGAGCGATCCATGTCCAGATGTCACGAGACAAGCGTGCCCGCACTGCGCCGGGCATTAGCGTCGGCCCGACGAGGATGAACAGGCTCGACACCAGCGGCACTGCCGCGATGAGGAGGCTCCACCAACTTGTGCGCATCAGCGAGACGAATGTGCCTGAGTCAGGATTGTCGATCTGCAAACGCCAGAACTTGCGGCGCTGTACGAGTTTGTCGGCCGCCTTCGGCGCGTTCCTTGCAGTTGTGATGCGCTCTCGCCGACGTCGCAGCAGCACGCAGCGAGGGTCGTCGACCAGAATGGAGAGCGTGCCCACGAGGACAAAGAACACGCACAGCGCGCCAATTGCGATGAACGCGAACGTCGAGTACCACCCAGTGAGCATCTGGATTGCCGGTTGCGGCATCAACACGCCGAACTGAAACGGCAGCGTGTAGATCGCCCGAATGGCCGTCGGGCTCCAGTTGCCCGGGACGCTCAACCCGCGTTGCAGGCGTGTCGGGCGGTGTCCAAGCGATGGCACGCGGCGCGGTCGTGTGCGCCGTGAGCCAACGCGGGCGTGCAGCGCCACCATGTCCCACACGCCATACCTTCGGCTTGCCATCGCCCAAGGGTACCACGCGAATGCCGAACCGAATCAAACATCGCATACTGTTGGGCGATGACGGTTGCCCGCACAACCCCTGCCGTGGTGCTGCTTTCGGGCGGTTTGGACAGCGCGACGTGTCTCGCCGCCGCCCGCGATGAAGGATTCATCACGCACGCGCTCGCGTTCGACTATGGCCAGAGGCATCGCTGTGAGCTCGATGCCGCCAAGCGCGTCGCCGAGCAACTCGGGGCGGCATCATTCCGCGTGGTGCAGCTTGGCCTGCGCGCCGTCGGCGGTAGCGCCCTCACCGCCGACATCGACGTGCCCAAGGACCGCAGCCCGGCACAACTCTCGCACGGCGTGCCGATCACCTACGTCCCCGCGCGCAACCTCACCTTCCTCGCCATCGCCGCGGGACTCGCAGAGACGCTCGGCGCGATGGACCTCTACATCGGAGTGAATGCCGTGGACTACTCCGGATATCCCGATTGCCGTCGCGAGTTCATCGACGCGTTTGAGCGTGCGGCGAACCTCGGCACGGCGATCGGTGTGGATACGAATGCACATCGCGGCTTTCGTGTGCACACGCCGCTGGTGAAGCTCACCAAGGCCGAGATCATCCGGCTGGGCGTGCGATTGGGCGTGGACTACGCGCTCACGACGAGCTGCTACGACCCGGATGGCGCGGGGCGTGCGTGCGGCCATTGCGACAGTTGCCAGATCCGCCGCCGCGGTTTTGCCGAGGCGGGCGTGGGCGACCCGACGGCATATCAGTGAGTCGGTCGCGGCCGCGGCGGGTCGCTTGGGTGTTGCCTCTTGCGCCCCGCGAGCCGGACTGCTCATTCCATAAAGACACCTGCGAGAGACTCAACGCACAACCGGCACAAGGTGGCCCCAGAGGGCGTCGGGTCTATACTAGACAAACACATCCGAAAATGGCATCGGGCTGGTATCTGCGGCCTTTCAGCCCCCCTCATGAGTGTGTGTGACAACACCATTTTCTTCGAGGTTCCCATGAATCGCTCTTGCCTGTTCGCCCTCGTCGCGCTCCAGCCCGCTGTCGCGTTTGCACAAGCGCTCGCCGTGACGGATCGGGGGTTGGTCCCTGGCGACTCAGCCGTCGCGATCGCCACCAGTTCCCAGCAGGAACATGCAGCCGCTCGCGGCGGTGACGCCACGCTCGTGGTCTGGAGTGACTATCGCGCCCAATCCGTCGGCGGCAGCGCCGCGCAGAGCATGGCCGACGTCTTCGGCATCCGCATCGACGCCGCGGGCAACCCGATCGATGCCGCGCCGTTCCCGATTGCGGTTGGTGCCGGCAATCAGTTCCGCCCGCGCGTGGCATGGAACGGCGAGAACTGGCTGGTGCTCTATGAGTCTCAGGACCCCAGCACCGGCTACTACGCGTACAACCTGCGGGCCGTGCGTGTGAGCCCGAGCGGCGCGGTGCTCGACACCACGCCCCTGCTCTTCCCGCCCACGCAGTTCGAGCCCAGCACAATCGGCTTGCAGCTCGCCGGCCAGAACGGGCAGTGGCTCGTCACGCGCTGCATCTACCACGCCGACGGCTACGGCACCTATCTCGCGGGGCAACGCATCAACGCCGCGGGCACACTCGTCGATACCGCGCCGCACGTTCTCCTAGATTGGATCTACGGCTCGTGCACGCTTCTTGCCTCTGGCGGCGAGTATCTCGTCGCAGGGCCGGACTGGAGCAACTCGGCGACGTTCAAGGCCCGGCGCGTCGGTCTGGACGGCGTGGCGATCGGTCCCGCGTTCAGCGTGCCGAGCACCACGATCGCCGCAAGCAGCAGCGAGTACTACGTCTCGTGGACCGCCGACTACATCAACCTCGTTGGTTCGCGTATGACGCGTGCGGGCACGCTGCTGACCCCGAGCGGCACCATGATCGTGCCAGGGCTTGCGCAGTACACCCATTCCAATCTGGCTCACGACGGAACGCAGTGGTGGTTTGAGTGGGGCGCGGCAGACACGCTGCGCACCGTTCGCATCAGCAACGCGGGGACGGTCCTCGACCCCGGTGGCGGAGTGCAGTTGCCAATCACGATCGGTGGCAACATCAACACCGCCTACGGGCCCATGCTTGTGCCACGCACCGGCGGCGTCCAGTTCCTCTGGCAGGACTCGCGGGTCGCACTGGGCTATGACACCAACGTGTTCGCGATGCCTGTGAGCGCGGCGAACGTGCCGGGTACGGAACGCGCCATCTCCACGGGAACGCGCAACCAGCGCCACCCCGATGTTTCCCAAGGCCCGGGCGGTACGATCGCGGTTGTCTACGTCAGCGAAGCCGCCAACGACGATCGCGTGCTGCTCCAGTTCTTTGACGCGGCGGGAACACCCACTCACGCGCAGCCGCTTGAAGTCGCCCAAGCGCCGACGATCGGCCGACCGACGATTGCGTGGAACGGCAGCCTGTTTGCCATCGCTTGGGATCAAGGCTCCGGCCAAAGCGTGACTGGAATCTATACCCGACGCTACACCGCGAGCGGCGTCGCGATCGACGCCCAAGCCGTGAGCGTCATGCCGGGCTTCAGCCCCGACATCGAAGCGCTCGGCGACGATTTCCTCATCGCCAGCAGTCGAGTCGCGACCTATCCGCAGACGATCTTCGCGCAATCCGTTCGGCTTGATGGACCGACGGGTTCACTCCTCGACGCGGCACCGAAAGTCCTCGGCGGCGGCTATGTCTCTGCGGGGCCGCGCGTGCGTAGCGATGGCACACGCTGGATCGTGGTCTACCACAGCCATTGGAGCCACAACGATTCGCGATCCGATGCGATCTACAACTTCGTCAACACCGACGGCACGTTCACTGTGGGCCTCAATCCTGCAACCACCTCCGGCGGCAGCGGCGACCCGGACGTCGCGTTCTCCGGTTCGACCTATCTCTTCGTGTGGCGCAGCAACACCCTCTCCAACGCCAACAACGACATCACCGCTCGAGTCATGAACCTCGACGGCACCTTCCGAACCGGCAACTTCACCATCTCCGCGGCGACAGGCCGCCAACTCCGCCCCGTCGTCGGCTTTGACGGCACAGACTTTGTCGTCGCATGGGATGATCAACGAAACCAGACCTCGTTTTTCGATGAACGCACCGACATCTACGCGACCCGCGTTTCGGCCAGCGGCACCCTTCGCGATGCAAATGGATTCGCAGTGGTCAGCACGCCGCATGGCGATGCGGGTGCCGCGCTGCTGAGCCTGCCGTCGGGCGTCTCCTATCTCGCGGCGTCTCGCTTCGTGATGCAGCAGCCCTTCGACTCCTATCGCGTCGGGCTGAGCATGCTCGGCGCGCCGCGCTGTGGTGCCGACTTCAACGCCGACGGCTTTGTCGACTTCTCCGACTTCGACGCCTTTGTTGCGTGCTTTGAAGGAAGCGGCTGCGTCGCCGCGGACTTCAACGCCGACGGCTTCATCGACTTCACCGACTTCGATGCCTTCGTGAGTGCATTCGAGCAGGGTTGCTGAGCGCAAGACCGGGTCATCGAGCGGGTACGCAAGCGAAAGAGCCGAGGACAGGCGTCCCCGGCTCTACGTGATTCGCGAAATGGTGTGGTGCGCATCACCGCGTCGGCGAGCAACCGCCGCCGCGATTGCTCGGGCTACTTGTCCCAGCCCAAGAGGCCGACGACGGTGGCTGTCATGGCGATGATCGCCTTGATCAGTGATTCGCCGGCGACGAGGCCCGATGCGATCGGCACCGTGAAGACTTCGGCGGACTTGGAGTTGAGCTTCTCCCAGATCCACGCGATGATCGCGCCGATCATGAACGCCAGCGCGTTGGCGAACGGCAGCACCCACGAGAGTCCCAGACCCATCGCGCTCGGCCAATACTTGCGGGCCGACTGCGGGATGAGCTTCTCGCCCACTGGCAGCAGCACGCCCAGCAGAGCGCCGATGACGATGGCGTACTGCGCGGACATCGGCAGCTTGTCGATGCCTTCGGTCAGCACCTGAGCCACGCGGGCCCACTGATTCGTCGCCGGGGCGGGGAACTTCTCGAGCGCGGCCTTGGTCGGCACCATCAGGTACCACACCGGCACGATTGCAATCGTGCCGAAGAAGATGCCCGCGAACTGCGCGAGGAACTGCTTGCGCGGGTTGGCGCCTAGCAGATAGCCGCTCTTGAGGTCCGTCAGCAGGTCGGCGGACGAGCTCGCGCTGTTTGCGGCGATACCGGCCGAGGCCAGGTTGGGGATGATCTTGCCCGGATGCAGCGCGGCGAACGTGAGCTGCATCACCTTGCCCATCGCGCCGATCGGGGTCGTGTCCGTCTCGCCCGTGGCGCGGCACGCCACCAGCGACAGCACGAACGACAGCGCCACCGCGATGAGGCCCGCGACGATGCTGATCTGGAACGCCATGTACTGCAGCACGACCATGCCGATCGTGATTGGCACCATGCCCAGGATCAGCCACAGCGTGGGCACTTCGATCTGTGCCATGCGGCCTTCGAGCTCCGAGTGTTCGCCCGCCTCTTCCTTCTTGAAGAACTTGCCGAATGCGCGGCCCATGGTCTTCCACTGCATGGCCAGCGACGTCAGCGACGCGAACACCATGAGTGCCGTGCCGCCCCAGAGGCCCCAGCGATAGACGTGGTAGATCGTGCCGCCCGCGACCAGTTCGATCGAGGGGATGTAGTTCGTCTCGCTCGCGCGAGCGACGTCCATGTTGATGAGGGACGGCGCAACAAAGCAGTAGAGCAGCACCGAGCCCAGCAGCATCGAGAAGCAGACGCGCACGCCGACGATCATGCCTGCGGCGATCAGCAGCACGCTGGGCTCAAAGCCAAAGCCGATCAGCGGCTTGCCCTGCACCTGCATGAACCCGCTCGCCGGCAACTGCTCGGGCAGACGCGGTTCGAAGCCAAGCATGTGCTTGGCCTTCTCCATCGCGCGATCGATGTAGATCAGTGTGCCCTCGCCGGTGTTGAAGATGCCGACGATCGCGCCGACCAGCAACGACACGACGAGCGCATACGCCTTGTGCAGCGCTTCCTTGCTCTCGCTGTAGAGGCTCTTGAGCGTCTCTGCGGCGGCGATGCCCGAGGGGAAGGGCAACTGCTCGTGGTTGATCATCTGCCGCTTCATCGGGATCGCGAGGAAGCAACCCATCGCGCCGGTGAGGAACGTGAACGTCGCCACAAGCCACACCGGCTGAATGTCCCACGTCTTGACGTCCGCCGAGGTCTGCCCGGCGGGAACGGCGTGCAGAATCATGAGCGCGCCGAACATGGTGGCGATCGTCGAGCCCGTCGAGTATCCCGCGGCGCTGGCGGTCGACGCCATGCAGGTGTTCTCAAGGATCGACATCTTCGACACGCGATTGAGCGTGATGGCCCGGACGATGGTCCAGATGACGTACGACATCACGCACGCCGTGATCGCCACGCCGAACGCCCAGCCGATCGAGAGCGTCGTGTACAGGTTCGATGCCGACATCAGCATGCCGAGGATGCCGCCCATCAGCACCGCGCGCACGGTGAACTGCGGCATCTTGTCGCCCTGATAGACATGCTGGAACCAGTGCCGATCCTTCTGCTCCGGCGTCGCGTCCGGCGGCAGTGCGGGCACGCCCTCGGGCATTGGGAATGAAGGTGCGTTCGGAGGGGTACTCGAGGTTGGCGTGGCCATGCGTGCGTGCTGCCTTGTCGTTGAACACCGCTCGACGCGCAGAGGGTGGCAAGCGCCAGCCGCGTCGTGCTGTGTTTTCGATGCGCGAAGAAAGAAGATATCCGACGCCGATGTCGGGAGCAATACGCACAACGCTCAAGAAGGTCGGGTTTTGCAAGGTCGGCGAGAGCTGATGCCGCGCTGCCGCGCGGTCCGCCGTCCCCACATCGCGCCCTTACGATCTCGACGCGATCCGCCGAGCGGCCCGCGTGCCCGATCGGCACTCTGTTCGATTCGTGCTTGCCTGGAGAGGTGTCTGACATGTCGATTTTCGACACGCCGACCGTCAACCTGTGCGTCATCATCTCCGCGGGCGGAGCGTCCGCCCGCTACGCCGCGGCTGGTGGCATCCGCTCCAAGCTCGACGAAGACCTCGGCGGCAAGCCGGTCCTGCAACGCAGCGTCGAACTCTTCAGCAAGCACGACGCGGTTCGATCCATCATCGTCGCCGGGCCGGGCGACCCATCTGCCTATGCCGCCTTTCGCGATCAGCACGCTGACCGACTCGGCCTGATGGGTGCCAAGCTCGTGCCCGGCGGGATTGAACATCGTTGGCAGAGCGTGCAGGCCGCGCTCGCGCATGTTCCGGCCGAGGCGACGCACATCGCGGTGCACGATGCTGCGCGTCCGTGTACATCGCTTGAGCTGATTGATCGCGTGCTCAGCGCCGCCGCTCGCTTCGGTGCTGCGATCCCCGCGATTGATGTCGCCGACACCATCAAGCGCCTGGGGACACGGACTGAGGCGATCACCGAAGACGACCCTGCCGCTGCAATCCTCGGCCTCTCGCCCGCGAGCGGCCCGAAGGCACGCTTTGTTGAGCAGACGATCCCCCGCGAGCGACTGGTGCAGGTGCAGACGCCGCAGATCTTCGACGCCGCGCTCCTGAAGCGTGCGTACTCCCAGGCCGATCTCTCGAGCACGGACGACGCCGGTCTTGTGGAGCGTCTGGGCCACGAGGTGGCGGTGGTTGAGGGCGAGGCCCGCAACATCAAGATCACGCTTCCGGGTGACGTTGCGCTGGCACGCTCGATTCTGCATGTGGCCCCGCCCGCACAGCGCGAATCCCACAAGCGTTTCTGACGCGCCTCACCCGCCCAGCACCACCCGCACAGCCGCGGCCACGTCACGCAGCGTCTGATCCGGGCCGATCCGCAGGCATCGCTCAGGCCGCAGTCCAGCGTTGATGCCCGCCTCGACATCGCGTGCGGCATCGCCGATCATCCACGACGCGTCCAGATTCAAACCAAGTTCATCGCGTGCGGCGAGCAGCATGCCCGGCGCGGGCTTGTGCCACGGGTGCTCGCGCGTGTACGCCGCGACGTGGCCGCGTGGGTGAAACGGGCAGAAGTAAAACCGCTCGATCAGCGGCGTGCCATCCGCGGCACGGAGCAGCGAAGAGACGCGTCGATTGATCTCTTCGACGCGTTCCACAGTCAGTCCGCCGCGTGCGACGCCCCCCTGATTGCTGACGACGACCAGCGTGAACCCTGCCGCACGCACACGCCGCAGCGCGTCCGCGACGCCCGGCAGGAGGCGCACCAGCGCCGGATCGCACAGATCGCCGGGTGCGGCGGGCGGCGGCGCGGGCGGCAGTTCATTGCACGCGATCAGCGTGTCGTCGCGATCAAGAAAGACGGCGGGCTTCACACCCAACAATAGTGCCGTTCACGTCGTACCTCTTCCATCGCGTTGTCCGGGCAAGATGCCCCGCGAAGACTCGTGCCCGTTGCACCCGCTGGACGATCTGGTTGTTCTCGCATGCCTGACGCTTCGCGCACCCTCGCCGCCCGCTCATCGCTCCGCTGGATCGGTGTGGCGGCATGCGCGGCTGGCGTCTTTGGCGTTGTCTGGCTGCTCTCGCCCGCGCCGCCGATGGTCGAAGCCGCGAGCACGCCCCGGGTGCAGCCCGCCGGCGTCGAGTGGCGCGTCGCCGAGGCCTGCAAGCAACTCAAAGTCCTCACCAGCGTGATCCAGTCGCGGCTTCTGGTCCGCGCGAGCGACGACAACTGGCGCGGCGTCGCCGTCGCCACCATCGAAGTCCCCGTCCGTATTCACTTCGGCGTTGATCTCGCGACGCTCTCTCCCGAGTCCATTCGTCGCGGCAGCGATGGCAGCTTCATCCTCCAGCTTCCCAAGCCGCGCCGCCTGAGCGTCGAGGTGCTGCCCGAGATCGGCGAGCCGCGCATCGAAGTGGGCTGGGGACGTTGGAAGAGTTGGGCGGGCGAACAGATGATCGCCGACGCTCGCAAGAAGGCTCTCGAGCAGGCGCAGACATTTATCGCCGATGCCGCCGACATGGCTCAGGTGCGTCGCCAGACCAGCGAGCAGATCGAACACCTCGTGCAACTCGTGGCGGGCCCGCAGGCCAAGGTCCGCGTCGAGTTTGTGAATGAGAAGTGACGCGAAAGCCCAGACCATGCGCCGCCTGTTTGCCATCGCGTTCACGCTCTACCGGCTCAAGTGGTCGCTGGTCCGACTCAGCGTCGCCGTCTTTGCGTTGTGGGTTGTTGCGGCGGACACGGAGGCGCGTCTCGCGCGTGCCGCGCTCCGCATGCTCCCTGACGCGGACCTCGCCGCCGAGGTCGCTTCGCTTCGCGTCACGGGTCGCTACGCCGAGTCGATCAGCGTTGCCGACCAAGCCTTGCGTGATCCGGATTTGTCGTCGGAGCAGCGCGAGCGCATCGCGCGGGAGCGTGCGGCGACCGAGAGTGAGCGATCCAGTTGGCTGCGCCGCTTCAAGGACGTCGGAATTGGCGCGATCTCAGGCCGCGGCGAGACGCTTGAATCACTCGCCGGCGTCGTCGCCGCCGACCTGCTGGTGGTTGGCGATATCCGCGACATCGTGCTTCAAGGCTCACGTTACATGGCCGACGGCGAGGCCGACCCGGTGATTCTGTCGCTGTCGGTGATCGGCTTGGCGACGACGCTCGCGCCAGAGGTCGATTGGGTGCCCTCGCTGCTCAAGACGGGCAAGAAAGCCGGTGCGATCAGCCGCCGCATGGGCGAGGTGATCGTCGAGGCCGCACGTTCGCGCCGTTTCGAGAGTCTGACGCCGCTGTGGCGCGACACGCGCCGTATCGTCGAACACACTTCGCCCGCGGGCACGCTTCGCCTGCTGCGTCACGCCGACGATCCCAAGGACATTGCCCGCATCGCGGCGTATCTCGAACGCAGTCCGCGCGGCGGGCTCGCGCTTCACTTCACCAAGGGCCAGGGCGTTGCGTGGATCAGGCAGGTCGGGGCCGAGGGCGACGAACTGCTTCTTCTCGCCGCCCGCAAGGGCGAACGCGGCGGCGCATGGCTCGCCAGCGGCGCGGGCCGCCTGCTGCTCCGCCCGCATCCGATCGTCGGTCTTCTCAAGGGTGTCTATAAGGGAACACTCGCGGCGTTCGTCGAGCGCGTGCTGGATCGCATGGGTCCGGATGCGTGGTGGGTTCTGCCCGGCGTCGCCGCGTGGGTCGCGGTTGAAGGCGTGATCCTTGCTCGGCGCGTGCGTCCGCGCGGCAACACTCCGTCGCGGGCCGAGCCAGATGCATCACCCGCCGCAACCGCGGCGTGAGCGTTGATCAGTGCCCGGCGCCGTGCAGCGTTACCCAGATGACGCGTGCTGCCACGACGAGCAGTGCACCACCCAGCAGCCGCAGAATCACAGGTCCCGAGATGCGGTCCGAGAGGTACGCGCCGATCTGGGCGCCGACGACCGCGCCCGCGCCGATCGTGACGACATGCCAGAGACCGGGTGTGAGCGAGCCATCGGCGATGTGCCCGATCGTTGCGCTGGCCGCGCTCGCCGCGAGAACGAAGTGCGATGTGGGGATCGCCGCGTGCACGGGGAAGTTCATCAGATGGACCATCGCGGGCACGTGGATGATCCCGCCGCCGATGCCCAGCAAGCTTGCGACCACGCCAGCGATGAACGCGATCGCGATACCCAGCGCGCGGTTGTGGGGGATGCTCGGCCCCCAGAAGTCCGCCGCGGGTGCGATGCTCCCGCGATTCTTTGCCCGAAGTGGCTCGCCCTTGATCAGCAGCAGTGCGGACACGAAGACCAGGAACGCCGCGAGCGCGAGGCTGAACGCCGCCCGCGGGATATGGGGCTGGATCGCAAGCCCGACCAGCGAACCGGGAATCGCCGCCGCGCTGAACCCGAGAGCCGAGCGCAGGTCGACGCGACGCCGCCGCATGTACCCAATCGTGCCGCTCAGCCCGTTGCAGAAGATCACACCCAGCGAAACTCCGGTGATCGTCTGCGGCGACCACTCGCGATGCGTCAGCAGCAGGATCGGCGTCAGGATGAACCCGCCGCCCGCACCGATGAGCGTCCCCAGCGCGCCCACAAACACGCCCAGCAGAACCAAAAGTCCGATCGTCAGCGGGTCCATCGAAGCGGAGGATACGACGCGTGCGGCGTCGGCGCGAGTGGCTTGAGCGACACGCGTACCCCGTTCGTGCTAGGCTGCTTCTCGAGCAGGCCGTGACATCGGCCACAAGTTGTTGGCGTGGTTGGCCGTGGGCGGCCGACACGCGGAGGATTCGGCGTTGTCATCGACTCGTGCCAAAGTCTGCGTCCTGGGGTCCGTCAACATGGACCTCGTCGCCCGCGCGCCCAAGCTTCCCGTTCCCGGCGAGACCATCATCGGCCAACGCTTCGACACCTATCCCGGCGGCAAGGGTGCGAATCAAGCCGTGAGCGCGGCACGCATGGGTGCGGAAGTCCGCTTCATCGGCACCCACGGCGACGACGACTACGGCCGCAAGCTCCGCGACATCCTCCGCAGCGAAGGCGTCGATATCAACGCGCTCCGCACCCACGACACCAGCAAGACCGGCGTCGGCATCATCCTCGTCTCAAACAACGGCGAGAACTCCATCGTCGTCATCAGCGGTGCGAACGCCAAGATCGATGCGTCGCATGTCCGCGCTGCCGCCGAGGTGATCACATCGAGCGATGTCCTGCTGATGCAGCTTGAGACCACGATCGACGCCGTGCGCGAAGGCGCGACGATCGCGCGAGCCGCGGGCAAGCCCGTGCTGCTCAATGCCGCCCCCGCAGGCGGCGCGCCGTCCGAGCTGCTCAAGATGATCGACGTGCTCATCGTCAATCGCACCGAGGCGACGACGCTCTCGGGCATGGATGTCAGCACCGACCCCGCGCGGCTGGCGCTTCGCCTCGCGGACATGGGCCCGCCGACGGTTGTGCTGACGCTCGGCTCGCAAGGGTCGATCATCGCGCACAAGGGGCGGCCTCGCCGCATCCCGACGCTCAGCGTCAAGTCGGTCGACAGCGTCGGCGCGGGTGATGCGTTCGCGGGCGCGCTCGCCGCGGCGTGGCACGATGTGCATCAGGCCGGGCGAGCCAAAAGCCCGGACGAGTTCCGCATGGTTGAAGATGCGATGCTCGCCGCGTCGTGCGCCGGTGCGCTCTCCACGCTCAAGCCCGGGGCGATCCCGTCATTGCCGACGCGCGAGGATGTGCTCAAGGAACTGCCGGGGCTGGTGAAGAAGTTCCGGGTGTGAGGCGCAAGACCGGAACACAGAGGAAACAGAGTTAGCGCCCAGGAAACAGAGAAGAGCGAAGTGCTGGAGAGTAAAGCGGCGAAGAATCTGTTGGTGTTTGGCTCGCGCCAGACAAAGACCATCTCGCGTTGATCAACTCTGTCCCCTCCGCTTCCCTCTGATTCCTCTGCGTTCGCGTCTTTGCGTTCAGAAAGGTCTCGCGATGAGCGACACTCCATCACCGCAGCCGCCTTCTCCGTCCCAGTTCAGCGACGACGACCTTAAGCGGGCGATGCACGCCTTCAAGAAGCGTCTGAAGCTCACCAAGCTTGATCAGGAATCGCGACTGGGCGCGGGCCGCCAACTCACCTCGGGCAAAAAGTCTGACGTGCAGGGCATCATCCCGCCCAATGACTTCCCCGCCGCGCTCTGGCGCGAACTGGCCAATCGCAAGCAGCTCAAGGACATGGGCGGCGGGTTCTACGGCCTGCCCAACGGCTGAGACGCAGGCTCAATCGCCAGCTCAATCCTCTTGCTTCATGTAGGAAGCCACGCCGAACGCGATGTACACGAGTCCGAGGATCGTGACGAACGTCGCGACGATGCCGCACACTGCGGCGATCACCATGCCGAGCAGCGCGAGCAGAGGGCGAATGCCCGGCATCGCCTCCATCATCACCAGCCCGATCAAGCCGACGACGATCATCACGATGCTGGAGACGACCGGGCCGGCGACGACGAGGACCACGCCGCGAATCGCGAGGCGCTCCGGCGGCCAGTTGTTCAGGTGAAGCTTCAGGTCGTCCGCGATCGAGCCGAAGAAACCTCGGCCGTGCTGCTCTGCCGACACTCGCCACGCCTTGGCTTTCTCGCTGGCGCTCCATCCCGTGCCACCCGCATCGCTGCGATAGCGCTCGGACCAGTTCTCGTATTCATGCGCACCGTTCGACATGCCTCACCCCGCTTGCATGCTCGGCCCCCGGTCAACGTTCGACCACCTCGCCGCAGTCTACCTTGCGTGAGGGCAGCCACCAAGACGATTCCTCGCCGCGCTATCCGGCTCGGCTACCCTTGCCCCATGGCCAAGCACAAGGTCTTCAAAACGGTTGCCGACACCTTCGCCGACTTACGTGACAAGGGCATCCTCCGCGACGGGATCACCGTCATGGTGGGGGGGTTCGGCCTCTGTGGCATCCCCGAAAACCTCATCCTCGCGCTCCGCGACAGCGGCGTGAAGGATCTCACGTGCATCAGCAACAACGCCGGCGTCGACGATTTCGGCCTCGGCCTGCTTCTGCAGACGCGCCAGATCAAGAAAATGATCTCGTCCTACGTCGGCGAGAACGCCACCTTCGAGAAGCAGTACCTCGGCGGCGAGCTTCAGATTGAGTTCAACCCGCAGGGCACCCTCGCCGAACGCATCCGCGCCGGCGGCGCAGGCATCCCGGCGTTCTTCACCGCCACCGGTGTCGGCACCGTCGTCAGCGAGGGCAAGGACATCCGCGCGTTCTATCGCCCCAGCGATGACACCGCGATGCAAAACCGTGGCACCGCCAGCGACGACGCCCGTCGCCCCGCGAGTGCCGCCGCCAAACGCGACTACGTCATGGAGACTGGGCTTTACGCCGACCTGGCCCTGATCAAGGCCCACAAGGCGGACGCCCAGGGCAACCTTGTCTATCGCAAGACGGCACGCAACTTTAATCCGATGATGGCCCAGGCCGCGGCGTTCGTCATCGCCGAAGTCGACCAGATGGTGAATGTCGGCGATCTTGATGCCGATCAGATCCACACGCCCGGGAGCTATGTCGATCGCGTCGTCCAAGCCGCGTGTGTCAAGCGGATCGAGCAGCGGACGGTGAGCGCTTGACGATTGCGATAGAATCGTCGCATGACCTCGCGCGATCACATTCTTGCTGAGCTGACACGCTTGATGCCGCAGCTTCGAGCCAAGTTTGGCGTCGTATCGCTTTCGTTGTTCGGCTCATTCGCCCGCGGCACGGCGCGTGCAGACAGCGATGTTGACGTTCTTGTCGACTTTGAATCGACGCCGTCGCTCTTCACGCTGTCATCGCTGCGATTGTTCCTGTGCGATGCTCTGGGACGCGATGTCGACGTCGCCACTCCCGGCGGCCTCAGGCCTGTCGCGCGCGACGCGGTGATGCAGGAGGCTCTGCGTGTCGCGTGAACGCCCGAGTCGTGACTGGGTGGAGCGAGTTCGCGACATTCTCGCGGCGATTGCGGAGATTCAATTCTTCACCGCCGGGATGAGCAGAGCCGAGTTCCTTTCGGACGCCAAGACGATCAAGGCCGTTCTCGCCAACTTCTCAATCATCGGCGAGGCTGCCCGCCATGTTCCAGATGAGGTGTGTCTTGCATCCCCTGACATTGCCTGGCGGCAAATGCGAGATATGCGGAACTTCATCGTCCATGTCTACTTCGCGGTTGAACCTGCGATCGTCTGGGAAACCATTCAGAGTGACCTTCCAAATCTCGCGACTCGTTTGACCGAGTTGATCGCCACATCCTGAGCCATGAGCGCCTCTGATTCGTGATGAAGCAACGCGGTTGACCCTCGGCATCCGACAGGACGCGGAGAGGCCGCACGATGAACACCATCGATTGCCTTCCGCATACTCCGCGCCTTGTCGGACGCCGCCGGTCGTCTTCCCTTGAGCCCCGTGCGACGTGCTGGGCCGGGGCAGCCGAGGCGTCACGCTCCCTGGTGAAGGGTTTGACGCCTCGGCCGCCCGACCTCTCTCCCTCACTCCGCGTCTCTCTCCCTCGGCACACTTCGCGGAGTTCTCCGATGGGGTCGGCGTCCCATCGGCGGATGTCCCTTTGTGCTTGCCCGGTGTTGGTTCTGGCCGCCGCGTTCTCCCGCGATGCACTCATGGAATCGCGAAAGGCGCCTGCGACCAATGGCACCACCGATGCATACATATGCACATAGAGGACACCCCGGGCTTGGTTGCCGCGGGTCTCTCAGGTCCGCGGCGTCTCTCTCTCCGTCTCTCTCCCGGCCCTTGAGCCGCTCCTCACAGCGTCGGGCCTCACCCAGCGCGGGCGGTCACCATCCCCGCCGGCGCCGTAATCCGCGATGGTCCTTCATGCTCGGCTGGCGACGTCCCGCGTCATGCAGGCGGGCGTCGGTGAGCAGCAATCGGGCCAGGTCCGGACGCGGCGTGGTTGCGCCCGGCGGCGTGATCCGCTCGGTCGTCGCAGTGCGGACAAGTGCTGTGTGCGGCTTGGGATACATGCGTGAATCTCGCGTGTTCCGCCTCGGCCCGCTCTCGCCCGGATGCCCGCCGCGAGGGTTCCCCCACGCAACGCATCCGCAGCAACGCAGCCCGAAGGCTCGGACGTTCAAACCAGTTGTGAAGAACGACGGCGAACCAGAAGACTGGGCCGGTCAGAAAGACCGACCATCGAACGGCACGTCAACTCAGCGTTTGCAGCCGAGGACGCGACAACACATTCGACAGAACTTCGCCATGCCCAGAGTTTAGCACCCGCCCGCCCGCCGTCAAGCCGAGGAATGCAAAATTATTCGCTCGGGTGCTGCAACGGGCCTTTGGCGGTGCGGATCTCCGAGCCGGGCCTCGGGTGTCCCCGACCTCGACGGACCAGTACCGAGCGCGATCAGCCAACCCCATCCAATCATTCTGCGTCCGCGATGTGCCCGGCCGCGAACAGAGAGTTCTCATGCCGACTTTTGTCGCCCGCAGCTCGATGCCTGTCCCGTCCCGCGAGCTCTTCGCGTGGCACGAGCGTGCCGGCGCGTTTGAGCGGCTCGCTCCGGCGTGGGAGACGATGTCGATCCGCCTCGCCCAAGGCGGCATCCGCGACGGCGGGCGTCTCCATTTCGCGGTGCACAAAGGTCCGCTCCGTTTGCCGTGGCATGCGCTGCACAGCGGCTACATCGAAGGCGAGCAGTTCGTCGACACCCAGGAACGCGGCCCGTTCGCACGCTGGCAGCACACGCACCACTGTCTGCCCGACCCTGTTGATCCGACACGCAGCGTGCTCGAGGATCACATCGAGTACGCGCTCCCGCTCGGTTCGCTGGGCCGCGCGTTCGGCGGCGCACACATCCGTCGCCTGCTGGAGCGCATGTTCATCACACGTCACCAGCGCACGCGTCTTGATCTGCTGCGGCACGCCTCGTTTGCAGGCCCGCCGCCGCGTGTGCTTCTCGCCGGTGCATCCGGCGCGATCGGCCGCGAGCTCGCCGCGTATCTCTCCACGGGCGGCTGCGTGGTGACGCGTCTCGTCCGGCGCGCCCCTGCGGCACCCGACGAACGCCGCTGGAACCCTGCGGACGCGACGCTCGATCCGCGCGTGCTTGACGATATCGACGCGGTCATCAACCTCTGTGGCAGTCCCATCCTGCGGCGTTGGACGGACGCAAACAAACGCGACATCCTGCATTCACGCGTGACCGCTGCCGCGACGCTCGCGCGTGCCCTCGCGGCCCATCCGCGCCGCGAGCAGATCACATTGCTGCAGGCCAGCGGCAGCGGGATCTACCCCGCATCGCGTGTGCCGCTCGACGAGTCCGCACCGCTTGATTCATCACCCAGCAGCTTCCCCGCCGCCGTCGCCCAGCAGTGGGAGTGTGCCACCGAGCCCGCAAGCGACGCTGGTGTGCGCGTCGTGCACCTGCGTATTGGCGCGGCACTCAGCACCCGGGGCGGATTGCTCGCCGGCGTTCTTCCTGCCGCACGCTTGGGCCTGCTTGGCCCGCTCGGCCCCGGCACGCAACTCTTCTCGTGGATCGCGATGGACGATCTGATCGGCGCGATCGAGCACGCCATGCGCACGCCTTACCTGCACGGCTCGCTCAACTGTGTCGCCCCCGAGCCGATCAGCAACACCGATTTCACGCGTGCCCTCGCTGGGGTGCTGCACCGCCCCGTCTTTCCCCGCGTGCCCGCTCGCCTGCTTCACGTGCTCATGGGTGAACTCGCCAGCGAAGCGCTGCGCGACAATGCCGTACGCCCCGCTCGCTTGCTCGACAGCGGCTTCGTGTTTCGCCACCCAAGCATCGAGCGAGCCCTGCGGACCGAGCTCGGACTGCCCGCTGATCACGAAGGCATCGAGATCACACACGCACCCTAGTCGCGTGGGATCGCTGCGTCGTCGATTGTGACTCTCGCCTTACACCCACCCGAGCAGCGCGAAGAGCGCACGTGTCGGCGGGATGATGTCGGTGTGTTCGCGTGCGAATGCCGCGATATCCGTCGTCCGCACCCACTCGGTCCCGGCATACTCCCAGTTCACCGGGTCCGCGTCCGTCGGCCACGGCGTCGCGCGCGATTCCACAAGATACACCACGTCGCAGCTGTATGCCAGGTCATCATGCACGAGCGCAATCGGCGTCGCCGACGCGATCGGCACCATGCGGCTCAGCTCTTCGCTGATCTCGCGCCGAAGTTGTTCGATCAGGTACGACCCATCCAGCCCCGCCGCGTCCGCCGCGTCTTTGGGTGCATCGACGCCGCCCGACGGTCCCAGCTCCCACTGATTTGGATAGATCCGCACGCCCGGGCCGCGCTTGCCTAGGAGCACATGCTCGACGCCCTGTGCGTCCCTCGCCCGCAGCACGGCCGTCACTGACAACTGCACCACCGGCGGCAGGATCGGCAGCATGCCTTGGGCCGCGAAACGCTGGTACGTCTCGAGCCGCACGCTGAGCGTCGTGTCCGACGGCGTCAGTTCCATCGCGCTCAGCGCAAGCATGGGCGCGTTGTAGAGGCGCGGATTCGCCGCCCGCAGGTGCTCCCACGCCATCATCAGAAGCGTGTCCGGCTCGGGCGGCGGCGAGGGATCAAAGCGCAGCCGCAACGCACCGCCCGCAGGCAGTGGCGTCACACGGATCGCATCCGCGCATCCGTGTCCCTCGGTGCTCATTTCAAGAGGTCCGCGATGCCGGGCAGTTCCGGCAGGCCCAGCGCCCGCGCCTCGGAGTCGATCGTCTCCTTGATCTTTACCTGCGCCTGCTTCATCGCGTCGTTTACGGCCTCGGCGATCAGGTTCGACGCCAGTTCACGCGTCTTGGCGTCCGCGGCCATTCCGGCCACCAGCGCGGGCGCCAGCTCAACCCGCACGACCTGCAGCGTCCCGGTGACCACGGCCTTGCACGCGCCCTGTCCCGCGTTACCCGACAGTTGCATCGCGCCCAGCTGCGCCTTCACGCGCTCGGTCGCCTCGCGGATCTTGTCTTTGTTCTTCATGAGGGACGCGATCGCGCCCATCGCTTTGAGATTGTCGAACATCCGGTCGTCTCCATGTCGGCGCGTCAGCCGCGACAACCGGAGATCATTGGCAAGCCGGACGACAGCGGCCCGCGGCAGACACAGATGTCAGAAAACCAGCCATCAATCGTCGGTGTCGTCGGCCCGATCCTCACGCTCTTCGAGCCACAGCATCTGGATGCGTTCGAGAATCTTTTCGTTCACCGGATGCCCGGCCTCTTCCTTGAACGCCGCGAGTTTCTGCACCATCTCGCGCAGTTGCGGGAAGCGCAGTGTCAGCGGATCGACTTTCGGATGCGCATCGGCGAGCGCCTCGGCGATCCGGTCGACTTCAAGCCATCCGAATGTGTCTCGATGCTGGGCCATGTTGCCTTCGCTGCCTCAACCGCCGTGCGTCATAGCGTCAATTTTCCCGGATGCCCAATGCCTGATGCCTTCTCCATCAGTGCGGCACTTCCTTCACCGCGTTGCGATTCCACGCCGGGACTCGCACCACGATCGGCCCCTGGCCCTTGATATCACACTGGCACGACAGGCGGCTGTTTCGCTGCAGGCCCGGCGCTTCCTCAACGCGATCCTCCTCGGCCTCGGTCGATTCGCTCAGGTCCTTGTTGCCTTGTTCGATGTAGACGTGGCAGGTCGAACACGCGCACACGCCGCCGCACGCGTGCTCGATGTTGATGTTGTGCTCCAGCGCGAGCTCGAGAATCGACTGCCCGCGCGAGCCTTTCACTTCGACCACGTTGCGATCCAGCCCCATCCCCTCGGGGTCCTCGAGGTGGAACTTCACGGGGATCACGGCGGGATTGGCCACTTTGTCGACCGGGCGGATGTGCATGCAAACTCCGAATGTGAACGTTCGCCGATGATACGCGTTGCGCGCACGACACGCGTCCGTGCCGCCGCAGCGCAGCGGGCGATGCATTGCGGACTTATTGCACCTCTATTGCTCACGTCATGCGCGTTCGCGCTGCCGCTACAGTCCATCACCGTGCCGATGCTTCTCGCGTCCAACCTTGCTGCCCTGCCGCTGGCCGTGACGACCTTGGCGGTCATGAACCTTGACACGCTCATGTGGACGTGTCTCGTGCTCGTGCTGGTGCTTGGGCCGCTCTTCACGCTCTGGTGGTGGAAGATCGGCGATAAGTGGGCCGACGCCGAGCACAAGCGCTTTCACGAGAAGCCCGACACGCGCGATCGCGTCATCGTCAAGACGCCGCCCACCGACCCGCCAGCCGGAGCCTGACGCGTGAACTGGTGGTCACGACGCATGGAGGCGTTCCGCGTTCGTCCGCTGGCGCAACCGCTCGCCAGTGGCGGCGACTACCTGGACATGTGGTTTCCCGTCGGCGCATATGCCTCAATCGCGTTGCCGTGCGCGTTCTTCTTCAAGTCAACGTTGACATCGTCGCGCGCGAAACGGGCTGGATCGCTCGCGACTTGGCCGACAACATCGGGTTCGGCGTCTGCATGCTCGCTTTCGGCGTCCTGCTCTTGGCAGCGAGCAAGATCTGGTCGCTTCGCCGGGCCGCCCGCCGAGCGTGCGTTGCCCATGCCGATCGCGTCTGTCCCGCGTGTCTCTACCCGTGCCCGAGTCTCGCCGCCGTCGCGATACCGTGCACAGAATGCGGCCGCCTGCTTACGCTCCCCGGCGTGCTTGAGTTCTGGCGCCTTGAGTTTCCCAAGCTCAGCCATCCCGACCCATCCGCCACCACCGAGGACCGTCGATGAACGCTCTCCGCCATTCCGTTCTCGTCCTTGCACTGCACCTGTCGCTGCTCCTCATCGCTGGCTTCTTCTCGGGCTGCGCCACCCGCGGCGACTACGCGGTTGTCGCATCCTCCCGCGAGTTCCAGTGGACCGGCGTGACCGTCTCGCACTCGGGCCGCATGTTCGTCAGCTACCCGCGCTGGAATGAGCCATTCGACCTCAGTGTTGCCGAGCTTGCCGGTTCGACCTCGGGCGCGCTGAAGCCTTATCCCGACGAAGCGTGGAATCGCTGGGATCCGCGTCTACGCATCGCGCCCGGCACGCGCTTTGTTTGCGTGCAGGCGATCTACGTCGATGCCAAGGACCGTCTCTGGATTCTCGACCCTGCCAGCCCGCGCTTCGCGGGCGTTGTGCCCGGCGAGGCCAAACTTGTGCAGGTCGATCTGGCGACCAATCAGGTTGTGAAGGTCATCCACTTCGACGCCGCCGTCGCTCCCAAGGAGAGTTACCTCAACGACATCCGTGTCGATACGCAGCGCGACATCGCCTACATCACCGATTCGGGCAAGGGCGGCATTGTCGTGGTGGATCTCGCCGCCGGCACCGCACGCCGCACGCTCGACGGCCATCCCTCGGTTCTCGCCGAGGACATCGCGATCACGATTGATGACAAGCCGCTGCTCGGCGGCGATAGCAAGACGCCGCGCGTCAACAGCGACGGCATCGCCCTCAGTGCCGACGGCGAGACGCTCTACTACCAGGCGCTCACGTCGCGGACTCTGTATCGCATCCCAACAAGCGTGCTGCGCGACGCCAACGCTACCCCCGCTCAGGTCGGTGCTGCGGTGCAGCGCGTCGGCACCACGGTCGTCACCGACGGCATGGAGATCGACAGCGCGGGCAACGTGTACTTCACCGCCATCGAGCACAACGCGGTCATGGTCCGCACGCCCGCGGGCGAACTCCGCACGCTCGCCAAAGGCCCCGAGCTTTCCTGGCCCGACACCTTCGCCTGGGGCGACAACCAGACGCTCTACGTCAACACGTCACAGATCCATCGCACCACCATGTTCAACGGCGGAAAGCCCATGCCCGCCACGCCCTTTGTCGTCGCCCGTCTCAATCCGCTCGCGCCGCGGATGAACTGCTGCGCCAAGTGACCCGCACGTCCCGCGCCGATACCCTTGCCCATGCCGCCCAGAGCAATCGTCATCAAGGCCCCCGGGACCAACTGCGACGCCGAGATGGTCCGCGGCATGACGCTCGCGGGCGCCAGCGTCGAACTCACGCTGCTTGACACGCTCATCGCCGAGCCGCAGCGACTCCGCGATGTCCAGCTCGTTGGCTTCGCCGGAGGCTTCTCCTTCGGCGACGATGTTGCCAGCGGACGCATGTTCGCCGTCCGTGTCCGCGAGAAGCTCTACCCCGCCCTGCGCGACGCGGCCGAGCGCGGCTGCCTCATCATCGGCGCGTGCAACGGCTTCCAGATTCTGGTGCAGTGCGGCCTGCTGCCCGGCCCGGTCTCGGCCGACGCCGGAGCATGGCCCGCCACACCGCCGCGCCAGGCGCTCGCGCTCACCGACAACATCAACGCCCGCTTCGTTGATCGCTGGGTCGGTATCCAGCCCGAGCCTGGCAGCGCCTGCGTCTGGACCCGCGGCCTCACCGACGCCGTCGCCCCGGAACTCCGCGCCGACATCCTTCAACTCCCCGTCGCGCATGGCGAAGGCCGCCTCGTCGCCGAGTCGCCCGACATCCTCGCCGCTCTTGAGAAACGCGGCCAGGTCGCACTCCGCTACGCCGACAACTTCAATGGCAGCGAAGGCGCGATTGCCGGCATCTGCGACCCCAGCGGGCGCATCTTCGGGCTGATGCCGCACCCCGAGCGATTCCTTGAGTGGACGCGCCACCCCTACTGGACGCGCCTCCCCAAGACCGCCACCAGCGGCGACACGCCCGGCCTGCGCATCTTCAAGAACGCCGTGAGCGCACTCGCCTGAGATCGCGTGCCGCGCGTCTTCACAGATCATTCATCGCGCCGGTTCCGTCACGCACCACACGCTCAGACGGCCCTCGCGCACTTCCAGCCGCGTGACGCGCACCCGACGCCCGTCCTCGAGCCGCAGTGACAGACTTTCGATGATTGGCCTGTTGCCAGACAGCGCATCGAGGAAGTCCTTGGTTTGAGGCAGTCGACTCAACTCACTCGGCAGATCACGCGACGGATCGGCCCGCAGCCGCCCCAGCACCAGTCCTGATGGAATCGGCAGTCGCCCAACCCACAGCCACGGCGTGCGCAGCCAGAGTTCGCCGCCGCCCCTGCGATCCGCACGCTCCAGCGAGAGCAGCACCGTCGCCGAATACACATGCGCAATGCCATCGCGTGTCACGCGTGTCCCGAGGCGAATCACGCCCTCCTCGAAACGCATGAGCACGCGCGACACTTCCACGGGCCACACCGGCTTGGCTCCTTGGTTGTTGAGCCACTTGGGCAGGCGCGTGTTCAACCACGCATTCACATCGCGCTCCGGCAGGCTCACCGCCCACTCCATAGCGCCGCTGGGCGTCGGCGTCCCCTCGTGGGCATACGCGCGATTGATGATCAGGTTCTCCAGCACAGCGCCGCGTTCCACCTCGTCTGCATCAGGCTCGCCAGTGGGGGTCTCACCCGAGGCACCCGCTGCCCACCAGGCTGGCGTGCCGCGTGAGAGCCCGACGCCCACCACGATGACGAGCGTGAAGAGCGCGACCATCGTCACGCCGATGCTGACAAACAGCGTGCGATGTCGACGCGAGCGGAGTGCCGCCCGAGCACGATGCCACCGCGGCTCGGCAGCGCGGCGCAAGACCGCCACGCCGTGCGCGACCAGTGCTTTCACGCGCGAGATGTCCCACGTACGCGTCACATGTGCAGGATATCGACGCGCCGCCCCGCGTCGCCCACGCGGCAACAATCCCGCGTGAGCGAGCCGTTCCCACTTTTCCGCGAGCCCGCGCCCGACCCGGTGGTGCAGACGCTGGGCACCACCCGTACTGGCTTCTCGGTGTGGGTCGGCGGCAAGCGCGTCGCCACCCTCTCGCCCGGGGTCGTCGCGGTGTGCGGCATCCGCGTCGGCTCGCCTTGGAACGCCGAGATCGCTGCCGCCGCCGCCCACGCCACCCAGATCGAGCACATCAAGCACGCCGCGACCCGCCTGCTGCGCATCAGCCCGCGCTCCCGCGCGACGCTCCATCAGCGTCTGTGCGCCAAGGGCTTCGCGCCGTGTGACGTTGACGCCGCGCTCGATGAACTTGCGCGGGCCGGCGTTCTCGACGATGCCCGCTCCGCCGCCGCTCGCGTTTCCGCCCGCAAGCCCACCACCAGTGCTGCACTCGACCAGAAACTGCGGGCTCAGGGCTACGACGCCGCGGCCCGCGCCGAGGCGATCCGCAGCGGCGTCGATCAAGGGGCGGTTCTCTCGGCCGATGCGGCCGCACGTGCGCTGCTCCAGGCGCAACTCGCCAAGTGGTCGCGTCTTGATCAAGTGAGTGCAGCCCGCCGCGCGTTTGCACTGCTCGCGCGGCACAACATTGACGAATCCATCGCCGAGGACGTCGTGCGTTCGATGTTCAAGATGCATGACGCGGAGTGAGTCGCGCGATCAGCGCGGGCCCGGACCATCCGCCGTCGCCGGCACGTCGTAGCGGCCACCGGCCAGTCCAAGATCCGCCAGCAGGGGCGTGGTCGCGTAGAGCACCTGCGTGCCTCGCAGCGTGCAGACAATCGCTTCCGGTGCCTCGATGTGCCACAGCACATCGCCGCCGACGGCATCGCGCAGCACGCGACCCTTCACGCCGCGCCGGAGCGTGTGCAGCGTGCGTCCTGCTCCATCGCACAGCGTCAGCGTCGCTTCCATCGCCTGTTCGCGCGCGTCCGAGGCGTCGATCGCCATGGCGCACACGAGCCGCAGCATCCCGTCGCGCGGCGTCGTCGCCGACTGCACGACCTTTGCCACGCTCTGGTCCGCAATTTTCAGCAGTGCGGCACGCGACACGCTCCATGCAAGCTCAAGCCGCCGCGCAGGTGCTGCAGACGCTGTCCGCTCGCCGGCGTCATGCACGCTGGCAGCGTTGCTGGTCACCTGTTGCCTCGCGATGACGCTCACCGCTCACCCCGCTCGCCCATCCGCGACGCCGTCGCTTCGTGCAGTTTGGAGAGCAGCGTCGCTGCGACGCGAAGGCCGCGTCCGGCCGGGCTGACGAAGCCCTGGCTGAGCCGCTCTACCGAGCTGAAGAACTCGAGCAAGCCGTCGATCCGCTTGTGATGGGCGGCGAGGGCCGCGTCATCGCGTCCGCGCTTGCTGTCGCGCGCGGTCATGTCACGGATTTCATGCAGTGACGCGAGCAGGGGATCAACCTCGCGCTTCATCCGCTCGCGGACAATCGCGCGAAACATCGCCCACACGTCCTGCTCGGACTTGAAGTATTCCTTGCGATCGCCGCGGACATGGGTTCGCGACACGATGCCCCACTCGACGAGGGCACGCAGCGACATCGACGCGTTGCCGCGTGAAATCTGCAGGCGATCCATCACGTCGTCGGTGCACATCGGTTCGCCGACGATGAACAGCAGCGCGTGCACCTCAGCCATCGTGCGGCTGATTCCCCACGCGCCCGCCATCTGCCCCCACACGGAGACGAAGCGATCCTGTGCCGCACTCAAGGCGGGCGACGGCGCGGGGTTGGAAGGCACCTCAGGCATCTGCTCTGAGTATGAGTCCGCCGCATGCCCCTGTCCAGCATTGTTTCAGAAAAGATTGAAACGATTGCCACGCTCGCTGGCGTACTCGTGTCTTTGCGCAATCTTAAAAACGAAGGCGGCGAGGCACCGAAGCGCACTCGCCGCCCTTCCGGGGGCTGGGTTGAAGCATCCACTTTACGGATAACTGTCTGACCTTTCAACTTGGATGCCGCCAAATTGTTCGGTTCGCATTCTGATTGTATTACAGGTTCTTGTTTGGGGTGGCCGCAGCGGCTCCGCTGCGTCAGCACCCCGCCTCGAAGTCCGTCACAAACGCGTCGAAGTCCATGAAGTCCAGAAACCCATCGCCATTGAAGTCTGCGATGGCCAATCCATCCTGAAACGCTTTGACGAAGTCGTCAAAGTCCACGAAGTCGAGGAAGCAGTCGCGATTGAAATCGCCATAGCACGGCTTGTTGTTCACGGTGACACGTGCCGAGTGCACGATTACCCTGCTCGTCCCATAGATGCTCGAGTCGCCGAAGGTGACGCGGTTGAACGTCGTGTTGAGCGCGTTATGTGTCGCCGTCAGTTTGAGTTCGCCATCCACATACAGCCGCCCTGTCGTGCCGAGCACCTCAAGCCGGTACGTCCGCGCCTGGCCGGTCGTCACGAAATCCACGGACGGGTTCGCGGCTCCGATCGGCGTCGGGTCGGTCGTCGCAATCAGCAGCTTGTTCGAAGCGATTCCCACGGTGAATCGCCGCCCTGTCTTGTCCGCAATCGAGAAATAAAACCCCGCCCGTTGCCCCGAACCGCCCGATGTCGCGTTGTAGTTCGATGTGATGACTTCGAGTGTGACTTCCATCACCGCGCCGCGCGTGAAATCGATCTCCTCATTGAAAACCCGCGCCCAGCTCTGCGTGCCGCTCGTACTCGTCGGCCCCGTGCGCAGCGTGCCGTCGACAATGGTCGGTGTCGGATGCGTCCCGGTCTGCACCAGTTCCCAGCACTGCTGGTCCGGCAGCGTCCCCAAGGTCGGCTCATATCCGAACCAATACGGCTGGGCAGTTGCTTGCCCGCACGACGCCGCCAGCACCACCGCGGCGACCAGTGCGCCCGCCCCACGCAACACATGCAACATCTCTCGGCCCCTCCATCCACGCCGCAGCCGCGACAGACCCGAAGCCTACCGAATCCGCACGAAAGTGAAAAGAGTTTCTTTCGGTCCGAGAAGTCGTGCCTCAGCACCCGGAGTCGAATGCCCGCACAAACGCATCGAAGTCCTCGAATGTCAGGAAGCCATCGCCATCGACATCCGCCTCGAACGCACCGGACTCAAAGTCGGTCACGAAGTCATCGAAGTCGTTCATGTCGATCGCGCCGTCGCAGTTGAAGTCCGCCGCGCACACCGTCAGCGTGGCGACGCGCGTCACGATCTGCGTGCCGCGTCAGCAGGCGTCGTGCATCGTTTCCCGTTACCAGAGTCGCCATGCCCGCGGCGCACACTGTCACGCCGCAGGACAACGCGTACGCATCGCTGGCTCACTCGCCGATGCCCGCCTCGCGGGCAAACGCCCGCATCTCGGGATTCGCGAGCGCGTTGGGTGCGCTGCACGCTTTGATGAGTCGGGCCCGGTACGCCGCCGCATCAGCGTCACCGATCGCTTCTGCCGATTTTGTCGCGACGACCAGATCGATGATCGACATCTCGCGGCCGGCGATGCGCTCGATCGCTTCGATCCGCCGTGTGGTCGCCAGCGCGTCGGCTGCGAGCCCGGCCCGATGCTGGCCGACGGACAGGGTGTTGAGCATCATCGCGTTGTCGGGGATGAGTTCGTTGGCGCGCTTCGCGAGCGCGATGCCACGGGCATAGCCCTCGCGTGGCTTGTTGGGCGAAACGACCAGGCCCCACGCTTCGCTGTTGAGCGTGGCGGCATGGTCGCCGATCACCGCGAGCAGCGCGAGCGCGTCGTCGCGTTGAACGCTCGTGAGCGAAGCGTCGCTGCGGACCGACGCGGCGATCTCCGCGGCCATCCGCTTCTGGGCGAAGCCCGCGTCGATCAACGTTCGACTGCGGATCGTGCGATCGCGGATCGTCAAGACGTCGGCCTCGGGCTGCCGCGTTTCCAGCACCGTGACGCCGTCGTAGTGTGCGAGCACGAGGGTGTCGTCGCGGAATCGCATGGTCACGTTGTTGAGGACGGGCCGCGCACGCAGCAGCGCGACTTCGTCGCCGCTCGCCGCATCCCAGATCGAGACGCTTCCGTCGCTGCACGCGGCCAGCACGCGCGAGCCATCGGGCGTGAAGCATGCGGCTTCAATCTTTGCGACCGTGCGATAGATGCGCCCGCGTTCCACTCGATCGCGTTCCTCGATCTCTTTCTCACTCACGCGCGCGATTGTGCGTGTGCCCATCGTTGCGAGCACCTGCGCGACCGCTGCATCGACAACTCGCGCTGCGTCGGTCTCGCGAGGGGCATGCTCCGCGCCGCTCTGGGCGTCAAACCGACGCACACCACCCGCGACATCGACCAGCACGTCGCCGTCGTCAGCGAACCGCACGCCCTTGGCCGCACGCGGCGGCAATGCCACCCGCCAGCGATGCCGCAACGTGCGCGTGTCGATCAGCGACACCGAACCCCAGTCGATCAGCGCAGCCAGTCCTGCATCCGCCGTCAGCGTCGTCGCGATCGTGCGCGGCCCGATCGTGTCGATGTGCATGATGTGCGGGCTGAACGCCGCGGGACAGGAAAGCAGGTGCCCGTTGCGCGTCGCGACCACCAGTCGAGCGCCATCGGGCGTGAACTTCGCGCTATAGATCCCGCTCGGTGCGGCGATGCGAGCGATGCGTTTGAAGCTTCGTGCATCCCACAGCGAGACGACGGCGTCGGACTCGCTTACGGCGAAGACGCCCATGTCCGGCCGCAGCGTCACGCGTGCCGCGCTCCACGCGATGCTGTCAAGGATCGGGAAGCGTCCCACCTCCTCGCCGGTACTGATCTTGGCAAGCGAGACGTATGCGCGTCCGCGATCGATGCCGCTGAGGATGACGTGGATATTGTCGGGGGCGAACGCCGCGAATCCTGCGGGAGCCTCCCAGCGCTTCGCGCCGGTCTTCAGATCAAGCACGGTGATCTGGCGATCCAGCAAACTGCACAACAGCAGCGTGCCGTCGGGTGAGATCAGCGGCGGCGGATACGACGTTGGCGCATTGAAGCGTGCGATCTCGCTGCCGTCGGCCGCGCGATAGAGAACTGCTTGGCTCTCCGAACTTTCCGATGACGTCAGAATCTCGCCATCGAAACTGAAGCCGGGAGGCCAACGCGTATTGGAGGTCGACTTGGACCAGATCTTCTTGCCGTTCGCAAAGTCCCACACGCTCAGGTGCGAGTTCGCGTCGATACCGGCGAGGCGGCGGCGCTGTGAGTCGCAGGATGTCGCCTTGGGCGTGCTCTCAAACTTGATCGTGCGGGATCGTTCAAACGTCGCCAGATCGATGAGATGCACCGTGCCGTCGGTCTCCATCGTCGCCATCGAGTCGCCGCCGAGCGTGTGAATGAGGAACGGCGTGGTGTAGCCCGGCAGCTTGACGTCCTGCGTCCACGGCGACGACGCGCGGCTGAGCAGGCGATACTCCCAGCCCCGCAGCGACTCAGTGGAGTGCGAGAGATGGTGGGCGGCGAGTTCCGGGTCATCGGCGGCGATCGCTGCTTGTGCCGCGGCGAGGTTGGCGCGATATGCATCGCGCTCGGCTCGCAGTCGTGAGGTGACGGCATCGCGGCGCAGCGTTGCTTCGCGGGTCGCGAAGACGAGTGTCGCGACCAGACCAATCGCCAGCGCGACGAAGGCAAAGAGCACACCGCCGACCAGCGCGCGGTTCCGCCGCGCGAACTTGGTCAGTTGATACATCGTGCTCGCCGGGCGCGCGATGATCGGTTCATCGAGCAGGTGGCGGCGGATATCAGCGGCAAGTGCGGCAGCGGATTCGTAGCGGCGCGCCGGGTCACGATCGAGAGCCTTGCTGACAATGGTCTCGATGTCGCCGCGCAGCGAGCGATCGAGCGAGCCCAGCCGCGAGGGTTCATCGTCGCGCACGACGCGGGCGGCTTCAACGATCGACAAGCCGCGCAGGTCATGCGGCGGGCGACCCACGAGCAGTTCGTACAGCACCGCGCCGAGGGCGTATACGTCGGCTCGTCGGTCGATCGTCGAGCCTCGCCCGCACTGCTCGGGAGCCATGTACGCAAGCGTGCCGACGATGCGCCCCGTCTCGGTTTGCAGTGTGGCGGTGGGGGCGTCGCCTGCATCGCGGGCGGAGACGACGCGGGCCACGCCGAAGTCGAGAATCTTGGTGTGGCCGTCGGCGGCGACGAGAATGTTCGAGGGCTTCAGGTCGCGATGGATCACGCCGTGCGTGTGCGCGAAGTCGACGGCATCGCAGACGCGGGCGAAGAGCTCGAGCCGCTGGCGCGTCGGAAGCTCTGCGGCCGCCGCCGTGAGTGTGCGCCCCTGCACCAACTCCATCGCGATGAACGGCTGTTCAACCCCAGGGCCGTCGGCAAACTCAAGACGTGCAGAGCCTGCGTCGTACACCGCGGCGATTCCGGGGTGCTGCAGCGCCCCGAGCAGTTCGGCCTCGCGCCGGAAGCGAGAAAGCATCTCGCGCGTGATCAGCCCGGCACGCATGACCTTTACGGCGACGGCACGACGCGGCACGTCCTGCGTTGCGTGATAGACCGTACCCATGCCGCCTTCACCCAGCAGCCCGACGATCGTGTAGCGTCCGATGCGCACGGGATGGCGGGCGTTGTCGAAGGCGGCGAGCTGGTTGGCGAGTGCCGCGGCGTCGTGCTCGGGCAGCGGCGAACGCATGAACGCGGTGGACGCGTCGTCGCTGGCGAGCAGCGCGACCACCAGATCATGCAGGGCGGCGTCCTCGGCACGAAGCGCGGCCAGACGCGCGTCGCGCTGCGCCGCGGCCAGATCGGCGAGTTCGGCGAAGACCGCCTCGGCGCGCTGGAGCAGGGCCGCGTCCATCAGCGGTCGGCGTCCTTGGCGCTGTCATCGCGGGCGAGCATGGTGTGCAAGAGCGCACGGGCGAAACGCCACTCGCGTTCGACGGTGGAGAGCGAGACGTCGAGTGCCGCGGCGGTTTCTTCCGCGCTCAGGCCGGTGAAGTAGCGGAGCCGGACGATCTGTGCCTTGCGCGGATCGCTGCGTTCGAGTTCGCTCAGTGCGTCGGCGATACCGACGACGTCGTCGCCCGGATTCGGCGGTTCAACAGCGAGGTCGTTGGAGTCGAGTTCGCCGGGACGCTTGCCCCCGCCGCGCTTGATCGCGGCGCGACGGCGGTACTGGTCGACGAGGATGTCCTGCATCGCGCGGGCGGCGGCGAAGAAGAAGTGGCGGCGGTTCTCGTACGCCGGTGTGTCCTTGGCGACGAGCTTGAAGTAGACCTCGTGGACGAGCGCGGTGGCCTGAAGCGTCTGGCCCGCGGTGCCGCCGGGCGTGTGCGAGAGTTTGGCGCGGGCCATCTTGCGGAGTTCGTCGTAGAGGAGCGGGAAGAGGCGATCGGCGGCGGCCGAGTCGTCGGGGCGCACGCCGCGCAGCAACAACGTGATCTCGTGCGGCGTGCCGGACGAGGGTGATCGCTCGGGATGGGGAGACGCGGGCGACGACATCACGGCTCAAAGTGTACCTGATCGGACAAGTCCCAAACAGACGTTTGGGCGATTTGGAACTTCGCGCGGCGTTCGTGACGGGTGGATGGGTTGTAATGCGGCTGAGCTGTCGGACGAGTGACTGTGCCGTCCTCATGGAGTCCAATCGATGAATCTGAATCTTCGTAGTGCGGCAGTGCTGGTTACTGGCGCAGCCACCGTGTGCGGTGTTTCGGCGGATGCCCTCGCACAGACGATCCTGAAGACGGCGCAGACCGACTATTCCTCCGGTCGGCGCTACGCGATGATCAGCGCTGCGAGCTGGGAAGCAGCCCGGGCGTGGGCGCGATCGAGGGGTGGCGATCTCGCCACGATCAATGACGCCGCGGAGGGTGCGTGGATCCACGCGACGTTTTCGGCGACGTCGGGGAAGTACACGATCGGGCTGGCGGCAGTCGATGTGCCTGGCGCTCTGACGTGGAGCGATGGTTCGACGAGTAGTTATCGAGCTTGGGCGAGCGGGGAGCCGCGACTGACGTCGATCGATCGTTACACGGTGGTGCAAGGGGCTACATCATGGAGCGTGCGGTCGACCAACTACGCGCCGTTCTACATTGTTGAATGGGAGGGCGGCCCGATCCGCGTGCCGGAGGAGTATCCGACGATCGACGACGCGATCACGGCTATGGAATCGAGCGGAGAGAAGCGACTGGTGATCGGTCCGGGCTCGTACACCCTCGCGAGCACGAAGACACTCACATGTCCGCCGGGGCTCATCGGATCGATTTCGGGTGCTGGCAATGATGTGACACAGATCACGTACACGGGCGGCGTCGGCGGCCTGGGATTTGTGGGTGAATGGGTGGTCAAAGATGCCAAATGGGCGCGGAGCGGAAACACGCAGTTGTTCTTCGCTCAGAGCGGCTTCCTCTCGCTGGAGGGACTGAAGATCGATGGCCAGAACAGCAGCGGGTTCTGGGGCGTAATCCAGGTTGAGCCAGCGGCCCAAGTGATTGCACGGCGCTGCCGCATGCGCAACGCAACGTCGTTGTTCGGCTCGTCCGGCACCGCGTCAGTTCAGGTGAGCGATTCGCTGGTTGAGGACGTCGGGATCATCACCGGGAATGGCGTTCTCGGCACCTTCTCAAACTGCACGATGGTGCGCATCGGACGCAGCGGGTTCTGGACGTTCTATGGAACGACCCGACTGATCAACTCAATCGTCTGGGACACGACTGGCTGGATCGGGGATGCGGTGAGCGGAACGAACACCAACTGCGACCGATTCATTCTTGGCGGGACGGGCAACTTCTCGACCGATCCGTACTGGAATCCGCTGACGTTCGAGCTGGTGGAGGGCTCGCCGTGCATTGATGCGGGAAGCATCTCGGCGATGGAGGGGTCGGGCCTCGATTTGACTGGCAAGCCGCGGATCTTCGGCGGCGGGCCGGATGTGGGCGCGACGGAGTTCCTGCGGGCCCAGTGCGAGGCCGACTTCAACGGCGACGGCTTCATCACGTTCGAGGATTTCGATGAGTTTGTGGCCGCGTTTGAAGCGGGGTGCTGAGAGAAAAGGCATCGGGCATCAGGCATCGGGCAGTTGGCACACGATGCGGCCAGTCGCGACACAAGCGGCTGGCCGCGTTCTTTTTGGAGCTGTATGCGCGGCGTTGAGAATCGTGAAGGGAGACGGGGGGAATCTGCGGCTGATGAGTGCAGCCTCGACGCGAGACGCGGCGGGACACGCTCAAAGCACGACGCACGACACACGACACAGAGGAGCAGCACATGTTCAGCAACGCGACGACGGCAATGAGCGGGATGAAGGGCTTCGGCATGGGCCGCGTGGGCGTGCTGTGTGCGGCGGTGCTGTC
>JANRKB010000010.1:0-127949 GCA_033763695.1 Planctomycetota bacterium | reverse complement strand
TATCCGACGCGGCTCGGCGTCCAGGGCGGCCAAGCCTTGGGTGTACTCATATTTGCGATGAGAGCGACCGTTCGAGCGACTCCAGCCAGCGTTCGAGGCCCTCCGCCAAGCCGCGGTTGAACGGTCCACGCAAGAGCCAGGGGAGGAGCCCGAGCATCTCCTCTCGAACGGAAACCTCGGTGCGCTGCGAGTCGATGGGTGTCAACCGCCATTGATTGCGAGCTGTCACGCCCCACGCTTTGCCGACGAAGCCGAAGCTGCTGTTCGGTACCAGATCGACCACTTCACCGGTGATACGGGTACCGTTGTTCGAGTAGCGGAACCTAGTTCCGAGTTGGACGGGGTGCGTTGGTGCGGTCATTTGGGTGTAGAGCGGATGCCAGTCCGGCCAGCGCGAGATCGCGACGAGGCGTTCCCAAACCTGGTTTGCCGGAGCAGGGATCGTCCTTGAACGGGCTTGAACAACGGGTGCCAATGGGATTCGCTCCTGCTGTGTGTCAGCCTGCGAATGTCGGGCCATGCAGACTTTACGCAGCGAGATTGTCCTGTCTTCTGTCGCGCGAGCATAACCGGGACACGGCCCACACCCCGCCGGGTTTCGACATCCGGTCGCTTTGTCTCTGGGTCTCTGAAACACAGGTCGTCAGACCACCCCCCGTCCTCTACTTCTCAGAAGGACAAACCCCCGCGTTGCGAGACGCGGGGGTTGTCGTTCAACAGACCTTCACTTGCACCGAGTTGACGCTCGATGCGATATGGTCCGCACACTCGCCACCATGAAGCAATCGGTACCCGCATCGCTACGGCACAACCGCGTGTGCGGCCTAATGCGATGCCCAGAACTCGGCGGACGTTTGCACTTCGACCACTTCAAAGTCGACGAGATCCGACCAGTTCGCGATCCACCCGTCGAGCGAGGATCGGTTCGGGGCTTCCATGAGCTGATAGCAGCCTGACCCATCGACGGACATCCAACTCGCGATGTACCGCAGTGGCACACCATCGGGCATGAGACGCCCGCGGGACTTGAAGCGCTGACTTACCTCGTCAGGCCTTCCGGAGCGGAAGTTCTCGACGACCATGTAGAGCATCATGTTCTCCTCGTGCCGGGGACAGGTGGGGCATCACAACGAGCCGGTGTGCCGCCGCGGGAACTCTGCGTGTCGTGGGGAGGAGCGGATCACGCCGCCCCTTTCGTTGCCCGCTGTCGGCGAGGCGTGGTTATGTCTGCCTTGGTCGCGGGCTTTGGCGAAGGAGCCAGTCGGCCTCGCCAGAGGATGGCGAGGGGTTCCTTGAGCTCAGGTGGTGTGTCGGATGTGCCCGTGTGCTTCAGACGCACCTGCAGCGCCTCGCCGCACACTTCGATCACGTCTCCATCGATGCGGATCGCCCAAGCGATCGACGCGTTGAAGGGAGCGGGAAGCAAAGCATTGAGATCAACCCAGTGTTCGGCACTGCTGTTCCAGATCACGGCACGATCCTCGGATGCGGCGATTCCGTCCTTTGTTGTTGCCCTGGGCCGGATGAATCCGACCTGGAATCCGCATGTGCCGGCGAACGCGCGGGCTTCCTGAAAACCCTTGGGCGTCAGATCGACGACGGAGTCGGGCGAGCCGCGCCACACGAGAGCGCGAGCCCCGTGCCGGTCGAAGCCGTAACCGATCTGCGTGTCGGCGTCGATCGCGCGGACCTCTGAAGCCGGGGTGCGATCGGGTGCGAGGTCGATCGGCGACGACTCGAACGAAGGCCAGAGTGTGGCCCGGCCGTCGATCGTACCGGCGATGCGGGTGCCATCGGTCGCGGACAGGCATACGTCACGGTCGGCATTGATCTGGATCAGTTTTCCGGAACTGCGCCACACAAGTCCCGAGGCGGGCGGGGCCTTGCCGAGCTTGCCCTTGTGGGTGCCGACGCCGACGATCAGATCGCCGCCGACGCCGGTCGCCCAGCTTGTCTCAAATCGGGGGTCATGCAGGTCGCGGCCAATGAGCGAGCCACCTTGTGCTCGCCACGCCACAGCACCTCGTCTGCCGCTCTTGCTCTTGCTCCACGAACCCGCGGCACATTTCCCGTCGGCGGCGACGACACTCAGTTCCTTGTGCGGCGGCAGGGAGAGCAGGGTGGGCTCGCCGGCGGGCCACCAGCACGCGGCAGACTTGCCCGCACTCGTACGCGCGGTGCCTAGGACCCATCCTGCGCAGAATCCGATCGCCTTGCTGCTGCAGAACCGCTTCGGGGGCGGCAGCAGGATGACTGTCCAGCTGGACGGCAGAATCGGCGTGGCACCCATAAGAGGAGTTCCTCGGCGTTGGACAGTATCAGTATCGGAAGTTCGCCCACGCGCTGGTCGCCGCGGACAACGACGCGCCGCCGGTACCGTCGATGATCTCACCGACGAGATTGCCCGGCGCGATCGCGTAGTCTGCACCCGTGCTGCGTGTGACGGCGTTGCGTGCGATGATGTTGCGGGTCTTTTCGATCTTGATTCCCTCAGCGGTTGAGAATGAGACGCTGTTGCCCTCGATCCGGTTTCCGTTGCCCGCGAGCGGACCGTCGGTGATGCCGTTCTGGCACGCGCTGATCACATTGTCGCGCACCTCGGACACACCGGTGCTTCGGATGCCCGCGCGGGTGCTGCCAAGGACGGTGCAGCGCTCGACGCTGCCCGAAGCGATCAGGATGGCGGCGATCTGCCAGGCCGACTGGCCGACGGTGTCGAACACGCTGCAGTCGCGGACGAAGCCGCCGCTTACCTCGATCCCGGAGCCGCACCCCGAAATGACGCACCGCTGTACGATCGAGCTGAGACCGGCCTGGATGCCGGAGGTAAGGCCGAAGTTCGAGTCCTCGCGCTTGACGACGACGCAGTCTTCGATAACGCAGTTCTTCTCGGCAAGGATGCCGACCTCGCCGGTGCTATCAATCACAATCCGACGGAAGAGGGAATGCTGGGCGGAGGCTTCGAGGTTTCCGGCGTAGGGGCCGATGATCCGCAGGTCTTCGAAGATCGCGTTGAATAGCGGGTTCAGCGTCACGTAACTACCCCACGAGCGGATGCTGCCATTGCGGATGGTCAGATTCTCAATGGGGCCCGTTTCAAAGGTGAGTGAACCGGGAGTCCCCTCGGAATCGCCGACGATGGCGAAGCCGTTCAGATCCACCGTGACGTTGTCCGCAGTGATTCGGATCGCGCTCCTCGTCGCTGGTCCTATCAAGTTGCGCTGCATGTAGTACGAGCCGGGCTCCGAGATGACGAAGTACGCCGTGGCGTCGCCGGGAGTGGTATCGGCATTGATGGGGGTGCGGGGCTCAGGGCCGGGGGTTGGCTGAACTGGTCCGAGGGGCGGCGAAAGCGGACCGGCGACCGCCGAGCGAGTCAATGCCGCAATCCCGGCAACGCCGAGAGCACCGAGGAGCAGCCGACGATGTTCTGAGATCGATTCCGGAGTCATAGTTCGATTCTCGCTTTCCTTCCCATGCGACAAAACCGAGTGGCGCGGCTGGCAGTTCATGAACTCCTCCTTCAACAGCGGGTGCCGACTGTTCGTCGAGCCGGGCGCGCCATCGCGTCCGCTCACGGAGCAGCAGACTGGCGGGGCGGTTGACCCGCGACGTGATCCCGCGACGATCGCGGACGATCGGTCATGGAACACAACGCGAGAAACCGATCGGATCGCCTGCACAAAAACTGATGTCGCACGGCGACCGTTCCTTGCAGCGGTGCTAATTCTGTGGCAGTACTTCGGTTCGGCGTTGATCCGTCACCCATACTTGAGATGATCGCCCACGACACGGCGAGTACAACCCTGCGTTACACCGAATGCACGTGGAGCGATGGACAGATGGCAGATCCCCACATATTCGCGGTTTGAGAACCCCCGAGATGACCGAGATAGGTGTCACCCCGCCAGGTTCCGACCAACGGGCGTTGTGTCTCCGGGGCTCTGAAACGCACGTCGTCAGACGACCCCGCGTCCTCTATTTGAATAACCCCCGAGTCGCAGGACTCGGGGGTTGTCGTTTTGGGCAGGATGGCCGCGTGAGCCAGAAGACCCGCGGTGACGAAACCGATCGTGATCTCACCGCGGCCGTGGCAGGCACTCAAAGACCTCGTCGATCCTTTTGCCGAAGGCTCGTGCGATTCGAAACGCCACCTCGAGCGAGGGTGAGTACTTCGCGGCCTCGATGGCGTTGATGGTCTGACGGCTGACGCCGACCCGATCAGCGAGGGCTTGCTGAGTCATTTCATCCGCGGCGAATCGCAGCGCACGGATTGTGTTGATGATGGTGAGCCTTTCTTGCCCCACGCGTCACACTCCTCGGCGGTAGTAGACAATCCGAAGCACGAACCCGAGAATCTCGGCCACGGCAAGCGACAACAGCAGGAGGTTGGCGGTCCATACGTTGTTGACGCCCGCGGCCATGCACGCCACGGCCCCGAGCATGCCGACCGCCGTGAGCCATGCCGAGTGGTGCTCGGCTTTCCACGCGATCAGGCGATCCCGTTCGTCTCGCCCCTCTACCTTGGTTGTCAAGGCCGCCACGACATAGGCGATCACCATCAGAACGACCATGAACACAACGGCGATCATGAAGAGCGCGGCGAAAGCACCCACACTGTGCACTCCTGACGCCAGCATTCGGCCAGCGATGAAGAAGTAGACGCCAAGAGCCACCGTCATTGCGATCAACTGGACCCAGACACTCTTTTCTTCGAACGACGCGCTCATCGACGCTCCTTTCAGACTTGAGGGACAATCAAGCACACTTGACAGCATGTCAAGTATACATGACATCCCGGCGGTGTCAAGTTCTTTTGACACAGAACTCCCATGTCCCAAACACCGCTTGGCGGCGGTCCGCGGCGCGGGCTCGGTGATCGCCTCGGTGTGATGCTCAGCAAACGACCACGGCCCGAGCGTGTGCCCGGGCCGTGGAGACGTGCACTCAAGTTGTGCGGTCAGCGCCGAGCGAGCTCAGCGGCGACGACGAGCGGCCAGCAGCCCGCCGAGCGCCAGCATCACACCCGTGCCCGGCGTCGGAATGGTCGAAGTCCACAGCATCGCCTCGTTCTGGCGGGTCTCGCTGTTGAAGGCAACGCCAGAGACGTACAGGGTGGCGCCGTCGATGAAGACGCCGAAGGCTTCGCTGTCGGTGTACTTCGCGTCGAGCAGCGCGTGGAGGCTGAGGGCCGACTCAGCAGTGCCGTTCCAAAGCGTCGCGCGCCGATAGCCGGGATCGGTGGAGATCGACCCGACTTGGAAGTTGCCGTCGATCGCGTAGGCCCGTGATTCGAGAGCGCCGAAGGGATTGAGATTGACCCACGAGTCGGCGGTGCCGCTCCAGAGGCTGGCGACGGTCGTGCCGTTGGCGTTGGCGTATCCAACCTGCTGGGTGCCGTTGGTGCCGCCGGCCCATGAGCCGGCCGATCCAGCGGGGTTGAGATTGATCCACGATTCTGCGCTGCCGCTCCAGACGGCGGCAAAGGCGACGGAGGCGTTGTTGTTCATTGTTATGCCGACCTGCTGGCTGCCGCGCATGCCCAGCGCGAAGGACTCGTCCTGCCCTGCGGGGTGCAGATCAACGAACGAGTCGGCGCTGCCGCTCCAGAGGATTGCGTGGCGGCCTGAACCGTTGTTCCACTCAACGCCGCCGGCTTGGTGCGTCTCCGTCATGCCATAGACAAGCGACGTGCTGGCGTTGGCCGGATGAAGGTCGACCCAAGATTCCGCGGTGCCGCTCCACATTCCCGCGTGGCGCACGCCGCCAAAATCAGCCGAGCCGCCCTGACGCGTGCCGATGCTGGTGATGACCTGCGATTCAGAGGAGCCCGCGGGGCTGAGATCAACATACGACGCGGCGGAGCCGGACCAAATGGCCGCAGTGCCACCTTCGCCGGCGGCGATGATACCGCCCTGCTGCGTTCCAAAGACGCTGAAGGCGACCGAGCCGGGCGCGCCCGTCGGGTGCAGCGACGTCACCGTCCACTGGGCGTGAGCTGCGGAGACGCTGAGCGCCGCCGCCACAACGCCGGCAAGATGCCCACTATTCCGCGTCAAGGGATGCGAATGCGAGCGCGACCGCGAACCAAGAGTGCGGCTCTCGCAAAGCGAACGACGGCGACGCACCAACATGTGCATACTCCCCGGGACTCACCTCACGGCGCGGGAGCGACGAAGGGAGCGACTTTCAGTTCTTCCAGTAACGCGACAAGCAAACATACTGCCAACTTTCGTCTTTGCCACACGAAGCGATCCGGATCGCGCCCCTTTCCACTGCGGAAAGACCGATAAGCGCGGGCGAGGGGAGGCACTTCCGCGTGACACGGCCTTGACGCGGGTAATCGACAACTCGGCGCGGCGCCGAACGACTTCTTCGGGTTTCAAGCCTCCGCGGCGCTCGTCTTGATCTCAACGCTCACCACGCGGATCACCGACGTTCCAACATTCTCAAGCGTGTGCGGACCCAGCGGCGGCGACCATGTGGCGGTTCCTTCTGCGGGCCTTTCCGTTGCCGTGCGTGAATCAAACGTGATGGTCCCCGACGCATCGCGACGCACGAACGAGCCGGGCGACACGATGTAGTACGTCGCAGGCCACCGATGGGTGTGCAGCGGCACGATGTCACCGGGGTTGATCGTCGTGTCCAGCACGCGGACGCGATCGTTCTCCAGCAGCAGTCGATGGTGCTTCGGAGCCGCCACCAGCGCATCGAGATGTGCGGGCCACGAATCGTCGTGATGTGTCATCGTTGGTGCTCCTGCAGCATGAGTGTGACGGTCTCTCGCTGCACGGTTCGCGCGGTTTCCGGCGTCATCGCGCGAGCGATGATGCTGAACCCGTTCTTCTCCAGCACACGGATCGACGGCAGGTTCGCCGCGGCTGCCGTCGCATAGAGCGGACGCTGCGGAAACTCCGTCAGCATGAGCGAGACCGCGCGAGTCGCGATGCCGCGCCCCCACTGCTCGCGCGCGATCCAGTAGCCGATATGGTCGCGCCCGTCCTGCGGCGAGATGTTCACCGCACCCACGACGGCATCGCCCATCACGATCACGCGCGGCGTCACGCCGGTTGCCGTGCCGTCCGCGTCGGCGAGGATCTCCGTCCACCGTGCCTGAAACGTCGCCCAATCCCGCGGCTTGGTGCCCGCGAGGGCGTTGGACGCCTCATCCATCTCAAACGAGTGGAGGAGCGTGATGTCCTGCAACGCGGTGCGTCGGAGCTTCAGGTTTGCTTGCGGCGGAGCGGACATCCAGACATCGTACTTGAATCCTCTCCTCGCGAATCACGCGCACATGAGCACCCATCGGCGGCGCCATCCTACACCGGGCGAGCTTGGCCGTTTTGACTCAGTCAACATCTTGAGTACGATGCCGCTGCGTGATTCACGATCCCACCGATGCTCTTCGGGCCCGCGGGTTGCCGGTGACGGCACAGCGACTCGCTGTGCTGCGGGTTGTGTCGCGACTGCCGCACGCCACCGCAGATGAGATCGCGGCGGGCGTGCGTGACGAGATCGGCTCCATCTCCAAGCAAGGCGTCTACGACGTGCTCTCCACCCTCGCCGAGCACGGCCTGCTGCGCCGCATTCAGCCCGCCGGATCGGTCGCACGCTACGAAGATCGCGTCGGCGACAACCACCATCATCTCATCTGCCGCGTGTGCGGCACAACCGTCGATGTCGACTGCCACACAGGCCGCGCGCCGTGCTTGAAGGCATCTGACAGTGCGGGGTTCCAGATCGACGAAGCAGAGGTCATCTTCTGGGGCACCTGCCCCGCCTGTCAGTCCAATTCGCGACGGCGAACGCAACGCTAATGCGTTGTGCCACGCATCGCATTTCTCCACACGCTCACACCCTCCGAGGCTCCGGTCATGACCACCGAATCCAAGTGCCCGTTCCACCAAGGCCGCATGACTCCGCCGAGCAACCGCGATTGGTGGCCCAACGCGCTGCGCGTGGACCTGCTCCACCAGCACTCGGGCAAGTCCGATCCGATGGGCAGCGCGTTTGACTACGCGAAGGAGTTCAAGAGCCTGAACTACGGCGCGCTCAAGAAGGATCTCGCCGCGTTGATGACCGACTCGCAGGATTGGTGGCCTGCGGACTTTGGCCACTACGGCCCGCTCTTCATCCGCATGGCGTGGCACAGTGCGGGCACCTATCGCACCGGCGACGGGCGCGGCGGCGGCGGACGCGGGCAGCAGCGCTTCGCACCGCTGAACAGTTGGCCCGACAACGTCAACCTTGACAAGGCTCGACGCCTGCTGTGGCCCATCAAGCAGAAGTATGGCCGCAAGATTTCATGGGCCGACTTGATGATTCTCGCGGGCAACGTTGCGCTTGAAACGATGGGGTTCAAGACCTTCGGTTTCGCGGGCGGGCGGCCTGACGTGTGGGAGCCTGATCAAGACGTCTACTGGGGCTCTGAGAAGACCTGGCTCGCGACGAGCGACAAGCCCGACAGCCGCTACTCCGGCGATCGCAATCTCGAGAATCCGCTCGCTGCCGTGCAGATGGGCTTGATCTATGTTAACCCCGAAGGGCCCGACGGCAACCCGGACCCGATCGCGGCGGCACGCGACATCCGCGAGACATTCGCTCGCATGGCGATGAACGATGAAGAGACTGTCGCACTCATCGCTGGTGGCCACACGTTTGGCAAGTGCCACGGCGCGGGCGATGCGAAACTGCTGGGCGTCGAGCCCGAGGCCGCGGGTCTTGAGGCTCAGGGCATGGGCTGGAAGAGTGCGTTCAAGAGCGGCAAGGGAGCAGACTCGATCACCAGCGGCCTAGAAGTGACGTGGACCACGACTCCCGCAAAGTGGAGCAACGACTACTTCACGCTTCTCTTCAAGTATGACTGGGAGCTCACCAAGAGTCCGGCCGGTGCACACCAGTGGGTCGCGAAGAACGCCGACGCGATCATCCCTGACGCGCATGATCCATCCAAGAAGCACCGTCCGACGATGCTCACCACCGACCTCTCCCTGCGCTTTGATCCCGCATACGAGAAGGTTTCGCGGCGTTTCCTGAACGATCCCCACGCTTTCGCCGACGCATTCGCACGTGCGTGGTTCAAGCTCACGCATCGCGACATGGGACCCCGTGCACGCTATCTCGGCCCGGAAGTGCCGTCGGAAGTGCTGCTCTGGCAAGATCCGCTGCCGCCGGTGACGCACCCGCTCGTGAACAACGCCGACGTCGATGAACTCAAGAAGCGCATCCTCGCGTCAGGCCTGACGGTGTCCCAGCTCATCTCGACCGCGTGGGCCTCAGCCTCAACTTTCCGAGGATCGGACATGCGCGGCGGAGCCAACGGTGCACGCATTCGCCTCTTCCCGCAGAAGGCGTGGGAAGTCAATCGCCCGAGCCAACTCGCGGGCGTGCTCGCGACGCTCGAAGGCATCCAGAACGCGTTCAACGCCTCCGCACCGGGCGGCCGCAAGATCTCGCTCGCGGACTTGATCGTGCTGGCGGGCTGCGCCGCGATCGAGCAGGCCGCACGTGCGGCAGGCGTCTCAGTCGCGGTTCCATTTACACCCGGACGCGCGGACGCGACCCAAGAGCAGACCGATGCGGCTTCATTTGCCGTGCTCGAACCGCTCGCCGACGGTTTCCGCAACTATCTCAAGCGTGCCGCGACGATTCCCGCCGAATCTCTGCTGATCGACAAGGCGCAGTTGCTCACGCTCACCGCGCCCGAGATGACCGCGCTCGTCGGTGGCATGCGCGTGCTCGACACCAACGCCGACGGCAGCGCACATGGTTGCTTCACGTCGCGCCCGGGGACCCTCTCGACCGACTTCTTCGTCAACCTGCTCGACATGGGCACAGAGTGGACGCCCGTCGCGACTGCGCCCACCACGCCGCACGGAGCATCGCTCTACGAAGGACGCGATCGCAAGACCGGCCAAGTGCGTTGGACGGGCACCCGCGTCGACCTCGTCTTTGGCGCGAACTCGCAGTTGCGTGCGATCGCCGAGGTCTATGCGAGCACCGACGCAACCGAGAAGTTTGTCCAAGACTTTGTGGCAGCATGGACCAAGGTCATGAACGCGGATCGCTTCGATCTGCGCTGAGCCAAGTCGTTTGCGAGCCAGACAGTTTCAGCACATACAGAGCGAGCGTTGGGCGACCGCTCGCATCGTCGTGACATGCGCTGAGGCAGACGACGATCATCGGTCTTGCGTCGACGCTTTTCGTGCAGCGATGCTGTATCGATCGACGATCGCGCCGTTGTCTTCCTTCGCGATATCTCGTCCGCCGCGTTCGACTTTCATCCCGGCGACCGCGGATCGCACAAACTCCACGACAACTTCGTCTGGGCCAACGCGGACGCGGACATGCCCGGGGCTGCCGAAGGTGGTACCCGACGCGTATCCATACTCCGCCGCGGTTCGCGGGTTGCCGACCGGGTTCCCCGGCTGCGGCACGCACTGATACTGCACGTCATCGCGTTCACGATGCACATACAAGTGGCCGTGCCCGTGAAAGGCAGCTGAGACACGATGGTTGACGAGCAAGTCGTGGATGGGCATGGGCCAACCCGGGCGATGGGCCGCAAAGCCCGGCGTGCCGTCGGCGTTCTGGCCTCCCCATTCGAAAAACTGCGATTACTCGACGCCGCCGCGAGCTTCGGGATCCTGCGATTTCGTGCCGCGTTCGATGAGCCGCTCGATGCTGAAGTCGTCGCCCATCATGAAGTAGAAGTCGGGTTTGTCTGCCGCCACGTTGCGAAGAGCGCGCGCGTAAAGCTCGGGGTCGTACATCCGCCCAAGTCGCTCCGGGTGCGAATCGCCCTGCACGCAGAACGTGAACCCTTCGCGAGCGGCACGTCGCGTCCGGAACGAAGCCTCCGTTCGCGTTTCATATCCCGCCTCGGTGCCCGCTCCGCCCGCGGCTCCCGCCGCTCGCGTGCGAACGCGATAGACATACGCGCGATCCGGCTCGAGGCCCGTGATCTCAAACTTCGTCGGCACACCCGCGCGCAGTGTCTTCGCGGCCGTGCGAGACGAGAGCGCATCGGCCTTCACGCCGTACTCGATGACGGCCTCGCACGCCTTCTCGGATAGCACGCTCACGGTGACGGCATGCTCCGTGGGTCGTCCGAGAATGACCGAAAAGTCTGCCGACGGTCCGGGCGGCGACGCGCCCTTGCTCTGGGCCAAAGCGACGCTCGAAACCAGTGAAATCAGCAACAACGCGACGAAGCGATGAACCGTGAAACCCCCATGCGGTGACGGACCAATGGCCGCAGAACGCGGAGTCGCCCCAGGGATTGCACGGGGTGCTTGCGCACTCTTCTTTGACCGTGGTGGTTGACATATGCCGATATCGGCATATATTTACTCCATGGCACGATCAGCCGCGGCAGCCGACGTCTTCAACGCCATCGCGGAGCCGCCGCGTCGGGCGATCATCGATCTGCTCGCACGCAAGGGCGTCTTGACGGTCGGCGCGATCGTCGCGGCGCTTGGCTTGCCGCAGCCCAGCGTCTCCAAGCACCTTGGCGTGCTGCGCGAGGTCGGGCTGGTCGCTGTCGAACGCCAAGGTCAGCATCGCCTGTATCGCCTGCGCCCTGAGGAACTCAAGACCATGCACGACTGGCTGATCGCGTACGAACATCTGTGGACACATCAGTTGGACCGCGTCAAGCAGCGTGCCGAACGCTTGCAGCGCGAGTCCGAAGGCAGACGCCCAACCCGCTACTTGTGAAAGGAACGCCCATGACGACGCCATCGCACACCGATTCAATCCAGACGCTCGACATCCGCAACGATGTGTTCATCGCCGCGTCGCCGGAGATCGCCTTTGCCAGCCTGCTCGAAGAACTCGGACCGGGAAGCCAGATGCCCGACGGCACGCCGTTCCCGATGAAGGTCGAGCCGTGGCCCGGCGGACGCTGGTTCCGCGACCTGGGACACACCGGCGGCCACGCCTACGGCCATCTCTGGGGGCACGTCCAAGTGATCAAGGCGCCGTTCCTGCTGGAACTCACCGGCCCGATGATGATGTCATTCGCCGCGACCAATCACGTGCAGTATCGCCTCACGCCCGAAGGCTCCGGCACGCGCCTCTCGCTCATCCATCGCGCACTGGGCACCATCCTGCCCGAGCATCGCGAAGGCATGCCCAAGGGCTGGGAGTATGGCCTCTCACGCGTGCGGCAGGTGGCCGAGCAGAAGAGCGGGACGGCGCACGCGAAGGTGTGAAGTCCCCGAATCCTGACGGCTTTGATCGCCGCCGACCGGACCGATGGGTCCCACGCCCGTACACTGTCGCCTCGTGAATCCCGCCGCCATCGGCCCATACCAGATTCTGCGTGAACTCGGCCGCGGCGGCATGGGCGTGGTGTACCTCGCGACGGACCCGAAGCTCGATCGGCAGGTCGCGATCAAGGCGTTGCCAGCTGATCTTGCGGCCGACCCGGATCGGCTGGCGCGGTTTCAGCGTGAGGCGAAGGTGCTCGCTTCGCTGAATCATCCAAACGTGGGAGGCATCTACGGCCTGGAGTCCGCCGATGGACAGCAGTTTCTGGTGCTGGAATACATCGAGGGCGCGACGCTCGCCGAGCGACTTGGCGAGTCGCTGATTCCGGCGGACGAGGCGCTGGCGATTGCGACGCAGATCGCCGCGGCCCTCGAAGCCGCGCACGAGAAGGGGATCGTGCATCGGGATCTCAAGCCCGGCAACGTGATGGTAACGCCAGAGGGCGTTGTGAAGGTGTTGGACTTTGGGCTGGCGCGGACGGCGGAGGGCACGGCATCGTCGTCGACGAATGCGGCCGCGTTGCAAGACTCGCCGACAGTGACGTCGCCTGCGCGATTGCACTCGCCGACGATCCCCGGGGCGATCATGGGGACGGCGGGGTACATGAGCCCCGAGCAGGCGCGCGGCAAGTCGGTGGACAAGCGGTCGGACATTTTCTCGTTCGGCTGCGTTCTCTTTGAGATGCTGTCTGGCGCGATGCCGTTCCGCGGAGAAACAGTGGCCGACGCGATCGGCGCGACGCTGCACAAGGAGACGGACTTTCGATCGCTGCCTGCGGAAACGCCGGCGGCGGTTCGGTTGCTTCTCACGCAGTGCCTGAGCAAGGACAGGGGAAGCCGGCTGCGTGACATCGGCGACGCACGACTGATGCTGATGCAGGCGATCGGCGACCCGCGCGGTACCGCGCTGGGGATCGGCCGCGACGAAGACGCGAAGCCTCGGCATCGCCGCGGCATTGCGGCCTTCGCGGCGGCCATGGCGGCGGTCGCGATCATCGGTGGCACATTCCCGCTCTGGTCCGGGCGCGTCGGGCTCGGCGGCAAGGCTCGGGCCCCTGCGCCCGTTGTGCGATTCATGATCGAGCCGCCGGCGGGGTACACGCTTCCGCCGTACATCGGAGGCGGCTCGGGCATCGCTATCAGCCCGGCGGGCGATCGGATCGTGTTCATCGCCGAGGCGGACAACCGGACGTACCTCTGCGTGCGTGAGGTCGCGAGTGCCCAGTCGCGTGTGCTGCCCAACACGGAAGACGGCGTCAATCCATTCTTCTCGCCCGACGGCGCGTGGATCGCGTTCACGTCCAAGTCGCGCTTGATGAAGATGCCCGCCGCGGGCGGCCCGGCGCTGACCATCGGCGAGGTGAATAACTTCGCCTCCTTCGCGTGGCTCGACGACGACACGATCGTCTGGGGTGCCGGGCCTTCGGGGCTCTGGCGCGTTGGCGTGAGCGGCGGCAAGCCCGTTCAACTCGCCAAGGCCGGCCCGGGCGCGACGACGGTCAGCGGCGACCTCGCGATCGGGGGATTCAACGTCCCGGTCGCGGTGCCGGGCGCGGACTACATCCTGTCGGACTCGTGGAGCGGTTTCTCCACCGAGGAGTACAACCTTGTCGCCGTCTCACTCAAGGACGGCCGCGTTCGCACCGTGCTCCGTGCGGCAACCGAGCCGCGCCTCATCGCACCCGACCGCCTGATCTTCACGCGCGGAACAACGGTGATGACCGTGGGCTTTGACCCCAAGCGCGGCGTCACCGTCGGCGAGCCGACGGTCGCGCTCGAACGGGTCCTCACCGACATGTGGATGGACTCGGCGTACATCGGCGCGTCTCCGAGCGGTTCGTTCGCCTATGTGCCCGGCGCCCGGTACGGCGGCGATCGACGCCTCGTCCGCGTCGATGAGTCGGGAAATCCCACGCCGATCCTCGACAGGACCGATACGTACCTGATGAATCCTGTGGTCTCTCCCGATGGACGCAAGGTCGTACTTACCACGCTCCGCAGCAAAGTCGAGATGTGGGTGCTCGATCTCGAACGGCGATCGATGTCGCTGGTGAACTCCAAGACTGAGGTGTTCTCGCCGAAGTGGTCGGCCGATGGCGCGTCGATCGTGACCGGGCAGAGCGATGCGCAAGGGGTCACCAGTCTTGCGAAGTGGCCGGTCGGCGGCGGAGACCCCACGATTCTGCCCGGCACATCCGGCCGGTTCGACAACGCGCTCCAGGATCTTCCCGACGGCTCGGGGTTGCTGGTTGAAAGCGGCGTGCTCGATGTCACGAGCAAGCCGGACTTGTTCCTGTACAACTACACGAAAGGGTCGTTCACGCCCGTGCGGAACAGCCCGGCGTTCGAGATGGACGGCCGCGTCTCACCCGACGGCACGTGGATCGCGTACACCTCGGACGAGTCGGGGCGCGCGGAGATCTATCTCGGGCCTCTGGGCGCCAGCGGGCCCAACGTGCAGGTGTCGACCAACGGGGGGCGTGTCCCACGATTCTCCCATGATGGAAAGCGTCTCTTCTTCAGAGATGCGCAGGACACCATAATGGCCGCGGCCATCGACTATTCCGGCGCTGAGCCGAAGGTATCCGCGCCGACCAGGCTGTTCGAGATGAAGGCGTCGGGCCCGTATGCGGTGCTGAATCTCAGCGGCTATGAGGTGTTGCCCGAGGGCGGGTTCCTGATGATCGAGCGACCGGCGTGGGAGCGGGAGCCTCGCGTGATTCAGGTGATCCTCAACTGGGCGGAAGAACTGCGGGCCAAGGGTGCAAGCAAGTAGTTTGCGGACGAGCGTGCGACAAGAGCATCGCGAGGGATTTGCGCTGCGAGAGCACAAACAGAAACGCCCGCGAGCGATCCGCTCACGGGCGTCTGAATGCAAGTCGGGGTGAAAGGATTTGAACCTTCGACCTTCTCGTCCCGAACGAGACGCGCTACCAAGCTGCGCTACACCCCGTGAGTGTCTGTCAATCCGGTTGTCGAGGCAGGCAAACACGCGGCTCGGGTGCCGCGGCGGTCAGTGTAGGCGGCTCAGCCCCCGGCGTCATGCGGCGGTGGGTCTCCGTCGCGTCTTTGCGCCCGCGGAGCAGTGGCGTCCGCAGGCCTGCCCATGGTTGTTGGCCCACCATGCAAACGCAACCCGCCGCCCGCGGCGTCAGTTCTTGTACACCGGCAAACGCGGCTTGCTGGAATAGACGTTGTCCGCGGTGTCCCACGCCTTGCCGTCGCCGCCTTCGGAGTAGAAGTACGGGCGGCCGCCGATGCACGCTCCGCCGTCGGAGTTGGCCGGGCCCCACTTCGCGCCGGTCGGGTCGGCCGAGCGGGCGAGTTTGTCTTCGGACTTGCCGTTGTAGAACGGGGCATAGATCGTCGCGAGCGGAGCCTCGGGGTAGGGCAGCAGGCTCATCGTCGTCGAGGTGGTCGACGGCGGGATGATCGGCATCGACTTGTACTCGCCGCTGAGCTTGGGGTGTACGAAGCGGATCTGCTTGCCCCATGCGTCATAGATCCGCACGGTCTTCCACCCCGTCGTCGGCGGCTTGACCTCCGAACCCTCCATCGAGCCACCTTGGGGGATCTCGATGACGTCGGCGTCGTTGAGCTGCGTGCTACGGACCTTGCTGTTGATGGTGTCGATGATGGTGGACGACCCGCTGGCCTTGTCGACCTGCTGGACCTGGAAGATGAACCACGACAGCCCGTTGGGCGTGTTGTTGAACAGCTTGAGCTGGTCGGGGTCGGTCGGCTCCGGCGGCGGAGCATCGCTCAGGGCGATGCCGATGCCGCTCTGCTTGTTGGCGATCGCGTAGGGGCCGGGGAGTTCATCGCGTTGATCGATGTACGCGTCGAGCGACTGCTGCAAGATGCGCAGCGTCTCGCCGGTCGAGGCACCCTTGGCACTGGCGACGACCTTGGTGCCCGCGGCGAGGCTCACGGCGATCAGGATGCCGATGATGCCGATGACGACCAAGAGCTCGATCAGCGTGAAGCCTTGGCCGTGTGCAGCCGAGCGTGGGTTGTTGCGACGAGCCATGAAGAGCCTCCCAAAACCATTCGAAACCGCGAAAGTCATCGAACCAAGAGCATATCAGGCGGATCCGACACCGCCGCAGCGAAGCATCACCTGTCTGTACGTTGTCCGAACGTGATGGATCCCTTCAGATCGGGAGAAGGCGTCAAGCGATGTCAGTAGGGTTGCCGTGCCCGAGAACGCTGGAGGTGGGCATCGGTCGAAATCCAAACAATCGATGAAATTCCACACCATTCCCATGTGATTATGGCGGGATGGATTGATTCTGCCGCCCAGCATCCAAGAATCTCTCGTGCGTCGACTCGCCTGATTTCGGGTGAGCACGTCACCAAGCAGCACGCCCTTCACGGAGCGGGATGAGCCATGACGGCCTCCCGAGCGCGATCCTTATGAATCTCACTTCCTCGTCGTTTGGCATGTCGGTTGGAACCGGCGGATCCTCACGTCTTCCCTTCGACGCCGAGCGCCCCGTCGGGGACCTCTCGATGGTCGAGTTGGCCCAGCAACTTGAGCAGGTGACGGCATGGATCGAGGCGCAGCGCGTTCGCGAGCGTGAGGCCCGCTCGGTCTACCAGGTGGTCGCCAACGAGGTTGAAGCGAACATCGCGCAGATCAAGGACTACGCCGAGCGCCTGATGCAGGCGCAGCAGCGGAAGATGATGTCGTTCAACGGCCTGCTCGGCACGCCCGCGACGGTGGAGCCCAAGCCGATGGTTGAAGTGACGCTCGGTCGGCCGAGCGTGCCGTCGCTCCGGCCCCGCGGCGGTGCACCCAAGAACATCAGCGACGCGATCTTGGCGATCTGGAGCATGGATCGCTATGCCGAGCCGCTGACGACTGAGGAAATCGCCGAAGCTCTGCCCGAAGTTGGCTACGAATCGGAGGCGGCGGCGACCAGCCTGCGTTCGAGCATCAACCAGGCTCTGGCGAAGCTCTGCCGCGTCGGCCGCGTGGTGCGGTTCCGCAGCGATGGATCGCAGATCGACATCGGCGACCACACCTCGCGAGCCCGCAAGTATCTGGCCGCGACGCGCCTGCCCGAGCCGTCGGAAGTCTGAGCCCGCGGCACTCCCCCGCTCACGCGGCCCACAGCGATGTGAACGCACCAACTCCGCGAGCGAGGCTCTGTCGCGGCTTGCCTGCTGTCGCCACTCATGCGAGGTGACGACCAAAGCGGTGCCGCGCCATCGATTCGCTCACAGCAATTGACGCAAAAGAAAAGTCCCCCGGGCGATGGTGGTACGCCCGGGGGAACTTATTGCGGGAGCCTCACGGCACGATCTTGGGAGGGTGGGTGGAACGTGCCCCCGGCCCCCGCGGGGTGGCCTGTCTGATCACGAACGGTCTTCGTGACTCCTGACTTTGTGACTTCTTCTCTGCCTTTCGCACTCCGTCTCTTTGTCTCTCCGTCTCTTCCTCAGATCAATGAAGCGAAAGGGAGCGCGTCGGACGCGTGCAGGCAGAGCGGTCATGGCCTGCTCGCACGCGCACGGGCTGCTCCTTGCCCGAAAGTCCTCCATGGCGTGTGGCCGTCGTGGCCGATCCGCCGTCTGGTTCCGTCAGAAAGCCGAGCATTGGTCGACAGCGCCATCCCGGGCCGCCGACCCAGCAGGGTTCCTTCCGCTTGCCGTCTCTTGTCGCCCGGACACCGATGCGTTTCGCGTTGGCCGCGAGCCGCGCCGCTGCCCCGACGAGATGCTCCCTTTCGCTTCACTGATCCGAGAACAACCACTGCTCCAGTTCGAGGCTCGCGGCCCGATCGCCGCGGCCTCGTCATCAACACTCACACTCAGCTGCAGCCCATGCTGGCGCCGCAGTTGAGGCACTTGTAGCACGTGCCGCTGCGGACGGTGATCGTGCCACAGGTGTCGCACGCGGGTGCATCGCCCATGCTTTCCATCGCGACCGAAAGCGTCGCGCTCAGAGCAGTCTCACCCGTCTGAACGCGCGACTGCGCCTTCACCTCGACGCCGTGGGCACCGTGTGAAGCGTGCCCAGTGTCGTGCGTGCTCAGACGCGAACGCTCAAGCACGGCCGCGGCACGCACCGCCGGCGACGTCTCAACCGCCGAGCCCGACGCGGACCCGCCGTAGTTGGGCGCGTTGGCCTCGCGATAGCCGGGGATGAACTGCATGCCCATCCAGCGGAAGATGTAGTCAACGAGGCTCTTGGCAAAGGGAATCTCGCGATTCTCCGTCATGCCCGCCGGCTCGAACCGCTGGTGGCTGAACTTGGCAACCAGGCTCGAGATCGGCACGCCGTATTGCAGCGCGACGCTGGTTGCCGTGCCGAGGCTGTCCATCAGGCCGCCGATGGTCGAACCTTCCTTGCTCATGGTGATGAACAGCTCGCCGGGCTGGCCGTCCTCATAGAGGCCGACGTTGAGGTAGCCCTCGTGACCGGCGACGTTGAACTTGTGCGTGATGCCCGGGCGCGTGTCCGGCAGGCGACGACGCATCGGCCGCTGCTGGATCGCCGCCGCGTGCTGTTCGACCTGCGGCACATCGTGGTTTGCCGCGGCATGGGCCAACGCACCCACCGCCGCCGCCACTTCCTTGTGGGCCTCGGCCGTCTCGACCTTGTCCTCGTCCGCGCCCGAGAGCACTTCGCTCTTGGCCTCGTCCGCGGTGGCGCTCAGCGGCTGGCTGAGCTTGCAGCCGTCGCGATAGAGCGCGTTGGCCTTCAGGCCCAGTTCCCACGACATGCGATAGCAACGCTTGATGTCATCGACCGTGGCCTCGTTGGGCAGGTTGATGGTCTTGCTGATCGCGCCGGAGATGAAGGGCTGGCACGCCGCCATCATGCGGATGTGCCCTTCGGGAGCGATGAATCGCTTGCCGAGCTTGCCGCACTTGTTGGCGCAGTCGAAGACGGGTAGGTGCTCGGTCTTGAGCTGTGGCGCACCTTCGATGGTCGCGGTGCCGCAGATCACGCGATTGAGCTCCTCGATCTGCGCGGGCTTGAGGCCGAGCTTCTTGAGGAGGTTGAAGGACATGTCGGCGCGGGCCTTCTCGGGCTCGACACCGATTGCCTTGAGCGTCTCCTCACCGACCGACCACGCCGTGAACGCGAAGCCGAGTTCGAAGACGCCGGGAAGCGCGTCGGTGATGGCCTTGAGCTCAGCGTCCGACACGCCCTTGGAACGCAGGAACTGGGCGAGCGTTTCGCCGTCGCGAGCGCCCTTCACTCCCGCGGGCAGCGGCACCTCGAGCGTCAACGCGCCGAGGATGTACGCCATGATCTCCTTGATCTGCGTCTCGCTGTAGCCCAGGGCCTTGAGCGCGGGGCGGACAGACTCGTTGGCGATCTTGAAGTAGCCGCCGCCGGCGAGCTTCTTGAACTTCACGAGCGCGAAGTCCGGCTCGACGCCGGTGGTGTCGCAGTCCATGAGCAGGCCGATCGTGCCGGTCGGCGCGATCACCGTCACCTGGGCGTTGCGATAGCCGAACTCCTGCCCCAGCGCGAGCGCGTCATCCCACGCCACCACACTGCGGGTCAGCACGTCGTCGGCGTTGGCGATCGGCGCCTTGCCGTTCTTGACGAGCTTCTTGATGAGCGCGTGGTCGGTCGGCACGGGGCGGATGCGCAGGTTCTCGTACTTGGTGCTGTCGCGGCTCTCGCCGTGGGCCGCGAGGCGATGGTTGCGGATGACCCGCAACATGTTCTCGCGATCGGCCTTGTAACCCGGGAACGGCCCGTGCTCCTTGGCCAGAAGCGCCGACATGCGATAGGAGCGGCCCGTCAGGATCGCCGACAGCATCGCGCACACCGCGCGGCTCTCGTCGCTGTCATACGCCACGCCCGCCTGCATCAGCATCGCGCCCAGGTTGGCATAGCCCAGACCCAGCGTGCGATACTTGTAGCTCAGTTCCGCGATCGCGCGGCTGGGGAACGCGGCCATCAGCACGCTGATCTCCAGCACGATCGTCCACAGATCAATCGCGTGCTCATACCGCTCGACGTCAAACGACCGCGTCTCGCTGTTGTAGAACTTCAGCACGTTCAGCGATGCCAGGTTGCACGCCGTGTTGTCCAGGAACATGTACTCCGAGCACGGATTGCTGGCGTTGATGCGCCCAGCGCTCGGGCAGGTGTGCCACGCGTTGATCGTCGTGTCAAACTGCACGCCCGGGTCGGCGCAGCGCCACGCGGCGTTGCCGATCGAGTCCCACAGCTTCACCGAGTCAAAGGTCTTGGCCAGCTTGCCGCTGGTGCGATAGCGCGTCTCCCACGGCTTGCCCGCATCGAGCGTGTCGAAGAACGCATCCGGGATGCGCACCGAGTTGTTGGAGTTCTGGCCACTGACCGTGAAGTACGCCTCGCCGTTGAAGTCGTAGTCGAGTTCGAGGCCCAGTTCCTTGGCGGTCTTGGCGGTGTCGGGGCTGTGCTTCTTGATCTGCTTGAAGCCTTCGACCAGCGCCTGCACCTTGATCTCTTCGCGCACCTTCCAGTTCACGAAGTTCTCGATGTCGGGGTGGTCCATGTCGAGGCAGACCATCTTGGCCGCGCGCCGGGTCGTGCCGCCGCTTTTGATCGCGCTCGCGGCACGATCGCCGATCTTCAGCCACGACATCAGGCCGCTCGACTTGCCGCCGCCCGAGAGCTTCTCGCCCTCGGCACGCAGGCTGGAGAAGTTGGTGCCGGTGCCGGAGCCGTACTTGAACAGGCGGGCCTCGCGCACCCACAGGTCCATGATGCCGCCCTCGTTCACGAGGTCGTCATCCACCGACTGGATGAAGCAGGCGTGCGGCTGCGGATGCGTGTACGCATCGCTCGCGAGTTCAACCTCGCCAGTCTTGGGCTCGACGACGAAGTGGCCTTGGGCCGGGCCGGTGATGCCGTAGGCGAAGTTGAGACCGGTGTTGAACCACTGCGGGCTGTTGGGCGCGCAGATCTGGTGCGTCATCATGTACGCGAGTTCGTCGTAGAACGCCTGCGCGTCCGCCTCGGTGTCGAAGTACTTGTGCTTCTCGCCCCAGTAGCGCCAGCAGCCGGCGAGGCGATGGATCACCTGCCGCGCCGACTTCTCCGGCCCGGTGGTGCCGTCAGCCTGCGGCACGCCCGCCTTGCGGAAGTACTTGCTCACCATAATGTCGGTGGCAAGCTGCGACCACGTCTCGGGCACCTCGGCGTCCTTCATCTCAAAGACGATGGAACCGTCGGGGTTGGAGATTTTGGAGGATCGCTTGGTCCACTTGACTGTGGAGAAGGGGTCCTGACCGTCCTTGGTGAACTTGCGGGTGATCTTCATGATTCACGTCCCATTGGCATTCGGCATTAGGCATTAGGCATTCGGTTCGAGGCTTCTGATCAGCCCCGCCAACACCCGGCTCACGCCATTCCACTCTTCATGCAGCCCCAGATACGTCTCTTCGCTCAGATACCCCAGTTCGCGGCCGAACAACAACTGGGTGTCGATCTCAAACAGCGCGCCGCGTGCGACTTTCAGAAACCTCAGGTAATCCTGCGTGCTTCCACGCCCATATCCCTCGGAGATGTTGCTCGCGACCGAAACTGCGCCGCGGCGCAACTGACTCACCAATCCGAATCGTTCCGAAGTCGGCAAAGACTCCGTCACGCGATTGATCGAAAGACCGAATGCGAAGGCCAACTGCCACGCCCGAAGATCACGGTGGGATTCGATTCGTGACACGGTGAGCTCTCGTCAACACTGTGCTCTTCCGCGAATGCCTAATGCCCAATGCCGAATGCCCCTTCTAGTCCACCTTCGGCAACGTCAGCCCCGTCTGATCCTGGTACTTCCCCGCCTTGTCCGCGTAGCTCTTCTCGCACACTTCGTCGGCCTTGAGGAAGATCAACTGCGCGATGCCTTCGTTCGAGTACACACGCGCCGGCAGAGGCGTCGTGTTGCTGATCTCCAGCGTCACCTTGCCGCGCCACTCGGGCTCCAGCGGCGTGACGTTCACGATCAGGCCGCAGCGGGCGTAGGTGCTCTTGCCGACGCAGATGGCGAGCACATCGCGCGGGATCGCGAGCCATTCGACGGTCTCGCACAGCGCGAACGAGTTGGGCGGGATGATGACGTGGTCGGTGCCGAGCACGGCGGTGTCGACCTCGACCATCAGGTCGTCGGTGAAGTTCTTGGGGTCAACGACGGTGATGCCGCCGGTGCGAGGCGTTGGGGTGAAGATCTTGAAGTGCGTCCCAACCCGCACGTCATAGCCGTAGGACGAGACGCCGTAGGAGATCTTGCCCTGCCGCTTGGTGGCGGATTCGAAGGGCTTGATCTGGACCAAGCGTCGGATTTGCGCATCGGACAGAACAGGCACGAGACAACTCCTCTCAGCGGAGCGGCCGGAGCCGACGCCGAGTCATCGCAGACGCCAGAATATCATCGAACGAACCCCACACAAGAACGGACGGCGGGATTCACTGCCCCTGACAATCCTTGGCCCCCACAGACCACCCAGCCGGTGAGGGACCCAGAGCATACCACTACAGATCGTGCATGCAACCGATTGGGACCACAAAATGGAGGGTAGAATTGGTGGATTTTCTGTCGGTTGGGCGCAAATGGTTGGCAGTGCGTCGCTTGCGCTCAATGTGAAGATGACCCCGAACAGCGTTCGGAACCGACAGCGTTCGCGAGCAGGCTGTGGAAAACCCCGAGTCGGTCCCTCGCAAAGCCCGTCCTGGCCATGCTTTAGCAAGCCCCTCGCGCAATATGTGCTGGCAGTTGCCAGAGTTGCGCCCGCTCGCCGCGAAATCGGGCCCCAAGCTCCCGAGATCAGGCCACAAGGCGTTGTGGTGTTGGTGAGCTCGTTGAGGTCGGTTTTGGATCATCTGAGCACAGCGCGGGAACACAACTTCGCCGCAACGGGTACATTTCTCTGCTCGCCGAGTCCTCCGCCGCCCGTGACCGGGCGTGAGCGGGCGGCCAGGGTGCCGGATCGGCGACGGAGACGATGTGCATGGGCATTCACAGTGCGTGGAACGGGTCTCGGACCCGGCGTGGGGCGTTTGCGACAGTGATGGCGGTCGGACCGGCGCTGCTGCTGGTCGGCTGTTCTTCCGACCCACCGCCCGCCGCCCGCACCGTCACGCCCGTTGTGCGTGATGTGCCGATCGCGCTGCGTGGCACGGTGGGAAGCCTGGGCACATTCACCGGGATTGAGCCGCAGGTCGTCGCGGGGTACGGATTGGTCGTCGGCCTGCGTGGCACGGGCGGCCTGCCGCTGGACAACACGATCGCGGCGACGATGGAACGCGAGATGGGCCTGCGCGGCATCGGTCGCGGCAACGACTTTGGCGAACGCAGCGCACTGACGAACAAGAGCCCGCGCGACATTCTGCGCGACCAGAACGTCGCGGTCGTTGAGGTGTATGCAGCGCTGCCGCCCGGTGCGCCGGCGGGCACTTCATTTGACGTCTATGTCCGCGCGATCAACGCGACGAGCCTCGAAGGCGGCACGCTGTGGACGACCGACCTGCGCTTCGGCGATCCCTCGGCCTTCGGCAAGGTGCAGACCAAGCGACTCGCGACGGCGCGCGGCTCGGTGTTCATCAACCCCTTCGCCGAGCCGGGCAAGACCGACGACGGCATCACACGCACCATCGGACGCATTCTCGACGGCGGCGTGGTGACGGATCCGCTCAAGATCATCTTCACGCTTGATAACCCGAGTCACGCGACGGCGCGTTCGATCGTCTCCGCCATCAACACGCGATTCCCGCCCGGCCCGACCGACGCGGCCGACACCGCGAGCGGGCGCGATGCGAGCGTGATCTCGATCCGCGTTCCCGGTGCGTATCGCGCAAAGCCGGGCGAGTTCATCAAGCTCGTCAGCGCTGTGCAGACTCGCTTGGGCATCGCGCCCGAGGATCAGGCCAACGTCTACGTTGAAGCGATCAAGAACGATCCGACGCTGGCGGCAGACCTGACTTGGTGCCTGGAGGCGGTTGGGCCCAAGGCGCTGCCTTCGATTCGCCAGCTGTACGAGAACGCCGAGTACGTGCCGCGGATGGCGGGGCTGCGGGCGGGCGCGAACATGGGCGACCCGCGCTCGGCCGATGTGCTGCGGAAGATGATCCAGACTTCGACGGGTCAGGAGCGTCTGGTTGCGATTGACATGCTCGCCAAAGTCGACGGCGGCGCGGTCGTCGACATGACGCTGCGCGAACTGCTCAACGAGAAGGAACTGCTCGTGCGCGTCGCGGCGTATGAAGGCCTCGCGCAGCGCGCGGAACGCAATCAGTACAAGCGTCTTCTGCTCGCGGCGGCCGCCGAGAACAAGGCGACGATGAAGGAGATTTCGCCGTCGCATCTGGAACTGCTGGCCGCGGCTGAACTGCCGCGCGGCTCCATCCAGGGCGTTGAACGCACGCTGGTCGAGGGCAAGTTCCTGCTGGATCGCGTGCCCTTCGGCGAACCGCTGGTGTACATCGCGCAGCAGGGGCGGCCCAAGATCGTGGTGTTCGGCGATGAGCCGCTCGTGAAGCAGCCGATGATGACCGCAGCGTGGGGCAATCGTCTCATGATGGCGTCGGATGGCCCTGGCGATCCGATTCGCATCCGCTACACCGATCGGTACACCGACAGCGTCACCAAGTCGGTGCTGCCTGGTAACAGCGTGCTGAGCATCATCGACTTTCTCGCGCGTGACCCGCAGGGATCGACCGGGGGTCCGGGCCTGAACTTCACGTACTCGGAAGTGGTCGGCTCGCTGTATGCGCTGCACAAAACCAAGGCGATGAACGCGGGCTTTGCCACCGAGGACGACACGCTGCTCGCCGGGCTGATGGACGCGTCCAAGGCCCAGGGACGGCGCGAGCGGCCTGAGTTCACGGGCGAGAAAGAGAAAGTGGTCTTCGACCCGCAGGCACGCGAGAAACTGCCCGACGCCAAGCCGTCGGACACGACGCCGCCTTCGCCCATCGTGCCGATCGCACCAAAGCAGCCCGACGCGAAGAAGTGATCGACGCAGGCCGGACCGAGCGGCCGGCACCAAACGAAAAGGCCGGGCGATTCGCGTCGCCCGGCCTTGTTCATTTGTGAGTGCCCGTCGCGTGTCGCTTACGCGTTACCCGACTTGGGATCTTCCTTGGCGGGGTTCAGCACAGAGGCGATGACCGCCAGCACCAAAGCCCCCACCACCGCCATGAGCGAGATGCCGGTGGGGATCTTGATCGCGTTCGCCTCGTTCCACGTCTGACCGATCCACGAGCCGAACGTGTCGAGATACGGCGGCACGGAGAGCAGCAGCAGCTTGATGCCGACGAACGCCAGGATGAGGATGAGCGCGGGCTTGAGGTAACGGAACTTGGCGATCATGGCGGCGAGGCAGAAGTAGAGGGCGCGCAGGCCGAGGATCGCGAAGATGTTGCTGGTGAAGACGATGAACGGGTCAGGGGTGATCGCGAAGATCGCGGGGATCGAGTCGACGGCGAACACCAGGTCGGTGATCTCGACCATGATCAGCGCGAGCATCAGCGGCGTAATGGCCCACGTCGCACGCAGCGAGCCCGCCGGCGGTGGATCCATCACTTCCTTGCCGGTCTTGGGGTCGATGCTGTAGGTGGGCTTGAGCGTGCGCTTGGTGAGGAACTTCTGGCCGTCGTAGAACTCAGTGACGGGGAAGAACTTCTTGACGAGCTTCACGACGATGTTCTGGCTGGGGTCGCTTTCGCTCTTGATCACGGCCATCTTGACGGCGGTGAGGACGAGGAAGCCGCCGAAGATGATGAGCACCCACTGCTGGGCTTGGATGAGCTCTGCGCCGAGGAAGATCATGCCGCCGCGCATGAGGAGGGCACCGATGATGCCCCAGAAGAGCACGCGATGCTGGTACTTGGCGGGGACGGCGAAGAAGGAGAAGAGCAGAGCGATGACGAAGATGTTGTCCATCGCCAGCGACTTCTCGATGATGTAACCGGTCACGTACTGCTGGGCGGCCACCTTACCCGTGATCTCTCCCATGACGATCGCACCGGTATCGGCGTACATCGGCGTGTTGAGACCAAGGCCCAGCCAGTGCCGCTCGTAGGCGAAGTACACAAAGACGCCAAAGAGCAGGCCCAACGTGAGCCAGACCACGGACCACGACACGGCTTCCTTCATCGAGACCTCGTGGGCTTCGCGATGAAAGACGCCGAGATCGAGGGCGAGGAAGACCACGACCAACCCAACGAAGCCGATGTAGGCCCACACTTTCATGTCGCCGCCGGTGGACACGACCGCTTGGGTCGCATCCGCCAGCGTGGCAGCCAGTGTCCCCCCGGACACCCCGGAAAGGGTGGCAAGATTCAAGGCCTGCGTACTAGTTTCGATCAGATCGAGCATGACATCTTCCATCGGTCGCACGAGCGACCGCCCAGCAGAACGCGACCGATCGCCACACGCGACCTGACGCGAACCGCCACAAACCACACGAAAGATGGCACGCACGGGGCAAGACCCGAGCGACCACGACGCGACATCGGAATCGGCATGGAACCGACCCGAGGCGTGTGGTCTTGTCGAGCATCGCACGCGATGCTGCTCAGGGGCGGGGATGTGAGAGGCTTTCGCACCACATCGCCGTGTTGACGCCCGCGGAGCCCCGGGTGAACTGGCGTAGACGCCAGGACCGGGTGACTACTCCCCAGCACGGAGAACGGGGGAGAATAGCCGTGCGGGCGTCACGATCAAGAAACAGCGAACCAGACCCGTTTGACCGCAAATCTTTGGGGCAAACGAAAGGAAAACGCGGCGGATGCATGTGTTCACATGCGCCCGCCGCGCTAGGTCACAAGGTTGTCACGTCCAGAGCTTGAGACCTAGCTCAGACGATCACACTGTCAAACCCCGGGCCGCTGATGGTGCTGCTCGGGCCGCTGGGCCGCGGCTGTTGCCCGCCCTGCGGCGGTTGCTGCGAAGGCTCGCCCCCGCCCGACGGCGGAGGAGGAGGCATCGGAGGACGCGGTTGCCCGCCGCCGCCCGCGGGGCCAGCACCCGGGCCGCGCAGGCCGGGACCGCCCATCGCCGGCATCGGTGCCGGCAACTGCGGCGAGATCTTGGCCTTGAACACGTAGTCGGTGACGCGATCGCGCACCGTCTGGTTCATCGCCTTGAACATGTGCGAACCTTCGCGCTTGTACTCGATGCGTGGGTCCTGCTGGCTGAACGCGCGGAAGTTGATCGAGTCGCGCAACTGGTCCATGGCGTAAAGGTGGTCACGCCATGTCGAGTCGAGAGTCTCGATCATGATCATGCGCTCAAACTGCAGCAGTTCGGCGCGCAGGATGTTCTCAACCCGCGAGCGGATCGCGTTGGGACGCTCATCCGGCTCAAGGTATCTCATCGGCTCAGGCCAGCCGCTGTTGTACTTGGCCTTCAGGTGCGCATCGAGCTCATCGTCGGTAGCGCACTTCTGCGCCTCGGCGATCGCGGCATCAAGCTTGCCCGACGTGACGAACTCACGCGACGCGTTGGCCAGCGTCTCGCGGATCTTCATCGGCGGGGTCTTCATGACGCTCTCGGGCGTCCAGTCAAGCCCGTAACGGATGCGACCCCACGCCGCCAAGTGTGCCGCGGCTTCGCCGGGCGACTGACGCATGAGAAGCATCGTCATCTCCATCGCATAGTCGATGGGATACTCGGCCTCACGCTTCTGGTAGAGCTCGCGCGCCCGCTTCATGATCAGTTCGGTCGCGCTGCTTTCCTCGGCCTTGTGCGCGGCGATGATCTCATCCACGCTGATCTGCATGCCGAACTTCTCCTGCACCCACCGCGAGAGCTGCGACGCTCCGAAGTTGGGCGCGAGGAAGCCCTCCACGCCAGTCAGATCCGCGGTGTCGATACGCTCGCACGCCGCGTCGAACAGCATGTCGAAGACCTGCTTGCGTTCCTTCGCGCCGCCCGCACGGAGGCTCGCCGGGTCGATGTCGACGTTGAAGCGCGACTTGGCCCAGTTCGCCAAGCCCGCGGCGTCAAAGTCGACCGACACTTCCGAGCCTTCCATGGGGATGTATTCACCCAGGTGCATGTCGATCATCGTGCGAGCGTCGTTCTTGGCTTCCTTGCGAACGAGCGCGGCGATCTCGTCCTCGCTGCGTCCGCGGAAGCGATCGGGCGGGATCGTCGCATCGAGCTTTCCGCGCACGAACTCGCCGATGCACTGGCTCGGATACTCGGGGTCGAGATACTCGGCCACCGCATCCTGCGTCGATTCCTCGATATAGGAGAGCAGCAGACCCTTGACGTCGCGGCCTTCAAGCACGCGTTGGCGCAGGCCGTAGAAGTGCTGGCGCTGGTGCTCCATCACTTCGTCGTACTCAAGCACGTGCTTGCGGATCTGGAAGTTGCGTTCCTCGACCTTGCGCTGGGCACGCTCGACGCTGCGGCTGAGCATCGGGTGCTCGATCGCATCGCCTTCCTTCATGCCCAAGCTCGCGAGCACCTTCATCGTGGTCTCGCCGGCGAAGAGCTTCATCAGTTCGTCTTCGAGCGACACAAAGAAGCGCGACGAGCCGCGATCGCCCTGGCGACCCGAGCGACCACGCAACTGGTTGTCGATGCGACGCGCTTCGTGACGCTCGGTGCCGATGACGTGCAGACCGCCCATCTGCTCGATGGTGTCGAACCAGTCCACGCGATGGAGCAGGAAGCGGCCGTGATCGTCGAGCGCTTTGCGGAGCACGTCGGCGTTCATCGAGTCAACTTCCTTGGGGCCGAGCCACGTGTGCTTGTACGCCCAGTGGCGCAGGAGCTTGATCTCAAGCTCGGGCCACGCCATCTCGTCGGCGTCCTTCTTCTTCAGGTCCAGTTCCTGCGGAGCGATCTTGCGATAGATCGCCTCGCGCACTTCCGCGCTGCTCGATGCGGTCGTGAGCGTGCGCGGCGCCAGTCCGCGGCGGAGCCAGTGCTCCAGCATCGCCTCGCGCGAGATTCCGCCGAGCTTGATGTCGGTGCCGCGACCGGCCATGTTGGTGGCGATCATCACCGCGCCAAGTTGGCCGGCGTTCTCGACGATGTGGGCCTCACGTTCGTGCTGCTTGGCATTGAGCACTTCGTGCTTGATGCCGTACTTGCTCGTGAGCATGCGGCTGAGCATTTCGCTCTTTTCGACGCTGGTCGTGCCGACCAGAATCGGGCGGCCGACATCGTGGAACGCCTTGATCTCATCGACGATGAGGTTCCACTTGTCCTTCTGGCTGAGGAAGACAAGATCGTCAAAGTCGCGACGGATCACCGGCTTGTTGGTCGGGATGCTCACGACGTCCAGCTTGTAGATGTCGTGGAACTCCTGTGCCTCGGTGTCGGCGGTGCCGGTCATGCCCGCAAGCCGCTTGTACATCTTGAAGAAGTTCTGGATTGTGATGGTCGCGACCGTCTGCGTCTCCTGCTTGATCGGCACGCGTTCCTTGCACTCCACCGCCTGATGCAGGCCGTCGGACCACTGACGACCGACCATCGGGCGGCCGGTGTTCACGTCGACGATGACAACGCTGGGCACCATCTGCCCGGTGTTGGGATCCTGCGCGTCCATGATCACGTAGTCGCGATCGAGCACATAGACCGCGTGCGCACGCAACGACTGCTCGAGCAAGTGCGGCAGGTCGATGTTCTGATCGACGTAGAACGAGCCAATGCCCGCAACGCGCTGCGCCTCGGCGACGCCGTCGTGCGTGAGGTGCGCGGCCTTGCGCTCCAGCTTCACTTCGTAGTACTGCACATGGCGGTTGCGCTCGGCCTCGAGCTTGGGCAGTTCGGCCTTGGCTTCCTTGAGCTTGGCCTGCATCGCCGGCACCAGCGTGCGATCGCGGGCCTGGCGGATATCACCTTCAAGACCCTTGATCCGCATCTGGCACTGCGTGACGCGTTCGTCGGCATCGTTCCAAGGCTGCTGCTTCTCGACCAGGTGACGAGCGAGGCGATCGGCGAGTTCATATCGCGGCTGATCCTCGTGAGCCGGCCCGCTGATGATCAGCGGCGTGCGGGCTTCGTCGATGAGGATGCTGTCCACTTCGTCGACGATGGCAAACTGGCGGCGACGCTGCACCTGTTCCTCAACGCGACGCTTCATGTTGTCGCGCAGGTAGTCAAAGCCGAACTCCGCGGTCGTGCCGTAGACCACGTCGCACAGGTACATCCGACGCTTCTCGTTCTCGTCCTGCATGTGCTGCGGGTGGATGGCACCGACGGTGAGGCCCAGCGCGGTGAAGTACGGCGCGGTCCAGTCGCGGTCGCGCTGCACGAGATAGTCGTTGACAGTGACGACGTGGATGCGCAGACGCTCGCACGCCGCGAGGTATGTCGCCAGCGGGCCGACGATGGTCTTGCCTTCGCCGGTGCGCATTTCGGCAATCTTGCCCTGCGTCAAGACCATCGCACCGATGAGCTGGACGTCGAACGGACGGGCGCGATACGGCGGGCGGCTCTCGGGATACAGCTTGCGCACCGCCTCGTAGATCTCCAGCGGAATGTCGATCTGGCGCCAGCCCTCGATCGCGTGCGCGTAGCCCAGGAACAGGCCGCGCGGCTCGGTCGGCGCGGCGGCGTCCATCTTGGCCTTGGTCTCGTCGTAGAGCGCCCGGACGCGCGGCTCAAAAACCGACGGGTCAAAGTGCCGGTCGGGGTTGAACACCTGGCGGATGCCGACGCCGCGATCCATCGCCTCGCGGGCGACGGCGAACGCCTCAATCATCATGTCTTCGGCTTTGGCCCCCTTGTCATGGCGGGCACGGAACTCCGCGAGCTTGCCGCGGAGCTGCTCGTCGGTCAGGGCACGGATCTGGGGCTCAAGGGCATTGATCGCGGCGACGCGCTGGTTGTACTTCTTGACGAAGCGGTCGTTGCGGGTGCCGATGATGCGATTGAGCAGCGGGCCGATAATCGGAATGTCTTGCTTGGACATGAGCGGAAGGCCTTTCGAGGCGGTGGACTGAGGGCCGCCGCGCGACGCGAAGTCGCGCGTGGGGACGCGACGACAATGTGCCGCGCGAACCCCGGATATCCCGGTATGCGATTGATCGAATGAAGTGATGCGGTCGGTGGAACGCCACACACGACATCCGCCAAACCACGGCAAAGCACAAAGCCAGCGTGGGCTGCGGAGACTGCGGCGAACCAGCACAGCGTCAGCACGCCGGAGGCGGCAGAGCGATCAGTGACTCGCGGGGCGGATCGATCCGCGGCGCCGCGTGCGTGGAAACGCGAGCCGCGAGGGCTGCGCGGTACACCACAGTCTTGGTCTGACGCGAAGCGACCAGAGCCGGCCGCTCATCTTGCTTCTTGGTCAGCCGCTGGACCGAGCGCGACACGCTTTGCGTCCACAGCCGCGCGGCGAGGCGCTGCGATGCCGAGTCATTGCCGAGTTCGGCCAAGGCCGGATGCAGGACGCCCGCCGCCGCGTTGATCGTCAACGCGACCAACAGAAGCAGCGATAGCCCGGCCCATGGGGAGATCCCCGGGCGGGTCTGGACGCAGTCTGGGTCTTGCGGACGCAACACGACGGAGAAGTATCGGCCATAAACGCCTCCGAAGCAAACCCAGCCCCCCGACAGCCGCCGACCCCGTCGGCTTCCCGCTTCGACCGCGCGGCCCGTGCGAACTATGCGGGCACGCCGGAACCGTGCCCCCGGGGTCTCGCCGCGCGGCCTCTCAACCGCGACTTCTGTGGAACTGGCGGCCCTGCGTCCGATAGTCTCGGCGTCAACGGTTTTCCGCCGACGGTCGGGGGAGTGTTTTCGGGGTCCGGGCAGGCGTGACGCGCGTACGCTGACGACTCAGGACGCGTGGACGATGACCGAGCCGAACCCTCAACACCTGCCGCCGTCGGACCCCGGGCACGGATCGCCCGAGGGGATGTCCTCGCCCGCCGCGAGGGGAGAACCCGCCAAGGAAGGAACGCCGATGGTCGCCACCCGCCACGCCTTGCCCGCCACCCGCGAGTCGATCACCCATAAGTTCAGCATCGCCCGCCACGAGGGATACCTCACCATCGGCCTCTACGCCGACGGCACACCGGGCGAGATCTTCATCAAGATGGCGAAGGAAGGCTCGACGATCAGCGGCATGGCCCAAGCCTTCTGCCGCGCGTTCTCTTTGGCGATGCAGTACGGCCTGTCGATCGACGAAGCGGTCGTCCGCTTCAAGGGCATGCGCTTTGAGCCCATGGGCCCGACGAGCAACCCCGACATCCCCGACTGCCAGTCGATCATCGACTACGTCGCCCGCTATCTCGAGCTGCACTTTGGCAGCAAGGCGATGCGCTAAACACTGAGGGCAAGATGCCTTCCAAGCATCCGATCTGCCCGGCGTGCGGCTATTCCCTGCGAGGCATCATTCCAGACCATTGCCCCGAGTGCGGCAAGGTCATCTCTCGCGCTGAACTTGAAGCGGACCGGCCGCGTGGTTTCTGGCGCGTGCATGTATTTCACACCATCGGTTTCGCGGCGACAGCATTTTTCAACATCGCGGTCTTTGCCGTTCTTGTGAGAGGCGTGTTCAAGGGTCGCGAGAGTTGGTTTACCGCGCCGTGGTTGCCGATCAGCGCGACAACGGTTCGCGCCCGCGTGAACTTCTCGTGGGCGTCGCTCATCGTCGTGCTGTTGATCGGCGGCCTGATCGGATGGGCAGCCAAGACCGAAGAACCCGGCTGGGACCACGGCTGGTCGATGCAGCGCGTCCTCGCCGTCTGGTGCTGGGTGCTGACCGTGCTGCACATCGTCGGAACGTCATCGCTGTGGTGGTGAGCCACAGCCGCGCCGATACACTCGTGCCATGTCCCGCTGGCTTGTGATCGGTGCCGTCGTGCTTGCGCTGCTTCTGGCGGCGCTGGTGTTCTATCCCAGCGGATCCGCCAAACCGGGCCACGGGCCAAACGCCCCCGCGGCGGAGGCGTCGGAGCCGGCACTGCTCACGCCTCCATCGCAGGTCGATGCGGTCGAGATCACCTGGACAACCAAGAACGGCGCAACCGAAGGCGTTCCCGAGACCCAGCGGCTGGTGCGCGGTCCGCTCCCGGACACGTGGCTGCGCGAATGGACCGATGCCAACGGCGTGCAGCGACGGTGGCCGGCCGAAGGAAATCGCGTGCGTGGCGGTATTCGTCTCTTGCACGAGACGCAGGTCGTCGCCGATGCCACGCCGCTCAACGACCAGGAGACCGAAGGCCGGATCGTGGTTCATGCGGGCAACCAGCAGGAAGTGATCGCCTTGTCGCGGACATCGCTCGACGGCAAACGCCGCGCGACTCGCTTGGTGTCGGGCGCGAAGGCACGCGGCTTTCTGCTGCCCGATCAAGTGGCGACACTCTTCGACGCTGCCGCCATCGGTGAGTGGTTGCAACGCGGCACTTTTCCTCCATCGCCCGAGCAACCCGCTCGCATCACGCTGACGCGCGGCGACAACTCCATTTCACTCGGGCGCGTTTCGAGCAACTGGTCGCTCCGCTCGCCCCTCGTCTCAGGCGTCAATCGCGCGAAGATGAGCGAACTGATTCTCGGCCTGCAGACGTTCACGATCAGTCGCATCACAGAATCGCTCGTGGTGCCCGCGTCGCCAGCGATGGTGACGATCCAGGCCGAGTTTGATCGCCCGATCGTCGACGGCGAGAACGTCCGTCGTGCGGCCGTACGCTACACCGCCGAGGCGTGGCCGGGCACCAGCGCTCGCAGCCGCGAGCTCCCCGCGCGGGCACGCGTCGAACAGATCGACCTGACCACTGGCAGCGTCACTCCCCTCTGGGGGCCAGTTGAAGGCGTCGTCAGCACCGAGGCCATCGCCGCGGCGATGCCGGAACTCACAGACTTGCTCGGTCGTTTCACTCTCACCACCGCGGCGGCGGATGTGACACGCGTGTCGCTCACGCTCCCACAGTCCGGCCCCGTCGTCTGGACGCGCAGCGGCGATCGCTGGTCGCGCGATGAAGTGCCGCTGGTCGGCGCGGAACTTGCCGCCTTCAAGGAACTGCTGACGCTGATGAGTGAAGCCCCGGCAGACAGCGTTTCGCTCACCGATTCCCCTTCCGGCGCGGCCTGCGACATCGTCGTCGGCGATGCGCCGCCCGTCTCGCTTTCACTTCGCCTCACCGATGCAAGCGGCAATCCTGGAAGCCGCGTGCTCGTGATCTCGACATCGCGCGTGCAGCGCAGCTATGACCTGGGCTCGCATGCCGCGCTCAAGGCATGGCTCACACGCCTGCTTCCAGCCTGACGTCAACCGCGTACATCGAGGCCGATGTCGATCGACGCGGCCCCGTGCGTGAGCGAGCCGACGCTCAGTCGATCAACGCCTGTGCGGGCCTTGGCTCGGATCGTCTTGAGCGTGATCCCGCCGGAACTTTCCAGTTCGAGCGTCGGTTGACGCGCGTCTCGCAGGCGTGCGGCCTTGCGCAGCAGCCTCGGCTCCATATTGTCGAGCAGCACGATGTTCACGACGCCTGCCGGGAGCGACACGATCGCCTCGAACTGTTCGAGCGTGTCGACTTCGACTTCAACAAATCGCAGCAAGCCGGGCCGCAGTGTCCGAGCGACCTCGGCGGCGTGGGCAACACGTTCTGCAAGATCCGAGGGGCGCACGCTTGCGATGTGATTGTCCTTGATCAGGACGGCATCGTGCAGACCGATGCGATGGCAGTGACCCCCGCCGCAGCGGACGGCGTACTTCTCCAGCACGCGCAAACCGGGCGTTGTTTTGCGTGTGTCGTACAGCCTCGCGCGAATCGCCGGATCAGACGTTGGCCCCGCGTGCATCGCGTGGAGGAACGCTCGCGTGCGCGTGGCGATTCCTGACAGCCGACTGACGAGGTTCAGAAGGGTGCGTTCGGCCCCGAGGATCTGACGCAGCGGTCCTCGCAGCGTTGCAAGCGTCGCGCCGGGCTTCACGCTCGCGCCATCGCGCACGGCGAATGTACAGCGACAGTCCGGCGCAAAGAGCTTCACGATCGCCGGCACCGTCGCCAACCCCGCCACAACGCCTGCGTCACGCGCCACGACAGCCGCCACGGCACGCTCTCGGACGTCGACGCACGCCACACTCGTGATATCTCCAGCGTGTTCGCCGATGCCAAGATCTTCGTCCCGCGCCAGCGTGAGCAAGCGATCAACAAGACCATCCGCGGCCAACGCGCGATACAGCCGCGGCAATGGCAGCGCATTCAGATCGGCGGGTCGGCGCGAGCGTGAGCGTGCGGGCGTGGGCATGCGTCGATGCTAGCAACGCGGCCATTCTGATGCGGACCTGCGAGCCTTTCAGTCGTGGCTTATCGCTCACGCCAGCCAATCGACGCATCGAGGACATTGACCTTGGCTCGCTCAAGGAGTCGCCGTGCGAGTGCGTCAATCGCCAGTCGCTGCTTCGTCAGCCGCAATGCTCGCTCGACGTTCGCTCGTTCCGCATCGCTGGGAACACGGGCGGCGATCGGCTCGATGGGCAGCACCAAGCCGAATCCGCGATCCAGCGCGAGAATCCCAGAAAGTTCCCCTGCCTTCGCGCTCGCCAAAGCCTGCCGCAGAACCACAGGGAGATTGGGATCAAGCGGGCTGCAGCGTTCGATCAGCCCGCCGCGTGACGCGGTTGGGTCGATCGACCGCTCCGTCGCCACTCGTGCGAACTCGTCGGTCGGCACCGGCGACTGCTGAATGCGATTACGGCTCTCCTGTGCCTCCGAGGCGGTCGACGCGACCAGCCAACGCACGCGCCACGCCGCCCCGAAGCGAAATGCGATCTCGCGCGTCAGTTCGTCGGCGCTGACCGCGGCTTGGTCAGCACTCAGACGGCGCAACGCGGCACTGCGACGCAGCGATGCCTGAAACCGCTGCGGCCCAAGCCCCCGCTCCTCGCGCAGGCGCCGGATCGCCGCGGCGTTCTGGGCCGCATCCATCGCCGACGCGTCGCCAACCGCCGCGACAAGCAACGCCTGCTCAGCCCGGACATCCGCATCGGTGATGCTCACTCCAGTGCTGGCCAGTTCGCGATCGAGTTCTCGGTCGAGCGCGATCTCATCGAGAATCTGCCGACCAGCGGCCTCCGCGAGCAGCGGCTGCATTTGCGACCAGACGATCGGTTGGCCCCCTGAGATCGCGATCGGCTTGTCGGCAACCGCGGACTGCTGGCGTGCGGATAGATCTCCGGTGCTGCATCCCGCGAGGCTGAGCACTCCCACCAAGCCGATCGCCACGATCGCGCGAGCGAGCAGGCGTAAGAGACGCAGGATTGGACGCGGGCGAGTGCGTGAGGGCATTCCTGATAGGATGGCAGTTCATGGGCGATGTCAACCCAAATCCCTCGGAACGCGACAACGCCGACCTGCCGCCAGGCGATCTTGGCTCGGCGGCGATCGGCACCGCGCCCAGCACCGACACCTCGCGTGATCTCATCGCGGGTTCTGGCGAGCAGACTCCCAGCACGGACGTCGCTCCTGGTGAAACGCCGATCTACGTCGGCGTGAATGGCATCCCGGCTCGTCCACCGATCGGGCCGCAGTTTGTCTGTCCCTATTGCGGGGGGCGCACCAGCGCGATGGCACGCTGCGATCAGTGCCGCGGCCCGCTCGACCCGCTGTCGCGGCAAGCGACGCAGAACACGATGGGGCCTTGGTTCATTCGTGACGAAGGACACCCCTTCCGCCCCGGCTGCAACTACGCAACCCTCACGCAGCTCATCCAACGCAGCAAAGTCGCGCTCGACACCGTGATGCGCGGCCCCACCACCCGCCAGTTCTGGATGCCCGCCCGCCGCGTCCCCGGCGTCGCTCATTTGCTCGGCGTCTGCCACAGCTGCCAGAACATCACGCCGCCCGATGCGCTCGGCTGCGGCCGCTGCGGGGCGTCATTCGTGGTTGATGAGGACCGCCAGAATCTTGGCCTTGGACCGGTGCATTTGCTCCCTGGGCAGGCTCCCGCGGATCGCATCGCGAGCGCGTCGCTTGTCCCCAGCCCTGCCGCCCCGCTCGCACAGAACCCAGCACAAGGCGTGGCCGTGCCACCGATTGTCAGTTCTGCCGGGGCGCCCGCATCGAGCGTGTCACGCGATCGTGCCCGCATGGATCGGCTCGAACGCGAGGCCGGTGCGCTGAAGCTCAGTTTCATGATCGCGGCGTGCGCCGTCGTCGTGCTGCTCGCCGCGTTCATGCTCGTCGTGCTTGATGCACGTTTGGGGCTGGGCCTTGGCATCGCCGTTCCACGCGCGGCAATCGCCCCGCCGCCTTCGGTCGCGCCGACCGTTCGAACCGAGACGCCGCCCCCCGCGGCTCGCGTCGAGGCACAACCACCGACGCCCCCAGTCGCGCAAGAGGAATCACCCGCCGACGCGAAGCCGATCGACGCGGCACAGGCTGTGTACGACACCTGCCTGATCGAGATCGCCAAGGACACACCCGAGGCATTGGCTGGCGCGATCAAGCGGCTGGCGTCGCTGAAGACGAGCGATGCCGCTCTGACGCAGAAAATCGCCGACACGCTTGCCGCCGCTCGCACGCGGCTTGACCAACTGGCAATCCGGAAGGGTCTCTAAGCAGATCTTCCCATCCACATTGATTTGGGGTTTGCAAGGATTGGCAGCCCGATCGAGGCGTGCTGTTGCAGTGCTCTGCCGATCTGGTACGATGTTATAGAAGTCTTTCGCGTTGCATTTTGTCGCGACTGATCACGGACGCGAGTCCTCGCGCATCAGTCTCTCGTGCAACGCGCCAAACGGGCGAGCATCTGGAATTCGGGGCGGTATACGAAGGGCAGGTTTCGATCGCATGAAGATTCCCCACTCCACCCCGCGTCGCGGCTTCACGCTCATTGAACTGCTCGTGGTCATCGCGATCATCGCGCTGCTCATCGGCATCCTGCTTCCCGCCCTCGGTGCGGCACGCCGCTCGGCGCGACAGGTGAAGTGCCTCACGAACCTTCGCTCGCTCGGCCAAGCCCAGGCGACGTACGGCGCGACCTATCGCGACGCTCTTGCGACGATGACATGGAACGCCGCACAGCCCGTGCCCTCGAAGTATCCCGACCTCATCAAGGCATACGCGACCGACGGCGCGGCCGCGGCAGCCCAGGTCATCGACATTCTGCGCTCCAAGACCGGACGCCCCGAAAGTGAACTCAAGGCGCCGGGCACCGCTGAAGCCGTTGCGCCGTGGGCGTTCTATACGCCGCTGGTGCTCGCCGATTTCCTCTCCGAGAAGGCCGAGGAGTACGCGTCGGTCTGCCCGGAAGACAAGACGCTGCTTGGCTGGCGCAAGAACCCGACCGACGCCGCGGCGATCAAGGCCGACCTGGGCGCGGGCGCGACGCCTTCGTCCTTCGCTCTGGGCATCATCGCGTATCGCTCGACGTATCAGACAGTTCCTGCGAGCTGGTCACCCGACAATCGGCCGACGGTGCGTCAGACCACCTCCAGCACGATGAACTACACGTCCCCCGGCCCCGCGGCCGGCACGCTTGGTCGTCGTCGCATCGCCGACGTGCAGTTCCCGTCGCAGAAGGTCTGGTTCATGGACCTGATCGCACGGCATGGCCGCAAGCCGGATTACTACGCCTACGAAGACACCCAGCAGCCGCTGCTGTTCTTTGATGGCTCGGTGGTCGTGAAGAAGACCGGCGATTCCAACCAAGGTTGGGACCCCAACTCGCCGACGCGTCCGCCTGTGCAGATCACGTATGACCCGGCGGCGTACGACCCGCCGTCGCGCGACGGCGGCACATTCAGAAGCGTGCCCTACTACCTCTACACGCGCCGCGGGCTTGGCGGCATCGACTTCGGCGCACCTGACGTGAAGTGATCCGAGTCGCTTGAGCGCGGTGATTTCTGGAAAGCTCAACAAACACGCACCTGCGTGGCTCGACCTCGTATAGTGCAGAGGTCGCACGCGGAGTTGTGCCATGCCCGTCAAGATGGAGTTGTCGCGGATCCTCATCCGTGAGCTCAACGACATGCAGATCATCGAACTGCGGGAGGTTCCCGAGTCCGACACCGCCGCGCCCGCGGAACTCCGCTCGTTCCCGATCGTGATCGGCCTGCCGGAGGCACAGGCGATCGAACGACGCATCAAGGGCGTGGCGATCAAGCGACCGCAGACGCACGACCTGCTTGCCAACGTGATCACGATGCTCGGCGGCGAACTCCGTTCCATCACCATTACCGATCTGGCGGAGCACACCTTCTTCGCCACGCTCGATATCAAACTCGCGTCGGCCAAAGACGGCGTCGCTGAGATGCTGCACGTCGACGCCCGTCCCAGCGATGCGATCGCCCTCGGCGTGGCGGAGGGTGTGCCGATCTTCGTCGCTGAGCATGTTCTGGAAAGTGCCCTGCGTGATGAACCACTGAACGCGGACGAGAATGACGACGGCGAGGATGAGGACGAGAGCGACGAGTGACGCACGACGAGTCTCCATCTGCTCCCCCGCCCCCTTCCGAGGCCCAACGCGATCCGCTGGTGCTGCCGCGGGCGTATCTGACCGCCGACATTCCCGGCGTGGGCGGCGTCATCAAGCAGCGACCCGAAGACTTTCTCGTTGAAGAACTCCCTCTCTACGAACCGTGCGGCAGCGGTGAGCACATCTACATGCTCATCCAGAAGCGCAACCTCTCGACTTTTGATCTGGTGCAGATTCTCGCCCGCCACTTTGGCGTACCCAAGAATGCCATCGGATACGCGGGGCTCAAGGACAAGGTCGCCGTGACGCAGCAGGTGATGTCCGTGCATGTGCCCGGTCGCACGCACGCGGACTTTCCGTCGATCCGCCATGAGCGTCTCGAAGTGCTTTGGGCTGACATGCATGCCAACAAGCTGCGCGTAGGCCATCTCCGTGGCAACGGGTTCTCGATTCGCATCCGCAACGTCGAGCCCACGGCCGTGCTGCGTGCGCGTCGCACGCTTGAACGCCTTGCGCAAACCGGCGTGCCCAATCGCATCGGCGAGCAGCGATTCGGCCATCTGGCCAACAACCATCTCATCGGGCGTGCGCTGCTCGCCTCCGATTTCAAGCGTGCCGCGGATGAACTGCTGGGAGAACATCCACAGGCCCGTGAATCAGAGCACGAATCGCGAGCGGCATACGCACGCGGTGAGTACCAGCGTGCCCTCGAAGCGATGCCCCACCATCGGCGTGCCGAGCGTCGCGTGCTTGCGGCACTGGCGCGGGGTGCCCAGCACAAGGGCGCGATGCTCGGTCTGGATGAAGCCACGCGGAAGTTTTATCTGACCGCGCTGCAATCGGCGGCGTTCAACGCGGTGCTGGACACCCGGATGGAGAGCCGCACGTTTGATCGCTTGATCCTCGGCGACCTTGCGTTCAAGCACGAGAATCGCGCGGTCTTCAGCGTTGATGATGGCGTGCTGGCGGACGAAACGACCACGGGCCGCCTCAAGGCCTTTGAGATCAGTCCGTCAGGCCCGATGTGGGGTTCGTCGATGATGCGAGCCGCAGGCGACGTGGACGCGATCGAGCGTGCCGCGCTGGAACGATTTGGCGTCACGCCGCCGATGATCGACGGGTTCGATGCCCGCTGCCGCCATCTTCTTGAGGGCCAGCGCAGGCCGCTGCGTGTCCCGCTGTGGAACCCCGATGTCGAGGGTGGCGTGGACGAGCATGGTGCTTTCGTGCGTGTGGCGTTTGAACTGCCGCGCGGCTCGTTCGCCACGGTCGTTCTGCGCGAGATCATGAAGCCAGCGACTGAGACGGCGGACGAAAGTGATGGGGAAGAACGCGGATGAGCGTGCGATGTGTGTGCTTTGACATCGGCGGCGTACTGGTACGCATCTGCCGCAACTGGACCGAGGGGTGCGCCGCCGCGGGCCTTGACGTTCGCGGCCGCACCGCGGACACCGATTGGGGCGGACGCCGACGCGGCGTCGCACGCGATTTCAGCGAGGGACGTATTGACGTTCTCACGTTCTCCGAGCGGCTCGCCGCGGCGACGGAACACCTGTACACGCCCGCCGAGGTGCTGCGCATCCACAACGCGTGGCTGCTGAACGAATACGCCGGGATTCACACGCTCATGGACCGCCTGCTGGCGACGCCGAACGTTGACACCGGCATCTTGAGCAACACCAACGACCTGCACTGGCGGCGTGACGTTGGTTTTGATGGACTCAGTACCTTTCCGATCATGGCGCGGCCGCGACATCGGCACGCGAGCCACTTCCTCGGGCTGATGAAGCCCGACGAACGCATCTATCGGGCGTTCGAGCAGCACTCGGGCTATCGCGCGGGAGAGATCCTGTTCTTTGACGATCTGGAAGAGAACATCGCCGCGGCACGGGCCTTGGGCTGGCGTGCGGAGCAGATTGATCACACCGGCGACACGACCGCGCAGATGGCACGCCATCTCGTCACACACGGCGTGTGGACGGACTCATCGCTTTGAGAGCACTGCTTCCACGCCGGGAACACGTCGCGCCGCAGAGCGACTGAGCAGCACGGCGATCGGCGGGATGCCGACGCGTTCCGACGCGATGCGCACAGCCTCGCGCTGCGCCCGCGACAAACCAGAAAGTCGGGCGAGCCGCGCGAGCGCCGCTTGCTCGGGATGCTGCAGCATTGTCCGCCGCCAGACATAGACGAGCGACGCGGCGACGAAGACCGCCACGAGCGCCGCCAACATGCACCACCAAAGGAGTGGATCTGCCCACCACGCGAGCGGTTCAGGTTCGCCGGTGTAGAGCCGGATCGGGCCGCGGACGGGCACGCGAAGCCCAGCATCGTCCGCGGCGGACGCGACCGCCGCAGCCGCACTGAATGCAAGCAAGCCGATCGTCGTACGAGTTGACTGGGTGCGCTGGATCACGACGCCGCCTCCATCCCCGAACCGACGATGCACAACGCGCCGCGAGCACGCCGACGGACGCGTGCATCCGCGTCACGCTCGGCCATAGAAGCCAGCGTCGTGCGCAGGTGCGTGCGTTCGCGACGATCAAGCCGCGCGACCGGTGTTCTCGCGCCAAGCCAGGCACCGGCGAGACGATGATCGGCGCGGCTGTCGCGCAACATGGCATCAAGCCCCGCGAACGCGTCAAGAATCACGCCGCGCCGCGCGGCCGTCGCCCCGAGCAACGCGCGAAGGGCCGTTGACCGCACGCGATGGTGCGGATCGTGCTTGAGCTCCGTCAGCGTCGAATCGCCCGGCGTGTGCCGCAGCAATGCTCCGGCAGCGTTTGCACGCACACGCGGATCGGCGTGCTGCAGCGTCGCCCGCAGCGGCGCCTCTTCCTGCACCGTCACACTCGCGAGATCGCCGATCGCCGCGGCGGCCGTGGCGACGGCACGCACATCGGGCACGCTCAGAGCTCTCGCGAGCTCGAGGTGCAGTTCGTCCTGAAGACCGAGCCGACGGATCGCGCTCACAACGCGAGCGACCTGCTCGGCGGGCGCGACGGCGAGCCGCTCACGAAGCATCGCGATCGTCGCGCCGCGATCAACCTCAAGTTGCTGACGCAGACGCAGCAGGCCGCGGGTGCTCTCAGGTGCAAAGCCCGCGAAGAGATCGCACTCTTCCTTGGCCAGGCATCGCACACTCTCGTGCGGCGAACGCTTGAGCAGCATCCAAAGCCGCTCGTCCTCGGGACTGTGCGTCAACGCATCGCCGACGGCAGACGCACGAATCGCCGCGGTGCGCGCGACCACAGGGTGAGCGTCAAGCGCGAACTCCAGCACCGACCGCGGCGACATGATGCGCACATGGGCGAGGCGTGCGAGCGGGTCGGGCTCAGTCAGCGCCGCCAGCAGCAGATCGTCGCGCAGGCGGGCCGTTGGTCGCGTGCCTTCAAGGAACCGCGCGAGCCCGCGGCGTGCCGCACGGCTCAGCTGTGGAAGATCCGCCGGATTCGGCCAAGGCCAACCCTCTGCGATCGCCTCCGCGTCGGCACGATGAACTTGGCCCGGACGAATCACCCCGATCCCGCGTGCACGTGCCGCACGTTGCGGATGGAGGATCAAGTGGCTTCGAGAAAGAACGACTTCGTGATCCGCGATGCTCGCCGCGCGGCCGAGACGATCGATCGCGGCATTGGCCCATCCCGGCACCGAGAGCCACTCCCACGCACGCTCCCGAGCAACACTCAGCCTCGTCCAACGCACAAACCCCTTCACCGCAACGTGTGCCGGCGTCTCACCGGCGGTCATCCAGAGGGCAAGCGCGGGGTTCGCCACGATTCGGTCACGCTTGGCGAGGGCGAGAAGTGCAGCAAGCACCGCGCGCCCCTCCGCGCCGTCGTTGGGTGCCCGGAGGTCGAGGGCCGCAAGCACGACGCGCTCGACATCAGCCGCGGCGAAGGGTTGTGGCTGGTGATCGTCACCCAGATCGCGGGCGGCGTCGTCGCCGAACTCCGCCTCCGGACACACGCGAAGCACCAAGTCCGCCAGCACGCGTGCGGCGAGCGTCGCCACGCGATGATCCGAGTCGTTCAGCAGCGGCGCAAGCAGGGTCCAGGCATGAGGCTCCACCGCCTGCACGATGAAGGTCGTGGCCGTCGCGCGGACATCGGGCCTGTCGTCCAAGACAAGCGATTCGGCAAACTCGCGCCAGCCGCCGAGCGCCGCGGCCGCGGAACGGACTTGCAAAGGAAGCTTGGCCCAGTGCGTTGCGACCAGCATCCGGGCTTCCGCGGCAACCTGAGTTGGACTGGGCCGCCACAGTCGCATCGCTCGGGAAAAACCTTGCTCGATGCGCGAACGAGCGGGCGCGGGCCGGTCGCGAGCGATCAGGTCGAGCAGTGCCGCACCGAGCGTCTCGGCCTCATCGGGTGCGGCAAAGGGCAGCGTCTGGCGCACGGCGACCACGCGGAGCCACGGCGGTAAGCCTTGGAGCAACCGCGAGATACTGCCATCCTGATCAGAAACCCTTGACATGTTCGTGAAGAAACGGTCAACTGAGTATATCGAAAGACCGGAAACCTTGCTCGCACCCGGCCGATGGGGGGCCAGAGGTTGGGGACACTGGCGAGAAGGTAGCATATCTTGTGGTATGCCGATCGCAGACGGGCTTGTGTCGCCCGTCGCTTCGTTCCGGGCTCGGGGGCGGTTTTGCGTCGGTTCGGCGTGTCTCGTGTGGGTGGTCGCGGCGTTCGCGATCAAGGCAGGCCGGACAGTCGCCCAAGCGAAAGGGGTGCCCAGCACATTTCGATGGATCAGACCCCGACGGCCTGAAGGATCGGCCATCGGGGGGACGTTTTGAGCGTGTTGGCATGGAACGCCTTCGGTGCACGCTTGGGACGAACTGTGATCGGCGCGACGCACTTGACGCGTTGCCCCCGCGCCGATCGGGCGGACTCCTCCACGCAGAGATTGCTGCCGGAAATCAAGAGCGGCGCGAACACGACAAGGCTTCAGGACGTTCGAGCCTCCGCGCGCCGCGCGAGACACCACCGATGAACCATCCCTCCAGTAAAACCAACTGCCTCCAGACCTATCAGGCCGTGTTGTACGGGCGCGCGTTGCACCCCGAGATCTTCCAACTCAAGTCACGCCGCGTCTTTCGCCAGGGCGAGTATGAGCTTGAGGTCTGGATGATGCGCGGCTCGCACCTGCTCCGCTTCGAGCACAAGAGCCTGTGCGCTTCGGAGCTTGTCACCGACGCCGAGAGCCTGCCGCAGGCCGGCGGCGTGCTGAGCGCGTTCCTCTGTGCCGGCGAACGCGACTATGAGTACGCGTTCGACAAGGCCAAGGTCGCGTATATGACGACCGTGCAGACCGAGACGCTGGCGGACAACATCTACGACGCGACGTACCAGGAGATGCTGGACCTCGCCGCCGAGTCCAAGGCTCTTCTCCACGAGTGGGAAGACGACGCGGGCCGCTGCTTGAGCCTTGTTGACGTGCAGAAGTACCAGACTGAAGTCCACGCTCAGGCGTATCACCTGCAGGCCAACGGCGGCGTGGTGCTGCGCACGCAGTCGATCTTTGAGATCCGCTGAAAAAACGTGCCGGAGCAGCAGTGCTCACGAGGCAAGCGACAAAACCCCCGGCAAGCGTCGGGGGTTTTTCATTCCGTCCCGCGGTCTAGAGGTATCCCTCGGCGACCAGGGCGTGCACGACTTGGTTGGCGATCGGGCCGCTGACCTTGCCGCCGCTGCCCGCGTACTCGGTGATCACCGCGATCGCATAGCGAGGGCGATCGCCCTTGCGACCAACCAGCACGACGTACCACGAGTGGTCGCCCTCGGCAACCGTGACCATTTCAGGCTTCCCCGCTTCGGCAGGCTTGATCGCGCTGGGATCACGGAGCGTGCGATCTTCCAGGTCCTCGGGTTCGAGATCCTCGGACTTCACGCGCAAACGCGGGGCGGCGGCGGTGCCCGTCTTGCCCCACACCCAGACATCGGGAACGTTGAACGTCACTTCGTTGCGGCCGTTGAACGCGATGTGGTTGCCCGCGCCGCGCTCATCCATCACCGAATAACCCAAGCCGCGCAGCACTTCCGTGACACCCGCGGTGTTCAGGCCCAGGTCCACTGGCTCGGGACGCGTAGCCCCCGCAATCACCCGCGGCGTGATCCGCGTGCCGCCACGCGCGATCGTCGCATAGGCATCGGCAGCATGCAGCGGCGTCCACGCAACCGGCCCTTGCCCAATTCCCATCTGCGTCGCGTCAGCGATGTTCAGATCGCTGCCGTCGTTCTTTGAACCGATCGCGCCGGCGTACTCGGGGCCGATGCCCAACCCCCACTTCTGCCCGACGCCGAACTCGTGATACACCTGCGTCACACCCTCAACGCCGAGGCGGCGACCGAGCGTGAAGAAGAAGATGTTGCACGAGACCATGATCGCCTCGGCACCGTCAAGGTCGTGCCCGAAGAAGTCGCTGTGCGTGCGCCCGAACTTCTTGTAGATCCAGCAACGATACTTGTCGGGTTCGCCGGGGAGGAGGTGACCGGTGCAGGCGATGTGCTGACCGACCTCGTAGTTGCCGCGGGTCGTTGCACCCGCCAGGATCAGAGCCTTGGCGATTGACCCCGGCGGATAGCTGCGATTGATGCAGCGATTGACGTAGGGCGTGTTGACCGCGTCGCCCAGAATCATCTCAGCGCGATTGCGAATGTCATCGTGCGAGAACGACGGCGTCGAAACCATCGCCAGCACATCGCCGCTGTCCACCTCGAGGACCACTGCGGCTCCGTTGATCGGCTGGCCTGGCTTGAGCGGATGCTTGATGGGCTGGCCGTCGGCGCCGATCGTCTGCTCGATCTGGTGCCACGGCTGGACGACGGCAAGCCCTGCATCGGGCGACATTGCCGCGAGCACGCGAGCCTGCAACTGCATGTCGAGCGTGAGGCGGACATCGCGTCCGGGCGTCGCGGGCATGATGCTCACTTCACCGGTATCGAGTTGGCGTGTGCGCAGGCCGCGCAGACCACGCAGATCATCCTCGCGGCTTGCTTCGATACCAGAGTGTCCGACGCGATCAGGCTCGCGATACTCACCCCGATCCATGCCGTCGACCGTCATCACGCGCTGGCGGAACACCGAGTCCGTACGCAGCCGCTCGGTACGCTGCTCGGCATCCTCGCGATAGACACGATCACGCATCCAGCCCAGAACGTGGATCGCCGGGCCGTTGACGGTGATCTCCTTGGAGCCTTTGGCCTTCAGCGGCCCAGGCAGAGTCGAGCGATCAATCGCCACCGTCATCTGATCCAGCGGATACTCGCGTGCGCCCGAGTCGATCACTTTCAGACCCGGCACCGCGGGAACCCGATCCACCAGCGGCAAGCCGCTCGAATCCGTCCCCACGGTCAACTCGACCTCGTCGCCCGCCAGCACCTGCACGGCGAAGCCCACCTCGTCTGCCATCCGCGCGACGATCACATGGGCCTGCTGCATCTCCTTGATCGGCCGCAACGCCGACTGGTCCACCGCACGCACCATGTCTGCGGTCACTTCATCGTCAAGTGCGGCAAGGCGGTCATACCCCTCCGCCAGCCGCTTGTTCACGATCGTGCGTGCCAAGGCTTCGATGTCCGCCACGATCTTCACACGCCGCTGATCGATCTCCGCCCGCTCCAGACCCGCGGCCCGGGCGAGCGCAGTCCATGACTGATCCAGATGGGCCTGGTACGCGGGCACGAGACGCTCGGTCGCGGCGCGTCGCTGCTCGCGCGACATGTCGGGCCAATCGTTCTTGAGCAGCCGCCGCGCCGCCTTGTTGGCAGTCAACCTCGCCCAGTCACCGGTCAGCACGTCATAGTCGATCGCGGCGTCATATCCGGGGCGATCCTGTGCGAGCACCCGCTCCTTGCGATCGAGAATGCGGCCGCGCACCGCCATCGTCCAGCGCCGGGTCACGAGCTTTTCTTCAGCCCGCTCGCGAAGCTCGGCACCTTTGCTGAGCGTCAGGTCAGCCACGCGCAGGCCCAGAATGGCAAAGCCGGCCGCGATCAACACCACGAGCAGCAGCACACGCCGGACGAACATGCTTGGAACAAGGCTCGAAATCACGCGAACATGGTATCGGCCAATCGCGCAGGCGAGGACCAGCACCCGCGTGTTGCGAAATCTCGCGAAGTGTCCACGGGGAGATGCACCGCACGCATCCAACTCACGCCGATGCCGTTGATTCGTTCAAACCCGCTTGGAGCGACGGCGGGTTTGTGGTATCGTGCGAACCTCACGTCGCGACGGCTTTGTCCGTCCGACTGCCTCCAACCCGTTGCGTCTGTTGCGCACCCTGATCCACTCCCCCGAACCAATGGAGGATGAGTCATGCTGCATCGTTCCTTGTCGCGATCCTCTCCTGCCGTCTGCCGAATCAGCCCGGCGCACGCGTTCACGCTGATCGAGTTGCTGGTGGTCATCGGGATCATCGCGATCCTCATCGGCCTGCTGTTGCCCGCCCTCGGCATGGCGCGCGAGGCGGGACGCAGCGCGGTGTGCTTGTCGCGCACCAAGCAGGTCCATATGGCGATGACGCTGTACGCCGCGCAGTACAAGGGCTACGTGATGCGTGAGGGCAGCGCGGGGACGACGCCGCAGAACTTCCGCGAACGCTTGCCTTGGGATGTCGCCTATCGCCCGGAGCTTGATCCGGGCGTGTCGCCCAACATCGATCCCAACGACATGTTTGAGCACGCCCCCTACTACCGCTGCCCAAGCCGCAAGCAGGACGCTCACAACGTGCACTACGTCGTCAACGGCTTCGCCTTCTACGCCGACGGCGAGGTCGATATGCGCGGCGAAGGCTCGCGGGCCCACATCCCGCAGCGCCGCGGCCCCATGCTCATGGAACGCATGCCGTTCCCCGATCGCATGCTCTATCTGAGCGAGTTTGCGGCCGACACGGGCGGTGTCATGCGCAAGGCGTGGGAGACGTTTGCGACTGATGATGTGACGCTCGGCCAGTGTTACGACGTCTGGCTGCCGCGCCACATCTTCCCCGACATTCAACGCGACGACTATCGCCTGAATCCGGCGCAGCACAAAACCGGCTCCAGCGGCCTGTACCTCGACGGTCACGCGAAGCAGATTCCGAAGCAGGACCTTGAGACGCTGTCAATCTGGAACGACGGCGTGCCGACATCCTGAGGCGCAGGCACCCTCGCAGAGCGCAAGACAGCAAAGCTCCCATTCCACGATCAAGAGATCGAGCATGGGAGCTTGTCGCTTCGCTGGTTTCGCCTTGCGGCGTCTTACTGCCCCTGCGCCAGGCTGTAGCCCTTCACGCCGTCGAACGTGCGGAGCAGTTCGTACGAGCAGATGGTGAAGGCCTCGGCGACCTTGTCCATGAGCGCGACGCAGCGGGACTGGCCGAACGAGCCCGCAGGCACGTTCTCCTTGAGTTCGAAACGCACGCGGTAGTAGTCCACGCACTCGGTGTACACGCTGCCCGTCGGCCACACCTGCGTGCCGCGGTTGGAGATGAGCGTGAGCTTGAACGGCGTGTCCTGGCAGACGCGCTGCATTTCTTCGGCCAGCGCGAGCGGGCTGAGCGGTGAGTCGAGGTAGATGTCGCAGCCCACGACGTGCGTGACCACGTTCTTGTAGGTGCGGATCACCTGCTGGCCCGTTGGGGCCGCGGGTCGCTGGGGAATCGCGCTGTTGGCGGCGGGCACTTCGACGGCCGTCACCGTCTTGGGCTTGTTGCCCAGTCGCTCGATGATGGCGTTGGTGAAGTCGCGCGTGCCCAGCGCGGGCTTGGTCTTGTCGCCGAAATCGCCGGTGCGGATGCCGGATTCGAGCGTGGCGAGCAGCGCGTTCTCGATGTTCGCAGCGGGGACGGTCAGCCCCACATGGCGGAGCATCATGATGCCCGAGAGGATGAGGCTGGTCGGGTTGGCGATGCCGCGGCCGGCGATGTCCGGCGCGGTGCCGTGCACGGCCTCAAAGATGCTGATGTGGTTGCCGATGTTGGCGCTGGGCGCAAAGCCCAGCCCGCCGACAAGCCCGGCGCACAGGTCGCTGACGATGTCGCCCTGCAGGTTGGGGAGCACGAGCATCTGATACTGCTGCGGCTTGACGACCAGGTTCATGCACAGCGCGTCGACGATGACGTCGCTCTGCTCGATCTCCGGAAAGTCGCGGCCCGCGGCCTTGAAGCGATCGAGGAACAGGCCGTCGGTCATCTTCATGATGTTGGCCTTGTGCACGCACGCGGCCTTCTTGATCCCCAGTCGTCGCGCGGTCTGGAAAGCGAAGCGATGGACCGCGTCGCAGCCTGGGGCGGAGATCAGTCGCTTGCACTGGATCATGTCGTTGGAGAGCCGGTGCTCGACGCCGCCGTAGGTGTCCTCGATGTTCTCGCGGACGACGCACATGTCGATGTGGATGCCGGCCTTGGAGTAGACGGTCTCGACGCCGGGGAGGGTCTTGAAGGTGCGGAAGTTGGCGTAGGCGTTCCAGAGTTTGCGTGCCGTGACGTTGATTGACTTGCCGCCGCCGCCCTTAGGGGTCTCCATCGGGCCCTTGAAGAGCAAGCCGCAGTCTTCGGTGGTGCGGATGGCCTGATCGCTCATGCCGCGCGAGTTGCCCATGGCGAAGACCGACGCGCCCATCTCAACCGGGATGAAGTCGGCGTGGTTCATGACGCCCGCGGCTTTGAAGAGCTCCAGCGTGGCGTCCATGATTTCCGGACCGATACCGTCACCGGCAGCGAGGGCGATGCTCAAGCGAGACGACATGTGTGGAGCTCCTTCAGACGCGGCGGCATTGCGTGGCGTTCAAGGCACGACACCGCACGCACGCCGCGTAACCAGCTTTCGCAACCCGGCGATTCGCTCCGACGGGCGGAAAGTGGGCAAGGATAGCGCGGCGTCTGGTCTGATGAACCGACCCGGTCGCATTTCTGCACCGTCACGCGCCGCACCGACCTCGCGTCGCGCCAACACTTCTGGGACATGCCGATGCGGATTGACATCTTGACGACGTTTCCCGAGATGTTCGCTCCTGACGCGCCCGGCGCGCTGGGTGTGAGCATTCCGGCGCGTGCTCGTGCCGCCGGCGTTGTCGAATGGCATGCGACCGATATCCGCGGGTTCACGACCAACAAACATCAGAAGACCGACGATCGTCCGTTCGGCGGCGGCCCGGGCATGGTGATGATGTGCCAACCCGTGTGGGACGCGGTTCATGCCGTCGAATCGCTCGATCCGCGCCCTGCCACGCGTATCTTGCTCACGCCGCAAGGCGTCCCGCTCACCCAGCCGCTGGTTGAAACGCTGGCGACCAAGCCGCGACTGCTGCTGCTCGCCGGGCACTACGAGGGAATCGACGAACGGGTCATCCAGAAACTCGCGCCGCTGGAGATCAGCATCGGCGACTACGTCCTCTCCGGTGGTGAGCTGGGAGCGATGGTCCTGATGGATGCGGTGATCCGGCTCCTGCCGGGCTCACTGGGGGACGCGGGGTCTGCGGCCGCGGTCAGCTTCAGCCGCCTGCCCGACGGACGGCGCCTGCTCGACTGCCCTCACTACACCCGGCCGCGTGAGTGGATGGGGATGGAAGTACCCGAAATCCTGCTCAGCGGCGACCACGCCAAGGTCGACGCGTGGCGGCTGGCCCAGATGGAACAGCGAACCCAGGAACGCCGCCCGGATCTGCTGGCCCCGGGGCCGGGGCCGGCGACGGTTTCACCCGCAGAAGAGCCCGCCAAACGGGACGCAGCGGGCGAATCAAGCCCGAACAAGTAGAATCCACGCGGGGAGCGGTCTATCGTAGAGGCCCGGCGAAGGCCGCCGGATGATCTCATGTCCATTGCGTCGCCTTGGCGGCGCGCTGATCGAACGGGTGCATTCATGTCGAAGCTGTCGCAGCAGGCCATTCTGGCGAAGATCAACGAGTCGGCAATCAAGAAGGATGTCCCGCGCATGGACATCGGCGACTCGGTCAACGTCCACATCCGCATCGTTGAAGGCGACAAGGAGCGCACGCAGGTGTACTCCGGCGTGCTCATCAGCCGCACGGGCAGCGGGATCAACGAGATGATCCGCGTCCGTCGCGTCGTCGACGATGTGGGCATCGAGCGTACGTGGCCGATCAACAGCCCGCTCATCAGCAAGTTCGAGGTCGTCCGTCGTGGCGATGCTCGTCGCGCCAAGCTCTACTACCTCAAGGATCGCGTCGGCAAGAGCCGTCGCCTCCGCGACCGCCGTCGCGGCATGAAGCACGTCGAGGGACTGCCCCTCGCTGGCCAGGGCTAAGCCCAGCGGCAGCTTCCAATCGCTGCGGGCTCGAACGAGCGGCATGCGACCAGAAGTTTTCACCAATCGAGAACGAATCACAAAGGCCCTTCCAGCGATGGAAGGGCCTTTTGTTTGCCACATGTTGGACGCCGCTCATGTCGGAGGTCGCCTCAGCGCGGCTTCACCGTGACGTCACCATTCGAGGTCGCCAGTTTCGACGCCGTGCCGCTGCCAAAGTTGAAGACCTCGGAGGACTTTCCAGACCGCGTGCTCCTGGCCCGCGCGTCGGTGCACTCGACGGTGCCGTTGCTCGTCGACGCCGAGAGTTCGCCCGTGAAGCCCGGCCCGACGAGCAGTGTGATCGATGAGTTGCTGGTTGTCGCCGTCACCGGCCCAGAGGCGCTTGGCGCAAGGTGAATGTCGATGTCGCCGTTGGAAGTCAATGCAACGACGCGCCCGGTCACATCGCGCAGCGTGATCGAAGAGTTGCTGGTGGTGGCGTCGACATCGCCCGTCACATCACTCGCCTCGATATCGGCGTTGCTGGTCCTGGCGATCACCGTGCCGTCGTGACGCTTGATCGTGATGCCCGCGTTGCTTGTCGTCGCCGTCAGTCGCCCCGCGAAGCCGCCGACTTCGATATCGCCATTGGTGCTGTTGAGATCGAGGCCGTCGGCGTCGGGGATCCAGATCTCCAGATCCGCGGCATCTCCCGCCTGCCAGCGGCCATCAGGCCATTTGATCGCAACGCGCACGCCGACCGAGGTATCGGTAACGTCGAGCGCGGCATCCTTGACGCGGCCCTCGGAACGCGATCGCATCGAAGCCTCGACATGCAACTTGCCGTCGGTCGCGCGATGAACAGTGATTGAACCGTTGCGAGATTCTGCCACCAGCCGACCTTTGGTCGCGGCCGGGCGGTCCACCGTCGTGGATTCAAAAGCACGGGAGGAACCATAACTATCGCCATACGTGGAGTCGTCGGCGTGAATGACGCAGCCCGAAAGCGCGGCACTTCCGGCCAGCAGTACCAAGCCAAGCACTGCAAGCGAAGCAGATCGACGATTCACGCGTGCCATCACGAGCCTCCCACTCTGGTGTCTGCGTGGCAAACGCGCCCACAGAACAGACCCCAGCGTAGACGATTCTTGGGACATTTGCGGCTGCTGTTTCGCGCTGGCGCCGCCCGCGTCAAAAAGTGCAACGCCGCCCTGAATACATCCTAAGGGCGGCGTCGCGGAGCAGGACTGGTTGTCTCGGCTTTGGCCTCTCGGCCCGCCGCAGTCACATACAGATCAGCCGTTCGTCCAACCCGCCGTCACACGATCATGGTGTGTTGGCGAGCACGAATCGGGCTTTAGCAGCCAGCCTCGAACGCGGCAACGAACGCGTCGAAGTCGGTGAAGTCAAGGAAGCCGTCGCCGTTGAAGTCGGCATTCGCCGCACCAGCCTCGAAGTCGGCGACGAAGGCGTCGAAGTCGGTGAAGTCGAGGAAGCCGTCGCCGTTGAAGTCGGCGTCGCAGATGCCCAACGCGGCCTTGATGGCGTCCACGTCGGCCGTGTTCACCACGAGGTCACCCGTGTTGTCCGCCGACAGATCGAAGCCGACGGCCTCGAATGTGTTGGTCCAGTTCGCCTCGCCGTCGGTGACGAAGTCATTGCCTTGGAACTGGGCCTTGGTGAAGTTGAGGTCGAAGGTATCAATGACACCGTCCGCGCCGACCGGGGCCCAGCCGCGGGCGTTGGCGCCCGAAGCCGAAGCGATGTCGAAGCGGCTCTCGCCGGCGATGTAGGCCGGACCGCCCGACTTGGTGGTGCCGAAGAAGTTGTTGCTGCCGGTCAGCGCGAACCACGCGTTGTCGATGGCCTCGAAGGCGGCCTTGCGATCAAGCACGCGGGTCGTGGCGTTGACACCCAGGCCGTCGGCCCAGTAACGGATGTCCGCGACGTTGAACGAACCGTTGCCATCGAAGTCACCGAGGATTTCGATGCAGGCGTCGGTGCCGGGAGCGCCAGCGATGCCGCCCGCCGATTGGGCCAGGCCGGTGCCGTTGGGAGCGCTCCAGGTCGGGCCGCCATTGCGCTGACGGAACGCCTTGAGCATCTCGCTGGCGTCGTTAATGTCGCGCTTGCCGTCTCCGTTGAAGTCGCCGGCGATCTTGTTGCGGAGGGAGAGAGCGGTGTTGTAGGTGATTGCGGCACCGCTCTGGCTGATGTAGTTGGCGCCGTTGACCACGCCGTCGCTGTAGGTGATGCCGGTGGTACGGATCGGCGAGCGACCGGTGGCCGAGAGGTTGAAGTTCTGATAGACGCTGTTGGCGAGGACGTTGTTGGAGCGGATGTAGTTCTGGAGCGAGAGGTTGAACGCGGGGGTCGGGATCAACTGCGTGGGGTTGGTGAAGCTGTGGGCGTTGTCCAGAGCCTCGGAGAGGATCAGGATCGTGGCCAACACTTCGCCGGGCATGAACTCAGAATCAAGCCCGCCGGGAACCGCGACGAACGCCTCGGTGCTCTTGCGCAGGTTGTTCAGATACTCAGCCGCGTACGGGTTGCGCATCTTCGGGCGACCGTTGTTGTCGCCGCCGCGAGCCACCGGCTCGGCGCGGGGGTCGCCGATCGTGACGAGGGCCGCGGGGCCGCCGATCACGTAACCGTTGGCATCGTTATCAAGCACGGCGTCGATCGTCGGGCGACGGAACTGGGTGCCGCCGTAGAGATCGTTTTGAACGGCGAGGATTTCCGCCCGGGGGTTGCTGCCCGTCAGCCACGCGCCCGCCACGCCACGCTCGGCGCCGACGTAGCCGATGCCCAGGCGAGAGTTGAACACCGTGTTCTCCACGCCCGAGTTGCCACCCTTGTTCGTGGGCGTGAACTGCGGCCCGAGGTTGTTGTTGACGGCCAGAGTCGAGAGTCCGCCGACGTTGTCGCCGACGCCCCACGAGGGATCAAGCCCGGTGGTGTTGTTAAAGGCGTTGCGGGTGCCCGAACCCACGTCACGCGTGATCGCGTGCAGGTTCTCGCCACTGGCCAGACGACCGGTAGCGAAGAGGTGACGAACTTCGGACATCTTGAGCTGGGTGATGCCGGTGCCCAGGTTGGTCATCGGAACGATGGGGGCCCACGCCAAGGGCTGATCGAACAGCGTGTTGCTGTCGGCCGCGCCAGGGTTCGACGGGTCAAACAGGTTGCGTCCGTTCAGGTCCGGGAGCGAAGCACCGAGATTGCCGAAGCCGGTCGTGCCGCCATCGCGGTTGACGGACTTGCGGGGATTGTTGCCGTAGCCAAGAGCGCCAGGGGTCTGATCAAGATCAGGCGAGCCGGTCGTGTTTCGGACTGCCCAACGGCTGGGAACGTCGAGCGGGGCAATGTCGATGCGGATACCGCCCGCCGAGGGCGTCGGGTTGGCGGCATAGGTCGCCGACAGCGTGGTTGTGTCCGAACGAACGGGAGCGCCGCCGGGATTACCAAAGTTGCCGATGTTCGCGCCGCCGGTCAGCAGGGCACCGGCGTTGATGTAGAGTTGACGGTTGTGATAGGCGAGGGTGGCACCGACGGAGGTCAGGCCGTTGGTGTCGGTGGAGTCGGTGGTCACGAAGGTTGAGCCGAACTTGGTGAGTTCGATAAAGCCGTTCACCGAACCGACGACGCGATACTGGACGATCCAGCGCCCCGACGCAGGGAAGGGGTTGAGACCAAACGGAGCCAACTGGTCAACCACGCCGTTGCACGGGCCGCAGTTGCCGTCGCCGTCCAGATCCAGGAAGTCGTTGGTCGAACCCGCCGACTTGATGAAGTTCTCGAGCAGCGTCGCGCCCGAGATATTGATCAAGTACGGCTGGGCCGCGGCCACCGAGGTGAGACCGCCGACCAAGCCCGCCGCAGCCAGAAGCAGCAATCCGCTGTTCTTGGCACCATTGTTCTTCGCACCGGCCATGAGATCCTCTCTTTCCACCAGAGCCAAACACAGAACTCAATGCACAGCGGACGTTTCAACGCCCGCGAAAGTGACAAAGACGATCCAACGCCCGGCGAAAGGCCGGCACTTCGGTGTTACTTCCAGCTGTCGACGCCCGCGGTCTCATCGACGCGGTTGTCACCAGTCAGGCTGTAGAACCGGTCACCCCAAAGGCGCTTTTTCACGCTGTCAACGACGTTCATCCGCTCGACGTGTCCGTCGACGAAACTGAAGTTGACGGGACCACCGTACTCGCCCTTTGAGCCGCCGTGGTGACGGCCAACGGCGTTCAATCCGCTGTCGGGGTCATTGATCAGGTACTGACCAAGTTGGGCATTCCCTCGCAACTGGTCCTTGTTGGGATACACGAAGCCCGGGCGATTCGACGACGCGGGAGCGTCATAGACCGAGGCCGCAGACTTGTGATTGAACGGAGTGATCGGGCGGTGACTCTTGATGGTCTCCGAGCTATCACCACGTGGGTCCTTGAGCGCGTCGTACTGCCCGTCATCTTTCGCGAAGAACTCGGTGGCGAGGATCACCCGCGAAGGATTCATGATCGCGGCATCTTTGACGAACTGGTTCTTGCGAGGCTGGCCGTCGTCGGCGAACTTGTTGCGGGGGAAGATCGCCGCGTTGCCCGCGTAGGCCGTGCGCCGAACCTGACGATCCCGCGGATAGTTGGAGACCGCCGTAGCAGCCGTCTGTCCAGCGTCGTCAACCTGATTCGGTGCCCAGTCCGATGAGTTGTTGCCGGGATTCGTTCGCGGGGCGCCCCCGTTGGGCATGGTCGGGCACTCGAACGCATTCTCCGGCACTCCGCCGCTCGTGAAGAGGGTCGCGGACCAGTGAATGTACCCGTTGGCCGGGACTTCGTTCTTCTCTTTTTGGTCCACGACCCGCCACGTCGTTCCGGTTTGGTTGTCGCCGTAGACGTACGAGGCGGGGTAGTAGTCGCGCGATTCGATCTGGTAGCCGCTGAATCCTTGGGCCACCGTCCTCAGATTCACGCTGCACTTAATCGATCGCGCTTCCTCGCGTGCCTTGCCCAGCGACGGCAGCAGAATGCCGATCAGCACCGCGATGATCGCGATCACCACCAGAAGCTCGATCAGCGTGAATGCCTGCCCATTGGCGACGAATCGCTGTCGAGACTGACCACCCAAGAGACGTTCCGTGCTCCGCATGCGAGTGCTCCTGCTCGCCTCGAACGGAGAGGGAGAGAGACGCTCCCACGCGCTTCTCCATCCGAGACGGCAGAAACGTACTCGCGCGTCTTGCTCGCTCTGTCAAGAGCATGTCAAGGTTGCGCAAGACTCGCGCGCACGCTCGCAGGTTTCATCATTCCTTGTTGTGATCCACACGCGATGTTCGCATGATCCAAACACGGCGCAAAGACGGCGAACGCGCAGCCCGTGCGCGGCGGCACGAGTCAGCGTCGTCCGGACGACATGTCTTGCAGTTCGCTGGCTCGGAGCACCGACTCCAGCCGCGCCGTGTCCGCCGCGTCGATCTTGCCGTCGCGATTAACGTCGATCGGACTCTGGTTCTGTGCGTACAGGTCGTCGATGTCGACCTTGCCGTCGCAGTTCACATCCGTGTCCGGCGCGAGCGTCACGGTGAGCAGCGAATGCAGAATCACCTGATCGGCATAGTTCACCACGCCGTCGCCGTTGAGGTCGTACATTTGTGCGACGGTCGACCCGCTCGGGCCGGTCGCGCCCATGCACGCGAGCAGCGCGTCGAGGTCGTACTGGTTCACGATGCCATCTTCGCCGAAGCGATACTTGGCAAACTCGCGATACACGAGCGTCTTGTCGGTCTCGTCGATCCAGCCGTCGCTGTTCATGTCGTATCGCGCCAGCAGCGGCGTCACCGCGATCGGCGTGCCGCGATACCGCGTGTTGAACGTGAGCAGATCTCGATAATCAAGCACATCATCGTTGTTGAAGTCACTCTGCTGGGCTGTCGCGTTGGCGACGATCCACGACTTGAGTTCGCTTTGGCGGGCCGGATCGGTGAACACATCGGCGTTGAAGAGCACCCAGTCTTCCACGCCCTGCTGCTTGGCCATGTTCATCTGATCGGTAATGCTCGGATGGCTCGCCGCCCCGGTCAGCGCCAGCGCGATCAGCATCGGCTTGCCCGCGGCCAGACCGTTCGCACGCACGATCTCGGTCACAATCGACGACGTCGTCGACGAATAGCACATCGGCGACACGACATCGAGCCAGCCGCTGGAGGCCCACGTCGGCCAATCCTGGCACTTGGAGAGTTGCGCCGAATCCGTCGCCGGCGCAGGCGGCACGTCACACATGAAGACCATGTCCGTACGTGTGCTCTTGACACTCTGGTACATCGACTGCACCGTCTGGCCGATTCCAGCGCGGCGCCACGCCAGGAAGTTGTTCCACTGCGCGCCGTTGGTGCGTCGAGCCGTCACCTGCGGATCTGAGCCGTAGATCGCCTGAAACGCGGACCGCGTCCACGCGTCGTACGAATACGGCGCGGGGTACACATCGCCGGTGTTGTCATCGACGGGGAATCGCGCGTAGTCCGCCAGCATGCTCCACAGACCGGGATACGTCGCAAGCTCGGCGACATACGACGAGAGCTTTGCCCGCACGCCCGGATGGATGAGATTGGCGAACACCTGGCCGCTGCTGTCGCCCGTCAGCGTCGTGCTGTTCGTGTGTACCACTTTCCACGCCGGGTCGCCGACACTTTGACCAGGACCGTTGATGGTGAAGTTGTACGCACCAGTGGTGCCGAACTGCCAGTACCCGGTCTCCAGCCACGCGTGGACGCGGATGTTGTACTTGGCCGCGATCGCGATGGCCTGAGCCAGGTAGTCATATCCAAAGCGACTGTTGAACACGCCCTGCTTGCCGGTGCTGACGCCCCAGTAGAACGTCTCGAGCCACACGTCGTTCAGTCCCGCCGCCGTCGCTTGCTGCATCGCCGTCTCGAAGCTGTTCGCACCCGTGAGCGTGGCCGGCGGGCGCAGCTTCATGCCGCGGATGGGCCGCGTTGTCCGATACGTCGTCGCGGGCGTCTGGCGCACGCGAATTCCGAGGTGACTGGGCACGCCGCGAAAAGCGCCGTCGCTGGGTCTATTCACGGCCGTCGTGCCATCGTCCTTGAGCCACACGAACGAACTGGATCCGCCGCCGTCGAGGTTGATCGCATTCCACACGCCGCGAGAGATCAGATACGTCGCGACCTCGGCATTGGTCATGCCGACGCTCCACCCAGTCTGGCGGCCGTCGATCACAAACAAGTACAGCGTGGTGCCCGCGGCATTGATGCCGATCGCAGTCCGCGGATTGCGATTGAGCGGATCGACACGAGCAGACGCGCCGGTGTTCGTGCCGTTGGTCACCAGCAGCGTGCCCGCGAAGTTGTCAGTCGAACTTGGGCCGACGCCCGCGACCGCATCCCACACGCCCGTCGTGTCATTGGGGGCGATGTACCCGATTCGCGGCACGCGATTCCTGTCGAAGGCGATCGCCGGGTCGGGCAACGTGCCGAACTGCCGCGCCGGCGAGACGATCACACCGTCGGACGCGTGCAGGCCGATGATGTCACCCGCGGTCGCGCTGACGGTGCCGAAGTAGTTGGCGTTGATCGCAACGCGGCAGCCGTTGGCGGAGCGCCAAGCGTCGGTGGCTTGCAGCACGCCGTTGGCGCCGGTGCCGGCAGGTGCTTGCGGGTCCGTCACGATGTCGATGCGAGCGTCGGTCAGGTCGACCGTCGCGAGCCAGCCGCGGGCCGTCCCGCCGCTGGTCGTGAGCGTGAGTTGTTCAACCACCAGCGGCTGCGCCAGTACGGCACGCGAGATGCACATGAGCAGCAGAACGAAACACAGCCCAAGCACGCGTAAGCCGGTCTTCATCGCATCACCCAATCACACACGAGGGACTTGTCCCTCTCACCGCTTGCCCGAGGACATGTCCTGAATCTCGCCCGCGCGGAGCGTCGCTTCGAGCGCCGCGGTGTCGGCGGCATCGACCACCCCGTCGCGGTTCACGTCCAGAGGCGACTGGTTCTGCCGATAGAGGTCGTCGATGTCGACCTTGCCGTCGCGGTTGACGTCGTTGTCATTGCCGATGCTGGTGGTGAGCAACTGGTGGAATCGGAGCTGATCCTGGTAGTTGACGAGGCCATTGCCGTCAAAGTCGTAGAGGTGCTTGCGGGTGGTGTTGTTGCCCTGCAGCGCATTCATGCACTGCATGAACGCGTCGAACTCGCGCTGCCCGACCGTGTTGTCTTCGCCGAAGATGTTGCGGGCGAACTCTCGCTTGAAGAGAATCCAGTCCGACTCGGTGATCTGAGCATCGCCGTTGTAGTTGTAGCGGGCGTTCGCGCCAGCGCTGCTCACGGGCGTGCCGTTGTACACAGCGCGGAAAGCGTCCCAGTCGGCGGCATCCATATAGCCGTCGTTGTTGAAGTCGCCGCGCTGCTTTTGTGCCGTGCCGGTAATGTACGAGTACAGCGTCGTCTGATTCGCGGCCACATTGAACGTGCCGCCGCTGAAGAACACCCAATCCTGCACGCCGGTTCCCGTTGTGCCCGTCGCGCTGTTCGCCGCAGCCAGCTGGTTCGCCAGCGTCGGGTGCCCACTCGTCGAGTCGATGTAGAGCCCTGCGATGACGCGCCGCCCTGCCGCGTCCTTCTTGACGGTGTTCAGATCGCTCGTGATGCTCGTGGTGGTCGAGCCGTATGCCATCGGCATCAGCCAATCGATGTAGCCGTTGGTGGCCCAGGTCTTCCAGTCCTGGCACTTTGCCGTTTCCGGGTTTGCAAACATCGCTGCCGAGAACTCGATCCCCGTGTCGACCGAGTCGATTCCGAGTTCCATCTGCCGAGCGGCTTCGGTCACCCCGGCCTTGCGCCAGTTCAAGAAGTTGGTGTACTGCGTGCCGCTGGAGCCGCTGGTGCTGATCGCCTTCGTGAGCGGATCGTTGCTCGCGCCGTAGATCGCCATGAACGCGTTGCGGCTGTATGTATCAAACGACCACGGCGCCGGGTTGCTGTCGCCCGTGTTGTCATCCAGCGCGAAGCGGTGGTAGTCGGTCTGAATGCCAAAGAGCCCCTTGTAACCCGCAAGTTCAGTGAAATACGCCTTGAGCTTTGCCTGCACGCCCGGATGGCACAGGTTGGCAAAGACCTGACCGCTGGTGCCGTCGCCGCCGCCCGCGCCGGTCATCGACGAGATCGACTTCCACTCGGGGTTGCCTTCGCTCTGTCCGGGCGCATTCACGGTGAAGTTGTAGCCGCCGGTGCTTCCGTATTGCCAGTAGGCGCTCTCGCACCACGCGTGGACGCGGATGCCATAGCGTGCTGACATGATGATCGCCGACTGGAGGTAGTCATAGCCGAACCGCGCGTTGAACACGCCCTGCTTGCCCGTGCTCACGCCCCAGTAAAACGTCTCCAAAAACAGATCGGTGACGCCCGCGGCGGCCAAGGCCTGAAGGTTCTCATCAAGACTGCCGGCGCCGGTCAACGTCGCCGGCGGACGCAGCCACGCGCCGCGCACCGGACGCGTGCTGCGATAGGTCTGGGCCTCGGCCATCGTGGTGCCGCCCACAAAGGCCAGCAGCGCGAACACACAAGAAAGCGAACGACGAGTCATCGCCATGCCAAAGGTCCCTTCTTTACCCCTGAGCCGAATCCCGACGCGGCCGATGCGAATCCATCGCCACTCCAGATTATGAAAGCATATCGACTGACGGCGTTGCGCCAACCCGCCAGAAGCGTTTCAGATCGGTTTTCTTCGGGTCGATTCGTTGTCCAGATGCCCAAACGACGTCAGGTTATGCGACATTCCGCTCGGCGTGGGCAGCCTGTTCGGCTTGACCCGGCCAAAGTTGTCCGCGCGCCACTCCCCAAGCGTCGGTCTGCTCGTCACTTTGCCGCGGGCTTCGTCCACTCGCGAGCCTTGGCGTCGTAGCCCTTGCCGGGCTCGGCCTTCTCCCACGCGGCATAAAACTCGGCGATGAACGCGCCGCAGGAGACCGTACTCGGGTCCGCCTCGCCGCCCACCTTGAGCAGCAACGCGTGGGCCTCAAGAAAGTCCTTCTCACTCCGGCGATACCGAGCGTCATCAAACCCCATCGAGAATCGTGAGCGGGCCATCGTCGTCAGGAACGTGCCGAGTGTCCCTGCCAGTTCATCGACAAGCACCTTGCGCGCCGCCGGTTCCGCCTGCTCAAGAAGCGTTGCCGCCTGCGGATACTTCTCCTGCTTGTTGTAGAGCATCCCCAGGTTGATGATGCTTGAGAGCGTCAGCGGGTGTTCCTCGCCAAGCAGTTTCCGCCGCCCCGCGAGCGCCTCCAGCGCACATGCCTCGGCCTCAGCCAACTTGCCCTGCTTCTGCAGAATCATCTGCAGGTTCGCGACGATGCTCAACACCTCAGGCGCGTCCGGCGACAGGATGCTCTTGAACATCCGAAGCGAGTTTCGCATCATCGATTCTGCGCCGGGCAGGTCTCCCTTGGCGTACAGCACCGCCGCCAGATTGCTGATGCTGACGGCGACGAGTGTGTCCGGCCCCGTGCCCACGCGTTCGTGCATCGCGATCGACTCGCGGAGGTACTTCTCGGCCCCCTCGTTGTCGTTGCGATCACTCATCACCAGCCCGACGTTGTTCATCGCGGCGGCGGTGCGATAGTGGTCGCCGGGAAATGCCTTCTTGAGAATCTCAAGCGCTTCGACGTAGAGCGACTGGGCTTCATCCAACCTATTCGTCTCTCGCAGCATCGACGCGAGATTGCTCACCACTCTCGCGATCTCCGGGTGATCTGCGCTGTAAAGCCGACGGTTCATCGCTATCGCCTCGCGGAGCATCGGTTCGGCAACGTCGTAATGCCCGCGACGCACGTGCAGCAAACCGAGTTCGGTGAGAATGTTTGAGATGTTCGGATGATCGCCGGAATACACGCGCCGATTCATCGCCAGCGACTCTTCGAGAATCGGCTGCGCCTCCTCGTACTCGCCCATGGCGTGAAGAAACGAACCCAACGCGGCGAGGTTTCTCGCCAGTTCCGAGTCGTCTCCCGACACAAGCCTTCTCGTCATCGCCACTGATTCGCGATACAGCGGCTCGGCGGCGTCGTGATCATCGGCCGCGCTGAGCGCGTTGGCGAGGTCGTTGCACGCGGCGGAGACGGAAAGGTGATCGCCCGGATGCAGCCGTCGGAGCATTTCGAGCGCCTCGCGCCGACACGCGATCGCCGCGGCAAAGTCGCCCATCTCTTCATGCACCGTCGCGAGACTGCCCAACACCGCCGCGGTGTCCGCGTGGTCCGACTGGTGCGTTTCGCGGGCGATCGCCAGACCGGCTTCGAGGACGCGCTTGGCCTCCGGAAGCGCGGAGAGTTCAGAGTACGTGTCGCCGATGGAGGTACGCAGGCTCAGTTCCGCCAGAGGCGCGGCCTTGAGTTCGCCCTTCTCCAGTTTGCCAGCCGCGACGTCAAGCATCTCGCGCAGCATCGTGCTGTCGCGTCCTTTGGCGACGCTCGGGCCGGCACCCGAGAGAATGCCACTCATAAACTCAGCAACCCGTGACGCGCGATCCCGTTCGACCTCGGCCGCCTGACGCTGTCGGACCTCCGCCACTCTGGCCTGCACCGCAACATCGCGCTCCGCGCTGGCGATCCGAGCCTGCCACGCAAACGCGAGCACGCCCGCAGGCAGCGATACCGCGATCGCCATCGTTGCGGCGACAAGCGCGCGATTCCGCCCGATGAACTTGCGCGCGGCGTACACGCGACTCGGCGGCGCCGCCGTGACCGCATCACCCAATAGAAACCGTCGCACATCCATCGCCAGCCCACCCGCGGTGTCGTAGCGACGCGCTCGATCCTTCTCGAGCGCCTTCATCACGATCCAGTCGAGTTCGCCGCGGACGATCAGGCCAAGCCGTCGCGGCTCGGTGTCGCGCTGCGCCGCAACGGTCTGAATCGTCGCTGTGCTTTGCGACAAGCGCGTACTGGGCGCGGGCGGATCCTCCTCACGGATGATTCGCTGAATCTCCGCAAAGCCCGCGGAGCGAAGTTTGTTCCCCTCGAACGGCGTGGTTCCCGTCAGCAGACGATACAGCAGCACGCCCAGCGCGTAGACATCGGTGCGCGTGTCCACGTCCAGACTGCCCTCGGCCTGTTCAGGGCTCATGTACTCCGGTGTGCCGATCATCTGCGCATACTCGGTGAAGAACGTCTTCTCTGTGAGCCGACTCGCGGTCGCCTTCGCGACGCCGAAGTCGATCACCTTCACCATCGGCCTGCCGTCCTGCGTCGACACCATCGCGTTGCTGGGCTTGATGTCGCGATGGATGATGCCCTTGGTGTGGGCATGCTGCACCGCGGCACACACCTGCTCAAAGAGCTCGAGCCGCTTGGGAATGTCAAGCTTGTGACGATCGCAATAGGCGTCGATCGGCTCGCCCGTGCACAACTCCATCACGAAGTACGGCCGCCCCGTCTCGGTCGCGCCCGCATCGAACACCTTCGCGATGTTCGGATGGTCCAGCACCGCGAGTGCCTGACGCTCCTGCTCGAAACGCGCCACCACCTGGCGCGTATCCATGCCGAGTTTGATGATCTTCAGCGCGACGCGCCGCTTGACCGGTTCGCTCTGTTCTGCTGAGAAGACCACGCCAAACCCACCCTCGCCCAGTCGCTCGATGAGGCGATAGCGACCGATTCGCGAGCCTCGCGACTCAACAGGTTTGCCGACCGTGCTTCCCTCGTACGCGGCACGAATGTCGTCGGCGAGTCGCTCGGCGGTGAGCGGCTCTTGATCGCCGCGCAGCAGATCAAGCACAAGCGCACGCAGCTCGGCGTCGTCACGGCATTCACGATCCAGTATCTCTTCGCGTTCCGCGAGCCCCGCATCTTGGGCACGCAGGAAGATCGTCTTGGCCCTGCGCAGGCGCAAGGCGTCGTCTGGGCTGGGTTGGCCGCCTTTGTCCTCGGAGGAAGTCGTCATCGTCCTGCGTCCTCCGAACGAGTCGTGCCGTTCATTCGCGAGGCGAGCCACGCGCGGGCGAACTGCCAGTCGCTCGTCACGGTCACGCGCGACACGCCGAGCACGCGGGCGATCTGCTCCTGCTCCATGCCGCCAAAGAGTCGCATCTCGGCAACCCGCGCCGAGCGAGCATCAGCCTTGGCGAGTTGCTGCAGTAGATCGTCGAGTTCAAGCACGCGGACATCTTCGATCGCACCCTCCGCGCCGATCCCGCTGATGCTGACTTGGTTTGCCCCGCCGCCGCGTTTCTCCGCCGATCGCTTCCGCCAATGGTCGACCAGCACCTGTCGCATCGCCTTGGCCGCGACGGCCATGAAGTGTTCGCGCCCCGACCACTGGCGATCGTCCCCCACCATCTTCAGGAATGCCTCGTGGACGAGCGCCGTTGGCTGCAACGTGTGGGCCGCGTCGCCCGGACGATCCAAGTAACTCGACGCCAATGCACGCAGTTCCTTGTACACGAGCGGCAACAACTCGTTCATTGAACGTTCGTCACCCGGCTCGGCGTTGGCAAGCAACTCAGCCACGGATTGGATTCCGGCCATTGGGCACTCCATGCACTTTACCAGAAGCGCGGGTGAGGGGGCCACACGCCGTCAAAGAGTTCAGCCCAGTGTCACACTGGACAAACTGCGTATCGCTCATCGACAACCACGCAGTCCGCGTGGCGTGCGCCAACACGATCTTCACACATTTTCTTGCCGGTTGCTTGGCGCGCATCGGCGTTGCCGCGTGGTTGCTGCTGGAGGCCGCCGCGACAGTCGCCCCGGCCAGGCATTGAGGACCACACTGTTCGCAGGAGACGCACATGCTTCGCAAGACCATGACACGGATCGCGCTGACGCTCGCACTGGCCGCCGGCTCGGCGTCGGCTCTCGCTCAGCCCACGGCCTTCACGTATCAAGGCCAACTCAAGAACGCAGGCGCGGCCGTCAACACCCCCACTGACATCCAGTACGCCCTGTTCGACAGCGCCAGTGGCGGCACCCAGATTGGATCCACGGTCACGCGCTTTAGTGAGACCGTGACGAATGGCCTCTTCACCAGCGAAGTGGACTTTGGATCGTCGCCGTTTACCACCAACGATCCGCGCTACCTGCAGATCTCGGTGCGCAATCCCGCAGGCGTCGGGGCCTTCGTCCCGATGGGTTCGCGTCAGTTGCTTTCGGCCGCTCCCTACAGCCTCGCCACCCGCGGCCTCAGTGTTTCTTCCGACTACAACCAAGTGGGCATCGGCACCACGTCGCCGCAATCGATGCTGCATGTGGTCGGCACCGGCTTCTTCACCGACCTCGACGTGCCCTACGGCATTTTCGAGACTGCGGCCGACCCGGACCCGTCAAATCGATTTGGCCCCCAGGTGCGCTTGAAGCACGGTGGGCCCGGCGGGCAAGACTGGGTGATGGTCTCCGGCGGCGCGGGCAACGGTCCCGCGGGCACGTTTCAGCTCGTGCGCAACGGCGCGCCGTCCGCTGCATTCGCCGCCGACACGACCGGGTGGGCAGGCATCGGGCGTTCGTCGTCGATCACAGGCTTGGTGACGGAAGCGTTCGGCGTTGCGACCAAGCCTGGCAACGCCGGATACAACGGCATGATCGTTGATTCTGCTGCCACGAACGGGCTGCCGTATTACGGCTACAGCGTCGGAGGGCAACTGAAGGGATGGACCACCGTCAACAGCACGGGTCAGATGGAGTTCTGGAACAACGGCTCGCTCAACATCACCGTCGCGCCCACGGGAAACGTTGGCCTGGGCGTCTCCCCACAAGCACGCCTCCATAACCCTGGATCCACGCGCCTCGACGGCGTCGTGCAGTTCGGAAGCACGGGGCAGAACGGCAACACCATGACGATGCAGCGACTTGATGGCATCGCCAATCAGTCCGGCTTTGTCTTCAACATCGCGCCCGCCAGCAGCCCGAACCTGGCATCTTTCAACATCTATCGCAACGGCGCGAGCGTCTATTACCTCCAGCTCGATGGCACAGCATCCAAGCCCGGCGGCGGTGCGTGGGCCGCGCTCTGCGATGAGCGCACCAAGAGCGACATCCAGCCCCTCACCGGCACGCTCGATCGATTGCTCAAACTCAAGGGCCACTCGTATTCCTACAAGTCGGAGTTCGTGGAGAAGGGCCGCGCTCTGCCCGGCACGCAGATCGGCCTCGTCGCTCAGGAAGTCGAAACTGTCTTCCCCGACTGGGTCACGACCGGCGCCGACGGCATGAAGCAGGTGACCGAGCGTTCGACGACTGCTCTGATGGTCGAGGCGCTCCGCGACCTCCGCACCGAGAAGGACGCCGAGATCGCCGCGCTCAAGGCTCGCCTCGAGCAACTCGAATCGCTGATCCGCAACCAGAGCGCCGTCGCCGCGAAGTAACCCACGTTCATCGAATCCACGCGGCGCCCGCGGCCGCGCACACCGGAGACTTCCCATGACACTTCGCAACATGCCACTTGTTTCGCTCGCGGCCCTCACGCTCTTCGCCGCCGTGACCACCGCCGCACCTGAGATTCCTTGGTCGACGATTGACGGCGGCGGCACGATGGACACAACCGGCGGCACGTTTGCCCTCTCGGGCTCGATCGCTCAGGCTGATGCCACCACGTTCACCGGGGCTCTCAGCGGCGGTTCGTTCTCGATCTCAGGCGGCTTCTGGACCATCGCCGCCCCAACCTGCTCGGCCGACTTCAACGGCGATGGCTTCCTTGACTTCACCGACTTCGACGACTTTGTCACCGCGTTCGAGGGCGGCGTGGCGAGCGCCGACTTCAACGCCGACGGCTTCCTCGACTTCACCGACTTCGATGACTTCGTGAACGCGTTCGAGGCTGGTTGCTGATGACTCCCTGAGGTCTGCGACACAGCAACACACCAAGCAGCCCGGCCTCACCGCCGGGCTGTTTGTTTTTGCACGCTGCGCCAGCACGCGGATCGGCGTGCCCCGCTCCGCTCACCATCTCCCGCTTCGCATGTCCTGCAGTTCATTGGCCCGCAGCGTCGCTTCAAGTGCGGCGGTGTCGGAAGCGTCCACCACACCATCGCGGTTCACATCCAGCGGCGACTGGTTCTGCTTGTACAGATCCTCGATGTCCACCTTGCCGTCACGATTCACGTCGTTGTCGTTGCCGATGCTGGTCGTCAGCAACTGGTGGAATCGCAACTGGTCCTGATAGTTTACCAAGCCGTTGCCGTCGAAGTCGTAGAGATGTTTCCGCGTTGAGTTGCCCTGCAGCGCGTTCATGCACTGCATGAACGCATCGAACTCGCGCTGCCCCACCGTGCCGTCCTCGCCGAAGATGTTGCGGGCGCACTCACGCTTGAAGAGCACCCAGTCTGATTCTGTGATCTGGCCGTCGCCGTTGTAGTTCAAGCGTGCATTGGCACCAGCGCTGCTCACGGGTGTGCCGTTGTAAACCGCGCGGAACGCGTCCCAGTCGGCGCTGTCGAGATAGCCGTCGTTGTTGAAGTCGCCCCGCTGCTTCTGGCTCGCCAGCATCACGTTCAGCGCGGTCGTGCGATTCGCGGCGTTCGTAAACGTCGGCCCGCTGAAGAAGACCCAGTCCTGCACACTCACGCTGTTGCAGGCGTCGAGCTGCTGCTGCATCGTCGGATGGCCGCTGGTCGAATCAGTGTAAAGCCCCGCGATCACCCGCCGCCCCGCACTCGCGTTCTTGACGATCGTCAGGTCATTGGTGATCGAGCTCGTCGTCGAGCCGTAGCACATTGGGATCAGCCAATCGATGGAGCCGTTGGTTGCCCAGGTGCCCCAGTCCTGGCACTTGCTGGTCACTGGCACCGCAAACATCGCGGCCGAGAACTCGATGCCGCTGTCCACCGAGTCAATGCCCAGCTTCATCTGGCGTGCGCACTCGGTGATGCCCGCCTTGCGCCAGTTGAGGAAGTTGGTGTACTGCGTGCCGCTGCTGCCGCTGGTGCTGATGGCCTTGAGGAGCGGATCATTGCTCGCACCATAGATCGCCATGAACGCGTTGCGGCTGTACGTGTCGAACGACCACGGCGCCGGATTGCTGTCCGTGGTGCTGTCGTCGAGCGGATAGCGGTGATAGTCGGTCTGGATGCCGAAGAGTCCCTTGTATCCGGCGAGTTCCGTGAAGTACGCGCGCAGCTTGGCTTGCAGGCCCGGGTGCGCGAGATTGCCAAAGACCATGTTGGGGTCGGCATCGCCGCCGCCTTGGCCAGTGCGCGACGAGATCGCCTTCCACTCCGGATTGCCCTCGCTGTCACTGGTGGGATTCACCGTGAAGTTGTACGAACCGACGGTGCCGTACTGCAGCAGCGCGCTCTCGCACCACGCATGGACACGAATGCCGTAGCGGGCCGATGCGATGATCGTCTGCTGAAGAAAATCGTTCGAATACATCGCACGAAACACGCCGGGCTTGCCCACCGAGTGGCCCGAGTAGAGCGTGTCAAGAAAGACATCGGTGATCCCGGCGGCCGCGAAGTTCTGAAGATTCGCATCCATGCCGCCGGAGCCGGCGATCGCACCATTCCCGCGAATCCACACGCCGCGCATCTGCCGCGTCGCTCGATACGTCTGGGCCAGCGCGGGAAGTGCGGTACCCGCGAGCATCACACAACCGATCACGCTCAACACGAAGTCTCGTCCCAGTTTCATCGCGGTCATCTCGCATTGAAGACCCGCAGCGGCGTGTCCTTGGCCGGAGAATCGGTCTCCTTCGTGAGCCTATCCGTTCGAGCGTTCGCCGCAATCGCCGACCGCCAGATTCAACGTTTTTCACGCGAGCAAACCGTGTTTCGCCGGGTCAAACCCTTGGTGCTTCTGCACTCTTCCACGCCGCGTCAACGCTCTGTTCGCATGGACGCGTTCGTCTTGCTCGATGCGAAGCATCCGCCATCGCAAAAGAAAAACCGGGGCCAAGCGGCCCCGGTGTATCTCATGCGTTGTTCGTCCGCCGCTCCGCGCGGCACGGACAATCAATCCTCATCGTCATCATCATCGTCCGCGTCATCAATGTCGTCGACCTGATCCTCGAGATCCTCGTCCTTGGGTTCGGGCTCGGGCGCGACGATCTCGCCGCGGGCGATCTTCTCGGCGCGCTCCTTCTCGAGCTTGCGCTTGTGGGCGTCGATCTTCACCTTGTCGGGCGCCATGATGATGCTGGCCTGCTTGCCCATCCAGCGCGGCGTCTGCTCAACCTTGCCCAGATCCAGCAGCGCGTCGGCGACCGTGCGGAGGTTGTCCAGGCCGAGTTCCTTGTGCGCGATCTCGCGGCCCTTGAACTTCTGCGTCACCATCACCTTGTGACCGGCGATGAGGAAGCGACGGCTCTGATCAATGCGCACCTGAATGTCGTGCGGGTCGATCTTGACGGAGCGGCCCAGACGCACTTCCTTCATTTCCGACTGCTTGCTCGCCGCGCGATTCTTCCGCTGCTTCTGGCTCAGCTCGTACTTGTACTTGCCGTAGTCCATGATCTTGCAGACGGGCGGGCGGGCCTCGGGAGAAATCTCCACGAGGTCAAGCCCCTTCTCCTGCGCCATGCGCAGTGCGTCCGCCGTCTCGATCACGCCGATCGGCTCGTTGTCCGGCCCCAGCACGCGGACCGGAGTAATGCGGATGAGGAAGTTCACGCGGGTGCGTTGCACCGGACCTGCGTCACGCTGAAAGCGACCAAATGCGATGGGACGACTCCTTCCGTTCAGCGCCAGGATTGACGCCGTTCGGTCTTCGCCGCGACAGAGACCAAAAAACCCCACACCCGATCGCGGCACGAAGCCGGGTGGGAGCACCAACACGATTGAAGAGGTTGGATGAATGCGGGCGCCGTCATGACGCACGCCACATCCGCGAACGCGACGGCACACGACGAGCGACCAGCGCAACACCATCCGCGGCATGGGCCGCATGGAGCATCTTCGCGCTTGCCAGACTCATCAGCAACCCGTCATCCGTTCAGAGACTCGTCCGCTCGCTCAGCCTCGCCAAGCGCACCACGGACCGGACAAAGACTAACCAAACATCCACGCCAAGGCAAGGCGAAAACCCGCTCTGTTTGGCCTTAACCACGCGTAATGAGCTGCACGACGTTGATCGCGACGCTCACCACCAGCAGACCCGCGAGCGTCCAAAGCATCCACGGGCGAATGCCCGCATCCACCCGACTCTTGTCCGGCTGCACTTCAACCGCCGCCGCCTCTTCCATCTTGGCGAGGGTGGCCAGGGTGCCGACCTGGTCCTTGTGCGCCAGAACGGGCGTCTTGCCCTCGCGCACGGCACGCAGATCGACGAGCAGATCGCCGCAGGTCTGGTACCGGGCCTTGGGGTCCTTGGCCATCATCATCTCGATGACCTCGGAGATCCCCGGCGAAAGCTTGGGGTTGACGTGATCCGGGGCGACCAACTCCGCCTTGAGATGCTTGTGCATCACGGCGGACGGGTTCGGCCCGTCGTAGGGCACGTTGCCCGTGACCATGTGATAGAGCGTCGCGCCCAGCGAATAGATATCCGCCGGCGGCCCCACCACCTTCTCGCCGCGGATCTGTTCCGGGCTGATGTAGTACGGCGTGCCAAAGGCCTTTCCGGCCTCTGCTTCCGCCGCTTCCTTGTCGGAGATCGCCCGGGCCAGACCCATGTCGGCCAGCTTCGCGACGCCCTCCTTGTTGATCATGATGTTCTTGGGCTTGACGTCACGGTGGATCAGCCCGCGTTCGTGCGCGTGCTGCAGTGCGTCGGCGATCTGCATGATCAGATCGATCGCCTCACGCTCGCTCACCCGCTTGTGCTTCGTGATGTCGTCAAAGACGGTCCTGCCGTCCACGTACTCCATCACGAAGTAGTGGTACTCACCCGCCTTGCCCACGTCGTACGCCTGCACGATGTTGGGGTGGTTCAGCTGGGCGGCGGCTCGCCCCTCGGCGTAAAAGCGATCGATGAACTGCGGATTCTGGCTGAACTTGCGGGGCAGCAGTTTGATCGCGACAAGGCGGTCGAGGCTGAGTTGCTTGGCCTTGTAGACGGTCGCCATCGCGCCCGCGCCGAGCTTGCCAAGAACGCGATAGCCCGGGATCTTCTGTCCACTCCGCTCGGCTTCGAGGATCGCCCGCAGGCGCGTGAGCTGCCGCTTGGTGACGTACTCGTTGTCCACGAGCAACTGCACCAGCGACTTTTGGTTTTGGTCGCGTTGAAGCTGCTTGGCCTGCTCGAGACAGTGTGCGACTTCGTCGGGCGTCGCCAGACCCTGATCCACGACCAGGCGGCTCACGAGCGTGTCGAGATTCGTGCCGCCCTTGGTCGCGGACATGGCCTCAGCCGCTGCCGCCAGAGCGGCCGCGGGGTCCATGCCCTGAGCCGAGGAACCGGCGTTGAGTTGGCCAGACCCCATGCGAACAGTGTCCTCCGACCGGGCGGTCGGCGGAAGGCCGGAGAGATCAGGCTGTCGCACATTCTCGTTCATCGACACCATCGGATCGGCTCAGTCGCCGCGAGCGTTGAGTGTACCGCCCCACGGCGCGGCGTGACGGGGACGGCTCTCCACTCCGATACGGACGCCGTTCCGGGCTGTTGCAGCCATCTGGTCCCCACGAACGCCGAACTGCCCCACCGACACGGCAACCGGGTTGTCTTCCGGCGCCTGCCGCGTTTCTCTCGGACGGACGAGCAGTCGACCGCCCCCTTGACGAGCGAGCCGGGCGCGAGAGCGACAATCTCGCAGTCGAACGAAATGGGTGCATCTGATTGCGTCGTCGCGCGACGCCGCCGATGTGGGCTGCCGGACACACAACTCCGCTTTCCGGCACATGGGACGCAGCAACTGACCGCGACCAATCTGAATCCACTTGACGGATTCTTGCGGATCTGTTCAGATAGTGTGCAGAGGGATTCCCCTACTGCTGCGGGTCGTTCTGACCTGTGCCCACGCGGCAGTCAATCGGTTGATCGAACTTCATGCAAGCCGCGCGGCGGACGCGCGGGAATGGAGGCCATGATGGTCCGTCGCGCATTCACGTTGATCGAGTTGCTGGTTGTGATCGCCGTGATCGCCCTGCTCATTGGCATTCTCCTGCCTGCGCTCAGCGAGGCCAGAACCGCCGCACGCAACGTCGTGAGCCAGGCAAACCTTCGCTCGCTGAGCCAGATCAGCGCGGGCGTCTACACCAACGAGTACAACGGCAAGTTCATGAACCCCTTCAACATCAACTCGACGAGCGGGCTCCCGCCGTCCTGGCACAGCATTGGGTATGAACAGGACAATGGGTACTACTGGAAGCTCAACGACGGCGAGCCAGAGTTCATCACCGAGTTCTTCGGTATGTTCTGGTATAGCATTGCCGCCAACTGGATCAAGTCCGGCGACTACGCTAACCCGGTCCAGTTCTCTCCCGGCGATGAGCAGGCAATTCGGCAGTACAACGACTTCAAGAAGCAGCCAAACTTCCAGCTCGGCAACTACATCTGGGGAACGTCGTATCCGTACTCGCCGACGTTCTGGTGCAAACCTGAGCGTTTCGCGGGCACCAGCCGCGAACCGATGAAGCAGACCTGGCTTCGCATCAACAAGGTGGACGATGTCGTCAGCCCAAGCGCAAAGGTCATCCTTTGGGAGCGGTACGACACCACCAAGCGCCGCCGCGTCGAGCAAGTCCTCAGCCAGACGCGGGTCGCAAAGAAGTACCCGATGTGGAACAACACGGTCTCAAAGACGGAGCCGAACGTTGTCACCGTCGACGGCAGCGTCTCGCGTGTGAAGACCGCAGACCTCGGTGAACTCATGAACTCGCCGGTACAGTCGACGAAGCTCACGTTCACGCCCTCGGGTCAAACGGGGCCTTGGTGGCGTCCCTCCAATAACACCCTTCAGAAGTACGCCTTTTGGGACCCGGTCGATTCGTCCAAGAGCGATTGGCTGGAGAACGGCGTGCTGAACAGCGACGGAACCGGCGGCGGTCGCTACGCCGGCTTCTTCTGGTCTACCAAGAACGGCATTCGAGGACGTGACCTGCCCCGTTGATCTTCAGAAAGTTCGACGCTCCACGTAACGCATCCAATGAAAAAGAATAAGATCCTGATCGTTGCGCTCACGCTGGTCGCATTGGCGAGTGCCGCGTTCCTTCTCTATCGCTCGTACTTCGCCCCACCGACCGAGGACTCCAAGGCGGCCGCGACGCTCCAGAAGCTTGAGAGCGAGTATCCAGACAAGCCGAGCAACGAGCCCCCGCCGCCGCCGCCTGAGCCGGGATTCCAAGTGGGTCGACCCGCAAAACGCTGATCGTCGGACTGGTCGGTCTTTGTACGGATTCTTGCGACTCCTTGTCCGCAAATTCCCACAAGTTTCTGCAACACCCGGAAAACCTTCGCGTATTCTTCACGTCCGCCCGTCGCGGCTCGGGGCATTTCCACCGAGCGTGGTGACGTTCGGACGGCGTGTTGTGATTAAACCGTTCTGAGCTGTCCAAAGGGGTGCTGCAACGAGTCCGCCACGCGGCGGAAAGGCTGAAGATTCTGCTCATTCGAGCGACACAGCCCGCCCGTTCTGGGTGACCGCAGCAAAGTGTCTCACGGCCGCTCACGCGGCCTTGGCTTGGGAGTCTTGCATGAAAAAGCGTTCAGGGTTCACGCTCATCGAGTTGCTGGTGGTGATTGCCATCATCGCCCTGCTCATCGGCATCCTGCTGCCCGCCCTCGGTGAGGCACGGAAGTCGGCTCGAAACGTGGTGAGCATGGCGAACCTCCGCAGCTTGTCTCAGGTTCAAGCGACCTATTCCGCGCAATCCAAGGGCTCATTCCCCAACTTCTTCAATGAGAAGGCAGCCGCTTCGGCGACAGTTAAGCCGTGGTTCCTGCCGTCGCCCGCCGGCGGCTATTGGCCGTTTGGTGGCTCGTCGGACATCTGGCGCACGGAGAGCTGGGCGTTTTACTGGTACAGCTCTGTATCGACGTGGGTGATGGATGATCCCGGCGCGTATGCGAACCCCTTCCAGTTCTCTCCGTCGGACGCCACCATGATCCGAACTGTTCGCGATTTCCAGGCGTCCAGTCCCGCTTGGAAGTCCAGCGGCCCCCAGTCCTTTCTCTGGCCCGGCAGCTACATCATGTCTCCGACCCTGTGGACGAACCCCGACCGGTACAACGTCCCGGCGGAGCGTAAGGGTTGGGGTGCCTACTCGGGGAACTCGTTCCTGCGCCGCAACAAGATCGACGACATGACCAATCCGTCGCTGAAGGCCGTTCTTTGGGAACGCTTCGACTTTAAGCAGAATACTCGTATCTCCTCCAACGCGATCAACGGCTCCGTTTCGGGAACCTACAAGATGTTCCCGAACTGGAACAACCCGACTGCAAAGCCCAATGTGGCGATCGGCGACGGCAGCGTGAAGCAGGTTGATGTCGGCGCGATCAACCAGACGCTTCTTGACCTTCGTAACGCGGGTAACACGACGGCGTCGGCAGAGATCACGCCTGCGGGCCTCTTCCAACCCGCCAAGTCGGACATCTGGGCCGACGCCTCGGACGACGCCAACCTTGAGCTCGAATGGGGCGGCAAGGCAGACCAAGCTCAATCCAAGGGTGTCTATCGCAACTTCTTCTGGGCGACCAAGAAGGGCATCTACGGCCGCGATCTGATCCGCTGAGCCGAAGCTGCTTCATTCCACCCTGAACTTCCAAGGCCCCGGCACCAGCCGGGGCCTTTCACTTTTGCACTCGTGGCCGCCGACAACGGGCCGTCGAAACCGTGCTTGACAGGCTGTCATGAACTTGCTCTACTAGGTAAGTCCAACTCTGGACTCGTCCGGAGCCGGGTTCTCTGGTGACCGAACGACAAAGCGGCGTGAAGCTCCTGGTGCTTGCACGCTTGCGATTTTCGAGTTCAACCAACTCGTTGACGGAGAAGCAAAATGGGAAGGCAACTGGGGACCGCGCGTCGCATTCAGGCATTCACGCTCATCGAACTGCTCGTCGTGATCGCGATCATCGCACTGCTTATCGGCATTCTCTTGCCAGCACTGGGCGAAGCTCGCAAGTCTGCGCGAAACGTCGTGAGCATGGCCAATCTGCGGAGCCTGCAGCAGATTCAGCTGACCTACGCGGCCCAGAACAAGAACTCGTTCCCCAACTTCTTCAATGAGAACATCAAGCCCGGCTCGGGCGTCGCAAGCGCGAAGGCATGGTGGCTCTATTCACCCTCAGGCGGCTATTGGTCCTTTGATGGCTCGACCGACATCTGGCGCACCGAGGGCTGGGCATTTTATTGGTTCAGCACGACCTCCACTTGGGCGATGGACGATCCGGGTGCCTATGCGAATCCGTTCCAGTTCTCGCCCTCTGACGGGGCGATGATCCGCGCCGTCAAGGACTATCAGGCGAACAACCCCCTTTGGAAGCAGTACGGGCCCCAGAGCTTCATCTGGCCGGGCAGCTACATCATGTCCCCGACGCTGTGGTCCAACCCCAACCGGTACGACACGCTGAATGAGCGTAAGGGATGGGGTGCCTACAACCCGTCACCGGCGGGCTTCCTCCGGCGAAACAAGGTTGATGACATGACCAACCCGTCTCTGAAGGCGGCGCTTTGGGAGCGTTTCGATTTCAAGCAGAACACGCGAATCGCATCGAACGCGATCAACGGAAGCGTGCTCGGCACCTTCAAGAACTTCCCCAACTGGAACAACCCGACGGCGAAGCCAAACGTGACGCTTGGCGACGGCAGCGTGAAGCAGGTTGACGTTGGAGCCATCAATCAGCGGATCTTGGACCTTCGCGCCGCAGGAAACACCGCGTCGTCTCTTGAGATCACGCCGTGCGGCACGTTCCAACCCGGTCGCCAGGACATCTGGGCAGACCCGTCGGACGACGCGAACCTTGAACTCGAGTGGGGCTCGAAGGCGCCGAACGCTCAGAACCAAGGAACCTATCGCAACTTCTTCTTCGCGACACGCAAGGGTATTTTCGGTCGCGACTTGATCAGGTAATCGCCACTCGGGGATGAACCCAGAGTGGTCCATGAGGACATCGCTGAGATGAACAAGAAAGTCAAGATCGTCATCCTGCTCGTCGTATGTGCTGCCGCCGTCGTCGCTTGGTCGTTCATGGGTCGCGAAAAGCCACCCCAAGTGAATCCGGCCGCGATCAAGATGTCGGAAGCAGAGGCGAAGGAGTACGAAGCGCAGCAAGCTGCGGCGGCCAAGACTGCAGAGTCTGCCCCGGCTCGCAAAGGAAATGCGGCAATCAAGCCCGGCACCTGAACTGGGCTCACAACGAACCCCAAAGACTTCGAGGAAACTCGGAGTCTTTTTCATTTGAGTCGCGGCGTCGCCAAAGGCCGAGGAGCCCGCACTCCGTCATCACTTCGCCTTCGGTGCAGCCACCATCACAAACGCGCGATACGGGCCGTCGAAGCGGACTTTGGTCACCTGCTGCTGCATGATCTCAAAGCCCGACAGGTCCGCGCCTTGTGCCTCCAGACGCCGCTTGGCTTCGGCGATGGCAGCTTCGCGGGCCGCCGGGGCTTCGGTGGCATCGGCCTGGGCGATCAGCGTGGCCTTGCCATCGAGTGTCGGGGCGGGCCTGGTCCACCACGATGGCAGGATCGCCGGCGGCTTTTGAGCCGCGGCGGGCGTCGCGGGGACTGTGGCACTTGTCGGGGCCGCGGATGGCGCCGTGGCCGGCGCGGCTTGCGACGGTGCCGTCGCGGTTGTTGAATGCGCTGAGTTTGCGCAGCCCGCCGCGAGCAAGACGCTGGCCAGAATTGCAGCAGATCGAGCAACCCTGCGAGAGCAAAGCCCAAGGACGTTGGGCGTGGCGCGGCGAGCAGGACCGATGGCGAGCGTGTTCATGGCAGGAAGAGTCTAGGGCGAGCTTTGGGTTACTTGAATGTGCGGCGAGCGACGGATTCTCGCGTGCGGCGCATCCCAGCGGGCCTTGGGCTGCACAGAGCGCGAGTGAGCGGGCGAACCGGTATTCTGGCGCCCCCGGCCCCCGGGCCGCGGGTCGGATTTGGCGTGTGTGCCTTTGAGCAAGGAACCAATAACGGCTCGGCGTGTCTGATGCTGAGCCTTGGTGGATTCGCGAAGTTCGGGTGACGACGCCGGCGTGCAGTGTCCGCCGGGGTCGAGCACCCCACTACCTCAGGAGTGACTGCTTTGAAGATGTCTCTTGCCGCTCGTGTCGGGTCGGGCCACTTTGTTTCGCGTCGTGCATCGCTGACGGCAGCCCTCGTCGCGATGTGCGCCGGTCTGCCGGCGGTGGCGGACGTGACGCCGCACGCGACGATGCTGCGCTTCCCGGATATCAGCGCGACGCACATCATGTTCAGCTATGCGAACGACCTGTGGCTGGTGCCGCGCGAGGGCGGGGTGGCGACGCCGCTCGCCAGCCCCCCGGGCGCGGAGAGCCTGCCCAAGTTCAGCCCCGACGGCAAGTCCATCGCGTTCGTCGGCAACTACGACGGTTCGCGCGACATCTACACCCTGCCCGTCAGCGGCGGCGTGCCGACGCGCGTGACATATGGCCCCGGCGGCAAGACGATCTCGGATTGGACGCCCGACGGCTCGGCGCTGCTGTTCGCGACGAATGCGTTTGCGGGGCTGCAGCGGATTCAGCAGTTGTGGACCGTGCCTGCCGCGGGCGGCATGCCCACCAAGCTTGTGATGCCCTACGGCGCAGTCGGTTCGCTGAGCGCCGACGCGTCGTCGATCGCGTACCTGACCCACTCGACCGATACGCGCACTTGGAAGCGTTATCGCGGCGGCATGGCGACCGACATCTGGCTCTACAACCTCAAGGACAACTCGGCCAAGAAAATCACCGACTGGGAAGGCACCGACACCGCCCCGATGTATTGGTCCGACAAAGCGGGCGACAAGGTGTACTACATGTCCGACGCGGGGCCTGAGCATCGCCAGAACATCTGGGTCTACGACCTCAAGAGCGGCAAACGCGAGCAGGTCACTGACTTCAAGGAAGACGATGTGAAATGGCCCAGCATGGGGCCGGGCCCGGGCGGCAAGGGCGAGATCGTCTTCCAACTGGGCTCGAAACTGCGCCGGCTTGATCTGGACACCCGCAAGAGCGTTGAAGTGAACGTCACGATCCCCGGCGCGCGTCCCACGCTGCGCAGCGTCTCGAAGAACGCGGGCGGCAACCTCGCCGGCGCGACCATCTCACCCAGCGGCAAGCGCGTCGTCGCTGAGGCCCGCGGCGATCTGTGGTCCGCGCCCGCCAAAGAAGGCCCGGTCCGCCCGCTGACCCAGACCAGCGGCATCGCCGAGCGCGATCCGTCGTGGTCGCCCGATGGCAAGTGGATCGCGTACTTCTCTGACGAGACCGGCGAGAACGAGCTGTGGGTCCGCCCAGCCGACGCCAAGCCCGAAGAGAAAAAGGACGACAAGAAGGACGAGAAGAAGGGCAGCGCCAAGAAGGATGACGCGGCCAAAGACGAAGCCAAGAAAGACGACGCCGCCAAGCCGGAAGAGAAGAAGGCGTTCGTCAAGCCCGCCGATCCGCGCAAACTGACCAACCTCGGCGCCGGCTATCGCTTCAACCCCATCTGGTCGCCCGACAGCAAGTCGATCACGTTGACCGATCAGGCCGGGCGATTGATCCTCGTCGACGTCGAGAGCGGCACGACGACCACGCTCGATCAAGACCCGTGGTCCAATCGCATCGATGTGTCGTGGTCGCACGACTCGAAGTGGTTCGCGTACGGCCGCGGCGATGAGAAGGGGAACAACCGCGCGATCTGGCTGTATGACGTGACCAACAAGACCAAGACGAAGGTCACGAGCATCATGTTCAACTCCGATGCTCCGGCGTTTGATCGCAAGGGCGAGTTCCTGTACTTCAAGTCAAGCCGCAAGGTCGCGGATCCGGCGTACAGCGATCTGGACGCCACGTTCATCTATCACGGCAGCGAGCAGTTGTTCATGGTGCCGCTGCGGAAGGACGTGAAGAGTCCGTTCGCGCTCAAGAGCGACGAAGAGAACTACAAGCCTGACGCGCCCAAGCAGGACAAGGCGGACGAGAAGGACGCAAAGGAGGAAGAGAAGAAGGACGACGCCAAGCCTGCCGACGAGAAGAAGGAAGGCGAGAAGAAGGAAGGCGACGCCAAGCCCGCGGAGGGCGCAGAGGCCAAGCCAGCGGAGAAGGCCGGCGAGAAGCCCGCGGACAAGAAGGACGAGAAGAAGGAAGAGAAGAAGGAAGAGAAGAAGCCCGATCCGATCAAGATCGATCTTGAGGGCTTCGAGCGGCGTGCGATCGTGCTGCCGGTCGAGGCGGGCAACTTCGGCGGCATGGCCGTGGCTGATTCGGGTGCGCTGATCTACACGCGTATCCCCGGCGTCGGCTCGGACGACAAGGTGTCGATCAAGATCTTTGACGCCAGCGCCGACGAGAAGAAGGAAGAGACCGTCGTCAGCGATTCGGGCGGCTTTGCACTCTCGGCCGACGGCAAGAAACTGCTGTTCTTCAAGGAAGGCGGCGTTCACGTCGGCAACCCCAGCGCCGGCGGCGGCAAGCCGACCAAGGTGCCCACGACCCAGTTCGTGAGCAACGTCGATCCGCGTGCAGAGTGGAAGCAGATCTTCAACGACGCATGGCGCGTCATGCGCGACTACTTCTACGAGCCCACGATGCACGGCGTCGACTGGGCCAAGCAGCGCGAGCACTACGGCGCGATGATCGACGATTGCGTCACCCGCGAGGACGTCAACTACGTCATCAGCGAGATGATCTCCGAGCTCAACATCGGCCACGCCTACCTGGGCAACCCGGGAGACACCGAGAACCAGGGCTTCGTCGGCGTCGGCCTGCTCGGCGCGGACTATGAACTGGTCCGTTCCGACAAGGGCAGCGCGTTCAAGATCACCAAGATCTACTCGGGCGGCGAGTTTGACACCGACGCTCGCTCGCCTTTGCTCGCGCAGGGCGTGGACGTGAAGGTCGGCGAGTACGTGCTCGCGGTCAACGGCGTGCCGATTGACACGACGCGTGACATCTGGGCGTCGTTCCAGCGGATGGCCGACAAGACCATCGCGCTGACGGTGGGCAAGAACCCCACGATCGACGCGGACAGCCGCGAGGTGCTGGTAAAGCCGATCGGCAGCGAAGTGAACGTCCGCTACCGCGACTTCATCGAGCACAATCGCCAGTACGTGCTTGAGAAGTCGGGCGGTAAGGTCGGCTACGTCTACGTGCCCAACACCGGCATCGACGGCCAGAACGATCTGTTCCGCCAGTTCTTCGGCCAGACGCACATGGACGCGCTCATCATCGACGAGCGCTGGAACGGCGGCGGGCAGATCCCCAATCGCTTCATCGAACTGCTCAATCGCCCCGTCACCAACTACTGGGCCAAGCGCGACGGCAACGACTGGACCTGGCCGCCCAACGCCCACTACGGCCCCAAGTGCATGCTCGCCAACGGGCTTGCCGGCTCGGGCGGCGACATGTTCCCGTGGCTCTTCAAGCACCACAAGATCGGCAAGGTGATCGGCATGCGCACCTGGGGCGGGCTGGTCGGCATCTCGGGCAACCCCAACTTCATCGACGGCGGCAACATCACCGTCCCCACCTTCGGCTTCTATGAAACCGACGGCACGTGGGGCGTCGAAGGCCACGGCACCGACCCGGACATCGAGGTCGTTGATGATCCGTCGAAGATGCTCAACGGCAACGACCCGCAGCTCAACACAGCGATCGACCTGATGCTCAGCGAGATCAAGGAACGCGGCTACAAGGCACCCAAGCGCCCAGCAAGCCCGAACCGCAGCGGGATGGGCAGCCGCCCCGAAGATCATTGATTCACGAGCCCGGGTAGAGGCTGCCGTCGCCCGCGGTCTGACAGCGCCAACTGAAGTCGATCATTCACGCCCCCGGAGAAATCCGGGGGCGGTTTCGCTTGCGCGATCCATTGATTTGCCTTGCGGGAACGTGCAGTATTCTGGTAGATTCTGGGACGTCGCGATCCGGTTTTGTTGGTGCGTTGCTGTCGCTGGCAGGTCGGATCGTGCGCCGCGTCGCATCACTCGATTGAAGGTCCTGAGGGGTTCGTGGAGGTCTCATGAATCGTGCATCCGCGTGGAAGGCCCGCCTCGTGCTGGCCGTTGGTGCTGCCATGGTCTTCGGCAGCGCGGCGGCCCAGCAGTCCAAGCCGAACGACGTGCTTGAGAAAGAGAAACTCAGCCCCGTCGGATTCGAGCGGCTTCGGGCCGGCGTCGAGTTCTCGCAGGGGCGATATACGGGCACGATGGTTTCGACGACGCCGCCGCCGGTGATCTACGGCACGGACGATCGTCGCGAGCCGTATGAGGTCAGCGATCCGATTCAGCTTCAACTGGCTCAGGCGTGCGTGCTGGTCGTCTCGACAAGCGAACTGTCCAACAACGGCAATGGCACGTACACGCTGATCACCGATCCCTGGGTGACACAAGGCGGATCGAACGTGTGCGCCACCGAGCCCTATCGCGGGCAGCTCACCGCAGGCTTCTGCTCGGGGTTCCTGGTCGGCCCCGACATCATCACCACGGCGGGCCACTGCGTGAGCACGTCAAACATCGGTAGTGTCGCGTTCATCTTTGACTTCCAGCAGCAGGGGCCGGGCGTCGCGCCGAATACGACAACGATCCCCGCCGACAACGTGTACTTCGGCACCGCGGTGATCAATCGCGTGCAGTCGGGCGACTTGGACCACTGCGTTCTGCGGGTCGATCGACCGGTGGTCGGACGCACCCCGGTGCAGATCCGCCGCAGCGGGTCGGTGAGCGTGAATGACCCGCTCGTGATGGTCGGGCATCCGGTCGCGCTTCCCAAGAAGGTTGAGGCGGGCGCTGTCGTCAAGGACGCGAACGGCACCGTCAACTTCTTCATGGCCAACACCGACTCGTACGGCGGAAACTCCGGCTCGATGGTCGCCAACCGTCTCACCGGCGTCGTCGAGGGCATCCTCGTCCGCGGCAACTCCGACTTCGTGACGACGACGGGCTGTGCCGCGTCGCGCGTTTGTGCGGACACGGGGTGTCCGACGTGGGAAGAGATCAGCAAGGCTACGGGCTGGCAGCAGTATGTCCCGCCGCTGGGCCTGGTGGTGACACCCGGCGCGGGCGTGCTCTCGCAGGGCATCGTCGGCGGCCCGTTCACGAGCGCGAGCGTGACGTACACCCTGAGCAACACGACGAACAACCCGCTCAACTACAGCGTGTCGGTCAGTGGTTCGCCCAGCGGCCTCGTGAGCCTCAACGGCGGCAGCGGTCCGCTCGCCGGAACGCTCAACGCAAACTCGACGGCCAGCGTGACCGTCGCACTGACGTCGCTTGCGAGCTCGCTCGGCGCGGGAACGTACGTGCAGTCGGTCGTCTTTGCCGACAGCACCAACAACATCAACACCACCATCACCCACATGCTCGAGGTCGGCCAGACCGGCTTTGATGTGACGCCCGCGAGCGGCGTCGCGATCAGCGGCCCGACGGGCGGGCCGTTCATCGGATCGGGCACCTACACCATCAGCAGCAACCGCCCCACGCCGGTCACCGTGCGTGTCGCGCCGACCAATTCCTATGTGAATGTCAACGGCTCAAACGCGCCGCAGGACTTCACGCTCGTCGGCACGGGCGACAGCGCGATCGTCACGGTCAATGCCAACGCGGGCGTTCTTGGGGCGATGGGCCCGGGGCTCTTCAGTTCATCGGTGACGTTTACCAACCAGAATGGCGGGCTTGGCACCACGAGCCGCGCCGTGACGGCGGAAGTCGGCCGCGTGGTGTATGCGTCGAGCAATGTGCCCGTCGCCATCCCGGACAACACGACCGTGCAGAGCACGCTCTACATCCCCGATAGTTTCTGCATCGCAGACCTCGATGTGCAGCTCAACATCTCGCACACGTTCATCGGTGACCTGATCGTTGAACTCGTTGGCCCGACCGGGACGACCGTTCGTCTCCACAATCGCACTGGCAGCACGGCGGACAACATCGTCCGCACCTATGACCAGGGTGTCACCAACCCCGACGGCCCGGGCGTGCTCACCGACTTCAACAACAAGTACCCCGGCGGCACCTGGACGCTGCGCATCTCGGACAACGTCAGCAGCGACACCGGCACGCTCAACAGTTGGTCCCTACGCATCGCCCCCACTGCCGGCGGGTGCGCGCCGGAGGCGACGGCACAGGCGGCGGCCGTCGAACACACCTACGCGAGTGTGATCACGCTTGCGGGAACACCAAGCCCGGAAAGCCTGACCTACACGATCGCAACGCTTCCCACCCACGGCACGCTTCGCGACCACGTCAACAACCACACGATCACGGCGGCTCCAAACGCCCTTGCCGGACGCGAGGTGCTCTACATCCCAGACCCGTTCTACATCGGGCCTGATGCGTTCACGTTCACCGTTTCCAACGGTCTCACTTCGTCTCCGGCAACCGTGAGCGTGACTGTCGGCGCGCCGACCACCGTTGCCAGCTTCCCGCTGGATACAAACCCCGGCTGGAGTGTGCAGGGCCAATGGGCATTCGGGACGCCGACCGGCGGCGGATCCGGCGCCAAGGACCCGACCTCGGGCTTCACGGGCGCGAACGTCTATGGATACAACCTCGCGGGTGACTACGCCAACAGCCTCAGCACAACGCAGTATCTCACCAGCACTCCGGTGAGCCTCAGCGGTTATGCCAACGCATCGCTGCAGTTCCGGCGCAAGCTGGGAATCGAGAGCGCAACGTATGACAATGCGAACATCCAGATGAGCCTCGACGGCACGAACTGGACCACGCTGTGGACGCACACGGGCGCGACGCTCAACGAAACGACGTGGAGCCTGCAATCGTTCATGCTGGGCGCCTCCGCAGACAACGCCGCGACGGTGCGGTTCCGCTGGGGCCTTGGCCCGACGGATTCGAGTGTGGCGTACTTCGGCTGGAATCTGGATGACATCCAGGTCTTGGCGACGTCGATGCCGACGGTGGCGCCGTGTGCCGCGGACTTTGACGTCAACGGCTTTGTCGACTTCACGGACTTCGATCAGTTCGTCGGCGCGTTTGAAGGCGACGACGCCGCGGGTGACTTCAACAACGACGGATTCCTCGACTTCACTGACTTTGACTCGTTCGTCGCCGCGTTTGAGTCCGGCTGCTGAGTCAACTTCCAACTCGAAAGCATGACGCCCCGCCCGCGATGGCGGGGCTTTCATTTGATCTCGATGCGAGCTGTGACGGGCGGGTCACCCGCGAAGAAGCGTCGCGACGCGCGCCGCCGTCGGCAGGTCGGGCAGCTCGATCGGGCGTGCCTTGACGTTTGTCCCCGCGTCCGTATCGACGAGCATGACGCGATTGGGGCCAAGCTGCGACGCGGCGGAGGAATCCATCAGGCCCGCAGAATCCGATGCGTTCATCTGCATCAGCACGCGCAGGCCGAACTCGCGGATCGTCGGTCGAGCCATGACGCGCTCGAGCGTCGTGAGCGAATCGCACCACGCCACCGTCCAGATTCCGACGCCCGGACCATCGCGGATCACACGCTCGAGCGACGCGTACGCGGAGCCCTTGTCATCATCAAGCGAGAAGCCAAAGTCCTCGCTCTTGCGAAGCTCACGCAAGCGATGCAGGCCCGCGAGCACGAGCACCCGCGGTGATCCTGCGGCACCGCCCTGACGTGCGTCGACCTCCGCGGCGAACTCGCGCACAACACCCGCGGCGTCGGCAGCACGAGCCATGCGCAGCGATGACGCAGGCACGCCACACGAACTCAGCGAACGCGGCAGACGGCCCACGAGCGGATCGTCTTCCAGCGTCGGATCAATGAGCGTGATGCCGAGTTCCGGCGTGCACGCGAGCGACACGCACATCGCGCCGGCGATGCCCAACGCTGCTTCGGCCTGAGCCCCCACCACCAGGACGTTGCCGCCCGAGCGCTTTCGCAGCGTCGCAAAGACCGGCGGCGCGATCGACACGGCATCGCCGATGATCGCCCGCGGTGTCGTGACATCAGCAAACGCGCTCGAGAGCGCGGCGAGCGACACATCGAGTCGTGCCGGGGCATTGCCCTCGAACACCACCGGCGGCGGAATGCTCGCGCTCTTGCCGAGCTTGTCGGGCGTGAGGCGATCGGCCATGCGACGCAGTTGGCCATCGCGTACGGCGTCGCTCAGCCAAGCCGTTTGGAATGGACTGTTGCCCTCGCTGAGGCCGCCGGCATCGTTGTAAATCGCCTCGCCCGGCCGCGTCAGCAGGCGTGCCCCGTCGTTGTCGTCGTCGAGAATCAGGTGCGCGTCGGCCTCCGAGCACTGGAGCGCAATGCGGACACCCATCTGCCCCAGCGTCGAACGCGCGAGCGAATACGCACCGGCGAGCGTCTGCGAGCCGAGAACGACATGCACGCCGAACGCACGACCCTGGCGCACAAGACGATCAAGCAGCAGCGCCGACTCGGACGCCACATTGTCGTCGACGACAAAGAACTCCTGGAACTCGTCAATCAGCAGGAGGACGCGCGGCAGGCGTGCCGTCGGCTCAGCACGGCGGGCGGCGGCGAGATCCTGAGCCCGCAGCTTGCGGAACAGATCGCCGCGCTGCATGAGCTCTTCATCGAGCCGACGCAGTACGGAGAGACCAAACTCGCGATCAGATTCGATCGCCACCGCACGCACGTGCGGCATTGCGCCGTCGCAGTATGCCTTGAACTCCACGCCCTTCTTGAAGTCGATCAGATAGAACTCGAGTTCATCGGGCGAGTGCCACAGTGCCGCGGCAGAGATCATCACGTGCAGCAGCGTCGACTTGCCCGAGCCTGTGCGACCCGCGATCAACGCGTGCTGACGCGTGCCCGAGCCGAGGCGCAGGTGCTGGATCTTCTGCGCGCCGGAGCGCCCCAACGGAATCGCGAGTTCGGTGTCGCACGAACGCGACCAGACCTCGGCATCTCCGGGCACGAGCCGCTCGAACGCGACCTCGACACGCCCCGCGTTCTTGCCTGCATCAGCGACGCGATCGAGAATCTCACGCAACAACGCATCGTCGGGGGGAGCATCGAGCGAGAGAACACATTCATCGAACCGTGCGTCGTCAATCGTCGTCGAGCCGTCCTTGACCTGAAGACTAACGAGCTTGCTCTTGAGCGTCGCGAGCGGCAGGGCGGCGGGAATCCGCTTGCCGATCTCGCTCGCCATGATCGCATAGACGCCGCAGCGCGGGCCGGAGTCGATGATGCTCGCAAGCCGCGCGGCACCGGTGTCCGACAAGGCCGAATGCATGTCGGCGATGATGATGAAGCGATAGGGCTCTGCGATCTCGCCCGCGGCGACGTTGTACTCCTCAATCGTTGCGAAGTCCGAGCGCAGGTACTTCTGGATCACCGTCTGCATGTGCTCGGTCAGGTCCGCGAGCTGCCGCTCGATCTGGGCCGTATCAGACCAGATCTTGAGCCCAACGGGCGAGGGTTCCTGGTCTGACAAACGCATGAAGCCCGCGAACGACTGGCCAAGCCCGATCGGGTCGGTCATCGTGAATCGCACCTTGCCTGCTGGGAATGAGCCCAGGATCCGCAGCATGAGCGAGCGGATCATCGCGAGCGCGTCCGCACGCCCCGCAGCGTCATGCTGCACATGCAGCGAGAGCGGCCCGGGCAACGCGAATGGCATCAGACCTTCGTGCTCGGGAGCGAGCGCGGCCATCTGGCGAGCCTGATCGTCAAGCCGCGCGATCCGCTCTTTGAGCGACAATCGGACGCGGCCGACGGGGAGCAATCGCGGCACGCGGGTCGGGTGCTCGCGCGAAGTCCATGCCGCGTCGGACCACGCAGGACACACGTGAGCGATGTGGCCTTCGATGGCCGCGAGGTTGGCACGCGCGGGACGCAGGCGTTCGACAAGGCCGGCGCGGGCGAGTTCCTCCTCGTGCAGTGCGGTCGCGACAACGACGCCCGCACTCTGCTCGTGAGCCTGTGCCGCACGGGCGAGTGCCTCGCGATGCGTGCGTTCGGCAAGCTCTCGCTGCTCCCGTTCCCAACTCTCGATCTTTGCCAGATCCGCCGTGCGTTTGGAGTCGATCTCGGCGGCCTTGGTCGCGTACTCGCCGTCCGCGTCCTTCTGAATGCCCGCCATGCTGCGTTCGCATTCGGTGATGATCTGCGATGCCTCTGCCGAAACCTCAGCAATCTCCGCATCCCGCTTCTTCTTCGCCGCAGCGATTGCAGCGTCGCGCTGCGCCTCGCTCAGCACGGCCAGCCGCTCGCTCAGAGCCTTCACGGACGCGATGCGAGCCCTTGCTTCCTGAGCCATGTCGAGCGTTGAGGAGCGTGACCGAAGCAGCTTCATCACGCCGCCGCCACCGACCTCGGCGACCGCTTCGCGTGCGGCCTCCATCGCCGCCTTGAGCATGTCGAAGCTCGCGGCGTCGACCGGAGCAGCCTCACGCGGCGGCAACTCGGCAAGTCGCGCAGCGTTTGCGGGGCCGAGCGTGTCAAGCAGCGCGGCGTCGAGCTCGCTCATCTGCTGCGCGATCTCGGCAAGACGAGCCTTGAACTTGTCATGGTCGCCGCGGGCCTTGCCAACGGCAGCCTCGCAGACCGTTTCGGCGAGCCAGGTCGCCTCGGATCGGTTTTTCTTCGCAACCGCGGCACGCTCCCCGAGCTCGCGACGGGCTCGCTCGATCACCCGGGCGCGATCATTCTGTGCCTTGCTGGTCTTGGCCACGTAGCGGTCTTCGCTCTGGGCCCGCAGGTCTGCGGCATGGCGCTCGGCACGCGCAATCGCCTCGGCGAGCGTCGCATCCGCCTCCGCGATCGCCTGGTCGCGCTGCGCGTCGGCCGATGCGAGCGTCTGAACGCGCCGGCTCGACGCGGCATGCAGTGTCTGGGCCGCGGCATCGAGGGCATGACGCATCGTCACCAGCGCGTCGGCGTATGCGCCGGGGCTGAGTTCAAGCTCGGCCGTCGCGTCGGCGGGCGGCGGCTTCGCAGAATCGAGTGAGGTGTTGGCGGCGGCGTGCGTCATGGGGAGTGTCAACAGATTCGGACCACGGTCAATCGAACACAAACGACGGCGTCATCGTGTCTCGCACGCACGCACGGCTTCATCGGTGATGGACTGGAGCGTATCCATCGCCTGCACTGTCTTGCGAAGGGCGGGCTCCAGTGGCTCGATGTAGGCCTCGCCAAACTTGAGCGCAACCTCATCGCGCCACGATTCACGGCTGCGGTGCCACTCACGCCGCAACAGATTGACCGCATCGGTCAACATGCCCGCGCCGCTGCCAGTGCTCATGGGGCTTCCTCCGGCGTTGACCCTTCATTGGAAGCAGCGGACGCGCCGCTTGTGGCATCACTGGATCGAAGCTGCATCGCGGCGTAGGCATCCAGCGCCTGGATCGATCGATCGAGCATCGTCATCGCCTTGGGCGTGTCCACGCGCACGATGCTCACCATCGGCGCAATCGCGACGCGATAGTTCTCCAGTTCCTTCTCAAGCCTGCGGATGTACTGCTCCGTCGCCGCGTACTTCTCCTCGGCTTCGCGGACACGGCGTTTGGCAGCCTCATAGGCGAGACGAGCATCGACGGAGGGCCGCGGCGTATCCCCGGCGGTCTGCTGGATGAGCTTGGTATTCGCGCGAACGACTTCTTCCGATCGCTGGCGAATCTCTCGCTTCCAGTGGGGCAAGGCATCACGGCGGAGTCGCTCGATGACGCTCGCGGTGCGCGCGCCGGGCCCGATCAGCGCAACGCTCGCATCCTCACTGAAGCGCACAAACGCGGATCGCAGTTGGCGGAGGGCTTTGACGTCGGTGATGTTCGCGCGTTCGGCCATACGGCGTGGGCTGTCGGATTGCGGGCGGATCAACGCTGACGCAGGTACTCGTCAAGCCGCTCCGCCTTGCGCATGAGGAACGGAATCTGCTCGTCAACCGCTTCGGCAAAGCGGGCGAGTTGGCGCATCGTCTGTTCAAACTCGGTGTTGAACTTCTGGTGTTCCTGATCGCGCCAGGTTTCACCAAGCGCCGCCATTGACGCATTGATCTGCGTCATCTGGCCACCAAGCCCGACGCTGAATCGCTTGAGAAGCTGGGCGAAGCGTCGAATCTCCTCTGGATCTGCAACGGCTTTGGCCATAAATCACCCTTGGAATCAACCCCGAGCCCGACTTTCGCCACCTGTTCAGGCAAGTGTACCGGCTCGTGCGTCGCGCGGTTGTCGGCTCAGATCAGCGAGCCGCGGACCTATCCGCACCCAGGCCGCCACGGATGCGTCCGATGGCAAGCCGGCGCACAAACAGACACACCCAGACGCACGCAACACAACGCCGAACGCCCGAGAACGCAGTCGATTTCGTGACCAGTCCGCACCGCGCGAACACGGCCTCACGACGCCCAGAATCGCCACGGCTGGGGCGATGCCGCGGTCGCGTCAGCCAACACCTCGTCAGGAACAAGAGCCTGACGGATGTGGCGTGCGAGTACGTCGATGCCCTGACCCTGGGCGGCCGAGACGCGGCACTCGTGGGGCCAGGCTGCCGCGCCGAGATCCGCTCGCAGCGCGACGCACACGCAAGACACACCTGCGGAATCCGGCAGTTCATGATCGGGCACGGGCGGATGGGCTTGGTCGCCGCAGAGCACGATGAGGTCGGCGCGGGTTGCAAGGCTGCGTGCGATCTGCTGTGCCTCGCGCTCGATCGCGTCACTGGTCGTTCGGATGCCGGGCGTATCCACGCAGCGGACGACGATGCCGTCAAGTTCGAGCAGAACCCCGACGTGGTCACGCGTGCTGCCGGGCGTTGCGTCGACCATCGACACCGCGCGCCGGGCGAGGGCGTTCAAGAGCGTCGACTTGCCGATGTTGGGCGCGCCGAGCAGGACGACCAGCGGCGGATCGATCAGCCGCGCGAGGATCGTGTCGCACTTCGTCGGCGCTGCATGACGCCACGCATCGCTTCCAACGGGTGCATGCGATCGCCATGCGTCGAGCGTCCGAAGGAGCACATCCGTCGCACGCGGCGACGCGGCCCGCGCCAAGACATCCAGCATCTGGGCTTCAAGTTCGTCGCGGGCGGCGGGCTGCCGAGCATCCCACGGCGTCTGCGTCGCATCGCCGCTCAAGACCACGCCGCGTGCCTCGAGTGCATCGAGCAGCGCACGGACCACGTAAGCCCCGCCGTGGGGGAACAGATCGACCACTGTGTCGGACCATCGGGCGATCAATCCGCGATCCACGCCGGCGAGATCCGCGAGGCGGACTTCTCCGACCGACAAGTGGCGGCGACGCGTGGGACAACACGCTTCGAGCATGCTGTCCAGATCAGCCGGTTCGCCCGCCGAGAGGCGAATCGCTGCGACAGCCCCGGCCGCGGTCGCGGGCGTGAGCAGCCGTCCGTGCACGACATGCGCGGATGGTTCTGGCACGGGCATCATCGGTACGGCTCGAGTTCCGCGGGCAGCGTGCGCAGGCCGCGACGTAGCGCCTTGCGCACGGCGTATCGCAGCGAGCGATCCATGCGTTTCTTCACGCGATCGGTCACGTCAAAGCCGCGGGCCTGCATTGTGGTGATCGCGTAATTCCACGCGAGAAGTTCCTCCAGACAGCGCGGCTTGTGGATACCCAGACCAATCGCGTGATGACCGATCTCGTGCAGAAAGATCGCGAGCGACATCGGACTCTTGGGCTTGGGAGATTCCAGAAGCCGCACCGTCGTGCCGTCGCGGTACTCGATGTACCACGCGACGCCGGACATGCTCGTCCGCCACTTGCGCACGCGGACGTTGTACGTCTGGAGCATTTCCTTCACGAGCGCGTCGTAGCGCTCCTGCATCGGAATGCGGGCCGGTCGCGTTGCTTGAAGCCCCGCCAGGGAGGGGAGGGGTTGGGGAGGGGTGCGAGAGTCGCGATCGGACTTCTTCGTGCCGCGCGGCCCGCCGCCAACGACACCACTCACACCCACCCCCGGCCCCCTCCCTCCGGGAGGGGGTCGCAAGACAGGCTTCTCGAAGAGCGTCGGCTGCAATGCAGTCACTTCGCGATCCTCGGCAACGAGCGATGGTTTGCCACCCTGCGCCTTCGGCTTGCGAGGCTTCTTTGGCTTCGCGATGACTGGCGTCGCGGGCTGCACACGCTGCGCAGCAGAAGGCCGCAGTCGCTCCACCAGCGGCGCGATAAAACCCCACAGCGTCAGCACGCCGCGCCTCCGCTCGTCGGAGCAGCACTCGCGAGCATCGCGCCCGGCTGGAGCGAACGCCCGCGAGCAAAGTCAGCCCACGCCATGCCGCGCTTGCCCGGCGGCTGGACCTCAAGCAGGCGGAGGCACGGCCCCGTGCCGCACGAGAACGCGCCCGCCGGCACGTCGACAAGCGAGCCAGCGGCTGCGCTGGAAGTCAACTCGGGATCAACACAGACACGCAGCAGTTTCAGCGGCTCGCCGCCCAGCGTCACCGTCACACCCGGCCACGGCGTCAAGCCATGCACGCGGCGACGACACGATTCCGCGCCGTCGCTCAGTCGAATCCAGCCGTCGGCCTTGCTCATCTTGCCGGCAAGCGTGACCAACGCGTCATCCTGCGCAGTCGGCGTGAGTGTGCCCGCGAAATGCTTCTCAAGCACATCGACAACAAGTTCTGGTCCGTCCTGCGACAGCAGATCGTGCAGTTCGCCTGCCGTCCACAGCGCCGACACATCACGCCGGGAGACGCCCAACACCAAGCCCGCATCCATCTTGTCCGCGAGCGTGATGACTGTGTTTCCAGCGACGGCGTCGCCCGCAAGGATCGCGGCGTTGATCGGTGCCGCACCGCGCCACCGCGGCAGAATCGAACCATGCAGATTCATCGCAAACTTGCCGTCCAGCAATGCTCGGCCAAGCTTCTGTCCAAACGCGATCACGACCCACGCATCAGCCGGCGCAGCCCGCAGTTCCGCCACCAGCTCCGGCTGATTGACCTTCTCCGGCTTGTGCAGCGGCACGCCCGGCAGATGCTGAGCCGCCCACTCAGCGATCGGGGTGGGCGTGAGTTTGCTGCCGCGTCCTGCCGGGCGATCGGGCTGCGTCACGATCGCACTGATCGCGTATCGCTTCGCCAGTGCGGCGAGCGTCGGCACGCCGAACGCACCGGAGCCGAAGAACACGATGGAGCGAGGTGTGGACATCGTCTTCGCGAGAGATCGTTCTTACCCGCCGCGTTCAAGGTCTTTGAGAGCCTGCCGCACCTTCATTCGGGAAAGCTGCGTCATCTTGTCAATGATCAGCACGCCATCGAGATGATCGTTCTCGTGCTGGATGCAGCGTGCGAGCAACCCCGAGGCGGTGATCGTGAACTGCTGACCTTCCACGTCCTTTGCCGTTACCGTGATAACCGGCGGGCGGAGCACCTCGCCGCGGATCTCCGGCAGGCTCAGACAGCCTTCTTCCATCGGTTCCACGGCGCCCTGCGGGTTGTTGAGCACGGGATTGATGAACACAACCGGTCCCTGCGTCGCCGACGGAAGTTCACTCTCCGCAGATCGCTCATCACTCTCCGGGATGTCAATCACAAACATCCGCCACGACAGGCCCACCTGCGGGGCCGCGAGGCCGATGCCTTCCTCGTCACGCATGATGTCGAGCATCTTGGCGGCCACCGCGCGCACGGTTTCATCAACCGCCGCGATGTCCTTCGCACGCTTGCGAAGCACCGCCGCCGGATGGTGCACGATCGACAACGACTTGACATCGGCGCTGGAACTCATGGTCGAATCGTAGCGAGGCGCACCGCCGATCGTGTCGACCGCCTCATGCCTCGATGCCTTGTGCCTTGGTGCCTTCATTGAACCCGACACATCCGTCTCGCCATTCACACCCGCCGACGCGCCCAGTGGCCCTGCATGAACCGCCCGGTGAACATCGCCGCGCGGATCACCAGTTCGACGCACAACGCGACCCACACCGCCGCCAGCGGCCCGCCGAGCTGGTCGCTCCACGAATCGGGGAACGGGTTGTCGATGGTCCCGCCGCCGAGCCAGCCCGGCAGCGGAATCCGCGTGCCCGTCAGCGCGTAGGCCAGAGGCAGACGCATCAAGTACGTCGTCACCCAGCTGATCCACATTGCCGCCCCGACATCACCCGAGGCCCGGAGCGCCTGGCGGAACACGAGCGACAACGCAAACGGCACCTGGATCATGCCGGTGATGAACAGCGCCTTCGGCGTCTGTTCAAGGTGCTGGGCCTGCGACGAGATCAACCCCACCACCGTCTGCGGCATGAAGATAAACACCAGCCCCATCGCGCCCATGAAGATCGACGAACCCCACGCGCAGCGCCACACCGCGCGCCGGGCAAGTTCGGGCGCACCCGCGCCAAGATACTGCCCTGCCAAGGTCGCAGCCGCGGCTCCGAACGCGAATCCGGGCAGATAGCTGAACGACTCGATGCGAATCGCGACCAGGTGCGACCCGAGCAAGCCCGAACTCGTCGCGTTGAGCCAGCCGATCATGATGATGATCGCGAAGTTGCCCGCCCACATGCCCGCGGTTTCGAGGAAGTTGGGCCAGCCGACACGCCACAGGCGTGCCAGCGTGTGCCAGTGCGGCTTCATCCGCCGCGCACGTAGCGTCACGCCGGGTGAGCCGCGCGAGAGCATCACGAGCATGACCAGCGCGCCGACCAGTTCTGCGATGACTGTGCCCAGCGCGATTCCCTTGACCCCGAGGTTGAAACCCAGCGTGTTGTGCAGCAGCACGTGCGAGGTGACCACGCCGCCGTTGATGCTCGACCACTTGAGATCAACGCCCGAGAGCACCCACGAGAGGCTCATGTTGATGACGTTGACGAGGATCATCACGAGCAGCGGGCGGAGCGAGTCGCCGGCGCCGCGCGAGCACGCGATGCCACCGAAGAGAATCGAGTTGGTCACGACGCCGCTGGAGCAGATCCACATGTACCAGCGGAACGCCTCGGCCGTCGCGGGCGGCAGATGAAGCAGCATCGCGATCGGATGCGCGAGCAGCGCAACGCCGATGCCGACCACCACGCCCACTGTCAGCGCAAGCAGCATCGTCTGGCCGACCGCGGCATCGGACACGGCCTTGCGCCCCGCACCCGTCGCGCGACTCACGAGGGCGGTTGCACCAACGCCGATTGCCGCCACCACCAGACCGACGAACCACAATCCATATGACGCCGCGGCCACGGCATCCGCCGCCGCCCCGCCGTCGTTCAGTCCCGCCGCGAGAATCGTGTCCGTGAGCCCCACGAGCGAGTTGAGGACGGACTCGGCAAACACGGGCCACGACAGCACGACGATCGCGCTGGAGAGCGAAAGACCCGCGAGTTTGCCGCTCTTGAGTCGGCCATCGGCCGTGATGCCCCCGGTTTCGCCGCCTCGTCTACGACTCGGCATCGGCGCGCATTCATCCGTCGGATCGACGGCGGCCCGGTCAAGCAGCGCGGAAGGGCCCGCGCCCGTGCGCGAACCTCTCGACCGACGGAGCAAGATGTCTCGAATCGCAGTTCTCAACCCTTGGAGCGTAGCGATCCGAGCATCGCACTCACGCAAACTCTGCTGATTTTTCGGCGTCTGCCTCTTGGCGCGATCAGTGCGATGCACGCTCCCCGATTTTTCCGTGGTTCGGCTTTCGGGAGCAAAACGTCACTTGCTTTTTTCGTGCAGAGAACGCAAGTCCGCCCCGATAGACCGTTCGTGCGAGTACGGCACGGCGTTCGTTGCGTCGGCGTGCTCATCTTCTGCGGGAAACGCCATGACGCTGAACATCTCTCGTCGACTCGGCCTCGGTTTCGGTTCTCTCCTCGTGATGATCGCTGGCCTCGCGTACGTCAACCACTCGACTATCAAGGTCGCTGAGCACATCTCGTCGGGTCTCAGCGCCGTCACCGACGCTGGAGCCTTCGCCGCCGAGTTCGATGGCCGCGTCATGCTCACGCGCGTCCGCGTCAAGGACTTTGTCATTGAACCGACTACTCAGCGCTTCGAAGCGACGCAAGCGGCGATCAAGGATGCCGAAAAGGCGTTGGACGAAATGCGGGCCGGCTCCACACTTGATATCACCAAGGCTCTGATCGCCGACCTTGAAACGCTTCTCAAAACGTATGAAACTACGTTTGAGCAGGTCGCCCAGTCTACGCTGCTGCGCGACTCGACGCTCACGGAGAAAATGAACCCGCTCGGGCGTCAGATCGACGAACTCGCGGTCGCCATGAACTCCGCTGCCGACAAGTCCACCGACTTCGCGGCGGCCTCTCGCGTCGCGGACGTCAGCGACGCCGTGCTCCGCGCGCGTCTCGCTGGCGTGCGTTATCTGACCACCGGCGACACCAAGTACGCCACGCCCGCGACCGAGGCAATTGCCACCGCAGCCAAGCAGATCGAACAAGCGCTGGCCGCGAAGGGCGCTGACGCCGATAACCTGACCAAAGTGAAGGACACGTTCGCGCAGTATCAGACCCACTTCGCCGCGGCACACGAAGCAAACGCCGCCGCCGTCAAACTTCAGACCGAGGTCCTCGACGTCACTGGCCCCGCGATGCGCAAGCGCCTCGGCGAGGCCCGCACCCAGCTCCGCGAGTTTGGCGATCGTCAACAGACCGACGCAGCCGCGAATTTGTCGCGAGCCACCACCTTCGGTATGACCATCAGCGGCATTGCCATGTTCATTGGCATCGGCTCCGCCTTCGTCATCGCCCGCGGCATCACCCGCCCCATCCGCGCCATGGTCGATCGTCTCAAGGACATCGCCGAGGGCGAGGGCGACCTGACCCAGCGCGTCGACGAGAGCCGCAAGGACGAGCTGGGCGAACTGGGCAAGTGGTTCAACCTGTTTGCCGCCAAGATTCAGGACATCATCAAGCAGGTCGGCCAGTCGACCCGCGAAGTGGCGGCTGCCGCCACCGAGATTGCGGCCAGCAGCGAGCAGATGTCCGCCGGCCTCTCGCGCCAGCAGGCCCAGACCAGCCAGGTCTCGGCCGCCGTGCAGGAAATGGTCGCGAGCGTCACCGAAGTCGCCAAGAAGTCCGGCGAAGCTTCCAAGGCCGCAGGCGATTCCGAAGCCAGCGCCTCGGAAGGCGGCGAAGTGGTCCGTCAGACCGTGACGGAAATGCAGTCGATCGCTGGCGACGTGAGCAAGTCCAGCCAGGCCGTCACGAGCCTGGGCAAGAAGGGCGAGCAGATCGGCCAGATCATCGAAGTCATCAACGACATCGCCGAGCAGACCAACCTGCTCGCGCTCAACGCCGCGATTGAGGCGGCTCGCGCTGGCGAGCACGGCCGCGGCTTCGCCGTCGTCGCCGACGAGGTCCGCAAACTCGCCGAGCGCACCACCACCGCGACTGAAGAGGTGGCCCGCAGCATCAAGGAGATCCAGTCCGAGACGGACGGCGCGGTGAAGGCGATCGAAGCCGGTTCACAGCGCGTTGCCAAGGGCGTTGAACTGGCGAGCAGCGCGGGCGGCGCACTCAACGCGATCGTCTCCTCTTCGCAGAACGTCGCGACGATGGTGCAATCGATCGCTGCCGCCGCCGAGGAGCAGTCCGCGGCCAGCGAGCAGATCAGCCGTAGCGTTGAGCAGATCAACGCCGTCACGCTCGAGTCGACCCAAGGTGCTCAGCAGGCGGCACAGGCCGCAAGCCAGCTCAGCCAGCAGGCCGAGAGTCTTCAAGCGCTCGTTGGCCGGTTCAGGGTCTGAGAGTTCCGGCCCATACATCTCGCCACCACGTCGGCCCCCTCGGACGCCTGTCCGGGGGGGCTGTCGTTCAGGTCGATCCGGATCCCGGGGCTTTCCCCCGATTCAGCACCCTTACCTATCCAGAATCATTGATTTTCCACCCTTGCGCATCCGATTCACGATCCGAGCCGCCGGTGGTGGCGGCGTATGTGTGTCCTAGTGAAAGGGTGAAGACATGGCGGAATCCAAGAAGGGCTTGTCGCTCACGACCAAGATCATCGCAACTGTGGCCGGTGTTGTTGTGGCCGTCGTCGGCGTCAATTACGCCGTCTTCATGAGTCACTACAAAGAGGATGCGCGCGCTGCGATGATGGAGAAGGCAGCCGCGTTCACTGCCGTCGCCGACGAAGCCAAGAACCACACCTCCGAACTCCAGTCCAAGGGTGCGTTCGACACTAAGGCGCTGCTTGATGAAGCCCTTGCCTATGTCGCTAAGGGCGGCAAGTACAGCGACACCAAGTTCTACAACACCATCCCCGTCGTCGCAGGTTGGACCGCCGCCGGCAAGGCCGCGAAGGAAGAAGGCATCGAGTTCAAAGTCCCGGCCTACGACGCCCGCAACGAGAAGAACGCCGTCGAGCCCAACTCGTTCCGCGGCCAACTCCTCACCGACCTCACCAAGCAGGTCGCCGCCGGTGGCGAGAGCAGCATCGGTCGCATCGACCCCGCCACCAACACCCTTCACTACATGCGCGCCATCAAGCTCGACGAATCGTGCATGATGTGCCACGGCGATCCCGCCAAGTACGACACCAAGGACGCGCAAGGCAAGTTCGACGGCAACGACGCGCTCGGCTTCAAGATGGAAGGCTGGAAGCCCGGCGACATGCACGGCGCGTATGAAGTCGCCATGCCGCTCGCCCACATGGATCAGCAGGTCGCTAGCTTCTTCCGCGACGGCCTGATCTTCACCCTTCCGCTCGTCCTCGTCGCCTGCGGCGGGTTCGCGTGGCTGCTGCGCAGCCTCCTGAGCCGCCCGCTCAGCAGCGTCATCGCCATGCTCAAGGACATCGCCACCGGCGACGGCGACCTCACCAAGCGTCTGGCCCTCAATCGCGGCGACGAAATCGGTCAGCTTGGCCACTGGTTCGATACGTTCATCAACAATCTGCACGGCCTGATCAGCCAGGTGTCGGGCGTCACGCGTGAAGTCGCCGCCGCCGCCACCCAGATCGCCGCCAGCAGCGAAGAGATGTCCGCCGGCCTCTCGCGTCAGCAGGCCCAGACCAGCCAGGTGTCGGCCGCCGTCGAGGAAATGTCCGCCAGCGTCGCCGAAGTCGCCAAGAAGTCTTCCGACGCGACCAAGGCCGCCAAGGACTCACAGACCGAAGCCGACACCGGCGGCGGCGTGGTCCGCGAAACCGTCGATGAGATCACGCAGATCGCCGACGACGTGAAGCGCTCCGCCGAGGCCGTCACCAGTCTGGGCAAGAAGGGCGAGCAGATCGGCCAGATCATTGAAGTCATCAACGACATCGCCGAGCAGACCAACCTGCTGGCCCTCAACGCGGCGATCGAAGCCGCCCGGGCCGGCGAGCACGGTCGTGGCTTCGCCGTCGTCGCCGATGAAGTCCGCAAGCTTGCTGAACGCACCACCACCGCGACCGAGGAAGTGGCCAGCAGCATCAAGGAGATCCAGACCGAAACTGACGGCGCGGTGCAGCGCATCGAGTCGGGCTCCAAGCGGGTTGCCAAGGGCGTCGAGCTCGCCAACAGCGCGGGCGGCGCACTCGGCAAGATCGTCGGTGCATCTAAGAGCGTCGCGACGATGGTCGAATCCATCGCCGCCGCCGCCGAGGAACAGTCCGCGGCTAGCGAGCAGATCAGCCGCAGCATCGAGCAGATCAATGCAGTGGCCCTCGAATCGACCCAGGGCGCACAGCAGGCGGCTCAGGCGGCGACGCAGCTGAGCCAGCAGGCTGAACTGCTCCAGTCGCTGGTCGGCAAGTTCAAGCTGTAAAGCACGCGGGCGGAGCCCGTCACCAGCACCACCACCACGCGTGGGCTACCCCGCTCACGCAAACCCCGAGAAGGACCGCCGTCAACCCCGGCGGTCCTTTCTTCGTTTTCGGTTGGTCAATCAGGAGTGGCGTGTCGCGCCGTCGAAGTCACTCTTCGTCAAAGCCGCCTTCAACCAGCGCCTTGAGCTTGGCGCAGGCATCGCTGGCGTCATCACCCTCGGCGGTGATCTTGAGGACAGCGCCCTGAGCCGCGGCAAGCATCATCATCATCATGATGCTCTTGCCATCGACCTCGGTGTCGTCCTTGGCGACCTTGATGTCGCTAGTGAAGGTGCCGGCGAGGTCAACGAACGCCATCGCAGGCCGGGCGTGCAGCCCGAGCCGATTCACGACGGTCGCGTTCACTTCTTGCCTCTGTCCCATCACCAATCCGATTCCGCAGGTCCGATCCGATTTCAGCCGAGTGTCGCGTTTGCCAGCGACGCGTTTAGCCGCCCAGTGTGTGTGCATCCGCCTCAAGAAGCAAATCGCGGACTTCCTGAACGCTGGCAGCCTGACGCAGGAAGCGGCGGAAGGTGTCCTTGCTCAGGCTCTTGAAGATCGCTTCCATCGCCTGCAAATGGTCGTCGGGACGGTCGGCGGGCGAGAGCAGCAGCACGACGCTGAACACGGGCTGGCGGTCGAGCGACGCGAAGTCGACGCCGCGCGGCGCGAGGCCGATCGCGGCGCCCATCTTGGTGATGCTGTGGTGCTTGACGTGGGGCACGGCGACGCCCTTGCCAAAGCCGGTGGTCGAGAGTCGCTCTCGCTCCATGATCTTGCCGTAAAGCTCGTCACGCACGCTCTTTTGCGCGATGCCGCTCTCGACCAGGGAGTCGAGCAACTGGCCGATCACCTCGTCGCGGGTGCTCCCGCTGACAGGTGTGATGATCGACGACTGCGGCACGAGTTCACTCAGCTTGACCACGCCACCAGCTCCCGGTTCGCGTTCCCACTTCGCCCGCTTGCCCGCAGGCCCAGACCCCGGCCCTTCGCTCAACGATTGCCCATCTTGAGCTTCTCTTTGAAGTCACTGAGCTGGCGCGACGCCTTCTGCACCGCGGCATCAATGGCGAGGTAGAGATCTTCCCCGGCGGCGTGCGAAACGAAGTCTTCATGCTTCTCGACATCAACCACGAGTTCAACGCCGATCTGGCCGTGCTTGTGGTGGTCTTCCTTGGCGACGGTGAGCGTGATCTGCTGGACACCATCGAAGTATCGCGGGAGCTTGCTCGCCTTGCCCTCGGCGTGCGTCTTGATCGCGTCGGTGATCTCGATTCCCTTGCCCACCACGTTGATACGCATCACAAAAACGCCCCTTTCCGCGTCACCACAGGCATCAAGGCCGGGGACGCACAAGAACCAGCCCACGAGGGGGTCAACTCATCCAACCCTGACCACGGATGCGAGGATCCATCCACCCATCCGTCAAAAGCCATCATACCCGACCGGCGCACGCCCCCAAACCCGCCACGCGGCGTTCGCGACAGGCGCGATCCGGAGGCCGCGAGACAAACGAAAACGGGGCGCCCTCTCGGACGCCCCGCCATGCTCGCGTCACCCGTCCCTGACGGGACGGAAGATTCAATGGGCCTGGGCAGATTCGAACTGCCGACCTCACCGTTATCAGCGGTGCGCTCTAGCCAACTGAGCTACAAGCCCTCCGCAGCCGTCCAGGACGGCCGCCTTGGGGAGGAGAGTATACCCCGCCTCGTTGCCGTGGTCATCTTCCAAGGGCAGCTGGACGAAACCGCTCGCGTAACCCCTGACAAGTCCACGGTCTGGCAAGGCCACGCCTTAGGAACGGGCTTCCTCAGCCACGCGCAGCAGGTCGTTCCGAGCGCCGGAGGCACGCTGCGTCGGGTTGGCGGGCGGGTGGACCCAAAGGCCAAGGACGCCAGATGCCACCAGAAGCGCGGCCGTGACCTCGCACGCGACGAGCATGCCAAAGTCGTGCATGAGCCACTGGGCGAGCGTGGGCCCAATGCCAGCAATAGACCAGGCACCGCCCATCATCAGACCCGAGGCGAGACTCGTGCGATGTGGCAGCAGGCGCTGGGCGAGGGTAATCGTGATGGGCATGATTCCGCCGTAGGCGACGCCCGCCGCGACAGCCAGCAGGAACGCGGTGGTCTGCCCGCCCGCGAACGGGAACGCGCCGATGGCCGCGGCACCGATGCAGGGCACCCAGATCAGCATCTGGCGATGACGCGAGTCGGCCACCAGAAACCCGACCAGCAGACCGGTGATGCCCATGCCGATCTGCATCGCGCCCTGAAGCGGGCCGTTGATCTGCGACGCGGCCTTCCGGGTCACCTCATCCAGCACGCTCACGCCAGCCCGCTGCATGGCCTCGACCTCGGTCCAGCGGATGATGATCTTGACCATCATCATGTTGACGGTGAAGCGGAGGACATTGCCGAGGTAGAGCATCCACACGCCGCGCCAGCGGAGTCGACGCTCCTCGACTGAGAGCGCGTTGTGCTCGTGGCGGGCGTGTGCATGGAGGTGTGTGACGCTCCAGCCGACCCACGCGAGCATGGCCGTAAAGACAACGCCAGCGGGGATCAGCCACACGAACCGCTCAAGACCGAAGCGGGCGTTGAGCACGGGGCCGGAGACATTGCCGAGAATGCCGCCGAACATGCCTGCGGAGTAGAAAATCGCGACGCCGAGCGCGCGATGCCGCCCGGAGAGATGCCCCATGAGGGCTGCGCCGGGCGGATGAAACGCCCCCACACCCGCCGCACCGATCGCCTGAAGGAGCATGACTCCGGCGAACGAATCAACGTAGCCGAGCAGCCCCATTGCGACGGCAGCGAGCAGCAAACCCAGCGGCCCGATCCATCGGGTGTCATACTTGTCGCCGATGATCGCGACGATGGGCTGGATGACGCCGCTGCTGACCGAACCGGTCGCAAGCAGAATCGCGCCCTGCGACGGCGTGAGGTGCGTGCGGCCCTCCACGACGCTCATGAGCGGAATGATGAGGTACGAGAGGAAATCGACGACGAGGTGCGCGATCGTCACGCCGGCAAGCCGAACGCGGGTGATGGTCGCGTGCTCGCCCAGAACGCCCAAACAAGTCATGGGCGGTTTATAGGCAGCCCGCGCCGAAGACCAGTGGAACGCCGCCAAAGAAATCGCCCCGCCAGAGTGACGGGGCGATGAACGGGCAAAGATGGAATCCGATCACTCAGCGGCCCGACATCAGGCGACGAAGGTCGTACTCGATTTTCTCGTACCACTCGCGGAATCCGCGTTCATCCTCGACGCCAATGACGGTGAGCATGAAGTTGGGATTGTTCTTGCACATCCGCTTGATCTTGTTGAGCGACTCCCAGCAGCGGTTGACGAACTTGCCGCGGGCCTGACGATCCTGCTCGGCATTGGCGGCCGCGAAGTCGGCGTTGAGATCGGTGAAGTACTGGCGGGTCTTACGGCTGTCCTCAAAGACCTGATTGCGGAAGGCAATCTGCATCTCTTCGGCCTTGCTCACCGGATAGGGCTTGCCGGGCTTCTTGACACCGACCCAGTCCACCTCGGTGAAACCCATCGCCTTGCCGAGTTCGTCGATGTTTGCGGCCGTGCCCTTGGAGAACTTGAAGCGCTGCGCCGTGGGAGCGTCAAACGTGAGGATCTTGCCCTTGCGGTTCACAACTTCTTGGCCGCTGGTCTCGTCCTGGAACCACGTCACATCGCCGTTGTTGTCGATGGTCGCCGAGAGCGGCTCCATGATCTGCATCGAGCGCATGATCTTGGGATCGTGGTTGCCGCGGGCGCTGATGCTCTCCATGAGCAGGAGGCTCTCTTCGAGTTCGCGGCCCTTCACCGCGATCAGCGAACCAAACCATCCCGTACATGCACCGTAGTTGCCCTCGGGCATGAAGTAGATCTCATCCATGCAGTGGGCAGACATGGCCGCGGCCGAGATCGCGCTCTTGATCCACGCGACCGTGCGGAACTTCTTCTTGTACTCGTTGTGAATGACGTCGGAGATGCGCGGCACTTCAAAGCCGTAGCCGCCGCCCGAGTTGATCGTAAAGACAACGATGTCAACGCCTTCGGCCTGCAGCTTGGGAATCGCCTCGCGAAGTGCGTGGGCGGTCATGTACTCACCCACCATGTCCTTGTCGCCGCCCTCACCCAGCGTGAGCACCGCGGCGCGGGGAACACCGGGGCGACGGACAAATTTCGGCGCATCCTCGTCTGAAGCAGCGGCGGCACCAGCAGCGGCGGCCGCGTCAGCGGGCTTGTCGCCATCGGCGGGCTTTGAGGGGTCGGCTGCTGCGGGCTTGGCGACTGCCTCATCCTTGGTGAGCTTGTCGATCTCGGACGGGCCGAACATCTCGGTCTTGACAAGATCGCCGATCTTGTACTTGATCCAGACGTAGCCCTCTTCCTGCTTGACGATTTCGCCGACGAGCGTGCGGCCGTCCTTGAGCTTGAGCGTCGCGTCACCCGCGTACGCGTGGGCCGGTGCGAACAGGATCGCCGCACCCAGTGCCAGGGCGGCGGCGGTCGATCGGATGACGTTCTTCAGATTCAACATGGTTCCCTCGTGTGTGTCAGAGACGACGCCCGCGTGGCGCAGGCGGCCCGAGACGATCCACTGTGTCCGTTACTTCTTGTCGGCGAGTTGCTGACGCTTGATCTGTGACTCGAGCCCTTCCCAGAACTCTTGCTCAGGGACCTCGTTCTCAAAGAGCCAGAGCTGGCTAAGCGCCTCGCCATACTGCTTGAAGATGCTGATCATGTCACGCACGATCTGGAGCTGCTTGTTGCGGGCAGCGGTACGTTCGTCGTACGAGCCCTGCACCTGGATCTCGCCCCACTTGCGGAAGTTGTTGATGATGCGCCGCTGCTGGTTGTAGAGGGTGTCGGCAAAGCCCTTCATGATGCGCTGGCCCTGGCTGTCGGGGATCACATCCGCGACGCGATCAAGACCGAGCTGGAAGAGCAGTTCCTCCTTGGTGTCGGCCGTGCCCTTGGAGAGGCCGATATCACGCGCGATCTTGGCGTTGAGGGTGAGCACGTCGTTGCCTTCGTTCGCAGCACGCGAACGGAGGTCATCGACGTTGATGCCCTTGCCGTCGTCGGTCAACAGCACTTCGCCGGGGTTCTCGGGCATGCGCTCATAGAACTTGGGCTTGCCTTCCTCGAAGGAAACACTGAGCACAAAGTCTTTGATGCACATCGCCTCGACGATGCGAGGGTCGTACCCGCCGAGGTTGGCGACGCCCTTGGCGTGACCAAGACGGAGCGAACGCTGCTTCTGGCGGACGACTTCGTCGCCCGTACCTTCGAAGATCTCGCCGAGGTCACCGACACCGCCCATGCGGCCTTGGCTGGTGAAGAAGATGTCCTTGGCCATCAGCGGCATGAACGCCGCGCCGCCCATCGCCTGGTCAACCCAGAAGACGATGCGGGGAGGATTCTCAAGCAGAGGCACTTCGTCGCGGAAGATGGGCATCATCTTCTCGGCGCGGAAGAGCAAGTCGAAGCGGGCTGCGTCGTTGGGGAGCTTGCTGCCCAGGCCGTCACGGCGCTTCCAATCGTTGTTCATCTTGAAGACGATGACGTCGGCCTTGGACTTGACGGCGTCCTTGATAATGCTGCGCAGCGGCTGCTCGGAGATCTCTTCGCCAAAAACGCCGACGAGATCAACGAAGTAGACGCGCTTCTTCGACGGATCCGCGCCGATCGTCGGCTCTTCGGCCTTCACCGGCTCGGTCGGGGTCGCGTTCTTGCTCGGCGCGGCTGTGGGCACGTTGACCTTGACGCCGCGCTTGATCTCGAGGATTTCAGACTTCTTGTATTCGGTGTTCAGGTCGATGCCGTTGACCTTACCCTTGAAGACGATGACGTCCGCGGTCTCAGACACGATCGTGCCGGTGAGCACGCGCTGATTCTTGAAGATGATCGTGTCCTGCGTCGGGGCCTTCTCAGCCGGCTTGGCCGCGGCGCCGGAGTCCGACGCCTGACGGAGCTGGGGCTGAACCACGAACGGCTTGGCGGACGCCCTGGTCGCCGGGAGCAACGTGATCGCGCCGAGCACGGCAGCCCCGACACACGCAAGAAGCCGCTGCCCAATGGTGGCCGCCTTGCCCGAAGTTCCAAACGTTCGCATGATGCACTTCCCGAGGAACGGTTCTTCTCGCCAACCGACACACCCCCCCGGGGTGCGTCGCCAAAGACACAACGCCGACAAACTCGTGGGAAGCGCCGATCGCGTCCCCGACCGGGGCGTCGCCCTGCAAACCCCATACGCGGCAATCCGCCCCGCAGGTTCGCAGACAGTGTAACGGCATTGGAGTTAGACGCGCAGACTTTGGGCAAGTTCCAGGGCTTCCACTTTCGTGCGAATCTGGCCCTCCAACTGGGCGTCGTAGACAGAATCGAGCACCCCCTTGAACTGGGGATCCGGTACCCACCCTGCCGCGATCAGATCATCACCCGAAACCAAGGGAGGCGGTTGAAGGCCGACGCCATCGGCTTCGAGTGCGTCGATGTCGGTGCGGACGGCCAGGGCGAGTGCGGGATGGACGATCGAAAGCAGGATGATGGAGTCGGCAAAGTACCGCCGCGCGGCGAGGCGCTTGCGGGCGGCGACGCCCGCGGTCCCCCACTCCACGAGCGCGAGGCGCGTGTTCTCAAGCACGCCCACGAGTTCGGCGGACTCCTCGTTGCTCAGGCAGAGCTCGCGGCGGGCGCGACGGGCGGCTTGGACCGCGTCATGCATGCGCGTCGGCGTGATGGACGTCACCTCGTCACCAGAACTGATCCGATCAAGCATCCACGCGGCCAACGTCAGCATGGCCCCTGCGTCTGCGGGGAGCTGACCGACGACCGTCGGCGCGATGCGACGCCACGGCTCATCGAGGGCGGCTGCGTCGAGGCGCAGATCGTTGAGGAGACGACACGCGTCGGCGCGGCTCGGATGCGAGAGCATGCGGCGAAGCTCATCGCCGATCCGCTCACGACTGACGCCCGAGAGTTCTGCGGCGTGACGCGTGATCGCCGCGGCAGTGCCCGGTTCGATCGCAAAGCCGAGGCGGGCCGCGAACCGCACGGCACGCAGTGCACGCAGATGATCTTCGCGCAATCGTGCATCCGCGTCGCCGACGGCACGCACCACGCGGGATTCAAGATCGGCGCGGCCACCCACGTAGTCGATGAGCGCGTCGCTTGAATCAGCGAGCGGATCCAAGAACATCGCATTGATCGTGAAATCGCGGCGCAGCGCGTCGGACTTGGGATCGCTGAAACGGATGTGGTCGGGACGACGCCGATCGGAATACGGCCCATCGGAGCGGAAGGTTGCGACCTCGATACTCAGGCGATGCTCGCGGACAAGCACAACGCCAAAGGAGGCCCCCACTTCACTGGTCCGCGGAAAGATGTCGCGAAGTGTGTCGGGCGTTGCGTCCGTCGCGACGTCGTAGTCGGTGGGCGTGATGCCAAGCAGTTCGTCGCGGACGCACCCGCCCGCGAAGTACGCGATGAAGTTCCGCTGGCGAAGCGTCTGAATGACACGCACGCCCAGCTCACGCAGGGCGACGGCGTTGCCTGGAGATGGCGCTTCGCGGCTCACGCAGGCAGTGTAAGGAGTGTGTCACGCCATCGCGGGCCGAGCATCAAAGGCTGTGGAGATCGACAACTGCGCTGCGGCGAATCGCGTTGGCCTGCCGCATGCTGAGACGAGAACCACCGGAGCACGTCAATGATTCCGATCAACCTGCCCGCGGAAGCCCGCACGTCCGTTGCAACGCTGCTCAACCAGTTGCTGGCAGACACGATCGATCTGTCGCAGCAGGCAAAGCAGGCCCACTGGATCGTCCGAGGACCGAACTTCGTCGGGCTGCACGAGCTGTTTGACACCGTCGCGGAGCAGGCCCAAGAGCACGCCGACGAACTGGCGGAGCGTGTCGTGCAACTTGGCGCCGCGCCGGATGGAACGATCGCGGGCGTCGTCACTCGCACCCGTCTGCCCAGATATCCGACGGGCACGCTGACGTGGAGCGAGCATGTGCGCACGCTCGGGGCATCACTGAGCGCCCTGGCGACGCACGTGCGGGCCGCGATCGCCTTGGCCGAAGAATACGGCGATGCAGGCACGGCGGATCTGTTCACGCAGATCTCGCGCGATCTCGACAAGTCGGTGTGGATGGTGAGTTCGCACGCCGACTGAATCAGGTCGACGCACCGTGCCAGCGGGTCAACATTCCAGTCGCGCGATCAAGGATCGGGACGACCGGCGTGACATCAACCCGAGTACAGGAGGCAACGTCGGCCGCAAGCCCGATCGCGACGAGGTTTGAGCCACCGAGTGACGCCTGCATCGCGGCGAGCAGATCGCGCTGGTGTGCGTGCAGGAACGCGTGATGAACGAGCATCGAGATGTCGTCGCACGGTCGGCTCGTGTCCGTTGCGCGGATCGCGTGCGCGATTGCGCCGGCGGCCAGGGCGTCATCAAGACACACCACGCCGCCGGTGCCGGCACAGAGCAGATGAATCGGGAGGGTGCGCTGGGCGGCGATCGCCAGAGCCGCAGAGGCGACCGCCGCGCGATTGTTTAGGCAGCCGATCAGGACGCACGCGGCATTGCTGGCGTGCAGCAGCGCACGCGTGCCGTTGGTGGTCGTGAACGCAATGACGCGCTCACCAACGCGCTCGGGCGTGTACTCGCTCGGCGAGTTGGCGAGATCGAAGCCGTCGATGAGCGTGCCGTGACGTTCGCCACCGAGCAGCGTCGCGCCGCCAAGCCGCGTGCGAGCTGCCCGCGCGTCGTCGGGAGTCAGGCATGGGACGACGCCTGACGCACCGGCGGCGAGGGCGGCGACGATCGTCGATGATGCACGTAGTTGATCAATGACGACCACCACGCCGTGGAGCGCGGTGCGATCGACGTGGTCTGGCAAGAAGTGACAAGTCAGCGTGTTCATGGTCAGGCGTGGTGTCGGGATGCGATTCGGAAACGCGATCTGGTCCGTCGTTGGTCAGTCGTCTTCGTACTTCTCGCGAGCACGACGTTTAGCTCGAAGCAGGTCGGCGCCTGCGGGCGTCTCTGCCGCGGCGTTGTCGCGTCCTGACGGAGGCACCACATGGTCGGCGCTTGCGTGCAGAGGCGACTGGTCGCGATCGGCGACGATGCCTTGCAACCGCTGGGCACGCCGGCGATCACGTGCCGCCTGGACCAGTTCGCGGGCTTCCGCGGTTCCGAGCGTGATTGACTCAACAGGCCCAACCGGTTGCGACTCGCGAAGCCGTTCGAGCGTGGCCGCGGTGCCGGGTTGTGCCGCTCGCGCTTGGCGTTCGCGGCGGAGCCAGCGGTCCCATGCGATGCGCCGGCACGAGATATCGGCGAGCGTGAGCACGACGATCCACGGCAGAAGTGTCGGCCAGAGCGGGATGCTCGCGCGACGCGGCGGGACGCCACCGCGATCAAAGAGCTTTGCAGCGTCGTCCGGGCCGAGCACGCGTCCACCGGTGGTCGTCGCGATCGACTGGAGCAACTCCGTGTTGGTCGAAAGCCGCTTGAACTCGTCGTCACCGGCGAGCGTTGCGCCCGCGAGCGACGGCGCGATGGCACGCCCGCTGATGGTGGGACGAACGATCGCGAAGTATGTGCCGTTGTCGCGGGCGTCGGCGGAACCTTCGTACTGCCCCGGCCCGACTTGTGCGAGCGGGACGACGCGGCTTGTGCCGTCGGGGGCGTACAGCGTCGCTTGCATCTGGACGGCGGCGTCACCCGAGTCCGCGGGCGCACTGGCACGATCGAGCGTTGCTCGAATCTGCAAGCGGCCCGGCGAGGGCGTCAACTCGGCACGCACCGCAGCCGCGGTCTGGGCCCGCACCGCACTTCGGGCGACTTGCAGCCAGAAGGTGCGATAGCCGGGCCAATCAAGCCAGCGCTCGGCCCAACGCGACGCGTCGCTGGTGAACGCGACGACGCGACCCAGCTCAAACGACCACGCGGCGAGCACGGGATCACCGGCGTCGGAGGCCAGCACGTTGCTGATCGTCGCGCCGACTTTGGGTTGTGTCAGCGAGAGACCGCCGAGCGGCGGAAACGCGTCAAGGCCCTGTACGAGCGGCGAGCGCGGATCAACGACCAGCGGCACAAACGGACGCTCACGCACGAGCGGGCTGCGCGCGACGCGCACGGCACGCACAAGAATGCGCGGCAGCGTCATCGGATTGCGCACGTCAAAGAATGTGCCGCCGCCGGCGTCGGCCATTGCCTTCATGCCGGCTCGATCGGCGTCGTCACCGACGGCGATCGCTGACACGGTGATCTCACGCTCTTTCAACTCCGTACTGAGTTGCGTGAGCTGCTCCTTGCCGAGCGAGATGCCGTCCGTAAGCACGATGATGGACTTGGACTTGGCCTTGACAGCGTCAAGTTGGCGTGCGGCTTCGCGGAGTGCGGGCGGCAAGTCCGTGCCGCCATCGCTGTTGATCGCCAGCACGCGCTGGGCACTGGCGCGGGCGTCAGTGTTGGCCGCGAGCGGGACGAGGACGTCGAACGACGAGTTGAAAACGATCACCCCGACAAGATCACGCTTGTCGAGCGAGAGCACGGCGGCCGCGGCGGCCTCGTTGGCGATCGCCTGCTGCGAGCGAGACGAACCCATCACGCTGCGCGACATCGAACCAGAGTTGTCGAGCACCAACACCACGGCGGATTCAGGCTCGACCAATCGCTCAGGCAAGTCGAGATTGACGGGCAGCAGCGGCTCGATGGGTGTGCCCTTGTAGCCGCCTGCTCCGAACGATTCGCGGCCGCCGAGCATCACAAGCCCCCCGCCGAGATCACGGACGTGCGAGACGAGCGTGTTCATCGCCGCGGGGGAGAACGCGTCCGCCGGCGCGTTGTCGAGGATGACCAGGTCGTACGCCTGTGCACCAACGACATCGGCGGGTGCCGACGCGGGTGTGACGCGATCGACGCTGTAACCGGCGTCGTTGAGCACACGCTGCAACGGTGGATCGGTCGGGCGCGCCTGGCCCTCGATGAGCAACACGCGCCCTTGGCCCGGCGTGATCGTGAATGTGCGGCCTTCGTTGTTCTCGGCGATGGTGTCCGCGGGCGGAGCGCCCGTCGCGCTTGACGTCGCATCCGGCTCCAGCCTCGCCAGAAACCGATGCACACGACCGGGCGGCAAGGTGACGTCGAAGACCTCGATCGTGCGTCCGGGCGCGAGCGCGACACGGCGGGCGGCGAGGGGCTGGGGATCAAGCCCGGCGGCTGCCTCGCTGAACAGGCGCAGCACGCCGCCGACGGGAGCGGTTGTCGAGAGCAGCACACGCACGCTGACGATGGCGCCTGCCGCGGCGTTCTGCGGGGCTTCGACTGCTTCGATGCGGGCTTCGCGCGTCACATCGATACGCACGGGCAGGACGTCGATGCTGATCTGGCCGGCCATCTCGCGGGCCGCGGCGAGAACGTCGCCCGCGGTCTGGTTGCCGTCGGAGACCAGCACGATTCGCGCGCGGGCGTCGGGCGGGACCATGGCGCGAGCCAGTCGAAGGCCCGCCTCGAGGTTTGTGCCCGAGCCGAGGGCAAGGTCGAGCGAGCGACCGCCGAGACCGGTGCCCGTCGGGCTGGCCACTGCGGCGGGAATCGCGCCGGCAGCGACGACGCCAAGCACGTCATCGGGGCGGCGATCGCGCAAGGCGGCATCAAGAAACGTCGCAGAACGATCGAGGCTGCCGCTGCCCGCAAGCCGGCGAACCGAGTCGGACACGTCGAGCACCGCGACCACGGCGAGACGGTCGGACTCGCGGGTTGCATTGAGCCCTGCGAGAGACAACGCGATGATGGTCGCGAGCGCAACCCGCAGCGCGACGCTCATCCAGCGGCGCAGCGGCGACATGAGGGCCATGCCCGGCCACGCCAGCACGATCGGGACGAGCATGAGGGGCACGAGGAGCAGCCACCAGCCGTCCTGCACGCGCACGCCGAACGGGATGGCAGCGAGGTCGAGCACGCGGGGAACCGTATGCGTTCGGGTTGGGTGCGTGGGACGCGCGAAATCGCGTCAGCGTCGGCTCATGCTCAGCAGCGTGACGATGGAGGCGGCAAGTGCGACGCTGGCGGCGATCGCGAGTGCGCCGGGCATTCCGCCGGGGACATCGGCCGCGGCACCGAGCCCGCCGCGGACGACAGCGGTGCCCCACGTGAGCGGGTTGGCGAGCATCAGCGTGCGGAGCCAACCGCTGGAGGTGGAAAGCGGGAACAGCCCGCCGCTGAGGAGCCACATCGGCATAAGAAGCGTGTTCATCACGCCGTGGAAGCCTTGGACGCTGTCAACACGCCACGCCAAAGCGAGCGCGAGTGCGCCGACGAACGTGGCGATGAGGAACATGCCGCCGATTGCGAGGAGGAAGCCAAGCGGCGTCACGCCCGAGGAGTGAATCAGGACGAGCGGCAAAAGGATCGAAGCCTGTGCGGTGGCGAGCAAGGAGCCGCCGAGCAGCTTGGCACCGACCCATGACCACGCGGGAGCAGGGGCGACGAGCACACCTTGCAGGAAGCCGCTGTGTCGATCCTCGATGAGCGAGATCGCGCCGAAGATCGCGCTGAAGACGACGGTGAGCGTCGCCATGCCGGGAAGGGAGTAGGCCGCGTAGTTGACGCCGCTGGCGGAGGAAGATCCTGCGCCGGAACCGGTGAGCATGCTCATGCCGCCGGACAGGCCAGAGGAGACGAGCACCCACATCATCAGCGGCGTGAGCACGGACGCGATGAGGCGTGAAGGTTGGCGAACAAAGCGTGTCCACTCGCGATGCAGCATCGCGAGCAGCGCGGGAATCGCGGGGTTCGAACGGGCGGGCTCGCTCATGCCGCGGCCTCCGCATCGCTCGATACGTTGCCGGTCTCAAGCCCTTCGCCGGTGATGGCAAGATACGCGTCGCCGAGCGTGGGCGGGCCGAACTCAAACGCGACGCCCGACGCCGCGAGAACACGAACGGCCTCTGAGGCGGCGTCAACCTGGGCCACTGACGATGTGAGAACTCCGGCGACAACGCGAGATTCGATGCGATGGGCGGCGAGGATCTCGCGCGCCTTGGCGTTGTCAACGCCGACGGGCACGCGGATCACGCTCTTGCCGATTGATGCGCGGATCTCGGCGGGCGTGCCGACACGGGCGATCCGTCCACGCGACATCATCGCGACCATCTGCGCCGCTTCCGCCTCGTCCATCAGGTGCGTCGTGGCGATGATCGTCATGCGCGGCTGGCGGCGGCGCAGATCGCGGATGAGATCCCAGAACTCGCGACGAGCCGCGAGGTCGAGGCCAGTCGTCGCCTCGTCGAGGAGCAAGAGGTCAGGACTGTGCAGCAGCGCGCGGGCGAGGTCCGCACGTCGACGCAGGCCGCCCGAAAGTGTATTCACGCGCTCGTCGAGCCGCGGCGTGATGCTCAGGCTCTCGCTCACTTCGCCGATGCGGCGAGCGGCGTCGTTCCGCGAAAGCCCCACGAGTGCCGCTTGCGTGTGCAGATTCTCGCGGATCGTCAGCAAACTGTCGAGCGCGGGCTCCTGGAACACCACGCCAAGTCGCGCGAGGAACGCGCGGCGGGCCTCGCCGGGCGCGTGGTGAAGGTCGGGTGTGTCCAAGCCGTCGATCGTGCCCGACGCTGGCGCATGGGTGAGCGAAATCGCCTTGAGGAGCGTCGACTTGCCGCAGCCGTTGGGCCCAAGCAGCGCGAGCCACTGCCCGTGTGGGATGTCGAGCGAGACCCCGGCGAGCGCGGTGCGCGATTCACCGCCGCGTCGCGAGGGTGGAAACGTCTTGGTGACGTTGCGAATCGAGATGGCGAGGTCTGTGCCGCTCATGCGCCGCAGATCATTGGCTGAGGGCAACACGCACAAGCGCCTCGCCGACCATGGCGAGCAGCAAGAGCGGCAGATGGATGATCGACCCGAAGAAGACGCGGCGCGCGTCGCCCCGCTCGCGGGAGCGGACAAGACGCCATGCAAGCACTGCAAAGACCAGGCCGGTGAGCGCGGCCACTGCGATGTAGAACCAGCCCAGTCGCGTGGGCATCGCCCAGGCCGGGGCCAGCGTCGCGGGGATCAAGAGCAGTGTCCAGATGACGATGACGCGGGAGGTCTTGATGCCCAGAGGGTCGCGGGTGGGCAGCACGCAGAATCCGCCCTTGGCGTAGTCGTCGCGATACATCCACGCGATGGCCATGAAGTGCGGGATCTGCCACACGGTCATCAGCGCGACGAGCGACAGGCCACCGGCCTGCATGAGCACATCGAGTGAGCCGCCGCTGGACGCGGCCCAGCCGATGAGCGGCGGGAGCGCGCCGGGGATCGCGCCGACGTAGGTCGCAAGAGACGTGATGGGCTTGAGCGGCGTGTAGAGCAGGACGTACACGAGCACGCAGGTGAGCGAGACCAGCGCGGCGGGCAAGCCGCAGCCTGCCCACAAAACACCGACGCCAACGATTGAGAGCACGCTGCCCAACGCGAGCACGGCTGCGGGGGTCACACGCTCCATCGGCAGCGGGCGGCGCTGCGTGCGGAGCATGCGAGCATCGCGCTGACGCTCCCACCACTGGTTGAGGGCGTTCGCACCGGCGGCTGAAAGAGCCGTGCCCACCACGCACGCGATGAACGTGGAGGCCATCGCCATCCAGCCGTCAGCGCGATGGCCAACCGCCGCGGCCATGACGTAGCCGACGATGGAGGTGATCGTGACGAGGCGGGTGATGCCGGGTTTGGTGGTCTGAACAAGCGCGCGAATCAGTTCGGCGAGCGACGCCGCCGGCCCGGCCACATCGGCGGGCAAGACGCTCTCAAGTCGTCCCTGACTTTCGCGGCTGATCTGCGTCAAACATCGACTCCGAATCGAGAGCAAGCCCGGGAACTTCCCCAGAAACGCGAACCTGCAGGTTCAGCGCATTGGTGAGAGAGCTTCCGGCGAACGCTCACATTTTCTTGTCAGGCAAGAACAGGCAGATGGTAGCACGAATCTCTCAACGGGGCGTGGGGTCAAGGCGAAGCGGCGGAAACTCGGACGGACTGGGCATCAATCTGGATTGCAAGCCCGGCAACCTGCCAGATACGGCTGCCGCCCACGTTGTCGCGAATCGCGCGAATGACGGGATTCATCGCGTCGGTCGAGAGCCGCTCGCGTCGCCCGCGCGAGCAAACCTGGCTCCGAGCGGCTCGGACCAGCTCGCCCAGAACGATGGGCGGTTGGTCGGCGAGGACCGCACGTTCCCAGACGAGCGCGTCGCCCTGCCGCGACGCCTGTTGCATGAGCGACAGTGCCTGCTCGGTGAGCACGCGTGCCGCGGCGCGTTGGAGCGACGCCGCTTGGGCCGCCTTGCTCGCGACATCGGGACGAATGGCTCGGAGGGCTGGCACGACGGCGTGGCGAATGGCGCTGCGCAGACGCGTCTGGTCGGCGTTGGTCGCGTCCTCGCGCCACGTCCAACCGCTCGTCGCGCAGAGTTCTTCGCACTGGGCGCGAGAAACCGAAAGCATCGGGCGAATGAGTCGGACACCCGGCGCGAGCCGACGCGACGGCGGGATTGCCCCGAGGCCGCGCGGGCCACTGCCGCGCAGGAGCCGCATCAGGATCGTTTCGAGTTGATCGTCGGCGTGATGGGCAGTGGCGACGACCGGGCACGCGTTCTCCGTGGCGAGCTTTGCCAACGCCGCGTAGCGCAGCGTTCGAGCCCTGGCTTCGGTGTTGCCGGCAGGACGAGTGGACGATCCATGCACGCGAATCTCAGCCCAGACGAACGGCACGCCGAGGGCGCTTGCAAGCTGCGCCACGGCATCGCGATCGGCGAAGGCATCCTCGCGTGGGCGCATGTCATGGACGACGTGGGCAAGGACGATCTGGTTCGTGTCGGCGAGCGCGAGTGCGAGGGCCGAGGAATCCGCGCCGCCGGAACACGCCACCAGAGTTCGTCGCTCGGCATCGGGAACGCGACCGCCGCCGGTCAACGTTCGCCACGCCGCGCGAACCTTTCGGACGATCGCGATGCGTTTGCCGGGAATGACGATCGGCGTGTTCGCCACGGGCAGATCGTATCTGCTAGACTCCGCGAGCCGGCGGAGCCCGGTGCGGCTTTGTCGCTCCACATTCGTGGTGTGGAGCGAACTGAACCAAAGCCCCAACCCATGGATGCGGATCAGGCGTGACCCTCCTCGCCATTTCACAGTTCATGATTCACGCGGCGTGTGCGACCTCTGCCGTCGCATCGCTTGCAGACACCGGCGAGAGCGGCGTCGCCCTACCGCCCGCGGACCAGGCGAACTCGTCGTCAAGCGGCGTGGTGGCCGCGTTCTTCGCGGGCAGCCCAACTTGGTTTGGGCCGACGGTCGGCACCGCGGCCTTGCTTCTTGGCATCTGGCTGGTCGTGTCCCAGTTGCGCGCCGCAGCGAAGGCCCGGGCCGAGGATGCACGACCGCCGGACGAGCCGACGCCGATGCGCCGCGGGCGCAAGCAGTCGGACGCATCGCCCGCGGGCAACGCGGCGGCGACTCAGATCAATGCCGCGGACCTGCGCTCGCTGCAAGAAGAACTCGACCAGTTGCTCGCGGATCTGGATGCGCGTGCGTCGCGGCTCGAGGGCCTGATCGCCAAGGCCGAGGTGACGATCGGCACGCTGCAGGCGGAGATCCGCCACGCGGAGACCGTGCCGCGCGAGAGTATCGAGGCCAAGCCGCGCGTGCGTGTGACGCCTCCCGAGCCACTGATCAGCGACCCTGTGCATCAGCAGGTGTATCAACTCAGCGATGCGGGTTATGGCCCGGTCGATATCGCACGACGCCTGCAGCAGCCGACGGGGCAGGTCGAGCTCATTCTCGCACTGCGGCGGCGTTGAACGCTCCGCATGGTGCCGCGTCGTCCCGTCGCCCGCCGCGCGTCAGGTCCGCGCGATGGTCGCGCCGAGCCACGCACAACCCAAGCCCAGAACGTTGGACGCGACCACGTATGCGATCGCCTTGACGGGGTCGCCCCGCTGGAACATGTCGAGGCCTTCCCACGCGAATGATGAGAACGTCGTGAAGCCGCCGAGGATGCCAACGAGCACGGCGAGACGCACTTCTTCGCGCACCGGCCAACGCCCGGCAAACATGGTCGCGAGGTAGCCGATCGCAACGCAGCCCGCGAGATTGACAACGAACGTGCCCCACGGCCACGCCGCGTGCTCGCTCGTGGCAGGGCTCAGACGCTGGGCGATGGCGACGACACCGAATCGCAATGCCGTACCGAGCGAGCCGCAAATCATCACGAGCGCGAGCTTGAGCATGCGGCCAGTGTATCGGAAGGGTCGAGCATCACGACTGACGAATGACCACACGCTGGGGCGCGTCGAGACGTGCGAGACGCCATGCGCCGCCGCATTCGGGGCAGACGAGGCAGCCGTCGGCGGAGGGTTCAAGTTCCTGAAGGCTGTAGCCGCAGGCGGGACACTGGTTCTCGCGAAGGCGGATGTTCTTGAGCCGGTCCTTGTGCTGCTCGATTCCGTCACTGAATGCGACAAGACCGCTGAACACGATGAGCAACGAGATCGACAGCACCGGCGAGAATGACAGCAGCGCGAGCACGGAAGGCCCGCCGTTGAGCACCGCGGCCGCGACCAAGCCGAGCGCAAGCAGCGCGAGGATGGGAACCTGCACAACCCGTGCACGCGTTCCGCTGAGCAGCATGCGCCCCGCGGCACGCCAGGTGGGACGCGGTTGGCCAGAGGCATCGCGGGGCCAGACGACAACCGCGAGCCGCGCCGGCTTGCCGCGATCGTCGTTGGTGCGCCACGTGAGCAGGGTGTTCACGCACGATCCTTGGCACGGCGCAGACGCACGAGAAGCAACACAGCACCCGCGCGCGCGAGCGTCGACACCCAGAAGACCCAGGTGTACGCGCTGGGCGAGGCCTGCATGGAATCCAGAATCTTGCCGCCCGCGAGCGATCCGCTGGTGCGGAAGACTTCCTGAAGCAGGATGAACTTGGTCAGCAGGCTGCTGCGTTCGTTTTGGGCGAGCGCCTCAAGGTTGAGCAGTTGCTGCCCGAGTTCGAACATCGCCCAGATCGCGCCGGTGATGATCTGGGCCGCAAGCAGCCACCAGAACGCATCGCTGACCAGCCAGACGAGCGACATCGGGATGATCGCGATGCCTCCGATCTCGAGGCAAAGACGCGGCCCGCGGCGCTTGGCGACCATACCCGCGAGCGGTGCCGCAATCATGCGCCCGAGGTAAGGCCCGGCGATCAGCCACGCATAGTCCGCGGTGCTCACCTTGAGCACATTGAACATGAACGGGTTGAAGAAAGGCTGCGAGATCTGTGCCGCGAACATGACCGCGAGCACATATGCGAGGAAGCGTCCATCGTGTGAGCGGCGGATGCGCCGCACGAACTCGGCCACGGGTACGCGCTCCTCGACGGGCATGCGAGCGGGCGTGCTGTAGTGTGCGAGGTAGTACGCCGATGCGAAGCGGCACGCGGCGGCGAGGGCGAATGTGACGCCGAAAGCCGCGAGCGTGGACACGCCAAACGCACCGGGAACATGATCAAGCAGCCAGCCGCCCGCGAGCAGCGCAAGCAGCGTGCTTAGTTGGCATTGAAAGGTGCGGATGCCGAAGTAGTGTCCGCGCACGGCGCGAGGGATCAGCAAGCCGGTCCACGCATTCCACGCCGGGCTGGTGGCGAGGCCCGCGGCCCAATACAGCGCGATGAGTGCAAAGGCCAGAACCGGCAGCGCAATCGTCGCAACGCTCGCCCAGAACCCGGCACCAATGCCGTGAAGCAGGGTGGGGAGAATCAGCAGCGCGGGCTTGATCGACGGCAAGAGTACCGCGAGCGCGATCATCGGTAGGAGGATCGCGGCCTGCAACGCGGCGGTACCGACGACCCAGCCGCGAAAGTCGCGAGCGCGGCGGACGATGGGCGGACCGATCGTCTGAAGAGCTGCACCGACGAGCACCGGGACGGTCAGCACCAGCCCCACCGCGACCGGGCCGAGCCCCAGTTCATGGACGAACTTGGCGAAGAACGCTTCACCAAGCCCGACGCTGATGGAGTACAACACGCCGTCGGTCGTGTTGAAGCGCAGATCGTCGCGCAGCGTGCGGCCGCGTCGAAAGCGTTCTGTTTGCGTGGAAGGCGTATGGGACACAGTGAGCCGCGGCCCGAGCGGAAAGCCAGAGGCGGACAACGGCGGCGGGAGCGTAGGAAGGCTTCGTTGGCGGTTGCACGCTCGCGTGAAACACGCTGGAACGCCAGCGAGTCATCGAATGCGCGGCAGTCAGCGGCGAGAACGCGCCGTCGAGGCAAATCGCTTCTTGAGCGTCGCCGCGAGCCACTTGCGCCGGTCATCGCGGATTGCAACGCCGAACTTGATGAGCTTCTTGGCATGGACGCCAACGGCGTACATGACCTGGTTGTTGCTGCGTGCACCGCTGTCGACGATCGAAACGTCACGCACATCGGCGACGTTGAAGGACTTCACGAGGCGGAACGGCCAAAGCCCCGAGACGACGCGGGCAGCCCCGTCGCGGATCGTCACACGAACGCTGCCCAAGACGAGCACAACCCCGGCGACCAGCATCGCTGAACCAACTGCGGTGAAAATGGCCGCGACCGACCAATCCATCGGTGCGCCGGTGCTGCCCGAGACGCGTCGCTTGCCCACCTTGACACCGAGCAGGAAGAGCGTGAGCGGCACACCGCCGAAGATGGAGCCGAAGAGCATCAGAAAGACGCCGATCGGTCGTCGCATGACCGCGCCTGCCTGCTGCTCCACGCCATCGTCACGCCACCAGCACCCCGCGGGCGTGTCCGCATCCGCACCAGCGAACTCCACTTCGGTGGCCGCGGGTATCGGCGTGTGAAAGTCGCACGCGCGGCAATGCGCATATCCGCCGGCGATGTCGAAGTCCGCGGTCGGAATGGGCTTGCCGCACTCCTCGCAGTTGACGGTGGGCATGGTTTCTGATGGCATGCGCGGCAGCGTACAACATGGAGGTTTGCGCGACAATCACACGTCAGTGCCGCGGGAAGCGTTATCAGCCTCTTGCTCGCTCAATCATGGTGTCCTCGTGACACGGCGGGAAGCGGGACAAGACTTCGAAGATTCAACATGAGCGATTACGGCATCGACGTCTGTGACGGCGTCGGGAACATGCGTTCGAGCACCCGCAACAGCCACGCTCGCTGTTCATTGGTCAGGCGAGAGCCAAGACGAATCTCGCGATCGGCGTGAATCACAACCACCGGCAACAAGCGGCCGTTCTCCTGCCACGTCGTCTGCCCAAGCTTGATCTCGCGAACCGTGCCAGCGTTGAAGCGGCGCGTCCAGCGCAGCGCGCCGAGCCCCGACTCGACTCGGGCATCGTCGCCGCGACGCACGACGCGGGTTTGGCCAAACGCCATGATGACGCCGATGAGCGGAATGATCGTGCCCGAAAGAAAGAACGGCATCATGGCCGCCCAAAGAGGAATCTGCGTTGACGATGACGCTCCGCCAGCGGGTGCGATCTCAGGGGCAGGCGATACGACGACGTTCGGATGACCACCCTTCGTCATCGCCATGAAGAGAAACGCGCACACAAATGCGTCCCAGAGAAAGCCGAAGCAGAGCATCCCGATCCCGATTGCCTTGCGATTGAAGGGAACGGTCACTGAACGCTCGACGCCGTCGTCGCTTTCGATGCAGCCCGCGGGCGCTTCTTTCACGCGCTCGAGCGCATCGACCGTGCCCTGAAGTTCGATCGGCGTGGCAAGATCGGAGAGCTTCCACAGACGCTCACAGGCACGGCACATCGCGACACCAAGACCGATGTTGATGTCGGCCTCGGCAATCTGCTGCTGACAAGATCCGCACTTCATCATGCCGCGAGTGTAATGAACACGGCTGAGCTGGCTCACTTCTGGCGGGTGTAGATTGTCTCGCTCATCTTGAACCACTCGGGTTCCTTGGAGGCGGGGGCGGCGGCCGCACCGCCTTCGTGTCCCTCGGCGGGGGCCGAGTCGTCGGGCAGACTGAGCAGCACCTGCTGAACGATGCGATCGGCGGACTCGAACTTCACGACCCACTTGAAGTCCATGGGGCGGCCACTCTCGTCGTCGGTGCCGACGAGCGTGAGCGTCTTGGTGGCGGCGTCGTAATCACCTTGGGCAAAGATGCCGTAGGTCCCGAAGGTGTCGACGCTGGTGAGCGTGTACTTGGCGACGCGTGTGTCGTAGCCGTAGAGCGAGAGCGACTCGCTGTTCACGCCCGCGACATCGCCGATCTTGGTCCCGACCTGCATGAAGCGTTTGCCGAGAATCCACGCGTGGGTGCTCGAGCCGCGGCTGGTGATCGGCTTGGTCGCACCCAGGAAGATCGTGTACTCAGTGGTCCATGTGCCATCGAACGCACTGAGCGCGTTGTGGGCGGCGACGGGGCGCGACTGCTCCTCGATCTTGCGCATCAACGCCTCGGGCGCGAGTTGATCGGGTGCGAGTGCGGGTTTGGGTGCGTCGGGCTTGTCTGCGCCGCTGGTGGCCGCGGGCTGTGCAAACGCGCCGGCGATGGTGGCGAGGCAGATGCCGCTGAACAATCCGAGGGCCGCGATACGCCGAGTGCTCATGAAGACAGACTCCTGCCGCGCCGAACGCGGCACCGGTGCAGAACGAGAACGCAACGGCGTGATGATCGGCGACATCGATTTCTTTCGTGCAATGTCGCGGTCAGAGTGGGTCAAAATCAGGGTGATGTGGCTCGACCCGAACAAGAGTCCACAACGCATCTGGCTGTGGGAGCGAGAGTTATCGCAATCTGAGCATCCAAACGAAATCAGGACGCGTGGCCTTGCACTTTGTTTGGGTCTTGGTACAATGGACCCGTCCGGGCCCGCGTCCGTCGCCGCCCCCGGAACTCTGGTCCAATCGCGGGAAGGATCCCGCGAACAGAGATCGCGACGGCGTTCGACGACCCGCCTTCGGGGTGCCTGGCTTGCCCAGCACCATCCGTCCGGCGGCCATCGTCGGCAACCCCTCACCGGCAACGGGCTGAGGGAGAAAGGTCGGTTCATATGGCTTCCAAGGAAGCACCGTCGGAAAAGTCCTCGGGTGGCGGCGTCAACGCCATGATGGATATCAAGACTGAGATCAAAGCATCTCAGATGAACATCGAGGACAAGTCCAAGAAGCAGGCGCTCGACCGCACCCTCCAGCAGATCGACAAGGCCTTCGGCAAAGGCGCGATCATGCGGATGGACGAGCACGCCTACCTCAACATTCCCGGCATCTCCACCGGTTCGATCTCGCTCGATCTCGCGCTGGGCGGACGCGGCATTCCGCGCGGCCGCATCGTCGAGATCTTCGGGCCCGAATCCTCCGGTAAGACGACGCTCGCCCTGACCGTCGCGTCGCAGGCGCAGAAAGACGGCGGCGTGGCCGCGTTCATCGACGCCGAGCACGCGCTCGATCCGTCGTGGGCCCGTCGCATCGGCGTGAACATCGACGATCTGTTGGTGTCGCAGCCTGACTCGGGCGAGCAGGCGCTGGAGATCTGCGAACTGCTCGTGCGATCCAACGCCGTCGATCTGATCGTCGTGGACTCGGTGGCGGCACTGATCCCGCGTGCGGAAATCGAGGGCGAGATGGGCGACGCGGTGGTCGGCCTGCAGGCCCGACTGATGAGCCAGGCGATGCGCAAGCTCACCGGCGTCATCGCCCGCAGCAACTGCACCGTCGTCTTCATCAACCAGATCCGCGAGAAGATCGGCGTGATGTTCGGCAGCCCGGAGACGACCACCGGCGGCCGCGCACTGAAGTTCTACTCGTCGGTGCGTATCGACGTGCGTCGCACAGGCGCGCTGAAGGAAGGCGACATCACGATCGGCAGCCGCACGCGTGCCCGCGTGGTGAAGAACAAGATCGCTCCGCCGTTCCGCGATGCCGAGTTCGACATCATGTACAACGAGGGCATCTCGGCGTCGGGCGACCTGCTCGATCTGGCCGCCGACACCCGCGTGGTGCAGAAGTCGGGTTCGTGGTACTCCTACGGCGAGATGCGCATCGGACAGGGTCGCGAGCAGGCCAAGCAGTTCCTCAAGGACAACCCCGAGTTGTTCGCGGAGATCCGCAAGGCGGTGCTGGCGGCCAAGGCCGCACAGGGCATCGGCGGTCGCCCGGCCGGCGCGGTCGAGGGCGATGAAGAGGCAGACGCCGAGACGCCGGAGTAACGACGCGTTTCATGCCCATGGAGTGTTCGACTCACGCCCCGCGATGCGGGGCGTTTTCATTTGCGAGAGCGGCCGCTCGTTAGTACACGTCGAGGCGGCGTGGCAGCGGGCACAGCCCCGCCGCGGCGCCCGCGTTCAGCACGCGGCGCACCGCGTCAATGCCCGCGTCACCCATATCAACCGTCCATGCGCTCACGTACATGTCGATGTAGCGGTTGATGCGGGCGAGATCGGGGCTGGAGCCATCGCCCGACGCCGCGGTGTTTGCGAGCGCGAACGGCAGCGTGTATGCAACCGACTCGTCGCGGTGTTCGAGGGCGTAAAGCACCGATGCATGCAGCAGTCGCCCGATCTCCGCGCATGTTCCGCTGCCGAAGCGTGCATCGAGATCGCGACGAATCGCGTTGCACCCCAGCGGCAGGGGCAGACCGGTCTCCTGCTTCCACCACACGCCGACATCGGCGAGCATCGCTAGTCCGGCATCCACGAACGTGAGTTGCCCTTCGTGAATGACAAGGCCAGCGTCGGCACGACCATCGACCACCGCCGGAATGACGTGGTGAAACGGCATCTCGATGAATCGTGCCGCGGAGCGCGGATCCGCCGCCGCCGACGGACCAAGAAGCATGTTGAGAAGCAAGAACGCCGTTGTGCGCGTCCCGGGGATCGCAATGCGTGTGCGCGGGTCGCGCAGTTGCTCGAGCGTCAGCGCGGGCACGCCGCGCGCGGTTGGAGTGCTCTTGCAAATGACTTTGGGTCCAAAGCCGTCGCCAAAGGATGAGCCGCAGCGGGTGAGCGCATAGGTATCCTGCACGTCTGCCCAGCAGCGGAACGAGAGGGCAGTGATGTCGAGGTCCGCCGTCGCGATCGCGCGGCGGTTGAGCACTTCGATATCGGCTGGGAGCGCTTGAAAGCGGAACCGCCCGGTGTCCAGGCACGGCGGGGCGACCTGCTCGCCCGTCGGGGTGATCTTGCCCGTGATCGGCCACCACATAAACGCGTCGTCCGGGTCGGGCGAGTGCGCAAGCGTCAGAACAGGGCGAGAATCGGGCATAACCGGAGCGTAGGACCATGCCGAGTCGGTACCATCCGCTCATGCGTGTTCACCTGGTCCAACTTGATTGCGTCTGGGAGGATCGCGACGCCAACCGCCGTCGCGTTGCGGCAATGCTCGATGACGCCGAGGTCGGCCGCGGCGATCTCGTCGTGCTGCCGGAAATGTTCGACACCGGCTTTTCGTTCCGGCTCGAGCGCACCGCCGACACCGACGGCACGACACTCGCGTTCCTCCAAACCCAAGCGTCGCAGCGCGGCGTTTGGCTCGTCGGCAGCCGAAGTGTTCTCGACGCCGCGGATGCAGCGCCGCGCGGACGCAACAGGTGCAGCGTGATTGGGCCAGACGGAACGCTGGTCTGCGAGTACGACAAGGTGCATCCCTTCTCGCTGGGCACGCCCGGAGTCTCGCGGGAGAGCGACCTGTTTGTCAGCGGCATGCGGGTCGCGACCACGCGTCTCGGCGCGGGCGACGACACCCTCGTGCTCTGCCCCACCATCTGTTACGACCTGCGGTTCCCTGAGCTTTATCGCGAGGGACTTCGCCAAGGCGCTGAGTTGTTCACGGTGATCGCGAACTGGCCTGACGTACGCGCGTTTCATTTCCGCACGCTGTGCATCGCGCGTGCGATTGAGAATCAGGCCTTTGTGCTCGCCGTCAACCGCTGCGGCAAAGACCCCTCGCTCTCGTATCACGGCGGGAGCATGATCATCTCGCCGCTGGGCGAGGTTCTTGCCGAGGCGGATGGTCGTGAACAAGTCCTCAGTGGAACGATGGACGTCGCGACGCTGCGTGCGTGGCGCGATCGCTTCCCCGCGTGGCGCGACCGCCGCCTTTAGCGCCGCGGGTCCAGAACATGATCGAGCGATTGGACGTATCGTGTGCACTTCGGAGTTCGGCTCCGGACTTTGGCTCTGACGGAGACCACGCCTCATGCGAACGCCCCGCCGCCCTCAGCCGCTTGCACTCTTGACGCTCTCGCTCCTGCCACTTGCGGGCCTTGGCGCGCTCGCCGGCTGCGGCAGCACGCCAACACCGACGAGCAAAGCCGCGCGGCCTGCGCCGGTTTCGAGGCCAACCGCGCAGAATGCTGCCCAGCCGGCGTTGCCGACGCCGGAACGACTGTCGCAGGTCCGCGAGGCCGCGGTGCAACGGATCGAGGACCTGAGCAAGAGCAACGACGCGCAGATCCGTGCGAATGCCGTTGAAGCCGCGGGCGGCGCGGCGAATCGCCTACGCGGCGTGATCGGCGCTGGGCTGCTGGACAACAACGAAGGCGTGCGTGCCGTCGCGTTGATGCTGGTCGGACGCCAGCAGATGACGGACATGACCGGGAAGTGCGTGCCACTGGCGACCGACCCGTCGATGTATGTGCGCAGCGCGGCGATCTACGCGTTGAATCGCTGCGGCCGCGACACTGATCGCTCGCCGCTCGCCGACCTGCTCATGACGGGAACGAACATCAACCTACGCGGGCACGCGGCGTTTCTTTTGGGAGAGCTGGGTGATCGCTCGGCGGTGCCGCTGCTCAAGGATGCGGCACGCCAGAGCCTCCCGCTTGCGTCTGCATCGGAGCGGAACAAGCTGCAACTGCAGATCGCGGAAGCGATGGTGAAGCTCGGCGAGACTGGATACATCGAGGGGGTGCGTGCCGCGCTGTTCCCCGCGACTCCTGAGGAGCTCGAGTCCGCGGCACTCGCGGTCCAGGTGCTCGGCGAGCTGCGCGATCGCGGCTCGATCAGCCAGCTCATCAGCATGTCGGAGTATCGCAATCGCCAAGGTCAGACGTACCCGGCGGAAGTGCGGCTCGGCATCGCGGGCTCGCTGGCAAAGATGGGCGAGACGCGCGGCGGATTCATCGCTGATGAATATCGCATGAATCCCACGCCCGCCGTGCGTGCGCAGGCCGCGATCACCTACGGCCTCACAGGGCGCAGCGAACATCTGGAGAAGCTTGTTCTGCTGCTTGAAGACCCCGAGCCGCTCGTGCAGGTGCACGCGGGGGCAGCAATCCTGAAGGTCTATGCGACCACGATGGGCGAGCCGCGCTGAACGCGGTCAGCTCCTGCGACGCGCGTCAGCACCGCTGAGAAACGAGAGCATCGCGAGCAGGGCGAAGACCGCCGTTATCACCAGCGAGAGCATGCTGCGCGCGAAGATCGGCGTGAGGATCGCGAGAAACATCAGGAAGACGCCGACCGCCTGCATGCGACGGCGCCGACGGGCGCGATCGTTGCGGGGCACGGGTCGCGTTTCGCCGGCTTCGGGCTGGCCTACATCCACTTCGTTCCAGTCGATATCGACCGAGTCCGCACGGAGCGAGGCCATCTCAAACTTCGCACGCTGAAGATCGGCCCGGCGTACCGCGACGCGGAACGGTTGGGTCACGGCGATGTCCCACGCGAGCGTCGAGCCGACATGCGTGAAAGCCTGGGCGAAAATGCCGCGTGCCTTGAGGGCTTCGACCAGCGTCTGGGCTTCGAAGTCCGAGCCGCAGGTCGTGAGATCAACGAGAAAGTCCGGATCCTTGTCCATCGCATCTCCCGGGCTGGGCACGCCCGACGCAGTCTACAGCGCCGACGGCGGAATCCAAATGTAGTAGACGCCGCTGGTGTTGAACTGCATCGTTGAGAGGCCTGAACCGACATTGAGTTGCAACAGATTCATCGATGCCGTGGGACTCCCGGGCGATTCGGCGTAGGCGGTGCGAGGTCGCGACGCACCCTCGGGGGTGTATTGAACCAAGCGGGCCCGCTCGAGGCCCGCAAGCCGCTTGGCGGCGGTGAATGCCTCGGGGATGCCACCGAGTTCATCAACCAGCCCGATACGTTGGGCGTGCTCGCCGCTGAAGACGCGGCCGTCGGTCGCGGTCGCGACGTCTTCGGGCTTGAGCATCGGTCGCCGCGCGACGACCAAGGCGCGGAAGCGAGCGTAGAACTCGTCGACCATCGTCTGCAACACCGCGTACTGCCCCTCGCGCATCGGCTCGAATGGGTTGGCGAGGTCTTTGTTCTCGCCGGATTTGATCGATCGCGCGACGATGCCCAGACGGCTCATCCCATTGCTGAAGTTGAACGTCGGAATGATGACGCCGATCGAGCCTGTGATCGTCGTGGGATTGGCGACGATGCGATCGGCGGCAAGCGCGGTGTAGTACCCGCCACTGGCCGCGATCTCGCTCATCGAGACGACGAGCGGCTTGCCGCTGCGTTCGCGGAACTCGCGCAGCTCGCGATACAGCACATCGCTGCCGGTCACCGTGCCGCCGGGCGAGTTGATGCGAAGCAGCACGGCCTTCACCGAAGCATCCGATTCAGCCCGGCGCAAGCGTGCGACGACCTCATCCACGGGATTGGCCCCCGCACTCAAGAGCCCCGGGACGCGCGCATCGGCGATCAAGCCTTGCACTTCGATCATCGCCACCTTGGACGGGCCCTCGCCCTCGGCGAGCACCGCTGACTCGCGCAGTGGACGATCGCCCTCGCCGAGCGTCACGCTGAACGTGACGGGAGAACACGCACCAAGCCACGCGCACGCGACGAAGGCCAACACACATCGCGCCATCGACAAGACACTGTGAGCCACAGTCTTCATGAGGCGAGTGTAATCGAGATACGATGAACCATGACGATCCGCCGCGTGCCCGAGGATTTTGTGGTTGACGAGCTTCCTCACGCCGCATGGCGTTCGTCACTCGCGCCGGGCCGCACCGATGCCACGCCGCACGCGGTGTTTGAGCTTCGCAAGACGTCGTTGACCACGCCCGAGGCAACGCAGCGGCTTGCAAAGGCACTCCGGCTGCGCGGCGGCGAGGTGGTTCACGCTGGCCTCAAGGACAAACACGCAGTTACAACGCAGTTCGTGAGCGCAAACGTCAAGAACGTGCCCAGCAACGGCGGACCGTCGCTGAGCGGACCGGGCTGGAGCGCGGCGTTGGTCGGCTGGGCTGCGGAGGAAGTCGATGCTTCCATCATCGACCGCAACGCCTTCACCATCGTTGTTCGCGACCTGAGCCGCGAAGCCAACCAACGCCTCAACCAATCACTTCGGCGGGTCGTCGATCCCGCACAGCCCGGACGTGCGGTATTTCTGAACTACTTCGGCGACCAGCGATTCGGCTCCGCACGCCACGGCGGCGGACTTGCGGGCCCACTCCTGTGCCGAGGTGACTATGAAGGTGCCCTG
>JANRKB010000009.1:0-56379 GCA_033763695.1 Planctomycetota bacterium | reverse complement strand
CTTCGCCGATTGGTGGGCGTACAAGTTCGAAGTGATCGACGCCATCGCCGGCGGCCCGCCGCTGATGGCCAAGGTCGGCGCGGTCGTCAGCTACAACTCCGACTCCGACGAACTCGTGCGTCGCCTGAACACCGAGGCCGCCAAGGCGACCAAGTACGGCGAAATCGCGCCCGAAGACGCGTGGAAGTTCGTCACACTCAATCCCGCGAAGCAACTCATGATCGACGATCACGTCGGCAGCCTGAAGGTCGGCAAAGACGCGGACGTCGCGATCTGGTCCGGGCCACCGATGTCGGGCTACAGCCGCTGCGAGGCAACGTACGTCGACGGGCGGCGACTCTTCTCGCTCGAAGACGACGCCGCGATGCGCTCGCGCATCGCCGGCGAGCGCCAACGCCTGATTCAGAAGGCACTCAAGGCCCCGCGCCACGACGAGAAGCCCGACGCCGAGAAGGACAAACCTGGCTCCGAGGATCTCTCACCCATGCGTCGACGCTGGCTCGACATGATGCGCGGCGGCGTTGATCCCACGATGGGCTCGCCCGGCCAGTGCGGATGCGGCGTCATGCACGGTCGCTGATCATCACGCGGCGCGGGCACTCTTCGCGCCGTTTGCAGTTACGGCTTGCGCATGCGCGGCTGCTCCGCCCAGCGCAGCTTGCTGATCAGCGTCGGCCAGTACTCGTTCGCCGGATTGCGCACAAACGCGACCGAGTGGCTGTCGCGGCTGATGTGCACCATCTCGCCGTCGTGCAGCAGGTGATGCACCTGCCCGTCGAGCACCAGCGTGGTGCCATAGCCGGGGATCTCATCGTTCACACGCAAGAGACGCGCGCTGATCACGCTCGACAGCGGCACGACGATCGGCCGGAACGAGAGCGAATGGGCCGCGATCGGCGTGAGCGTCACCGCATCCACGCCCGGCGTGATGATCGGGCCGCCCGCCGACACGTTGTACGCCGTCGAACCCAGTGGCGTGCTGATGATCAGGCCATCGCCCGACACCTTCGGCCCAGGCTGCCCATCAATCGAGAGCGAGAGTTCCAAGAGGCGATACGGCGGACCCGCCGTAATGACGCACTCATTCATCGCCGAGCCTTCGAATCGCTTCTCGCCGCTGGGCGCAAAGACCTCGGCACGGATGAGCGGGTGCTCGCGCAGCGAGAGCGGGCGGCCGCTGAGCAGGTCGCTCGCCTGATCGCGAAACGACGGCAGGTCAAACTCGGCCATGAAGCCGAGCTTGCCGAGATTGATGCCAAGCAGCGCGGGCTTGTGCTTGCCCGCCAGCGCAAGGCAGCGTCTGGTCTGGCCAAGCAGGCTGCCATCGCCGCCCAACACGATCGCCAGATCGGCACGCGATGCATCGTGCGGCAGCGGCCCGGACGACGCGTCATCCTCCGCGACGAGCGTGCCGTGGGCCTGGATCAACGCACGCACTTCGCGCGCGGCATCGCTGGCCTCAGGCTTGTCGCGATTCACCAGCAGCATGACAGAGCGCGGCATCACGGGAGTCTATTCGACCCGCTCCGTCCGCGTACGTTCCATCACTTGGACGCAAAGTCGAGCAGCGGTATCACCGGGTCGGCGCGTTGGAGCGTGGCGCGGCCAAATGAGCCGCACGCCGAATCGCCTCATCAACCGGATCATGTGCAGCCTTGGCCGCGTGCATGAGTCGTCCGGCGATGGACTTGGCATCGAGGCCGACCTCAGCCAACTGATTGGCCCGCGAGTCCTGCATCACCCAGCGATCCGGCAGGCCCAGGCGCGTGATGCGCGATGCATCCAGCCCCAGTTCGCTCGCCGTCTCCAGCACTGCCGAGCCGAAGCCGCCCACGATGGAGTGGTCTTCGATTGTGACGATCGGAATCTGAGCCTTCAGCAACCCGGCGATCAGATCAGCATCGACCGGCTTGGCGAAGCGAGCGTCGTAGATCGCGGCACGCAGCGTATCGCCCAGCACGTCCGCCGCTTCCAGTGCCGTGATCACCGGCGTGCCGAACGCGAGCACCGCGACATCGGGCACCAGAAGATCATCCTTGGGCGTGCCGACGACATCAAATCGCGGCGTCAGGCAACGCGCCTTGCCCAAGACAAACGGCGGGCACACCTGACTTGTCAGTCGCTCACTCACCACATCACGCGGATAGCGCAGCGCGCTCAGCCCCGCGTCGTACTGGCGCATGAACTCCAGCGCCGCCTTCAGGCTCGGCTCATCCATCGCCGCGGTGATCACCGCGCCCGGGAGCGTGCGCAGCAGCGAGATATCGCAGAATCCATGGTGCACTGCGCCGTCGCCACCGACCAGCCCGGCGCGATCGAGCAGCAAGCGCACGGCCAGCCCCTGCAGCGCGACTTCTTGGAAGGCCTGATCGAACGCCCTCTGCAGGAACGTCGAATACACCGCAAAGAACGGGCGGCGCCCGGTCTTGGCCAAGCCCGCCATCATGTCCAGCGCGTGACTCTCGCAGATGCCCGTGTCGAATGCGCGATCCGGGAACTTGGCGAGCAGCTTGTTCACGCCCGTGCCGTCGGGCATCGCCGCGGTCGCCGCGACCACCCGCGGATCTCGCTCCATGATCTCGACCATGGCGTCGCCGACGGCGGACGTGAACGAGCGTCCTTCGCTCTTGATCTCGACGCGGCAACCTTCGCTCACCAGTTCACTGTCTTCATCGCCGACCACCTTGAACGCGCCGGGCGAGTGGAACTTGCTCGCGTCGTTCTCCGCGAATGGATAGCCCTTGCCCTTGGTGGTCTTGACGTGCAGCACCATCGGACGATTGATCTCACGTGCCTCGCGCATGAACTCAACCAGCGACGCCAGTTCATGGCCATCAACGGGGCCGACGGCCTTGAGGCCGAAATGCTCGAACCAGCCGTAGCCCTCGGTGTCGCTGATCATGGCCTTGGCGGCTTCGCCGGCGCGGTGATACGCCTTGGCGGCCAGCCCGCCGCCGGGCATGCCCTGAAGCGCTTCCTTGGCCTGCTTCTTGAAGTCGGCGTACGTGTGCGACAGACGCAGGCGATCAAACTGCTTGGCCAGCGCGCCTTGCGGCTTGCTGATCGACATGCCGTTGTCGTTGAGCACCACGAGAAACTGGCGATGCAGCGTGCCCGCGGCATTCAGCCCTTCCATCGCCACGCCGTTGACGATCGACGCATCGCCGATCACCGCCACGGCGCGTCGCCCGCCGGGATTGCTCTGCGGGTCAAAGCCTTCCTTGTTCAGCGTATCGCCGCGCGCCATGCCGACCGCGGTCGAGATCGCCGTGCCCGCGTGCCCGACGCGGAACAGGTCATACGGCGACTCGCTGGGCTCAGGAAAGCCCGCCATGCCCTCGCGGGTGCGGAGCTTGCCCAGATGCGGATAGCGACCCGTGATCAGCTTGTGCGGATAGCACTGATGCCCGACGTCAAACAGCAGGCGATCGTGCGCGAAGTCGAAGACATAGTGCAGCGCGAGCGTCAACTCGACCACGCCGAGGTTGGGCGCGAGGTGCCCACCCGTGCGGCTCACCTGCGTGCAGATCGCGTCGCGAATCTCCTGCGCCAGTTCGCCCAGTTGAGCGATCGAGAGCTTGCGAACGTCGGCGGGGCCGGTGATGGTGGGCAGGATGGGCATCGAGGGTCTTCTACGGAAAATCACTCTGTTCGCGTTCACGACAGCCCCAAAGAATCCTGGACGCCGCCCGCGAACTTTCAATGAATCTTGAAAACTGTAGCAGGTTCCCGCCCCCGGGGCGAGCCCACGGCCCCCAGCCACGCCGGGCCGCGAGTTCTCGGTCGTTCTCGCGAAATCGGGGCTTGTTCACTGCAGCGGGCGCACGTCTGACCCTGGCTCGATCTGCACGAGCGTGGGCAGGAAGTAGTTGCGTCCGCCGTAGACCACCACTCGTCCGCTCACCGAGAGCGTCAGGTTCTCGCCGCGCTTGGCGATCGTTTCCTCGAGTCGCTGCAGCGAACGACAGCGCAGAACCAGCATCGCCGGCTCGGCAGGGCTTTGCGCGTCACCATCAAATGAAATCGCCGGCTCGCCGTCGATCCGCGTGAACCGCGCCCGCCGATCGTGAATCAGCGTGCCCTCATTCACAAGGCTCGGCGGCGTCACGCGTGCATCCGTCGCAGCAGGCTCGCCCGCCGCGTCCCCTGCCTTGGCCGGTTGCAGCAGTCGCTTCTCGCTGCGCTTGGCGTCGAGATCACGGATGAGATCCGCCACATCGGCTGCTCCCGCGCTCGGGCTGGACGCGTCGGGAGTCGAGGCAGCCCCCGCGGCGGGTGCCGGCGCAGCAGGCGCCGCGTCGGTCGTCGCACGACGAACCGTGAAGTTGTTGGGCAGCAGATACTGCCGCCCCATATAGAGGAAGACCTGTCCACTCACCACCACGCCCGCCGCGGACTCGGCCGACCCTTCAAGTCGCCCGAGCGTCGCGCACGGTAGGAGCACCATCGGCGGCTCGCGCCGCGTGCCGGGCGTGCCATCGGGCACGAAAATCGCCTCACCGCCCGCGGCCTTCACGATCGTTCCGCCCAGGCCCGTCAAAAACGTCCCTTCGGGATACATCTTGCGGCGCGGCATGGCCACCGAGTTCAGACTCAGCCCCGGAATCACGCTCGTCCCCGGCACCGGCGCAGGGATCGTCGGCATGGGCGAGCCCGCCCCAACCGGAGCAACCGGAGCGGCGGGATCGGGGCGCTTCTGCTGTTCCTCAAGCACCTTCGTCACGCCCGGCACGTTGAGCGATGGGTCGGCCTTTGGATCAGGCCGGCCATCGACCGGCTTCTCCGCGGGCTGCCGCTGCGCATCCTCGCTGGGCGTCGGCGGATCATCGACGCTGCCCAGAGCCGTCACCGACCCGCCCGCCAACACCAGCGACGCCGCGACCAACGCCGCCCCGCGATGGAGCGACGACATGCGGCAGACTGGGCCAATGCGGACTGGGCCAAAATCGATCATGAGGGGCTCCACGGCAACGGCCGGCAAGGGACCGGCGACGGGCGTCGTCGTCCCAACACCGAGTGTATCGGCCAGTGCCGCCCACGCGGACAACCTGGATGCCAAGGACCGGCCAGTTCGCGCGGTCGCGTCAGTTCGCGCGGACAGGCCGACCTTGCCGACCTATGCTCTGTTTCTCTGCCCCGGCCGGGTGCCAGAGTGGACAAATGGAGCGGATTGCAAATCCGTTGCGCAAGCTTCGTGGGTTCGAATCCCACCCCGGCCTTTCACCGATCCGCGTTGAGTAGAACCAGACGCACCGACGGACGAGCACGACTCGAACCCGCCGCGTGCGTCGGCTTGTTTTTGCCCCGTCTCGCTCGCGAACCCATGCTGCGGGGCTGACGGCACCACCGCCGTACCATCGCCTCGCATGAGCACCGCCGATCGTTCTGCCCTGCTCGCCGCGTCCCGCGCCCTTCAGGCCGAGGGACGCTACGCGGACGCGCGCGACGCCCTGAAGGCTCGCCTCGACGACTACCAGAACGATGCCGAAGTCCAGATGGAGTACGCGACCGTCCTGAGCGGATTGATCCGCACCAGCGGCGACTTTGCTCCGATGAACGACGCAATCGCCCACGCCCGCCGGGCCGTGGAACTCGTCCCACACGACCTGCCCAAGCGACGCGGCTTGTTCATGATGCTTGAGGCGGTCCGCCGCAACACCGAAGCGCTGGAACAGATCCGCGAACTGCGCCGCCAGGATCCAACGGACCCCAACGCGATCGCTGGCGAGGCCGCGATCCTGATGAACCTGCTCCGCTTCGACGAGAGCGTCAAGGTCTTCGACGAGGGCGTCGCACGCTTCCCGCTCAATCGCGTGCTGCTCGCGCGTCAGGCATGGTGCAGCAACTATGTGCCCGGGCTTGATCCCGCACACTCCTTCGCCATTCACACGCAATATGGGAAGGCGATGCGCACGCTTCTGCCGCAGCGTCCGGTGAAGTATCCCAACACACCCGACCCTGAACGGCGCATCACACTCGGCCTGCTCAGCCCCGACTTCCGCACGCACTCGTGCGCGTTCTTTCTGCTGCCGCTGCTGCGATCGCTCGATCGCACCCGCGTCCGCGTGGTGTGCATCCACACCATTCCAGTCGTTGATCAACTGACCCAGCAGTTCCGCACGCTGGCCGACGAGTTTGTTCACCTTCCCGAGCAACCACCTCCCAATGTCGCCGCGGCGGTCCGCAAGGCGGGCGTCGATGTCCTCATCGACCTTGCCGGGCACAGCAGCGGCACAGGCCTGCCCGCGATGCACCTGCGTCCGGCCCCGGTGCAAGGCACATACCTGGGCTACGCGAACACCTCCGGACTTGATGCGATCCAGTTCCGCCTCGTCGACGCGTACACCGATCCAGCCGGGGCCGAAAGCCGCGCGACCGAGCGACTCGTGCGCTTGGACCCGTGCTTCCTGTGCTATCAGCCACCCGAGCACGCCGGGCCGACGGCACCATGCCCGAGCGATGCCGCGGGCCACGTCACGTTCGGCTCATTCAACAGCCCGATCAAGCTCAACGACACGATCATCGCGCTGTGGACGCGTGTGCTCCGGCAAATGCCGGACTCCCGCCTGATTCTCAAGAGCGAAGCGCTCGGCGACCACGAGTTCGCTGCCATCGTTCGATCCAAGTTCGTCGCGCTGGGTGTCGACCCCACCCGTATCGATTTGCTCGGACGCATTGCCTCAATCACGTCGCACCTCGACGCGTACGCCCGCATCGACATCGCCCTCGACACCTTCCCATACCACGGCACCACCACCACCTGCGAAGCGATGTGGATGGGCGTGCCCGTGATTTCACGCGTCGGCGTCGCGCACGCCTCGCGCGTCGGGCTGTCGCTCCTCTCCGCGGTCGGCCTGGCCGACCTCGCCGCCGACACCGATGACGCCTTCGTTGCCGCGGCGATCGCTCTCGCTGCCGATGGGACGCGCCGCCGCACGCTGCGTTCGCAACTCCGCGCCACGATGCAGTCGTCACCGCTTTGCGATGCCAACGGCTTCGCGCAACGCTTCGAAGTCGCCATCCGCGAACAGTGGCGGGCGTGGTGCGCGAGCCAGAGTTGACCGCGACGCTTCGGCTACCATCCCAAGCAATGTCCGACACCGCAACTCCCGACATCTCGCAAGCAGTGCAGGCCTTTCGCGCCGACGTCGCCGCCGTCCGCGAGCAGATCGGTCGTGTCATCGTCGGCCAGGGCGGCGTCGTCGACGGCGTGCTCACCGCGCTGTTGTGCTCCGGGCATGTGCTGCTCGAGGGCGTGCCGGGCGTGGGCAAGACGCTTTTGGTTCGAACGCTCGCGCGGACGCTCTCTCTGACCTTCGGGCGCGTGCAGTTCACGCCCGATCTCATGCCCGCGGACGTCACCGGCACCACCATCGTGGTCGAGAGTGACGACGCGCAAGGCCGCCGCCAGCGCGAGTTCCGCTTCCAGCCCGGCCCCGTCTTTTCTCAGATCCTGCTCGCCGACGAGATCAATCGTGCGACGCCCAAGACGCAATCCGCGCTCCTCGAAGCGATGGCCGAGCGCAGCGTCACGGTCGGCGGCACATCACACGCACTTCCCTTGCCCTTCCTCGTCCTCGCCACCCAGAATCCCATCGAGCAGGAAGGCACCTACCCGCTGCCCGAGGCGCAGCTCGACCGCTTCTTCTTCAAGTTGCTCGTGCCTTCGCCCTCGCGCGACGACCTGGCGCAGATCGTCGCCCGCACCACCGGCGACACTTCCGCGGAGGTGCGACCGATCATGAACGCCCAGCGTCTGCTGGAGTGTCAGCGGCTGGTGCGAGCCGTGCCCATCGTCCCGCACGTGCGTGATTTTGCCGTGCGTCTTGTGCTTGGAACGCATCCCAAAGCCACGAGCGGCGTAGAGAGTTTCGCGACGCCGATGGTCGAGCAGTTTGTGCGACTGGGTGCGTCGCCCCGCGCCGCACAGGCCCTCGTCCTCGCCGCCAAGTGCCGCGCCCTGCTCCAAGGTCGTCACGCCGCGTCGATCGACGACGTTCGTGCCGCGGCCGCTCCCACGCTGCGTCATCGCCTCATCATGAACTTTGAGGCCCTCGCACAAGGCATCACGCCCGACGGCGTGATCGAGAATCTCGCGGCGACGCTGCCCGTGGATGTCGCGGGCGTGCTGCAGGATTGAACCCCGAACCCGTTGTGGCGTCCCGAGCACTCCCCTGAACCTGCCATGACACGCCGGTCGAGTCTTCAACGCCGGGGCCGACTCCGCCGCACGCTCCGTGCAGGTGCGTTACTCATCGCGCTCACCAGCATCGCGGCTTGTTCTCCATCAACCGGCACGCGCACGCCTGCTTCCCCTGACCCGGTCGCCTCGCAAGCAAGCGCGAGCCGGGCCGCACAAGTCGTGCGAGTCGATGTCGCCTTCGGCGGCATGGTCGTCATTCCGCTTGGTCCGACGCTCGACCCATCGCTCCGCGATCTGCCACGCAAGGCAACCCTCGACGACGGCACCAGCGTGGAACTGCGTTGGCGCTGGTTCACGATCCAGGCGAAGTCCCCCACCGACGACGCAAGCCGCCACGCCCAGAGTTGGCTCGGTCCCGTCACACAGTGGACCGGTTCCGCCGCAGCCGACGCGCAAGCACCCGGACTTTGGACGCTGACGATCGCGATGCCGCCCCGCGCCGAGGGTCGCTCGCTCCGACTCGGCTCGCGCACATTCCTCTTCCACGCGCTGCCCCCCTCGAGCCGATTGCTTGCGACGCCCGGCGGCGATTGGTCGAGCACCGTGCCGCGTGAGTTGCGATCAGGCGAAGCGATGCTCGCCGCGGCCGCCTCCACGCCGCTCACGCGCTGGTGGTCACGTCTGCACGCCGATGGCCTGCGCACACGCATCGCACGCCTCGGCACCGATTCACCATCCACGACCAACGCGCCGGCACCAGACGCAGCCCCCGACACCGACACGTTCGACGACGATGTCCTCGAAGCGTGGGCCACCCAGCAGGAGGAGCGTTGGCGCTGGGCCTTGGAGGCTCTCGCCGCGGCCGATGCCGCGCTCGCCCGCTCGCTGGTTCAGCGGCTCACCCTCTGCGCCCGCATCGACGGCGTGCTCGCACCCGTCACGCCGGTTGACGATCCAAGCCTCGAATCGCTGCTCGCCGCACTGCTCGATCCGCGTCAGCGCGATGCAGATCGTCGCGCCGCGGCTCGCGATTGGCTCGATGCCCAGCCCGCCACGCTCGCATGGGTTCGTGACGATGCCGGCCCGCTTGTGGGAGAAGACGCAACGCGCCGCGCCGCAGTCGACATCAGCGCGGCCAACCTCACGGACAACCCCGCCGTCGCCTGGGCCGGTCTGCTCGCGGATCAGTCGCCCAGCGAGGCATCGCAGGCGTTGACGCGCATCAACGCTCGGTCCGCGGCGACGATGCGCCTGCTCTGCCCAGTTGCGGAAGCCCTGCAACTGCCGCCAGGGCGACTGCCCGAGCCAATCGACATCGCCGCACACGTCGGCGACGACATCGTGCTCGCACGCACCTTCGCCGCCCCCATCGCGGTGCGGCCGCCCGGCTTCGCGATCCCCGGACTCGTGGCCGATCTCAGCGCCGCCGCCCTCCTCGCCGCGGCTCGCGACCCGGAGGCCGCCCAGCCGATCGACGCCCGCACCCGCGGCATGCTCGACCGCGACGAACACAATCGATGGACGCTGCGCCTCGACATCGACGACATCGCCACGCGCGAACAGGTCGTGCGCGTCTGGATCGGCCCGCGCCGCGATGGCCAGACGCCCGCCGCGGAGGTCCGCCTCCGCCCCGCAGGACTTGAACCGCTCTTTGCCACCGACGCCGGCGTGGACGTGCTCGCGACCCGCGCCAGCGAACGCTGGATCCTCCGCGTCATCATTCCGCCATCACTCATCGACGAGAACGGCATGCTCCGCCTCGGCATCGAGCGAGCCGACAGCGAAGGCCGCGTCAGTTGGCCGCGCCCGATGTTGCCGTGGCAGATGGAACCTGGTCGCCTCGCGCTCGATCTACGTGCGTGGGACCAGATCGGTCGAGGTCGCTAGACGCGCTTACGGATATTCCTGCCGCGTCGGACGCATCAGCACATCGCCGATGTGCACCCGCGCGGGCAGCGCGACGATCGACGAAATGAGCTTGGCAACGTCCTCGGGTACGAGCACCGGACCGATCTTCTCCTGCACGCCCGCGAACCACTTGGGGTCGTAGCCCGCGACACCCTGGAACTCCGACGCGACAAACCCCGGCTCGATGAGCGTGACGCGCACGCCCTTGGGTGAGAGTTCACGCCGCGTCGCCTCGACAAGCGAATGCAGCGCAAACTTCGTGCTCCCGTACATGCTCGAGAACGGCGACAGATGACGCCCCACGACCGACCCGATCACCACGATGTCGCGCGGCTGCTTGAGCCACGCGCCGTCCTGCGTCACGCTCGCACGATCCGCCGTCAGCCGCTGGGCCGCCAGTCGCATCAGGTGTGCCGCAGCGATCACGTTGGTGCGGAACATCGATTCCCACTGCGATGGATCCGAATCAAGCACCGAACCCTTCAACCCGCGCCCCGCGTTCACGATCACCAAGTCCGCCTCGCGCGTTCCCGCTCCAAACGTCGAACGGGCGGTGTCGAGCAGACGCGTCAGCACCTCGGGCTCCGCGGCATCGCCCGCGACAAACGCGACATCCTCCGCGCCGAGTTCCGCTTGCAAGGCGCTCAGTCGCTCCGCACGCCGCGCGTTCATCATGACCGTCGCCTGCTGCGCGACCAGTTCACGCGTGATCGCCTCGCCAATGCCCGCCGAAGCGCCCGTCACCACCGCGATACGTCCCTGCAGCATGCTCATCCTCCACAACGCGCCAAAGCCTCAAAGACCCGCCACCCCGCGCAGCGCCTTGTCCATCGCCGCGTCCACCGCCATCACCGACAGCCGCCCCTGTGTCACCAGCGGCAGCGTCTTGAATCGTGCATCACTCTTGATCTGCGCCAGCATCAGCGGCGTCTTCGCCCGCTTGATCGGCTTCAGATTCACCACCGCAAACTTGGGCTCGCCGCGATCATTCGTCCCCGGTTGCTTGGGGTCTTCAAACGCGCCCTTGCTTACTTTCGCGAGGCCCACGATCGCCTTCTCGTCACCCGTGTGATAGATCAGCGCCTCGTCGCCTGCCCGCATCGCTCGTAGATGAATCAACGCCGCCGCGTTGCTCACGCCATCCCACGTGCACGAGCCATCACGCACGAGATCATCGAACGAGAACTCGCTCGGCTCGGTCTTGAGCAGATACGTCGCCATGATTCACCCCGGCTGCTGAATGCTTGACGAAGGCAAGCCCGTTCCCGGTTCGCGCATCGGCGCGTCTGACTTCGACTCGGGCTGCGTCTCGGGCTGCACCTCTGGCTGCACGTCATCGGGGCAGCACTCCTGCTTCTCGCCGCGAGCCTTGCGTTCGCAGCACGACAAGCCGCCCTCGTCATTCATCATGCCGCCCGAGCCCACCACCGCCGGGCCACCCGCGGGCGTGACGACCGCCGTATCGGTCGCCGCAGCCGTGCTCGCACACGTCCCGAGCGGGCAGCCGGTCCGAATCGTGTTATATCCGGCGGCTCCAAGCCCAACGAGGCCGAGCATCGCGACTACGCTCGAAAGCGACGCACCGCACGCACACTTCATGAACGCTTCTCCCAGAATCCGGTCGGGACCATCAACTCGCACCACAACGCCTGCCGAAACCGCCCGATCGTACGCCCCGCACACCACAACGGTTCTGCGGCAAACTTTCCGGACCACGTTCAGACGCGTCGATTCTGCGCCGATATCTCCGACAGCGGTGCCTGCGTGCCGCGCCTTCCTGATGGGAGCGGAGATATGAGTTCGTCCACTGATCAACCCGGAAGCAGCGCCCCCAAAGCGCAGCCCACCGTCCGTCCCGGCACCACCGGCGACGACGTCATGGGCGTGCTGTCTGAGTTTGAACAGGGACTTGAGAGTCTCAAGAAGCTCTACGGCGAACGCAAAGCGCTGCTCGCCGCGCTCGAAGATCGCGAGAACGAACTTTCACGCCGCGAAGTCGATATCGCCCGTCGCGAGCAGGACGCCCAGGCACGCCAGACTCAGGCCGAGCAACTCCAGCAGCAGGTGGGCGAACTGGCCCGCACGCTGCAGGATCGTGAGAACACGCTGCGCGAGCAGCGCGAGCTGCTCGAACGCACACAGGCCGAGGCCAAGCGCCGCGCCGAAGAGCTCGAAGCCCTCGATCGCGCCATCGCCGAGCGCGCCGCCGCCCAGACCGCCGAAGCCCAGAAGACCGCGTCGGAGCTTGATGCCAAGCTCGGCGAACTCAAGCGCGTCGGTTCGGATCTCGCCGCCCAGCGTCAGCAGGCCGAGCAGGATCGCGCCGCGCTGGCTGCGATGATGGAGGAACTCCCTCGCCGCGAGGCCTCGCTCAAGTCGCAGATCGCCGAGCACACCCGCGCGATGGAGTCCGACCGCCGCGCGCTCGACGCCGCCCGCGCCGAACTTGCAAAGGCCGAGGAATCGCTGCAATCCGAGCGTGCCGCGCTCAACGACGCCCGAACTCAGGCCGAGTCGCGCGAGATCGCGCGTCTCACCGACGCACTGCACAAAGCCGAGGCCGCGGCCGGGGAAATGGGCCGTCGCGCCGAACAGGCCGCGACTCAGGCCGAGGCCGCAAGCGCCCGCGTCGCATCTCTTGAAGAGCAGATCAAGGCGCTGCAGGCGAGCACGCATCAGCAGCAGTCGGCCGCCGGCGCACTGCTGAGCGAGATCAAGACCAAGGCCGACCAGGCCACCGCCGCACTGCAGACGCAGCTCGCGCAGGCCCAGCGCGAGCGCGACGAAGCCGCGAGCCGCGCCGCGCAGGCCGAGCAGCGTGCCGCCGCCGCCGAGGCCGCGACCCAGACCAAGACCAAGGAACTCTCCGACGCACTCGCCAAGGCGACGCAGACCGCCGAGCTGTCGGCCGCGGCACGCACCATCGAAGAGCGTGAACTGCGGGCACAGATCGAACAAACCTCGAAGGATCTCGCGCAGCTCGAGCAGATCCTCGATCAACTCCGCGACCGCTTGAAGGCTGAAGCCGCCCGCGCCGACGACGCCACCAAGCGCGTGAGCGAGCTCGAAGCCATCATGTCCTCGCCCGCCGGCGCGGACTCGGCGCTCCGCATCGAGTGCGATCGCCTGCAGGAAGAACTCGCACAAGCCCGCGCCCAGCTTGCAACACAGCCCAAGGCAGTCCACGTGCCGAGTGGCGCGAACGCCGCCGACAGCGCCTGGGTGGCGCATCGTCGCGCACGCCTCTCGCGCGGGCGTCGCCTGCTCATCGAGCAGACCAAGAAGATCCGCCGCGCCGGCGAGGTGCTGCACAAGCGCTTCGAACAGTGTGAGCAGATCCTCGCCCAGCGTGCCGAACTCGCGGCCGCGAAGCGCGTGATCGATCAGACCTCGCGCACGCTCGCAAGCCGCGAGGCGAAGGCCAAGTCCGGCTCGCTTGTCCTCATCAGCGTCTTCACCATCGCCGTGCTCGGCGTGTTGTCGTGGTTCGCCGCGGGCCAGTTCTTCCCCGGCGAGTTCGCCAGCCGCGCCACCATCGCCGCCGAGAGCAAAGGTCGCGAGCTTTCCCCCGATGAACTGCACGAGTGGCAGACCTTCCATCAGTCGCTCATCGACGATCCTCGCTTCAGCGAACTCGCCGCTGATCGCATGAACCAGAAGGGCATCACCACCCTCGGCCAGCCCGGCGCAATCCAGGCCCTCGTCCGCAGCAAGCTCTCCACCAGTTCCAAGGCCGACGGCCAGCTCACGCTCGAACTCCGCGGCGACGGCCCCGAACGCACACAGCGCGTGCTCGACACCTTCGCCGTCTCCCTCGCCAGCCAGGCCAACGCAGTGCGCGACCGTCGCGTCGACGGCGGCGTGACCGTGGTCAAGGAAACTGCTTCGCTGCCCGTCGAGCCGCTTGACAACCAGCGCGTTGCCTACGCGGGCATCTTCTGGGCCGCTTCCAGCCTGCTCGCGTTCATCGTCGGCCTCGTGCTCTGGAAGCAACTCGCCGCGGCCAAGGCCCGCTTCGAGCAGAGCAACCGCGTCGATGCACTCCTCGATGAGTCGCACTGGCCGACGCTCGAGAACTGATCGGAGCGCGAGAAACCACGACCTCAAGGTCGTCGATCCGATCGCGGCATGAACTGGAAAACTCAAAAACACGCAGAGCGCTCGAACACTCGAGCGCTCTGCGCGGGTTCAACTTCGTTGACGTGCGGCACAGAGGGTCAGCCGCGCCGCACGGATGTCATCGTGAGTCCATCGCTCAGCGGCGACGGCGACCAGCGACCAGGCCGCCGAGGCCGAGCACCGCGAGGCTGCCCGGAGTCGGGATCGCGATCGTGAAGTACGACTCGATCGTCGCCGACTCGCCGGCGGCGAGATCGAGCGTCCACTGGAACGCGCCCGCGCCGTTGCCGGTATAGTCGTTCGCGTCGTTGCTCAGGTTGTTCAGGCCGCCGTCGAGCTTGTTGCGGAGGGCGAACTGATCAGCCATCTCAAAGCGCGTCGCGTTGACGCCGACGAAGTCGCCGTACGCGGCCGTGTTCTTGTCGGTGAAGCGGATGCGGCTCTCGCCCGCGTTGTACTTCAGCGTGTCGTCGCCCGCGCTGGCGATGCCGCCCAGGTCGAGGTCGAGCAGGTTGAACACCTGGAAGCTGTTGCGGCCCTGGCTGTTGTTCTGGAAGACGAGCGTCGTCTTGACCATCGCCTCGCCGGGGTTCGCGCCGTCCAAGAGCTGGATGCGGAAGGTGGCGTTGAAGCGCTCCTGACCAGCGACGCCGGGGCCGGCGTTGGTGTACTGGATGCTGGCGGTGTTGCCGCTGTAGTTCTCAACGGGGTTGTCGAGCTTGGAGAAGTAGCTGTTCTGGCCGTTGGCGGGCGTGCGGTAGTACCAGGTGAACTTGGCGAGGTTGTCGATGCCACCCAGGTCGGTCAGCAGGTTCGACTCGGGCAGGTTGGTCGCGAAGACCGGGTTGCCCAGCATCGTGAAGGAGGCGTCGCCATCGGTGAGCGTACCACCGGCGAGGACCGTACCAGCCGTGAGCGCGAGGAGACCGAGGGACAGCGCGGCGTTCGTGCGGAACTTCATACTCAAACTCCAAATTGTTGGGCTTCTACACCCACTTTGCGCCAAGCGTGAAGGGCACCACACCCCACGAGCGCTCAGCACCACACTGAGAACATGCCACCGATTCTGATAAGTGCCAGCATTTGTCCGGAATAATCTGGAGATTTTGCATACACCGGACAAGCCACCCAAACCGAGCCGAGTGCGACCCGGAAATGGCATCCCATCTTCTCGCTCTCACGCCGCCAGAGCGCAAAAACGCAACGGGCGACCCTGTCGGATCGCCCGTTCGTGACATGAAGTCAGGTCATGGACCGCGCCTCATCGGGCGATCCACGGGAGAGAAGCAGATTTAGCGACGACGACGGCCAGCGACCAGACCGCCAAGGCCGATGAGGGCCAGGCTGCCGGGGGCCGGGATCGCGAGCGTGTTCAGCGAGAACGCGGCCGCGATGGTCGTCGACTCGCCGGCGGCGAGGGTGATCGTCCACTGGAAGGCCGAAGCAACGTCGCCGGTGGTCGGGCCGCTGGCGCCGGTGAGGTTGGCCGAGCCGAGGTTCAGACGGGTGTTGCGGAGCGTGCTGCTGGTGTTCGCCTCGCGACCCGTGGCGTTGAAGCCCTTGTGCCAGCCGGTGATGCCGGTGTCGGTGAACTTGTTGGCCTGCTGCGCCGCGTCGTACTGCACGGTGTCGCCGGTGGCGCCGCCGAGCAGATCGAAATCGACGAGGTTGAAGATCTGCAGCGTGCGGCTCGTGCTGGCGTTGTTCTTCAGCGTCAGCGTCGTGTAGACGAGGGCGGTGTTGGTGCCCATGTTGAAGATCTTGGTGGTGAAGAGAGCCGAGAAGTTGTCAATGCCGTTGTCGCTGGCATTGTTGCACTTCTGGGTGTGGGTGTCGCCGCTGGCCGACTCGGTGACGTTGCCACCGGTGGTGGGAACAAGGCCGTTGAAGAACACGCGGTTCTGGTTGCTCTGCGCGGTGCGGTAGTACCACGCGTTCTTGGACAGGTGGTCCGTGCCCGTCGCGCCCGTCAGGCGGAGGTTGCCATCGCCGCCGGTCTGGCTGTTGTTCCACGCGGTCGTCGCGCCGAACGAGAAGAGGTCATACTGCGAGGTGCCGGCGGTGATGGTGCCCGCACCGAACGCGCTCGAAGCCACAGCCGCGCCAGCGGCCAACGCCACAATCATGCGATTCATCTGTCTCGTCTCCTACAAGGATTCTCTCTCGGCCTTGTCGGCCTGCTCACACGCGCAACCCCGCGGGATGCGCGCAAAACCGGCGGCGGAAACGCCTGTTTCGCGGCCTCAGTGTACCCGAGTATCTCGAACACTCCAAGTGATTTTTGTGCATAATCCACACCAAAATCAGTTGCATATTTCATAATCTTGACCAAACCCAAGCCTTTCCTTGGGAAATCGACATCCGGAGCACTTAGATTTTGGTTATCGGACGCGAGGCGGCTTCACGACACGCCGTACTCAGCCCAGGAGGTCGACGTCTCGCTCACGCGGACCCGCTCCAACCGCAGCGCGGCTGGCAAGCGCAGCTCGCGGCCGCGCTCGTCACGAAACACCCGCCCGCCGGCGATCGCCTCGCGAATGCCCTCAAACACATGCCGCGCAAGCACTTCCGTCGTCGGGTCCTGCCCCTCGAACACCACCACCCGCTCGCGCACCGCCCCCAACTGCTCCAGCAGCGGGTCGCGGCTGTTCATCGCCATGGCATGGTCAAACCGGTCCGCCACCGCCCGAATCGCGGCCTTGAGCGCAGAAAAGTCGCACACCATCTCGTTGGCGTCCAGCGTTTCGCTCGACACCACCACATCGATCCGGCGACTGTGGCCGTGCGGGTAGCGACACGCCCCGGGGTGCTTGGACAGCATGTGCCCGGACTCAATCTCAAACGACTTGCAGATGCGATAGACCATGAGCGGCGAAGGGTAGGTAACACACTCGGCCCACACCGGCCGCGGCTTTCCCGCCTTACGTCCCCCGCCTGTTGCCAAACAGCTCAATATGCAATCGTGGGCAATAGCGCCAGCCGCGCTGCAGGCACGCCCCCACCACCCGCATCCGGTCCTCGGCGACGGGCACGCGCGTCCCCTCGGGCATCAGCAGCACATCCGCCGCGTCAAACCCGCGCAGCCGCGCGAGCACCCCATCGATCTCCGCCAAGTCCGCCGCCAGCGCGTCATCACTGCCGCCACGCACGACGAACTTGAGTTGCCGCTCCGGAAAGCGATCGATCAACCCTTGCAGCGACACGAAGTTGAGCCGCCGCTCCTCGTGACGCGCTTCCCACACCCGCAGCGGATCACGTTCATCACCCCGCGGCGTGGAGTTCGCGAGTTTCGGACTGATGCTGATGAGGTCGCACGCCAGTTCGCGATCAATCGTCCCCGCCGTCTCGATCGTGATGTGCATGCCGCGTTCGCGCAGCACCGTCGCCAGCGTGCCGACGTGCGGAAACAGCATCGGCTCGCCGCCGGTCAGCACGGCATGCCGCGCACCGCTGGCGCACGCCTCGGTGACAAGCGACTCGATCGTGCGTTTCTCGTACTCGGGCTTCCAACTCGCATACGGCGTATCGCACCACACACAGCGCAGATTGCACCCACTGACGCGCACAAAGAACGATGGCACGCCGGTGAGCTTGCCCTCACCCTGCACGCTGAAAAACGTCTCGCTGACCGGCAGTGACGCCGGCTCATCGGAGGCAATTCTCGCGTGGGGCTTTGGGGCAGGCTCGCTCACGCCCAAGCGTAGCCGAGCGGTCTCACTCATTGGACCAGCGCTGCACGCGCAGATCAACGCTCGACGCCAGGCAGACATCGCCGCTGCCGACCGACGCACCGTCGCCCAGCAGGCACTTGGCGAGCGAGCGAGCCTCGTCATCGCTGGCGGGCAGATGTTCGCGGGGGCCGCTGAGGCCAATCACCACCACCTGCCGCGGCGACGTCACGCACGCACGCTCCATCGACGCCGCGATGAGTTCTTCTGGCGCCATCGACGCCACATCGCCGCCCGAGACCGGGGCGAAACGCTGCAAGCACCAGCACTCCGGCTCGGCGGCGTTGGACTGTTCATCACCCGCAAAGAGCGCGATGAGCATGGTGGCGTGGTCCGCCGCGGGCTTGGCCTTGTGCCCGCCGCGCGACGCGATGGTCGTGACGGTGCCCTTGGGCAAGGAGCGCTGGAGCCACGATGCGCCAAAGACGAGCACGAACGCGGCACACGCCGCGATCGCCGCACGCCAATACCCCCAGCGCGTCGAGGATCCGAACATCGATCCGCGTCCACGCCCCGCCAGCAGCGGCAGCGCGTCCGCAGCGCCCATCGCGCCCGAGAGATCACGCTCAAGCCGCTCGGCTTCGTGCGCCATCTCCAGCAGTCGTTGTGCGTCGCGCTCGTTCATCGTGCCTCGATCGGTGCGTGCTCCGTCTGGTTGTTCGCCGCCATTCCCCCGTGCGCTCGGTCAACCGCCGAGCCATTTCGCCAGGCGTGCCAACAGCGTCTTTCGGCGTTCGTTGGCGGTGCTGGCGGCGACGCCGAGCCGCTTGGCCAGTTCTCGGTCGGTGCTTCCCTCGGCGATGGCCCGCAAGGCATCGCGTTCGGCCGGTGTGAAGCCCCCGCCGCGACCGGCAAGCACCTCCCGCACCTGCTCGATCTGGGAGGTCAGTTCGAGTGCATCCTCCGCCGCGTCGCCTTCGACGAGCGCTCGCGTGGTGTCGCCACTCACCCCGTCGGCGTCGAGCGAAGCGCCATCTCGCTGCTGGCGGCGTTCCTGCTCGCGCATCGCCCGCATCCAGACGATGTGGGCGACGCCATAGATGTACGTCGTGAGCCGTGCCCGCTGCGGGTCGTACGCGCCGCGTTGCAGCAACGCCCACACCTGCACCCATGCCGCCTGCGCGAGTTCCTCGGCCTGCTCGATGGCGCGCCGCTGCCCGCCGAGCTTTCTCAGAAAGTGCCGCGTGAGGCCGGGCGTGAGCGCCTCATGCAGCTCGGCGAGCGCGAACTCATCCCCAGCGATCACGCGTGCCGCGAGAGCATCGAGATGACTCGATGCGGCGGGGTCGGGCTGTCGCGGGTCGTCGCGCACGGTGCAAGTATGACGAGGTTGGTGCGTGAATGCACGTCGGGAGTGAGAAGGCACTTGGCACTTGGCACTTGGCACTTGGCACTTGGCACTTGGCATTCGATTGTGGGCAAACACCACGCTTGTCGATCCACGCTTCGCTCGCCTCTTCTTCGCCTTGCCCGGCGAAGCCGTGCGGGTCAATAGCGTTGGGTCGTCGCGCAGCAACACCCGACGAACGCCCGCGCCTCTCCCCCTCGGCACCGCGCAGCGGTGCGGCATCAGAACGCAAAAACGAAGACCGCCGCGTGCGTGGGTCGCGAGGGGGAGACATCCACGCGATCGGCGGCGGCGGGCTTCGCAGAGAGAGAGAGAGAGAGAGAGAGAGAGAGAGAACTTTCACATGCCCACGCAGGGCGGTTGCGTCATGCACACCTCCGCCGGCGCACGCCGAACAGGCTGCCGCACGCGAGGAGTCCAAGCGATGAGGGCGACGGCACGACGGTCAGCACGCGCACGTCCGCTCCATACTGGGCCGCGTTCAGCGGATTGAGGCTCCATGAAATCGTGTTGTTGTTGATCGTGAGGCTTGATGACCAGAGTTGTCCGGTCGCGAAACTACGGCCCCAGGCGAACGACGGGTACACCGTCGACGGATTCCCAAAGATCGCATCGCTCGCGCCCAGCCACAGGCCCGCGAAGATCACGCCGAGGATCTTGCCGTTGAACGTGGCCGAGCCGACATTGGCGCCCGGGCCGGTGGGCGCGAAGTGAATCATGTGCGAGTTGAATGGTCCGGTCGCGCTGGAGAGATACCACGTCGATCCTGTCGCGGTCGTCGGATTGGCCGAGATGTTCACAGGCACCGTGCCGACGCCGACGTTCTGGTTCTCGTTCCAGACGTAGGCCTTGGGGCCGCTGAGTGACGCGGAGATCGCGGGCGGCGTGGTGAGCCACACCGTGTTCGCGCCACCGACACCGGTGATGAACGCCGACGAGACGGACGCGATGGCCAGATGTGCGAGACTCGAGGCGAGAGCAAGTTGACTGATGCGACACATGACTCGGTTCCTTTCATCACGCCCACGACAGAAGAGAATCAACACGCGACACGCACACTCACCGCACACACTCAGCGGCGCCGACGACGAGCCGCGACCAGGCCGCCAAGGCCGAGCATCGCGAGCGAGCCGGGAGCGGGGACGGGGTGCGTCAGCACGCGGAGTTGAATGACGGGGTTGCCCGGCGCCATCGTGAAGAGGTTGAACGACAGCGTGTTGCCGACCCAGTTCAGGCTGTTGCTGTTGAGCGGCCCGGCGAGGCTGCGATTCGGATTGCTCGTCGGATAGATCGTGCCGAACGAACCGAAGATCGGATCGCTGCTGTCGAGGTAGGTGTTCTCATAGATCACGGCGGCGATCGGATCGACGAACGTCACGCTGCCCGAGACGTTGAACTGACCAGGAATGCCCTCGAAGTGGATGAAGTGCGAGTCAAAGGTGCCGGCGACGATGCCGAAGTTGGCGCTGCTGCCGGTGTAGAAGCCCGGCGCGGTGAGATTCACCTTGATCGGACCGGTGGTGACGTTCGCCTGCTCGTTCCACGCCTGAGCGTTGAACGACGTGAGTGCGCCCGGAGCACACGAGAGCGGCGCGCCGATCTGCGTGACCTGACCCGCGACCGACTGGATCGCGGCCGTGGCGCTGGAGACAAGAGCGAGGGACGCAAGAAGTGAGAGCGAGGAGAGCGAGAAGCGAGACATGGTGTTGCCTTTCTTGTGATGTGTGAGCCGTGCGAGACCGGGAGAGGCGGGCTCGCGGGAGAGTGGCGAGAGAGCGCGAGAGTCGAACGTCGATTCAGCGACGACGACGGCGTGCCGCGACCAAGCCGCCGAGGCCGACCATCGCGAGCGAACCGGGCGCGGGCACGGCATACGTCAGCACGCGCACTTCGATCATGCGGGTCGTCGTATCCGCGACGAGGTTGAACTGCATCGAGTTGCCGAAGAGGCTCAGGTTGCTGCCGTTGAGCGCGCTGCCGTGGCTGCGGAACGGCATGAACGTGGCGTAGGTCGTGCCGCCCCAGCCGAACGTCGGATCGCTCAGATCAAGCAGCGTGTCCTGGTAGATGATCGCTGCGATGTTGCTGCTGAACGAGATGAACCCGCCCGCCACACCGACGCCCGACGCGAGATCAAAGTGAATGAAGTGCGAATCAAACGTGCCGCTGACGGTGGCGAAGTTCGGCGTCGAACCCGTGTAGCTGCCGAAACTCGACGCGATGTTGACGGCTTGGCCCGAGACCGTGACGTTTTGCTGTTCATCCCAGACATGGGCCACCGGAGTGACGAGTGCGCCGGGCAGCGCCGAGGTCGGCTGGCTGGTGTGCCAGAAGACGCTGCCGGTGGCGCTCGTGATGGCGGCCGAGGCGGTGTTCGTGACAGCGACGAGCGAGAGCGAGCCGAGCAGGGACAGAGTGATCACGCGATTCATGACGATGTTCCTTGTGCAAACTGTGAATGGAGAGGAGAGAAACGAGGGAGAGAGAGAGAGTTCAGTTCATTCAGCGGCGGCGACGAGCCATGACCAGCCCGCCCATGCCGACCAGCGCGAACGCACCAGGTGCGGGCACGGCATGCTCGGTGATGACCCGCAGTTCTTCGAGCCGGAACGCCGCGGCATTCGCGAAGATGTTGAAGTGGATCGTGTTGCTCGCCAGCGTGATCGACGTCGCGCCCAGCGCGGGGCCATAGCTGCGGCCCACCAAGTTCGTCGGATACACCGTGCCGAACGAGCCGAGGATCGGATCGCTGATGTTCAGCAGCGCGTCCTGATAGATCACGGCGACGATCTTGGTGCTGAACGTGACGCTGCCGTTGACGAACGCGATGCCGCTGGCGTTGTCAAAGTGAATGAAGTGCGAGTCGAACGTGCCGCTGAGCGAGTTGAGGTAGGGCGTGTTGCCGGTGTAGGTGCCGCTGCTGCCCAGGATGTTGACGGTGAGGTTGCTCAGCAGCACGCCGCTCTGCTCGTTCCAGGTGAAGGCGTTGTTGCCCGCCAGTGCGCCCGGCATGGCCGACGCCGGGGGCGAGCCCAGCCACGTCGTGTTGCCCGAGACGGCCGTGATCGCGGCGGTCGCGTGGGTCGCGGTGCCGGCCGCGGCGGTGACGACGGCGAGGACGAGCGAAGCGGTCTTGATTGAACGCGTGAACATGGCGTGGCTCCCGAGGGGTCGTGGCCGCGCGGGTCTCGCTCGGCCGGTTGTCTTGTCCAACCCTCGGCCCCGGTCGCACACGCTCCGGGCTGCCTTGGCTGGACACTCCAACAACGAAGGCCCCGGACGCCACTCACGCAATGTCATGTCTTTGGGCAAACAATTTCCTGGCGTTCGCCGGCGGCGTTTTTCCAGCCAGACCTGCGTGCCGACGTGCTAGGCCCGAAAACGCGAAAAAGGCGACCCCAGCGGATCGCCCGTCGCAGATAACATTACATGTCAATAGTTGCAGCACACCGCCACCGGCGATCGCCGCCCAACGCACCCAGGAGACCCGTGCCCGCCCAAGTCAGACGTCGCCAAACACGCCCATGCGCGCGACGTGCAAAGAGATTTGCACCGCCCGCGGCCAATCTTGCAGCGCAAGCGAGGATTTTCGCGGTTCGGAACGCGGTCGGATCAGCCGCCGCGCGTCCGCGGCACGCGCACCACCACCAACGTCTCGTCGTCGGCCCGCGGCGCAAGACCCGCGAACTGGCGCAGATGCCACAGCAGACGCTCGGCAATCGCCGCCGCCGACGCTTCGGGCTCGGCCGCCAGCGTGTCGAGAATCGCCTGCCGCAGACGCTTCTTGCCGAACTTCTCCTTGCGGAAGTTGGTCTGGTCGGTCATGCCGTCGGTGTAGGCGATGAGCACATCGCCGCGCTGCAGGTCGTACACAGCACGCTGATAGCGCTGCGAACGATCGATCCCCACCACCATCCCGCCCACCGACAACTCGTCGATGTCCGCGTTGGTCGGGGCTCGATGCGTCGGCACGCGCACCACCAGCGGCGGCTCGTGCCCCGCGCTGCAATACGTCAGACGCAGCGTGTTCGGATCGATCACGCCATACCACAGCGTCGCAAACTCGTTGTCGAGCGTGTCGCGACACAGCGCGGTGTTCACCTTCGCCACCACGTTGTCCAGGTCATACACGCCCTCGGCGTGGGCACGCAGGCTGGCACGCACCGCGCTCATCAAGAGAGCCGCGGCCACGCCCTTGCCGACAACGTCCCCCACCACGAGCCCGAAGTGCCCGTTGAGGTCGATGAAGTCATAGAAGTCGCCGCCCAGCTCGAAGCTGGGGATGTAGCGCGCCGCGACGTCAAGCCCCTTGATGTTGGGCACGCCGCGCGGCAGCATGCGCCGCTGCACGTCCGCCGCCAGTTGGATCTGGCGCTGAATCCGCTGCTCTTCCTGCTCGATCTTCAGCAGTCGTGCCTGCTGCACCGCCACCGCCGCCTGCTGCGCGATCGAACGCAGCACCTGCTGCTCGGCCAACTCAAACTCGCGCGGCGAGCGTGCATACAGGCGAATCACGCCGACCGGGCGGCCCTTGAAGACCATGCCCGCATGAATCGCCGCACCCAGCCGCTCCACATTGAGCCGCCCCGGTTCATTGACGCGATCGTCATGCGCCAGATCGGTGCTGACGACCACCTCGCCCTGCAGCGCGAGGCGATCAAAGACGCGATCCTTGCTGAGCGGGCGTGGATCGGCGAGCCACTCGCTCGACAAGCCGCGGGCCGCCATCAGGACCAGTTCGGCTTCGTCGTTGCCCGCGATGCGCTCGGGGTCATCGTCGTCGTCGGGCATCAGCACGATCGAACCGCAGTCGAGTTCGAGCGTGTCGATCGCGGTATCGAGCACGGCCGCGAGCACGCGCTCCATGCCCGGCGCGCGCGTCAGCAGCGACGAGAGCTTGAAGAGCGCACTGAGTTCCTTGATGCGATCGCGCGAATCAAACTCGCGCTCGCAGAGTTCCACAGCCGCCGAGCCCAGCAACCGCAGCGTTCGCTCCATCACCGCGCGAGCGTCGGGAGCAAGTTTGGCATCGCCCGCGCCCAGACACAGCGAGCCGATCCGCCGCCCCGCCACCATCAACGGCAGAACGAGCGCGTCGAGCATGTCAGGCGCGTCATCCACGCGCCAACCGGGCGGCGTGTCGGTCTTCACCACGCGCCGGCCCTTGGCGTCGCGCAACTCCACCGGAAGCCCGGTGAGCGTCTGCAACTCCGAACACAGCCGCGCGAGCGAGCCGTCGGTGAGAAAGTCGGTGATTGAGAGTTCAGTGCGCCCCGCGACGACTCCCGGCGTCGTTGAGCCCGCCGCCGCCGCCAACCCGCCCGCAACACCCGCGCCGTGGCTCACGAGCGCACTGCCGCCCGCGGCGGGCGTTGGCTTGCCCGTGCCGGATGCACCCGCGGGCGAAAGGTCGCCCGGGCTTGAGTTGGCCGAAGTCGTCGTGGTCATGGAGCCCTCAGCGGCGATGGCAGGCTTCCACGCCACCAACCGGCGTCGGATCATAGCGCATCGGGCACCCACAACATCCAAAGAAACCGGCATTTGTTCGTATCAAGTTTGAGTAAAGAGCGACTTTCGATCGGGTCACTTGGCCGATGCCGGGTCCGGCGGAGGAGTCGCCGGCTCCGCCGGAGCGACGGGCGCGGCATCGGGCTTGGCTGCCGGATCAACCAGCGGCGTGAAGCCCGTGGGCTTGTTCGCCTCCGACTGCCACACCTGCTCCAGGAAGAACGCCAGCCGCTTGTCCGCCTGGCCGTCCGGAGTCGTCGCGTCGGACGCCAACGCCCACAGGCCGTCGATTCGGGCCTCACGATCATCCGTCAGGAAGCCCAGATAGGCGAGCACCAGACCGGTGTCGCGCGTGTAGCGATCGGCGCGAGCGCCGTCCGTGACGCGCCGAATCACCTCGCGGCACTGCAACTTGATCGCCGAAGTGCGCCCGCCGCGCGGGATCAGCGAGTCGTCGAAGCGCAGGGACACGACTTCAGGGTTGAGTTGAATCAGTGTGCGCAGATTCACTGCGGCACTCACGAACATGCCCGCCATCGTCTGGGCGTGCACGCGGGCGACCTGTGCCGTCGCATCGCCGGGGCGTGCCGACAGAGCCTTGGCGTAGCGTTCCTCGGCGTCAAAGAATCGGCCGTCGGCGCTGAGTTCCTGACCCGACTTCATGTGGATCGAGTACAGATCCGTCGGCGCGCGATCAACGACCACATAGCTTTTGATGAGCGGTGCAGTGGGACGCAGCCACGCGACATCAGGCAGCGACGGCTGCGACACATCCGGCGCACCGGGCTTGGGCGGCAGTCCGCGCAGATTGCGGCGGATGGCATCGAGCCGCTCTTCGAGCAGGTCCTTCTCGCCCGTGCTGCCCGCCGCCGTGCCAAGCCCCTTCGCCAAGTCCTGTCGTGCTGTCTCAAGCATCGTGCGCGTGGGGACCTTGCTCACCGCTTCGCCCGCCGGCGTCGACGGCGTGCTGGGGCTGCCCGCCGAGGCCGATGCCGCACCCAGCGACCCGCCCGCGGCAGAGTCCGGTGCCGCGGACTGCGGCACCTTGATGCTCTTCATCCCCAGCAGCGGCGAGGCAGCCAATCGCGCGACCGGCGTGTTGTCGCGTCCCACCTTGTCGCCGACGTAGACCGGCTGCAGGCTGCGTGCCGCGGCGAACGCCGAGGTCGAACGGATTGCGCCGAGTCGTTCATTGCTCGCGCTCTTGGTCGTCGCGATATCGGCCTCGCTCACGGCATCGAGGGCGTTGCGCTGCGGGATGCCCGCTCGCCGCGCCTGATCCGCCGTCAACTGCGGCGCAGCACTCTTGGCGAGGAACCCGCCGTCGCTGCGACTCACCGTCGCGCCGGTCTGCAACCCGAACTGGTACTGCAGTGACTGCGTGCCACGCAAACCGGTTCCGTTGTAACCCGTCGAAGTTGAGTCGCGGCGGAAGCGATACAGATCATCGGAGCCCAGCGAGCCGCGGAAGTCCTTGTCCCCCGCGTACGGTGCTGTGCCGCGGAACGATGCGCCGCCGGGCGCGTTGCCCGTGACGACGGCATTGCGGAACTGCACCTCCGCCCGCAGGTCGCGCGTCTTGAGCGGCTCTTTGTTCTTGTAGCGATCGGTGTTCTTCTGCATGCCACGCCCGTCGCCGTTGGCATACTGGGCCAGCGCCTGCCCGGCACCAGCAACAAGGGCAAGCGTGGCAGCGCATATGACAAGCCAGCCGTTGTTCGAACGGGCCTGAGTCTGCTTGAGTTCCGCTTGCTTGCACGATGCCATCGCACGCCTCCATCCATCGATCACGCCGAACCGTCGGCGCGTGTCTGCATCGGTCCAAACGCCGACGCCGCCCCACAACTCACAACGCCCGCCGCGTCGCGCCGGTTCGTCACCAGAATCCGAAAGCATACTTGCGCCAGCCGTCGCAAACCCCGGGTGGGCCCAGGTCTTCACGCACGCGCCAGCCAATACCGCGTCAGTTCGCCTTAACGTCGACCTCAGGCATCGACTTGATGACGTCCGAGGCCTCGGGCAGTCCGAGCGCGAGCACGGTGCGGCGAACCGCCCAACGTGACTCCGCGAGTAGGTAATACACCAGGCCGTCATGGCGATTGACCCAGATCGTCGTGTCGATCGGTCCCATCACGCCGTAGGTCGTGTCTCGCTCCAGCGGCATCTCAAGTCGATCCTGCTGGACAAACACGGACACCAACTGGAACTTGTCGGGCTGATCGGGCTTCTGCACGCGATAGCGGAAGTGGAACGCGCGGCCCGCACCCGGCATGGTCGCCTGCGTGCCGCCCGCGAACATCACACCAGACTCCTCCTCGTGCGGGATCTGCGGCCGCTGCTGGAGCCAGTCCTGCGCGAGCAGCGCTGCACGCTGCAGGGACATGAACTGCACCTTGGCCGCGATGTTGTCGCCGTCGCCCGACGAGTTGAACGTGGCCAACTGATTGGACAGATAGCCCGCGACGTCGGCCCGCACAAAGCGGTCAGAATCGACATCGCCCTTGCTGCCCACGAACGCGTAATCGTTCAGCCAACGCCCACCCGCGAATCCGACCAAAAGCAGGATCGCCGCGGCGACGCCGCTGCGTACCTTCCAAATCCATCCGACGTAGCGATACGGGCCCTGCTCAACCGACTTCATCTCAACGCGGCGAACGACCACGGGCATGCCCGATGGGGCATGATCATCCTCCACGCTCGACGCACGCGATGAATCCACCATCGCACGCACGCGGCTGCGGAGCTCGTCGGGCGCACGAACTTCCGACATCGTGCGACGGCACGCGGCCCGAAGTTGACGCTCAAACTCGACTCGATCTTCCGCCATGGCGTTCGAATCCATGTACATCCGCAGGGCGACCATCTCCTCGTACGCCAGTTCGCCGTCCGCTGCCTTGCGCAGCAGCGCCGCCAGGCCGGGGTCCATCCGCGAGTCCAAGAAGAACTCAGCGTCGGAGCCGCCGGGCGCAGCGCGATCCGCGTCGGAGCCCTGATTCAACTTGTCCTGCTCGTGTGCCAATGCGATCCATCCTCAAAGGCAAAACTCGCAAACCCCGCCCAATATTTCCACGTTCGGCCGAATTGTTCGACACGTTATCCCGGCAGCGGTTTCGCTTGCGTCTCGTCAAGCGACCCGCGGGTCCGAGAATGACGCGCGAACCCGTCCTTTGCCAGTTCCACCGCGACGATCTGACGCGCCCGATGCAAGCGGCTCATGACGGTTCCGATCGGCACCGCGAGGATCGCCGCGATCTCGCGATACTTCAGCCCCTCCACCCCCCACATCAGGAGCACCTCACGATACTCCGGGCTGAGTTGCTCGATCGCCCGCTTGAGCGTCGTATCGACCTGTTCCCAGCGCATCGTCGCGCGATCCCACGCGGGAGGGCCTTCATCGGGCATCGGCTCCGCGCTGGTTCGCTCGATTCCGGCCGTGCTGGGCACGCCGTTGCGAGAGGCCGCACGCCGAGCGGAGAAGAAGACGTTGTGACAGATCGCCAGCAGCCACGAGCGCATGCCGCCGCCGGTGGGTTGGAATGCCGCGACGGACGACGGACGAAGGGCGCGCGAGTACACCTCCTGGACGATCTCCTCGGCCTCGGCGGGCCGATGGGTCAGGTGCAGCGCGTGGCGATACACCGCGTCCAGGTGAGAAAGTGCCTCGGTCTCAAACGCCGCTCGATCCATAGCCCTCCGCCGGAACTGCGCCAGTGCGCAGTGCACCGGTATCGCGAGTATATCAGCAGATCGGTCCAATACGTCCCAGTCTCAACCGCGGACCCAACTCCCGCGCTCATCGGGTTGGATCGGCAGCGAGAGTCCAGAACCCGAACGGCAGGCTGAGGCGGTTTTGGCCGGCTAACCCCCAACACGAGGGAGCCGCCCACACCCCTTGTTCTGGCGAGGTCCTCAATGCAAACGGCCGCCTCGCGGGTGCGAAGCGGCCGTGTTCATGACTCCAGACTGTGCGCCCGTTGTTACGGGAAGATGCCGCGCGAGGCGTACGCCTTCGCGAGGTTCTCGAGCGCGGCAATGTACGCCGCGGTGCGCAGATCGCAGTTGTAGCGTTGGCGGGCCGCCTTGGTGCGATGAGCCGCCGAGACCATGTACTGGTTGAGCTTCTGATCGACCTCTTCCATCTCCCAGGTGCTGAAGGTCTTGTTCTGCACCCACTCGAAGTACGAGACGGTCACGCCGCCCGAGTTGCACAGGATCGCGGGCAGGATCTCGATGCCCTTCTTCTGCAGGGCCCGCTCGCCCGCGGGCGTGGTCGGGGCGTTGGCGCCCTCGGCAACGACCTTACAGTTCATCCAGCTCGCCTCGGTCTCCTGGATCATCTGCTCAAGAGCGGCAGGGATCATGACATCGACCTTGGTCTTGTAGAACTCTTCCTTGCTGATCGCGGTCGCCTTCGAATAGCCCGCGACGCCACCCTGCTGCGACACATAGTTGCCCAGGTCGTTGGCGTCGATCCCCGCGTCGTTGCGGATGAAGCCAGTGTGATCGCCGGCTGCGATCATCTTCGCGCCCTTGCTCTGGAAGATCTTGCCCGACCATGAACCGACGTTGCCGAAGCCCAGCACGCTGAACGTCGCGCCCTTGGGCTGCACGCCGATCTCAGGAAGCATCTCGCACAGGGTGTCAACGACGCCCTGACCAGTGGCCTTCTCACGCCCCAGCGAACCGCCGTACTCGATCGGCTTACCCGTGATCACCGCGTTGGGATCCTTGCCGCCGACCTCAGAGAGGAACGAGTAGGTGTCGGCGATCCACGCCATGTGCTGGGCGTTGGAGCCCACGTCGGGCGCGGGGATGTCGTAATCGGGGCCGATGTTGTGGGCGATCGCGACCGTGAAGCGGCGGACGATGCGCTCCATCTCAGACTTGGTGTGCTTGCGCGGGTCGACCTTGATGCCGCCCTTGCCACCGCCGTAGGGCAGGTGTGCGAGCGAGCACTTCATGGTCATGAGGAACGCGAGCGACTTGACGTCGTCGAGGTGGACATCGGGGTGGAAGCGCAAGCCGCCCTTGAAGGGGCCGAGTGCGTTGTTGTGCTGAACGCGATAGCCCTTGAAGAGGCGGAACTTGCCGTCGTCCATCTTCACGGGGAAGTGGACCATGATCTCGTTCTTGGGCTGGGCGAGAATGATCTGGAGGTAGTGCGGCAGGCCCATGACCTCGGCCGCCTGAAGCATGCACCCCACCGTCTGCCGATAGAGGTTGTTGGGATCCTGCGCGAACCCAAGTTCCTCGTAGATCGGAGAGTTGAAATCGCCAGTCTTTAACGGCTTGGACGGGGCGGCAATCGTGGTCATGACGTTGGTTCCCAGCTTGCGAATCCCGGCACGCGGGTTCGCATGACAGATGTCGCGCAACGGGCGACACGGCCCGATGCACATTTCCCTTTCCCCGGGGTCTGCACTGTAGCAAGCCAAGCGAAGCATTGGCCAGTTTCCGGGGCGGGTGTCCACCCAACGCCACACGCCCGACCAAACCTGCGATCGGCAGACTGACGCCAGCGGAAATTTTTCTGATTCTTGGGAATATTGGCCCAGCCGAGGGGAATCACTGGCATCGGTCCGTGCTGCGAACGCGGTCCGAGCGCGTGGTTCGGCACTTTCTGCCCGACCCGTTCCACCGGGGGTTCCTCGCCGAGTGATGCCGAGATGACGACCGCAGAACCACGCAGCCGCATCGATTCTTCCTCAGACGCGATTCTTCGAGACGTACTCTGGAACTCTCGGTCCGTCGCCGTCACCGTGCTCACGCCCGACGGCCAGTTCGTCGCCCAGAACCCCACCGCCGCGCAGCTCCTGTCCAACGCGCGCGGCCGCCCGTCGCGGCTGAACGAGGCATTTTCAAACGCCTATTGCCTCGAACGCACCCGCCTGATGCGCGACGTGCTCGAGCGGCGCGACGCTCGCTCGGTGGTCGAGATCGTCCGCGGCTCGTTCCGTACTTCGACCTTCGCCCCGGTCACGATCGATCGTGGACAGCCCGCGATCCTGTGGTCCTCTGAGCCGGGTGCCGCGGAAGGCGTCGCCCGCGCCATGCAGGACGATCTGGGTGTCCTTGAGTCACTCACCAATCGCGAACTTGAGGTGCTGGCACTTTTGGGCTCGGGCCTTTCGAATCCGCAAATGGCCAAGGCCATGGGCCGGAGCATCCGCACCGTGCACTGGCACTGTGCGGCACTGTGCGAGAAGCTCAACATGTCGCGCCCCGAACTCGCCCGCCTTGCGGTCAAGCACGGCCTCGTGCCGACGCGCAGTCACGCGACGGCCGCGGCGCACTGACGCGGACGCTCGGCCGAGAACCGACATCCACGCCACCCCAAGAAGAACGCCGCGTCGTCCCCCCACGGGAAGCGACGCGGCGTGGTCACGAGACCAACTCAATGACATCGCTTAGCGACGACGACGCGCCGCGACGAGCCCGGCGAGAGCCATCACGCCCACGCTGCCCGGGGTCGGGATGTTGCCAACGAGATCGAAGGCCATGTCGCCGGAGTTGAAGGTGAAGTAGTTGGGGCCGTTGAAGAAATTGCTGGCGTTGGTGCCATCGCCCTGCGTGCTCTTGCTCCACACCCAGCCGTCGGCGAAGGGGTTGACGAGGGTCGCACCGATCGAGATCCAGTACTGCGTGCCCGCGTTGAGGTTCACGGCGTTGGCGAGCGACACTTCGAAGGTGTACTGGCCATGACCGAAGTTCATGAGATTGCCGTTGAGCGTCGGGTTGGTCGCAGCCTTGGTGAAGGCCTGGGAGTAGATGACCTGCGTGCCATCAGGCGCGCCGGCGTCATCGGCGAGGATCTCGACGGTGAAGCCCGACATGTTGGTCAGGTCGGGGAACTGGAACCACTGGCTGCCGCCGTACCAGCGCACGCCGGTCAACTGGCCGCCGCCCGCGAGCGTGAAGTTGTCGGCCATGCGCTGGCTGAAGAACTGGCCCGCGACGGCGTCAGAGAAGAGGCCGGCGCTCGTCGAGAGGTTGTTCGCCTGGCTGTAGAGCGTCGCGCCCTGAGCCACGGACACCGACGCAAGAACCGCCGCCGAGAAGAACATCACTGAACGCATCTGAATCTCTCCTTGATAACGCACTGATGAGACACTCGCGTGTCGACCACAGCGGCGTGGCGACGCGCCATCGGAAACAATGCCGCACCGAGGCACATCGGTGACGGACGGGCCAAACTGGCCCGATCCCCGCAATCTACCGAATCTGCCCGGACGAGTCGATCCTTTTTTCTTCTCTGTTTCGAGAATCCCCAGCAAGTTCATTGACATCGAACCGAAGGACATTATTGTATCTGCATCTATCTCGTCCACCGCGGTCACGTCGGGCAGGATTCTGAAACCCGTTCTCGGGCATCTCGGCGGTTGGTTGCTGCTGTCTGCTCGCTGGTACGACCAACGCGAGTTCTTGGAGCATCTCATGCCCAGCCAGCCTTCACGAACCATCGATGCGGGACTCGCGATGGAGCGCATCCCGTGCATGTGCGCGAAGCTGCGCGGGGCGGCACGCGCCGTCTCGCGGCTGTATGACGATCGCATCTCGCGATCCGGCGTACCGGGGCCGCAGTTCACGCTGCTGATGATCCTCTCGAACACCGGCCCGATCCGCCAAGGTGAGATCGCCCAGATCATGCTCGCCGACGCGACGACGCTGTCACGCACGCTTCAGCCGCTGGAGCGCGAGGGATGGATCGCGTGCGAACCCGGCGAGGACCGGCGCGAACGGTTGTGGTCGATCACTACGACCGGGCGACGCAAGCTCGACGCGGCCCAGAAGCGCTGGAGCGAAGCCCAAGCGTCGCTGCGCGACGGCTTGACCGAAGCAGAGTGGAGCACGCTGCACACGCTGCTCGCAAAAGTGAGCCGCGTGGCTCTGGCACAGAACTGAGCTCGGCCCCCTCGCACCCGCCGACGCAAACGGTCATCGTTTCACACCCACACCCTCTCACCCCGTCATCCCCTCACGCACTCTCGCATCGATGCTTTCGACCCGGCCCGCTGCCGCCTGACCCAAATAGATGCATTTACATCTTTAGGAGCCATCGCATGTATCGTCTCGCGCTGACCATGCTCACCGCCGATCGCGCCAAGTTCTTTGCGCTCATCTTTGCCGTCGCATCGTGCGTCTTTCTGATCGCGCAGCAGGTCTCGATCTTCGCGGGGCTGATGAATCGCACCACCAGCCAGATCAAGGACGTGGGCTACGACAAGGTCTGGGTGATGCACCCGCAGACGATCTACGTCGACGAGGTGAAGCCGCTCGCCGATCAAGACCTTGAGCGTGTGCGCAGCGTGGCGGGCGTGCGGTCTGCCGTGCGGCTCTTCAAGGCCTTCGCACGCATCACCGCGCCCAACGGCAACTTTCGTCTCGGCATCCTGCTCGGGCTTGACGACGCCACGCTCACGGGCGTGCCCAGCGAGATGATCATGGGTGATGCGCGTGACCTGCGGCAGCCCGACGCGATCATCATCGACGACCAGGGCTTCTACTCGCTCTTTCCGGGCCAACCGCTGGCGCTGGGCGGCACACTCGAACTCAACGATCGCAAGGCGCGCATCGTCGGCATCTGCAAGCCGCGCCCGCCGTTTCAGACGTTTCCGGTGATCTACAGCAAGTTCAGCGACGCGGCCGGGTACATCGGGCGTGAGCGGCGGAGCATGGGCTTTGTGCTTGCGACGCCCACGCCCGGCGTATCGCTCGAAGCACTCTCGGCCAACATCGCCGCGGCAACGGGCCTGAAGGCGATGCCCGCGGCGAGCTTCGGCTGGGCGACGATCTGGTACTACATCGGCAACACGGGCATCCCCGTCAACTTCGGGCTGACGATCAGCGTGGCGATCATCGTCGGTGCGATCATCACGGGGCAGACGTTCTACCTGTTCGTCTTGGAGAATCTCAAGCCGCTCGCCGCGCTCAAGGCGATCGGTGCGGCGGACGGACTCCTCACACGCATGATCCTGCTGCAGGCGGGCTATGTCGCCGCGCTGGGCATCGGGATCGGCATCGGGCTGACGGCGTTCTTCTTCGAAGCGACTGGCGACATTCCGAAGCTGCGACTGTTCCTGCTGCACTGGCCGACGGTGCTCGGCACGAGTGCACTGGTGTTCACGATCACGTTCCTTGTCAGCACCTTCGCGGTGCGGCGGGTCACGCGCGTCGAGCCGGGGATTGTGTTCAAGGGGTGAGCCGCAAGACACGCACAAAGCAACAAGGCCGGGCACCACACCCGGCCTTGTCGTCAGATTGGGATGTCGATGCCGCGATCAGCAGCCCGCGTAGAAAGCTTGAACGAACGCATCGAAGTCTTCAAACGTCAGGAAGCCGTCTTCGTTGTAGTCGCTGCTGGGGTCGCCCAGTTCGAAGGCTTGTACGAAGTCATCAAAGTCGCGGAAGTCGAGGAAAGCATCGGCGTTGAAGTCGGCGGCACAGGGGCGTGGCGAACGCACCGAGCGTTGAGCCGCATCGCGAATCGCATCGACCAGATCAACGACGTTCTGCCCGCTGGAGAGATCGGTCGAGAACGCCCCGACCATGCCGTCGTCGAAATCGACCCATGCCGAGAACCCGCGAGCGCCGGCGGCCCGTGCGCCGACAAGGGTTCCGTCGGCGAGGCGCTGGTCGAGCCAGACGCCGACGCCGTAGTCGGCACTGCCGCGGAATGGACTGTTGGCGACGGGGATGCCGAGCGGCGTTTGCCGCGTGAAGAGTTGCTGGACGGCTTGATGCGAGAGGACGCGTCGGCCGTTGTGGACGCCGTCGTTGCGCAGCATCTCCATGAACCGTGCAAACTCTTCGGCATTGCTCTCCGCACCGCCAGCGATGCGCGGATTGGTCGGGCTTGAAAGCACGTATCGCGTCACCTGGAAGTTCAGCGGCCCGGCGATGCGCTGTTCATAGAGCGAATCCCACGACTGGCCCGCGACCGTCTCGGCGATCGCGCCCGCGGCATGCATGCCGACCCCGCCGTAGGAGAACGTCGTGCCCGCGGGATAGACCAGCGGCTCGCTCGCGATCTGGAGTGCGGCCTGCTGCAGCGTGATGAACGGATTGGACACTGCCGTGCTGTCGGTGTCGAAGCCCGCGGTGTGCGAGAAGCACTGGCGGATGGCGATGTTTCGCTTGCTGGTGACAAACGCGGGGTTGTAATCGGAGAGCTTCGTGTTCAGACTGAACGGGGTGGGCGAATCGTCGGTCAGTGCCATGATCACGGCACCGCTGAGCGTCTTGGTTGCCGAGTCGGCGTTGGCGACCCGATCGCTGGACCACGCGCCGAACGAACGCTTGTACACGCGACGACCGTCTTTGAAAAGCACGAGTTCGAAGCCGGGAACAGGTTCGGGGACGTTGATGCCGCGGACCGCGTCTTGTGCGATCTGCGTGACCTCAAAGAAGTTAAAGAGCGGGTATGCCGCGGCTGTCGAACCACACACGGTTGCGACAAGCGCGCACGACACCAAGCCAGCAGACATGCGAGCGTTCATGCAGTTCTCCAGATTGAATCCACGAAATACAGCGCTTCGACGCGGGACGCGGAGCCTGCATCGTCGCTGTGCCCGTTCAACGCAAGACGCCGCCCGCTATTGCAGCACGCGGCGTGACGATTGTGTGAAGATGGCACGCGACAAAAAGAACCGGGCCCCGACCAACAGCGGCCGGGGCCCGTGGAGTTTGGACACGTTTAGCAAGAAGAAGAAGAAGAAGTGATCGCGCCGGCGGGCTTACGCCACCTTGCGCTTGCGGACCGCGGCTTGCTGCGGCGCCTTGGCACGCTGGTGGGCCTGCTCGACCATCAGGTCGATCAGATCCAGCGGGTCACTGGCCCAGAGATCCGCGCCGATTTCTTCGGCGAGGCCCTCGGCACGATTGAACACGCCGCCGCCGACGACGAACTGCATGTTCGGGCATGCCCCGATCTCGTGCAGCGTGTCGATCATGCTTCGGATGCCCGGCAGATCGCTCGCGGCGGACGCAAACATCAGCAGCGTCTGCGGCTTGCGCTCATGCACCTGACCCAGGATCTCGTCCGCCGGCAGACCACCACCCGCGAAGGTGACGGTGAAGCCGCCGGCTTCGAGGATGTCGACGGCGATCTGGGCTGCGAGTTCTTCGCTCTCGCTGGAGCCGCAGCACGCGAAGACGGTGCGGCCGTTGCGCGGGGCGAACTTCAGATCGCGTGCCTGCTGATCGACCACCTGACGCAGGATGCGGGTGGCGAGGTGATACGAGAGTTTGGTCATCTGGTCGGCGCGATAGAGCTTCTCGATGAGCTCATAGGTGGGCCAGCACAGACCGGTGAGAATGGTCTGGGCATCGGTGCCCTGATCGCTCACTTCGCGAATCAGGTTGCGGCTCGCGACGCGATCACCATTGATGAGCGTCTCGAAGAAACGCTCGACGAGAATCTCCTGGCCCGCGTTCGAACGGGCCGCGGGAACGACGACGCGCCCGCGCGACACTGAGGATTGCAGAGACCGGCTCATGCTGCGACTCCGTGCTTGGGATGCACTGGCGCGGCTCCACCGGCGACCAGAACTCGACTTGATTCACCCGGGTTCCCACCCGAGGCCGCCTCTCGGCCGGCTCACCACCATCGGAAGCACGCAAGAAATCGCGTGAATCGCGCCTGTCTGCGGCAAGGCTCGCGCTTGAGCCGCTCTTTCGCGCACACCCTGCGCGAAACGAGGCGTTCCAACGCCCGAGAACTCGTTGCGAACGTCCGAGAAGTGTGTGCGAACGGCAAATCGGCAGGAGCCGCGCGACATTCTCGGGCGTTGGGGTGTCATGCAGGACGGGAGCACGCGCCGCGACGCGGACGCGTGGGCAAATCCGCCGAACTTTTCGGCGGCAAACGTGACAAAGTCAGCCCAAGTCCACGCGAGAATCATCGCAACCTGTGCGCGGGGCAATGGCCTGCGGTGCCACATTTCTCGCGGTCTGGGTTCGCACCCTCGCCCCGTGCCCCGTGGGGAGAGGGTGCGAAGAAGAGGGACGATGAAATCGAGCGAGCCGAGCGTGCACGGCTCTTACTTCACGCCGCGATGGCACACGCAGATGCCGAAGGTCAGCGCGCGGCTCGCGAGCTGTGTGAACCCGACCTGCCCCATCGCACGTTGAAACTCGCTGCGCGTCAGGAATGTCCCGACGCTCTTGGGCAGATACTTGTACGCGCCCGAGCGATCGCGACTGATCAGCGTCGCCGTCCGCGGCATGATCCACCCGCAGTAGAAGTCATTGAACCAGCGCATCGGCGGCTTGGGGCGATCAAACTCCAGCACGACCAGCCTGCCGCCGGGGCGCAGCACGCGATGAAACTCCGCCAGCGCCTTCATGGGCTGGGAAACGTTGCGGATGCCGAAGGCGATCGACACGATGTCGAACGATGCATCCGCGAAGGGCAGCGTCATCGCGTCACCTTCGATGTACGAGAGTTTCTTCTGCTGCGTATCGGTCAGGCGCGTCGCCTTGACACGCGCGTGATCGAGCATGGCCGCCGTGAAATCAAGCCCCACCACTTCCGCGGCATCGGTGGCGGCGAACGCCTGCGACAGATCGCCCGTGCCGCACGCGCAGTCGAGCACGCGATCTCCGGCGCGCACGCCCGCGTACTTGACGGCGAAGTTCCGCCACGCGACATCGCGACCCAGCGAGTGCAAACGGTTGTTCAGGTCGTAGGAATCAGCAATCGCCGAGAACATCGCACGCACCTTGGTGGCCTTCTCGGCATGGGCGTGCGGATTGGCAAGTTCCGGATCAGACCACGCCGGTGCGCCGACCGCCAGCCCGCCCGACGTGCCGCCCGGCACGCTCGACGAAGGCACGACCTGCGGCTCGTTCTTTGGCGTCTTGTCTGGTTCGGTGCGCGGCATCGTTCTTTCGCTCATCGTGATTCCAGACACGTTTTCGCTGGGGGCGGCGGCGAGGATTCGTCCGCCGAACTCGCCTTCTTTTCGCCTCGATTGTTGGCCACGTGAGGGTTTGGCGTCGGCTCGGCGAACCGCTGGCAACCTCCCGCGTCGAACAACCACCCAGCACAGTCCGGTGCACGCTTGTTGCGGGCGGCGGCGTGCAGGCACGCCGGTCGAAAACCCACGACAATCGCACTGACGCTCAACCTCTGAGACCCCGCGTGGACAAACGCATCGATCCATCCTCGCATCAACTGCTGCGGCCAAGCCTCGCACTGCATGTCGTCGTCCTGGGCGCACTGATCGGCGTGAGTGCGGCACTCGGCGGCGCGGAGCGCGCCGACAGCGCCGGGTGGATCACGCTCGCATTCATCGGTGTGGCACTGATCGGCGTCATCGCCATCATCGCGACGGCACGCATCGGCGAACACGCGCGACGCATCGCACTCACGTGCATCTCCGGCTCGCTCATCACGCTCTGCTTGTGGTCAGAACTCGGCGGCACCGCAACACGTCTGCCCGGCTTGAGCGGCGCGCTGATCGGCATCGGCATCGGCCTGCTCGCGCTGGAGCGCCGCCATCGCGTCGGTGCCGCGTTGCACTGCGCCCGGTGCGACTATCCGCACGCGGACGGGCCGCAGTGCCCCGAGTGCGGCAAGATGTGGAACGAGCCGCACGCACTCAGGCTTGGCACACGCAAGCGTCGCCCGTGGATGATGTGGCTGGGCATCGCGCTCATCGCGACAGCATTGGTCTCCATCCCCGTCGCATTGCTGCGTGGCAAGGTCTGGTCCCTCGCGCCGACAAGCATCATCATCTCCGCCGCCGTCGCTCCCGGCGCAGACCAAGCGGTCTTCAGAGAGCTTGACAGCCGATCACTCACGCCGCGCGATCGCGCGCGGATCATCGACGCGCTCATCGCGGAACGTGAGTCTGGTGCTGCGTGGTCGATGCCACAGCAGTTGTGGATGGATCGCGCCGTGCGCGCGAACATCTTCAGCCCAACCCAGATGGATCGATACTGCCGCGCGATTCTCACGCTCGCCCTGCACGCCCACGGCGAGGCCCGCGTCGGACAATCGGTTCGCATCGAGGTGGTGCGCGCGGACCCGCCGCTCGCGATCGGCAATGACTGGCTACACGTCTGGATCGCGGGCTGGTGGACCGGCCGCGAGCCGACTCTCGTTCGCATCGACGATGCGTGGACCCAGTGGGATTCGCCCGTGCGTTTTGACGCGCGCCTGCTGAGCACGCTGCCCACCAGCGGCCCGACGCTGCTGCCGGGCGTAGATGTGACGCCCAGTGCCGCCGGGCCGATGCGTGTCAGTGTGGTGCTCTGGCTCGCGGCGGGGCCAAGTCGTCCGCCGCTGGTCCTCAACCCTGACGACACGCCGCGCTTTGCTGGCCCACTCGCTCCGGTGTGGAACCGTCGCATCGAACTCCAGACGACGCTCGACGTACGTCCGTGAGCACATCGGGACGCGGCCTCGCATCGCCCCCGGGTCATAAACTCGATGAGTTCCGCCTGCCACCGCACCTTGTTCTGCGGGCCGCTTTGGATCTGCGCCGCTCATGACCCACGCCTCGCCTGCACCCGAGTCATGGCTCTCGACGCTCCGCCGCGTCGGACGCGATCCGCGCGTGTGGGGCCGCTTGAGCGTGACACTCGTCGTACTGCTCGCGGCGTACGTCGTCACCGCCAAGGTTCGACGCGTCGGTGATCTCGCACCCGGGATCGTGCTCGCCCTGCCGCAGTTGATCGAACTCACGTTCCTTGGCGTGGGCGCGTGGATGCTCGGGCGCGGCTGGCCCCGCCGCGAAGGCCGCACCGCCCACTGCTCGGCCTGCGGCTTTGAACATGTCCGCGCCGAAGATCGCCTGCTGCCCCAGTGCCCCGAGTGCGGCCATCTGTGGTCATACTTCGGCGGCCTCGCCAAAGGCCGCCCGATCGCCAGCAAGCCGCTGCTCGTTGCCGGCTCGCTGTGCGTGGGCATGATGCTCGGCCTCTTCGGCGTCCGCACGATCGCGCCCGCCATCTTCCTCCGCCCAGTGCCCACCAGCGTGCTCATCCAGCATGCGACCCAGTTGCCGGGCTACGACCCGCAAGGCGAGAACGCGTGGATCGAACTTGGCTACCGCAAACTCACGCCATCGGAAGAGCGATCCATGGCGGCCTCGCTGCTGGATCGACGCCTCCGTCAGCGCTGGCTCCCCGATCGTGCCGCCATGTGGCTCTCGGGCGCGGTCAAGCGGGGCGTCGGCGGCGAAGAGTTCTCGCGGCGCTTCTATGAAGAGATGATCGCGCTCTCGCTCGACCTGCCCGACGAGGCCAACGCCGACACCATCTTCGACTATCGCATCACCGCTCTCGCGCGCGGCGTCAACCCCGACGGCGGCATCGGCTTCTTCGTCGAAGGCATGTGGGTCGAAGGCGGCACACCCATCATGAGTTCACGCAGCGACAAACTCGCCCTTCCATCCTCGGGCGAGGGCGAAGTCGAACGCGGCTACATCCCCCCACTCCCCGCCGGTGAACACACCATCGTCCTCAAGGGCTGGATCGTCATGTATTCCAACTACAGCGCTCGGCCGCTGACGTGGACCAGCGGCGGCACGGCGATCCTGGGCGACGGGGTCTTCTGGAGCCAGCCCATCACGCTGCGAAAGACCGTCAAGATCAATCCGACGCCGCCGTGACGCAGGCCCGTTGAACACCCTGCGTTGGCTCTCGGTTTGGTATGCGCCTATCTTTCCGCCGCAGCGTTTCCGGCACGCGTCCCGCGTCTCCGAACGCTGCTCGTTGTTTGGAGGGGCGTCTGACAGGCGATCCGGACCGCGTGCCGGTGGCGATCATGCCATCGGGCGACTGCTCGGACGCCTCGCCGAGAACCTCTCCGCCCACGCTCGCGGCGTGTGCTCGCTTGACTGGTTGTGACTGGAGTCTGGTATGGAACTGGTGACGCCCGCTGAGAAGCAGCAGATCGAAGCACGCCTCGCCGCGCTCATCGCGAACCGGCCCGTGATCTCCAATCGCATCGCCGAGGCCCGCGCGCTGGGCGACCTGAAGGAGAACGGCGACTATCACGCCGCCCGCGAACAGCAGGGCATGGAAGAGGCCGAGATCCGCCGCCTGCAGGAGCGCATCGCCAACATCAGCGTCATCGACGAGAAGATGTCCAAGGCCGTCGAGGGCGTGGTGTTCCTGGGCAACATCGTCAAGCTGCGCGAGCTTGGCTCGGGTGATGAAGACCTCTATCGCCTCGTCGGCGAGGCGACTGACGCCAGCACCGACTACGTCGAAGTGACCGTCAACAGCCCCATGGGCGAAGCGCTCATGAAGGCCAAGGTCGGCTCGACGATCCGCGTCACCGCGCCGCGCGGCGTCAAGCAGTTCCAGATCGTTGAGATCGTCTCCTGACGCATCACCTCACCCATTCGCCCCAACAGACAACCAGCCCCGGGGCAGCATGAATGCCGCTCCGAGGCTGATTGGTGTTCTCACGTTCTCGCTGACTCACACGCGCCGACGACGACCCGCCGCGAGCAGGCCCGCGCCCAGCACGCCGAGGCTTGCAGGCGACGGCACGATCGAGAACGCCACCAGCGTCTCGCCGCCGGCGACTTCGCCCAGATCCATGCCCGCGCCCGTCATGAGGTTGATGCCCCACAGCGTCGAGCGCGAAAGCGACGTGTTCTGCGTGACGGCATACGCCATGCCCGTCGCGCCCGAGATGTCAAAGCCGCCAAGCACATTGATGTTCAGGTTCGTGCCCATGCCCAGCGTGCCGACCGTGTTCAGCGTGCCCGCGTTCGGCGAGCCGAAACGCACCAGCGTGTCGGTGCCCGCGTCGATGCCGTAGAGCACCGTCGAGGTCGCGCCCGCGAAACTGTTGGTGTACGCGACGTGCGTGACATTGGGCTTGGTCCCGAAGCGTGAATCACCCGCGACATAGTTCAGATCGGTGTCCTGCACAATCGTCGCGCCCGTGCCCGGGTTGGTCATGCGATAGTTCTTGCCGGTGTTGCTCACGATGCGGAACGCGACAGGCCCGGTCGGATTGAAATCGGTGCCGAAGCTCGCGCCGTTCAGCGGCATCGTCAGCGCCGCAACGAGCGTCGCCTGGCCGTTGCTCGTGTTGATGCGATACCAGTTGTTCTGGCTGCCCAGGCCGTAGAGGAATCCGTCATTGGGCCGGAAGTCGATGCCCGAGATCTGCTCGTTGTTGGCAAGCCCCGAGATCGCAAAGCCCGAAAGCAGGCTGCTCGGCGCGCCGGTGTCGAACGACACCAGGCGGCCCTGCGCCGTCACGCCGTACGCGATCTCCGCGTGAGCCAGACCCGCCGATGCGACAACCGCCGCGGCGACAATCATCAACTGCATGCGCTTCATGTGCTTCTCCCTTGTGCGGCGCGACGCGCCGACTCCTCATGCCCGCGCCGAGTGGCGCGAACACCAACCAATGCCGCCGAACACACACGAACGCGCGGCGGCGGCATGCCGCGCGACGTTCTCCCAACTCCGGACGGCGTGATGCGCCCTCTCTCGATGCACCACACCAACGCATCGCGACAGATCAGACCCGACGCGACGGACCGGCCGCGCAGTGCGTCCGCGTCGCAGCGTTCGAACCGCCTGCGCCGTGGGCCGCTCTGCCCGTGATTCCGATCTCTCGCGCGGACATGCCCCGCCGACCTCACCATCGCATAGCGCAAGCCAGTGGTTTTTGGTGGTGACAGTTTTCCGTGCGATTTGGCACCCCGACAAACAAAAACCCCGGCCTACGCCGGGGCTTTGAAGTTCATTCACTCACGCGACTCTTACCGGCTCGCGGCCTTCTTCTTCAGCGACACGAACTGCGGCACGCCGTCGCCCTTCTCGAAGAGATCCGCGAACTTGAAGCCCTTGCGCTTCTTCCACTCGCCGCGATGCAGCGCGTCGCTGGCGAGGATCGGGAACAGGGCCGACAGCTCGCCGAAGACCATCTGCTCGTGAACGACATCGACCTTGCCCCACGAGCAGGCCTCACGCAGCGTCGAGCCGCTGAGCGCGCCGTCGCGGCTGTCGGCGACGGTCATCTGGATGGCGTACTTGTGCATGCCGATGTCGCCGCGGGCCTTGCCGCCCTTGCGCTCGTTGAGCAGTTCCGCCGCCACAACGATGTCTTGGGCGAAGTTCTTGGGCACGCCGCCGCCGAGCATCAAGAGGCCGGTGTCCTTGCAGGCGAGCTTGATGTCGGTGAGTTCGCGGAAGTCCTTGCCGCTGTCGAACGCGACCAAGCCGCGGCCTTCTTCAATCGCCTCGGTCTGCTGCAGCACGATGCCGAAGCCCGCCGAGCAATCGCTGAACGCGGGGACGAAGATCGGCACGCGCTTGAGGTACGCGGTCTTGACGATGCTCTCGTTCTTGCTGTACTTGCCGCTGTTGGCCAGGAACGCGCCCATCGCCTCGATGAACTCGCGCGACGAGTACGCGCCCGGGGCGAACTCATTGAAAATCGCGTGCGTGGCGGCGTCGCAGTCACGCAGATCGTCCTCGTTGATGTAGGTGTCGTAGATGCGATCGATCATCATGTCGCGCAGCGTCATGTCGTCCACCGGCGGGGCCTCGGGGCTGCCGGGGGCGATGTAGTGCTTGAAGCCCAGGCCTTCGAAGAAGTCCTGGTCGATGATGTTCGCGCCCGTCGACACGATCGCGTCGATCATGTTGTTCTCGAGCATCGTGACGATGGCCTTCTTCAGCCCCGCGCTGATCAGCGAGCCCGCGAGCGTCAGGATGACGGCACAGTCCTTGTCCTTGAGCATCATGCTGTAGATGTCGGCCGCGTTCGCGAGCGTGCGGGCCGAATAGGCCATGTCGCGATACGCATCGATGATCTTGCGGCCGTCAAAGGACGCGACATCGATGTGCTCGATCGGACGGGAGAGCAGGTCTTTCTTGGTCCACTTTGCCATGAGGAAGGCTCCAGAGGCACCAGGCACCGGGCATCTGGCATCAGTGACTGATGCCCAATGCCTGATGCCCGATGCCTGTTGCGTGCGGCCATCCCCCCTGGCCTCGTCATGTGAGTGAACGCCGCGGGGGTGGCGCGGCGGACGCCGAATAGTACGCAACCTGCCCGCGCCAGTTTCATCCTGCATTCAGCGTGCGCACATGTTCCAGGATGTCCAGCACGCCCAGCACCTCATGCCGCTGGCTCACGAAGTCCGCGCCGCGAGCCAGCGTCGGATCGGCGTTCGCCGGGCACGCGAAGAACGACACGTTGTCCGCGATCGCCTGATCGCTGGGCATGTCACCGACGCCCGCCAGTCGCTCGCGGCTCAGCCCAGTCTCGGCCACCAACCGCTTCACGCCGCTCGCCTTGCTGATGTGCGCCAGGTCGCAGTTGATCCACGCCACCGTCGCCGACACCCGCAGCGGCCACGCACGCTTGGCAAACTCCTCGCGCAAGCGCGGCTGCATCGCCTTGAGCATCGCCGTGTCGGGGTGCCAGATCGAGAGCGACGCCGCCTTGCCGGGCTGGATCACCACGCCGCGCGGCCCCAGTTCATGCCGCACCCAGTGCTCCGCCTCCTCCACCGCGTCCAGATGCGCATCCGTGATCGCCGGATCGATCAGGAAGCGGCTGTCGCGCGGGTCAAACAGCCACACGCCATTCTCCGCCACGCACGGCACGGTCGTGTTCTGCAGCAGCCGACACAACGCCTCCACAAACGGCTGCGGCCGCCCCGAACACAGCGTCACCACCGGTCGATCACGCCGCGTCTGGGCCAGCGTGTTGTACTCCGCGATCCGCGCCAGCGCGGGCGCGTCCATCGGCGCGGTCGATTCCGGGGCCAGGCAGCCGTCGATGTCGCAGATGACGGCATCAAACCGTCGCGAAGCAGGCGTCGTCATGCCGCACTGTATCGGACGCGCCGGCCACGGCGTCCACACCCGGCGTGAAACCCCGCGGCACACCTTCCGAACAACGCGTGTGAGGCACGTTTCTCGGCGCTCCCTCCCGCACCGCGTGCCCTCGTCGGAGACGGCCATGGCACACGCATGCTCCTGTTCGCCGGACCACGTCGCCCGCCCCGCGCCGGGCGTTCGCCCCTCCAACAGCCTCGGCGTTGCTGGCTTCGTCGTCTCGCTCACCTGCCTCATCGCCACCTGCGGCGTCATCTCTCCCATCGGCCTCGTGCTCTCGTTCTTCGCGCTCTTCCGCAAGCCGCGCGGCTTTGCCTTCGCGGGCTTTGTGCTGGGTCTCATCGGATCGGTCTGGGTCTTCGTCGCGCTGCTCGCCGGCCTGGTGGCGGCAGGCGGCGTTGCCGCGGGCGTCCATCTGGCCCGCCAGCACATGGAGTACGCCGACGACTACAAGGCCATCGCCGCCGCGGTCGAGGCGTATCGCGCCGATGCAGGCTTCGTGCCCGCATCGCTGCTCGAACTCTCGGGCCTCACCGACGAACAGCTCAAGGACCAGTGGGGCAACTACTACAACTACAGCGTCGGCACCGACGGCCAGTCCTTCACCCTCAAGAGTGACGGCCCCGATGGCACGCCCGGCACCGGCGACGACTTCGATCTGCCGCCCGGCCCCATGTTCGACCATGTCGGCCCCGACAACGCCGAAGAGGTCATCGAAGCCTTCAAGCACGGCGGATGGCACAAGGAGTTCCACACCGACGTCGGCCCCATCCACGAGTCCGATGCTCCGGAGGCTCCGGCCCACACCACGCCGCCGCCCAAGAAACGCTCCACGCCAATCTGAACCGCGATCCGTCGCGACGATTCTGACCAGATGCGCGGGCGTGCGATACGCTGGCGACATGGTTGAACCAGCCGCCACCAGCCCCGCCGCGACGCGACCGCACGCCACGACCATCACGCTGGTCTTTGCCGTGTGCGGGCTTTCCGGGCTTTCGTTCCTGCTCGCACGCCAGAATCGCGACCTCAAGGCCCAGATCGCGCGGCTCACGCCACCGCCCGTCACGCTCCCCGCGGGCACGCCACTCGCGCCCCTCGCGCTGATCGACGCCGCCGGCGTCGCCAAGTCCTTGGACTTGGCGTCCGATCGCGCCACACTGGTCATCGCTGTGGGCATGGGCTGCGGCTATTGCGTGCAGACCGCGCCGCAGTATCGCGAAGCGCTCGCCGCGGCTTCCGCCGATCGACTCCGCGTGGTGTGGGTGCTGCTGGACGCCACCAAGCCCGAAGACCTCGCGCACGAAGCCGCCACGCTCGGCGAACCCAGCCTCGTCTTCGCACGCGACGCTCGCACCACCTGGCTCCGCCAGATCAACATCACACCCAGCGCGGTGCTGATCGACAAAGCCGGACACGTCATCAAGGCCTGGCCCGGCGTGCTCGACGATGAGAGCCTCCGCGATCTGCGGCTTGCGCTGATCGACGCCGCGGGCTGACGATCGAATCGCCCACCGACCCAATGAAAACGCCCGTCACGCGCTCACGCGACGGGCGATGAAGTGATCTTGGACTGGCCTGCTTCAGATTGCGCCCGCGGGGGTGCAGCCGGTCTGGCACGCCTTCGCGGCGTAGCAGTCGTTGCTGTAGATCTGGCCGTTGGGGCAGAGCACAGGACGCCAGACGTCGAGGCAGTTCACGCCCTTGTTGCAGCCCTTGACGAACGGGCCGGCGGCGAGCGACGACGTGCCGGTGATCGCCGCAGCCAGGATGACGCCGCCTAGAACCAGTTTCGACGCGAGAGACTTGGTGATGCGCACAGGAACCTCCGATCCACTTGTGAATCGCAGAGTGACCCCTTGCGGCGACAGGCCGCCGAAGACCCGTCCGAGAACCGCGAACGCAATTTACCAGAATCTTGCCCAACGACGACGCGATTTTGGCATTTTCGCGCAAACGGCGATTAGCACCCGCTTTCGAACAGCGCGATGAAGTCGTCGAAGTCGGTGAAGTCGAGGAAGCCGTCGGCGTTGACGTCGGAGATTGGGTCGCCCGCCTCAAACGCCAGCACGAAGTCATCGAAATCGCTGAAATCGATGAACCCGTCGCGGTTGAAGTCCGCCAGCGTGCTCGCGACCAGGCGGATGCTCGTCGGGCGCGTCGTATCGATGGTGAAGAAGCGACCCGGAGCGGTGCCGCTGACGCCCAGCGATGAGAACCCGCCAAAGATGTACGGACCAGAGATCGCCGGACGCGAATCGGAGCACTGCGTCGAAAGCCCCGGTTGGATGACGCCGTGGAACGTGCCGTCGAGATTGACGAGGCCAAAACCGATGATGCGGATCTGTCCCGCGACGTCGCCGGTGAGCGAGCCGGCGTTGGCGGCGGGGTATCCCCACACCGATTCAAACAGCGCACCAGGCAACTGCGAGTAGGACCCGATGATCGTCAGCTCGCTCCCTGGGCGGATCGTGATGCTGCCGTTGTTGATCAGTTCGCCGCCGTTGGGCGTCGCTTTGAAACTGCGTCCGTCGGTGAGCGTGAGCCCGCCGTTGATGATGCTCAGAAAACGCAGCGGCGCGAAGGTCGAACCGGGTCCGCGCATCTCGACGAAGCCGCCGAGCGTGCGCAGCTGGAACGCGGGAATCTCAAGTTCCGCGCCATCGCCAACCACCCATGTGCCCGCTGAGAGCGTGTAGTTGGTCTTCTGTGCAATCGCCGACGGCAGGCTCAGCACGCCCTGAAGCACTTCGATCCGTCCAGGGTTGTCCAGCGTGATGCTGCTCGATGAGTTGGCCAGCGCGACAGTGCCCGCGCCGCTCTTGACGATCGTGCCCAGATTCCGCAGCACCGGCGTGCCGCCCGCGCCGATGATCGAATCCGCGAGCGTCATGTTGAACACGCCGCCGACGTCATTGAGCAGTTCGGCGTTATTGATCGCGATCGGCCCGCCCGTCCAGTTGATTGTGCCGCGATTGATCAGGTGCTGCGCCAGCGTGTGTGACGAGCCGTACACATTCAGCGTCGCGCCGGGCAGGATCGTCAGTTCCCCCGCGGCGTTCAGGCTTCCCGCGGTCCAGTTGCTGACGCCCGAAATCGACAGATCTCCGGTGCCACTGATCGTCTGGCCGCTGAGGTCCGTGTTGCCCCACTTCACGGCTCCCGCGAGCGCGATGGGCGAACCGCTCGGCAGCACCAGCTTGCCCGCCCCCGACACTTCACTGCCGTTGGTGAACGTGTACCCCGTGGCGAGGCCCGAGACGGGCGCGAGATTCAGCGTGGTCCCCGCCGCCAGCACGAACGTGCCACTTGATGAGCCGCCGTTCTTGATGTTGAACGCACCCTGATCCACGTACACGGTGCCGAGCGTGTTGTTGAACGCACACAACGAAGGCGACGCGTCACGATCAAACGACACGCTGCCGCTGCCCGTCTTGCGCACCACACCTTGCAGGTTGGTGAACGTCGCCTGCGAACCGCCGACGGCAAAGATCGAGAGATTCGCCGCGCCCGTTGCGCACACAAAGTTGCCCGTGGACTTGTTCGTCAGCGTCACGACCGTGCTCGCCGGTTGCCCCGTCGGAGGCGAGACGCTGATGTTGGCCGCCGACCATGTCGTCAGCCCTTGATTCTCGAAGTTTCGCTTCAGCGTCAGACCTGTCGTGCCCGCGATGGAGAGTGAGCCGCCCGAGGACACGAGCAGCAGCCCCGTGCCGTCGATCGCGCCGGCCGTCCACGACGCGTTGCCGGAGATGGCGATTTGGCCGCTGCCTGTGAGCGTGCCGCCCGAGTGCGTGAGGTTGGTGAGAAACGCGGAGTTGTTGAACGCCAGCGTGCCGCTGCGCATGTCAACCGTGCCGCCGAAACTCACCACGCCCGCAAAAGTCGCGTTTGCGACAGGTGCCGACGGCAGCAGCCACGTGCCCGCGCCGCTCACCTGGCCCGTCGAGGTGAATGTGTGGGTCGCGCCCATGCTGAGCGTCGCGCCGGTGGAGATGTTGAAGTTGCCTGAGTGACTGCCGCCCAGGTCGAGCTTGAGTGTGCCGCCCTGCACCTGCACAAGCCCGTTGTTGTTGAAGGTCAGCGCCCCGCCGTTGAGCACCAGCGGCGTCGTCGCCGCGCTGGTCTTGGTGATCGTGCCCGAGTTGTTGATCGCGCTCACGCCCGACGCGCCGATGCACTGCTCCGCGGCAGAGATGTTGAACTGCCCGCCGCTGACGTTGTTGATTGTGCCGCCGACGCCGCCCGAGCCCATGCCGATCGCACCAACCGACCACGTCATCGTGCCGCGATTCTCAAGCGTGCGGACGAGCGTGTGACTCGCCGACTTGATGGCAAAGTTCGCGCCCGCCGCGATGATCGTCTTGCCCGCACCGCTGAACACGCCCTGCTGCCATTCGCCCAATTGGCCGGTGATGGTGAGATCGCCCGCCCCAGTCAGCGTCTGCGTGAAGATGGGGTTGCTCACACTCGCGCTGCCGCTCACGGTCGTCGTCGCGGCAGTGAAGCGTGTCAGCCCGCTGCCGGTGATCGTCGCGCCGCTGAGCAGTTCGTGATTCGCACTGACGCGGAGTGTCGCGTTGGTCCAGACATCAAACGTGCCCGAGGTCTGGGCGTTCGCCGACGCCATGTCGAGCGTGCCCGCCTGGATTGTGACGAGGCCGTTGTTCATGAGGCGCACGCCGCCGGAGAACTGGTATGTGCCGCTGTCGATCTTGAGGATCGTCGCGCCCGGGTCGTTGGTGACGTCGTTGCCCGAGCCACCCGCGAGCCACGCCTGCGTCGCGCCTTCATAGCGGATGACGCCGCCGCTGCGATTGACGATGCTGCCGCCGCTGAACGCAAGTTGGCCGCTGAGGAACTTGAGCGTGCCGCGCACCTCGATCGGGCGGCTGAGCGTGCACGCGTTCGCGCCGGGGTTGATCGTGAAGGTCTTGCCCGCCGCCACGATCAACTTGCCCGTGCCCTGCAGTTTGCCCTTGAGCCAGGTCGTGTCGGCGTTGACGGTGATGTCGCCCGCGCCCGTGAGCGTCGCGCCGTTGATCGTGACGCCAGCATTGAACACCGACGCACTGCTCACGCTCAGCGTGTCGAACACCAGCGTGATCGGCGCGTTCACCGTCACGCTGCGCACCGACTGCACTCCGGCGTTGAGCGTGATCCCCGTGAACCCGCTCGGGATCACCACGTCGTCATTCACGCCCGGCAGGCTCGGATTGCTCGACCAGTTGAGCGGCGAACTCCACAGCCCCGCGTTTGACCCCGTCCCCAGACCCGTCCATGTGACCACGGCCGCGCGTGCGGCGTCCGCCATCGTGCACAGCACGATCGCGCAGCCAACCAGCCGTCGCACCCGGATCGCGAACCGATGCATACGCAGAGCCCATGCGGCCTGCCGCCCCGCGGCTCACGCGCCGCTGGCGGACGTCTCACCCTCTCAGGCCGCGACGAAGAGTGTCCCGACTTTCCAGACGCCAAACAAGGCCAAGCAGCTCGGATTGCCCAAACTTTCACGTTTTGCGATCCGACCAGCCGCATCTCGGAGACGCTTCCGGTGTTTACTCGGGCAAAGCCGGTCCAGTTGCATTCGGCGCATAAAAACGCCACGGGCAATGCCTCCCGCGGCGCTTGGAACACCCCTCTATCAACACCTCACGTCACCTTCACGCCGCCCGGCTGACACACGGCGTCTGCCCCGGCCGCACCGAATACGGCAGAAACCCCACGACGCCAAAGGCAACCCAAGCCGGCCACGTCAGGCCAGACGCCGTATCAGCGGCCGTAACGCCGAACGACGCCCTTGACCACGCCCTGCACCTGGCAGAACTTCACGCGGATCGGGTCGAACGCCGGGTTGGCGGGCTGCAGGCGGATGTGGTCGTCTTCCTTGAAGAACGTCTTGAGCGTGGTCGAACCGTCGGGCAGGAGCGCGACAACGCGATCGCCGTTCTGGGCCAACTGCGTGCGTTCGATGAGCACGAAGTCGCCATCGAGGATGCCCTCGTCGCGCATCGAGTCGCCCTCGACCTTGAGCGCGAAGGTGGAGTCGGCCGAGCGGCCCGGGCGTGCCCCGAGGATCTCGGTCAGATCGATCTCGTCGACGTTCTCAACCCGCTCGATCGGGTTGCCGGCGGCAATCTTGCCCACCAGCGGGAAGCGCATCGGACGCGACTCGTCCGGGACGGCGATCCCCTCAGCGATCGACAAAGAGCGAGCCTTGTTCGGCTCCCGCACCAGAGCGCCCTTCTTGATCAGGGCCTCCACGTGCTCGAACACCGTCACCTTGCTGACGCCGATCTCGTCGGCCAGCTCCTGCATCGTCGGGGAGTACCCGCGACGCACGCGCCAATCCCGAATCAGTTGCAGGATTCTCAGTTGCTTTGGGGTCAGGTTCATACTCTGAAACTCCTCGAGGGGTGCCCTCGCCGAAACCAGCCACAGGCTGCTCGGCCGAGGTGCTTGGGGTGGGCCGCACGCGGGAACGTACGGCAGAACGCTGGGCCTTCGCGGGTTTTCCACGTCCGCGAGACCCTTCCGAAACAACGATCAAAGACGCAGAGTCGGCCTTGCTCGCAGGCACAGACTGCCCGCGCGACGCCGCCTCCAGCGATGCATTCAGAACTTCATCCAGCCCAGCTCGCCGCCGCCGTTCGGCAGACGTCGGCACTCCGGCGTGCGCCCCGACATGGGCCCCAACATGGCCAAGTTGTGCCGCGAGCAGGCCATCGAGTTGGGCCGCCTGCTGCCCCAGCGCGCGTTCGCACGCGAGCGTCAGCCCAAGTCGGCTGCTCACTTCGCCCGGAAGCGTATCGCCCTCGGCACGCCCGGTGACCCATGTCCACACGGTGCGCAGACGGCCGGCCGCCCCACCTTGGGCGGCGTGCTCAGCCTGGAACTGGCGCACAAATGCGCCGCCCGGCCCAAGCGAGACAACAGGTTGTTCTGCACCTGTGTTCATGGTCTCAAACGCCCATGCTCTCCACCGGTCATCCGATCCAGCGTCGCCCGGGCCATCGCGTCGGCCGCACTCCGTCACGTGCCGCATGTCCGACGCCGCGTGTGCCGCGGCCTGCCCGAACACTGCGCCTGCCCTGCCTCCACCGCCCCGCCACACTTGCCCTTGCCGTCACGACGCCGCGCTTCACTTCACTGCTCATGCCTCGACTCCGATCATCCGCGAATCGCGGACCGAACGCAGAACGACGCGCTGCTGCTGGCTGCTCTTCGCCGCCGCACGAGAAACGAGTGACCGTTTTTTCGTGCGCCGACCGAACGCGTCATTCCTATTGATCGGTTCTCCGGGGCAGTCTCCTATCAAAAAGCCGTTGATTTGTTTGGGACAAGATAGCCCATTCAATCCCGTACGTCAAGGTCAATCCACATGTTCGTGGCAGCCAACGCGCATTCCACCCAATTCTGAGCGGATCGCGCTCAGAACGCCATGGGAAACCCCTGAACAACCACACGGAGAGGCAGACTATTTCTCTGAGCGCACTGTTCGGGTGTGCGGCACGAGCGCGAGCATCACCCGCGCACTCGACGCCCCGGCCCGCAGCTCGGGATCACCCGCAAACACGAGTTCGCCAAACGTCGGCGCAACAAACACCGGTGGCTTGGTCTCTTCCAGACCCGGACCTGCCGGTGTCGCGGGCTGCGGCTCAGGTTCGCTCGCGCTCGCCGCGGCCCCCACTCCCGACGCCCCGACTCCCGACGCCAAACTCGCCCAGTTCACCTCGGGACGATCGGCGACAAACACCAGCGCGTCACCCTCACGCATCCGCACGCGCAGCGTCATCGCCTCAAGCACGCGCCCCTCGCCCTCGCCCCACGGGATCGGCTGAAGGGAGATGCCGCTGGCACGCGTCACGATCTGTGCCGCCACCTCGACCCGCACCACCGTCGTGGGCATGCCGGCCTCATCCTCGGCGGTCTGGGTCCATGTGCGGATCAGCAGCCGAGCGTTGCCGTTCTCAAGAAAGTCATGTCCATCAGGGCCGATGAACTCCAGCCGTCGCGGCACGAACACGCCGCTGGCGAGAATGCCCCAGCGCGGCTGTTCTCCCAGCCATTCCTGCCGGCTCGCGCCGATCGCCCGCACCTTCTCACGCACGGCCTCAAGCTCAATCGCGGGCACGCTCAGCACACGCACGCCCGCGCGACGCCATGCCGCGAGCACCTCAGCCGGAGCGTCTACAGGTCGCGGCTCATAGGTCAGCAGGGCGGCACCGGGCTGCTGCCGCGTCGGATCGACAACCCACACGCGTACCTCAAGCCCTTCATCACCAAACCAGACGTTGAGCGGCGCGTTTCGCACGCGCTCGGCGCGTTCGCCCGCGGCTGGCGACGCTGTCTCGCTCGGGCCTGCACAGCCGCCAAGCCACAGACCGAGGCCGGATCCGAGCAGGCCAGCGCAGGCAAAGCCGAGCGCGGCATGCCGCGCGGCTCGGGCCCGCAGTCGAGTTTGACAAGAACGACCCATCGCATCCATTCTTGCAGACCCGGGGCGAGGCTGCAGGATGACCACCGCGTTCCGCACGGAGATGACAAACTCTGTGAGACAGGAGACGCTGCGCCGCTTCACCCACGCTCCGATACGTCACGCCGGGTCGCGCCGATGCACCAAGCCGGTCAGAACGATCACAATCGCGAGCACGGCACAGAAAACCCCGACGATCAGTTGTGCCGTCGCTCCGCCGGTGTTGCCAAATCCGATCGACGGCATCATCGGCACCAGGGCGATCGCACCGGGCAATGATGCCGCGGCGATGTTCGGCAACTGCGTCGGCCCGTAGGCGCTGGCCGGAAACTCAGGCGTCAGCGCGGCGACACCTTGGTCGGCGATGCGATGGATGAGCATGTCGAGATCTGTGCCCACGTCTCGATGGAGAGCATCATCGCCGCGAAGCCCGGCTCCGGCGACAAACGCCGCGGCGGATTCCGCCGTCACGGGCGTGCCCGACAGCATCGGCGGGGCCGACCAGCGGAGCGACTTCGCATCGACGCGGCCCGTTCCCTGTGGTGAAGTGCTCACGATCACCTCGACCACGCGAGCACGTCGACTGATGCCCGCGTCGACGCACACCCACACGGACTGAATCGCCGACGGCGACGCGCTAGGCACGCGCGCCGGCGCGATGGTGTAGATCATCGCATGTCGCACTGATGTGTCGAACGGGAACGCGACCCACGGCAGAACGGCGACCAACGTCGCGAAGAGAAGGCGACGCAGCCACCACCAGAGTTGATTGGTCCGCCGCGGCATGAGATCAGCGTCGCAGATTGGCAGGGAATGTGCAAGACATCAACAGGCGGGCGTGTAGCCCGATCATCTCCGTCGTGCCACGATCATTCGAGGCTCGGCGAGAATGTTCGTGTGCCCAAACTCGCTCACTCGCGCATCGCTCGATCATCTTCGCAAAGCCGAAGTGGATCGTGGCACGCGAGATCTGCGTTCACACCTGGGGCATCACTTTTCTCCCCGCCCGAGCACGTACAGCGTAGTAGATTGCGGCAACAAGACAGATGATCGCGCCGATCGCAAGGCTTGGTGTTCCCCATGCAGCAATCTCATTACTGGATAGTCTGTACAACGGCTTATCATAAATCGGGATAAACTCTCGCAGTCCTGTGTCCAACGGAACAGCGTTCTCATCAAGTCGAAACGTCTGGCCATACGGCCCGCCCTCTCGAATCAACTTCAGGATGTGATCGAAGTCTTGCTCGATGCCCTCAAGCTGGGCGTCGGTACCGCGAAACCCCGCAGACAGCATCAATTCCCTTGTGGTGATCGGAGTCAACTCACGGTGTCCGTCGTTCGTCCCGTGAGATCGAAGCAGTTGTTTCCCGTCGTCTGCAAGCACCCACCCGATCGCTGGTTCCGCTGCGGGGCCGAAGGTCACGTTGCCATTCACGCTCGGACGACCGAGCGTAACCCCCGTTCGGCAAAACACTCGCAAGAAGCCGCGTCGTGCATCATGCATGCTCTGCAACATGTAAATGGGTGTTGGCTCGCGGTCACGCGGGACCACATATTCCTGAAGAATCGAGCGGTAGGTCCCGAGTGGACTCAGCATCGCAACCGCAGAACTCGCAAACAGTACCAATGCGGTAGCCAGCAGCGCCGAGACACGACGCGTCGATGAATGTTTGCGAACCGTTGCAACGCCTGACGTCAATCCGGACGCCCCCTCAATGCACCCCAGCCTTCGCCAGTCCCGCGCTGCCGATCACCTGCTCGGCATACTCGTTCATCGCGTCGCGCAACTGCTCGAAACTCTCCAGCACGTAGTAAATCGGCTGGTAGTGGTCGATCTCAAAGTCGGTGTCGCACACGCGCTCCAGGTCGAACGGCCGCCACTCGGGCACGGGCCGCGCGGTGCAGTCGGGGGCCGACTTGCCCTTCTCCTCCCACTTGCCGGTCAGCGCGTACTCGCTCTCGGCGTGGCTGCTGACGAGTCCTGAGCCGTAGATCTTCACGCGGCCGTCTTCGCGGATCAGCCCGAACTCCACCGTGAACCAGAACAGCCGCCCCAGTCGCTTGATGTGCACCTCATCGTCGCAGAGCAGCGCGGCCTTGCCGTAGGTTTGCAGGAAGTCGGCGAAGACGCGCGACGCGTGCAGCGGGACGTGCCCGAAGACATCGTGGAAGATGTCGGGCTCGGGGAGATAGTCCATCACCTCGCGCGGGCGGATGAGCACGGTGGTGGGGAACTCGCGCTGGGCCAGGCAGGCGAAGAAGGCCTTGGCGGGCAGATAGCCCGGCACGCCGTAAGACGACCAGTCGGAGACGGCCTTGAGGTACGTGTTGATCCCGGTCAGGCGTGTGCCGGCCTTGAGGATCTGCCCGTCGCACCCCTCGCAGTCGCGGTCGAGCGTGAGGTCGTCGAGGTTCGGGATGCGCTCGCCGGTGAGCTTGAGGACCTTCAGCCCGTCGATGAACGTTCGGCTGACCTGCTGGGAGAGGACGCTCCAGCGGCGGTTGAACAGGTCGCGCCAGACCTCGTGGTTGTCGCGCGTGTACTTGTGGTACTGCTGGGTGATGTAAAACTTGTCGGCGTTGATCTCGCCGGCGGGGGTCTCGGGCGCTTTGTCGGCCCACGACTGCGCCAGGCGGGCCTCGTCGGAGTCGATGATGTTGTTGTAGCGGATGTCGGCGCGCATGGTCGGGACGCTCCGGAGCGGTGGCGGTGGTGATCGGAACGCGGCGGGTACTGCCAAAATTTGTACCATGTCCGACGCCCGCGTGCGGCTGGGGGTTTCGAGGGTTCTGACCGCGATCTGCCCGAAGGTGGGGATCGCCCGCGAGATGCCAGCCTGGGGCTCGACAACCCGGATTTGGACAGAAGCGACCAAATTTGTCTTGACAGAACCTGTGAAAACGATAGTTTGGCGCCACGGCGCGGCCTGAAGGCCGGGGCCAGAGTGTCCCGTGTGACCTCCGAGAAGAGGGAGATGCGATGAAAACGTCGACGTTGCGTGCGCGTTCGGTCCTGGTGGCTGTGTTCGCGGCAAGTGTGTGCGGGCAGGCCTTCGGCGCGTTCGAAGTGTTCACCACGCGCATGGACGGCGCGCAGGAATCGCCCCCGGTCATTTCAAACGGCATCGGCTGGGGCACGTTCGTGTATGACGATGTCGCCAACACGCTGCGCATGCAGGTCGACTTCTCCGGGCTCACCGGCGTCACGACCGTGGCCCACATCCACGGCGCGACGACCCTGACCCCGTTCGTCGGCAACGCCGGCGTCATCGTGCAGCCCCCGACGCTGCTGAACTTCCCCGTCGGCGTCAGCGGCGGGTCGTAC
>JANRKB010000008.1:0-62374 GCA_033763695.1 Planctomycetota bacterium | reverse complement strand
GCCGGCGCCCTGCTCGGCCGAGAGATAGACGCCCAGTTCGACGGCGAGGAGCCCGAACAGCGTGGTGAACTTGATCACCGGGTTCATCGCCACCGACGAAGTGTCCTTGAACGGATCGCCGACCGTGTCGCCGACAACCGTGGCGGCGTGCAGATCGCTGCCCTTGCCGCGACCGCTGTTCTTGTAGACCGGATCCGTCTCAACGATCTTCTTGGCGTTGTCCCACGCGCCGCCCGCGTTGGCCATGAAGATGGCCTGGAAGAGACCAAACAGCGCGGTGGAGACGAGGAAGCCGATGAAGAAGAACGAGTCATAGAAGGCGAATGCGAGCGTCGCGAAGAAGACGCCCAGGAAGATGTTGAACATACCCGCCTGCGCGTAGCGCGTGCAGATGTCAACGACCTTCTTGGAGTCCTCAACGCTGGCCTTGGTCGCGCCTTCGAGCTTGATGTTGGCCTTGATGAACTCGACCGCGCGATACGCACCGGTCGACACGGCCTGGGTGGCCGAGCCGGTGAACCAGTAGATGATCGCGCCACCCGCGATGAGGCCCAGGAGGAACGGCGGGTGCATCAGGCCGAGCTTGTCCAGGTTCTGCGTCAGGCCGTGCGTGAGACCGACGATGAGCGCGAAGATCATGGTCGTCGCACCCACGACGGCGGTGCCGATGAGCACGGGCTTGGCGGTCGCCTTGAACGTGTTGCCGGCGCCGTCGTTCTCTTCGAGGAACTCCTTGCCCTTCTCAAAGTCGGGCGTGAAGCCGAACTGCTGCTGCACTTCGTTCTTGATGTTGGGGATGGTCTCGATGGTCGAAAGCTCGAAGACCGACTGAGCGTTGTCGGTCACCGGGCCGTAGGAGTCGACCGCGATCGTCACCGGGCCCATGCCCAAGAAGCCGAACGCGACGAGGCCGAAGGCAAACACGGCCGGGGCGACCATGAGGTTGCCCAGCAGCTGACCAGAGCCGCTGGCCATGCCGGTGATGTAGTACGCCAGACCCATCAGGAACATGATCGCCAGGCCGATCCAGTACGCCGAGAAGTTGCCGGCGACGAAGCCCGACAGGATGTTCAGCGATGCGCCACCCTGCTCACTGCTCGTCACGACCTCGCGGACGTGGCGGCTCTCGGTCGAGGTGAAGACCTTGACGAGTTCGGGGATGATCGCGCCCGCCGCAGTGCCGCACGTGATGATGGTGCTGAGCTTCCACCACAGCGTGGTGTCGCCGTTGATGTCCGGGATGAGCAGGTAGGACGCGACGTAGGTGAGGACGATCGAGAGAGCCGAAGTGATGAAGACGAGGTTGGTGAGGGGCTTCTCGAAGTTCATCTTCGGGGCGTTGCCGTACGCGCCCTTGGCCATGATGTTGTTGATGAAGTACGCACCGGCGGAAGCACCCACCATGATGATGCGCATCATGAAGATCCAGACCAGCAGTTTGACCTGCACGGCACCGGCGGCCGTCGTGGCGGCTGCCATCTGATCGGCCGAAGCCGTCGCCGCAGTCACGCCCGCGGGCAGATAGAGGCTGGGCAGAATCGCCAGCATGATGAACGAGATGAGGGCCACACCCGTCACGCCGTAGGTCTCGAAGCCGTCGGCCGAGGGACCGACCGAGTCACCGGCGTTGTCACCCACGCAGTCGGCGATCACGCCGGGGTTGCGGGCGTCGTCTTCCTTGATCTTGAAGACGATCTTCATGAGGTCCGAGCCGATGTCGGCGATCTTGGTGAAGATGCCGTCGGCGATGCGGAGTGCTGCCGCACCGAGCGACTCACCGATCGCGAAGCCGATGAAGCACTTGCCCGCGAGTTCGCTGGGCAGGAAGAGCAGAATGATGAGCATGATGAGCAGTTCGACGCTGATAAGCGCCATGCCGATGCTCATGCCGGCCTTGAGCGGAATGTCGTAGCAGGGGAAGGGCTTGCCACGCAGGGCCTCGAAGGCGGCGCGGCTGTTGGCGAAGGTGTTCACGCGGATGCCGAACCACGCCACGCCGTACGAACCGGCGATGCCGATGAGGCTGAAGAGCAGAATGATGCCCATGTCGGCCCAGGAGACCTCAACGAGCAGCTTGAAGTAAGCGACCATCGCCGCGGCGATGAAGGCCCACAGGATCATCAGGAACTTGCCCTGACGGAAGAGGTACGCCTTGCACGTCTCATAGATGAGCTCGCTGATGTCCAGCATGCTCTTGTGCACCGGCATGTTCTTCAGGCTTGAGTAGATCCACAGGCCGAACCCGAGGCCGAGGATCGACACCGCGATACCCGCGAGGAGCAGTTGGTGGCCGCTGAAGCCGCCGAGGAACGCCACCTTCACGGTGTTGTTCGTGAGGTCGGGGAGAACGATGTTCACCTCGCCGCCGGCCTTGTGGCCGGTATCGGCCGCCTGAGCGGGCGCGACCCACGTCAGCGCGACGAGGGCGGCGAACATGAACGCACACAAGCGCCCGAGGCCTTTGAACTTGGCCAGGGCGTTACCGGAGAGAGCGGTGGACATCACAGGTGTCACTCCTGCAGAGGGCGGCGTGCTTGGCCGCCCGGCGGTCGGTCCGGCGGAAGAGCCGGCGATCGGGTGAATGCGTCGGGCGGCGAGAAATCGCCCTCACGAGCGTGCCGACGCGAAATCGAAATCACACAATCAACTTCGCAAACCTGCTGCCAAACGCGGCGCCACTCGCGCGAACGCGTGACGCCCGACAAGTCGGAGACCCACACCCCGACCACATGTTGCGTGCCGCCCACGAGCGGGCGCGTTCGCAACGGGCGGTTGACGAAGACACCACCGCCACGCCCGCAGTGTGCGGCCGGGGGCGGCGTTCGTCAAGTCAGGGACGCTTAGGCGTCCTTGGCCATCTTGGGATTGATCGGCACGCCATCCTCGCGGATGCGGCGATTCACGCTCTTGCGAGCGGCGCGACGGCGGCGCTCCGAGGGCTTCTCGAAGAACTCTTTGCGCTTGATGTCCTTCGTGAGACCTTCCTTCTCGCACAGCTTCTTGAACCGGCGCATCATCTGCTCGACGGTCTCACCGCTGCGTGCTTTCACCCGAATCGCCATGTGCACCTCAACTCGAACCAATGGATGAACCGTCGCCTCAGTGGCGGACGGGGGGCAATCCAAGGCCGCCCGAGGTCGCGAATCAAGCCCGCAAGGTTTGATTCTTGGGGTTTGTCGGGGTCGGAAATCCGGTTCCCACGCGTAGGAAGTGCCTATTTCGGTGTCATCGGGCCCGGCCCCGGCGTGATCGTCTTGACCAGATTACGCCAATACACCACCTGCCCGGCCGGCACGGTCATGCTCCGCCCGTCGCTGAACCGGACGACGCGGTTGCTCGCGCCTGGGTTCCAGACAAACCGATGACGCTCATCGCCGCGCCGGAACGCTGCGTAGGTCGGCATGTCGGCCGTGACAGTCGTATCCACCTGCCCGACGCGGCGCATCGTGCGGATCCAGTGCTCGGTGTGTGCCGCCGATTCGCCCTCTTCGGAGGTGAAGTTCGGGTTAGCGTCAAGCCACGCCTGCGCGGTTGTCGCGTCGGTCATCGCGAGCATGGAGTAGTTGATGTCCAGCCACGCGGGCGTCTGGCCGACTGCACTGGCCTGCAAAATGCTCCAGTTCTTGCTGAGCATGTCGGGGCGACGTCCCAGATATGTCGAGCCGGGTGTGATGGGCAGGAAGTTGATGCCGTGGATCTGCCACGGATTGCCCGTGAACCACGTCGCGTACTCCGCGCCGTAGCACCAGACGAGCCCCGCCATCTTCCGCGAGACCGCCGCGGGATAGACCGCGTTGTCGGCGTCGAACCAATACTGCTCGATCGCGTCCGACTCCACGCCGTAGAGCATTGCACCGAGGTCGCGCACCGCGTTGTCGCCGCGTGCCGCCCCCCACAGGAAGCAGCCGGTCGCGAAGTTCATCGCCTCTGAAGAACTCTCCTGGTTGTTGCCGGCGAAGAACGCCTGATGCCCCGACGCGTACGAGTGCCCCGCGTAGGGATCAAAGTTCCGCAGCATCGGGAATCGTGTGTCAGCGCGATCGTAGTTGGCGGCATCGCGGATCAGCAGATCGACCATCGGCCCGTAGTTCGCGGCCCACGTCGGGTCATACCGCGCCAGCGTCGCCGCGGCCATGATGAAATAGCCGTAGTGGAAGTGGTGGTCGTTCATCTCACTGCCCAGGCCGAACGACGCCGGGCTGGCGATGAGCGTGTCCCACGCCTGGTTGTACGCAAACGCGCGATCGACCGCGGTCGAGCCCGACCGCTCGAAGCGGAACGAATCGATCCGCAGCAACTCGCCTTCGTACGGCGTGGTCACGCGCAGATACACATCATGCAGCCCCGTCATCGCCGCACCCGCACTGGTGAGCGCGAGCGGCACCTCGGTCCACGTGTTGACGCCGCCGGTGCGGCCCACGCCGCCGCCGGCAATCACCGTGCCGTTGAGCCCATCAGCGACGGCTTCCAACAAGCCGCTGCCCGTGGTGCCCGATGCGTACCGCACCAAAAAGCGCCCAGGCTTGCCGCTCTTGAAGTTGACGTTCGGGAACTTGACCCACGAACCACCGGTGAAACCCAGCACAGCCTGCCCGGTCGGCGACGGCCCGATCGTCAGCCCGCCGCTCTGCTCGCTGAACGCCTCGGCCTGGATCGGGACATACGCGTCGATCCCACCCTGTGCCGACTGCCCGACGGTGAGCCAATCGCTCAGTTCATCGCGCAGGAACCCGATGAAGCGATCGCGTGCCGCGGTGTGTCCGGCTTGCTCGGCGAGCGGAATGAGCTGAGCGATCCGACCGTACGCCTTGCCCGAGAAGTAGCTGTCGGTCGCCGTGTTGAGATTGCTCTGCTGATACACCTGGTCGACGAGCGACCAGAGCCGAGACGACGAGATCCCGCCGGTGCTGGGGAAGAACGGCACGACGCCGCCGAAGTCGAACGAAGAAGTAATCGTGCCGGCGGCCGCGAGCTTGGCCTCGCCGCGGGCGGTGGTGTACGACACCCCGAGCGTCGGCGTCGGGCTGCGCAGCCACAGATGCCGGAACATCGTCACCAGCGGCGTGGTGTTCGCTCCCTCGCGCGCCGTGGTGATGAACTGATGCGTCACGTTCACCTTCGACGTCGCCGTGTCAAGCGACCACGACACCCGCGTATCCGTGACAAACGCGAACGCGCGAGCCGCAAACGTCGTCAACAACGCACTGCTCTGGCTCGGCAGCGCGGCCACCGAGAAATAGCCCTTGCCTGCGAGCGTCGAACTTGCGACGCCATTGCTCACCGTCCACGTCGCCCCGGCCGGTGCGAACAAGCCGTAGGACGAACCAGCGATCGTCACACCGAGCACATTGCCCGAGTTGGACCACACCGTGGCCGTGCCCGCCGCGGCGTTGAAACGAACCTCCGCGCCACCACCACTGCAATCGGCGTATACGAACGGCGAGCCGCGTGCGAGCCACAGCTTTAGCGTGCGACCGTTCCCGCTCCAGATCGGCGCGACAGACCAATCTCCCGCGCTGTCCACCAACACGGTCGCGCTCGTCATCCCCGCGACGCCGATCCGCATCGCGGTCTGACCGGTGCCCAGCGGGAAGTTGTACCCCGTGCCAAACACCGACGGCGTGCTCACATATCCGATATCAAGCCCGTCGGGCTGGGCCTTGACGGCCAGCGGCAGCGGATACATCTGCGAGCCGTACGCGTTGCTCGAACTGCGTTGCCAGATGAGCGATGACCACCATTCATTGGTCTGCGGCGGGCCCGAGTAGTTCCCAGTGATTCGCGGCGTCACCGCCGTGCCGCTCGAGTTGACCGGGCGCTCAAAGCTCGAAGGCGTGTCGGCGTAGTACGAACCCCAGCCTGCGTTGATAACGGTCTGCGCACGCGAAGCCAACGACACGCCGCACGCGACGACCAACACCAGCATCCGATTGAGGACGGAAGATCGCGTCATGAAGCATGCTCCGAGGCGTTGCCGCGACCGGCGAGACGCCAGACGCATTGCTCACGCTAGCCGACAGGCATGCCGTGTCAATATGAAACTGCTGTTCCAGCCTCTCACACGCCTCCCGCGCCGCATGGTCCGAGAGAAACGCCCCAAAGGACAGCAGGTCATCCGCTGAAACCCGGGGAATCCACGTGCAGCTCCATCAAGCGCACGTCGAGAATGCGCCCGAACTTCTCGCCGACGCGATGCATGACGCCGACGGTCTTGAAGCCGCATCGTTCGTGCAGCCGCAGACTCGCGGGGTTGCCTTCGACAACGCGAGCGAGGATTACACCCAGCCCCGCGGCCTTGGCCGAATCGATGAGCCGCCGCATCAGCGCGACGCCGACACCCATGCCGCGTGCGCTCTCCTTGACGTACACCGAGTTCTCGGCGGCTCGTGCATAGGCGCAGCGCGTCGACCACGGACTCAGCGACGCCCAGCCGAGCACGTCACTCGGGCGTGCCGGATCAATCGCGACGAATGCCGGGTGGCGTGCGGACAAATGTGCCGCGAGCCAATCCAGCCGTTCATCGGCGGTCTTCGGCGTGGTGTCAAACGTGCATGTGCCGTGCAGCACCTCGTGGTCGTAGATTGCAAAGATGCCGCCCAGATCCTCGGCGGTCGCCTCGCGAATCAGCAACGCGTGCTTGCACGAACTGCGTTGCTCAAAGATCGGCGTTCCTTCCGTCGCTGGCGACGACTCCGCTTTCGCTTTTGCGGGCGCTCGCGACGCCGACGTCTTCGCCCGGGGCGGCTCCGCAGCGCGAGAGAGAATCGGGCGTGCCATGATGCCGATCGCGGCATCGAGGAACTCGCCCCACGCCGCGGCAGTCTCAGGAGACCACATCTCCGGATCTGCCGCGTTCAGTTGCGCAAGCCAGCGCGTCCGAAACTCAATCAGTGCCGCGTGCGGCACCCCGAGCGACGCAAGCCGCTTGCCCCAGCGCAGGCACAGACGCTCAAACTGCGGATAGTCACTGACGCGATACACACCCGCACGAATCAGCGCGTTGAGATCGTCCACCGTCGTCCATCGCTTCTTGGCCCAGCGTGCAAACGCCGGATGCTCGTTCGCCAAGCCGCGCACGACATCGCGTGCGATCGTGATGCGCTTGGGCTTGATCGCCCGGAAGTGCCGACGCAGGATGGAGAACTGCTCAGGGTGCATGCGTTCAGGTGTACCGAGTCACGCCTCGTCGGGTTGCAAGGCTTCAGGCAGCCGCGTCAGACCTCGCAACGCCCCAACCGCCAAAACGCTCCGGCCTGCCCCGCTTGGATATGAGCCACAGACCGATCGCGCCTGCGGCCACCATCGCCACGCTCAGCCACTGTCCGCGACTCAGACCAAGAATGCGTTGCACGCCAATGTCGGCGTCTGGCAGGCGCCAGATCTCGGTCACGACGCGCAGTACGCCGTAGGAAACAAGGAACCACATCGCCACAACGCCCGCACGCCGCGGCTTGCGCCACACCAGCCACACCACGGCCCCCACCGCCAGCCCCTCGGCGGCGGCCTGATAGAGCTGCGACGGATGCCGGGCCGCAAGCAGCGGCTCAAGCTGTGTCCGGACTTCGACGCTTCCCTGTTGCACGCGCTCGAGCACGCGATGCAGTGCAGCTTCCATTGTGTCGTCGCTCGGCAGCGCGACGCCGCGTGCCAATGCCGCGAGCCGCGCCGTCTGCTCCGCCGTCAGGTCCGGCGCATGATCGCCTGTGATCTCTTGCGGGAACTTCACCGCCCACCACGGCGCGGGCTGACCCGGCATCGCGACGATCGCACCCAGCAGCTCGCCATTGATGAAGTTGGCGAGTCTCCCGAGCATCAGCCCCAGCGGGCACAACACCGCGGCAATGTCCATGACGTGCAGCGGCGGACACACACCATGACGCACGCCGTGCTCGTCTTTGAAGCCTCGCGCGATCATGAACGAGGCGATGACCACGCCGATGATCCCGCCGTGGCTCGCCATGCCACCCTTGTGCAGTTGCAACACGCCCCACCACGGCACATCCGCCGTGAACGTCCAAAGCAGATGCGGCTTGTAAAACGCGACGTAACCCAGGCGGCCGCCGATGACCACACCGCCCACCCACAGAAGCACGGCGTCGGTCACGCGCTCGGCAGGAATGCGAATCAAGCCGCGCACGGCAAGCGCACGCAGAATAATCCACGCGCCGATGAAGCCCAGCGCGTACGACACGCCGTACCAGCGGACGCCAAAGTCGGGCGAGAACCGCCACACCCACGGACTCAGCGTGTGCATCCACGCGGCAAGCGTTGCATCAAGAGCGAGCGGCATCATGCGGGAGCGATCCTCAATCGACGTTCATCACGGACGCGAAAGCACGGTCAGATTGCCGTCGATCTCCACCGTCGCCGACTTGGCGGTCTGCGCGATGACGCTGAGCGACCACGAGCGCCCGGGCTTGGTCGTCGGCTTGGAGTTGGGTTGCTTGGGGTCGGCAGGCACCACAATCGGATCAGCCTGCAGCGACAACGCGGCGTCCTTGCGCGTCCACGTTCCCTTCTCGATCGTCACGCTGCCGCCCGAGGGCGTCCCCTGAGGCGTCGTCGTGACCGTGCGCGTGGCCCAGAAATACCGACCATCCGCGAGCAACACGAGTGCATTGTCGCGCGATGGATACTGCGTCAGCCAGGTGCCCGTGAGCGGATCACGCTTGGCGGATGCCGCGGGTGCCGCTGCACCGGGCGCCGTCGCTGCTGGTGTCGCTGCTGCCGCGTTCTCCACCGGCGCCGCTCCGTCCGCCGCGGCCAAGGCAGGTTCCTCGGCTGGTGCGGGTGCCGTCGGCTCCACGGGGGCATCGCCGCCCAGATCGAGGAACGGGATCACGCCGTCGAGCTTGTTGATGGTCTTTCGCAACGACGCGAGGTGCTGATCAAGATGGTTCAGTGACTTGTCAATCGACTTGAGCAGCACCAACTGCTGCTCAAGCCCCGTCAGTGAGTTGTTGGTCGAGTCGATTCGTCCGAGTCCGCGTTCGACATTGTCGATCAGAGCATTGGCCTTCTCGAGCCGCTCGTTGGTGCGATCAAGCGACGAGTTGGTCTGATCGAGCTTGGTCAGACGCTCCTGCACCTCGACAAGATTGGTATTGGTCTTGCGCATCTCGTTGCGGATGTCCCAGACCACGCAGCCCGAGAGCGGCCCGAGCAACGCCGCCCCGAGCGCGACGACGCTGGCACGGCGGACGATGGTGCGAGTCGACATGGCGAGCGTGCGCGAATGCAAAGACATTGGAGAGTTCCCTCGGAGAGTTACTTGACGGGCAGGCTTGCCGCGGCTTGCACATCGATCGCCGCGCCGATGAACGTAATGAACCACAGTCCGGCGTGAACGCACCACAGAAAGAACAGTTCGACGGGCGGCCGCCGGAACAGAATGAGCGTGACAAGCAGATAGGCCCCGACGCCGAGCACGACTTCCTCAAACTTGGTTGTCGTGAGCGGCAGGTTCAGCGCAACGCAGAATCGAAGCGCGGCGACCGAGAGCGACATGCGGGCGGTGGCGAGCACAACGTCGCCGAGCGGGCGTTCGGCAAGAATCGCCGCGATCGCCACGCCACACACGCCCGTCGCCGTGTGCAGAATGATCTGATACACCGCCTGAATCAACGACCAATACCACGCGCCGTTGCTGGTCGTCGCCGCGGCGATTGCCGCCGCGAGCGCCACAACACCGGCGATCATCGCGATCGTCCTCGCGTCACCCCGCCCCGGCGTCACAAACCCGACCGGAGCGCTCGACGCATCACCCTCCGCGGCTGCCGATGCCGACGGGCTCGGTGACGGAGGCGCTTCGAGATCAACGCTGTCATCGATATCCGCGGCGAGCGGCGGAGCGTTGATCTTCGCCGCGCGATTCGCGTCGGCCTCGCTCGCTTGCGGCGGCGGTGCAATCGGCTCAAGCTCATACGTCGGCTTGTCGGCCGAAGCACCGGGCTCTGCAGTTGGTTTGGGCTGGTCGCTCATGGGATTGATCAGCGGACATGATCCTGATTCGCGCTCCGTCTCGCGTGCGCGGGCTGATGTCACTCGCGTTTCCGCGGCGCACGCACGTTCGCAAGCCCGCCGCGAAGGAAGTACTCCATCAGTTCATGACCTTGCGCGATATCCAGGTCACTCTCGTTCGCGCTCGTCTCGGTGAACTCACGCTGCACCACCGACTTCACCCACGCCCCCGCGATCAGGAACGGCACGGGCGTCGCATCGTGCTTCCGCGTGCTGACGAGTGTGTAGTGATCGGGGAGCACCAGCAGGCGCCAGCCCTCGGCATCCGGGTCCGTCGCCGGATCGCCGTACGCCTCAAGCCCCTTGGCGATCGGCGCAACGACAAGTTCGTCGATCGCCTCGATCGACGCGAGTTTGGTTTTACAGTCCGCCTGGTGCGAGGCCTCATCGGGTGCTTCGACATGGCAGCACACGATGTCGTAGTCCTTCAGAGCCTTCACCGTCGCCTTGCCTTGGGCGGCGTAATCCGTGTCGTGATAGCTCGTCAGCCCCGGCACGTGCAGGCGATCCCAGCCGATGTACGACGCGATGCCCGCGAGCAGGTCAACGCTGGTGATCATCGCGCCGCGCAGCGCGAATCGATCGACAAACGTCGGCACCGTGGGTTTGGTTCCTTGGCCCCAGATCCATGCCATCGTCGCGGGACGCAGCCCCTGCTCACGCCGCGCTCGATTCACGTCGTGCTGCGCAAAGCACTCGGCCGACAACTGAATCAGCCGGCGCAGCGGCCCGGCCTGATTCTCCGGCCCACTGGGCAGATACTTCTCCCACGACTCGCCCGGCACGGCATGCGGCGGCGTCGTCGACAACTTCGCATAGCTGCGCCCCGACGCATCAATCAAGATGTTTCGATAGCTCACGCCCGGCGTGAGCGTCATCCCTGCGGCCAGTTCCGGCGCTCGTTGCGCGACGTACGCGATGAGATCGGCAACCAGCGCCCGCGCCTCGGTGTCACTGATCGCCCCGGCCGAGTGGTCCAGCATCTTGCCGCCCGGTGCGGCGTGATACGGCCCGCCCGATTCATCGCCCGTCGTCACCAGATTGAGCCTGAAAATCCAGTCATTCGGCCCGGGCTGAAGGCCCAGCGACGCAGCCTCGAGCGGCGCACGCCCGGTGTGGTACTTGCGCGGGTCATAGCCCAGCAAGCTCATCGAGCAGACATCTGATCCGGCCTCAAATCCTTCGGGCGTCGTGTGCGCGATGCCCACCTTGCCGATCTGGGCGAGCCGATCGAGATTCGGCGTATGCGCGGCCTCGAACGGCGTCTTGCCGTCCAGTTCTTCCAGCGGCTTGTCCGCCGCTCCGTCTGGGATGATCACGACGTACTTCACGCCGTTGAGGATACCCGGCGCGACCGACACGCGTCGGCGCACCCGACAGCATCACTTCCCACAAGCTCTCAGCGACCCTTCACCGGCGGCGGCGCGGCCCGCTGGATCTGCTCATACACCTCGCGTGCCGGGCTTTCGAGTTCTTCGCGCGAGCGCAGCCGCTGCAATGCAACATCGCGCTCGCCGCTGGCCGCGAGGATGACCGCGGCGAGTGCATCGTGGTCGGGATAGCGACGCCAGTAACTGTCATTCTGCCATCGCTGCGACCCCGCGAGCACCAGTGAGCGTGCCTCCGCCAGACGGTTGTTCGCCATCGCGGTGTCCGCGGCCTTGCACGCGAGCCGCCCCACCTTCATCCAGAAGATCTCAAACTCCCCGCCCGTGCCAACCTCATCGCCCCCCGTTGCGATCGCGTCAAGCACCGCGCCGGCGAACACCGTCGCGCCCGGGTCCTGGTCCAGCCGCTCGTACGCAAAGTCGATCGCCTCGCCAAAGCGCATGCCGTCCGCCCACGCCTTGGCCAGTTCCGCCGCCGCGGCGGTTCGGGCCGCCGGTGCACCGCCGGGCGCGGCTGCGGCGCTCGCCGCCTTACGGGCGATCGCGGGCAAGCGCGACTCCGGCCCGCGGCAGCCCGCCACAGCGATCGCAAACCCGGCGAACACGACCGCCATAAGCCGCACAGCCCGCCGTCCACGATCGGATTGAGTTCGGCCCATACGATCTCCCCACGCAGGCTCCAAAGGCCCGGCTCATGGTGTACCACAGTGTCGCCATCCATGTTGCAGCGCCCCATCAGCGATTCTCGGACGCTCATTGATGGCGTGCTACGAACCCGAGCCGCCTCAAGCCGATACACATCCCCTGACGCGACGCTTCAACTCGCTTCGATCTGCTCACCAACGCACTCAATCTTCACGCCTCTCCCAAGAGCAAGGACTGCATGACGATGACGCACGTTCGCTTCGCCATCGGACTCACGACGCTCGCTCTCCTCGCGGGCACGGGCCAGTGCATGGCCCAGCTTGCTCCGGGCGGCCCCGGCATGACCGACGGCCCGCTCGTCGCGCCAGACCCGGGCCAGCCCGCAAAGCCTGTCGAGCCTCAGGCCAAGCCCAGCCCGCTCGCCAAGGACGCGGCTCCGAGCGTCACCCTGCTGCGCACCCCCGACGCCGGCAAACAGCCCGAAGTGGCCTTCGCCGCCGACGGCACGATCCACCTCGTCACGCTCGTCGGCGACCCCGTGCATTCCAACATCGAGTATCGCACGCGCGGCCCGCACGACGCGTCATTCGGCCCGCCGCTGCGCGTCAACTCTCAAGATGGTTCCGCCACCGGCATCGGCTCGCTCGAAGGCCCGCGGCTCGCACTCGGCAAGGACGGCAGCGTTCACGTCGTCTGGCTCGGCTCCGACAATGCTGAGCCGCGCGCCACGCTCGACCCCAAGCCTCGTCCGCGTCCTCGCAAGGACGGCACGCCACTGCTCTACTCCCGCATCCGCGACGGCAAAGCGACGCCGCAGCGCAATCTGCTCACAAACGCGCTCGTCGCCGACGGCGGGGCAGCGCTCCTCGCCGACGACAAAGGGCATGTCCTCGTCTTCGCCAACGCCGATCAGAATCTGCCCTTGCGAAACATGGAGGCGATGCGGCGCATCTTCTTCATCGAGTCACGCGACGACGGCGAAACCTTCGCCGCCGAACGCATCACGCAATCCACCATCGCCGGCACGACGGCAATTGTTCCACCGATCGCGATGCGCGATCACAAGGGTCGCCCCAATGTGCTCTTCCGCGCGGCTCAGGGCAACGCAAAGCGCGATGTCACGTGGATGATCTCGAGCGACGACGCCAAGACTTGGACCGCCAGCAGCGTCGAAGGCTGGCGCGACCGTGCCGTGCCCGCATCCGCCTTCGCGATGGCTCTCCGCGGCGAATCCCTGCTCGCGGCATGGCAAACCAAGAACCTCAATATCGCGACCGGCGTGCTGCGTCGCCCGGACACCCCGCCCGAGTTTGTTGTGACGATGCCGCGTGATGTCGGACCCGAGGGGCTGCGTCGCGATCCGGTGATGCTCGTGAATCCCGCGGGCTTCACGCTCGTCGCATGGACCACGCTGACGACGCCCGAAGAAGGCAAGCCCGAGCCGACAAGCCACAGCATCTGCTGGCAGGTCTTTGACAGTGAGGGGCGGCTCCTTCAGGGTGCCAGCGGCGTACGCAGTGATCTGCCACCCGCCACCCGCGCCTGCGGCTGGGTGAACGCCGACGGCTCGTTCAGCATCATGTACTAACCGCCGAACGTCAGCGATCCGCGATCCAATGCGACACGCGCGGCTTGTCGCCCTCGTGGAACGATTTCGCGTGCTGCTGGACACGACGATCTGCCTCGGTCACGCGATCGTGCTGCCGCAGATGTTCCTCCCACGTCTCCACGATGAACACTTCAAGCCAGCGGCGTGGGTCTTCGGTGTCGCGCGACAACAGCCAACTGATCGCGCCGTCGCGATAGCGCGTCACGCTCACGGGTTCCATCGCGGCACGAAACGCCGCCGCGTTCTGGGGCGCGATCTGATACTCAATCGTGATCACCACCGGCCCCGCCTGCGGGTCGATCGGATGCGCGATGTCGGGGTCTTCCCAATGCGAAGAGGGGTGCAGATCCGCCGCCGCCACCTCGTGCAGGCGATATCGCCACGTGACAATCGGCCCGGCCACCAATCCTGCGGCCGCAGCGAGCAGTGCCGACGCTATCCCGAAGTTCGACGCGACCCAACCCCACACGAGTGAGCCCGCGGCCATGCTGCCGTAGAACGTCGCGAGATAGCAGCCCATGCCGCGAGCCCGCACCCACGCGGGTGTGCCGGACTGAGCGCTGACGTTGACGCACATGATGACCGTGATCCATGCCGCGCCGACCGCGAGCATAATCGCACAGCCGAGCGTCGCATCGCGCGTCAATGCCATTGCGACGAGCAACGCCGCATAGAGCGTGGACGCACCGAACATAAGCGCGTGCCGCGAAAGCCTCGCGCTCAGTCGCGGCAGCACAAGCATCGACGCCACCGCGCCGATCCCAAGACAGCCAAACAGGATGCCGTAGCCCTGGGCTGACATCGCCAGATGATCGCGTGCGATCGCGGGCATGAGGCCCCACAACGCGCTGGCGAAGAGCGCGAATGCGGCGGTGCGCACGAGCACGCCCTTCATCGCATCGGAGTAGGCGACGTAGCGAATGCCCGAGCGCATCGCGCCCACAAATCGCTCACCTTGCATAGGCGTCGACATCGCCCCTGCTCGCGCGGGCTTCCACGCCAGCAGCACGCCCAGCACGCACACAAAGCTCGCGGCATTAATCGAGAACGTGACCCACGGCCCAAACGTGGAGACCAAGACACCGCCGAGCGCCGGACCGACCGCACGCGAGAGATTCAACGACACGCTGTTGAGCGCAGATGCCGCAGGCAGTTCCTCACGCGGCACAAGATCGGTCATCAGCGTCTGCCACGCGGGATTGCTGATCGCCGCACCCACACCCAGGGCGAGCGTGAGCAGGATGAGTTCTCCCGGCGACATCGATCCGGCCCGCGCGAGCACCGCCAGCAACGCCGCCACCAGCAACATCCACGCCTGGGCGACGAGCAAGACACGGCGTCGATCAAAGACATCCGCGAGCGCTCCGCCGGGGATCGCCAGCAGAAACAGCGGCAGCGTCGCCGCCGATTGAACCATCGCCACCAGCAGCGACGATGCGGCGTGCGTCGACGCGTTCGTCGAAGCCGCGGACCCGCGCGCCAGGTCCGTCATTAGCCAGCCCGCGCCGACTTCGTGCATCCATGTACCGATGTTCGACCCGACGCCCGCCAGCCACAGCCAGCGGAACGCACGCACGCGCAGCGGCGTGAAGGCCGAGGGTGGCTTTGCTGTGCGTGCGGCGTCGGACATCACTGCCATCGTCGCACACTACCGCACGGTTGTCGAATCCTCCGATACGGAGCGACGTCGCGCCGGGTCGACGCCGCCAAGGACTCACCCGGCGGAGGAGACATTGCGCGGAAGGACGTCTGACAGAACGCCGATCCATGCATAGCGTCCCAGCACGCCGCGGATCTGAACCCGGCAAATCCCGTCGCGTTCGAGTTGGTTGACGCGCTCAAGCAGTTCCGGGCGATGAAACACGCCGAACTTGGCGATCCACCACGTCAGCAGTCTTCGGAAGGCGCGCGGACAGCCCGCCTGATCCCAGAAATCGACGATGATGATCGTGCCGCCGGGCTTGACACTGCGCACGGCGGCGTCCAGCGCGTCGCGCCAGGTCGGCATCATCGACAGCGAGTACGAGAACAGCGCAACGTCGAAGGGCTCGGCTCTGCCGAATGTCGCGTGCGGATCGAGATCTTCCGCCAGTCCGGCACGAAGCGCGACGCGACGCCCGGGCAGGTGGCGTGCGACGCTCGCCTCAGCGGTCGCGAGCATCTCACGCGACGCATCGACGCCAAACAGTTGCGCACTTGGACGAAGACTGGCGATCTTGATGAGGTTGCGTGCCGTGCCACAGCCGATCTCGACGATGGTCTGGGCGTCCTCGGGAATCGCGCGGATCGCGTCGTCACGGCCCAGGAGAAAGAACTTCCGCGACGCGTCGTACACGTGGCGCACCACGCGATAGATGCGGTCCATCCGCGCCATGTGCTCGGCGTCGCCGACCGGAAGCTGAGCATGCGATGTGGCAACGGGCGAGGTCATGCCTTGAGCGTGTAGAGGTGGAAGCCGCCATAGATCGCCGACCGATCCTGATGATGGAAGGCCTTCGACTCAGCCGCGTGATACTCAAAGCGGGCGAGCAACTCCGGCGGAAGCGACGTCTCGATCGGTGATGACGCCGCGGCCGTGCGGAAGATGATCCGACTGCCGGGCGTGCCGACGCGGGCGATCTGCGTCCACTGGCGCGTGATCATCGCGGGCGTCATCCAGTCCTGCGAATCAAGGAAGATGAACGCGTTGTGGGCACCCGGCTCAGCCTGTTCGAGGTGATCGATCGTCGAGATGAGGTGCGTCTTCACGCGACCCAATCCATCGCGGATCACGTCGCGATGCTCCGCCTTCAGATAAGGCGGCACCGCCTCTCGACGCTCGGTGTCGTAGCGCCGCGCGAGCGTCTGCCACGCGAAGTAGTTGTCGTTCAACGACCAGCGGCACAGGAGCCGATGCACGCGTTCGCGATACTCCAGCAGCAACGTGCCGCTCGATGACTCGCTCCGCATTGCCCGGAACTGTTCGGGCGGGATTCCCAGGTTGAACACCGAAAGCGGCGAGTTGCTCAGCCAGCCCAGCGCGGCGTTTTCGAAGAGCGGGCCGAACATGCGCTCAAACGCCGCTTCGACTGCCACCGGATCATCGCGGAGCTCAAGCACGCGGCGGGGATCACGCCCGATCGCCCGAAGCGACCCGTGAATGACGCCGAGCAGCCGTCCGAGCCGTGATCGACGATAGAAACCGCTCGCAAACGCATCAATGCGGGCTCGCCCGCCGACACGTCGGCCGCACCAATACTCGCGCATTGCCTCGTCCAGTCGCGACGCGACGTGGGTCATGAACGCGTCGACATTGCGCGGATCATTCGCCTCGCCCCAGAATCGGAACATCGCCTCATCGGTCGGCAGATGCTCCATGCACGCGAGTTTGAGACGCGTCACGGACAGATGATGGCGGTTGAGGTCCACCGCGGTGATCGACGCGGGGCGATGCACCAGGTAGTTGAGGACGTTGCACCCCGCCGACGAAATGGTGAGCACGCGGCTGTGCGGCCCGAGCCGCAACGCGGCAGCGTCGACATCCGGGTCTTACCAGATCTGGTTGTAGACCAAGCCGTTGAACCACGCGACAAAGAGCCGCTCTTGAATCGCCTGCTTGCTGAATCGCGGCGCGTGTCGCACTGCACGATTGAGGAGCGAAGTGCTGCGATCAGACATCGTCGGAGAAGCGGCGTCGGTTGCCAATGTCATGCGTGCCTTCCTTGGTCGCGCGGAGCGGATCGAACGCATCAACGAAGAAGCCACTCTACACAACGCGTTGTGCCGCATTTGTTCTCGCACGATGAAGATCCGTTGAAGATTCATCAATCATCAAGCGCAATCTTCACGAACTTCTGACGCGAACCCGGGTACTCGCGTCGCCGAACTCGTCGATACTTCCTGTGACCAGTGGGGTCTGTGTTGCTTGTCCGAGTCATGCACGACTCGCATTTCGTTCCGACACGGAGGTCGCCGTACACATGAGCATCAAACTCTCCTATCGATCTGTCTTCATCAGCGATCTGCACTTGGGTAGCGGCACGGCGATGGCTGCGCAAGCCGCGGCGTTTCTCAAGCACGTCGAGTGCGAGAACCTCTATCTGGTCGGCGACATCGTCGACATGTGGCGCTTGCGCAGCCGCTGGCGCTGGCCCGAGTGTCACCACCAGTTCGTCCGCCGCGTGCTGAAGATGGTGCAGCGCGGCACCAAGGTCACGTTCGTCCCCGGCAACCACGATGACTCAGCCCGCGAGTACGACGGCCTGAACTTCGGCGGCATCGTCGTCCGTCGCGAGGCCGAGCACCTCACCGCTGACAACCGCCGCCTGCTTGTCATTCACGGCGACGAAGCCGATCTGGTCGTGCGGAACTATCAGTTGCTCTCGTCCATCGGCGGCGCGATCTACGACCATCTTGTCGTCGTCAATCGCTGGTACAACCACTATCGCCGCCTTCGCGGCAAGCCGTATTGGTCGATGTCCAAGGCCATCAAAATGAAGGTCAAGTCTGCATGCACGCACGTCTCCCGGTTTGAGGACACGCTCGAACGCATCGCCACCGACCGCGGATTTGACGGCGTCGTCTGCGGGCACATCCACAAACCCGAGATCCGCCGCGGCACAGTCGACTACTTCAACTGCGGCGACTGGGTGGAGACCGGCTCCGCGCTCGTCGAGGACTTTGACGGGCAGATGCAGATCATCGATGGCGTCGCGATGGTTGAGCATCTCGAGGCAAGCCCGTCGGCAACTGCTGATGATGCTTTGAAGCAGCCCGCGCTCGGATAGTCTCTCGCATCGACTTTGCACGGGGACACAGCCCGTTCATCACGGAACGGCGCGCGTGGAGTCTGCGCCTCGTGCCTCGATGCCGTGTGCCTCGTGCCTTCTTCTCATCCGAACCGGTCCGCGCTCGTTAGTGAGCCGTCGCTGGATTCGCGATCGCCTTCGGCGGGCCGGTGAACTTCTCGGTGATCGTCGTCACCACGACATACAACGCAGGCGTGAAGATCAGGCCGAGCAAGCCGCCACCGAGCATGCCGCCGAAGACCGCCGTGCCGAGTGCCTGACGGCTCGCCGCACCCGCGCCCTGCGCGAGCATCAGCGGCACGACGCCGAGGATGAACGCGAAGGACGTCATGAGGATCGGGCGGAAGCGTGTCTTGGCCGCGTGAACCGCACTGTCGAGGATGCCCATGCCCGCGGCACGACTCTCGCGCGCAAACTCCACGATCAAGATCGCGTTCTTCGCACCCAGGCCGACGAGCAGCACGAGGCCGATCTGCGTGAAGACGTTGTTGTCCAGCCCACGAAGGAGCAGCGCGGCCACCGATCCACCGATCACCAGCGGCACGGACAACACCACTGCGAGCGGCGTGGTCCAACTCTCATACTGTGCCGCGAGAATGAGATACACCAGCAACATGCCCAGCGCGAAGACGATCGCGCCCTGGCCCGAGGCAAGTCGCTCCTGGAACGAGAGGCCCGTCCACTCCGCGCCCATGCCCGCCGGGAGCTTGTCCGCCGCCGCGGCGTCAAACAGTGCCATCGCCTCGCCCGAGCTGGTGCCTCTGGCCGGGATGCCGTAGACCGCCGAGGCCTGATACATGTTGTATCGCTCGATGCGATCCGGTCCCTGCGAATCGCGCACGCTCATCAGCGTGCCAAGCGGCACCATCGCGCCGGCGTTGTTGCGCGTCTCCAGCCGCAGGATGTCCTCGGGCTGCAAGCGGAACTGATAGTCCGCCTGCATGTTCACCTGATAGGTGCGCCCCAACAGATTGAAGTCGTTGACGTACGTCGAGCCCATGTTCGTCTGCAGCGTCTGGAAGAGCCCATCCATCGGCACGCCGAGTCGAATCGCCTTCTCGCGATCGATGTCAAGATACAACTGCGGCACGGCCGGACGGAACGTCGAGTACGCCGCGAGCAGCTTCTTGCTCCCGTCCGCGTGGGCCTGCCCAGCCGCCGCACCGATCATCTCCCACGATGAGCCAAAGAGCGCGGGTCGACCCGCGCCGGCCTTGTCGAGCACGCGGAGTTCGACGCCGCTGGTGTTGCCCAGGCCCTGAATCGCGGGCAGAGAGAAGACGAGCAAGTCCGACTCCTGAATCGCGCCGGTCTTGGCGCGAATGTCGTTCATGATCGTCTCGACATCGCGGCCCGACTTGGCCCGCTCGTCCCACGGCTTGAGGACGATCCACGCGTTGGCGTACGACGTGCCCTGCCCCTGAATCACGCTGAACCCAGCGAGCGTGACGACATCTTCGACGCCATCGACCTTGGAGACAATCTCGCTGACGCGATCGATCACATGCTTGGTGCGTTCGAGCGATGCACCGTCGGGAAGCTGTGCGGCGACGACCACGAAGCCCAGGTCCTCGTTGGGCACAAAGCCCGTGGGAACTCGGCCATAGAGGCGAATCGAGACAAATACCACCAGCGCGAACGCGATGAGCGTCAGCACGGCCAGACGCGACGCCAGCCGCGTGCTCCAGCCGTAGAACGTCGTGATGCGATCAAACACCGCGTTGAACGCGTCCGCCGCCCAGCGCAGCGGGCGGAACAGGATGAAGCCCTTGTGGTGCGGGTCGTGCGGCTTGAGGAGCAGCGCGCAAAGCGCGGGGCTGAGCGTGAGCGCGCACACCGCCGACAGGAACGTGCTGGCGGCGATCGTCAGCGCAAACTGGCGATACATCTGACCGGTGATGCCCGTGAGCGATGCCGTGGGCACGAACACCGCCATCAGCACCAGCGTGATCGCAATGACGGGCGCGGTGATCTCGCCCATCGCTCGGATCGTCGCATCACGCGGCGACAGCCCGTGCTCCTTGATGTTGCGTTCGACGTTCTCCACCACCACGATCGCATCGTCAACCACGATGCCGATCGCCAGCACCATGCCGAACATCGTCAGCATGTTGATCGAGAAGCCAAACAGCGCCATGAACAAGAACGTTCCCACCAGCGACACCGGAATCGTGAGCGCCGGGATCAGCGTCGTCCGCAGGCTCTGCAGGAACACCAGCACGACGATGAAGACGAGGATGAACGCTTCCAGCAGCGTCACCGCCACCTCTTCCAGCGACGCTCGGATGAACATCGACGAGTCGTAGAAGAACTTGACCTTCGTCCCCTCCGGCAGTGGCACGGCTCGCTTGGGGTCCGACAGTTCATCGACCTTGGCGCGCAGACTGTTGGTGATCTCCACCAGGTTCGCGCCCGGCGACTGATACACGACCAGCACCGCGTTGGGCTTGCCGTTGAACGTCGCAATGGTGCTGTAGTCGCGTGCACCCAGTTCGACGCGGGCGATTTCGTCCAGCCGCACCGTGCGTCCATCGGGCGTCGACTTCACGATGATCGCTGCGAACTCCTCGGCGGTAGCAAGGCGGCCCTTGGTCGACACGATGAGCTCAAAGTCAGTTCCGACCGGCGCGGGCTGGCGACCGATCGCGCCCGCGGCCACCTGCACATTCTGATTGCGGATCGCGTTCACGACCTCACCGACGCTCAACTCGCGAGCCTTGAGCTTGCTGGGGTCGAGCCACACCCGCATGCCGTAGTCCTTCGCGGGCAGGATGTTGATCGCGCCGACGCCAGGAATGCGTGCGATCTCATCCTTCCAGTACAGCGACAGGAAGTTCGAGAGCGTGACGTCACTCTGCAGCGAGTCCGGCGACGAAAGCGAGATCACACCCGCGAGTGCCGTGGACTGCTTCTTGGTCGTCACGCCCAGGCGGCGCACGTCCTCTGGCACCTTGGGCAGCGCGATGTTGACGCGATTCTGCACCAGCACCGACGCGTCGTCGACGTTCGTGCCGACCTTAAACGACACATCGAGCGAATAGCGTCCGTCGGCGGACGTCGAAGACATGTAGATCATGCCGTCGACGCCGTTGACCTCCTGCTCGATCGGCGCGGCCACCGTGTCGGCGATCGTCTGCGCGTCCGCGCCCGGATACAGCGCCTCAACGCGCACCACCGGCGGCGCGAGCTCCGGATACTGGGCGATGGGCAATCGCAGCGACGCCACGGCACCCAGCAGCACGATCACGATCGACACCACCGAGGCGAAGATCGGACGATCAATGAAGAACTTGCTCAGCATGCATCACACTCGTCTGTCGATCAATCTGCCGATCAGCGGGCGGCCCAAAGCACGCCGCCCGAAGTCGTCTGTCCCAAGGATCAAGGAACCACAGTCGCACGCATCAATCGCGTTCAGCCCTTGGGCGGCTCTGCCGGTTTCTCCGCCGGTTTCTCTGCCGGCTTGTCGGCGGGCTTGTCGGCAGGCTTGTCTGCCGCGGGCGTCGTCGGGTTTGCTGCTGGGCTTGCCGTCGGCGTGGCCCGCGTGATCTTCGCGCCCGGACGGGCACGCTGCACGCCGTTGACGACGACCACGTCATCGGGCGACAGTCCGTCATCAATCCGACGCATGCGATCAAAGACCGGGCCGACCGTCACATTGCGGCGTGAAACCACATCATCAGGCCCAACCACAAGCACGTATCGCCCAATCTGATCCGCGAGTACCGCGACATCGGGCACAAGCACCGCCTCGGCCTCGCCAAGCACGGCCTGCACTCTCACATACGAGCCAGGCAGGATTGTGCCGTCGGCGTTGTCGAACAGCGCCTCGATGCGCACTGTGCCCGTGCCCGTGTCGACCGTGTTGTCACCCTTGTCGAACACGCCCTCATGCGGATAACCAATCTCGTTGGCAAGACCCAGACGCACGACGAGATTGGGCCGACCGTCCTCGCCCGGGCGACGATTCTGATTGCGACGCCGCTGCTCGAGCACCTGCGGCTCAGTCATGTCGTAACTGGCATAGACCTTCGTGTCGTTGATGATCGTCGTCAGCAGCGTCGCTTCCGTCGCGCCCAGCAGTTCACCCTCGCTCACCGTGATGATGCCAAGTCGCCCGGAAATCGGCGCACGGATCTGCGTGAACTCCAGATCGAGTTCCGCCGCCTTCAGCGATGCCTTCGCAAGGTCGAGCTGCGCCGCCGCGGCGTCGCGCTCCGCGATCGCCTTGTCCACTTCCTGCTTGCTGATGGCGTTGCCCGCCAGCGCGGTCTTGGTACGTTCAACCGTCACCTCGGCGAGCTTGAGCTGCGCTTCGCGCACGCCCACCTCGGCCTTCGCCTGATTCACCGTCGCCATAAACGTGCGCGGGTCAATCTCAAACAAGAGGTCGCCCTGCTTCACTCGCTTACCGCCCTCAACGTGCTTCTTGGCAAGGAAGCCCTTGACGCGGGCCCGCACCTGCACCGCCTCGATGCCGCGGGTCCGCCCCGTGAACTCCATCGTCTGCGGCACAACCTTCTTCACCGGATTCGCCACCGACACCGTCGGCGGCGGTGGCGGCGTGTAGGCAGTGTCTTGCTTCTTGCAGCCCCCAAGCGTCAACGCGAGGCCCAGAACGCCAACCAGCGCACCAACAGACAAAGCCGCGACCGTGCGCGGCGTCGAGGACGACGACTTGCCCATGCGATTCTCCACGACAACCCGCAACCGCCGCCCGGACCAACCCGTGACGACGGCATCAGACTAGACGACTTTGCGTTCGGATGCAGGACAATGGACCGACGTTACACGAACGCGCAGCAGAATTCTCCGATTCTGCTGGTTCGCGCACTCTTCGCGCCTGCCGTTGGTCCGATCGTCCGCCGCCCTTGTGAAATCGTCCGGCCCGCTTTGCGACAAAGCAGGCCGGTATCGCGCGATAGACTCCTGAAGGCAGCGTGCTCGGGGTTTCCCGGGTCGTGACCGCTGCCGGGCGTCGCGCTGGAGAACGACATGGACTTGTGGAAGAAACTCAAGGGCGAACTGATCGACATCGTGCAGTGGCTGGACGACAGCCCGGACACGCTCGTCTATCGCTTCGAGCGGCTCAATAACGAGATCAAAAACGGCGCCAAGCTCGTCGTCCGCGAGAGCCAGACCGCTGTGTTCGTGGACGAAGGCCGCATCGCCGACGTCTTCACGCCCGGCACCTACACCCTCAGCACCGCCAACCTGCCCATCCTCGCCACGCTCAAGGGTTGGAAGTACGGCTTTGAGTCGCCCTTCAAGTGCGAGGTCTATTTCGTCAACACGCGTCAGTTCACCGACATGAAGTGGGGCACGATGAATCCCGTCATGCTCCGCGACGCCGAGTTTGGCCCCGTCCGCCTTCGCGCGTTCGGCACCTACGCCTTCAAGTGCGTCGACCCGGCGGCCCTCGTCCGCGAGGTCTCCGGCACCAGCGGCCGATTCACCATCGAAGGCATCACCGAGCAACTCCGCAACACCATCGTCTCCCGCTTCACCGATGTCCTGGGCGAGAGCAAGATCCCGGCGCTTGATCTGGCCGCCAACTACGACGAACTCGGCAAGTTCCTGGGCGAACGGATCAAGCCCAGCCTCACACCGCTGGGTTTGGACCTGACCGCGCTGCTCGTCGAGAACATCTCGCTCCCGCCCGAGGTCGAAGCAGCACTCGACAAGCGCACCAGCATGGGCATCGTCGGCGATCTGAACCGCTACACGCAGTTCCAGGCCGCGAACGCGATGGAAGCTGCGGCCAAGACGCCCAACTCCGCCGCCGCCCAAGGCATGGGGCTGGGTGCGGGCTTTGCCATGGCCCAGCAGATGGGCAGCGCGATGGGGCAGCCTGTGGCCGGTGCGGGTGCTCCGCCGCCGATTCCCGCCGCAGCGGTTTTCTTCGTCGCCATCGACGGCAAGCAGGCGGGACCGTTTGATTTGGCCACGCTGAAGGCCCAGGCGAGCGCGGGCCGCCTCTCACGCGAATCGCTCGTCTGGAAGAACGGCATGGCCGAGTGGACCGCCGCCGGCAACGTGAGCGAACTCAGCGGCATCTTCACCGATGTTCCTCCCCCACTGCCGCCTCGCTAACTCCGCGTCGGTTGATGCCTTGACAAGCCCGAGGCGCAAGCGAGGGCCACGGTTCGCGTCGTATCGAGTTCGTCGCCATTTGGCATGGACAGCACCAACACCAACATCCCCGAGCCGGTCGAACCGGAAATCGGCACGAAAGTCGCCGCCGAAGCGCAAACACGCTTCCCGTGCAAAGGCTGCGGCGCGCAGCTCACCTACGCCCCCGGTACAACCTCGCTGAAGTGCCCCTACTGCTCCTTCGACAACCCGATCGCCGCAAGCGACAGCCCGATCGTCGAACACGACTTTCTCGCCGCCCTCGATGCACTTGAAAGCGCGCACGACACGACCGATCGGCTGGTTTCGCACTGCGACTCCTGCGGGGCGAACGTGCAGTTCCCCGCAAACGTGACCAGTCTCTCATGCCCGTTCTGCGGGCGCGATGTCGTCGCGGCACGCGCCTCAACCAAGCTCATCAAGCCGCACGCGCTGCTGCCGTTCAATCTTGACGAACGCGCCGCCCGAGAGCGATATCGAAAGTGGTTGCGTTCGCTGTGGTTCGCGCCGTCGACGCTCAAGGACTTCGCCACGCTCGACACAGGACTCGTCGGCGTCTATCTCCCCTATTGGACCTACGACTGCGAAGCCGACACCAACTACTCGGGGATGCGCGGCGACGATTACTGGGTCACCGAGACGTACACCACCACAGTCAACGGCCGCCCCACAATCCAGACGCGGCAGGTCCGCCGCACGCGCTGGACGCCCGTTGCCGGACGCGTCCACAACCGCTTCAACGATGTGCTCGTCAACGCCAGCGGCAGCATCCGCGAGGCACGCGCCGAACAACTCGAACCGTGGGACCTTGAAAGCGTCACGCCCTACGCCGATGAATACCTCGCAGGCTTCCGCGCCGAGAGCTACGCCCTGGGCCTCAAGGACGGCTTCGGCGTCGCACGCCAACGGATGGAACCCGAGATCGAATCGACCATCCGCGGCGACATCGGCGGCGATCACCAACGCATCACCGGCAAGCAATCACGCTACGACGACATCACCTTCAAGCACATCCTCCTGCCCGTCTGGACCAGCGCGTACCGATACCACGGCAAGGTCTACAGCATCCTTGTCAACGCCCGCACCGGCGAAGTGATCGGCGAACGCCCGTGGAGCGCGTGGAAGATCACAGGCCTCGTGCTCGCGATTCTCGGCGCGATCATCGCCATCCTGCTCATCACCACGATCGCGAATCGCTGACGCCCCTCGCTCCGTAGCAATCAACCACGCGCCGGAATGCCGGACAACCCGATCTTCACGTCGCAGGCTTTTCAGACTCCGCGGCCTTCAGCTGCTCGCGCAGTCGCTTGAACGCCCGCTCGGGCGCGGCATCACGATCGACGCGGATGTCCGGACGCACGCCGCGCTTTTGCAAGCGCTCGCCGCCCGGGCCAACGAAATCGAACGTCGCCAGGCGGATCTGCCACGTGTCATCAAGGTCGTAGGTGCGTGCGATCGTCGGGCGGCGTGCGGTCGTCTCTCCGACGATCGTCGCTCGCTTCTCGCGCTGGAGCGTCCACGCGAGCACCTCTGCCGCCCCCGACGTGCGCCCGGACGTCAGCACCGCCACCGGGCCGCCGAACCCACTGTCGCGCGGCTCAAGCGTGATATCAACGCCGCCGCTGCGATCAAGTTCAGCCCGCATCGGTGCCGCCATCGATCCCGACACGCTCGCGCCGCTCCACACCGCGTCGGTCGTGTTCTTCCCCTTCGCGCCTTCCGCCTTTGCCAAGGCGGCGCCGCGCTGCGTGCCCGAGAAGAACTTCCCCACCGGCGTCGGCTTCTCCAGCAGCCACGCCCCCGCCCGCAGTGCCCACACATCCGACCCCGGCGCAGAGCGCAGATCAAGCACGATGGCCCGCGGCTGCAACGCCAGCGCCTGACGAAACATCTCATCCACGTTCGCGTCGTCCAGGAACACCAGCGGCTCCAGCGTCGCGATGCGACTCTCGCTGTCAAACGTGATCCGCGACGCCTGCCCGCCGTCCTTCACGTGCGCAAACAGCGCGGCACGCGCCGCCTCATCCTCACGCCGAAACACAAACGCGAACGGCACGTTCTCGTGCTTGCGCCATGACAACCCAACGCCCAGCAGAAACTCCACATCATCCTGCGCGACCGACGCGGCCTTCTCCATGTCGGCAAAGTACTCCTCCGCGTCCTTGGTCTTCAGCAGGTCCGGATCCAGTGCCTTGGCGAACATCATCTCCTTCGCCTTTCGCGCCAGCGACGGATAGTCCGTGCCGCTCATCGGTCCCGCCGCACACGGCTCGACCGTCATCACCGCGATCGTCTTGCCACCCTCGAATGTCAGTTCAATCGGCGTCGCGTCCGCCGCCATCAGTGTCTTGGCACTGAACGCGCCGATCGTCGTCGGACCAAGCTGCCCCTTGGCGGGCGGCCCGCCGGGTACGGCGTTCGCGCTGCGCCAAAGCAGCAGCATCCCCTCAGGGAACACATACGGCGCGACCACCGGCCCGATCGCGCTTTCCATGCCGCCGATCATCGACCACGCGACGCCCGGCCGCGTGTTGGCCTGGAACCCTTCATCGGTCGGCTGTGCCGTGAAGCGCCCCTTGATCGAGCCGAACCAGCGCGTGTGAAACGTGAAGACGTATTCACCGTTGTACGTGCGCGGCACGGGTACGCCCGTCGCCGCGGACACAACCAGCGAATCCGCCGTCGGCCGCGCCGCGGTCGCACAACCCGCCATCAGGATGGGCAACGCACACGCCGCAAGCGTCAACCCACACACCGCGATGCCACGCCGCGTCACGGCAGTCATCGCAAGTGCCAACGTCATACAACCCGGCTCAGTGTTTCGCATCAAGCCAGAGAGTAGAGCCCATACGCCCCAGGCGATACAACGACGCAATCACGCAAGCGTGAATCCCTCATCGAGCCAACCGGCCACGCCACCGATCATCTTCTTGACCGGACGCCCAAGGGTCGCGAGTCGAACGCCGGCTCGATCAGCACCGTTGCAATGCGGACCGTTGCAGTACACGACAAACAGGGTGTTGGGCGGATAGGGCTCGAGATTGCGTGCATTGATCTTGCCGTGGGGCAGGTTGACCGCGCCCGCGATGTGCCCTCGGGCGAAGGCCTCCGGCGAGCGCACGTCGAGGAGCACGAACGTCGGCGACGCGCGCTGGAGCGACGAATGGACGTCCCAGCAATCGGTTTCGAACTCAAACAGTCGCTCAAAGTGCGCTCTGGCATTCTCGGGGGAGGCTGCTGGAATTGCACAGACGGGGCATTGCTCAGCGGGCAGGGTTGGCATTTGGCTCTCCTTCACTGGTTTGTGGCGCAGCGGTCTCAAGGCTCGGCACGCGATGCGCGGCTGTGCGTTCCGGCAACTTCACCATCACTGTGCCGATCACGATCACCAAGCCGCCGACAAGCATCAGCAACGAGACATGCTCATCAAGAAAGACGTGTCCCCAGAGAATGCCGAACGCCGGGATCGCATACGTCACCGTAATCGCCCGCGTCGGCCCCATGTTCTTCACGAGTCGGAAGTACATCAGGTACGCCGCCGCCGTGCACAGCACGCCGAGCGTGATCGCCGCAAGCCACGCACGCGTCGACGGAATCGCCGACGGCATATTCCCCAGCGCCAGCGGCGCAAGCAAAATCGCCGAGAACGCCAGACTGCCGCCCGACACCGCCACCGGCGGCACACCCGCAAGTTTGCGCGTGATCACGTGCGATGCCACGCCATACAACAGCGCTGCACCCAGGCCCGCACCCAGCGCGAGCAGGTCACCACTGAATGACAGCTTGTGCCACACCAGCAGGATCACCCCGACAAACCCGACCACGAGTCCGAGCGAGCGCCGAATCGACATGCGCTCGCGCAGGATGATCACGGCGATCAATCCCGCAAACAGCGCTGCCGTCGCGTTGAGCACCGATGCCTCGCCCGCCGAGAGCGAATGAAGCGACCACGCGAACAAGCAGAACGGGATCGCCGAGTTGATCGCGCCGACGAGGAGCAGCGTCCGCCACCGCTCGCGCAGCAGGCCCACATGTCCCGCCATCACCACCGGGATCACCAGCACCAGCGCCGCCACGAGCAGCCGCGCGCCCACCAACGGCACGGCGCCAAACTCCGGCACGGCGATCCGCTGAAACAGAAACGATGCGCCCCAGATCGCACCCAGCGCAAGCCACTCCAGCACAGTGCGCCAGTTCATGTGCCGACCTCCGCGGCTTCGAGCTGCTCGGGCGTCGGGAGGCACAACGCCGACGTCTCCTTGATCGTCTCCAGCACGATCGTCGTACGTGTGCCCGAGATCGACCGGATCGCCGAGACATGCTCGCGCAGCACACGCGTCAGCTCATCCGTGTCGCGCACCCGCAACTTGACCAGATAGCAATCTTCACCCGCAAGATTGTGCACTTCCTGCACCTGCGGAATCGCAGCCAGCGCCTTGCCGGTCTTGCCCGTGAACGGGCGCTCCTCCGCGCGCACGAACACGAACGCCGCCAGCTGCGCCCCCACCGCCTTGGGTGCGACCCGCGCCTCATACGCCGCGATCGTGCCGCGTGCCTCAAGCTTGCGAACACGCTCAAAGACCGCCGAAGGGGCCATGTCCAGAGCCCGCGCCAGATCAGCGTGCGTGGTTCGGGCATTGGCTTGCAACGCGGCGAGAATCTGCAGATCGGTGGCGTCCATGGCGGCTCCAAAGAATCAACGTCAACTCCTCCATCATGCCGCATCTTCCTCGCGCAGTCAAGGGATATGCCGTTGTTTTTTCATTGTTTGTGGCATTTCAACGATCACTCGCCTGCCAGACGGCTTCGCAACCGAACACTTTTCGCCACCAGCCGCCGTCGCCAGACCACTTGGTTCACACGCATGCACGGGTCGAGAACCCCTTGGTCAACACCATCGCTCGCGCACACGGACGAACGGCGTGAACTCCGCAACCGCGGAGAACGAGAGTGCCGGTTCACCCAAAGCGATCTTTGTGGACGGCATTCGGGTTGGCGATCGAAGATGGGCCAGCAGAGCTTGTACTGCCCGGCTCTGGAATGTAAGTGAAGTTGAAGTAGAGCTTCCCGAGAACGGACGGAGCCGCCCCTGCTTCAGCCTGAAAATCAGCGACGACTTGTTCCGAGTCTCTCGCTGTTCGGTCGCAATAGTCCTGCCAAGGCTCACCCTGACGACGCGGCTTGGTGTCCCAAGTCCAAGCGCCGTCTGGTCCGCCATCTCGATCAGGAACGAGTCCTGTCCAACGACCGCCGCCAAGAACGACCCAGACTTCGCCACCGAGTACCGCGTGGCCGCTCGCCGCGATCGCTGCCAAAGCCGCAGGAACATCTTCGCGTCGCCAAGCGAGTTCATCACCACGGGAGCGGTACGCGACGCGGGTTATCGACTCCGGGAAAGCTGCCATCGGACGCCTCTTGCGTGACGAAGCGGAGAACGAATCAGGGTGACAGTCCGCCAGTTGAACTCTTCTTAGCGAGCGTTCGGGTATATCACGCCGGGCCTGTGCCGCTTGTTGGACGCCAGCGCCGTTTCGCGAGACTGATTTTCCAGACCCTACACACCCAAACTCGCGGGACCCACGCTGGTTACATCCCTCGCCGCACCAAGACTTCAGGGTGGCGTCGCGGCTTCCTTGCCCTCTCGCGTGAACTCATATCTCTGCGGCGTGCCGCCCTTCAGGTACCCGATCGTCGCCGAGAGCTTTCCGTCCGCCGCGAGCTCGTACACGATGCGCTTCGGGTAATCGTGGCGCGGGTTGTCAAAGACCGCCCGCTTCCCGCCGCCCTCCGTCGGGCCGAACTCCGTCAAAAGGAACTCAGTCTTGGGTGCCCCGCCCGGCTGCGCCGCGTACACCAGACCGCCATTTCGCTCCACGATCCGCAGATACTCAAACGCAGCCAGCTTCCCGCTCGCGCTCACCGTGCGCGACACGGCCAACATCGACCCTCCCAGCGGTGGGCTCCAACGCTCCTCGATCGACGATCCTGAGGGCCGGCTCCCGACCCACGCGCCCGCAAGCCACGACACATCCGCGATCGTGCACGTCGCGGGCGTCGCAAGCGGAATGTCTTCCGCATGGCGATACAGCGCAACCGCCTCTGACCCTCCACCACCCGGCGGCGGATCGACCGCGACGCGCACCACCAGACCCTCTTCAGTGGGCGTGAAGCTCCGCCGGATCATCCCGATCCCGCTCGCTCCCGGTGCCCTCTCGAACTTCACGTCATAGTGAAACGTGCCGTCCTTCCACGCCCCCTGATACCGCACAACGGGTTTGGTCTGCTCGACGACTTCGGTCACACCGCCGTCCAAGGCAATGCGCACATCGCGGTGTCCTGAGCCGTGCCCATTCAGGATCACGACGTCACCCGCCTCCTCCACGCGCATTGTGAACTTCGACGCCATCGGCGGGCCAAGCTGCGCGAGGGGGCGGCCCTCGGTGCGATCCTCCACATAGATCCACTCGCCGCCGAGCGCGCGGACGCCGTCTGGTTCGGGCTTCGTCGTCGCCTGCGCCGCAGGCTTAGCCGCCGGCACGCTCGGTGCTGTGGCGGGCTGCGCCGCATCGACGCACGCCGCGAAGGCGAGAAGAACCAAGGCCGATGTGAGGCGTCGATTCATGGAGAGTACCTCCGGTTGTCTGAAAGTACCGATCCGTGCCATGAATCGCAAGTTGTCTGGACCGCTCGACGTTGAAAGTCAGGGTGACAGGATTTGAACCTGCGGCCTCCTGGACCCAAACCAGGCGCTCTACCAAGCTGAGCTACACCCTGCTCACGCCATCATAGCGCGGCACGCCACGCGACGTGCCCAACACGCCACCCGCGCCAACCATGCCGTCGCGTCGCGCCTTTATCACGCAACGCGACCGCATGATTACAGCGGCAGTTCCTTCCACACCAGCACGCGCGGCACATCCGTCGGCCGGATCACGTTCGAGCGATCAATCACCATCATGAACCGGCGCTTGATGCTCGGCACGAGCGGATCCTGATCCGACAAGCCCACGCAGTCGGACTTCTGGAAGCCCGCCACCACGAACCAGCACACGTACAGATCGCTCCGCACCGTGACGAGGTTCGAGATCGCCGACATCACCGCGAGTCGCTCGCCGTAATCGTTGTCGACGCGGTCCGTGTGCACCACGTCCTCGATTTTGCCGTCCTTGCCGGTGAAGCTCGCATCGCGCTTCACCTGATCACTCGCCGCCGTCTTGGTCAGGTCCATGCGCAGCGACGTGAAGCCCGGCAGCAGATCAATCAGCGAATCGTTGACCGGCGTGGTGCCGTCAAGGTTGAAGCCCAGGTAGTCCATGTTGCTCGCCGAGCCGGCCTTCGGCGCGTTCTTATCCAGCGAACGCTGCCCGACGCCGCGCTCGGGCTTCTTGATCTTGCTCGGATCCAGCGGCTGCAGTTCTCGCACGCACATGAGTTCGCCGATCGAGCGGAAGCCCAGGTCCTCGCGCACGCCGTCGATCTGATTGAGCGTGTTGCGCCCCAGCAGGTTGTTCGCGGTGTTCCCAAGTGCCTGCGCCACCAGATCACCCGTGGCGCCCGGTGCCGCGCCGAACGACGAGGGATCAACGCGATTCTTGCCATTGAGGTCGCCGAAGTCGGCCCACCGCAAGTTCGGGGCGTTCTCCGCGACCTGGAAGCGGAAGCTCTCGGGCCGCTTGTCGCGATACGCCACGATCATCGCCGCGATATCGGTCTCATCATTCAGGCTTGGCTTTTCACCCTGCGCCGCCCGAGGCCATCCCTGCGCGGCTTCCTCATTGTTCAGCGTGTTCCAGTCCTTGCCCTTCTTGTTGTTGGGCGCGAGCATCGGCAGCGTGCGCAGCACGTCCACCGTCGCCGTGTTGATGTTGATCCGACCGCGGATCGGCTTGGTCGACGACCACATCCGTTCCGGCAGCGGCTCGAACGCGTCCATGAGGTTGAGCGCCAGCGGCACGCCGAGGCCCACACGCAGATCGTTCGCCGGTGCAAACTTCCGATCTGCACTGGCGTTATTGATCACGCCATCCAGGAACGGCGTGTAGCGATCCAGGAAGAATCGTCCCTGATCCACGACCAGCGAGCCAAACTCGGCGCGTTCCTCGATCTTGCGCTCCTCGGGCGCGACGAGGAGGCCCAGCACCGTCGGGTCCTTCGTCGCGGTGTCGCCGTCCTTCACGTAGTAGCCGAACTGCATCGCCAGCAGTTCGCTTAGCGTCGCACGCTCAAACTCCTTCTGATCGCCCTTCTTGGTGCCGCTCGAGGGAATCCATGTCTCCAGATCGGCCTTCACCAATCCCTCTGCCGCGTCCAGCAGCAACGGATCCCAGTACGGCGCAACGGCCATATTCTGGAGCAGATCCGCCACGCGCAGCCGCGCCGGCGTCGCTTCTTTGGTCGCGGTCGCCGCCTCGGTGTTCATCGCAAGCAGATTGCCCGCGTTGAAGACCGGAAGTCGGAAGTTCCGCACCAGATCCTGATATTCCTTGTTGTCGAGAACGACCGACTGCGGCACTCGATCGGTGTCACCAAGCTTGCGCCCGTCTGGAGCGCGGAACATCAGCTCGTGGGTGAGCTTCTCTCGCTCCGTCATCTGGGTGTTCCACCACTCATCCAGCGTCGGACCCGCGCCGCTCTTGGGGTCTTCACCTTCGATGAAGTCCGTGCGCGTCGCGGTCGCACTCGAATAGCCCACGAACTCGTTACCCCTGATCGTGTCTCGCTCGTCGGACTTGCCGATGTTCCAGCGCTTGCGCGACGGCTGCTTGAGCAGGTCTGTCACCGGCCCGCGAGGCTCGATGCAGTAGCCGGGCAACTGACCCGGACGCAGACGATCCGCTGTCGTACCCGCATCGATCTGCTGCTTCTCAGTGCTCGGGCGCAGCACCTGCGACCACAGCGTGATCGCAAAGCCCTTGTCGTCCAGCGGGTCCTGGCCGTTGATCGGAAGCGCGGCCTCGGTGCCCTCGATCTTCTGACCCTTGCCCTGGCCGTTGCCGGGTGCGAGGCGTCGATCAAGATTGTCTGTCAGTTCCAGAGAGCCGTCTTGCCACCCCTCATCGCCACTCGCCGGACCGATACGCATGCGATCGACCAACTGGTCGTTGTCGAGGATGTTCTTGCGATCGTTGCGCTCCGAACCCGTCGTCAGCGCTCGCCACAGTTCAACCGTGGTCACGCGCTGCGTCGGGTCAGCCTGCAGGCGTGCGAGATCCGCCGAGGACTTGTTCTGAATGTCATCCACCTTGAACGCCATCGGCTGCGCCACCGGCTTCGACGCATTCTGCGCGTCCATCAGCATCTTGCCATCGTCGTCAACCTGCGGCACCCAATAGACCTTCGTCACGCCCTTGGGGGCCGTCGCCGACGTCGATTTCTCCGAGAAGCGGGCCTTCACCATCTTGGCGAACTGGCCCATGCTGAAGACCTTCGCGCCGCTCGAGTTGGCCGTTCCCGTGCCCGCCCTTGGTGCGGCGTCGATGCACTTCTGGATGCGCTGCATAATCCGCCGCGGCGACTGGCTGGTGGCAAAGCACACCGCCGTCTCGCCCGGCTGGAGCGTGATCGGCTCAACCGTCGCATCGCGATCGTTGTCATTCGCACCCCAAGACCCGCCCGACTCACTCGCCAGTGCGAAGTTCGCGGGATCATTTGCGTCGCCGCTCATCTTGGGGTCCTTCAGGCCCACAAGCATGAAGCGAGAGATGCTGTCAAACGAGTAGTCCGACGAAGTCCCAAACTTGCCGTGTCCGCGCAGACGCACGTAGTAGTTGCTGGTGTCCGCAACCCCAGCGGTCACCTTGGGCACCGTGTCGAAACCCTTTGCCAAGGCCTCGATTTCCGAAATTTTCTTGGAACTCGTACCGCTCTTGGGCTCTGGCGACACACCCAGTGTGATCGGCTGATCAAACGGGTTGGTCACCTGGAACGCCACGATGCGGAACAGGAAGTCCGGGTTCGCGTCCGCGATTGTGCCGTCAATCGTGATCGGCGGCAGTTCGGGGAACTCATCGCCCGGCGGCACGCGGCGCGCGTCGATATCGCCACCAGCGTTCGGCGGCGCATCCGTGAACGCCGTCATCGACATCACGCCGGTGATGAACGGCTGCGGCGTCACGGCGTAGACGTTGATCGCCTTGGCCCGCAGCCTGGTTGGGCCACTTGCCGAGCCCTGCACGCTCTGGTCATACATACGGCTCTTCGCGCCGCTTGCGGTGTTCAGGCCTGCGTCGAGGTCGAGCCGCCCACTGTTCGCGTCCCACGTGTAGCCGTTGATCCCAGCAGTCTTCGAGTCAGGACGCGAAGACCCAGTGTCCTTGTCCTTCTCATCAATCCACCACGAGAACTTCTTACCCACCTCGTCGCCGATCGTCGCCGACATCAGCTTGTTGTCGCGATACGTCTTGTCAAACGCCACCGTCATCGCCAGCGGCATCACCGTCGGCACGGCCTTCAGTCCCGCCCCCGCCGATCCCGTGTGATACGCCTGCGAGATCGCGCTGCGCTCGTCCTCGGTCAGCGGCCGCGGCTCGAACATCGCCGCCGACGCATTCACCGTGAACATCGCCGACAACAGCACGCTCGTCTCCGCGCCGCGCCAGCCATAGAACGCCGTGCGGCCGTTGTCGAACTTGATGTCGTTGCCAAAGAGCGTGCGACCCTGCGGACTGGTGAACGTAAAGTCCGTGCCCTGCGCCTGCGCGCCTTCCCACGCCCACTTCTCTCCCAGATACGGCGCGAGCGACGCCACGACGCCCTTGAACAGCTCGCGCGGATCGCGCAGCGCTGCCTCCAGCCCGTGCTTCACATCCAGCGTCGCACTGAGCGGTGCGAGGCGATCGTTCTTGATCAGGAAAATGGGCGAATCCGCCGTCTGGGTGTCTGTCGCTGCCGAGGCCCACAGCGGACGGCTGCCGTTGATCGTCGTCAGATGCTGGCGCACGTCGGCGATGTTCCACACCGCGGCGGTGTCGTCGAGCACGCCGTCGCCGACGGGCCGCTTGCCCTCGCCGAATGCGTCACGGCCCTCACGCTCCAGCGTCTCGCTCCGCGAGCTGCGCAGCGGCGAGAAGTAGGCCGTCGTCTCTTTCTGCACCGAGCCCGACGCCGGGCGATAGCGACCCGCGAGGGCCGCCTCGAGGCGCGTCGTCTCGCGCGGGTTGTTCACGCCGCGGAACGACAGAAGTTCAATCCCCGACTCGATCGTCAGCGGATCGCTGAAGAGGATCTTCGCGCTCGAACCCACGCTCGATCCGTCCTTGTCCTCGATCGCGAACAGACCGGTGCCCAGTTCGCCGGCACGCTCGTAATAGAACTTGGCACGATCCGACGCATCGGCGAAGAACGTGCGATCGTCCACCTTCGCCTGCACCATCTTGCCGTTTGAGTCGACGAACGACTCCGCGTTGGTCGGCGTGTCACGCGGCGGCACCACCGCGGGCACCGTGCCGAGCGTCAGCGTCTCGCGCAGCGCGAGATAGCCCGCCTTGCCGACAAGCGTCGCGGTCAGGTCTTTGGCCTGAGGCGTCGCGTCGGAATACTTCGCCGTGTCGACGTACTTGCTGTAGTCGCCGCGATCAGCCCCGCCGCCCGAGTCGGGCTGGCGCAGCTTGGAGTAGCCGATCTTCTCTTCCGCGTTGCCGCCGTTGAGCTTGGCATAGATCGTGCGCAGATCTTCCATCGAGAGCATGCGCGCCAGGTTGATATCCGCCGGCGTCGAGCCCAGCGGATACGTCGCTCCCATCGGGAACTTGGTGTCCTTGGTTTCTGTGTCGGTCGGATTGAGCTTCACCTGCGAGCCGGTGGTATCCCACGGCGCGAACGTCGCGCCCGCGGGACGATAGAGATCGCTCGCGGTGTTGACGTTGATCAGCGACGACAGATCGACAATTCGGGTCGCGAAGAAGAAGCGATACTTCTCATCGGTGACGATCGCCGAGATCGGATTCGAGTTTGACGCGCGTGCGTCGACGGCCTCCTGCCAGCGCGAGTCGAGCATGCCGTCGCCGTCGGCGTCGGCCCACTGATAGCTCGGCAGCGCGACGCCCTTGGCATCCGCGCCGAACTTGAACTTCGCCGCCGTGCCGTAGTACACGCCGTCCACCGGGCGGAACGCGCCCATCTGGCGCGAGTCCCAGATCGCCGGGTGCCGCTCGGCCTTGTTGGGCGCGCCCTGCACGTCGTTGATCAGGCGGCCCGTATCCAGCCGGCGACCAATGTTGCCCGCCGCCCCGTCCACTTTAAACGCCGGCGAACCGGGCGCAACGAAGTCACCAGAACCCGCGTCCTGCGCGCCGTTGAACCCGCCCGCCTGCTGCAGCGTCAGATTCGCGCTCGTGCGCGGCAGCGTTCGTCCGAAGCTGTTGAACGTGCCGAAGCCCGACTCCGCACTGAAGTTGTTCCGCAGATTCGCCAGGTTCACAAAGCGACCGTCGGGCGCGATGTTCGAGATATGCGGCCAATCAACCCGGCGCTTCCAGCTCGCCGCATCGTTCCCGCCCCCCTTGCCGTCCACACCCTTCACGGGCGTCGTGCTGCCGCCCCAGCCCAGATCCTCCGGCCGCGTCGATGCAAGCCACGGATCGGTGCCAACGCCGACGGGAGAGAAAAACTCCGCCAAGCGCGGCGAGGTCGTCGGGTTGACGTCCTTCTTTGTCGAGTCCGTGAAGTAACTCGTCGACGGATAGTCCCACATCTCGCGCCGGAACGTGCCCACGTAGCGCGGCTTGTTCTGATCCGCCGTCATGTCCTGATCAGGCACATAGGTGAACAGATCCGCACCGACGATGTCACGCACATACGCCGCAAACGAGTTGGGCGGGAGCGTGTAGCCGTCAGGGCCATAGCCCGTCGGCGTGCCGATCACAGCGTTCAGACGATCCGTCCGCGCCGCCACGGCAGCAATACGGCGGTCTTGGCTGCCCACCGACACATAGACAACCACGATCACCGACAGCAACGCGAGCGTGCCGACGACCATGATGAGGAACGAGCCACGCCGCGCGGGTGCCGCACCCGTGCTCAGGCCCGCTTCTGCCAGTCGCGTCGGGCGACCAGCACAGATCCGCAGCAAGGCGGCGGCACCGCTCGACACGCTCGCCAGCGTGCGAGCAAGGGTGTTGCGACCCGACACATGGAACTTTTCACGCTTCTTCGTCATAACCGCCTCCTTGGGTCGCGTGCCGCAGGGTCTCGCGCCCCAACCGACGTTCACTAGCCATTCGCGTCTCAGCGCCGCGATGTTGCAGCGGCTGCTGAAGATGTCTCAAACCCGCCCGCCCCAGAACTCATGCGTGCGGCGAAATCCGCCGCGATCGCTCGACTCACGACCCGACGGTGTTGCCGGGCAACTCAAACACGAACTGGAAACTCTCGCTCTGCGACGGGTCGACCGCGTCGTTGATCGTCGCCGTCACGCGGATTAGCTTGGGCCACGGGCAGGGCAGGCTGGCGGGGAAGTTCCGCTGCTCGTTACGCACCGGGATTGCGACGCTGACGCTGTTCTTTGCCTTGTTCACATACGTCGGATCGACGTAGCCGAAAATCGCCGTATGCGGGTCGGTGTTTCGCGGCGGAAGCCCCGGGAAGCCGCTCCCAGGATTCGAATAGATCAACGACGGCTGAATCGCGTGACGATTCGCCTGGTCGGCGTCGGTGCTCACGTCTTTCTGATCGGGGATCGAGTTCCGCCACGGCGTGTACGTCGCGTTCTCATACCGCTTGAACTCAATGTCGGCATTCCATGCGGCCAGATTGATCGACGGGTCGCTCGGCAGTTCCGACGTGTTCGCCCGCGAGCCGTACCACACCGTTTCGCCGGTCGAAGGATTCGCTTCGCCGAACGACCACTCGACGATGAACTCGCTGCAGCGCGGCAAGAACCGGAACGCGCTCAGCGTGAGTTGATCCGAACGCTCGACGGCAAGTGCAAGTTTTGATGTACCTCGCGCACTCACAACGCCATTGCTGTCGACCGTCGCGTCTCGCAGCCCCGTCAGCAAGTTCGGCCCGATGTCCTCATAGCGGATCCGCTGACCCGGCTCGTTCGAGTTGACCAGTGTGCCGCTGTTGAACCGCGCGTCGCTCGCCGTCGGCATCGCCGCCAACATCCACCGCTGCATGTACTGCAAATCGCTGTTGTTGATGTTCTGGCTATCGGCCTTGAACGACAAGTCAAAGTCCGTCTCCTGCGGCCCGTTGCGCTGCGAGTCAAACGCCGTCGGGTTCTTCGCCAGGTCGAGCACCCAGTTGCGAACCTCATTCAAATCCGTCACGGCGATGTCAACCAACCCCGACGCGAACATCGGACGCGGCTGATTCGTCGTGCTCGGAGCACGCATCGTGTTCACGTTCAGACCTGTCGGCCCATAGCTGCGAGCGATCGGGAAGAAGATGCTCGATGCCGCGGGCTGCAACGCGACCTGCCAGATGCTGTCCGCCAGGTATGCGGGCGCAGCATTCGGGTCATTGACAATCGCGGGGTTGATGCCAATCGCGCTCCAGCCCGTGCGCGGCAGTTCGCGCGGCGGCTGCTGCTTGGGCACCAGCAACGTCACATGCCGCAAGAGCGTCCAGTCCGCCGCGAATCGGTCGGGGTTGCGTGCATCGTCGACGCCGAGCAGAAAACTCGCGTTGCCTGATCCCGGAGTCAGTTCCGTATCGACGTCCGGCGTCGCGTAGTTCGCGCCGCCATCGCTGCGCCCACGCACGCCGTGCCCGTAATAGATGCGTGCCGTATCGCTGGTGGCCTGCAGGCCCGGGTTCAGCGGCGGACGCTGACTCTGGAACTCGCCACGCGCAAAGAACATGATCTCATCGACGCGCCGCGGCCGCGGATAGGGGTCATCGCTCCAGACCCGCACACGCAGCTGCTCGCGCCCGCCCGCACTGCCGTTGGCCGCACCGCTCGACCCACCCATCGCCGCCTGGTTGCGGATGATGAGGAAGCCATCGCGCGTCATCGCCGCGACGTCACGACGCATCTGCTGTTCAAGCAACACCGCGTACGAGTTGCTCAGGTTGAGCTTCTTGCCGATCGAGACTGTGCGACCGATGGTCTGAAAGAGCGCCGCCAGGCCCACCGTCACAATCGCGACCGCGCCGATCGCGACGACGACTTCAAGCAGCGTAAAGCCGCGGCCTGCCGAGCCGACCTTCGCGCCCTGCCCGATGCCGCCTCTGACTTGCTTGGATTGGATTGTGCCGAGCTTCATGTTCGTTCCATCACCTTCCAGCCCACGTCGACTTCCACACGCCACCAGCACGCTCGCGCCGCGCCGTCCGAATCAGCGCCGATACTCGCGCACCAGCACATCCGCGGGGATCTGCGGCGTAAACACAAAGTTGAGCTCGCCCAGGCGGAAGTACTCCAGCGTTGCCGCCGTCAACGCCGGCGACACGATCACTTCATACTTCTTGGGAACGTAGTTCCCGCCCGCGGTGGCAACGCCGGCGTACGTGTCGTCGACCGGCCCCGCCGCTTCCACCGTGTAGACATCGCCGTTGGACGCGACGAGCTTCTGGCCCACCTGCATCGCGAGCGCGAAGACGTCGGTGTAGTCATCGCGAATCGTCGCTGAATCAGGACTCACGCCCTTCTTCAGTGTCACGACGTTGCGCGGCTTGGTGACGTCTGAAAAGCCAACCTTGTTTACGCCGATGATCGCAGGCAACGCATACTGGCCGCGTCCGTCGTACGTCGGTGCGCCCGCGCCGTTCATCGCGACCGCCGCCACCGCACCACCCTCGATCTGCTCACGCACCGTCGAACCCGATGGCACGCGGATGGACGGATCAACCCGCCGAATGAACGCCGCGACCATGACACCCGTGTCGTCGGTCGTAATCGCCGGATCGCCGCCGGTCGTTCGCTTCGCCACCAAGTCCCAGACAAACAGCGGCGTGTCCTGGGTGGTCGAACGCTGCGGCCAGAGCCGCTGCGCCAGTCCCACCTGGAAACTGCCGGAGTTGCTCGCGAACCGTGCCGCTCCGTTGCCCTGAATCGACGCACCGCGCCACGACGTGAACACCAGATCGCGACCGGTCGCCGAATCGCGCACGATCCGCTCGCGACTCCAGTTCTGATCGTTGAGCAACAGATCCCAGCCATAGCGCACGCTCACCGCGCCGCCGGTGGTCAGATCCGGCGGACGCCGGAAGATGTCTGAGTTCCGCAGGAACGAATCCAGCGAGTTGGAGAGCGACCCCGCCCCGATCGACTCGCGAGCCAGACGCTGTTCGCGCGCGACCACAGGGAAGACCGCCGCCAGCCCCAAGAGCGCGAGCGCGAGGATGAGCACGCCCATCAGCACCTCGACGAGCGTGAAGCCCGCGCGGGGCGTGCGACGAGGCCAACGAAGTTGTGTGCGTGGCTGGTTCATCGCTTACTCCGTCATCGGCACTGGGCGGCCGTCCGCGGCCTGCACCACAAACAACTGCACGTCCGAAGTCACGGCCTTGGTACCCGCCGGACCCGGCGGCACGCGCGTGCCCGTCATCCACTGGTCGATGTTGCGTGCCAGTTCGCTCTTGCTCGTCCCGCCGATCGCGTTGGGATCCCACTTCGGGAGCGTGTCGCTGCCGGTGTTGATCTGATACGCCGTGCCCGTCTCGCGGTTGTTGGCGCGGATGCCCATGCCCGTCGCCAGTTCACGCGCATCGACCACGCCGAGGCTCGTGACGCTCGCCGCGAGCACGCTGTCCATCCGTGAGGCGCCTAGCACATCCGAGCGCAGCGTCAGGCCGATCGCGCCGCTCTGATCTGAGCCATTCGCGTTCGCCGCGATCGGACGCGAGAGCACGCGCTTGGCCCACGACACGATGTTGTCGGCCAGATCGGGGCGGAGGCCGCGCTCGATCGGATTCTGGGAGCGACCGACGCTCGTCGGACGCGCGAGCAGCACGGCGACCGGATGATCTTCGCCGAACATCGCTGCGCCCGTGCGTGCCGCGAAACGCACCATGAACGTGTACCGCTCATACTTGCCGTACTGGCGACGCGTGCTCGGATCGAAATCTATGTTGTAGTAATCCGTCTCTGGGAAGACCCACGCGCCACCGGTGGTATCGATCTCGCGATCCGGGTTGGCCGCGCCGCTCACATACCAGCCCGTCAGGTTCGACGGCGTGTCCAGCATGCCTTCGTTGGCAAAGCCCGACACCAGCCAGTTCGCCGGCAACTGCACCGCATCGACATTCGGCAGCGGCACGAAGAGCTCGCGATCAATGGCGGCACGCGCGGGGAAGCCGTTCACATCCGCGGGATCCACATCCTTGAACGTCCCCACCATCACGCACGGCACGATGCTCGTCCGCCGCGAAACCGGGTCATAGATGAACACCGCCGCCGAGTCGCCGCCATCGCCGCGGATCGCGGCATCGCGTGCCGCACCGAGCCCGACGCGCAACTGGTTGGCCGCGAGCGAGCGATCCGAAGCGCGGAGCATGGACGGGAACGCGCCCAGGCCCACATACGCGAGGACCGCGATGACCGCGACCACCACGAGCAGTTCAACCAGCGAGAAGCCTCGCTTCAGCGCGTGACGGTTCATCGTCCGGCCTCCACGACGTTGTCCCTGCGGGCTTCGTACTTCAAGAGGTCGATGTCCGTGCCGTAGCCCTTGCCCAGGCTGGCCGACAGACCCTCCGCCCCGCCCTCAGTGCCCGCATCGCCGAAGGTGCCGTCAGGCCCGGCGGCAACCAGTGCGAACTCTGCTTCCTTCAGCCCGCTGTTGTTCTGCAGGTCAAAGTCAGCACGCGCGGAAATCAGTTTGTTGGCGACCGCGCCGAGCGTCAGCAACTGGCCCGACTCGATGCTCCCCGTGAAGTCACGCGGGTGCTGGGCGTGCAAGAGCGACGGCACGTTCTTGGCCAGGTCTGCCAAGCCGTTGACGCGATCCGACGGCGTGTTGTTCACGCCCTTGAGCCAGCGGTAGTACCGGATCGGCTTGCCGTTGCGATCGCGGAACTCAAACAGGCCGTGCTGCGCGTTGTTCTTGTCAACGCCCGCGACCATCGCGAGGCCCTTGCGCCCGCCGTCGAAGAAGGCGTCGTAGCGCTTGGCCGCCGTGCCGCTATCGCCCGCGGCGGCAAACGTGCCGTCGTCACGCGGCGCGGTCATGCTCGGCCCCGAGAAGCCGTCGATCGTGCGATCCGATGCGGCGGTCTTGCTCGGATCCAGCGGAGCCTCACCCATCGCATTGAGATAGGTGGGAAGCGAATAGATGCTGAAGCGTTGATCCGAGTTCGGCCCCGGCGTGCTCGCGCCCGAAGGGCTGTAACCGGAACTGTCGTTGGGGTTCATCGCTCCGCCGCCGACATAGCCACGCAAATAGTCGCGTTCGATGTTTCCGCCGCCGCCGCGATCCGCCAGCGCGAACGAATAGGTCACGATGCGATTGAAGTTGGACGTGTTGTCCTTCTGCACCGGAAACGCCGAGACGCCCTGCGAGCCCCACGTGCGGCTGAGGCCGCTGACCTCACGATCCTGCACCAAGGGCGGCAGGAAGCGGAACTCGCTCTTGAACAGTTGGATCGCCGTGCTCATCGCCAGCAGCGTCTGGCGATCGGCGGTCTGCTTGGCATTGCGCATCACGGCTCGCGCCCCGACGAACACGATGCTGATCAGCGCGCCGAGCACGAGGATCGTCACCAGAAGTTCGACGAGCGTGAACGCGCGCGCGTTCTCAGCGCCCTGCCTCGCCCGGATGTGTGAACATTGCGCTTGCATGACGTGTCTCAGTGAGGAAATCGGTCCGTTGCGCGATGCGTTGGCCTCAGCCGCCCTTGCTGCCGCCGCCCTGCAGCGATTCGATCATCGCGACCAGCGGGAGGAACATGGCGATGACGATGGTGCCGACGATGCCGCCCAGCAGCACGACCATCAGCGGCTCGAGCAGGCTGACGAGCGCCTCGACGGCGACGTCGACTTCTTCGTCGTAGTTGTCCGCGATCTTCAGCAGCATCGCGTCCATCTCGCCCGTCTCTTCGCCGACGTCGATCATGTTGACCACGATGGCGTCGCAGGTCTTGGAGAGACGCAGCGGCTCGGCGAAGGACTCACCTTCGCGGACCGAGTCGTGCACCTTACCGAGCGCTTTCTCGAAGACGTAGTTGCCGCAGGTTTCCTTGGTGATGCGGATCGCTTCCAGGATCGGCACACCCGCGGCGATCAGCGTGCCGAGCGTACGGGTGAAGCGTGCGATCGTCGTCTTTCGGATCAGGTTGCCGAAGATCGGCGCGAACAGGAAAAGCGTGTCGATCATCGCCTTGCCCGGCCCGGTGGTGCGCAGCAGCTTGAACGCGATCCACAGCACGAAAGGCGCGGGCAGCACGATCAGAATGCCCGGGATCTGCTGGCCCGGCACCGAGCCGGCGACCCAGCGGCTGGTATACATGAGCCAGCGCGTCAGCGCGGGCAGGGCCACGCCGAAGTCGGCGAAGATCGCCTCGAACTTGGGAATGATGAACCACATGATCGCCGTCAGGATGATCATCGACACCGCGACGACCACGATCGGGTACACCATCGCGCCCTTGATCTTGCGCTTCAGGCGTTCGCTCTTTTCCATGAACTCGGCAAGACGCTGGAGGATGACGTCCAGCACGCCGCCGACCTCACCGGCCGCCACCATCTTGGTGTAGAGGGTGTCGAAGCACTTGGGGAACTTGCTCATCGCGTCCGAGAGGCTGGCGCCGCCTTCGACGTCCTCCGTCACACCCATGAGCACGTTCTTGAGCTTGCCGGGCTTCTGCTGGCTCTCGAGGATCTGCAGCGAGCGGAGCAGCGGCAGACCTGCGTCCTGCAGCGTCGACAACTGACGCGTGAACGTCGTGAGCTGCTTGGCCTTCACCTTGCCGCCCGCGCCGCGACGCTTCTTCTTGGCCGGTGCCAGCTTGCCGCCCTCGGCCGCGGCGGACTTCTTCACCTTCTGCTCGCGGACGTCAGACGGGTACAGACGCATCGACTTGATGCGATTGACCGCCTCGTCGCGCGTGTTGGCTTCGACGGTGCCCTTTTGCGTCTTGCCCGCTTCGTCCAAAGCCTCGTAGGTGAACGTCGCCATGCTCGTCTCCGCTCGTCTCGGGGCGGCTTCTCACCGACGCCCGATTCAACATTTCTGCGTTGTCTGCCGCTCAAGTCCCGCTTCTGACGTGTGGTTTCTCGCGCCGTGACTCACTCTTCCGAGATCGTCTCGCGGATCACTTCGTCGATCGTCGTCTGACCCTCGAAGATGCCTTGCAGGCCCGACTCGCGCAGCGTGCGCATGCCGCGCTTGCGGGCGTGCTCGCGCAGCACCGTTGTGCTCGCTTCCTTCATGATCATCTCGCGCATCTGGTCGTCGATCGTCATGATCTCAAACAGCGCCATGCGGCCCTTGTAGCCCGCGCCGTTGCAACGCTCGCACCCACGTCCGCGGCTGAACTTCTTGCCGCGCACGTCTTCGGGCGTGAGCTGCAGTTCCATCAGTTCTTCTTCCTTGGGCGTGTACTGCTCCTTGCAGGACGCACAAATCGTTCGCACCAGTCGCTGGGCCACGATGCCTTCCACCGTCGCCGTCAAAAGGAACGACTCCATGCCCAGGTCAAGCAGACGCAGGATGCTCGACGGCGCGTCGTTGGTGTGCAGCGTGCTGAGCACAAGGTGGCCCGTCAGCGACGCCTGCACGGCGATCTGTGCCGTCTCCAGGTCGCGGATCTCGCCCACCAGGATCACATCCGGGTCCTGACGCAGAAACGAACGCAGTGCCTTGGCGAACGTCAGCCCAACTTCCTCATTCACCTGCACCTGGCACAGGCCGTCGATGTCGTATTCGACCGGGTCCTCAGCCGTGAGGATCTTGGTCTCGATGTCGTTGAGTTCCGCAAGCGCGGCATACAGCGTCGTCGTCTTGCCCGAGCCGGTCGGCCCCGTCACGATCACGATGCCGTTGGGCTTGTTGATCAGGCGACGCACGAGCAGCAGGTCATCTTCACGCAGCCCCAGACGCTCAAGCGACAGTTCGACGTTGCCGCGATCCAGCACGCGCATCACGACGCTCTCGCCGTGCATCGTCGGGAGCACTGCGATACGCAGGTCGACGGGATTGCCGCCAACGGTCAGTTCAATACGACCGTCCTGCGGCAGACGCCGCTCGGCGATGTCCAGGTTCGCCATGACCTTCACGCGGCTGGTAATCGCCGGGCCGAGCTGCTTGGGCGGCGGCACCATTTCATACAGCACGCCGTCGATGCGATACCGCATCTTGAACTCGTTCTCGAACGGCTCGAAGTGAATGTCCGACGCGCGATCCTTGATCGCCTGGAGCAGCACGAGGTTGAGCAGCTTGATGACCTGGTTGTCGCTCGCGGCTTCCATCACGGCGTCCAGGTCGATCGACTGATCACCCTTGGCCGCCAGGTTCTTGAACTTGTCGTCCTTGGCCAGCGACGACACCACGTCGACGACCGACTCTTGCTTGCTGTAGTGCTTCTTGATCAGCGCGTCGATCAACTCCGGGTCACCGACCACGGCATCGACGTTGCCGCCCAGCAGCAGCCGAAGGTCATCGACTGCCCGGAAGTTGTCCGGGCTCTTCATCGCGATCTTGAGCCGCTTGCTCGTCGTGTTGTAGTCAATCGGGATGACTTCGTACGAGCGGACGTTCTCGGACGGGATCACCTCGCGAGCATGCTCGGGGATCTCAAAGCCGACGAGATCCATGAACGCCAGCCCGGCCTGCCCGGCGAGCGCCTCAGTCACATCCTTCTGTGTGATGTAGCCGAGTTCGACAAGCAGCTGCCCGATGGGCACCTTGCGGGTCTTCTGGATCTCGAGCGCCTCATGGACCTGCTCGCGCGTGCAGCGACCGAGCTTCGCGAGCACGCGACCAAACTTCCGGCCTTTGAGTTCAGCAACGTCCATCAGCGTCCTTCCTTTGCCGCCGAACCCGCAGTCATGCCTCGATGACACACCGCACGCCGCGCGGGCAATGGAGCTCCGCCCGACGGTTCGGCCAATGTAGCGGGAGAGTTCCGCCTCTGCCAGCGGAATTATCACGACCAAACGTCACGACATTTGGACTTTAATGCCTCAGACTCGGCCCGCGCGGGCTCAATCCGACTCTTCATCGAGCTCAATGCGCCCGATCGTCCGGCCGAGCTTGTGCACCTTGTCCTTCAGGTCATCTGGATTTTTGCACTTGTCGATCATTTCCTCGGCGCTGATCTTGCCCGCCATGTAGAGCGACCACAGGTGGTCGTCGAGGAGCTGCATGCCGAACTTCTTGCCGGTCTGGATCGACGAGTCGATTCGGAACGTCTTGCCTTCGCGGATCAGGTTGGCGATGGCCGGGGTCACCAGCAAGAACTCATAGCCGGCGACCATGCCCGGCGAATCCACGCGGCTCAGCAGCACCTGCGACAGCACGCAGAGCAACGCCGTCGACAACTGCACACGGATCTGGTTCTGTTGGGTGACGGGGAAGGCGTCGACGATACGGTCGATCGTCTTGGCCGCACCGGTCGTGTGCAGGGTGCCGAACACCAAGTGGCCGGTTTCGGCGGCACGCACGGCGGCCTCGATCGTCTCAAGGTCGCGCATTTCGCCGACCAGGATCACGTCCGGATCCTGACGCAGCACGCGGCGGAGTGCCTCGGCGAAGCTGGGCACGTCGTTGCCGACTTCGCGCTGGTTCACCAGCGACTTCTTGTGCTTGTGGTAATACTCGATCGGGTCTTCCATCGTCACGATGTGCCGGTCCATCGACTCGTTGATGAAGTTGATCATCGAGGCGAGGGACGTCGTCTTGCCCGAACCCGTCGGACCCGTCACGAGGAACAGGCCGCGGGGGCGGCGGACCAGGTCGCGGACGATCTCGGGCAGGCCGATGGTCTCGATCGCGAGCAGCTTATTGGGAATCTGGCGAAGCACGATCGAGATGTCGCCGCGCTGACGGAAGACCGACACGCGGAAGCGGGCCGCCTCGCCGTAGGCGAAGCCGAAGTCGCTGCCGCCTTCTTCCTGGAGCTCCTGCTGGTTTCGCTCGGGCGTGATCGACTTCATGAGCGAGACCATGTCATCGGAGTCGAGGACTTTGGTCTGCAGGTTGCGCAGACCGCCGTGCAAGCGGATAACGGGCGGGCGACCGACCGCGAGGTGCAAGTCGCTGGCGCCGGTTTTGACGACGGTGTCGAGGAGACGGTCAATCTGCATCGTGGACATAGAAGCCTCGGGCACTTGGCACAAGGCACTGGGCACTTGTGCGGAAAAGTCTTCTGAACTCGCGAATCACGCTTGGCTGCTTGCGGCTCAAGTCCGGACCCGAGTGCCAAGTGCCTCGTGCCCAGTGCCGTTTCCTTCTCACGTCGCCGCATTACCCAGATCGACCTGGGTCGTGCGGGCGACTTCGTCGGCGGTCGTCTTGCCGGCCAGCACCTTCACCTTGCCGTCGTCCACCAGCGACTTCATGCCGTTGGCCTTCGCGGCGGCGCGGATATCAGCGATGGGCGCGAGCTTGAACGCCAGCTCACGGATGTGGCTGTTCATCAGCATCATCTCGTAGATGCCGCGACGTCCGCGATAGCCCGCGTTGTTGCAGGTGGGGCAGCCCTTGCCCTTCATCAGGCGGCCTTCGGCCTCCTCGGGGGTGATGCCGCACAGACGCAGGTACTTGGGGTCAACCTCGCTGACATCGCAGGGAGCGTTGCAGTCCTTGCAGTTGATGCGGATGAGTCGCTGGGCGAGGATCGCCTGGATCGACGACGCGACAAGGAACGGCTTGACGCCCATGTCGATCAGACGCGTGATCGCGCTGGGTGCGTCGTTGGTGTGCAGCGTGCTGAACACCAAGTGGCCGGTAAGGGCCGCCTGGATGGCGATTTCGGCCACTTCCTTATCGCGGATTTCGCCCACCAGGATGATGTTGGGTGCCTGACGCAGCATCGAGCGCAGAATGGCCGTGAACGTGAAGCCGATGTGCTCGCGCACCTGACACTGGTTGATGCCCTCGAAGGCGTACTCGACCGGGTCCTCGGCGGTGATGATCTTCTTGTCGGGGCGGTTGAGCAGGTCCAGCGCGGTGTAGAGCGTGGTCGTCTTACCCGAACCGGTCGGACCAGTCACAAGGAAGATGCCGTTGGGCCGCTTGATGACCTTGTTGAAGGTCGCGAGCGTGTCGGGCTCAAAGCCCAGGTTCGCCAGACCGATGCGCACCGAGTCGGGACGCAGAATACGAAGCACCACCGACTCGCCGTGATAGACCGGGCAGGCGCTGACGCGGAAGTCGATGTTGACATCGTCCACGAGCAGCTTGATGCGCCCGTCCTGCGGGATGCGCTTCTCGGCGATGTTCATCGAGCTCATCAGCTTGAGGCGGCTGAGCATCGCGTTCTGCATGCGCTTGGGGAGGTTGTCACGCTCCATGCACACGCCGTCGATGCGATAGCGCAGTCGCACGCGATCCGCGAACGGCTCGATGTGAATATCCGAGGCCCGCATCTTCACGGCCTCGGTCAGAATGCGATTGCAAAGCTTGACGATCGGGGCTTCGTCGCTCGAGACGTCGATCGATGCGCCCTTGTCAATCGAGCTATCGATCGACTTGTCGATCGACTGCGTGACCAGGCTCTTGCCCGGATCAACCAGCTTGGGCTGGCTCGCGGGCGTCGGCCCGCCGCCGTCGATGAACCGCTTGATCTGGCTGCGGCTTGCAAGCTTGGGCTCAACCTCAACGTTGAGGCGGAAGCGGAGCATGTCCAGCAGTTCCAGATCCATCGGATCGTGGATCAGAAGTTGCAGGCGACCGCCCGCCTTGGAGATCGGCAGGATCAGGTGCTTCTTGATGAGGTCGTCGGGGATGAGCTTGGTGTCGATCTTGCTGGCCACGCCGTTCGCGGCCAGATCAACGAACTCCATGCCGAACTGATTGGCCAACGCCTTGGCAACCTGGTCTTCCTTGGCAAAGCCCGCTTCGACGAGCGCGTCGCCCAGCCGTTTGCCCGAGCCCTTGGCGATGGCGGATGCCTTCTCAGCCTGATCGGCGGTGATGATCCCCCAGCCGACCAGAATCTCACCCAGCTTTTTCCTCGATCGTGCCATGAACCGCCTTTCGTGCAACCAACCTATCGCCACACCAGCGGCCGCCGCGACGGGCGGAACACGCCCAACGCCGCGACGGCGAAACCCCAACCGGCCACCCCGAGGGATCGGGCGACGGGGTCGGGAAAAGGATTATCCTGCAACGCCAGAAGCCTAGCAACACTCCAAGGCCCGATTGGGGAACGAATCGGGAAGAGTTTTGAGAAACCGCCGTTTCTGACCCAACCGTCCGTCCGCCCAACCGACCGACTCGCGGCCCGACCAGACAGCCCGAGATCCACACACCCCAACATCCAGACTCCGCGACATCCTGTCGCACACCACCCCCGATGTCGCGGCAATCCGATTCGTCACCCGCCGCGATGCAGGAGCATCTGATCGCCTGAGCCCGTCAAGTTTGCGAGTCGATCGATCACCCGGATCCACCGATCACGATCGATGGCTCACGCGTTGTGCAGCGAGGTACGCTGCAAGGCCGCAGACTGACGTTGTGTTCCCTTCTTTTCCTGTCCCGATTGCTCCCGATGCCGCACGACTTCCCGACCACCCCCGCTGCTCGCCCTTCCCATCCTGCCAAGCGGATGCTGATCACCGCCGGCCCAACGCACGAGCCGATCGACGCGGTGCGCTACATCGGAAACCGCTCCTCGGGCAAGATGGGCGTGGCACTCGCGGACGCCGCCGCCCGGGCGGGCTGGAATGTCACACTCGCCCTCGGACCGGTCGCGAGCCGCCCAGAAGATTCGCACGTTCGTGTCATTCAGTTCCGCACCGCGTCGGACCTTGACACGATCCTGACGCGTGAGCACGACCATTTCGACGTCCTCGTCATGGCCGCGGCGGTCGCGGATTATCGCCCCAAGGTCGACCCCGCCATGGCCAACGCCAAGTTCCGACGCACCGACCAATCGATGACGCTGCAGTTGGAGCCGACGCCCGATCTGATCGCCGGCGTGGGTAAGCGCCGCCGCCCCGGACAGTTTCTGGTGGCGTTCGCGCTGGAGCCGCGTGACGAGATGATCGCGAGCGGCCGCGCGAAGATGCAGCGAAAGAACGTCGACATGGTGGTCGCCAACCCCCTGGGCACCATGGACAGCGACGGCATCGAGGGCGTTGTTCTGCTCAAGGACGGCCGCGAACTGCGCCCCGCCTCCGCCCACGGCACGCTCAAAAAAGATGCGTTCGCGGCGTGGCTCATAACGCAGATTGATCGTGAAGCCGCGGCGTCGGCATCGCCGTCCCGCTGACTGAGCCGCGCATAGCGCATCGCAGCGGCAATGCCGTTGATGAAGTCGTCAAGCCATCGCAGAAACTCGCTTGCGCTTGTCTCAGACCTGCTGCCGGGCGGCTTGCACGGCAAAGCCGTGCCGGTGAATAGCGTGGGGTCGTCGCGCAGCGACACCCCACGGAATCGTCATCTCTCGCGCGGGATCGTCGAACCTGAACCGTTCGATCCACGATCCAATTTCAACGAGCACATCGGACTTCACGCCTTTCCAGGGGGGCCGCTGCGCGGCGACCCCTGGCTATTGACCACCACGGCTTCGCCGTGGAGTACACAGCAGAGGATGCGACAAAGAGTGCAGAGTGTTTGCTACACCGTCATCTCGCCGCAGCGCGGGCAGCGCATCGTCCGCACCACCGCAGACACATTCTCGCCGCAGTGCGGGCACAAGCGCGGCCCGCCCGCGTCCGGCGCTTTCTTGCTCCGCTCCACAAATCGCGCGTCGCGCGCCTCACGCTCGCGCGAGATCCGCACCGCCCACGTCGCCAGACCCATGATCCGCCACAGATACCAGCACGGCACGACAAACGGCAGCAGAATGCCGAACGCCACGATCACCTGCTTTGGCATCGCCCCCGCCGTGAACAGCGTTGCCAGGACGCCGACGATCGTCGTTGCGACGCCCGCCAGCGGCAGCGCGGCGAGCATCACCACGATTGATTGGCGTAGCCCGCGCGCCAGATCCATGTCAGCCGCGGCGTCCGCGATCGTCGCCCAGCGCAGCATCAGCGGCCACGCGCCGACGTATCCGACGAACACGAGCGCAAGCGCCGTTGCGCCGCACTTTGTGGCCAATGCCGGAAACGCCTCGGCAAGCAGCAGAAACAGACCCGCGCCGATCCACGCCAGTTGCAGACTCCGTGCAATCACGATCAGCGTTCGATCCTCGCCCTCGGGGACCTCGCTGTTCTCCCCGGGCAATCGCCGCCCGACGCCCAGCGCGACGCCCAACGCCCACACACTTCCCCAGAAGACGACAGAAATCGACGCGATGATCGCCTGCGAGAACACCGTGCCGCAGACGACGGTGAACGGCGGACCAAGTGCCGCGCTCCAGAACATCAGCCGCGCGGCGATGGAGAGCCGCACGAGGTAGTGCCGCGGCGCCGTGACAAGCGTTGCGTCGTTGGACACTCGGCGTTCAACGAGTGTGATCGCTTCGCCGCACTCCGGACACACCCCGCCCCGCTTCAGGCCTTTGAGGTTGTACGCGCAGCGACGGCACGGCTGATCATCGATGATCACGCTCGCGTCGCGATGCGCGGCAAGGCGTCGAAGTTCACGTTCAGAGATCGGCACGAGCGTTCTACCCCAGCGACCCTCTCGCGTTGCATCAGAAACAACGCGGCACCCATCATGACACAGCCTACCACGCGGCCGCGGACCATTACGGAATACGCTCTGCCATGGACATCGACCCGCGCACGCTGGCACCGCTTGACCGCTACAAGCTTTTGATCGGCACGATCGTGCCGCGCCCCATCGCGTTCGTCTCGACGTGCGATTCACACGATCGCCCGAATATCGCGCCGTTTTCGTTCTTCGCGGGCGTGGGCAGCAACCCGATGACGTTGCTCTTTTGCCCTGCGAACACGCCCGAGGGGACCGAGAAAGACACCCTGCGCAACTGCAAGCCCGCAAGCGAAGGCGGCCTTGGAGAGTTCGTCGTCAACACCGTCAGTGAATCCTTCATGCACCAGATGGCAGCCTGCGCCGAGCCGCTCGCGTTTGGCACTTCAGAGTTCGCGATGGCAGGCCTGACGCCGCAGAAGAGCGCGGTCGTTCGTCCGCCGCGTCTTGCCGAGGCGGCGATCACGATGGAGTGCCGCACACTGCAGGTGATCCGCACCAACCCGGGCCAGCCCGGCGGCGGCAACATCGTGCTCGGCGAAGTAGTTCACATCCACGCACGCGACGGCGTCATCAACGATCGATTCCATGTTGACGCCGCAGCGCTCGCAGCTATCGGACGCATGGGCGGGGCGGCGTACTGCGCGACGCGTGAACGCTTCGAAATACCGATGGGCAAAGCCGCGCTCACGATCGATCCGTCGCAACTTTTGCCGCGCTGATGCGTCGAGTCGATGGCGCGAACGCGGTCGGCTCGCGACGTCGCGGGCACCGCGCGCAACGAGACGAGCAGAAATCTGCACGCCGAGCAAAAACGACAAGCCCCGGCCGTGTACCGGGGCTTGCGTGGGTCAAACGTGAGGCGTCAACCGGAAGAATCCGGCTGAGTGCCGAGGTCGCTTAGCGGCGACGACGGCCGGCGACGAGGCCGCCGAGGCCCAGCAGGGCGATGGCGCCCGGAGCCGGGATGATCTCGCCCGAAGCTTGGGTCGAGACGCCCGTGAAGTCGGCGTCGAAGAAGCCACCGGCGGGCTGGATGAGCAGGTTGACCAGCGCGCCTTCGAGGGGCTGCTGACCGAACGTGCCATCGAACGAGCCCGGGAGGCCGTTGAACGTGCCGTCAGCGGCCGTCACGAGGACGTTGCTGAGCAGGCCGTTGAACTGGGTGCTGCCGGCCGGTCCGATGCCGCCGATCCAGGTGCCGGCGATCGTGCCGGTGATGGTCGAGCCATCCTTGTCGGTGATGGTGAACGTGCCCGAGCCGTCAGCGAGCTGGAACGGACCCGAGACCGACTTGTTGGTCACGTTGAGGCTAAGCTGGAAGTTCATGAGGCCAGCGGGCGCCGTGCCGAAGAAGCCGGTGGCGTAGGTGGCCGTGCCAGCGCCCGGGGTCTGCAGGCGGGTGACGTCGCCACCCGTGCGGATCAGGCCGTTGTTATCGGCGTTGGCGGTGAAGGTGCTGGAACCGCTGCTGTACGAGCCGTTCAGGTCGGTGAACCCGAAGGACAGGACAACCTCAGCGTTCGCCGCGCCGGCGAGACCGGCCAAAGCGAGAACCGTCAGGGTGGCTGCGCGCATCTCTCTACTCCCTCTCTTCCTGGTCGAGCGAGCCTCTCAGTTCACACGGCCTCGGCGCAGGCCGGGGACTCTCCGTGGGAACACTCGCTCTTGGCGGACATTATGCACAGACAAACCAGAAACGCAAGGAAAAAACCGGCGAAACTTGGGGACCCGTTGCGATTTTTGCTGCCCTTGGGGCCCAAAGCCAGCACGATCACCCACCCACGATCGCTGTCTGTTCGGTGCTTTGCGCAATGAGGCAGAACGTCCAGTTCCTGTATTCACTTCGCTTCCGGCTTCGGGCTGCCCGGCGTCTTGGGTGCTTCTTCCACCTGAACAACGAGTCGACCCGATCGCAGCATCGGGGGCTGCGGCGTCACTGACCAGCCCCACAGCAACGGCTGCCCCGTCGAAATCGCATCGACACCCGCCGGTGAAAGCTGATAGGCCAGCGGCACCATCACCCACGCCTCGCTCGACGTACCAAAGAACTCCCACGGCTTGCCGAGCGCCGGAACGCTCGAGCTCTCCTCTCGCATCCGCTTGGGGAAGACCGGCACCCATGTCACCGTGTTCTTGGGTTCGTCATACAGGCAGAACTCCACCCACACGCTCATCGCGTTCTTGAGCTTGTTGTCACGCCGCGACTTGGCGTCACGCGGCTGAATGCCGATCACGAATCGCGCCGGGATCCCCGCCTGGCGATACACCGCCGTGAGCAACATGCTCAGGTCCAGCTCAGTGCCGGACATCGATCGCATCGTTTCATCGACGCGCTGGAAACGGAAGCGATCGGTCGACCCGCGATTGCCAACCACCTGCGTCATCTCGCCGCGGAAGGTGAACTTGGGGATGATCTCCGCCGCCAAGACCCGCGCAAGCACGATCGGCGGCACGCTCTTTGGCTTTCCTTTGGTGACGTTGTCAATGAACTTCCGCAACGCCGTGAAATCGTACGGCGCGGGCTCGCCTGTCTTGGCATCCATGCCGTAATCGACATAGAGCTGCGACTGCAACGCCGCCGCGGCTTGCAGCGGCCAGCCGTTGGCGGGCCAGTTCACCTTGGCGGCGTTCTCCCAATCAAGTTCCGTTGCGGCGCATTCGATCGTCCACTTGATCGAGAAGTCAGGGCCACCGACGTTGCCATGCTCACCAAACGTCCATCGCGTCAGCCACGCGTTGGCAGGGAGCGGGACGCCCGGACGGACTTCCTTGACGATCGTGAACTCGGGCTTGGAGTTGTGCGCCTCCATCTGGTCGTTGAGGATCTGCGCGTCGATCAACTCCGAGCCTGCCAGATTCATGCGGGTTCGCTCGGCCTTGATGAACTTCGCGTTGCCCGTCTGCCCCACGATCGGGAAGTAAAACGACAGCGCGTCGAAATCCGTCGATGCCGCCAGCGGCTCGGCAGGCACGCCCGTGGTCGTGTCGCGCACCGTGGGATCAACCGACAGATTCAAGAACGTCTCAACAGACCATTGCTCCGCGTTGGAGAGCTTGATGTACGGACCAGGCTCTTTCGCCATCTGAGCCCGCACGACCGTACCCGGCGGCAAGCCGGGGAGCACCGCTTCCTTGAGTGCGCCGGGGTTCTTGGACGGCTTACTCGGCTTGGCAGGCTGCTTGGCGGGCTGGGTTGCAGGCTGGGTGGCCGGCTGCTTCGCAGGTTGCTTGGCGGGCGGAGTCGTCTGCGTCGACTGAGCCAGCACAGGCATCGCGCACGCGAGCGACACACCCGCGGCAAGCATCACCCGCCGCGGCGACCGACAGAACATTCCCGACATCGCGCCCGTCGCCAGACCCGAGGACCACACGCTCTTCATGGAGGGAACTCCCGCGATCGCGTTCGCACCGCTTGGGGTGGGCGATCGGTCCAAGCGTACCACACCCCGCCCTCGGGGGACGCCCGCCGCGACTGTCACATACGCACGCCGGGCGCTTGGGTTCCCCGGCACAGATCGCGGGCCGCCGGACGCGGTTCTACACTCGAACCATGACCACGACCCGCATCGAAAAAGACACCATGGGCGAGATGCCCGTCCCCGCGGACGCTCTCTACGGAGCCTCCACCCAGCGCGCGGTGCTCAACTTCCCGGTGTCGGGCCGCCCCGTGCCCGAAGCCGTCATCAAGGCCTACGCGATGCTCAAGACCGCGTGCGCCCGCGTGAACCACAAACTCAGTCGCCTCGACGCCGCCCGCACCGACGCAATCGCCGGCGCGTGCGCCGAGATCCTCGAAGGTTTGCCGCAGCGCGGCGGCATCGCACGCCACTTCCCGATCGACATCTATCAGACCGGTTCGGGCACCAGCACCAACATGAACGCCAACGAGGTAATCGCCAACCTCACCGCGCTCCGCGCCGGCCACGCCATCGGCAAGAGCAAGGACACCGCGTACATCAAGTCCGGCGGCGTGCACCCCAACGACCATGTGAACATGGGGCAGTCGTCCAACGACACCTTCCCCAGCGCGATGAACATCAGTGCCGCGCTCGTCATCCAGCGTGAACTGCTCCCCGCGGTCGAGGCACTTGCGACCGAAATTGAGGCCAAGGCCGCGGCGTGGGACAAGATCGTCAAGATCGGCCGCACCCACTTGGCCGACGCGACTCCGATCCGCCTCGGTCAAGAGTTCAGCGGCTATGCCTCACAAGTACGCCACGCGCAGCGGCGTCTGTTGCTCGCGCTCGACACGCTCAGCGAACTGGCCATTGGCGGCACGGCGGTCGGCACCGGCATCAACTGCCACGAGCAGTTCGGGCAGATGGCGTGCGCCGAACTCAACGCGATGCTCGGCCTGCCCATGAAGGCTTCGAGCGCGGCGGGCGACGGCATCCGCCCCTTCGCGTTCCGCGAGGCGAGCAATCACTTCGAGGCCCAGCACGCTCGCGACTGCTTCGTCGAAGCGAGCGGACACCTCAAGACCTACGCAGTCAGCCTTACCAAGATCGCCAATGACATCCGCTGGCTGGGCAGCGGCCCGCGCTGCGGCATCGGCGAACTGACACTCCCAGCGGTCCAACCCGGCAGCAGCATCATGCCCGGCAAGGTGAACCCCGTCATCTGCGAGAGCGTGATGATGCTGTGCTGCCAGGTCGTCGGCAACGACGCCGCGATCACCATGGGCGGCCTCGGCGGCATCGGCTCGCTGCTTGATCTCAACGTCGCGATGCCGATGATGAGCGCAAACCTGCTCGACAGCGCGTCGCTGCTCGCCCGCGGCAGCCGCATGTTCCTCGTGAATCTGCTGCAAGCCCACAACGGCGACGCCGCGACCGGCCTGCCGCCCAGCCCGGGCCTCGTCGCCAACGAGAAACGCTGCGCCGAACTCATCGAAGGCTCACTGGCGATGTGTACGTCGCTGGTGCCGGTGATCGGCTACGACAAGTCCGCCGCACTGGCAAAGGACGCGTTCAAGGCCGGCAAGACGGTGCGGCAGCTGGCGTACGAGACCGTCGTCGGCCAGAACGACAACAGCGGCAAGCCCATCACCCGCGACGACATCGACCACTATCTGAATCCGTGGAGCATGACGCTCCCCGGCGGCGAAGGCAGCGCGGGCGGCTGAATCGCCGGAGGACTTGCCATGGGTACGCGAGCTTTCTGCAAAACCTGCGGGGGGCGGATCAGTTGGTTTACCGACGCATTGGGGAAGCACATTCCTACTGGTTGCACGTGCCGAACTGTGATCGACGCGCGTCCGCTTGAGTCTGCGACTCCGCAGTACGCGATTGACTCGTACCGATTTGACTCAGATAGCCACCGAGCAACTTGCCCCTGGTGCAGGCGCGACGTCTACTTTGTCCGTCACAACGATGGTTGCGTCTACCTTGACGAACTTGGATGGCCGTGGCCAATTCACTCATGCTGGCTTGAGCACCGCGAGGCAACTCAACGGTGCGAGACTTTTGGCAACTTCGACGTCAGTGAATCGCCCCCGTTTTCAGCGGGGATCGTAATCCGACGTCAAAGCGGAGATGGTCGGGTCATCCTTGCCGTTCAGGTTCACCCGGGGATGGGTTACTGCATTCGAGTGCAAACCAACTCGCCGCCGGAGTGCGCAACGCCCGTTGTGATCCGAAAGATTGGCGATCGGCGGTATAGCGTTCATTGGCAATCACGATACGCGAATGCAAGCATTTTTCCCGTTCCACGGGCTTTCTGCCTTCCGGCAGATTGGGACTTGTCTTACGAGTTGCCCGAGTACGAACCCAACGCCTCGCGATCGACACAAACAACCCAGTCGAACCGCACCGGCGGCAGATCCGGTCGCTCCATCAGTGCGAGGGCAAGACGCAGACTGTCACCGTTTGCAGCCGCGCAGTTTTTTGGTGGGCCCACACAATACCAAGTTACGTGTCGATGGTGTGGCACGGTCACGGGAATCGGGCGCAGTGCTACCCGCCACCTGGTCGGATGCCGACCCTTTCTGGACCGCAGAAAGTAAGAACGCTTTTGGTGGAGTCGGGTTACGAGTCCCGAACACTACCTCGCGGGGCAAGCAACCGTCGCCATGCTAATTGGCGGGGCCCCCCGATCTGCACTGTGACACGCCTCAGTCCGGTTCGTACTCGTCGAACGCGCCCTTGCGTGCTTCCTCGTCGATGTACTTCTGGAACTCGCTCATCTTGTAGCTGATGAAGACGAACGCGTGGTGGATCGCCAGCCACTCGATGTCGCTCTTGTCTTCGCCGAGGTCTTTGCGCTGGCGGTTGAGTTCGGCGAGAATGTTTTCAGCCTTCATGCGGATGCTCCGGGCGATGGCGCGGCGGCCCGCGTCGCGAGCGTGCCCGCGAGCAGCGCCGCGGCGAACTGCGCGACAAGACACAGAACAATACACGCGCCGGCCTGGGCGTTGAGTTCAAACGAAACGACCAAGCCCCCCACCACGCCAACCAGCGCGACCAGCACGCTGAGCACCATCACGCGGGCCAGTCGCGCCGAGAGTTGCAAGGCCGTCGCGCCCGGCAAGACGAGCAGCGCGGTCGCGAGCACCACGCCCGCGAGCTTCATCGCCGCGACCGTCGCGATCGCCAGCAGCGTCAGCACGAGATACTTCGCGGCCGTCGTTCGCACGCCGAACGCGAGCGCGGCAGGCTCGTCAAACGCCCAGAACAACACCGCCCGCCGCCCCCACCACAGCGCAAGCAGCCCCGCGCCGCCGATGATCGCCGCCCGCAGCACGTCGGCAAAGCCCACGTTGAGAATCGAGCCAAACAGAATCGACTCCCAACTGGTGTTGGCGCGGGCCCGATGAAACAGCACGGCACCCAGCGCCATCGACGCGACGAGCACAATGCCTATCGCCGTGTCAGCGCGAGTGCCGCGTCCCGACATCGCGCCGACCAGCACCGCCGCGCCCACGCAGAACGCCGTGATGATCACAAACTGCAGCAACCCCGCGGCCGACTCGGACAACCCCGCTCCAAACGCGCCAGCCGCGAGCGTGCCCGACGCGCCAAAGAGCCCCAGCACCGCCGCCAGCCCGACGCCGCCGAACGCCGCGTGGCTGATGCCCTGGCCGATGAATGCCAGCCGCTTGAGCACGACCAGCACCGACAACGGGGCGCAAAGCAACGCGATCGCGATGCCGGTGAGCACTCCGGGCCAGTACAGGCCGCGGATCGAAGGATCGGTGAGGTAGGAGAAGGTGTTCATGGGAAGCGAGAGACGCAGAGACGGAGAGACGAAGTACGGACGCGAAGACCGCAGACGACCGCACGCCTGCGTCACCCCGAGCCGCGCCCATGCGGCAGCGGGCAGGCATCCGCCGGGTGCGCATGCACATGCAGTTCACCAAAGATCGCCGCCACGTCATGACGGAAGACATCCGCGAGCACGCCCGGTGTCAGGCCTTCGGGCGCGACGTGCGCATGCAGCGTGCGGCTCAGGCACGCGATCATGTCGCAGCCCGACGCGACGGTGCGGATGTCGTGACTCACCACCAGAATTGTCAGGCCCAGAGCATCGTGCAAGCGCACAAGCAGATCCGCGAACCGCTTCTGCCCGCTCACGTCGATACCGACGGTCGGCTCGTCGAGCAGCAGCACGCGCGGCCGGGCCGCCAGCGCTCTCGCGATCATGATGCGCTGCAGTTGGCCGCCCGAGAGTCGTCCGACCGGTGCGTCGGCAAACGCCGCGGCATCGACCAGTTCGATCATGGAGCGACAGTGCTCGCGCGTCGAGGCATCGATCCCGCGCCACGCGGGCAGCCCAACGGTCGCACTCATCTCCACAACCTGGCGTGCCGTGATCGGAAAGGAGAGTTCAGCCTCGACGCGCTGCGGCACATAACCCACGAGCCGCTCGCGCCGTGCCTCGCGCGGCGCGCGGCCGAAGATGCGGATCTCGCCCTCGTGCGCGTCGAGCAGGCCAAGCGTCAACTTCAGCAGCGTTGACTTGCCGCCGCCGTTTGGCCCCAGGATCCCCAGCCGTTGCCCCGCCGCGACGCGCAGTGAAACGTTTTCCAGCGCGAGGCGGCTTTCGCCGGGGTCCGCGGCGCGACGATTGCGATAAGCGAACGAAACGCCGCGATACTCCACCGCGATCTCCGCGCCGCCGCTCGCCGCTCCCGATGCGGCGTGTGCAGCGTGGGCGTGTCCGCCGTGCGCATGATCGTGCCCACATCCACCCGCGTGATGCCCGCCGCAGCACACGCCGCCGTCACGCTTCTCTTTCGCGTGGGCTGCACTCCCTTGGTTGTCCGGCGGCGTGGTCACGGCGTCATCGCTTTGGTGAGCTGGTCGAGATTGGCGTTCATCGTGGCGAACCAGTCGCCATCGCCCAAGGGATCGAGCGTACCGATGCGCACTCCCGCCTGCTGGGCGATCCGCCGGGCCAAGGCCGCGTCGAACTGCGGCTCAATGAAGATCGCCGACGCCTTTTCGGCGTTGATCGCGCGAACGACCTCGGCGATCTTGCCCGCTTCGGGCTCGGCGCCTTCGACGTTGCGGATCACCGCCGCGACCTTCAGGCCATATCGCTCGGCGAGCCGCGCGAACGCCGCGTGATGCGTCACCAACGCCCGCCCGCGGAACGGTTCAAGCCGCGTGCGATACGCCGCGTCGACCGCGTCGATGCGTTCCAGAAGCTTCTGCGTCGCGCTCGTCAGCTCGGCATTGCGCGTGGCGTTCCATGTGCCGCGCTTTTCCATCGCGTGCTGCAGCGCGGCCTGCAGATTCGGCACCAGTTGCCGCACGAGAATCGGATCAACCCACAAGTGCGGATCGACAGGGCCGTGGTTGTGCCCGGCTTCATCGGAGTCGTGGTGATCGTGGCCCGGCGCGCTGTGGTCGTGCCCTTCGTGGGCGTCTTCATGCCCGTGATCATCCGGCTGCGCCAGCCCGCACGCATCGGCGAAACTGATGCGGACCTGAGCGCCCGCGGCCTGCCGCGCGATGAAGGCATCGACCTGAGGCTCCAGCCCCAAGCCCACCCACACCACCACATCCGCGCTCCCCAGCGCCGCGAGATCCGACGGCGTGAACTCATAACCGTGCTCGCTGCGGCCAGGGGCCATCAACATCTGCACCCGCGACCCGGCCGGCAGCAGCGGTTCAACCAGCGACTTCAGCGGCGGGATCGTCACCACCACCGACAACGCGGCATCACGCGCCTGGGTCGCGGCATCACGCGCCTGGGGCGCGGCGGACGTGCCCGGCGTCGTCGCGCTCGCCGTGGGCGCGCCCACGTTCGCGGCTGGCGCAACAGTCGAAGCCGGCTCCTTGCGCTCGCACGCGCTCAAGACCACCAACCCAGCCGCCGCGATCGCAAGCGCGGCCCGTGTCGGTCCAGCCAACGCGCCCGCCGCTCGCACGCACGCGTGCTGCGACCCGATGGCGTGCGACGAGGAACGGTGTTGAGCAGCGGTCGACATGGCGAGAGCCTTGGAAAGAGCGCGAGCAAGGCGAGGCACGACCAACGCACGAGGCAAACACTTCTGGCGGCGACGACGCGACCAGCACCAACACTGTGCAAGGCCGAGCACGCCCGCCACCGACTCCGGCACACGCCGCCGGCCAACCCGATGAGGGTGTCGCCGCAGGGTGTCGCACGGATTGAGAATATACTCTCAATAAGCCCCGCGGGTTCGCTCGGGGCCTTGATGGCCGCCATTTCGCCGCCGCGTTCTTCCGCCGCTTACATCGCCCCCGCGCGACCGATCGCGCGGCCTGAATCGCCAGTCCCGACGCGTCAGACCCGGTTGCAAGTGGACAGGGAGGGGGGTGGGTGGCCTACACTCGTGACCCGGCCAGAACCGGCGGGCGTGCGGCGTGCCGCACGGCAGGGCCGGGCGACTCATCGCCGGGCCGACATATGGGGCGGTAGCTCAGTTGGTAGAGCGCATCGTTCGCAATGATGAGGTCGGGAGTTCGACTCTCCTCCGCTCCACTTACCCCTTTCCTCTTCCGCTTTCCGCTCGGCTGTCTCCACGCCGTCCGAAAGCACCGCGCGCCTCAGTTCCACAAAGTCCTGAGTTTCCGCCAGTTGCCACGCCCCACGCAGAGCCCACGCCAGCCGACGATC
>JANRKB010000007.1:0-46777 GCA_033763695.1 Planctomycetota bacterium | reverse complement strand
CATGAGCGACGCGAACCGGCAACCTGATGAATCTCGTGGCCCCAGTGGGCCGCGTCCGAGCGAGACGGCGCTCACGGCGGCGCAGGGATTCGATCCGGCGTCGGTGTGGATGAGCGCGCCGATCGCGGCGGGACCAAGCGTCGGCGACGTGATCGGGCCGTATCGCCTGACGCGGCTGATCGGCGAGGGCGGGTTCGGCATGGTCTACGAGGCCGAGCAGTCGACACCGGTGCGGCGGCGCGTCGCGCTGAAGGTATTGAAGCTCGGCATGGACACGCGCGAGGTGGTGGCGCGATTCGACGCGGAGCGGCAGGCGCTGGCGGTGATGGATCATCCGTCGGTGGCTCGCGTGTTTGATGCCGGTGCGACGCCGACGGGTCGACCGTACTTCGTGATGGAGTATGTCGACGGCGTTTCGATCACGACGTATTGCGATCGTGCGCGGCTGACGGCGCGGCAGCGGCTGGAACTGTTCGAGCAGGTGTGCCGTGCGGTGCAGCACGCGCACCAGAAGGGAATCATCCATCGCGATCTGAAGCCATCGAACATCCTGGTCGCGGAGCACAGCGGGCGTGCGACACCCAAGGTGATTGACTTTGGCATCGCCAAGGCGACGCGCCCGGGGGTGCGCACGGCGACGTATGTGACCGAGGCCGGGCAGTTCATCGGCACGCCGGAGTACATGGCCCCCGAGCAGGCGGGCATGGCGGATGTGGACATCGACACGCGGGCGGATGTGTATGCGCTGGGCGTGATCTTGTATGAACTGCTGGTGGGTGCGCTGCCGTTCCGCGCGCGCGACATGCGGGCGCTGCCGGTGTCGGAGATTCAGCGGATGGTCGTGGAGGACGAGCCGCCGCGGCCGTCGACGCGACTGAGTTCGATGGGACGCGACGCGGACAAGGTCGCGATGCTGCGATCGACGACGCCCGCGGGCCTGGCGCGGCAACTGCGGGGCGAACTGGAGTGGATCCCGCTGCGCGCGATGGAGAAGCCGCGCGATCGGCGGTACGCGTCGGTCTCTGAGTTTGCGCAAGACGTCGAGAACTATCTGGCGGGCAGGCCGCTGCTGGCGGGGCCGCCGACGACGACGTATCGCCTGCGCAAGTTCATCTCGCGGCATCGCGTGGGCGTGGCGATGGGCGGCGTGGTGTTGCTGGGCGCGGCGATCGGCGTGGGTCTGTTGATGGTCGGACTGGCCCGGGCCCAGCAGGCGGAGGTGCAGGAACGCATCGCCAAGGACGCGGCGATCCGGGCGCGCGACACCGCGGCGACGGAAGCGGCGACATCGAAGGCGGTGAACGACTTCCTCAACACCATGCTCGCATCGGTGTCGCCGGGTGTGGGCGGCAAAGACATGACGGTGCGCGAAGTGCTGGACCAGAGTGCGGCACAGGCGGCGGAGCAGCTCAAGAGCCAGCCGCAGGTCGAAGGGCGAATCCGCGACACGATCGGCACGTCATACCTCGCGCTGGGCGAGTACAAGATCGCGCTGACGCAGTTCGAGCGGGCCCATGCACTGGCGAATCAATACTCGGGGCCGGACGCGGTCGACACGCTGGCCGCACTGAACAACATCGCGACGGCCAAGCAGTATTCGGGCGATATCGCGGGCGCGGAGCAGTTGTTTGTGCCGACACTGGCGCGGATGGAGAAGGCGCTGGGGCCGACGCACAAGCAAACACTGTCGACGGCGAACAACCTGGCGATGCTGTGGATCGGGCAGGGGAAGTACGCGGAGGCGGAGCCACTGCTGAGGAAGACGCTGGAGGCGCAGACGCGCACGCTGGGCGAGCGCGACCCAACGACGCTGGACGCGATGAACAATCTGGCGACGCTGCTGGAGTTCCTCGATCGCTACGCCGAGGCGATGGTGCTGGCCAAGCGTGCGCTGAACCTGCGGCGCGAGGTGCAGGGGTCGGAGCACCCGGGCACGTTGATCGCGCTGAACAACTATGCGCTGCTGCTGAACAAGACTGGGAAGAGTGACGAGGCCGAGCCGCTGTATCGCGAGACGTATGAACTGAGCATCAAGGTGCTGGGCGAAGAGCACAACGACACGCTGACATCGCTGAGCAATCTGGCGGGGCTGATCCGCGACAAGGGGCGTGCCGAGGAAGCCGAGCCGATGTTCCGGCGCGTGCTCGCGGCACGGCTCAAGACACTGGGGGCGGAGCACTCGGACACCATCGAGTGCTACAAGAACATCGGGCTGTGCTTGATGGATCTCAAGCGCGTTGACGAGGCGATCGAGAACTTCACGACCGGGCTTGCACTGGCCGAGAAGACGCTCGGAGACGAGGCGAGCGACACGATGATGGCTCGCTACAACCTCGCGACGGCGTACAACGCCAAGGAACGCTTTGCCGATGCGCTGCCGCTGATTGAGAAGGCCAGCAGCGCGGCAGAGAAACTGCTTCCGGAGCAGCATTGGCGGCGCGGCGTGATCGCGTCGGAGCACGGGGCAGCGCTGACTGGCGTGGGTCGGGCGGCGGACGCCGTGCCGGTGCTCACCGAGGCGACGCGAATCCTCGATGAGGCGGTCGGCCCGGCGCACAAGCACGCGACGCTGGCACGAACGCGGCTGGAGAAGGCGAAGGGCAACGCGCGATAGTTGCCGCGCCGGTGTCGCTTCGTATCACTTCTGAAACCCGTAGACGTTGCCGATGTTCAGGATGCCCGTGAGTTCGCTGAGGGCATCACGAACGCTGCGCAGCAATGTCGGATCGGCGAGATCGTCGGCGCGGAGTTCGGCGGGGTAGTGGCGCTCGACCCAGCCCTCGAGTGCCGTGAGCAGCGCGGCAGTCGCGAGGCAGCCCGTGTTGACGCGCTGGAGATGGCGCCCCGAGAGCGGCACGCGGAGACGGAGGCAGGCGGGGCCGCCGCCGTTGCGCATGCTCTGGCGCAGATCCATGTAGCGCGCTTGCTTGATGGGGTTGCGCTGGTCGTCGATGACGCGCTGAATGAGTTCAGCCGTGCGCGGCTCTTCCTGTGCTTCGGTTGGTGCGATGATCGCCATCGAGCGATCGGGCAGCGTCACGATCTGGCTGTTGAAGAGATAGGTTCGGACGGCGGTGGCGACCGGGACTTCCTCTTCGCGGACGCGGATGCGGATGAGCGCGTCGCCGAGATGATCCTCGAGCGTGCGGATGACGAAGCCCTCGTCGAGGAAGGCGCGTTCGTGCGAGAAGAGCACGCGGCCGTTGCCGACGCAGATGACGTCGTTGTGGAACACACCCAGGTCGATCACGTCGGGATTCTGCTGCGCGAAGATCGCGCGGCGGGGCTCGATGCCGTGTCGACGGGCGATGGCGCGCGAGGCTTCGAGCGTCTGACGCGCGGGGTAGTTCTTGGGCCGGGGTGCGCGGCGGTTGCCATAGTGCACACCGTAGACGAAGAGGTGGACGCCCGGCGTTTCGGGCGAGCCGCGATCGTCGAAGAGTCGCGTGTGGTTGGCGGCGCCTTCGTCGCCCAGCGCGTCGGCGGCGGGGAGCGGGTCATGCACCGCGAAGCACGATTCATCGGCGAAGATCGCGCGCAAGATGGCGGCGGTCTGCGGCCCTTCGATCGAGCGGTGCAGCATGGACTTGAGATTGGCCGGCGTGAAGTGGACGCGGCCGTCGCCGCTGTCGACCCCGGGCGTCACAGTGGCGGCGTTGGCGGTCCACATGCATGAGGCCGAGCACACCTGAGCCAAGAGCACGGGGTCGACGTCGCGCACCGCCGCGAGCACCTGCGCGTCGTCGCCGGAGAACCCGAGCGTGCGGAGCGTGGGAAGGTGCGGGCGTTCCTGCGGCGGGAGGATGCCCTGGGTGAGACCCATGTCGAGCAAGGCACGCATCTTGGCGATGCCCTGCAGCGCGGCTTCGCGTGGACGCGCGACGGAGGTGGCGTTGGCTTCGCTCGCGACGTTGCCGTAGGACAAACCGGCGTAGTTGTGGGTGGGTCCGACGAGACCGTCAAAGTTCACTTCAAGCATCGGAACTCCATGCGGTGGATGTGCGTCGAGCGGTGCCGCGGCGTGGCGTCGTGTGGGGACGAACTCGGGCCGCAGCGCAAGGCTATGCGCGAGGCCGGGTGCGGCACGGAACGCGGAATGCAGACCAAAGTCTGGCGCGGTTCGCGAACGTCAGAATGATCGTTCGTCGGCGAACTTGCGCTTGGGCTGTTCGGGGACAGGCTCGAACATCGCGGCGCGTGCGGCGTCGTGCAGGCGCTGGTGCAGTTTCTCGTGGTCGGGATGTGCATCGAGGAATGTGAGCAGGTCATCAACGCGCCATGCCGCCGGGTCGGAGGGGACGACGCGCGCGAGGGCTTCATCGCCGAGCGCTTCGGCCGCGGTCTCGAACCACGATGCGGACGGGGCGTCGGTCCACGTGTCGCGGGTGATGCCCGAGTCGGCAGGTGAAACGCCGGGCGGCGGGGCGATCCGCACACGCAGCGAGACGACCTCCATCATCGATCCCCCACTGACGCCGACGACCGGCCACTGACCGGCGCGGGTCATGGGCTCGCGGCAGATGACAAGTGCGGAGATCTTCTTGGCGTCGAGCGCCAGGCGGAGGTCGCGTGCCTCGACGCCGATCATCGGCGGCTGCACGAGATAGCAGCCCGGGAGCAGGTCCTTGGGGCGCGGCATGCGCTCAAGCACCATCCGCACGCCCGAATCGATCGCGAGTTGGCGTTTCTGGCGGCGTGCTTCCTGCAGCGGCAGCGCGATGCGGGCGACACGCTCAAAGTCATCGGCGGCGCGGGCCCGCTTCAGGGCGCGGAGCGCGAGCGACTCGGCGTCGAAATAGGCAGCATCGGCCAGCGCAACGCTGGCCCGCTCCATGAGTTCATCGATCGACTTCGCAGCACCCGCCGTCGTCATCCGACTGATCCACCCACATCCGGGCCACACTCGGGCCACACCCCGGCCGCGCCCTGTTCACGCCCGGGCCGAAGGCACCCGTCACCCTGCGCGAACCCCCGGGAACACCCTTCTTCCGCGACGCCACCACGCAGCGCGGAAGCACATCGAGCCTCCTTGCATTATCCGGCTCGCTCTCCGAGCGAGCCACGACCTGCACGAACATGATCAGCCAATGCCTTGAGCATGCGATCCCACGAGTTGGCCTGAGCGTCGAGGTCGTACGCGAGGGTGTCGGCGAGGGCCGACCAGTCCTCGTGGACGACGCCGCGCTTGAGCTCGACCAATCGATCGGTGAGTTCTCCGAAGAGCTTGCCGACGACCTGGGGTTCGCCCCCGGCGGCCGGGAGCGTGAGCGCGTCGAGATTGAGGTGCAGCACGCGGGCGGACTTCTCAACGACATCGCACACTGCCTGCCACGTCGCGAGGGCTTCCTGCATCTTGGGCATCGCGGCTTCGGTCTTGCCGGCCTGGATCAGGTCGGCCGCCTCGCTCTGGAGCGACTTGACGCCCGCGAGCGCCTCGCACGCGTCGAGCAGCGTGACCTGCACAAGGGCGTAGGGGTCCGAGGTTTTGAGACGGACTTCGCGGATGGAGGCACAGTCGCCCGCGAGGCCGGCGAGCTGCTCCTCGGTCAGGGGCGTGCCGTCCGCGCTGGCTTCGATGACGATCCTGCCGCGGGCCTCGGCGGCGGATGCGCCGGTGCGGAGGGCGAGGTCGAGGGACGGCTGCTCTTCGCCGACGGGGATGTCATCGAGATAGACCCGCATAGAGGTAGTGTGACCGGGTCGAGGCCCGCGAGCAACCCCGGAGCGGCGGAAATCCGACGAATCGGGCGTTCGTGTTTGGTCGGGCAGCGGCTCCACGAAGGCCGCGCAGGCGATACAGGCCGCACAATCGCGCGTGAGGTCGCCGCGGACCTCAGTGATTCTGGGGAAGGGGTGGCATTTCTACCGGCGGTTTTGGAAGGTTGGGTTGGCTGGCGGGTTCTCTCGCCCGCGGCCACGCGGAGGAAGTCTCATGGCACGTCACGCCATACTTATTGCAGCGATTGCGGGCACGCTGGCGGCGTCCGCTGGCACCAGCCAGGCCGCGTTCTTCAGCTCCTTTGACAACTATGCCAACGGCCAGCAGTTGTCTGCGAACGGCGGGTGGCAGGGCTGGGACAACGTCGCCTCGGTCGCGGGCGTCGTTGATTCGAGCATCTCGTACACCGGCGGCAACTCTCTGCGGATCGGCGGCGGCTACACCGATGCCGTGCAGACGTACAGCGGCGTGAACAGCGGCATCTGGAACTTCAGCACGCGGCAGTACATCTCGAGCGGGCAGACCGGCTCGACGTATGTCATCTTGATGAATCAATACGTCGACGGCGGCAACAGCTCCTCGGCGATGTGGAGCGTGCAACTGAACTTCGACCTGGCCAACGGCGTCGTGCGCGACGACTATCGGGGCGGCTCGGTGGCCATCGCCTACAACCAGTGGTCGACGGTTGATATCGCGATCAATCTGGCGAGCAACACCATCAGCCAGTTCTACAACGGCACCTTGGTCGCTTCGGGCACATGGACGACGGCCGCAGGCTCAGCGCTGAACGTCGCGGCGGTGGACCTGTACACCGCGGGCGGCAACACCGCGTTCTATGACGATGTCTCCCTCGTGTCCGCGGCGGCGATTCCCACGCCCGGCACATTCTCCCTCGCGTCGCTGGGGCTTCTGCTCGCCGGGTCGCGTCGGCGTCGGTGAGCACCACAAGACAGCACGCCTTTGAACCCAGCGTCGGCCCGGGACCGCCCCGGGCCGGTGCTGTTTTTGCGTGGCTGCGTGAGATGCCGCGCTGATTTCGGGGGGTGTGTTGCGCGATCAGCCGAACGCACCCAAACCAACACCAATGGCGTGAAGATGCAGCGAAGCCGTCGGAACCACTGGCATCCCACCCGCGCGAAATGGAGATTGAAGAGGATCAGCAACTCCTCTCTCTGGGAATCAGCCATGACGCGTGAACGAAACAACTCCTCGATCGGCCTTGCGGCGGTGGTGATGGCGGGTGTGACGGCGCTCGGTGCCAGCAGCGCGAGCAGCCTGGCGGGCATCATCATCGAGCCGCCGCCGAAGGGCTTTGCGACGCTCTCTGAGCAGGCGGGCACCGACGCGAAGTTTGATTCGAATGACTGGTGGGCTTCGAGCGAGAAGGGCGCGATCGAGACGTGGTGGGATTGGCGTCCGGTGCTGTTCACGTTCGACACGGGCGAAAAGCCCGCGGCCACGATGCTGGGTCTGACGCTGAAGAACTCCTACGGGACGCTGCCGCCCGCGTATGAGTTTGTGCTCGCGCTGACGATCAACGGCGTGACGGAAGGCAAGTTCACGGCTGCCGCATCGGAGAAGGACTGGCAGACGACGTGGATCGACTTGGGTGAGCGCAGCGGCCCGATGGAGGTCTCGATCCTGTGGCTGAATGACCCGTGGTCGCCCGGCACGTACGACGGCAACCTGACGATCGGCGCGGTGTCGCTGGCGCAGATTCCTTCGCCGGGCGTGGTGTCGATGGCGTGCGTCGGCGTGCTGTCGCTGGCGACGCGGCGGCCGCGGCGGAACGTGTGACGAAGGAACGGCGGCAAAATGAACACGACCCGGGAGCGACCCGGGCCGTGGTTCAGTGCTGTGTGGACGTTTCAAACGATTTCACGCTTCGCGACGACGACGGCCCATTCCCAGGAGCGCGACACCGGCGACGAGCATGCTGCCCGGAGCGGGGATCGCGACTTCCTTGAGGTTGAAGACCATCGGGTTGTCGCCCGCGAGATTGACGTCGATCACCATGCCGCCGTTGGCGATGCCAGGCGCCCACGTCGCGCCCGCCGCCAGCGAGCCACCGGCGAAGGTGACCACGGTGCTGTCGGGCGAGTAGGTCGTGGTGGTGAAGGGCGGGTTGATGCTGAACCCGGCCGAGAGGGCCTGGTTCCACACCGCGTTGCCGCCATCGAGCAGAGCCATCTGGAAAGCGCTCCAGTTCTGGCCCGTGCTGTTCTTGATCAGTTCATCGTTGATGACGATGCGGGTCGCCGTGTTGGCGTCGCTCGCGATCTGACGGAACTGGATCAGCACCGGCGCCGGTGCGCCGGTGAAGGGATCGTTGGCAATGAACTCAGCGAACTTCTGGATCACGAGCGTCCCAGCGGGGGACGGATCCACAAAGAGGCTGACCGTGCCGGGAACGGGCTCGAAAATCTCGGCTTCCCATCCCTGGCCCAGGCTGACGATCGTTCCCGCTGATGCCGAGCCGGCAATCAGCGCGATGATCGCGCCTGAAGCGATCTGATTCTTCATGTCTTGACTCCTCTCTACTCCGAGTCAGGACGGCACCCGTGCACACGGCGTCGCCCGACTCACTCTCAAACCAGCCCACACAGACACCCCGGTCAGGCGGAAACCGACCGGGAGGTCCCATTCAGCACATTGAGGTTATTGGGCAACTGCAAGTGACGCAAGCCAAAAGGCGCAAAGAAACGGACAAACCCGTGTTAACCCCGGCCTGCCAAGCTGCTTGCATTCTGTCTGGATTGCGAACTCAGGCCTCGACGGCGGCCGCACGGTCCTTGGACTGGCGGTCGGCCCGCTTGCGCATGCTCTCTTCGAGGATCTTCTTGCGCATGCGGATCGAGTTGGGCGTCAGTTCCACAAGCTCGTCGTCCTCGATGTATTCGAGCGCCTGTTCGAGGCTCAACTTGCGCGGGGCCTTGAGCACCACCGTCGCGTCCTTGCTGGCGGCACGGAAGTTGGTGAGCTGCTTGAGGCGGGTGATGTTGACGGTCAGGTCGTTGTCGCGATTGTGCTCGCCGACGATCTGGCCCATGTACACCTTGTCGCCCGGCTCAACGAAGAGGAAGCCACGGTCGGCGAGGTTCTCGACGGCGTAGGACGTGACGCTACCGCCTTCGAGCGAGATGAGCACGCCCTGCAAGCGGTGCGGCACTTCGCCGGTGACCGGGCGGAACTCGAGGAACGAGTGGTGCATGATCGCCGCGCCTTGCGAGGCGGTGAGGATCTTGCTGCGCAGGCCGATGAGAGCGCGGCTGGGGATCTCAAAGAGCATGTGCGTGACCTTGTCGCCACGCGGCTCCATCTTCTTCAGATCGCCCTTGCGGCTGCCGACGAGTTCCATCACGCTGCCGACGGCTTCATTGGGCGCGTCGATCACGAGTTCTTCGACGGGCTCGTGCGGCTCGCCGTTGATCTCCTTGATGATGACTTCGGGCTTGCCGACGGAGAGTTCGAAGCCTTCGCGGCGCATCGTCTCGATAAGGATGCCGAGGCTGAGCACGCCGCGGCCCGAGACCATGAACTCGTCCGCGCTGCGGCCCTGCTCGACGCGAAGGGCGACGTTGTGCTGCAGTTCCTTGTCGAGGCGCTCGCGAATCTGGCGGCTGGTGACGTAAGTGCCTTCCTGGCCGCCGAAGGGCGAGTCATTGACACGGAAGAGCATCGTCATGGTCGGCTCATCGACGCGCACGGGCGGCAGCGGCATCGCGTTCTCGGGATCGGCGATGGTGTCGCCGATGTCGACGCTCTCAAGGCCGACGATGGCGCACAGGTCGCCTGCGTTCACCTCTTGCACTTCGGTGCGCTTGAGGCCCTGGAACTGCATGAGCTTGCCGACCTTGGAGTTGACGCGCTTGCCGTCAGCCTGCTTGAGGATCGCGACCGTCTGGCCCGACTTGATCTTGCCCGCGAACACACGACCGATGCCGATGCGGCCGACGTAGTCGTTGTAATCCAGCGCGGTGATCAGGGCCTGCAGCGGCGCGTCGATGTCGGCCTTGGGCGGCGGCACCTTGGTGATGATCGCCTCGAAGATGTCGCGGAGGTTGTCGGGCTTGGTGCCTTCTGCGGGCGGCCATGTCTTGGTGGCCCAGCCGTCGCGACCTGAGCCGAAGACGACGGGGAAGGTCAGCGCGTGGTCATCAGCGCCGAGTTCGACGAGCAGGTCGAAGACTTCATCGACGACTTCCTGCGGGCGGCCGTCGGGTCGATCGGCCTTGTTGACGATGACGACGGGCTGGAGGCCGGCTTCGAGGGCCTTGCCGAGCACGAACTTGGTCTGCGGCATGGGGCCGTCGAACGAATCGACGACGAGCAGACAGCCGTCGGCCATGCGGAGGACGCGTTCGACTTCGCCGCCGAAGTCGGCGTGGCCCGGGGTGTCGATGATGTTGATGCGATATTGGTTGCCGTCGAGGCCGGCGTAGGAGACGGCGCAGTTCTTGGAGAGGATGGTGATGCCGCGCTCGCGTTCGAGCGGGTTGGAGTCCATGATCAGGCCATGCTGACCGCCTTCGAGCTTCTCGAGTTCGCCGGAGCGGAAGTTGCCCGACTGCTTGAGCAGGTTGTCGACGAGCGTGGTTTTGCCATGGTCGACGTGGGCGATGACGGCGACGTTGCGAATGAACTGATTGACGGCGGTGGTCATGGTGGTCACTTCTGGCCCGCCGACGGCGGCGGGTCGGGACAGCGTTTGTGTCGTGTACGGCGACTTTCGCGTCGGGGCTTCGAGTGGATAGTAGGTCGCCCGAAGTGCCGAGGCTCCCGAATTGAGGCCGCGTTGTCTCAATAGAACGGCGAACGGGTACCCTCTGAGCGATGACTCCGGACCCGAACGCCATCCAGCAGGCCATTACCGATGCGATCTCGCACCTGGAGGCGCATCGGCCCGACGAGACGATCGGGCTGATGATGCCGCTGCGGGATCTGGAACCGCCGGTCAATGACGTGTACTTGCTGCTGGTGGCGGCCCATCGACTGCGGAGCGTGCTGCGGGATGATGCCGCGGACCAGCAGCGGGCGCTGGAACTGGGGCGTGAAGGCCTGCGACGGCTCGCGGGCGATCGCGCGATTCGGATCCTGATGCTCGAGTTCCTGATGTTCCTGCGTCATCACGAGGAGGCGCTGGGCGTCATCGACGAACTGCTGGCGGGCAACCCGCCGGACCCGGAGATGGGTGTGCATCGCGCGAGCATGCTGCAATCGATGATGCGCTACGACGAAGCGGCGGCAGCGCTGGATGAACTCTCGCGGCGATTCCCGAACCATCGCGGCATTGCAACGACGCGGTGCATGCTGAGCAACTACACGCCCGATCTGACGCGCGAGGATCACGCGATGATCCATCGTCGCTTCGGCGAGATCCTCAAGCGGCTGTCGCCTCTGCGGGCCGGAAGCGGGGCGAAACTGCGCACGGGCGCGGGGCTGCATGGCGATCGCATCCGCGTCGGCTTTGTCTCCGGCGATTTCAAGCGTCACTCGGTGGCGTACTTCGCGCTTCCGCTGCTCGAGCGACTGGACAAGACCATCTTTGATGTGACGTGTTTCTCGGTGATGACGATTGACGATCCGTTCTCGGCGCGATTCAAGGCGGCGGCGGATGCGTTCGTCGATGTCACGCCGCTGGACGCGCCGGCACTCGCGGGCGAGATCCGCAAGCGCGGCATCGATGTGCTGGTCGATCTGTCGGGGCACACCACCAACACGCGGCTGGCGGCGTTCCACCTGCGTCCCGCGCCGGTGCAGGTGACATGGTTGGGATACCCGGCGACGACGGGCCTGGATGCATTCAACGCGCGATTCGTCGATTCGATCACCGACCCGACGGGCGCGGAGTCGTTCGCAACGGAGCCGCTGGTGCGGCTTGATCCATGCTTCTTGTGCTATGAGCCAGCCGCGGACGCGCCAGTGCCGACGCGTCATGCGGACGCTGGCGCGGGCGTGGTGTTTGGCTCGTTCAACAACACACGCAAGATCAATGCACGCTGTATTGCGTTCTGGGGCGAAGTGCTGGCCGCCAACCCCGGCTCACGGCTGGTCCTCAAGAGCGAAGGATTCTCGGAAGAGTCGCTGCGCACCAAGGTCATCGGTGATCTGGTTGCACGCTTTGGTTCGCAGGGCGTGGACGAGTCGCGCGTCAGCGTGCTCGGACGCGCGTGGAACACAGAGAGCCATCTCGCGACGTACGCGCGGATCGACGTCGCGCTCGACAGCCTGCCCTACAACGGCACAACCACGACCTGCGAAGCACTCTGGATGGGCGTGCCGACGGTGACGATCGCGGGTGATCGACATATGGCTCGGGTCGGCGCGAGCGTACTCAGCGCGGCCGGATGCGGCACATGGGTGGGCACCGATCAGGCCGACGCGGTGCGCATCGCGACGAGCCTCGCGAACAGAGGGCCGCGCGACGCGGCGACGCGGCTGGCGCTTCGCGAGCAGGTGCGAGCATCAACGCTTTGTGATGCCGACGCGTACGCCTCGCGCTGGACGAGCGCGGTGCTCGCGCTGGTCGACGCTCAGCGGCACGCCGTATGACTGGCGACGGCCGCGTGTCGGAATAGCGCATGCGCTTGTTCGAGCGCTGTGCGTTTCTACCTCAGTTCGTGCTCGCTTCCGGCACGTCGAGACTTCGTACATCCGGTCAGTAGGCGCCGCGCTGGAGTGCAACGACGACAAACGTCTTGGCGAGGATGTAGAGGTCGAGCCACATCGACCAGTTGCGGACGTAGTGCGCGTCGAGGCGGACGCGTTCTTTGTACGACAGGTCATTGCGGCCCGACACCTGCCACAGGCCGGTGATGCCCGGGCGGACGCACTTGTAGAGTTCGACGTCCTCGCCGTAGCGCGGGAGTTCGCCACGCACGATTGGTCGCGGTCCGACGACGGCCATTTCGCCGCGCAGAACGTTGAAGAACTGCGGGAGTTCGTCGAGGCTGCTCTTGCGGAGCAGATTGCCGACGCGGGTGATGCGCGGATCGTCACGGAGTTTCTGCGTCGCGAGCCACTCGTCGCGTGCGGCCGGGTCGCGTGCGAAGAGATCGGCGAGCAGCGCGTCGCCATTGACGGCCATGGTTCGGAACTTCCAGGCCTTGAAGACCTGACCGCCCGCGCCGATGCGCTCGTGGCCGTAGAACACCGGGCCGCGTGAATCAAGCTTGATGAGTGCGGCGAGAAGAAGCGTGAGCAATGCCACGGGCAGCGCGGCGAAGACGAGCACGAGCAGTTCCAGACCGCGCTTCATGGAGGCGTAGCGGCGGTGGAGCAGGCGGTTCTTGACGCTGAGCCCCAGCGCGCCGCCGACATCCTGACAGGCGACGCCGAGGCTGGTCAGGCCGTGCAGATCGGGCAGGATGATCATGTGACCAACCATGTGCTGCTCGGCGCGGAGCAGGCGGCGGATCTGCTCGCGCGGCAGTTCGGCACACGCAACGATGAGCGTCAAGCCGCGATTGGCCTGCGAGAGTGCGGCCGCGCTGTCCACGGGTCCGAGGCAGGGCACGCCCGCGTAGGTGCGTGCGCGATACGCGCGATCGTCGAGAAAGCCGACGGGCTTGAGGCCCATCTCGGACTGTTCGATCAGCAGGCGGAGCACCTGGCGGGTCGAGCGCCCGCCGCCGACAACCACCGTCGGACGCCCCCACCACGCGCGCGGGCTGAAGACCGCGCGCACGACGACGCGGCTGGTGAGCACGGTGATGATCGACAGGCCGCACGCGACGAAGAAGATGGCGCGCGAGTACGCCTCAAGATCACGGAGAAGGAATGTCATCGTGCCCAGCGCAAGGAAGCCCGCTGCGGTCACCATCGTGACGCGGCGAATCTCTTCGGTGGGTGAGAGCGGCAGTTCGTAGAGCTTGGCGGCGGCGTAGCCGAGAAGGAAGAGCGCCAGCAGCGGCGAGATGCGGAGATAGGTGTCGAGCGTGAACTGACCATCAAGCCAGTAGCGGAGCAGCACCGCGACGCCGCAGGACAACATCAGCGACAGCAGATCGCTGACGATGAGTGTGCATGTGGTGAGCCATGGACGACACGCGTGCGACACACGGACCCTTTCGCGGGCGGCCACGCCCTCAGCACCGAGCACCGCCACGGGGTGAACCGGACGCACCTGCGCCAGTCGTTGCGCGAGCCGCGCCGAAGTCGCTGGCGACACGCCGTGGGGCGACGAGGATTCTTCCGGCGACGATGGTCGGCGCAAAGTACTCACAAGGAATCGCCACGCGGCAGCATCCAGCGGCCTGTGTCTCCCGTGCCCCCGACATGCCGCAGAACCGGGCGGAGTTTATGGCTTGGGGGCGGTCGCATCCACGCTGGGGTTTGCGGCGGCGGGAGTGTTCGTGATCCGACCGGGCATATCGCTGGCACGCGAGTACCAGAAACGAAGCTTGCGATCCTGACTGGATGTAATGAGCGTCCGGCCATCCTGTGTCAGCTCGATGTGGTAGAGCATGTACTGGTGGCCGCGGAGGAGCAGGAGCTGTTCGAGCGTGTCGGCGACCCACACGCGCGCGACGGAGTCCCATCCGCCGGTGAAGATCCGCCGTCCATCTGGGCTGAACACGATGCGATGAATGGCACCATCGTGCCCCTTCGCCTCACGGAGAAGGACGCCGGTGCGCGTGTCCCAGAGTTTGAGCAGACCAGCGCTGTCGCCGCTGGCGAGGCGTGTGCCGTCGGGGCTGAGACACATGGAGAACATCTCAGCGCTGCTGTGTTTGTACTCGCGGACTTGCTTTGGGGCTGTGATGGCGGTCTCGAGGCCACGTCCAGGCGCGTTGAAGTCGGCAAGGGTTTGCGTCAGGTCCCACTCGCGGACGATGCCGTCGCCGCCGGAGGTGAAGGCGCGATTGCCGTCGGGCGAGAGGTTGAGGACGAATGCCGCGCCGGGGTGTGCGGGCCAGTTGCCCTCGCTTCGGCCTGTCGCGAGACTCCACGCGCGGATCAGGCCGTCCTCGCCAACGCTCAAGAGCAGTCGGTCGCCGATGCAGGCGCGGGCGTTGAGGGCCCGGCCGGTGTGGGCGCTGAGAATGGTGCGCTCGATCGCGCCGCTCGCGACATCGGCGATGTGGATGCTGCCGTCCGCGCACGTGGCGATGATCTTGCGGGAGTCGCGGGTAAAGGTGACACCCCAGATGCCGCTGGCTCGCTGTCGGAGCGAGAGCGCGATGTCGCGGATGGTCTTTCCCGATGCGGGATCACACAGACGAAGCGTGCCCGAAACCAAGCCCACAGCGAGCACGTTGCCATCGGGGCTGAGGCCCAGACACTGCGGCCATGTTCCCATGGAAACGACAGGATTGTCCGGCTCGGGAGACGGGTCCCACTTGCGGATCGTGCCGTCGCCGCCGCCGGTGAGCAGCGACTTGCCGTCGCTGGCGTAGGCGATGCCGAACACGGCGCTGGTGTGCCCGCGCAACGACGAGAGCACGCGCCCCGACGCGGATTCATAGATCTTGACGACGCCGTCGTCATGCGCACCAGCGATCTGCGTGCCGTCGGGCGAGAAGACGATCTGGTTGAACGCGGATTGTGTCCCGGTGATGAGCGCCACGCGGCGGCGCTGCTCGACGTCGGCGATCTGAAGCGAGACCATCGCGGAAGCCATCGCGATGTACTTGCCGTCGGGCGAGAAGACGAGTTTGTGGATGGAGCGATCGGCTTGGATGAAGCGATCGTCGATCGGGGCGAACGTCTGGGCGTCGAGGAAGCCGACTTTGCCGTTGTGCGTGACGTATGCGAGGAGCTTGCCGTCGGGGCTCACGGCAAACTGCGTGATGACGTCGCCGTCGTGCGTGATCTCTCCGGTCAGGAGCGTGCTGCCGTCGGAGGCGCTCGCCCACATGACGTCCGAGCGTCCCATGTTGACTTCAGCGATAAGCAGACGATCGCCATCGGCCGAGACACACTGGAGGTTGGCGCGGCCCGCGAACGGACGTAGTTTGAACATCTCCTTGCCGGATTCGACGCTGACTGAGCGGACAACGTGATCGGCACTGGAGAACGCGATGGCCTTGCCGCCGAGCGAGAGACGTGCGTTGATCGCGTATGACTCGGGCACGACGAGCAGAGGCTTGGCACCAGACCAGAACGTGGACTCGTCAAAGATCTGCAGTGACTGTCCTTCGCCGCGGATGCCGAAGCGTCCGCCCACGACGTCGCCGCAGAAAAACAGGGAGACATCGGGCTTCTCGATGATGCGGCTGGCGAGGCTGGTGTCGCTGAGCCGCGAGAGATAGTCCCACTCCCAGCCGCGCAAGTCGGTCGGGCAGTGCGTCAGCAACTCACGGGCGCGACGGACGTAGTCGCCTTGGAGCGCGGCCTGGGCGAAGCCGATGCTGGATGAGTACAACTGCCGGCGCATGTCCTCGGCGCGGCTGTCGGCAAGAACGCGCAGGCGCGTCGCCTCTTCGCGCTCGCGTTCGGCTGAAGCCCGGGCCGAATCGGCGCTCTTGGCGAGCAGCATCTGCTGCTCGGCGAGGATCGTGTTCACGCGCCACTGCCACGCGGAGTATGCACCAAGCCCCAGCAGCGCGATGGCCGCGGCGGCCGATGCGATGGCGACGCCGCGATAGCGCCGGAGCTGCTTGCCGAGCACGTACAACGCCGAGTCTCGCTTTGCCGAGATCGGCATGCCCGCGAGATAGCGGCGCAGATCCTCGGCGAGGTCGGCTGCGGACTGATAGCGGCGCGTCTTGTCCTTCTCCATCGCCTTGAAGACGATGGTCTCGACGTCGCCGCGGAAGATCTTGCTGACCTGACTGAGCGGCGCGGGAGCCTGCTCCATGATGATCCGCGCGGCCTCGGGAATCGAACGATCGCCCAGATCGAGCGGAAGACGACCGGCGAGCAGGCGATACATGATGACGCCCAGCGCGTAGACGTCGGAGCGCACGTCGACCTCTTCCGCGCTGCCGCCGATCTGCTCGGGGCTCATGTACGCCAGCGTGCCCACGAGTTGACCGATGTCGGTCTTGAGCGTGGTGGCGGCGGGGTCGGCGTCGCCGAGCGGGCGCGCGATGCCGAAGTCGAGCACCTTGGGCTGCCCGATGCCGTCGGGTCCGTCTTGGACGAGGATGTTGCCGGGCTTGAGATCGCGATGGAGCACGCCGCGCTGGTGGGCGTGATGCACCGCGTCACAGACCTTGGCCATGAGCGCGAGCGACTCGCGTGTGCCGAGTCGTTTGTTTTCGACCCAGCGCGTGAGGGCGGGCCCATCGACAAGCTCCATGGCGATGTACGGCTGTGGCCCGCCGCCGTCGTCCCATGTGCCGGCTTCAAAGATCTGTGCGATGCCGGTGTGCTGAAGGCGACCGAGCATCTCCGCCTCTGCCTCGAAGCGACGCAGCATGCGCCGACTCGCAAGCCCGCGCCGAATGACCTTGAGCGCGACGATGCGCCTCGGGCGATCCTGCTCGGCGATGTAGACCACGCCCATGCCGCCCGAGCCGAGCACGCCCTTGATCTCATAGTGTCCGATGCGACCCCCGGGCGCGATCGGCGCGCCCATGGTCAGTTCGGGCTCGGCCTGTGCGACGGCGCGCATCATCGCGCGGCGATGCTCGCGGCTGGGTTCCAGCACGCCGTCGTCTTTGTGGTGGCCAAGCAGCGAGCGCACCTCGCCCGCGAGCGCGGCATCGCCCGCAGCGAGCTCATCGATCATCGCGTCACGCCGCTCCATCGGCGCATCGGCGACCGCGAGGAAGACCTCTTCGATCTTGCGTTGTCTGTCGGTCGCGCTCATCACGTCCCCATCCGCACGGCGTGTCCACTCCGCGCGACGCTCAACCACCACACAGAATCGCGGTCACTCCGGATCAGCCTCCGCGATCGCACGGCGGAGCCATGCCTTGGCGAAGGTCCATTCGTTCTTAATCGTTGCCGCTGACAGGTTCATTGCACGAGCCGTCTCTTCGATGCTCAAGCCCGCGAAGTATCGGAGCATGACCACCTCGTGCTTGCGCGGGTCCATCTCGCGCAGCTTGTCGAGTACGGCGTCCAACGCGAGCACTTCCTCGGCCTCGGGTTCGGCCCCGATAGCGTCCTCGCGCAGTTCGGCACGCTGCATGCCGCCGCCTCGCTTGATGCGATTGCGACTGCGGGCCCGCTCGACGAGGATGCGCCGCATGGCGAGCGCGGCAGCACCGAAGAAGTGGGCCCGATTCTCCCACTTGATGTCCGCGCCATCGCCGCCCAAAAGCCGCATGTATGCCTCGTGAACCAACGCCGTGGGCTGCAGCGTGCCCTCGTTGCGTTCACGCGACATGTGCCCGCGGGCGAGCGCGCGCAGTTCGTCGTAGAGGAGTGGCAGCAAGTCCTCGGAGGCCTTGGCATCCCCGCCCGCGGCACGGGCGATCAACATGGTCACTTCTGCCGTGTCACCCATGGTCCCATCCCTTGACGCGGCAAACACCCCGCCGCGGAGCGTAGTTTACCGCATCGGGGACGCGACACGAAGCGGCGATGTTCTACCGACAAAGAAACACGCCCCCCTTTCGGGAGGCGTGAGTGGGATCTCGAACGTTGGAGAGACTGTGTCTTCGCACTCCGTCCCTTCGTCTCTCCTGAACTTCGTCTCTTCTTCTTTAGCACCCCGCCTCGAACGCGCTCACGAAGTCGTCGAAGTCGGTGAAGTCGAGGAAGCCGTCGGCGTTGAAGTCCGCCGAGGGATTGCCGGCTTCGAACGCCGCGACATAGAGGTCAAAGTCGGTGAAGTCGAGGAAGCCGTCGGCGTTGAAGTCCGCCGCGCAAGCCTGCGGGCACTGGTACGCGAAGAGGTTGATCGCGTCGACTGCGCCTTCGGTGATGGAGTTGTCGGAAGGATCGTTCACGCTGTAGCGAACGCGCACGCTCGAGGTGAGCGGGATGATCGAGGAGAGCTCAAACTCGGCCTTCTGCCAGCCTGCGGTCGGAGCGACCGTCTCGAGGGGCTGCCACGTCGTGCCGCCATCGCTGCTGATGTCGACCTGCATGCGATCCTCGCCGGTGTCGCAGGTCAGCCAACGTGCATAGGACAGGACTGCACGCGAATAGCCCGAGAGGTTGAAGGTGGGCGAGAAGAGCTGCACCGGCCCGCCGTCCACGTCGAAGCCCGCGCGATTGTCGGTGACCCAGGCCTTGCCCGAGCCGTCGTAGTCTGCCGCGGGGTCGCCGGCGCCGGCCGCGATTGGAGCGCGGCTCTGCCATGCGCCGCTGGACGCGCCGTTGGCGCTGGCGCTGAAGCCGCTGATCGATTCGGAGTTGAGCGCCGCGACGGTCGTGACGTTCACGCCGGCGAGCGCGGTGAACGGCACCGACGGCGCACTGAGCGGCTCATAGTTGACGCCGCCCGTGGTCGCCTTGGCGGTGATGTAGTACTCGATCGTCTGGCCGCACTGCGCCGGCGGGAGTGTGAAGCGATACTGATTGGTGCCCAGTTGCTGACGCGGCACTTCGACGTACGAACCAACGCCGCCGACGCGAGCGAACAGCTTGCCCGAACCGGACTCGGGCGAACTGACGGCCGAGACGACGGTGACATCGAGCGCGGTGCTCTCACCGGGCGCGACGTTCGCCGGACGGCCATTGGGATAGCTGAAGTCAACGCCCGAGGCCGAGGGGCAGGTGATGTTGTGCTTGCTGAACGCGGCACAGATGGGCGTGTAGTTGGGCGAGCCGTTGGTGATGTCGCCGTCGTTGTCGTCGGCGGTGATCACTTCGATCGGAGTGCCGGGGTGGGCCGAGTTGACGAAGTTGCTGCCCGTGCCGCCGGTGGTGATGAGCGACCAGTCGACGTGGAGTTGGCGAGCAAGCTCAAGCGACGCCGTGCCGTAGAGGCCTTGGAAGTTGAGACGAAGGTCGCGCCAAACGCCGGCGACGATCTGGCCGCAGGTGTGGATCTCAAGGTTGCAGGGGTACTGCTGGTTGGCCTGATCGATGTTGCGGACTGCGCCGCCGTTGGTGCTGAAGCCGCGGCCGACGATTCCATCGTCGTACAAGAGGATGGCGACGCTGTCGGCGAAACCCTCACCGAAGCCACCCTGGCCCAGACCGAGCGCCTGGACGACGAAGTGGCCGTACTCGTGAGCGATAACCGTCGAGAACGCGGTGTTGTTGCAGCCGCCGCCGGCGTTGAAGAAGTTGATCGAGCCGCCGTCGAAGTAGGCATTGCACGAACCCGAAACGCCGGTGTTTGCGGGCAGAACGATGTCGAGGCCCGACAGACCCGTCGGCCCGGTGCGGGTGCGGAAGTAGTCGCGCGTGAGCTGCGTGTGGATGAAGGCGTTGATCTGTGCCGTCGTCGCGCCGCTGGGCGTCGGGTTCAGCGTGATCGTCGCGGCCGAGCCGGGCGTGTTGCTGATGCTGGCCGACTGCTCCGTCAGGCCGACAGGGTTGACATTTACCCAGCGGCCCGACGAGACGTTGGTCGTGAGCGTGCCGGCGGCGGTGCCCGAGAACGGGATCTGGAACACGCCGCTGGAGTTGGTGAACGCGTTGTTGCCGCCGGTGCGGGTGACGCGGATGTCAGGAATCGTCGTCAGCACGGGCGGGTTGGTCGACGCGTCGGCCCAGACGCCGGGGGTCGCATACGCACGCACGGTGCCCGTGTGATCGACCTGCATGATCTCGTCGCGATCGCGGAGCAGTTCGCCGGTCGCGGCATCGATGAACATCGTGTGGCGATCAGTCACGATGCCGACCGCGGTGGTCGTTCCCTGCACCTTCCAAGCGCGGCGGGCATCCTGCCACTGGCCATCACCTTGGTGAATCACGAGCGTCGGCTCGCTCCACGTCTGCATCTCATGGAACTGCTGCGCCTTGGCCTTGGCGGCGTCGGCATTGAGCGTGTCGGCGGCGAAGCCGCCCTCGGGCCGCTCGGCGAACGTGCCCGCGACATACACCACGCGATACGACTCGCCCGCGGTGCGCGGGTTGAGGACGAGGATGCGGCCGTTGCCGTATTCCACCGGCACGCCGTCGATCGACTGCTTGAACCAGAAGCCGGTGAACTTGCCGCCGGACATGTCAAAGTCGCTGGTCTGCGTCAGGTCCGCCGCGGCGATTCCGAAGACGCCGATGTACTGGGCGAGGAAGGCGTCGACCGCGGCCTGAGCCGTCGGGCCGCTCGTCATCGGCTTGCCATACACGTAGAGCAAACGACCCGCGTCGGTGAACGTCCGCACGCCGGGATACGCGGCCTGGAGACGCTCGATCGGCGTCTGGCCGACGGCGGCGAGCCGATTGGCGTCGTTGGGGGTCGCGGCAAGCACAGGAACGCACGTTCCGCCGCAAACGACAAGAAGCGCGGCGACGGACAACGCAGAACGATTCATCATGAGCGACACCCCAAAGGCAAAGGACTTCGATTCTGAGCGACGAACTCTGGAGACACGAACGGCAAACGCGGGTGCCGGAGGCTCTCGGACGACGCCGAGGACGCGAACTCCGACGCCAAGACTCACCTCTAACATCGACACCAACAGTCAATCGCCGCGCAGACACGTGGCGATCGCAACAACACGCGATCAAACAGCCGACCTTGCTGGTGCGGAGCAAACCGCCAGCGGGGGGCACGGCCCGAGAACAGCACAGGCGCCGTGCTGAACGCACGACATCCTGATTTGTTTCGACCCCAGCCCCACCGGGGGTTGCAATCAATCTACCGGGGATCGCAGAATTCTCAAAGAGATTCTTTCGGTTTCCGGACATACCGAACGCCGCACGACCCGAATGGGCCACCCATCGCACGTCACATGTGCCGGATGACGGCGAGCGACACGCCGCTGATGAACAGCCAGAGCGTGAGCGCGAGGACGAACGGTCGCCAGCCGACGGCGGCCAGCGTCTTGCGCGACAAGCCGCAGCCGATCCAGAAGAGCGCGAGCGTCATCATCGCGCCGCCGATCGGCTGGGTGTACTGCGTCACCGAGGCGACGTCCGGCACGAGCGTCCGCACCGTCGACGCAACGACGAACCCGATCACGAACCACGGGACGATGCTCGCGAGCGATGTGCGCCGCGCGCCGGACTGTGCCTCCTGCCGCGCGAACCACCAACCCGCGGCAATGGCGATCGGGGCGATCCACAGCGTGCGGCTGAGTTTGACGGCGGTTGCGACGTGCATCGTCTCTTCGCCACCGAACTGCTTGGCGGCCCCCACCACGCTCGACACATCGTGGATCGCGACGGCGGCCCACGTGCCGAACTGAGCCTGCGTCAGATCGAGCCAGTGCCCGAGCGCGGGGAAGATGAACAGGGCGGCGGCGTTCATGAGGAAGACCACGCCGATCGCGACCGATGTGGCTGCGGGCGTGGCGTTGATGACGCCGCTGACGGCGGCGATGGCAGACCCGCCGCAGATCGCGGTGCCCGAACAGAGCAGCGTGGTGAGCTTGGCGTCGGTGCGGAGCAGGCGAGCGCCGAGCACGCCGAGCGCGAAGACGCCAACGATTGTGCCCAGAGCAAACGAAAGCCCGCTGACGGCCAAGTGCGACAGGTCCTTCAGGTCAAGCGTGAGGCCGGTGAGCACCACAGCGACTTGAATGAGCAGACGCGACCAACCCTTGGTCTTGTCCTGCATCGCCGCGAGATTGGTGAGCGCGAGCGCGGCACCGGCCAGCAGCGCCATCCACGGCTTAGTCCAGGTCAGCAGCATCGCCGCGCTCGCGAGCGACCAGATCGCAAGCGGGATGGTGCGGGCGGGTGCGGCTAACGACACGCGAGTCTCCCGGCGAACGGGGACACAAGACAAACGAGCAAACGGGCCGCATGGTACCCGAGCCGCACGGACAAGCGAAACGGAGTTGTGAACCTGGTCAGGCCGTGCGCGGCTCAGAGGCACCGGCGCGACGGCGCGGCGCACCGGCGATCATCAGCGAGATCAGCAGGGCGAGGATCGAGCCGCTGGTCGCTGGGAGCGTCCAGCCCATGGCACGCAGGCCGTCGTTGGTGAACTTGTACTTGGGCGCGGTGCCCGAGGGCATGACCTGCAGCGCGGCCTGCCATTGCCAGGTGTCCTCGCGCAGTTCGCCCTCGCGCGGCTGCTCATAACGTTTGGTGGTCGGGAAGTTCAGTTGCTGATGCGCAAAGCCGCCGGAGGGCTTGAACTCCCAGAAGTCGAAGGTCCAATCGCGGCGCTTCTGCTCGCGCTCGCTCTCGGCTGCCGCACCGCTGACGCCCGCGCGCGGACCAAGCCGCGGCGTGCGCGTGACGGCGACGAGTCGATCAGGCACCTCGCCCTTGCGGATCTTGTCGAGCATGCCGTCGATCGAGGTGCCCGTCGCGTCGGCGAAGCGCACGATGCGGAACCAGTCTTCATGGCGGGCGAGCAGCGGCAGTTGTGGATGGCCGGGGATCGAGGCCTTGAGCGTGATCACGTCGTCGCCGTAGGAGATGCGGATGGCGGGGACGTCCGCGCCGGCGTCGTCCTTGGTGGTCGTGTCCTCGACGCGCACCGGCCGATTGGCGAAGCCAAACTCGGTCAGGCCGACGGGCATGAACGCGAAGCGGATCGGCGGATTCTTCTTGTAGTAGTCACTGACGCGCGAACCCATCGACACCGCGCTCACCGTCAACGTCAAGGCGGCGGCAGCGGCAACGGTCCAGGCGATGGGGCGTGTAAGCGTCATTAACTCGCGTGCCTCAAAGCGGCGATGATCCGATCACGCCGCACTCCAGGAAACCGGCCAAGAAACTCGTCGAGCGTCGCTCCGTCGGCACTGAGTTCGAACAGCACCTTGATCGGGATTCGCGTGCCGCGGAACACCCGCGCGTTGCTCGTTCGATCCGTGGCGCGATCTGTCTCGGGACGATCTCGCCAATCCAACATGCAACAGCGTAGGAAGCGCGTCATGCTGCGGAAGGACTTCCGCCGCGGACGACCGACCGGCGCGTCAGTGCAGTCCACGGCGAAGCCGTGGGGGTAAATAGCCGCGGGGTCGCCGCGAAGCGGCACCCCCGGAATCGCAATTTTGCGTCGGGATTGTCGAAGCTGGATCGTGAACCAAACCATCCACCTTCGACGATCCCGCTCGCAGGGCCGCTCTTTCGTCGGGTGTCGCTGCGCGACGACCCGACGCTACTCACCCGCACGGCTTTGCCGTGCAAAGAAAGCGGGCAGTGGCACGCTTCGTCGTTTCAGTGCGCAGGCTTGGCTTCGCCGTGGCCTGCGTCGTGTCCCTCGGCGGCGGGCGCGTCGAGATCGAACAGGCCCTGCGTGGTGCCGGTGGCGGGGCGCGACTGGCCAGCGGTCGAGGCCTTGGTTGCCTCGGCGGTGCCGCCGTGACCGTGCTTGTGGCTCTCGACGTCAGCGCGGATGGCCTCGAAGCGCTCGGGGCCGACGGCATCGAGCAGTGCCTGACGCGCGGTGGCGGTGGCGGGCTGTCCACCCAGACCCATGCCGCCGGGCGTGATCAGACGCGACTTGTACTCATAGATGCTGTCGCGGGTGCCCAGGTCGAGCGCGGTGAAGCCGAGGAAGAGGCCGACGCCCAGCAGCGTGAACATGAACACGAGGCCGTTGAGCGGGTTGTCGTACTTGAGCTGCATGAAGAAGAGGCACACGAGGGCCGCCTTGACGACCGCGATGCCCATACAGGCTGCGACGTTGACCCACTTGGGGAAGATGATGTCGAAGTGGCTCTGGATGAACACTTCGAGTTGGGCCTGGCCGACCGTCGCGAGCGTCAGGACGATCAGCACGCCGAGCACGGCCTTAAGCGTGAAGGACGACATGATCACGTGGCCGTGATGCCCGGAGTGGTCGCCGTGCGGATCGACAGACCCTGCGTCAGGATCGAACGCGTGGTCGGACTTGCTCACGATGGCGTGGCCGAGGCGACCGGAATGGGGATCGTTGCTCATGACGGGTTCTCGATGCGGTTTCGTACAGAGTTTCGCGGCGGCGCGAAGCGGAAGAGACGGGGAAGAGACGAAGTTCCGAAGAGACGAAGTGCGGAAGGCTGCAGAACGGAAGTCAGAAAGTCACGGAGCCAAGAGTCAAAGAGTCAGGAAAGACTGGGCCGGGCCCACAGGACATTCTGCCACTTCTTCTCTTTAGTGGATCAGATAGAGCAGCGGGAAGAGGAAGATCCAGACCAAGTCGACAAGGTGCCAGTAGAGACCGGCGGTCTCGACCATGGTGTAGTGACCGGGGCCGTACGCGCCCTTGAAGGAGCGCTTGAGGCACCAACCGATGAGGCCGGCACCGATGATGACGTGCAGGGCGTGGATGGCCGTGCCGCTGTAGTAGACGGCCCACCAGAGCGGCAGGTGCGGGTCATTGGCGAAGGCGTAGGAGAAGAACTTGCCGGGGGCCTTGCCGCCGTAGCCCTCGACGTAGTGGAACAGACCGCCGAGCATGGTCTTGCCGCTGTCGGCGTGGTGGGCGAGCGAGGGATCAAGGACGAAGAACCAGCCGGTCCACTTGGGGGTGTATTCGAAGAGCAGCTTGATGGCGACGAACGCAAGGCCGCAGATGATGGTGAAGGCGAGGTTGAAGCGCATCCGGGCCTGCTGGTTGAGCTGGGCGTTGCGGATGGCCGCGGCCATGGTGTAGGACGACACCAGCAGCACGATGGTGTTGAAGCCGCCCCATCGCCAGTCGAGATAGCTCGAGCCCTCGGCCCAGGCTTCGGGGTACTTCCAGCGGAAGAGGGCGTAGGCACAGAAGATGCCCGAGAAGAGCAGCACTTCGGTGGCCAGGAAGAGCCAGAAGCCGAACTTGCACGCGTCAAACTCATCCTCCTTGCTGCGGAAGTGAGCGGCGTACTTGTAGCGGGCCCAAAGCGGGAGTTTGACATCCTCGCCGGTGCCCTGCGCGTGCGAATGTGCGTCGATCGTGCTCATAGAAGTGCCTGTGCTTGTGGACGTGGGCGTCGAGCCGTTGTGCTGATGCCCGATGCCTGATGCCCGTTGCCTTCGCTTAGTGCTTCACCACCACCGCGTGCGAGCGTGCCGCGTGAGGAATCGGATAGTCCTTGGGGTCCCAACCCGGCGGGACGGTGGTCTCGTAGTCATACGGGCCGTGCTTGACGACCGGCTCGTGATGGAAGTTGTGCTCGATCGGAGGCGTCTCGGTCTCCCACTCCAGGCTCAGGCCGCCCCAGGGATTTTGGGTCGCCTGACGACCGGCCACCAGCGAGTGAACGAACACGAACAGGTGGACGAGGAAGCCGATCAGCAGGAGGACGGAGCCGAACGTCGAGATCTGGTGGTAGATCGTGAGTTCATCGACGTATGTGGCGTAGCGACGCGGCATGCCCTTCACACCCAGAATGAACTGGGTGAAGAACGTGACGTTGAAGCCGATGAACACCAAGATCGCGCCGATGTTCGCCCAGAACGAGTTGTACATCTTGCCGAACATCTTGGGCCACCAGTGATGCAGGCCCGCCATGAGCGCCATGATCGTGCCGCCCATCATCACGTAGTGGAAGTGCGCGACGACGAAGTAGCCGTCGTGCAGGTGCATGTCGGTCGAGAGCGTGCCCAGCGGCAGACCGGTGAGGCCGCCGATCGTGAACAGGAAGAGGAAGATCAGGGCATAGAGCATCGGCGTGGTCAGCGCGATCGAGCCCTTGTAGAGCGTTGCGATCCAGTTGAACACCTTGACGGCGGTCGGGATCGCCACGAGGAACGTCAGTGCGCTGAAGACCGTCGCCGCCAGTTCGCCCTCGGAGACGAACATGTGGTGGCCCCACACGATGAACGACACGGCGGCCACACCCAGCGAAGCAAACGCCACGGCGCGATAGCCGAAGATCTTCTTGTGGGCATGGACGGGGATCACTTCCGAGATGACGCCGAAGGCCGGCAGGATCATCACGTACACAACGGGGTGGCTGTAGAACCAGAAGAAGTGCTGGTAGAGCACCGGATCGCCGCCGAGGGCGGGATCAAAGATGCCGACGTGGAAGACGCGCTCAAACGTGAGCAGCAGCAGCGTGATGCCGATGACCGGGGTCGCCAGCACCTGGATGATCGAAGTCGAGTAGATGGCCCACACAAAGAGCGGCATGTCGAACCAGCCCTGGCCCGGCGCACGCAGCTTGTGGATCGTCACGACGAAGTTCAGGCCCGTCAGAATCGACGAGAACCCGAGGATGAACGCGCCGAGGATCATGAGCACAACGCGCCACGAATCGGCGTCGGTCGTGGTTGAATACGGCGTATAGAACGTCCACCCGGTGTCGACGCCGCCCATGAGCACACTCAGCACGGCGAAGATCGACCCGAAGAGGTAGATGTACCAACTGAGCAAGTTCAGCCTTGGGAACGCCACGTCCTTGGCGCCCAGCATGAGCGGCAACAGGAAGGTGCCGAGGCTCGCGGGGATCGACGGCACCAGCACCATGAACACCATGATCGCGCCGTGGAGCGTGAAGGCACGGTTGTAGAGGTTGTTGCCGGGGTTGACGTTCTGCGTCTCGCCTTCGACATTGCCCACCAGCGGCAGGTGCGCGAGCCACTGACCCGTCACGTTGCCGTTCGCGTCAAGACGCACGGGAGTGAAGAGTTCAAAGCGCACGGCCAGCGCGGCGACGCCGCCGAGGAAGAACATGAAGAGGATCGCCGTCAGGTACATGACGCCGATCTTCTTGTGGTCGATCGTGGTGGCCCACTGGATGACGGTGGAGATCCACCCGCCGCGCGGCGTGAGGTAGGAGCCCTCGTCGTGATGCCCGCCGTGAGCGTGATCAAGGCCGTGGGTCTTGCTGTCGAGTGTGGTCATGAGATCAACCTCGTGGGACGCATGTGCTCGGGGCCGCCGGAGGCTCGCCCCGCTGTAATCCTGGTGCTGGGTTCAAAGACTGCGAGTCGTTGCTGGCTTACTTCTTGTCGGCGGGCTGGCCCTTTTCGCTGAGTCGCTTCATGTAGGCGATGACGCCGTCGAGTTGCTTCTCGTTGACCATGCCCATGAAGGTGTTCATCTGGTTCTGGTAGCCCTTGACGATCTTCTTGGAGGGCATGTAGACCGACTCGCGGATGTAGTTGGCGAACTTGGTGTCGTCGCTCATGTCGGCGGCCGAGAGTGACGTGCCGTCGGTGAACTCGACCTCGTGGCCGAAGAGGTCCTTCCACGTCGGGCCGGTGTTGGCCTTGCCGTCGATGGAGTGGCAGGCGATGCACTGCTGCTGATAGACGCGCTCACCGATCTGCCACGGCTCGAGCGACTCGCTGGCCCAGGCTTCGATCTTGGCGAGGTACACGTCCATCGGGACGACGCGGACGATGCCAGCCATCTCGGAGTGCTGATCGCCGCAGTACTCAGCGCAGAAGATGTAGTGATCGATGTACGGGCGGCCGGCGAACTTAACGTTGATTGGATCAACTTTCTCGTCGGCGGAGAACGTCTTGGTCGCGGGGTCGGTGGTGTCGAGGTTGGTCGCCTTGAACCAGTAGGTGGTGTAGCGGTTGGGGAAGACGTCGAACTTGACGCGGAACGCGGGCACCCAGAACGAGTGCATGACGTCCGAGCTGCTCATGCGGAACTTGATGGGCGTGCCTTCGGGCACGTAGAAGACGGGAACCTTCACCGGACCCGCGGGGCTCGTCGTCACCTGCTCGGGGCTCTCGGTGCCGTTGGGATAGATCAGGCTCCAAGACCACTTCTTGGCCTTGAGCTGCATCTCGATGGCATTGCCGGGAGCAACCGCAGCATCGGCGTAGCCCTTGAAGCCTTCGAAGAACATGAAAACCAGCGTGAGCGAAGGCAGCACGGTCCACGCCACTTCGAGCATGGTGTTGTGCGAGGGGCTGTAGGGCGCGATCTGACCCGGGCGGCGGCGATAGCGCACCACGAAGTAGACCATCAGGCCCATCAGCACCACGAACCACGCGGTGCAGAACCAGAACAGCCACATGAACATCCAGTCCGTGTGGGTGGCGGCCGTGGTCGCGGCGTGGTCAGAGAACCACAGGTCGTGGGCCGGCAGCTTGGCCGCGGGCTTGTCAAACGCGAGGGTGTACAGCGAGGTCAGATTCATGTGGCCGTTCCCGACAAAGAGCCCGGGCCTTGCCCGGACGCGAATGGATTGGTGATCGATTGCTGAGCCGCCGCGAGCGCTGCCGCCCGGGCCCGACGCTTCATCCGCTCGCCAAAGAGCATCACGCCGATCAGCCCGGCAAGCCCGATGACGGTGAGCACACCGGCGATCTGCATGACGCGCACGGCTTGGAGCGTGTACGCGCCGGCCTTGGGGTCGTACATGTAGCAGAAGAACATCAGGCGGTCGCCCATGTCCTTGGCGATCTTGCCTTCGGAGGCATCGAGCAGCGCGAGCCGCAGTTGCTCGGGCGGATAGACGTAGCCCGTGAAGACGCGGGCGACCTTGCCCTCGGGCGTGATGACGTAGATGCCCACGGGGTGGCTGTACTCGCCGCTGTCGAGCTTGCGATACTCAAAGCCCAAGCCACGTGCGAGTTCGCGATTGGATTCCATGTCGCCGACATGGAAGTGCCACGCCTGCTCAGCCTTGGCCTTGTCACCGGCGCGATACGCGGCGATGGCGGAGGTCTTGGCCTCGGCGGCGCGGGCCGCCGTCTCTTCGGGATCGAAGGAGAAGTAGAGCGACTGATAGTCCTCGCCCAGCTTGAACTTCAGTTCGTTGATGGCGTCAACGACCTTGTCGAGCACGACGCGGCAGACGACCGGGCAGTCGTAGTAGCCCATCACGACGATCGCGGGCTTGCCGCCCTCTTCGTGCTTCTTGAAGTACTCGCCCAGGCGCACCTTCTTGCCGCTTGAGTCGGTGAACTCCAGATGCAGAGGCAGTTGCTGGCCGAGACGGTCCTTGAAGTCGAGGCCCTTGGCTTGCGCGGGCAACTCGTCCTTGATGACCTGGGCATGCACCGAGGCGACGGGGAGCACGAGCGACAGCACGCACGCGGCCAACGCCGTCGCACGCACCATCACCTGACTCAACCAGCCGTGCCGTGTCATGACTTCAGCGCCCTCACCAGTGCCCGATGCCAAGTCTCAAATGCCTTTTCTGCGTCTTCACCAATGCCTGATGCCCGATGCCCCATGCCTCTCTTACTTCTTCTCGTACTTCTTGAGCACGCGTTCCTTGGCGGCATCGAGCGGGAGGCGAACGGTGCCGGCGGTCGCGTCGACGACGCCATAGGTCTTGAGTTCGACTTCGACGCGTTCACGCTCGTTGCGGGCGTCGGCGCCGATGCTGGTGAGTTCCCAGCGTTCCTGCTTCAGGCCGTTCATGTAGTTGTTGTAGAAGAGGACAGCGATGACGACCGAGACCACGATCGAGATCACCAGCAGCACGAAGCCGATGAAGACCTTGCCGGGTTCGAGGCGTGCGCCGTGCTCGACCTGCGGCACATCAGAGCCGTGGCCGTGCTGGTGCCAGTCGTCGGCGTGGGCGTGCTCGGCCGGGAGCGAAGCCGGGGCGGCGGCGCCGTGCCGGCCGTGATGCCCGTGAATGTCGTGTGCATGTCCGCCCATCGTGACCGACCTCCAACCTTCTTTTCGCTCCACGCCCAAGTCTGGACGCAGGCGGGATTTGTGAGACTTTCATGCGGCTGGGCCTGCCCAGTCCGTGCAACTGACCCGAGCGACTTTCTCAGACGTAGTTCTTGTGGTGCAGGGCCTCGTGCAGGCGGGGGTCCTGCAGCGGGACCAGCGGCCCGGACGCCATGCGACGCAGCAGGAAGAAGCCCGCCACACCCACCGGACCCAGCACGCCCGCGATCGGGATCCACCACGCCTCCACGCCGGGCTGAACGATCTCCGGACCCGCATCGGCGAAGACCATCGGGCGCACCAGCCAGGTGAGGTCGATGATGTGAATGAAGATCATCCAGAGCGCCATCGTGGCCGCGAGGCCCGGCGTGCGCTTGGCCTTGCGCCAGATGAAGAACAGGAACGGCACGCCGAAGTGGCCGAGGCAGAGCAGCACGAACATGGTGTTGTAGCTGATCTCGCCGACGTTGCCGCTCTTGCGGAAGAGGTAGAACGCGGTTTCTTCGGGGATGTTCGAGTACCAGATCAGGAAGTACTGGCTGAACGCGATGTAGGACCAGAAGACGGTGAAGCTGAAGAGCAACTTGCCCAGATCGTGGAAGTGTTCTTCGGTCACGACGCCCTTGAGCAGGCCCTTGCCCTTGAGCCAGGCAAAGACGAGTGCCATCACCGCGAGCGACGAGAACGCCGAGCCCGCGAAGATGTACACGCCCCACATGGTGCTGAAGAAGCGGAAGTCGAGTGCCATCAGGAAGTCGAACGAGGCGAACGCGACGGACAAGGCGAAGACCACCATGCCCGGGGCAGCCCACTTGGCGGCCTTGGCGGTGAGCCAGCGATCACCGGTGACATCCTGCTTGCGGCTGTAGCCGTTCATGAGCACGCTGAGCAGCGTCCAGATCACGCCGTAGACCACGAAGCGCACGACGAAGAACGGCGTGTTGAGGTACGAGGCCTTCTCCTTGAGAAGCGTCGCGTCGGCGAACTTGGGGTTCATCCACGAGAAGAGATGGCCGTTGCCCATCACCTCGATGACCATCGTCGGGATCATCATCAGCACGGCCAGGGGCAGCAGCGCGGCGAGGTTCTCGAACTGGCGGCGGATCGTCGCCGACCAGCCCGCACCGATCAGGTGGAACGCCAGCGTGAAGAACAACCCGCCCAAGCCCATCGTCAGCACCGTCAGCGTGCCGACGTGGTACGCGGCCAGCGCGTGCTTCACGGCGTAGCCCTTGTCGGCAACGCCAAGACCGGCGAAGCCGGCGGCAGCGACGGCGGCAAGCCCAACCACGCCGACGATGAGCAGCATCGTCGACAGGCCGCTTGCGCCGCCATTGGGCAGATAGATGTTGTCCGGACGCATGTCAGGGAACTCAGCCTGACGGGGCGAGGACATCGAACCGGCAGAATCGGCGGTCAGTTGACTCACTTGGCACCTCCGGTTCCGGGGGCGGGGGCAGCTGCGGGGGCAGCTGCGGGAGCAGTTGCGGGCGGGGTTGCCGCGGCGGCAGCGCCGGCGGCGGCCTGCATCTGCTGCTTGAGCTGGGCCCGTTCATTCTCAGGAACGTCGTTGAGCGTGCCGCTGCGAGACTCCTGCAGCACGCGGATGTACGCGACCACGGCCCACGCGTCGTACTCGTTCAGAGCATGGGCGTAGCCGGGCATCTTCTGTGCGCCGTCGGGGCCGTAGAGACCCATGCGGGCGGTGTGGAAGATGTAGCCGTCCTTGGCCGTGGGCTGGGTGCGATCGATGTACTTCTGATCGTGGAAGTTGGGCAGTGCGTAGGACCACTGCTGACCAACGGTGCCCTTGCCCGCGCCGTCGTAGCCGTGGCAGGCGGAGCAGTAGATGTTGAAGCGCTCCTGGCCGCGCATCAGCAGCTTGGCGTCGACGGCGATCGGGATGTTGTCGAGGTACGCGCACTTGGCGTCGGTGCCCTGATAGATCGCGTCATTCTCCTTGAGCAGGATGTCGCGCTTCTTGTTCCACGGCGCGGCCCACTCGGGGTTCGCGAGCGTCGCCTCGGGGCTGAACTCGATGTAGCCGTAGGCCACCGTGCCCTTCACCGGCTGGCGCATCGTGCGTCCATCGGGGAAGAACCCGCTCTGGCTCTGCGGCTTCCACTTGGGCTGGTTGTCCAGGTCAGGAAAGAACTGGCGCGGCGGCTTGTCGCTGCGATCGCCCTGACAGCCGGCCATGCCCGAGATGCCCGCGGCGGTCAAACCCGCCAGCGCGAGCACGCCCGTGATCGTGGCCTTGCCGCTCGTGTTCGTGTTGCGTGTGTTCATCGACATGTTCTCAAAGGCCCAGACTCGCGACCTTGCTTGCTCTGTTCTTCTCTTCGCCAATGCCCGATGCCCAATGCCTGATGCCTTGTCTTTACTCATCCTCAACCAGATCGATGTTCGTCCCGCCCAGTGACGCGAGCAGCGCACGCGTCGCCTCGGGATCGAACTTGTCGTCGGCGGCCTCAACACAGATGATGAAGCGATCGTCGCTCACGCGCAGGAAGCGTTCCTTCTTCATCAGCGGGTGATGGTGCCGCGGCAGGCCGTTGAGCGCGAGCATGCCGATCAGCGCGGTGAACGCCGAGAAGAGCACGCCAAGCTCGAACGTGATCGGCACGAAGGACTCCCAGCCGCCTTCGCCGACCAGGCTGCCGTAGGGCTTGCCCTGGGTGACGAGCTGGTAGTCCACGGCGGACATCCACCACTGCATCAGATACGCGAGCGTCACACCGGTGATCGCACCGACGCCGACGAGCAGCGGAAGCTTGGTGGGCTTGATGCCCATGGCTTCATCGATGCCGTGGATCGGGAACGGGCTGAAGACGTCCCACTTGGAGTAGCCCGCGTCGCGGATCTTCTCAGCGGCGTGATAGGTGGCAGCGGGATTCGCGAACTCCGCGATCACGCCGTGCACCGGCACGCCGGCCTCGGTCACATACAACTTCTTCGCGCCAGCAGCGGCCATATCAGTGGCCTCCCTTCGAGTGGGCGTGCCCATGGCTGTCATGGTGCCCATGGTCGTGTCCATGCCCGGCGTCGTGCCCACCGGCGTGTGCGTCGTGGTGCCCGTGCGGATCAGCCTGCGGCATGACGGCCTTGAGTTCGGCCCTCGCGAACACCGGCAGGAACCGGAGGAACAGCAGGAAGAGCGTCATGAACACGCCGAACGAGCCGACGAAGATCATGATGTCGGTGAGGGTCGGCCAGAACATGTGCCACTCGCCGGGCAGGAAGGCGCGGTGGAGGCTGGTCACGATGATGACGAAGCGCTCGAACCACATGCCGATCGTGACGAGCACGCTGACGATGAAGATCATCACCGGGCTCTGACGCGCCCAGCGCATCCAGAAGACCTGCGGCGAAACGACGTTGCAGCCGATCATCGTCCAGTAGGCCCACCAGTACGGGGCACCGCGCGGGTCCACAAAGTCGGGCGTGACGCGGTTGAACAGGAAGACGTGCATCTCGAACTTGTTGCCCGAGTACCACGCGATGAAGAACTCCATGCCGAAGGCGAAGCCGACGAGCATGCCGGTGAGCAGAAGGATCTTCGCCATGTTCTCCAGGTGGCGGAGGGTGATGAAGTCCTTCATGTTCGGATAGAGCTCGCGCGACGGGATCAGCAGCAGCAGCACCATGGCGAAGCCGCCGAAGATCGCGCCCGCGACGAAGTACGGCGGGAAGATCGTGGTGTGCCAGCCGGGCATGACCGACGTGGCGAAGTCGAACGACACGATCGAGTGCACCGAGAGCACCAGCGGCGTGCTCACGCCGGCGAGCATGAGGTACGCCTTCTCGTAGCGGTGCCAGTGGCGGCTGCTGAAGCGCCAGCCCAGGGCCAGGAAGCCGTAGATGTACGCACGCAGCGCGTCGATGCGCACCGGGAGGAACGGCAGGAGCCGCGGACCTTCGGGGTTGTTGCGGAGACGGGCGTCAGCGCGATCGCGGAGCGTCGCCAGGTCGGGGATCATGCCCATGTACCAGAACAGCAGAGACACGGTGCCGTAGGTCGACACCGCGAACACGTCCCACAGCAGGGGCGAGCGGAAGTTGGGCCAGATGGCGTTGTAGTTGGGGATCGGGAAGAGGAACCAGGCCATCCACTGACGGCCGATGTGGATGCCGGGGAAGGTGGCGGCGCAGATGACGGCGAAGATCGTCATGGCCTCGGCGGCGCGGTTGATCGACGTGCGCCACTTCTGCTTCAGCAGGCAGAGGATCGCCGAGATCAGCGTGCCGGCGTGGCCGATACCGATCCAGAAGACGAAGTTGGTGATGTCCCACGCCCAGTCGACGGCGTTGTTCATGCCCCACAGACCGATGCCGGTGATGACCAGCAGCAGGATGAAGAGGCCGCCGAGTTGGGCGATGCCGAAGGCGGTCATGAAGGCGGGGAACCACCAACGACCGGGCTTGTTCTCGGCGTAGCCGCAGACGATGTCCGTGACGTCCTTGAACGAGCGGTTGTTGAGGATGAGCGGAACGCGCACCGCGGGGTCGTCGATGAGCGTGCCGTCGCCGCTGCCGGCGGGGACGGGCGCGGGCAACTGCGGGCCCTTGCCGCTCAGGCGCTCTGCGGTGAGTTGGTCAGGGTGGATACTCGTCACGCGTTCACTCCAAGGACGTTGAGGCTCATGGCGTAACCGCGATCCTCAGCCTTCTTGCGGGGGCTGAAGAACGTCGAGGTATGGCCCTCGCCGCCGGTCGTCTTGTGGTCATCCCCGTGCGAGCCGTGGTCGTCGTGGTGCCCACCGTGGTGGAAGGGCTCATCGACGGGCGTGCGCAGCGCGGGGTTGGGGTTCTTCACGAGCACCAAGTGGCTAGTGCGCGGGCGGGTGTTGAGATAGCCCAGCAGCAGGTACGAGCGACCCGAAGCGCGGCTCTGGCTGACCTTCGACTTGGGATCGAGGATGTCGCCGAAGACGATCGCTTCCGAGGGGCACGCCTGCTGGCAGGCCGTCTGCACGAAGCCGTCGGGCACCACGGTCTTGCCGTCGGCGTCCTTCAGGTCGTTGAGCTTGGCCTCGACGCGAGCAAAGTTCAGACGCTGGATGCAGTAGGTGCACTTCTCCATCACGCCGCGGCTGCGGACGGTGACGTCGGGGTTCTTCTGCATGCGGCTGATCTCATCGAGCTTGTCGCGCAGGCGGGGCGGGATGAGATTGGGATTGAGCTTGTTGTGCGTGCCCGAGCCGGTGATGCCGCCGCGATCGGGAACGATCTCTTCGACGAGCTTCTTGCCGTAGTAGTCACCGTTGAACTTGGTGACGCCGTAGTCGAAGAAGTTGAAGCGGCGGACCTTGTAGGGGCAGTTGTTGGCGCAGTACCGCGTACCGATGCAGCGGTTGTACACCATGTAGTTGATGCCCTCGGGGCCGTGGACCGTCGCGTTGACGGGGCACACGGTCTCGCACGGGGCGTTCTCGCAGTGGACGCAGGCGACGGGCTGGTGATAGACCGCCGAGGGCTCGTTGATGTTCTCAAGGTCGCCCTTGGCCACATCGCCGATGAAGTAGCGGTCGACGCGGATCCACGTCATCTCGCGGCCCTTGGCCACTTCCTTCTTGCCGACGACGGGGATGTTGTTCTCCGCCTGGCAGGCGATGGTGCACGTGCCGCAGCCCGTGCACGACGACAAGTCGATCGTCATGCCCCACTGCGGCGCAGTGAGGAAGGCGGGCTTGGTGTTCTGCTGATACTTCGGCCCGTTGGGGTCGCCGGGGATGATGGCGTTCGGATCGGCATCGCCCTTGGAGCGGTTGAGCGGGTTCTTGTAGATGCTCAGGTTGTCGGGCGTGTGTGAGAGTTCGCCAAGGCGCTCGGCGAAGTTGAGCGGCGTGCCCGTGCCGTAGAACTCGTCCTTGTCGTCGGCCTTGTCCGCGCCGTGCTTCTGCCACGCGGCGAGGTCGACGGCGCGCACGATACTGGTGCGGCTTTCCATCGACCAGTGGTTCTGCGTGGAGCAGATGAAGTGGGTCTTGTTGGCCTTCGCAGCGCTGACGCCGCCGACGGCGTTGCCCGCGCTCGAGAGCCACAGCGGATAGACGTTGAAGCCAACGCCATCGCCGACGCGGCCCGCGACCGTGCGGCCGTAGCCGACGGTGAAGATCACCGTGTCATCGGCCATGCCGGGGAGCACCCACACAGCGGCCTCGACGCTCTTGCCGCCGACGGTAAACGTCGCGACGCGAGCCTCGGGGTACTTCTCCTTGGTGTAGATCTGGTTGGGATTGGTGATCGTGAAGTGCTCGGGCTCGAGGCCGAGTTTGATCGCCGTCGCCGGGCTCATCAGGGCGGGGTTGTCCCACACGACCTGCGTGCCGAACTGCGGCAGTTCCTGCAGCCACGCGATGTTCGCGAAGCGCCCGTCGGACAGCATGCCGGGCTGGAAGACCGCTTCGAGTTCGCCGGCGTTCTTCCACGGAGCGTTGGCAAATCCGTCGGCGAGCCACGATGCAGCGATCTTGGCCTCGGCGGACGTTGTGTTGCCGCCGGTGCCGGCGACCACGCCGTCGTGCAGCGCGCGACGCCAGGCCTTGTCGAACGAGGCATCGTCGGCGGTCTTGAGCTTGGCACGCCAGACATCGCGGACGATCTCGTAGCCGTCCTTCGCGCTGCCGTCGGCACGCTTGACGCCCGCGAGCATCGCGAGCATTTCGATCTCGCTCTTGGCGGGCTCGTAGAGCGGCGCGATCATCGGCTGGATCGGCGCGATGGTGCCGTCGGCGGTGATGGTGTCGCCCCACGACTCCAGCCAGTGGGCCATGTTGAGCGACCACGTCGACGCGGCTGCGGTCTCGGTCGATTCGACCGACAGCGTCACCGTCGCTTTGACGTTCTTCATCGCGGCGGCGAAGTCCGCATCGCCCGGGGCATCAAACGCCGGGTTGGTGCCGATGCACACCAGGCTCTGGATGTTGCCCGCCTTCATGTCGTCGGCAAGCGCCTTGAGCGCGGCGCGGCCGTCGCTCGCGAGGTCCGCGTCCATCGGCGTGTAACGCACGAGCGTGCCCAACGACTTGAGCTGCTGGTTGATCGCGACGCACAGGACATGCACCTCGGCGGGCATCGTCGGCCCCGCGAGCACAAGGCCCGCACCGCGATTGGCGGTGTCGAGCAGGTCCTTGGCGGCTTCTTCGATGAACTTGCGCTGCGCTTCGCTCCACGTGCCCGTGTCGATCGCGCTGATTCGGTCGATCATCGGCTTGGGCGCGCCGAGCTTGGGCAGCATGAACTTGCCCATCTCGATCGCGGCACGCGCCACATCGCTGGGCTTCAGACGCAGGCGATGGTCGGCCTGGCCGCCCGCGTGCGTGAAGCCGCTCTCGATGGCGTAGAGGCGGCTCATGCCGTCGGTCGTCTTCTCGACGCGACGGGTGCTGGCGAACGCGCGGGCGTTGGGGAGCGAGCCCGCCTCGTGCTGGCTGAGGAAGTCGCGATCAAACGTGACGACGACCTTGGCCTTGTCGAGGCTCAGGTGCTCGTGCATCGGCGCGCCGAACGCGACGATCGTGCCGTTGATCGCGCTCTGCGAACGCGTCGCGTCGTACGACACCCAGCGTGCCTTGGGGAATCGCTTGAGCAGCGCATCGCGCATCGCGTCGCGGCTCGGGCTGGTCTTCTTGTCGACGACCACCGCCAGGCCCAGACCCTGCGTCTTGTCGAACGCGGCGTAGTGCGGGCCGGCCCACTGCGCGAAGTCTTCCCACGTCGCGGTGAGCGGGCCGCGTGCGGGGTTGTCGAACATCGGGACCTTGAGACGGTCCGGGTCATAGATCGCGAGGATGCTCGCCTGCGCGAAGCTCGTCGAGCGGCCGCGGCTGACGGCGTGCAGCGGGTTGCCCTCGATCTTCGTCGGGCGACCTTCGTGCGTCTCGATCAGCAGGCCTTCGGCACCGCCGCCGACGCTGGGCATGCTCGTCGCGTAGTACAGAGGCTTGCCCGGGATGACTTCTTCGGGCACGGTCTTGGAGTACGAGAGAATCTTCTCGTCGGGGCGGCGGCAGCCGGGGATGGTGGCTGCGCCCGCGAGCGCGACCGACGCGCCCATGAACTGGAGGAAGGTGCGGCGGGTGCTGCTGAGCAGTTCGCTCGCGCCGGCGGGGAACTCACGCTCGACGAAGTCGCGGAACTCGGCCCGATCGGCGAGTTCCTCGACGCTGCGCCAGGCCTTCTGGCCGTTCGCGCCGCCATTGACGACATTGGTCAACGCGCGGGGCTGCTCGGCCAGAGCCGCCTTGGAGGGCTGCTGCTTGGGGCCCGGATGAACCGTCGAAGGGCATTGATCTTGACTCATGGGTCTCACTCAAAGGGCACTAGGCAATCGGCACTAGGCACTTGGACAAGGCATTCGAATCGCGAGGCGTGACTTTGCGCTTCCGCACTTCGTCTCTCCGTCTCTCCGTCTCTCCGTCTCTCCGTATCTCCGTCTCTTCGCTGCACTGTCGCTTGCTCAGTAGTGACACGCGCCGCAGTTCTGTGGCGGAGCGTTCTCCAGCGAATCGACGAGTTGCTTGGCCAGGTCGGCCGAGTTCTTCTGCTGGCCGCCGTACATCACCGGCTCGCCGCTCACGCGCTTGGCCAGCATGTCCTGCACGGCGACGAGGTTCGTCACCATGTCCTTGGGCACCAAGTTCGCCTCGGGGTTGCGATGGCACTCAAGGCACCAGCCCATGCCCAGCGGCTGGGCCTGGTACACGTAGGGCATCGCGTCGATCTGGCCGTGGCACGAGTAGCAGCTCACGCCGGCATTGACGTGGACGTGGTGCGGGAAGTTGTGAACATAATCCGGCACCTTGTGGACGCGGCGCCAGACGATCGCCTCATCCTTGGCGTAAGCCTCGCGGACAAACTTCACGCGCTGCGTCGACCAGGTCTTGAGTTTGTTCTCGCTGTGACAGCCGTAGCACGTCGCCACGTTGGGGATGTTGGCCTCGTAGGAGGTCTCGACCTTGGTGTGGCAATAGCGGCAGTCCATGCCGAGCTTGCCCGCGTGGAGGTGGTGCGGGAAGCCGACTTCGCTGCCCGGATCGCCGGGCTGCTTGGGCTGATAGCCGACCTCAAAGAACTTGGGGGTGGCGTAGTACCAGAACCCGCCGATCGCCGACCCGGCCACGCACAGGCCCGCGATGGCGGCGACGGTCGGGAACACGTTGAAGGACTTGGGGAACAAGACCGACACGGGGTACTCCTCTTTGCAACGCGGCCCTGCGGTGCGCCCTTTGACGCGTCTTGCCGCAAAGTCTCGACACCAACCCGTCCGAGCGACGGCGTCGGAATCGTGGAGAGACTGATCTCAACAGTGGGAAACCACCGGCGTCATGCCCGATGCAGAACACCCATCTGCCAAGCGATCCATGCTGAAAAACTCAAGACAACGTCCGACAACCCGCGAATCGAAACCTGCACAACCCGACGAACTCCCAGCGAACGATACCCCCGGTACGGAACCCGGGCGTTTCTGTGAGGCAGCAATTTGTGCGGCGAGAGCATACGCTGTCAAGGCCCGATTCCCGTCTGGCCGCAAATGAGACTGAGTCGCAAGAACTTTCTCACGATTTGGAGTGGCTGTGGAAAACTCTGGCTCATCCCGTCCCGTCGGTCCAATCAGTCTTATCGGACCAGTTTTGACCGGTGGATTCTTTGCCGCGGTCATGCTGTGGATCGCGTGGTTCGTGACGCACCACCCGTGGCTGCAACTGGCTGAGCCGATTTCACTGCCGATTTTGCTGGGCGTCTGGCTGATCGCACTGGGGCTGGCCGCGGGTCGCGTGGCGGCGATCGCTCAGCGCTCGACGATCGTCAGCGGCCTGCTGGTCGGATTCGTCTCGACCCTCCCAAGCCTGCCCGTCCTGGGGACAAAGACCTCCGAGTTGGCGAATGCCACCGACCCGGCCACGGCAAGCGTCCGCCCCGACGCGTGGCTGATCGCGCTCGGGTTCGTCACGACCGGAACGGTGCTGGGTCTGATCGCGGGCATCGGCCGCGGCATGCTTCCTGCGGCACGCCCGGCGAGCCGAGAGTGGCTCCCCCACTTCGTGCTCGTCACGATCGCGGCGATCGTGCCGCTGGTGTTTGTGGGCGGATTGGTAACCAGCACGGCCAGCGGGATGGCGGTGCCGGACTGGCCCAACACCTTCGGCAGCAACATGTTCCTCTATCCGCTCGGGCCGCGGGCGGCGCCGAACGTCTATCTCGAGCACGCGCACCGTCTTTTCGGCGTGTTTGCGGGCATGTGCGTCACGGTGCTGATGATCGGCACGCTGGCAAGTCGGCGACCAGGCTGGCAAAAGACGCTCGCGGTCGCGGCATTTGCCTTGATCTGCGTGCAGGGAATCCTGGGCGGCACACGCGTCACGCTGGACAATCGCGTGCTCGCGATGCTGCACGGCATCCTGGCGCAACTCATCTTCGCGCTGCTCGCCGCACTGGCGATGTACATGTCCGTCGCGTACGCGCATGCGGGCGAGGTCATCACGGCGGCCAACCGGCGGGCCCGACTGTTCGCCACCGGCGCACTGCACATCAGCATCCTGCAACTGATCTTCGGCGCGATGTACCGCCATTTGCGCTCGCCGCATCCGCTCTATTCGCACATCGCGCTTTCCGTCTTGGTCGTGATCTTCGCAACGGCGGCGGCGTTCATGGCGATCAAGGCCGCGGACGAGGCGCGGGCGAACGCAAAGGTCGAGGGCGCGGCATCGACGGCCCGGATCCTGAACCTGCTCGGTCGCGGCGTGCTGGCGGTGGTGTTCGTCCAGTTCATGCTGGGGTGGGGCGCGTTCTTCTTTGCGGGCAGCGGGCCTGCCGCCAGCAATGTCACGGAGGCGATCATCCGCACGGCCCACCAGGCCAATGGGGCGATTTTCCTGTCGCTGGTGGCCGCGAACTTTGTACTCGTGCGGCGGCTTCCGCGAGCGCAGCCCGTGGCGGCAGCCTGACGCGGGCACCAAGGGAGGTTGGCGGGCGGCTGGTGGCAAGATTGCACTTCCCGGACCGGGCAAGGCATGGCATACTGCGCGTCGGCATACGCGATCGGGCAATCTCGCCCGAGTGCGGGCGTTATGCCGATGGTGGATGGACGTGATCGATCGTCTCGGGTTTTCCCGGGGATCGGTCCGAGCCGTGCCGCGGAGGTTGTGAGATGCCACTTCAACCCGCTCCGAGTTCTCCGGCGACGCGAACTGGCGCGGCCGGTGACGACGCCGGACGACTGACGCAGTCACTGACGCCGATCAAGCCCGCGAACTTCGGCTACGAGCAGGCACGCCACCTCCTGTGGCGGGCCGGGTTTGGCGGCACGCCTCAACAGATCCAACTCCTCGCCTCGTGGGGCCCGGAACGCGCGGTCGACTATCTGCTGGACGTTGACAATGTGCCGGAAGAAGCGGCGGCGGGCGATCTGTTTGACAGAAACATCATGCGTCCGCCGACGGACGAGGAGCGCAAGGCGCAGCAAGCCGCGGCACGGGCTCAGGACGAGGACGCGCTCGCGAAGATCCGACTGATGCGCCAGCAGCGCGAGCAGCAGGATCGACGCCAGATCGCGGAAGTGCAGAAGTGGTGGCTTCGCAAGATGGTGCAGACGGGCCGCCCGCTGCAGGAGAAGATGGCGCTCTTCTTCCACGGCCACTTCGCGACCAGCTATCGCACGATCGAGAACAGCTACCACATGTTCAAGCAGAACGAGCTGTTCCGTGCACACGCTGTGGGCAACATCGGCAACCTGCTCTTCCAGATCATCCGCGACCCGGCGATGATCGCATACCTCGACAACAACGATTCGCGCAAGGGCAGGGCCAACGAGAATCTCGCACGCGAACTGATGGAGCTGTTCAGCCTCGGCATCGGCAACTACACCGAGAAGGACATCAAGGAAGGCGCGCGAGCGCTCACGGGCTACACCTTCGTCGACGACGACTTCACGTTCCAGAAGAACAACCACGACACGGGCGCAAAGACCATCCTGGGCAAGAACGGCGCATTCGACGGCGATGAGTTCGTCAAGATCATCTTGCAGCAGCCTGCGTGTCCGCGGTTCTTTGCACGCAAGCTCTACGGCTTCTTTGTTGCGGAACTGCCGCCCGCCGAGCGGGCCGGCGACGGCGAACTCGACCCCGCGCAGCGGAGCGTGATCCGCGCGCTCGCGCAAACCCTCGCCGCCAACAAGTACGAACTCAAGCCGATGCTGCGGCGCATGTTCCTCAGCGAGCACTTCTATCACCCACGCATCATGGGCGAACAGATCAAGTCGCCCGTGCAACTGGTGGTGGGCGCGATCCGCTCGCTGAACACGCCGGCACGCGACCTTGCTCTGCTCAATGACGCGCTGGACCTGATGGGCCAGAACATCATGTACCCGCCCAGCGTCAAGGGTTGGGACGGCGGCCGCTCGTGGATCAACACCAGCACGGTGTTCGTGCGCCAGAACATCATGGCGTATCTGCTGACGGGCAAGAAGCCGCAGGGTTATGACGCGACGGCCGACACGCTGAAGTATGAGGCGACCGAGCTGCTCGATGAGCTGCGCAAGGCCAATCCCGGCGCGGAGAACGATCCCGCGGCGGTCACTGATTATCTGCTGAGGCTCACGCTGGGCGGCACGCCGTCGCACGCACGCGAAACGTTGCTGGGCTTCCTCGCGGGGCACAGCGGCGCGATCGAGAACGATCATCTGGTGGCGATGCTGCTGCTGATCACGGCGATGCCGGAGTATCAGTTGTGTTGAGGCGAGGGAAGGGGCTCGGCAGTGGGCACTGGGTACGAGCAGAAGGCATTCGGCATTCGGATGAAGGCATCGGGCATCGAGTGGAAATGAAGTCGGATCTGGTCAGCGACTTGGATCGAATGTTCGGGGAGACACCATGACGGACAGCGCATATTCACGCCGCCAGTTCCTGCAGACGGGCATCACGCTCGCCTCAGCCGCGGCCACCATTCCGGCGTTCCTCAACTCGTCCGCGCTGGCGATGAGCCGTCGCATGCTTGAGGCCGGCGTTTCATCGCTGCCGGGCGTGCCCGATGAGCGCGTGCTCGTGGTGATCCAGCTCTCGGGCGGCAATGACGGCCTGAATACGGTCGTGCCCTTTGGCATGGACCAGTACTCGAAGGTCCGCACGAGCATCGCCGTGCAGCGCGATCAGGTGCTGCGTCTGAGCGGCCCCAACGCCGACGGCGTCGGCCTGCACCCGCAGATGAAAGCCATGAAGGCGATGTTCGACGAAGGGCTCGCCGCGGTTGTGCAGGGCGTGGGCTATCCCAACCCCAATCGCTCGCACTTCAAGTCGATGGACATCTGGCACACCGCTGATTTGAGCGCCACCGGCGACGGCTGGCTTGGCCGCTACTTCGATGCTGAGTGCTGCGGCTATGGCAAGGGCGAATCGGGCAGCGCGCCCAAGCCCGCGAGCGCGACGCAGAACGCCAAGGCCGCTGACGCGAGCAATGGCGCAGCCAACACTCCCGAGAACACGCAGCCGGGCATCGCGATTGGTCGCACTGCGCCGCTGGCAATGCAGGGACGGCGGATCAAGCCGATCGCGTTTGAGTCGGCAGAACTCTTCCGCTGGACCGGCGAGGACATCCACGAGTCGCTCAAGAAGCCCTATCAGGACATCGCCGAGCGCGGCGACGCTGATGCGTCGCGCAAGGACTCCAACGCGGCATTCTTGATGCGCACGAGTCTCGACGCGCAGGTGAGCAGCTCGCTGATTCGCAAGGCCGTGAAGACCAAGCCGCAGGTGACGTTCCCGGGCACGGATCTGGGACGCCAGTTGTCGATGGTTTCGAGCATGATTCAGGCGGGGCTGAAGACCAAGGTGTACTACGTCAACCTTGGCGGGTTCGACACGCACGCGGGCCAGGGCGGCGCACAAGGCCGCCACGGGCAACTGCTGAGCCAACTGTCCGAGGCCGTGAGCGCGTTCTACAAGGAACTCAAGGCCCAGGGCAACGACATCCGCGTCATGACGATGTGCTTCAGCGAGTTCGGACGGCGCGTGGCGCAGAACGCCAGCGGCGGCACCGACCACGGCACCGCGGCGCCGCTGTTCCTCTTTGGCCCGATGTGTCAGGCGGGCGTCATCGGCGAGCATCCGTCATTGACGGACCTGGACGACGGCGACCTGAAGTTCAAGATCGACTTCCGCAGCGTCTACGCGGGCGTGCTGGAGCACTGGCTGAAGGCTGACTCGAAGGTCGTGCTGGAAGGAATGTACAGGCCGCTGGGTGTGGTGAAGGCGTGACGCACTCGCATCGCGGCTGAACCAGTTACAGGTACCTCTCGCCGCCAGAATACTGCGCTTTCGCAGACGCGAGCGTGAAGCGTTCTTCACCGCGTCGGCCCGATCAGGTCGAACAGGTTTCCATACAGATCCTGAAAGACCGCGACGGTGCCGTAGTCGTGTGTCTGCGGCTCGCGCACAAACACCACGCCGCGCGATCTCATCGCGGCATAGTCGCGCTCAAAGTCGTCAGTGTGCAGGAAGATGAAGACGCGCCCGCCGGTCTGGTTGCCGACGCTCGCGAGTTGTCGCTCCCCCGCCGCTCGCGCGAGCAGAACGTCGGGGCCGCCCTCACCCGGCGACACACGCACCCAGCGCTTGCCGCCCTCACGCGGCGTGTCTTCGAGCAGTCGCCAGCCGAGCACGCGCGTGTAGAACGCGATCGCCTCGTCATAGTCGCGGACGGTGAGCGTGAACCGGGTGATGTGCATGAGAGCGATCGTTGGCACAAGAGCGTGCCGCCGTCGGTCATGCGAGCCAGGCGTCTTCGAACTGCATGCCCGCGGCTTGAGTGAACGCCGCCCCACCTTCGAGCATCCCCGCGACGGGATACGCGCAGTAGTCGAGGCTGAATGACCCCGCCGGGCGATGGTTGCCGCTGAGGCCCAGGCCGCCGAAGGGCAGCTTGCTGCTGGCACCGGCGGTGCCGCAGTTGATGTTGACGCAGCCGGCCTTGGCTTCGTGCAGGAATCGATCGATGGCGTTCTGATCGCGCGTGAAGATCGACGCGGCCAGCCCGTAGCGTGTCGCGTTCGCCTGCGCGATGGCGTCGTCCAGGTTCTTCACGACGCTGATGCGAAGCAGCGGGCCGAACACTTCGACGTCGCAGCCGCCGCCCTCGTCGTCGGCGCGGAAGGCGTCCACGCGCAGCACACCGGGCGTGACGTAGGAGCCGCCGGTGCCCGCGTCGGAGGCGGTCGCGGGCACGAGTGCTTCTGCGCCCGCGGCGACGAAGCGAGCCTGCGCGTCGAGAATGCCGCGCTGCGCGTCGGCGTTGATGACCGGACCCATGAACACAGGGTGCGTCGCGGCCGGGTCGCCGATGATCAGCGCGCTGGCGGCCTTGCAGATCGCCGGGATGACCTTGGAGGCGACCGATTCGTGGACAATCACGCGGCGCGTGCAGGTGCAGCGCTGGCCGCTGGTGATGAACGCGCAGCGGACGCACTCGATCACCGCCTGCTTCAGATCGGCGTCGGGCAGGATGACGGCGGCGTTGTTGCCGCCCATCTCCAGCGCGACGATGCGACCGGGGCGATCGAGATTGGCTTCAAGAATGCGGCGGCCGACGGGCCACGAGCCGGTGAAGAGAATGCCGTCGACGTCGTCGCTGGCGATGAGCGCCTTGGCGACATCCGCGCCGCCCTGAACGACGTTGACCACGCCGCGCGGCGCGCCCGCGGCTTCGAGCGCGGCCTGATACAACTCGCCGAGTAGTTGTCCGCAGGCGGGGGTCTTGTCGCTGGGCTTGAGCACGATGGTGTTGCCCATCGCGAGCGCGGGGACGATGTGCCCGTTGGGCAGGTGCATCGGGAAGTTGAACGGCCCGAGCACGGCCATCACGCCGTGCGGCCTGAACCAACTGCGGCCACGCTTGGTGCCGCCCAGATCGAGTTCAAGCCCGGTGACGCGGCGCATCGCGCCCTCGGCGGACTGATCGAGCGTGATATCGACCTTGGGGCCCAGCAAGCCCGCTTCACCCTTCGCGTCCCACGAAACTTTGCCGGTCTCGTCGCGGATCAGCATCGTGATCGCGTCGAGTCGCGCTGCGCAGATCTTCTGGAACTCGCGCAGCACCCCGATCCGCTTCTCCAACGGCCAGCGACTCCACTCGCGGCCCGCATCGCGGGCGGCACGCGCGGCCTCGGCGGCGTGCGACAGCACCGGCGCGCCGGACCAGATCGTGTGCGTCGGGCGAGCGGGGTTGCGCGAGGTCAGCGTGTTTGCGCCGGAGGAGAGTTGCCGCCACTGACCGGCGACGAGATCGGCCGGGCCGCGCTGCAGCGAGGGATGTGAACTCACGCCGACACCTTCTTCTTGCTGGTCTTGGTCTGCTTGCCGCCCTTGGCGTCGGAGCGCTGCTCGTCGCGATGGCCGTGACGATCGCCGTCGATGATGTCGCTTGGCGTGACGCCAGCGATCATGCCCGGCTCGGCGGCGAGCGCGTCCATCGTGGCCTTGGTAATGCGGATCGTGTTCTTCTCGATGCTGTACTCGCCCTGCGTGGCGCGGAACTCGCCGTCGGCGTCGATGACGCTGATGTAGCCCGACTTCTTGGCGGCGCTGGTGCTGATG
>JANRKB010000006.1:0-1520 GCA_033763695.1 Planctomycetota bacterium | reverse complement strand
ATTCCCGACGATCGCCGCGCCCTGCCGCAGCAATCCCCACGTGTCTTTGCAGTGGTTCAGGCAAGCCCCGGCGGGCCGCTCTCGTGCGAGCCAGTACCCTCGGGCGAGGTCGCGTTCAGCGGCGACGTCGTCGACTACGTGCAGATCGAGCCTTCTCGACAAGAATGGCCAGCCATCGCGCGCGATCTGAGGCTCCGCCCCCTTGTGTCCACAGACTCCGTCACCGTGGTCAGACTGCACGTCGGGATGTCAGAGCGCACGCGCGCGGAGCCTGCCCAACCGCGGTTTACAGACGAGACGATCCTCCTCGCCGTACGCCCATGTGCCGAGGTGACGCGCTTCCATGTCATTCCCGATGTCACCGCGGTTCACCACCACGCCTTGAACGCGGCGGCGTCCGCGATGCGCGTCGCGTCGGGCCTGTGCCTTGTCGCGGTGTGCTGGCTGCTGATTCGAGCCGCGGCAGCTTACTACCTGTCGCAGGTTCGCGGGGCGAGTAAACGATGCTCCCGGTGCAACTACCCAGTATCGTCGATCGCAGTCTGTCCGGAATGTGGAACGCCCGTTCGCAAGCGTTGAACGATATCGAGCTTCGTGTCCGAAGAGTGAGTCGCCGCGATTCGCCGTGCAATAGAATAGTCTCGGCCGCGGCATTGCCAAGCAACATCCAAAGTACAGCGCATGCCAGGAGGTTCAGATTGACACAAAATTCAGCAGCACTCGCCGTGCTGGGTGCATTCGCGATTCTTGGTGCCTCGTGCGACCATCGCGCGAACTCGAACAACAAGTCGTCAGTTGGGCAGAACGTGTCCCCCACCGGGCTGCCGCCGCCGTGCCCCCACGACCAGCCCCCACAGCGAACTCTTATCGTCGGATCTCCGAAGGATCTCGACTGGCTTGTCGCGTACGGGTTTAATAAACTTGACTTTGCACAACTAGGCGGAGATGACTTGGTACAACCGGGCAGTACCGATATCGTTCTTCCTGACGGCAGTCGGTTTTTTGTATGTCCTCACCGAGCGATTCTGACGGTCGATCGTGGGCAAGCTGATGATCTTGAGTTCTTCACGGTCCCTCTGACCCAGTCAGAAGTTGAATCACTGACTCGCCGTACGGATGCATCGCTCAAAGTCGACAGCACCGCGGCAATAGCAGCGTGGAAGCGTAATTTGCCCACGAACCCTAACGTGTTTCCCCGGCAAGAGGGGCTGTTCTACATCCGAAGGGGAGAGTTGGTGATTGGAGCAACCGTCGGCCCATCCTATTACGCAACTCACCCCTTTAGCATAAGTTATTTCATAGACTGGGAGGTTCAAGCGAGCTCGCCGTGAGCAGTCCAATGTCGTTGTCAACTCTACACCCGCACAAACCGCGTCCCATGCCGCTTGATCCGTCGCCGGATCTCCAGCACGGTGAGTTCCGCCCGGATCGCCGCCGCCGGCAGGTTGGCCGCCGCTACCAACTGGTCGAGCGTGCGCGGCTCGTCCAACGCCGCGACGATCGCCGCCTGGGCCGCGTTG
>JANRKB010000005.1:0-2938 GCA_033763695.1 Planctomycetota bacterium | reverse complement strand
GCCGTGGTACGTACTTTCGTCGGGACCGGCCGTGTACATTCAAGACGAGTCGGGCCACGTCGTTGACTGGACCGCCGACATCGGCGACGACCCCGACTTCCGCGCCAAGTGGCGTCTACCTTGAGCGCTCTACCTTGAAGTTGATCGCCGCGGGAGAATCTCCCAAATGGACGCCTCAATCACGAGCACTCGACCCGCGTTCGCCGGAGTCGCTCTCTGCGCGGCGGTGCTTACCGGCTGCTCACGTCCACCCGCAAAGCAACCTCCTGTTGATCGCGTGCTCATTCAACTCCGCGACGCTCAATCCCCAACCGTGGGCGTTGTGACGGTGGAAACAACCTCGGACGGACTGATCTGGAGCATCGCCGAGTTGGAAGCCAGTTCGCATCGCACCGTGCGAAGCACGGCGGGCACATTGACCGGTCCGTCCGTCGCGGCGCCTATTCGTTCGCTGAACGGCACGCACTGCTGGTTCCAGCCGCGCTCGGTAGAGACGTCGCAGCGTTTCTCCGCCGACGTCATTGCGCACGCCGGCGATAAAGTCTGGAAGACGAAAGTCTCCGCCGCCTCGATGGAAGCGATCGCTCAAACGCTCAAGTGCGATCCCGCCGCCTGGCAGGCCCTTGCCCGCACGCTCGCCTTGCCAAAAACGTACTGGTTCCGCGAACTGGGCGGCCCCTACGAGGAGCGACTGGTGCCCCTGCCCGTCGACAGCGAACCGACTCAAACTCCGCCGGCGGCAGAGTCGCGGTCGACGCCATAAAAAAACAACCATCGCAAAGCTGGCAAGCCCGAGCGGATACCCATGATCCACTCCTCGCCATCGCGCTATTCGCAGGGTGCCAATGTTCGGTCGGAAGGCCTGAATCTACGAACAGGTCGCACACGCGCCTTATCGATTGCGTTCGCCTGAAGCCCCGACAGCACAGCAATCGCCGTCTACACTTCTGAGCAGCATGCGACACATTTACCTGATGGCAACCGCCAAGAGCAACTTTATACACTCGGCCGTTTCCCGAGATCGAGGTCAAACCTCCTGCCTGAGCCTGGCGGCAAGATTCCTATCCGATCAGCAACTGCACCAGTCCATCGCGTACATCGGCTTCGTCTTCGATGGCTGGGATAACACGATGGACTCGCTGTCCGAAAACATGACGGCTGACTGGGCACTCACGCTGAAGAGTGTGGCAAGGCGGGAACACGGCGTAGTCATTCCCGCGCAGCAAGTTGCCTTGCTCAAGCCGCTATCCATCAGCGTGCACGCCGAACGCTTGAACCACTACGCCATGCGACAGCTCGTTGACGGCATAAACACTGCCCGCAAGTTCTCCTTGGCGACGCACTGCGATGTCGTGATAGACTACGATGTCATCGGTGGGGTTGTGGATGACAGCGAGTTTCCCGCCTGAATGACCGACCCCCAAATGCTCGTCAGCCACACAGGGGCTGCATTTCGTCTTCTCTTTGCTCTCAGCGTCTCCGTGGTGAATACTGGACTTTGGGACAGCCTCTACGCCCCCAGCCACTTCGCCCACACGCTCAACACCAGCAGCATGTACAGCCGCTGCGAGTGATCCCGCCTCACCAGACCCGATGGCCCCGTCCCCAGATGCTCATCCAGCATCTGCCGCACATACGCCATGTTGAGATCAATCCCAAGCTCAGGCGGCCCGAACGGCTCGCTTGAGTTCAAGTGATCCAGCAGCATCGTCCGCAGCCCGCCGTAGTCCGTCCGAAACCACTCCCCGATCGGGATCGCAAAGCCCATCTTCGGCCGGTCGATCAGGTCGGCCGGGAAGTGCCGCTTCGCCGCCTCGCGCAGCATCCACTTCCGCCCGCCGCGCGTCAGCGTCGCGCTTTCCGTCGCGCACGCCCGATCCGCCAGCCCGCGCGCCAGCAGCGGCGACCGCACCTCCAGCCCGACCGCCATCGACGCGGTATCCACCTTCCGCATCAGATCCCGCGGCAGATACATCCGCAGTTCCTGCCACCGCCACGCGTCATGCATCCCCGCCCGCACCGCCCGCCGCGCCATCTTCGCCAGTTCCGGGCTCAGCCGTCCCAAGTCCTCATCCGGAAAAATGCGCAGCAGATCGAGATACGCGCCCGATCGCACCGCCTGCCGCAGCCGCGCGATCTTCTCCGCCCGCGCCCGCCGCGGCGCATCGCCCGAGCCCATCTCGCGCCGAAGCCACGCCGTCGGCAGCACCCGCGCGATCACGCCAAGCGTCCCGCGCCTCCGCCACGCCCGCTGCCGCTCGTACCCCGCGAACAGCTCATCGCCCCCATCCCCGCCGATCGCCACCCGCAGCCCGCCCGTCTCCCGCGCCGCTCGACTCACCCAGTGCGCCGCGAGCAGCGACGAATCCCCGAACGGCACGCCCACTTGCCCGATCAGTGTTACCAAGTCCTCCGCAGGCCGCGCGTGCGCGTCGACGACATGATGCTCCGACCCAACCACCTCCGCCGCGCGTGCGGCGAACGCCGACTCATCCATCCGCGCATCCGGCATCCGCACCGTGAACGTGCTCAGCCGCCCGAGCCGCCGCCGCGCGTGCAGCGCGACCAGCGACGAATCCACGCCCCCCGATAGAAAGCACCCGAGCGGCACATCCGCCTCAAGCCGCGACGCGACAGCCCCCGCCACCGCCTCGTCCACATCGCGCCCCGACCGCAGCGGCTCCGCCTCCGCCTTCACGCGCGACTCCGCCGCGCTCCCCGCGCCCGCCTCCCCCGCGAACACATCCAGTTCATCCCGCGTCCCCGCCATCCGCCCGCGCCCATACGGCATGAACCAATCCACCGGACATTCGCGCACGCCCGGCACCGGCACCGCCCCCTCCGACCACCCCAGCGCCACAAACTGCGCCAGCGCCCACCGCCGCCGCTCCGCATTCTCGTCAGCAGCGCCCCACCGCGCACTCAGCCGCGCCAGCCC
>JANRKB010000004.1:0-31290 GCA_033763695.1 Planctomycetota bacterium | reverse complement strand
TGCTGGAAGGACAAGCCGACCTGGCGCAGGTTCGAGAGCGCGAGCGTCTGCTTGGCCGCGATCTTGGCCTTGGCCAGCGCGGGCAGCGCGAGCGAGAGCAGGATCGAGACGATGCCGATGACCACCAGCAACTCAACGAGGGTGAAGGCCGAGGCGGCGGTGCGGGTGCTTGTGCGCGTGCTGTGATTGCGCGGCGTGTGCATCACTTGCTCTCCTGTGCGGCGGCGGGCTTCGACTCCGCCTTGGCGTCCTTGCGCATCGACTTGCCGATCGCCTTGAGCGTGTCGAGGCTCGCGGCGTAGAAGTTGAGCGATGCCGGCTGCCACTTGTTGGTGCTGGGGTTGAGCGCGAGCACAAGGCCGATCTGTGTCGGCTTGCCGTCGGTCAGTGCGGCGTCCTTGAACTGGATCGGTGCACGCACCTCGATCCGCGGGATCTTCTGATCGACATTGATGCCCGGGAACAGGCCCATCAATGGCGTGGTGAGGGTTGCTTCGACGTCCTCTTCGCCGCTGATCCCGCGATCGCCCGCGGCACGCACGCCGCCGCTGGCGGTTTCGCCGCCGGTGGTTGGCGCGGCCTTGTCGTCGCGTGATGTGCGATTGACGTTCATCATCTGCATCATCGCGTCAGGGTTGCTGCCGCCGGGCGGCGTGGGCAGCTTGAGTGCCTTGCCGCCGGGCAACTGCATCTCAAAGGGCTTGATGATCTTCGCCTTGGAGACGTCGATTGATGCGTGCGTCAGCAGTTCCGCAAGGCGTGTGACGACCGCGCCCTTGATCGGCTCGCCCTTGGCGTCTTTGGTCTCGCCGCCGAGCGCGCGGATCACCTCAAGCGGGTCCTGCGTCGGGCCGGCCATCAGGCGGCCCAGGAATGTCTGTGTCACGCTCTGCAACTGCTCTGCGGCTTGTGCGGGGGCGTTCGACACTTCACCAACGACGCCGAGGGAGTCGAAGTACTTCTGGCTCAGGTCCTTCACCAGCCCGGCGGCGTCTTCGTCGCTCTTGACGCTGGGGAACCGTGCGTCCGCCACCATCTCGACGCGCGGCCGATTCAGGAACGCCTCGGCTTCCTTGCCCGAGAGCTTCAGTTGGTTGCCCGACTCGGGCGCGGCATGCTCGCCCGCCTTGGCCGGCGTGGCGTCGTCGCTCTTCTTCGCTTCCGAGTCAGCTGCGGCGACGCGCGCGATGGGCGGTTCGGGACGCCAGTAGGTGTCATACAGCGTCCAGCCGAGAAGTGCCGCCCCGCCCAGCGCGACAACGCCCGCGGCGATCGCCTTGCCCGTGCCGCCCGAAGGATTCGTTCCGCTCATTGAGTTGCTCCCACGATCCGAACCAAAGCCCCGTGCCGAACCCCGTTCGGCATAGCGATGTAGATGCGCACGCGCCTCTTCTCCGTCAGGCGAATCGAGAAAATCGGCTATGCTCGGGTCATGACCGGGTTTGCACGCGCGTCGTTGGCTTCCAGAATCGTGCGAGGATCGCCGCGGGCGGCGTGGAGTCGCGTCCTGCGGGGTGCGTTCATCGGTGCGATTCTCGCGTTCGCCCCCGGCTGTGCGAGCGGCCCTGCACGCAGCACTGTTGACGCGCCGCTCACGGAGTTCATCCATACGAGTGCGGTGGGCGACATGCGCGCCAGCGTTTCGGCGGCATCCCCGCTCGTGAGTGAACCGATCAGCATCGAGCGCGGCTTTACGGAGGCGATTCTCAGCGCCAACGCCGACGTTCCCGCGGGTTCGGGCATCGTGGTCGAGATCCGCGTCGGCCAGAGTGCGGCGGTCTCCGCGGACCACGCCGAGTTCTGGTCGCCGTGGATGCCGATGATGTCGTGGGGCCAGCCGGTGCCTGATGCGCCCGACAGCGCATCGTCGTTTGGTGGGGCTGACGAGCCGCGCCGTGGGAAGATCGATATCGACACGTTTGTCGCGCCTGCCGCCGCTCGCTTTGATCGGCTCGCGTGGCGCGTGCGTGCCACAGGCGCGGCCGCGAGCACCGTGCGGCGCATCGCGTGGACGACCACCGCCGAGAGCGGCACGCGCTCGTGGTCCGAGACGCTCGCGGATGCACGCCGCGCGGCGGAAGCAAATCGCCCCCTGCCCAATCAGCGGCTCCGCACCCTTGATGTGCCGCATCGCTCTCAGCGGACCGATCGTGCCGAGCTTGCCGGTCGACTTTGTTCGCCCACGAGCGTTGCGATGGTTCTGGCCTATCGCGGCAAGCCCGTGCCGGTGCTGGGCGTCGCCGAGTGTGCGTACGACGCCGCGCATGACGTCTACGGCAACTGGGCCCGCAACATCCAAGCGGCGTACACGCTCGGCGTGCCCGGATATCTGACGCGCATCTCATCGTGGTCGGAGGCCGAGGCGTTCATCGCACGCGGCACGCCGCTGGTGATCAGCGTCCGCTTCGGCCCTGGCGAACTCCCCGCGGCATTTGAGAAGACCGATGGTCACCTCATCGTCCTCACGGGCTTCACACCCGAAGGCGATGCAACGGTGAACGATCCGGCGTTCGGCGACGAGCGCGAAGGACGCCGCGTTTATCCGCGTGCCGACCTGGAGCGAGCATGGATGAGCAACACGGCAGGGACGACGTATGTGCTGGGTGAATGAGTCGCGCCGGACGCGCTGCCCGGTCGCATGATCTGTTCCTACGCTTGCACCGATGAAGAACCGACTCTCCCTCCTGCTCACCCTCGGCGTCATGTGCGCGGCTCCGGCCGTTGCCTCTGCCGCGGATGCGCCGCGTGCCGCGGGCCTGTGGCCGCTGTTCCGCCAATCGTTCGACGCGTTCACCGTCGTGCTGCTGATGGGCTCGATGCTGGCGGTGTCGGTGATCGTGCGCTGCCTGATCGACATCCGCCAATCGCGCATTCTTCCATCGCGGGCGGTGCGCAAGGCTGATGAATACAGCGAGGCCAAGCGCTGGGACGACCTGCGCACGCTGGTGACCAAGGAAGACTCGCTCGTGTCGCGCATTGTGCGTGCGTCGATGGACGAGACCCGCTACGGCGGCGAGATCACCCGCAGCGCGATCCGCGAAGCCGCCGAGATGGCCGCCAGTGAAGAAGTCGCCCGCTGGTTCCGCAAGATCGAACTGCTCAACATCATCGGCAACCTCGGGCCGCTCGTGGGCCTCGCGGGCACGGTGTGGGGCATGATCCTCGCCTTCACGAGCCTCGGCGAGTCGGGCGGCCAGGCCGGCCCGAGCGATCTCTCGCTGGGCATCTCCAAGGCGCTCTTCCACACGCTGCTGGGCCTCGTGCTGGCCGTGCCCTGCCTGCTGATCTACGGCTTCTATCGCTCGATCATCGACAAGCACTGCACCCGCGGCATGGTCGTCGCAAGCAAGATCGTCGAGCGGTTGCCCGCCCACGCCATTCGCGCCGGCGCAAGCGAGAAGAAAAAGAAGAACACCGAGGCCGCGCCCGAGACGACCGAAGCCGCTGTTCCGCAAGCCTGACACGCCGTGTCTTGCGCCTCATGCCTTGTGCCTCATGGCTTGATGCCTTCTTCGCATCCGAACCGTGCGGCGATCAAGGATGTTTCGGGTGAGAAGAAGGCATCAAGGCACGCGGCATCGAGGCATCCAGCAAAGACGAGAGACGCAAACCGAGTTCGCATGTGAATCGCAGGGTTCTTCCCAACTCCCCGGCCGTCGGCCACATCAACGTCACACCGCTCATCGACGTGGTGATGTGCCTGATCATTTTCTATCTAATCGTCGGGCAACTCGCCTCGGCACGGATCGAAGAAGTCAATCTGCCGACGACGCGTTCGGGCGTTGAGACGCGCCCGGGCGAAGGACTCGTCATCAATATCCTGCCGGGCGCGAAGGTCCATCTGGGCGTCGATCTCGTGAGCATCACCGAACTGACGCAGGCGCTCAAGGCTCGTCCCGGACAGGAAGTGCAGATTCGCGCGGACAAGTCGCTCTCGTATGGAGAGGTGCAGCCGGTGCTCCGTGCCTGCCGCGAGGCGGGGCTGACCAAGGTGCGTCTCGTCACGCAGAAGGCTGACATGCCGGGAGGCGCGCGATGAATGCCGGCAGCAAGCCCGCGTTTCGTCGGCGCTCCGCGCTTGCGCTGCACGAACTGCACCACGGCCCCAACATGACGCCGATGGTTGACGTGACGATGGTGATTCTGATTTTCTTCATGGCCAGCGCGAGCGTGCTTGGCCCTGAGTGGCTGCTGCGCAGCGCGGTGCCCTCGATGAAACCCGCGGCCGCGGCCGCCACCACGGAGCAGATCCGCCGCGTCGATCTCTCGCTGCGCCGCATCAACAACGAGACGCGTGCGTACAACAAGGAGATCGGCGAGTCGAACCTGGCGGTGGTCGAGAGCACGATCACGCACTGGTGCAAGGAAGTCGGCCCCGACGCGCTTGCCGTGGTCATCAAGCCCGACGCCAGCGTGCCCTACCAGGACGTCGTGCGGCTGCATGAGCTGTGCGTCCGTCTGGGGATCACCAAGGTCGGTTTGAGCGAGATCGACGCCACGCCGCGCTGATCCCGCGCCGCAAAAGTGCTCGAATAACTCGCGTCGGGCCTTGGCGCGCGTGCACTGGTGTGCGACTATCTCGCTGGAGCAGTCGCGCTGGCCCGCGTCCGGGCTTGGAGGTGCGAGGACGATGGATCACGCCGGGCACGACGACGCACACGCCCTTGCCTCTTCTCTTGGCCCGGCTCTGCGACAGGCCTGCGACGGTCGCCTCGGCGAGATCAACTGGTTTCGTGCGGCGTGGCAGCACGGCGGCGCGGCCACCGGCTTCGCGCTGTTCACGCTGCCCGACGGGCGCACCATCGAGACCCTCGTCAAACTCCCCGTCGGCGCGATCGAGTTTCGCTGGACCTGCGGCCTGGGCACGCTCGACGCCGACGACGCCGCTCGGGCCGAACTGCTTGCCACGCCGCGCGTGCTCGCGAGCGGACCGGAAGTGGGGGGGCACGATCTCGCGTGGCTGGTGGTCGAGAAACTCCATGGCCATCCGCTCTCGCAGGGCATGAACGCCGACGATGTGCTCGGTCTGCTGCAGGCGGCGTGTGACTTTCACGAAACCGCGGGGCGCGTGCGGCCGCAGATCGATCCGCCCAAGGTGATGGACTGGGAATCGTCGATCGAGCGTTCACGGGCCAAGGCACGCGACGGCGCGATCAGTGAAGGCCAAAAGTGGAACGAGGCGATCAAGCACGTGCAGCGCGTCCTGCCGCGTTTGCTTGCCAAGTGGAATCATCGCGCGTGTGGGTGGTGGTGCCACGGCGACCTGCACCCAGGCAATGCCATGCGCCGCGTGCGCCCCGGCGGCGACGACAGCCCCGCAGGCGGGCGGGTTGTGCTGATTGACCTTGCACTGGTTCACTCGGGCCACTGGGTTGAGGACGCCGTATATCTCGAGCGTCAGTACTGGGGCCGCCCGGAACTGCTCCACGGCGTGAAGCCGGTGTCGACGCTCGCGCGCCTTCGTCGCGAGCGCGGCCTGCCGGTCGAAGACCACTACATGGACATCGCCAATATCCGCCGCGTGCTGATGGCGAGCCTCGTGCCCCTGTTCATGGAGCGTGAAGGGAACACCAAGTACATGCACGCGGCACTGGAGACGATCAACAACCTGCTTCCGATGGTGTCCAAGTGATCGCCGCCGCGGTTCGCGGGCGTGGACATCCGATCAAAATTCAAACGCATTGAGTGCCGCCGCGGCTGCCGCGAAGCCTGTGGCCGGTGTGCCTGCCCGCAAAAGCACGCAAAAACCCCGGCCTTGGCCCCCGTCGCAGCCGGTAAAAGCGGCCTGATTGGTCTTTGGAGGCCGGTTCGGACTTGCCTCTGCGGCCCGACCCGCCAAGACTGGCAGCGGTTCTGACGCCTCCGCGGGCCTGCATGGGGCCGCCCGGGCCGAGGGATGCATGCACGAGACATCAAAGGGAGTCGCCATGGAAGCCTTTGAAACCCTGAAGAAACTGGTTGCGCAAGCGGAAGAAGACCTCGCCAAGGCCGAGGGCGGCAACAAGGCCGCCGGCACCCGCGTCCGCACGACCATGCAAGACATCAAGAACTGCGCGCAAGACATCCGCGTGAAGATCCTGGAACTGCGTGATGCCGGGAAGCCCAGCTGAGACATCGACGATGCAGACCAACGGCCCCGCCGATTCAACTGTGAGCGGCGAGGACGCCTCGCGCTCGCGCTTTCTGGTTGATCTTGCGTCCATCGACCTCAAGCGGGTGCTCGTCAGCAAGGCCCAGCTTGAAGACACCAACCCGCATCGCGGCGTCATGGCTTTGCTCGACGCGGTGATCTGGGAGTCGGACGACCGGCGCTTGACGGTCGGCGTGAAGCACAATCGCTCGGACGAGTTCTGGTGCGCGGGGCACTTCCCCGGCAAGCCGGTGCTCCCCGGCGTGCTGCAGATCGAGGCTGGCGCTCAGCTTGCCTGTTACAACTACAACTCGCGGAACAGGCAGGAGAAGCGGGTCGTCCTCTTCACCCGCATCGAGGACGCGTCCTTCCGCATGATGGTTGAGCCCGGCGACGACCTCTACATCATCTGCAAAGAGGTGAAGATGTCCAAGCGCCGCTTCGTCACCGACGTGCAGGGCATCGTCAACGGCAAGCTCGCCTTCGAGGCCCGCGTCTGCGGCATGCAGCTCGCCGCGGGCGAAGACGCGAACGCCTGAGTTCTCGCACGCCGCTTAGCGGCGACGACGCGCCATTGCAAACACACCGCCCAGCACCGCCAGCGATGACGGCGCGGGGATCCGCGTGTCCAGATACTTCGTCAGTTCGTCGAGCGTGATCTCGGTCGCCGCGGTTGCCGCTTCCACGGATGTGCCGATGCCGACGTGGATGTGACCGGCGGCGATGCACCAGTTGGGGTCGGTTTGCAGGCGATGCATCGACTGATACCACACGCCGTGGTACGCCATATAGCCCGAGAGGTAGTTGCCCGCGCCGTCAAACGACGTGTCGATGAACGCGTTGACACCCAAGCCCGCGGCGTTCACGGCGTCGCGGATCTGGTTCATCGGCAGCGTCGACGAGCGGGCGAAGTTGAGCGGTGCCGTCGAGTCGGGCGGATTGGTGCCCGGCGTCGCGCCCGTGAAGTCGGGCGTCCAGTCGTTGCGGTTCTTGTTCCGCTGCTCGATCTCCCAGTTGGAGCCGAAGCGCCCGCGGCTGAAGGTGATGATCGCGATCGGGTTCACCTCGGCCGTGATGCGCCAGAAGTCGGCCGATGTGTCGGTATAGTTGACCTCAAAGTCGCCGACGCCTTGGCCGGGCTGGCCGTCGGGGAACTCGGGGAAGTAGGACATGATGTTGTAGCCGCTGCCCTTCCAGTTCTCGCCCTTCCAGCCGCCGGGGTTCTGGGCGGGGTTGGTGCTGAACTGGCGGACCATCTCGTTGGTCGGGGGCCAATAACCGGTGATCATGATGTTGCGGGTCGCGCCCGAGGCGGCGGTGGCCAGCGCGAGAGCCGCGACGAGCGAGGCCGCGACGGGCAGCGTCGCGGGACATGCGGCTTCACGGGTTGCAACGCAGTTTGAAGTCAGGCGCATAAGAACCCCCGGCGACGGGATTGTCGCTAGGGGAACTATGCCACAGATTCAGGGGAATGCCACGAAAAGGCGTGCCAGACGGTGCAGACGGTACGTGGCGGTCGCGGCACCGCTAGGCGGCGTCGCGTTGGCTGCCGGCCACGGGCGTGGGCATCGGAGCGTCGCCGCCGCCGAAGAAGCGACTCAGCGCCTCGGCGAACGCGGATGGGGCGGGTTCGCCCAGTGCACGCAGGGCGGCGTTGCGTCCGCGGCACAAGTGCAGTTGCTTGTCCAGTCCCGTGCGTCGCAGCACCTTGGCCGCCGGTTCGGCGAGGTCGAAGACGACGAGCCTGCCGCCGGAGGCTTGGCACGACGCGGCGAGCCTGACGAGGGCGTTGATCCACGCGCAACTGAACTCAGCGACGTGGGAGAGGTTGATGGCGAGGTGCCCGCCGCGATCGGTGGCGATCGACGCGAGGCGCTGGGCGAGGAGATCGGCGTGGTGGTCGCGGATCGACGCGATGGCGACTGTCACGATCGCACTGTGGCCGACGCGATCAACGAGCAGTGAGCGATCTTCCTCGATCGGAAGGGCGCTCGAGAGGACGTGACGTTCCCGGATGGTGCGCGGCTCGGCGGGCAGGGCGGACATGCAGCGGGTCCATCGGTGGAATCGATATCGCCCCGGCGCAGCCGCCGCGCAGGCGTCGGACCGCCGCCACCGCGGTGTCCACCCAGAACGTGCGTAATGGGGGCGTCCCAAGCCAGCAGATGGCGTGGCCACGCGCAAATCCAGCCTCCCGGGCATGGGTTGGGTAGGGTGTGCCGCCTGTGCCGGTGCGATTGCCCGAGCCTTGACCGCGGCGGCGGGCTGCGCGCTGAGCCGTTTGGCCCGAGGTCGGGAGATTCGAGCGGGCGGGTTTGACAGGCTGGCGAACCCACGCGACCCTTGGGGCGTACGGTGGCCCGCGATGCGACGGGTGTCGCCGCGCGCCATCGGGAGCAGTGCATGACCCCAACCGTCCCTTCAGCCGTCCCTTCCGCCCCGGCTTCGGCGTCCGCCGCCGGTGCGAGCGCGACCGCGGACGCCACCAGCGTCATGGTCGATGTGCAGAACCTGAGCAAGCGATTCGAGGGCGGCATTCTGGCCGTCGACGGGATCAACCTGCAGGTCCGCAAGGGCGAGGTGCTCGGCTTCCTCGGCCCCAACGGCGCGGGCAAGAGCACGACGATGAAGATGATCACGGGCTTCCTCGCGCCGACGGGCGGGCGTGCGATCGTGTGCGGGCAGGATGTCGCCGATGCGCCGATCGCGGTGAAGCAGCGCATCGGCTATCTGCCTGAAGGCGCGCCCGCGTATCCGGACATGACGCCCGAGGCGTTCCTGCACTTCATCGCGCAGGTCCGAGGCTTGTCGGGCAGCGCGAAGCGCGGCCGCATCGACGAAGTCGTCGAGCGGGTGCAGATCGGCGGCGTGATGCGTCAACCGATCGACACGCTCAGCAAGGGCTTTAAGCGCCGCGTCGGACTCGCTCAGGCGATCTTGCACGATCCCGATGTGCTCATCCTCGACGAACCGACCGACGGCCTGGACCCGAATCAAAAACACGAAGTGCGCCAACTCATCACGCGCATGGCGGCGTCGGGCGGCAAGGCGATCATCCTGTCGACGCACATCCTCGAAGAAGTCGAAGCGGTGTGCTCGCGTGCGGTGATCATCGCACGTGGCAAGCTCGTGGCCGACGGCACGCCGCACCAACTGCAGCAGATGAGCCGCTATCACAACGCCGTGTCGATCGCGCTGCGACCGCCCGACGGCGTGATGGTCTTTGACGAGATCAAGAAACTGCAGTGGGTGCTGGATGTGGAAGATCGCGGCACGCTCCGCCTCGGCCCCGGCGGCGTGGAGGGTGTGCTGGTGCGCTGCACGGTGATTCCGCGTGGCGGCAAGTCGATCCTCAATGATCTCAATGCCCTCGCCAAAGGCCGCGGCTGGAACATCGAGGAGATCCGTGTTGAGAACGGCCGCCTCGATGATGTGTTCCGCACGATCACGGGCAAAGCCGCGGGATAGTCGTCGCACTTCGTCGCTTCGGGACTTCGTCTTGAGTGTTCTCAGTCATGCGCTTCGTCCACTCGTCTCATCCTCGTCCGACGTTCGCTTTCGGCTCTTCAACCGCAACGCGGTTGTGGTTCATAGCCGTGGGTCGCGGCGAAGCCGCACCCAAGGAAAGCCAGCCCGCTTCGACCGGATCGTTGAAGCTGGATCGTGCGCCCAACGATCCACGTTCGACGATCCCGCGTGGAGGGCTTTTCGTCGTCGGGTGCGGCTGCGCCGCGACCCGACGCTATTCAACAGCACGGCTTCGCCGTGCGGGGCGGAGCGCACGCATTCGGCACTCCGCGTTCGACGATCGCGCCTTTCGACTTCGTGACTCTTGACTTCGTGACTTTGCTTCCCGCCTTTCGCACGCCGTCTCTTCGGAGTTCACCATGCACGGCCTCGGACCCATCTTGCGACGCGAACTGGCGGGCTATTTCGCCACGCCGGTCGCGTACGTCTTCATCGTCATCTTCCTCTTCCTCGCCGGACTCTTCACGTTCGCCGACGGCCTTGGCCAGTTCTTCGAGCGCGGCCAGGCCGACCTCGATTCCTTCTTCAACTTCCATCCGTGGCTCTACCTCTTCCTCGTGCCCGCGATCTCGATGCGGCTGTGGGCCGAGGAACGCAAGGCCGGCACGATCGAGCTGCTGATGACGCTGCCGGTCTCGCTGGGCGCGTGCGTGCTGGGCAAGTTCCTCGCGGCGTGGTTCTTCGCGGGCATCGCGCTCGTGCTGACGTTCCCCATCTGGATCACCGTCAACTATCTCGGTCAGCCCGACAACGGCGCGATCCTCGCGGGATATCTGGGGTCGTGGCTGATGGCGGGCGGGTTCCTTGCGATCGGCGCGTGCGTCAGCGCGATCACACGCAGCCAGGTCATCGCGTTCGTGCTCAGCGTCGTGGTGTGCTTCCTGTTCCTCATCGCGGGCTTTGAGCCGGTGCTGGCGTTCTTCCGTTCGTGGGCACCGGGCTGGTTCCTTGATCTGCTGCAGGGCTTCAGCTTCCTGACCAACTTCAACAACTTGAGCCGCGGGTGGATCGAGGCCCGCACCGTGCTGTTCTTTGTCTCGCTCATCGTCTTCTTCCTGTGCGCCAACGGCATCGTGGTGCAGGCGAAGAAGGGGAGCTGAAAGAGACGAAGAGACGAAGAGACGGAGAGACGAAGTGGCAAGTCACTTCGAACGAACGCGGTTCTCCGGCTCGGCACGTTTCGTTCATCCTTGGCCACGCTTTGTCTCAGAGTCTTTGTCTTCACTCCGTCTCTCCGTCTCTTCTGGTATCCCCCATGGACAAGAAACTCTCCGCTCTCCTGGGTCTGGTCTTGCTCGCCGCGATCTTCGTCGGCTTCAATCTCTTCACCGCCTCGGCCACGCGCGGCGTGCGGCTCGACTTCACCGAGAACAAGCTCTTCACCCTCTCCGAAGGCGCACGCAAGATCGCACGCGGCGTGCCCGAGAAGATCACGCTCACCTTCTACTACAGTGCCAAACTCGCGCAGGGACAGCCCACCATCCAGGACTACGGCCAGCGCGTCCGCGATCTGCTGCTGGAGTTCGCCCGCGAATCGCGCGGCATGATCGACGTCAAGATCGTTGATCCCGAGCCGTTCTCCGAGGCCGAGGACGGCGCGGTGCAGGCGGGGCTGGTCGGCGTGCCGCTGCAGGGCCGCCCGGGCGAGAGCATCTACATGGGCGTGGTTGGCACGACCGCGTCGTCGCTCGATCAACAGCTCATTCCGCTGTTTGATCCGACCGCCGAGCGGCTGCTTGAGTACGACGTCGCCAAACTCATCTACACGCTCGCCAACCCCAAGAAAAAGGTCGTTGGCGTCATCACGTCGCTGCCGATCGAGGGCGGCTACTCGCAGGATCCGCGCACGGGGCGGCCGACGCAGCGCCAGCCGTGGGCGATCATGAGCGAACTGCGCAGCGTCTTTGAGGTGAAGATGCTGGGGCAGCAGAGCGAAGCGATCGACGCGGGCGTCGATGTGCTCGTGCTCATCCACCCCAAGAATCTCAGCGACAAGACGCTGTACGCGATCGATCAGTACGTCCTCAAGGGCGGCAAGATGATCGCCTTCGTCGATCCACTGTGCGAGAGCGACGAGGCGGGCAACCCGATGATGGGCGGGCTGGGCGGCGAGCGATCAAGCAACCTCACCAAGCTCTTCGACGCGTGGGGGATCGAGATGCCCGCAGGACGCATCGCAGGTGACGATCTCTTCGCCACGCCTGTGATGATGGGCGATGCGGCCAAGCCCGATCCGGTGTCGTACATCTGCTGGCTGACGCTCGACCAGCGCGGCGTCAACAAGGACGACCCCGTCACCAGCCAGATGACGCGCGTGATGATGCCCACCGCGGGCTTCTTCAAGACCAAGCCAAATAGCGCGGCTTCTCTCACGCCGCTGCTGACGACCACCGCCAACGCCAGCGATGTCGACGGCAATCAGCTGCAGTTCATGCCCGATCCGAAGAAGCTGCTGACCGAGTTCAAGCGCGGCACCACGCCGCTGACCCTCGCGGCACGCGTGAGCGGCAAGGTTCCCAGCGCGTTCCCCAATGGCAAGCCCACTGACGCCAAGGACGACAAGAAGGACGAGCCCGCGAAGGAAGGCGAGAAGAAGGATGAAGCCAAGAAAGACGACAAGCCCGCCGACGGCTTCATCGCCAACGCGGTGCAGCCGATTCAGGCGATCATCGTCGCCGATGTGGACATGCTCGCCGATCGCTTTTGGGCGCGGGTCGAGCAGTTTGGCGGCGTGACGGTGGGCATCCGCAAGGCCGCGGACAACGGCGACTTCCTGCTCTCGTGCGTCGACAACTTGACGGGTTCCACCGACCTGATCAGCATCCGGGCCCGCGGCAAGTTCACGCGGCCCTTTGATCGTGTCGACGCGCTGCAGCGCGAGGCCGAGCGGAAGTATCGCGAGCAGCAGCGCGTGCTCGAGGCCAGCATCACCGAGACGCAGACCCGCATCGAGCAGATCCAGAAGGCCCGCCCCGAGAACGAGAAGACGGCGGCATTGGGCGGCATCCTGCTGACCAAGGAACAGGAAGCCGAGATCGAAAAGCTCCGCAAGACCATGGGCGAGTCGCGCAAGCAGCTCCGCGCGGTGCAACTGAATCTGCGGCAGGATGTCGAAGCGTTGGGCACGCGGCTGAAGATCATCAACATGGCGATCATGCCCGCGTTGGTGGCGCTCGCCGCGGTCGGCCTGGGGTTCTATCGCTCCAGCCGACGCCGCAGCACGCGTGCGACGATGGCACGCGCGGAGTGAGGTCCGCGGGATGCATGGCCGACGCGCGGCCTGCTATTCTCGGGTTCCATGTGCGGCATCGGCGGCATTGTGCGCTTTGTCTCGTCGGCCTCGCCGCGCGTGCCGGTTGAGCATGCCATTCCAGACACGTGGCTTGACGCCATCGACGGTGCGATCGCGCATCGCGGGCCGGACGGTTCGGGGCGCTTCCGTGCCGCGTCGCGCGATGATCACGGGCGCGTGGTGCATGTCGCGCTGGTGCATCGCAGGCTCTCGATCATCGATCCCGCGGGTGGAGCGCAGCCGCTGCTGGCGCGGCCCGATCAGGGCGCGGATGATCCAACGCAGGCGGCGATCGTCTTCAACGGCTGTCTGTACAACCATCGCGCGGTGCGCGCGGAGCTGGCCCGCGACGGCGTGGCGTTTCACACCGATCACAGCGACACCGAGTCGCTGCTGCATGCCGCGCTGCGCTGGGGCGAGCGGGCGGCGGATCATCTGGAAGGGATGTATGCCGCGGCGGTGTGGATGGCGCACGGCCCCAACCGATTCGGGCGCGTGATGCTGCTGCGCGACGCGGCGGGCGAGAAGCCGCTGTATCTCGCGGGGCCGTTTGCGCTGGGCGATGGCGAGGTGTGGTGCTTCGCGTCGACGATTCCCGCGATCGTGGCGTGGGCGCGGGTCGCGGGCGTGCGCATGACGCTGGACGCCGCGGCGCTGCGCGAGTGGCTCGCGGTGGGGTGGTCGGAGCGCATGCCGTGGGACAAGGTGCGTGAGATCGGCCCGGGTGAGACGTGGCTGGTGGGTGAGAGCACGCCGCGTCATGTGCGTCGCCTGGGCGAGGTGGATGCGCCGGTGCGCGGCTTTGAGAGTGCGGCGGAGGTTGATTCGGCGATCGCCGCGTGCGTGCAGGCGCGGCTGGAGGCCGATGTGCCGCTGGGGTGTTTCCTCTCGGGCGGGGTTGATTCATCGCTGGTCGCGCTGCATGCGCGGCGTGCGCTGGGCGCGCTGCACACCTTCACGGTGCGCATGAACGACGCGCGCTACGACGAGTCGGCGTTCGCGCAGGAGGCCGCACGCAAGATCGAATCGCGGCACAGCACCATCGACGTGCAGCCGCGCCCGGCGGAGGATCTGCCGCTGCTCATCGAGCGGCTGGGGCTGCCCTTTGGGGACAGTTCGCTGCTGCCGACGCACTGGGTGAGCCGCGCGGCGCGGGAGCACGTGCGCGTCGCGATCGGCGGTGATGGCGGCGACGAACTGTTCATGGGCTACGAGCGGCACACGCTGGGGCCGCTGCTGCGCTGGCGCCGCTTGCTCGCGCTGCTGCCGATCACGTCGCTGTCGCGGAATGATCCGAAGGGCAAGTCGGATCGGCTGGCGCGGCTGGTGGTGGCGTGCCGCAGCGGGTCGTATGCAGATCTGGTGGGGATCTTTCAGTCGCCGGATCTGCGGGGCCTCTTGCGTGGCGTGCCGCGTGTTGGTGTGCGAGACGATGGACTTGGCGACGTGCGATTGGCGGATATGCGCCGCTATCTGCCGAGTGATCTGCTGCGGAAGACGGATGCGGCGTCGATGGCGGTGGCGCTGGAGGTGCGTGCGCCGCTGCTGGATCGCGGGCTGGCGGCGCGGGCGCTGGCGACGCCTGCGCGACTGCTGCTGCGTGGCGGGCGCAAGGGGCTGCTGCGCGAGGCGGCCCGCATGCACTTCGCCGCGGCGCTTGTCGATCGGCCCAAGATGGGCTTTGCGATTCCCATCGGCGCGTGGTTCCGCGCGGATCACGCGGGGTTGGGCGGGCTGCTGCGAGCACGGCTGGAGTCGTCGTCGGGGCTGGGCGCGGCGGGGGAGCTGCTGGGCATCGACCCGCGCGCGTGCCGTCGGTTGATGAGCGAGCACATGCAGGGCCGTCGCGATCACAGCCAGCGGCTGTATGCGCTGCTGGTGCTGTCGCTTTGGGCCGAGCGGTTCGCGGGGTGAACGAACGCGAGAAACAGCAAAGCGAAAAGCTCAAATGATCTGTCCAGCGTGCGAGCCGCGCGGAGCGTTTGCCGTGCCACTGATGTCGGAGTCTTCGACGACATCAGTGCTCTTGAACGAGTTGCGAGGTCGTGGGCAGAACAGCACCGAGATGCTCGCAAAGCCTTGCATCTCGGTGGCACGGGAGGCAAACACGAAGCGAAAAACGAGAAGCTCAAATGATCCGTCCAGCACGCTTGCGTACGGCGGCGCGAAGTGACGTCTGTGGTACGTGTTCGTCGCGCAGGACTTCTTCACGGCGAAGTCGTGGAGGTGAGTAGCCGTGGGTCGCCGCGCCCCCAGAAGTCAGCGGCACCCACGGAAGCCAACGCCTCTTTGGACAGAATCGTCGCGGGTGGATCGTGGATCAAACGATCCACCTTCGACAATCCTGCGCGAAGGGTTGGTCGCGTTCGTCGGGTGTCGCTACGCGACGACCCGACGCTATTGACCCGCACGGCTTCGCCGTGCAAGACACGAGGGTGATCGCGAGAAGCGTCGGTGGCACGGGCGGGCGTCACGCAAGGCTGGCAGGGGAAGCCCGCGCAGCTTTTCATCTCGGCTTTTCAGCCGGGGGTGCGGGGTTGAAAAGTTGTCTGGCAAACCGGCACGCGGCCATGCTCTCACGGCGTCTCGCGGCGCACACTCATCGCGGCGGCAAGCCCAAGCACCGTTCCCGTGCCGCAGATCAGCACGCTGATCGCCGAGAGTTCCTCCATCCGCGCAAAGTGCAGATAGTCCAGCAGGCGGCGGGCCAGGGTGTCAAAGCCCGGCGGCACGACCATGATCGATGCTTCGATCTCGTTGATGCTCAGGATCGCGCCCGCCCCCGCGAGCGCGGCGAGCGTCGGCCACGCGCGGCGTCCGAGCAGCATCCACCACGACCACGCGTCGCCGCCCGAGTCGATGGCGCGGGCGTCGCGTTCCTCGGCGGGCTCGGCGAGCGCGAGCCGCAGGCCGATCACGCCCGCGATGAACGAGAAGCGTGCCGCGTGGGCCAGCACGACGATCAGCGGCGTGTCGGTGAGTGCAGGCGCAAGGGTGTTCCACACGCCGCCGATCCACGAGCCGACGAGCACGCCCGGACACAGGCCCGCGAGCGCGAGCACACGCACGCACAGACGCGCGATGCGTCGCGAACTGCTGCCGCCCGAGGCCGCGGCGAAGACCAGCGTGCCCACGAGTGCGAGGACCAGGCCGGTGCCGATGGCGACCGACAGCGAGCGTGCCGCGGCGTCGGCGTTGACGCGCACGACGTTCGCGTAGGAGTGCGCATCGCGCACGCTCCACGCCAGCAGTGCCAGCGGCACCAGCGTCGCCAGAGACCACAGCAGCAGCGCGGGCACTGCCGCACGCCAGCGACGCCGGGCTTCACGCGCGCTGGGCGCGGCCTGCGGCGTGGCCGTCCCCGCAACGCCCGCATCAGTCACCAGCCCCGACGCCAGCCACGCGCCCGCAAGTGCGCACGCCACCACCGGCCATGACGCGAGCCACGCGGCCCACTGCTGCGCCTCGGGCATGCGATCCAGCGCCAGCCACACGCGCGTCGCGTAGGTGTCCACTTGTGCCAGGTGCAGCGGGACGGGCGAGCCGATCATCACCAGCGCGACCAGTCCGATGCTCACGCCCAGCGCGGGCAAGCAGAGGCGCACGCGTGCCGCGTGTCGACGCACGCGCGACGCCGCGTCGAGTTCAAGATTCTCGAGCACGTTGGTGTCCAGGCGTGTGACGGCATGCGCCAGCGGCAGCAGCGCCAGCGGCGTGGCCCACAGCGAGAGGCCGCCCACCGCGATCGCGCGACCGATGAACAGCGGCAGCTCAGGCCAGCCGCTCGAACCCGCACGCTCTGCCAGATCGCCCAGCCATGTGCCGGGCGCACGCAAGAGGCCGTACGCGGCATACGTCAGTGTCGCGGGCAACAGCAGCGGGACGCACAGCAGCGCGAGCGTGGAGCCCGTGCCCTTGCGGCGGATCCACCACGCGCCCGGCCACGCGCAGATCGTCGCGAGCAGGCCGATGAGCAGTGCGACGCCCAGCGTGCGCGCCAGCAGGCCCGGATCAAGCCCGCTGAGCGAGCGTTCTTCGACGGGCACGGTCTGCACGCCGCGGGTCCATGCGCCCTGCGCGATGCGTGCGAGCGCGTAGCCCAGCGGCAGCAGCGCGACGAAGGCGGTGGCGACGAGCAACCACTCGGCGGCGACACCCCCCTCGCGACCATCACGTCGGCGATTACCCCCATCATGGGCCTGGCGTGGCCCCGCGTTCATCGGCGTGACTTCATCTTCCGCAGTTCATCGATGAGGATGGCGTGGCTGCGCACGCCCATGCGGAAGCACTCGATCTCGAACTTCTCGTTGGGCGAGTGGACGCGATCGTCCTCCAGCCCGAAGCCCATGAAGATCGTCTCCAGGCCGCACTTCGCCTTGAGCATGCCCGCGACGGGGATCGAGCCGCCGGAATTGATGAGTTCCGGGCGCTTGCCCGCCGCACGCTCCATTGCGCGGGCCGCGGCCTGCAGCGGCGCGCTCTGCGTGGCGCACGTCACCGGGTGCCCGCCGTGGTGGTCGATGAGTTCCCAGCGGCAGCCCTGGGGCGTGCGGCTCTTGCACCACTCAAAGAACGCCTGCGTGATCTTCACCGGGTCCTGATCAGCAACGAGGCGGAAACTGACCTTGGCGCTGGCGTATGCGGGGATGACGGTCTTGGCGCCCTTGCCGGTGTAGCCGCCGACGATGCCGTTGATCTCGGCGGTGGGGCGGGCCCACTCGCGCTCGGTGCTGCTGTAGCCGGCCTCGCCCACGTCGGCCTCGGGCGGGAAGCCGATGTTGGCCAGCGCCTCGGCGGGGTTGATGCCCAGTTTCTTCCACGCCTCGCGCTCCGCGGGTTCGATGTCGCGCACGCTGTCGTAGAAGCCGGGGATGGTGACGCGGCGGTTGGCGTCCCAGAGTTGGGCGAGGACTTTGGTGAGTTCGCTGATGGGGTTGGGCGAGCGTCCGCCCCACAGGCCGCTGTGCAGGTCCTGATTCGCGCCGTGCAGCACGATCTCGGTGTAGGCCAGGCCGCGCACGCCGTAGGTGATCGCGGGGCGATCGCGTCCGAGCATGCCGGTGTCGCTGATGAGGCAGACGTCGCAGCGCTTGAGTTCGTCCTGGTGTGCGTCGACGAAGGCGTCGAGATTGACCGAGCCGCTTTCTTCCTCGCCCTCGAGCAACACGGTGAACTTGACGCCGCCGGCGACTTCGCCGGTGGTTTCCTTCCACGCGCGCATGGCTTCGAGGAAGGTCATGACCTGTCCCTTGTCGTCGACAGCGCCGCGGGCGACGATGCGACGGCCCGGGCCACCGGGGTTGCCCTCAAGCACGACGGGTTCAAACGGCGGCGAGTCCCACAGGTCGATGGGGTCCACGGGCTGCACGTCGTAGTGGCCGTAGAAGAGCACGTGCGGCCCGGCGTAGTCGGGTGAGCCGGGGGAGTGGGCCAGGACGATCGGATGGCCGGGGGCTTCGGCGCTGCCGGTGGGGAGGACCTGGGCCTTGAAGCCGGATTCCTTGAGGTGAGCCGCGGCCCAGTCGGCGGCACGCCGACACTCGACCTTGTACGCGGGATCGGTGCTGATGCTGGGAATCCGCAGCCAATCGAGGAGTCGACGGATCGAACCTTCTTCGTTGCTCTTGAGCAGGTCCAGAACGGATTGCACGCTGGTGGCGGACATGGCAGGCTCCGGGAGAGGGACGTGCGCAAGCGTATCGCGGTCGGGGCGGAGGGGGTGGGGAGGGAGCGAAGGCACAAAGCGAACAGCGAAAATGTCCCGTCCAGTGAACTTCCCAACTGGAACGATCATTTTCGCTTTTCGCTTTTCGTTTTTCGCTTTGGCCTTCCCCGCCTCACGCCACCTGGGGCCAGAAGAGCAGCACGCCCACGCCTGCCGCGATCTTGAGCGCGAACAGCGTCGAGGCGCGGCCGAGCATTGCGCGTCCACCGATGAACGCCACCGCGATCGCCTTGAACCCCATGTTCGCCATCGCCGCGATCAGGATCGCGTGCCATGCTTCGCCCGGCAGCATCTGGTTGGTCGCCACCATGCGTGCGGTGGACAGCGTGATCGCGTCCATGTTCGCCAGGCCCGACAACGCGGCGACCGCGTAGTGGGCGTTGGGACCCGCCGAGTTCTTGGCCGCGGCCGAGGCGAGCAGCGCGAGCGCGTACATGCCCGCGAAGAACAGCGCGCTCTTGAGTTCCGCCGGGTTCTCCTGCTCGGGCAGTTTCACGGCGTCGCGCGTCACCACCATGAGCATGAGCGACGCAAGGATGACCGACAGCGCCATCATCGCCAAGAGCGGCGGGGCGATGGACCAGAAGGCGTCGCGGGCCACGATGGCGACTTCGGAAAGCACGCGGGCGTACATGACGCAGGTGGCGAGCATGATGACGACGGTGGCCGAGCCGGCGATGGAGCGGTCCTTGGAGGCACGCCGCGCGTAGGAGACGGTGGTGGCGGTGGAGGAGATGAGGCCGCCGATGACGCCGCCCAGGAGGAGGCCAGCCTTGGCGCCGACGGTGCGATAGAGGGCGTAGCCGCCGAGGCTGATGCCGACGACGAGGATGACCATGTACCAGACTTCGCGCGGGTTGAGCACGCTGAAGGGGCCGATGGGCTGATTGGGGACGACGGGCAGGATCACGCAGGTGATGAGCACGAACTGCATGATGGCGCGCACGTCCTTCTCACCCAGCGAGGCGGTGAGACGGTGCAGCCAGCCCTTGGCGTGCAGCAGCAGTGCCACGATGCCACCCAGCGCGACCGAGACCTGGGCCGGGAAGACCGTGAGCATCGCGCCCACGGCGAACATCACGAGCATCGCGATCTCGGTGGTGACGCCCGCGCCGCGGCCGTCCTTCTTGGTGTCGTTCAGATTGCCGATCGCGGCCGCACCGATCACGCCGACGAAACTGGCGGCGACGACCCAGCCGCCGAACTCCTTGGCGAGCAGGGCCGATGCCGTGCCGAGCAGCGTGATGAGCGAGAAGGTGCGGATGCCCGCGACGTGGGACTGGGCCCACTCACGCTGGAGACCGACAAGGAGGCCAAGAACGAGCGAGAGACCCAGAGGCTGCAAAAGGTCGGGGATGTTCTGTACCATGTCGGGCAACTGCTGTGATTCCAGAGGCTTATGAGCGACGGGCCGCATCCGGCGAGCGTGGCCGTGCTCCGTCTGCTCCCCCGTTTCTTGACGCGATCTTAGCGCAATCTGCGCTCAATCTAAACGAATCGTCGGGTCTTTGGGAGGGAATTCCTCAAGATTTCAGGCGAGAAGGGGGAGGAAGCGAGTCTGGGAGACATGAGACAGGAGACATGAGACAGAAGACTCGGAGAAATGAGACTGGGAGAGCGGAAACACGCCGCGTGTGGGTGCTTTCTCCTTGTCTCCTGTCTGATGTCTCCTTGTCTTGCTCCCCCTTCACCCCCTCACCCCGTCATCTTCCTTTTCACCTCAGCTTTTCAACCCCGCACCCTCGGCTGAAAAGCTGAAATGAAAAGCTGGTTCCCCGGCCACCGACCCGTACCAAGGCCCGTGCCACCGAGATGTGAGGCTCTGCGAGCATCTCGGTGCTGCTGAGCCGACGACATCGCCTCGCGCAGGAGCACTCATGTCCTCGCAGCCTCGGACATCAGTGGCACGGAGCACGCCATATCCGATGATCGACGTCGTCTTGCACGGCGAAGCCGTGCGGGCCAATAGCGTCGGGTCGCGGCGTAGCCGCACCCGACGAACGCGACCCCTTCGGGCAGGATTGTCGAAAGTGGATCGTGCCGCAAACGATCCACCTTCGACGATCCCGAAGGGGTGGTGGTGCGCTCCGTGGGTGCCGCTGCGCGGCGACCCACGGCTACTGACCTCCACGGCTTCGCCGTGAAGAAACGGCGACGCGCGGGACGACCCGTTGTCTCGACGCCAACCTCCCTCGTTCCGGCGTCGCCTGTCTGATGTCTCCCTTCTCGTGTCTCCTGTCTGACGTTTCCCCGTCTCCCACCTCCTGCCTGATGTCTTCCAGTCTCTCCCTCCGCTCTCCATTCCCCGTCGGCTTGGTTGAAGGGTTGGTGAACGCCCACTATCCTCCGATTCTCCCCGGGCGCGTTCCCGGGTCGTTTGGCATGTCCTGCTTGCCCACCATCGTGGGGGCGAGCCCCGGGCGGCCCCGCGGCCCCGCGTCCGGACCTGGGCTGACCGCTTTGGACCAGATCATCAACCCCTCCATCCTGTACGGCGCATGCGTGCTGGGAGCCCTCGGGCTGGCCCTCGCCATGCCCCGCAAGGGCAAAAACCCCCAGCTCATCGGCGCTCTGGTCACCGCCCTGGCCATCGGCTTGGGTCTGATCGGCCTGGCCGCCAAAGCCGGTGCGGCACAACTGCCCAACGCCTTCTTCTACATCTTCGCGATCGTCGCGCTCGGGGCCTCGCTCCGCGTCGTCACGCACCCCAAGCCCGTCTACGCCGCGCTCTACTTCATCATGACCATCCTCGCCACGGCAGGGCTCTTCCTGCTGCTCTCGGCCGAGTTCATGGCCTTCTCGCTGATCATCGTCTACGCCGGTGCCATCCTCATCACCTACCTCTTCGTCATCATGCTCGCCAGCCAGGCCCCTGAAGAAGGAGCCGATCAGGTGCTGGCCGGCTACGACATCGAGAGCCGCGAACCGATCGTGGCGGCGGTGGTGGGGTTTGTGATCCTCGCAGCACTCTCCACCATGATGTTCCGCGGCATCGGCAGTCTGCCGCCGCCGGCGACGGGCATCAACCCCGACCTTCGCCTTGTGCAACTGCCCCGCAAGGTCGAGATGGCCCTGCGCGAGGCAGGCACGCTCAAGCAAGGCGAGAAACTCGTCGTGCGCGACAACGGCGACGCGGCGGTCGAGATGGGAGCACGCACGGCCGTGGTCCGCGACGGCGCGGGCGCGGAGCGGACGGTGGAACTCCCCAAAGACCTGAACCTCGCGAACGTCGAGGGGCTGGGCTTCAACCTGCTCAGCGAGCATCCGGGCGCGATCGAGATCGCGGGCGTGATATTGCTGATGGCGATGCTGGGCGCGGTGGTGCTGAGCCGCAAGCAGGTGCAGATCGATGAGGACGCCAAGCTGCGTCAGGTGCGCCGCCTGAGCGCGAATGCGACGGGCGGGGGAGTCGCGGGCGACGCGGGAGCCGCGGGCACGGGAGGCAGCCGATGATCGAGACGATGATGACCACGCTGGCGCAGGCGAGCTTTCCGAGCGTGATGTCGGTGCCGACGCTGGCGCACTATCTGTTTGTGTCGGGGGCGATGTTCGCGATCGGTCTGATCGGGTTCCTGACCCGGCGCAACTTGATCGTGATGTTCCTGTGCACCGAGATGATGTTCCAGGCGGCGGGGATCGCGCTGGTGGCGTTCGCCCGCTATCACCTGAACTTCACGGGCCAGTCGTTCGTGGTGTTCATCATCACGGTGGCCGCGGCCGAGGCGGCGATGGCGCTGGCTCTGGTCGTGCTGCTCTTCCGCCGTCGCGAGAGCCTCGATGCGGATGAATGGTCGGAGATGAATGGGTAGGAAGAAGAGACGGAGAGACGCAGAGACGAAGAGACGGAGTGCGGAAGGCAGAGACGAAGAGACGCAGAGACGAAGAGACGCGGAGACGGAGAGACGAAGTGCGGAAGCCAAAGGCAGCGCGTCACGAAGTCGCAGTGCTCCTCGCCCCCGAATCCGGTCTTTCTTTGGCGATTTGACCATTTGATCATTTGACGATTTGGCACCCCCATGACCCTCACGCCCACCATGCCACTCTTCACACTCGCCAGCGACGCCGCCTCGGGCATGCCCGCGAGCGGTTCGTGTTACACGCTCCTGGTGCCGCTGCTGACGATCCTCTCCGCCGTGCTGTGCACGCTGTGCGCGATCTTCAAGGTCAAGAGCAAACTGCCCGCGTGGATCACCGTCGCCTGCCTCGCGGCCTCCTTCGGAGCGATCCTCTACAGCTACCTCAACTTTGAGGGCGGCGTCCGCATTGCCCACGGCTTTGACTGGATCAACTTCACGCTCCCCAGCCTCACGGGCACGGCAGAGCCGATGCACTTTGTCGCCAACTTCTCGTTCTACGTCGACAGCCTCACGCTGCTCTGGATGCTGTTCGTCACCGGCCTCGCGACGCTCATCGCGCTTTACGCCAGTGAATACATGAGCCACGATGTCGGCGCGGGCTATTGCCGCTTCTTCTTCGCCTTCAGCCTGTTCGTCTTCTCGATGTCCTGCCTCGTCATGGGCGACAACCTCGTGTTGCTCTACTTGGGCTGGGAAGGCGTGGGCCTGTGCTCGTATCTGCTGATCGGCTACTTCTACAAGAAGCCCAGCGCGGTGGCCGCGGCCAAGAAGGCGTTCATCGTCAATCGCATCGGCGACCTCGGTCTGGCGATGGGCCTGATGCTCACGTGGGTGCACTTCGGCAGCGTTGAGTATGCCGTGGTGTTTGCCAAGGCCCAGCCGTACATCGAAGCGCTGAAGGCCGGTCAACTGGCGCAGATCCCCGCGATCGTGCAGTGGATCCCCGTGCTGCTGATGATCGGCGCGTTCGGCAAGTCGGCCCAGCTGCCGCTCTATGTTTGGCTGCCCGACGCCATGGAAGGCCCCACGCCCGTCTCGGCCCTCATCCACGCGGCCACCATGGTCACCGCGGGCGTGTACCTCATCGCCCGCACCTATCCGCTTTTCCTCACCAGCGTTCACGCGCTGCCGATCGTCGCCTGGGTCGGTGCGCTCACCGCGCTGCTCGCCGCCACCATCGGCATGGCCCAGTTCGACATCAAGCGCATCATGGCTTACTCGACCGTGTCCCAACTTGGGTACATGTTCGCGGGCCTGGGTGTGCTCACCAGCACGGGCGCGGCGTTCCATGTGCTGACGCACGCGTTCTTCAAGGCCCTGCTCTTCCTCTGCTGCGGCGCCGTCATGCACGGCTTCGCCGGTCAGCTCGACCTCCGCAAGCTCTCGGGCGTCGCGTACATGAAGGGCTGGGGCATCGTCGGCATGGGCATGTTCGTCGGCTGTCTCAACCTCGCAGGCTTCCCGTTCACCGCGGGCTTCTTCAGCAAGGACATGATCCTCGCCGAGGCGTTCGTCACCCCGGGCATGGCCCCGATCGGCTGGATCCTGCTGCTCACCGCAGGCCTCACGGCGTACTATACCTTCCGCGTCTTCTTCCGCGTCTTTGTCGGCCCCAAGGCCTACGAGCCGGGCGATGAAGTGCATGCACACGATGACCACGGGCACGACCACGGCCACGGCGATCACGCCCATGACCACGGCCATGCTCACGACAAGGCCCACGCCGCGCACGACTTCCACCCGCACGCGCCGGGCTGGGCGATCAACACGGTGCTGGTGATTCTGACGATCGGCTCGCTGGCCGCGGCATCGCTCTACTTTGTGCACCCCAGCAACGGTGCGCACGGCGGCTGGGCCGCGGGCATGGTGCAGTCCTCCAGTGCGGCATACACGACGCCCTACGGGCATCATGAAGCCGCTGCCACCGAAGGACATGCAGAGGCTCACGCTGCGGCTGAAGGCCACGCGAGTGCTCATGCCGCCTATCCGCCCGCGACGCAGCTCGCGGCCAACGAGTTCGAAGGCTCGCCGATCAAGGGCGGCTCGTTCTTCGGCCAAGACCCGCACGCGGTGATGTACTACGTCTCCGGCGGCGTCGGTGCGGTGGGCATCCTCATCGCCTTCTTCCTGCACTTTGTCGGTCGCACGACCGCCGCGACCAGCAAGGCCGACGCGCTGCTGCCGCTGCTTGGCGGCGTCGCGCGAGCGGCCCAGCACAAGTGGTACGTGGATGAGATCTACGACTACCTGATCCGCAAGCCGCTGCTGGTGGCCTCGCACATCTTCCACTGGATCGACAAGTTGCTGGTGGACGGGCTGGTGAATCTGGCGGGCGCGACGCCGCGCACCGCGGGTTCGGCGGTTCGCCCGAGCCAGAGCGGCCTGTTGCACGGCTATGCCGTGGGGATGGCCGGTGGCATCGCGGTGGTGTTGGTGATCGTGCTGTTGGTGGCGGGCAAGTGAGTCTGGGTTTGAGTGGCACGAATCTCCGAGTCGTGCCGGATGGTTGCAGGTGATTGAAGAGGCCCGGCTCGGAGATCCGGGCCACCAAAGGCAGGGCCACCAAAGGCTGGCTGAGATTGTGGTGGGGTTCGGCGTGCAGTTCTGACTGGAGTAACGCGACGTGATGCTCGCTTCGCTGATGCTGATTCCGCTGGTCTTCGCCCTTGGAGTGGCGGCGGCCCCCGCCGCGCGAGCCCGCGTGCTCGCGCTGGTGGGGACGCTGGCCGCCGCGGCGGCGACCGTTGTTGCCATGACGCAGTTCAACTGGGCCTACTCGGGCCAGATGCAACACGAGGCGTCCTTCAACTGGATCCGCTCGCTGGGCGTCACGCTCAGCCTGGGCGTGGACAGTGTCGCGATGCTGCTAGTCGCGCTGACCGCGCTGCTCGGGCCGATCTGCGTGCTGGCCTCGACGACCGCGATCACCGAGCGTGTCAAGACCTACTACGCGTGGCTGCTGGTGCTGCAGGCCGCAATGACGGGCGTCTTCATCGCCCGCGACATGGTCTTCTTCTATGTCTGCTTCGAGTTCACGCTGATCCCGATGTACATCCTGATCAGCCTCTACGGCTCGACCAACCGCAAGGCCGCGGCCACCAAGTTCTTCCTCTACACATTCACCGGCTCGATCATCACCCTCGCCGGCGTTGTCTACGTCGCGTATCGCCACGCGATGGCCAACAGCGGCGCGTGGTCCTTTGAGCTCGACGTGCTGGCCAACACCGCGCAGAGCCTCACCGCCCGCGAACAGAGTCTCATCCTCGCTGCATTGCTGCTGGGCTTTGCCGTCAAGGTCCCGCTCTTCCCGTTCCACACCTGGCTGCCCTTGGCCCACACCGAAGCCCCGACCGCAGGCTCGGTCATCCTCGCGGGCGTGCTGCTCAAGCTGGGCACCTACGGCATCTATCGCATCGCGTTGGCGTTCGTGCCCGCGGCCGTCATCGATCACGCCACGCTCATCGCCACGCTCTCCATCGTCGGCATCCTCTACGGCGGGCTGATCTGCTGGGTGCAGACCGACGTGAAGAAACTGGTCGCCTACTCGTCGGTCGCCCACTTGGGCTTCTGCATCCTCGGTCTGGTCGCGCTCAACTCCGTCGGCCTGCGCGGCTCGATCCTCTACATGATCAACCACGGCCTCTCGACCGGCGCACTCTTCCTGCTCATCGGCATGGTCTATGAGCGCTACCACACCCGCTCGATGAAGGAACTCGGCGGCCTGGCTGCCAAGATGCCGGTGTGGTCGTCGTTCATGGTCTTCTTCGCGATGGCCAGCGTCGGCCTGCCGGGCCTCAACGGCTTCCTCAGCGAGTTCATGTGCCTGCTCGGCGCGTTCCAGGCGTCCAGCGCGTGGAGCGTGACGAACCTTTGGGGCAGCGGCAACGCGGCCGTGCCCGGCGCAACGCCCGGCGAACTCGGCCCGTGGTATGCCCTCATCGCCGGCTTTGGCATGGTGGTCGCCGCGATGTATCTGCTGCTGATGGTCGGCAAGGTCGTCTGGGGCCCGCTCAAGGAGCCGGGCGGCCACGGTCACGGCCACGGCCATGACGCGGCTGGTCACTCAAGCCACGATGCGCACGCGGGCGGTTTGCCCACGGACCTCAACGCCCGCGAGATCGGCACGCTGATTCCGCTGGCGGTGTTGTGCCTGGCCCTGGGCGTCTATCCCAAGCCGCTGCTCGATGTGCTCGAAGCGCCGGTGCAGAAGGTCGTCGCCAACGTGCAGCAGGCCCGCGAAAGCGGCTACAGCGGCGGCAGTTCGCGTACTGCGAATGCGGCTCCCGCGACCAATGAGATTGCTTCGCCGACTCTGATCCCGGCCTCGGAGGTTGCTCGATGATCGAACGCCTGACGTTCCTGTGGCCCGAGGCGGCCTTGTTCGTGGCGACCTGCATCGTGATGGTGCTGGGTCTGTCGCCGCGTCTGGCGGTGCGCAAGCTCTCCGCCGCGGTGACCGTCACCGGCATCATCGCCGCAGGCATCTTGGCGTGGGCGACCACGCCGGTGCAGACGCAGATCGCGCCGCTGGCGGGGCAGTTGCTGCTGCCCAATCTCGCGCTGTACGCCAAGGTTGTGATCGCGATCGTCGCGCTGCCGCTGGTGCTGCTGCTGGCGGGCACGGTTGATCGCGAAGAGGAAGCGAGCATCGAGACGGGCCGCGGCACGTTCAACCCGCTCCGCAGCAATCGCGCTGAGTTCTACTCCTTCGTTCTCTTCAGCCTCACCGGCCTGATGCTCTGCGCCAGCGCCGATGACCTGATCTGGCTCTTCCTGGCTCTGGAACTCACCAGCCTGCCGACCTACATCATGGTCACGATCAGCGGCAGCGCAGGCCGCGGCGAACACAAGAGCCGCGAAGCGGGCGTGAAGTACTTCTTCCTCGGCGCGCTGGGCGCGGCGGTGTTCCTCTATGGGTTCGCACTGCTCTACGGCGCGACCGGCACCACCAACCTCAACAAGATGTACGAGGTCTTCGCGCACGGCGGGTTCAACGGCCTCGCGCTCGCGGGCATGATGCTCGCGCTCTTGGGCCTGTGCTTCAAGATCGCCGCCGTGCCGATGCACTTCTACACGGCCGACGTCTACCAGGGCGCGGCGTCGGGCGTCTCGGCGTTCCTCGCGTTCGTCCCCAAGACCGCGGGCTTCATCGCGATCCTGCTGCTCGTCAGCACCATTGGCGATGTGAACGCGTCCACGCGTGCATGGCTGCCCGAGTCGATCCGCCTCATGCTTTGGGTGATCGCCGCCCTCACCATGACGGTCGGCAACGTGTTGGCGGTGCTGCAGAGCAACGTGAAGCGCGTGCTCGCGTATTCGTCGATCGCGCACTCGGGTTACATGCTCGTGGGCGTCATCGCCGGCCCCGGCGACGGGCCGCTGGCGCACAACGGCATCGCTGCGGTGCTCTTCTATCTGCTGGTCTACGGCACGATGAACGTCGGCGTCTTCGCCGTGCTCGCGTGCCTGGAGAAGGGCAAGCCGGGCGGAGAGATCGAGCATGTCGAGACCTTCGAGGATCTGCGCGGCCTGTATGCCAAGCATCCGTGGCTGACTGCGGTCATGGTCATCTGCGGCCTGGGCTTGCTGGGCTTCCCGCCCTTGCTGGGCTTCTTCGGCAAGGTGCCGCTGTTCACAAGCCTCGCCGCGGCGGGCGAGTATCCGCTGCTGATCGTGCTGGCTCTGAACTCGGCGATCGCGGCGTACTACTACCTGCGTCTGGTCGCGGTGCCCTTCCTCGAGAGCCCCGACTCGCGTGCGGCATCGCTGCACGTCACGCCCTTCCGCACCCGCGGCTTGGCTGGCGTCGTGTCGGCGGTGGCGGTGCTGGGCCTGACGCTTGTCGCGGATTCGATTCTGCAGCAGGCCAATCGCGCGGCGAACTATCGCGGCGCGATGCCGCAGATGGCCGAACCCGCGGGCGACGGCAAGTCCTCAATCCGTGATCTGCTCCGCTCCACCAGCGCCGCGCCGACGACCGAGAACGGTCAGAACAACGACGCGGCGAAGCCAGCCGAGCGCGTCTCGGTGCGCTGAGTCAGGTTGCCGCGGATTTGGTTGATGCTCACAGCGGACGCTGGGGCGCGACGTGGACCTGCACAGGCACGGCAGTGGGGGCGTTGCCGCGTCGCTGACGTTGCAGGAACATGCCGCCCGCGGCGAGCGTCAGCCAGATCGTGATCCAGCCCACGGGCTGAATGCCCGCACGTTCGATCAGCCCCGGCGTGAGCTGCGTGGCCAGCCACGCGACGCCGAGCATCCACGCCGCACTGCCCACTGAGGCGGTCAGCAGGGCTGTGGCCGAGCGTGTGGCGGCGAGGCCGAGGATCATGCCCGCGAGCAAGCCGCCGAGCGTGCTGAGCAGCAGCGTCATCTGCGTGCCGCGCGAGAGCGTGCGCCAGTGATCGGTCGCGATGTCGAGCCGCTCGCGCACGGCGAACTCAACCGACGCTGCGGGACCGGTCAGACCGATCGTGCTCACAGGTTCATCGGCGTGGACGGTGTTCTGGATGGGGCGTACGAACCCGCCATGCGTGCCGCTTGCGGGTGAATCGCCGTGGGAGACGATCCAGATCTTGGGGCTCGTGTCGGCTTCGGCGGTGCGATCGGGGGCGTGCAACTGCGCGACGCCCAGAACGCCGGCGGTTGCGACGAAGGCGAGCGTGGCGCACACGACACCCAGCGACACGGCGATGGCGGTGCGATAGGCCAGCAGGGTTGCGAGCAGGCCGAGGATGCCGCCGCAGGCCAGCCCGATCCAGGCTGGATCGATGTTGCCGGGCGTGGGAGCGCCGGGAGCCGAGAACATGGGGAAGAGCAGTGCTCCGCTGGCCCCGCCGCAGAGCAGGCCAAGCAGCGCCAGAGCGGGCTTGAGGACGCGCGCGCCCGCAAGCCAGAGGACGACGCCAGCGAGCACGGTGACGATCGCGGCGATCCAAGGGGCGGTGGGCTGATCAGACAGCCACTGGGCCGCTCCGTTGACCTGATGCACGACGAAGCCGATGAAGCCCGCAGCACCGGCGGCGATGGAGGTCTGGGTGCCCAGACCGTCGGTCAGGTTTTGCCCAAGTGCGGCGACAGCCTGTGTGTCGATGGGGGAATCAAGCGGAGAAAGGTCCATGACGGACTCCACGCGGCGTGCCACGCCGCAGCCACCCACACCGAACCGGCTCGTCGCATCGACGGAACCGAGCCTATCACCATGTTCGGTGTGCGCGGGCTTGGGTTTTGCTCCAACCCGCCGATTCGTGATTTGTGCGGCACAGACCGTGACGATCGTGCCGATAAGGGTGAGAGAGTGGGCGAAGTTGTCCTGCCCTGACGCCTCGTTCCGCGCCTTCTGCACGCTCTCCCCGTCCTTGACGGGAAGAGGTGCCCGCGACCGATCGCAGATCGGGCGTGGGAGACGAGGGGCGGCAATGGCGTTCGGCGACAATCTCCCCTCACCGGCCTCGCACCTCGTGCTCGGCCACCTCTCCCCGTGCGGCACGGGGAGAGGTTGCGGACAATCAGCGCGTTGAGTTCTGCGACATTTTCAGTCGCTTCAGGAGCGTTCGCCTTATGGCCAAGCGTGCGAGCAAAGCAAAGTCGAGCAAGACCACGAGCGGAGCCAAGCCCCCCGTGCCTGCATCCAAGCCCGCATCCAAGCCCGATGCCAAGGCTGCCCCCAAGGCCGCGCCCAAAGCGGCCAAGAAAGCCGCGGCGATGAAGGGCCTCGACTCCGTGCGCGTGAAGATCAGCGCGATGGACAAGAAGCTCGTCGAACTGCTCAACGAGCGTTCGCGCCTCGTCGTCGAAGTCGGCAAGCTCAAGCGTCAGGCGGGCCTGCCGATCTACGCCCCGCATCGCGAGGCCGAGGTGCTCGAGCGGGCCATCAAGATGAACAAGGGCCCGCTCCCGGATCGCACGCTCGAAGGCGTGTATCGTGAACTCATGTCGGGTAGTTTCCAACTCCAGCAGCCGCTGCGCATCGGCTATCTCGGCCCGCCGGGCTCGCACAGCCACGCCGCCGCCGTGCGGCACTTCGGCAGCAGTGTCGCGTTCGAAGACTTGCACGAGATCGCCGGCGTCTTCACAGAAGTCCAGCGCGGCCACGTCAGCTACGGCCTGGTGCCGATCGAGAACTCCACAGGCGGCGGCATCATCGAGACGCTCGACGCCTTCAAGCAAGGGCGCAGCGACATCCACATTTACGCTGAGGTGCAGCTCGAAGTGCACCACGCGCTGCTCGCCAACTGCGAGCCCAAGAACGTGCGCCGCATCCACAGCAAGCCGGAGGTTTTCAGCCAGTGCCGCATGTGGCTGGCGACGCAGTATCCGCAGGCGGAGTTGATCCCGGCGGCGAGCAGCAGCCGAGCGGCGCAGATCGCCGCCCACGAGTGCAAGACCGCGATGGAGATCGGTGCGACGCCTGGCTCGGCGGCGATCGGCAGCGAACTGGCCGGCTCGCTCTATGGGCTGAATGTGCTTTTCGCCAAGATCGAGGACAACGCGAACAACATCACGCGCTTCTTCGTCATCAGCCGCAGCAAGGCGATGCGCTCGGGGGACGACAAGACCAGCATCATGTTCAACACCGCCGACAAGCCCGGCGCACTGGTGGATGTGCTGCAAGTCTTCCGCGATGCGGGCATCAACCTCTCGCACATCGACAAGCGACCCAGCGGGCGGAGCAACTGGGCGTACACGTTCTTCATTGATGCTCAGGGCCATCGCGACGACCCCGCGATGGCTGCCGCCATTGAGGAAGCTGCCGAAC
>JANRKB010000003.1:0-234298 GCA_033763695.1 Planctomycetota bacterium | reverse complement strand
GAGTGAGTACTGCAAGACAAGATGATCGCCCTCGGCGATCTGCGGCCGCACCTGGATCGTCGTGCCCGCGTCTTGCGTCCCGCCGAAGGTTGTCGTCGTCACCGTGCTGCTGCTGGCATTGGTCGTGGCGTACGGCTGCTGGAGGACCGAGGAGAAGTTCGCGGTCTCGTTGTTGTTCACCAAGACCTTGGGCAAGCTCACCGAGCGCCCGCTCGTCACCGTCTCCAGTGCCTTGAGCACGACGCTGAACTCGCCGGGATTGAGTGCCGAGACCGTGCCACCTGCGCTATCGCCAACGCTGCGTGTATTGCCCGACGCGGTCGAAAGCCCGAAGAGGCTCGCAAGGCGGATGTTGGTGTTGCCGATCGAGGCGAGACGCTCGAGTTCAACACCCAGATCGCGACTTTGTGACTGGCTCAAACTGACGAGATACGCCTCGAGCATCACCTGCGGCTGGCGCACGTCGAGTGACGCGATGAGATCTTCAAGCTGCGTCAAACGCCGCGGCTCGGCGATGGCGATCAACGTGTTGGTCCCCTCATCCGCAGTGAGGGTGAGGTCCGAGCGTCCTCCGGTCGAAACACCGTTTTCGATCCGCGCTCCGCCGCGCGGTCCGCGTGCCAACGGCTGCCCGGCCCCAGTTCCTCCCACCGGCGAAGTCTGACCTGCCGGCCCGCTCCCCGTCAGCGGCACTGATGCTGTGCGTTGCGCCCCAACACTTGAAGCGGTACTTCCAATCCCCGGTGCCGAAGAGCTTGAGTCGCTGGCTTCGCCTGTCTCAAGCACACCCGCGTCGATGAGCTTGTTCAGCGTCGCGAGCACATCGCCCACCGGACGATTACGGATCGGAAATGACTTGAGCGGCCGCGGTCCGCCGCGTGGCGACGACTCCAGCCGATCAAGCAACTCCACCACCTGCGCATGCTGCGCCGGTGTCGCCGTGATGATCAGGCTGCCGGTGAGTTCATCTTGCACCACGCGCCAGCGATCGTCCCCGCCACCCGACGCGCCGCCGGTCGCACCACCGGACCCACTCGGTCGGACGGCCTGATCCAAGAGCGCGGCCACATCACGCACCGAGAAAACCTTCGGAGCATATGTCGTCGTCACCACGCCCTCACGCTTGTCGAGCTGAGCGACAAGGGCCTTCCAGTACGCCGCGTGCTCGGGCGGGCTGACAAGGATCACACTCTGGCCACCCGGGGCCGCGATCAGATCACCCGGGACGCGCGACGCCCCGGCCCCGGCCCCCGCAGCATTTGCGGCATCGCGTTTGCCGCCGATCTGATTGGCGAGCGACACAAGAGCCGCGGCGGAGATGTTCTTCAGTGGGATCTCATCGACCAATCCAGCCTCAGACGGTCGATCCAGCCATGCAAGCAACCGCCGCGCGTCGGCGATCCGCGGCGTCAAGTCAGCGAGCAGGAGGAGGTTCTTGCCCAGCGGCGTAGCCGTCGCACCGGACTTGCTCAGGACCAGTTTGGCCGCGTCGGCCGCGTCCTTCGGAGAGAGATGTTCGAGCTTCACCACATCAGCGCTGAAGCCGGGGCGGGGTTCGAGCCTCTGCGTTGTGCCCCTGGGCGGAGCCTCGCCGGGGGGTTGTGCTCCAGCGTTGCCTTTCGCGATGAGGTTGGCGTTCACACCGGGGACATTCTGCACTGCAGGTTCAACTGCGGGCACTGGCTCGCCGTGTCCGTCAGGTTTCTCGGTTGCATCGCCGGTGGCACCTGAGTGGGCCACCTCCACCAGCGAAGGCAAACCGCCAAGCCCCGCGAGAGCCGCGGCGTCCTGAAGTCGAACCACCGAGAACGCGGTCGCCCCCGGCGGTTTCACCGTCGTGAACCCGCGTGCGGCGAGAAGCTGATTCGTGAGATACCAGAGCTGCTCGCCGTCCATCGCGTCAAGCCCGCGCAACGCGACCGAGCCCTTGAGCACCGCCGGGTCATACTCGATCTTCACCGTCAGTCGCGCCGCAGCGAGATCAACCAGACGGGGAAGTTCAATCTGGCTGGCGATGGTGAGCCGATCGGGAAGATTCGCTGAGTGTGTCGGCTGCGTGGCAAGCGACCTCGGCACGGGTGCCAAAGCGCACATCACGCAACCACTTACGATGCAAAGGACATGTGAGCACAGCGTCATTGTGTAATCGTACCACCACAAGTCTTGAGTGTCCGAGCGAAGGCGCAGCACCGCGAACACACAGATTTGTGTGTTTTAGGCAAGAAAAACACAGAGTTGTGGAATTGTGAGTTTTGATGCGACATCACCACAACCGACAGAGAGAAGTGGTATGTTGAAAGGTGTGCTCTGGATGCGACACGGCGCGACATCATCGCGCGAAGGGAGTGACCATGGTCGCGAACTCGTCAATGTCGCACTGTGCCGGATCACCTCTGCGCCGATCTGAGGAGTCGCGCGATCGTAGGTCATCGGCGTTCGTGCATTTGTTCCCCACGCTCACTGGGCTCCTCACGGCGATGCTGCTGCCTGCAGTGATGGTCCTGGGCGCGGTGGTCGAAGATCCGAACTCGGCGTGCTGGCCGGGATATCCGGTGGACTCATTCCGATTGAGCACGAATGGGCAGATTGATTCGGATTGGCCGTCACATGACGCCGACTGGGTGGAGGCGTTTCTCACAACGGTGGCGCACCAACAGGCGATCGGAGGGGCGGATCCGTGCGCGGATAGCGCGGGGATTGTGGTGCTTGCGGGCGATCGTCGGCGTTGGAGAATGTCCCTTGCGAGCGGGTCTGATGCCCTCGGGCCGTCGCCGTGCGTCGCACAGATGCTGCGCACAAGAGTGTCCGCGATGAACACCGGGTTGGACGACGGCTTCGCGCTGACGCGATCGGACTGGTTCGAGTCATGGTACTGGGCGATGCGCCATGACCTTGCGGCAACCCCGGAGTCGCTCATCGGTCGACGCGGCTACTCACGAGATCCGTTCGGCGTTGATGGAGTGGCGAACCCGGTCGTGCAGATGTCGCCCGGCGACTTTCTCCCAATGGGCGCGACACTAGTCGCGAACACCGAGCCCTTGATCCCACCGGGTATGCGCGGTGCGGACACTGGGTGGAATGGCGTCTCGCGACCAGTGCTCGATGGCGTTGTCGACCTTGTCACTGGTCTTCCAACAGTCAAGGTGACCGACCTCGAGTTGCCCTTTGGTGGTTCGACATTTCGACTTATTCGTACCCGTTCAGGACGAAGCAGATTTCAGACGCCGGCTGGCGTCATTGTTGAGAACGCGGGAGCGGGGGAGAACTTCGAAAAGGTCGGAAGTCACTGGAACTGGACCGGGCTTGGCTGGATGGCCAGCGAGAACCCCATTCTGCTCATTGATTCGACAATCCCGGACATCGTCGGCGATGCCCCGGCAACGTGCTACTTTATCCCCGACGCAACGAGATCGATCCCGTTCCAGAAGCTTGCGACGACCGCACAGACTGGTCCGTCAAGCGTGCGATACGAAGCGCCGCCGCGATTCCGCTCGACGCTTCGTGGCGTCTCGTCGGCGGAAGGTGGACGATTCGCCGACGGGCTGTTCGATGAGTACGAGGTGACGACGCTTGACGGCGAACTTACCTATCGGTTCGTGACGGTTCGCGAGCCGCTTCCGACGCAGACATCGTGGAAACCGTGGGTTGACGGTGGCCTGAGTCTTCCGGCGTCATTCGACGGTAGCTCGAACTGGCAACGGTTGTCGATGCATGCTGCCCCCGATGTCAGAGCTCGGGATGTGAACGGGGAGTCGGTCAAGCCGCAGCCCTTCGACTCAAAACGAAACGCGGGCCTCGGCGTGCCGTACTACGCCCTCTGCACACGCATCACGGACCGATACGGCCATGAAGTCCGCATCGACTACTGCGAAAGCGTCTCTCGCTCGCTCGGAAACGATGATGGAGCGTGTGCATGCCAGCGCGATTGCCTCGCGATCGGCCAGATCAAGACGGTCAAGTTGGTGGCGAAGGGTTCGCAGGCATCGGACGATCGCGTCGTCTGGACGCTGCTCTATGCACACCGCAGGTTTGGAGGGCTCACATGGAGCCCAGCGAACTACGACATCGTCACGAATGCCACGCCGGAGCAGGATCCCGGGCGGTACTCGTTGCATGGCTACAACATGATCGATCGGATCTATGTCTATGAAGGGGACATCCCAGACGCGGTGCTCACGAACGCGTGCTTGACGAATCCGTGGAACGCGAAAGCCGAGATGGACGACGGCAGCGGCGTGATCGGCGATAGGCCGGATCGCAGCGACGCGCTGGCGCGTCACAACGAAACGCTTCCAACGGATGATCGCATTCGTACTGATTGGCGCTATGTGATTAGTTACAACTACGCAACGCGACTGCACGACAACGCTTCAGATGGCGTAGCGCTGAATAATCCGGACTTGCCGGAAACCATGTACCAGTGGTGCTCGATGCAGTCGCGGCTCACGAAAGGTGTGCCGCTCTCCATTCCCGTGCTGATCGGGACAACGGTTCGGATGTTCCCGCAGCCGAACGAAGGCATGCAGGCTCGCGAGACGGCCCGCCGAAGAGTATTCACCTATTGGTACGCCGCCGAGGACGCCACGCTGAAGGACGTGCGTGATTTCGATTCCAAGCAAGATCTCGGCACGATGATGCTGCGTGCTGTCTTCGAGGAGGACGACATCGCGCGTCTCGCAAGTGCTTCGTTCTTCCGCACGCAGCAAGGAAGCCGGTTCCCCGGGGTAAAGGACCTGGCATACCAGGAGTCCATGACCGCGACGACGGAAACCACGCTCACGCTCAACCAAATTGATGCTTTCGCATCCCTCAAGTTCAAGGAAAACGAGTACGGAGACTTTGGCGACTACGGAGGGACGAGTACGAGCGGGCTCGCACTCTGCCCATCATTCGATGCGCTTACCGCCGAGCACGGCGGGCGACCGTTTGTGTCTGCGGCGTCTTTGGACGCCGGAAGCCAGTTGCGTGAGCATTTCCGGATGCAAGATCAGGGACAGGTGGGGTACGTTGCCATCGGCGTCGGTTCCGGTCGGCGGTTTTACAGGATCATGCAAGTACAGGTGTATCCCTATCCACTGATCCGACGTTCGTCTGCCGCGACCCCGTCGTCACTTCTCGGGGGGTTGGCCGATCTGACAGGGTCGATGCCCAGCGCGTGGTTCTCACCATACCCGTGGCACGCGTTCTCGCGGGAGACGTATCATCCCAACCGTCAGACACTTGTCGACGCTCCAGCACTTATGGTTGCGCCGCGCATGGATGAGCCTCGCTGGATCACGATCGTAGACGAGTTTGACTCGTGGGCGACCCTTACATCGACGCTTGATCCAGGAGCGACAGATAATCCTAATGACGATATCAACGCATCAGACTACAAGTACGATGGCAATGGGTACAAGCCTGGCCTTCGCAGCCGCCGCGTTGTCCAAGTGAACGCCGCCGGTTTTGTGCTTCGAGACAAGACGTGGCAGTTTGACCCGGCTCAGGGACAAGGGACGGTGTCAGCGACGCAAGGTATTGGCCCAGAAGCGTCGTACCAAACGGTGCGGGACTATTTGCGCCGTACATCGGGAGCGACCAGTTTCTCCGAGGAGTTCAACACCCCCCAGGGAACTCCCGATCCGAAGTACGTCCCCAAGTCGCTTCTTGACGAGGTCATCTACGTCGAACATCGCGGATTGGGCTGGTCGGTGGCCGATGTGTCATCGTTCGGGCGCTCGGGGCCGAATCTGGGCGAGACCAACGGCGTTGTCACTCGGTTTCACTACAAAGTCTTCCCGCCCAATCCAATGACTGACGACCCCCGTCAATGGCAGGGGCGGCTTCAGCAGATTGCTCAGTCAATCGCCAAGGGTACTGGACCAAGCAGCGGCGCGGGGGCAGATGGGAGCCCGGGAGGCATCGACTACTACACGTCGCAGACCGTTCGCGACGAGGCCTCACCGCGTGATGTCAAGGCTCAGATACAGTTCACGACTCCATACACCCAGTTGTTGACCGCGAACTCCGTCCCTGCGCTCGGCACCGTGCCGCCCGAGGGCATCGTGATGACGTGGTTCCAGACGATCCGCGACATGCAGAACCGCATCGTCGCGACCGGCAAGGTGGAGTCGCCGCGCCGGCTTCGGCCCGGCGGTGCTTGGTACTACCCGGTTGATCGTCAGGTGATGAACAAGCGTGGTCAAGCCGTTTGGTCAGTGAACGGACTGGTCCGCGATCCGAGTTCTCCTGCACCAAACTCAGAGGACAACCAGGAGCTCCAATCGCTCTTTTTCTCCTACAGCCGATATGACACCAGTGGTCGACTGATCGCATCAGTCGCGGATACGACTCCGGGAACCGCATATCGCGGGCCGCAGGTGAGCTCCTCGTCGACTCCAATCGGAGCAAGCGGCACGGTGCCTGCGTATGGCGAGAGCGAAACGTCCTCGTCGGACGACGCGGAGATCGACCCCAGTTCTGGGATTCAGAGTTGGGCGAGAATTCCCGCGAGTGGCACCGCAAGCAATGCCGCGCTCAACTACACCACGGTGTACGAGTACGACGGCGATCGACTTCGGGACGTGTTCTTCCCGAGTGCGGCGCTGGGTAACAGCCCGGGTCAGGCGGGAGCAAAGCGACAGGCCGTGCGCGAAATCGTCTACGACCCAGATCCTGACGTCGCGGGCGAATGGGACGCCGAGCACGTCGAGAACTGCGAGCGTGTCGAGCGATACACCTTCAACAACCTAGTTGCCGCATCGAGCGTTGCGGGTGCGGCGGCTCTCGGCAACGTTGTGACGCAGTCGCTCGCCGAGTGCGCCATATACGCCGGCAAGACGGTTGAGGGAAGTCCGGTTCGCGTGGAGAAGGGGCGGATCAACGGCGCGTTTAACCCGGATGCTCTTCCGTCCACGATCGGCGAACGCGTTGCTCGCCCCGCAAACCTCCCATTCGAAATGTGCGCCGGCGTCGAGATCGCACGCGACTCGAAGGGAAAGATCAACAACGTCTCGGAGATGGAGTGGGACAACGATCAACAGGCGTGGACTTCGCTCGCGACTCAAATCAATGACCTCGGAGAGATGTACCGCGAACTGACGCCCGACGGGACCATCACGCGCAAGACTAAGGACTCGCTCGGGCACCACATGCGTACATACATCGGCACGGCCGACGATGGCTGGGGACCGCGCGGTGTCGCCGTCGGAACCGTCAATGGCTCGATCGCTTTCAACATGATCCTGACCGAGAGGCTTGAGTACGGCAGCGGCATCCACGATGCATGGCTGCCCGTCGTCCATCGCAGGTATGCGTCCAATGCCGGGAACGAGTGGGCGTTCAGCAACTTCTACGGCACGCCCGCCGCGGATCGCGACTTGGAGGGCATTGCCACGGTCACGAAGTATGACTGGCGGATGCGTCCGGTGCTGGCGATCTCGTACGCGAAGGGCGCATTAACGGACGTGATGCCGCCGCGCACCGGTACGACGATCACTTACCTTGATTTCCTTGGGCGTCCGGTACTCGTCGCAAGTTACGGTGCGGGGATGCCGCCGTCCGCGATTCCGGATCCGTCGGCTTCGGACCTTGGTCCGAACTGGATGCCACCGTCGCTCGCGTCGCCCTCGACGCTCTCGGTGTTCTATCCAACAGCGGGTCAGGCGCCGCTGCTTTCGTTGGTCGGCAGCATCTTTGGCCCTGACGGAGGCGTGGTCGAGACGCGACGGTTTGACATCGCGCCGCTGGCGCAGCAAGGCGACAATCCACGTTGGCAATCGGAGTATCGCTATGCCGGCCTGGGCGGCAAGGAAGTCTTCTCGCGTCGGCCCAGCGCGCCCGTGACGGTCACGACGCTCGACGCACTGGGGCGTACCGCGAGCGTGAAGACGGTTGCGCCGAACAATTCGAGTAGTCCATACGGGCACGAACTCGCGCGAAGCGAGTCGATCTATGACGCCGACGGCAACGTGATCGAGGAGATCCGGTACGAACGAACAGTCCACGAAAACGTTGGGCCCTTGCGCGAGAGCGGAAATGGGACCGTCGCCAATGCGCTCGTTTCGCGAACGTATTCGTGGTACGACACGGAGAATCGGCGCGTCGCGTGGGCGGAGATGCCGACAGAGAGTGCCGCGCCGCCCATGACCGGCGCGGGTACGTCGCGTCCGGCGCCCCCTCCCATGTGGAACAATCAGCCCGCGCTGCCCAGCATCCTGATGTCGAGCATCAAGCAGGGCGTGCCGGATCTCGCCGCCGCGCGCGTTTCGCTTCAGATGTACGACAACGCGGGGTTGGTGAAGACCTCGATCTCGCCCAGCGGCGCGGTGACGCGCAATCTCTACGACAAGGGCAACCGCCTTGTCGCGAAGGGCGAGAACATCTACAGCGGCCTCAGCTCGGGGGCAAGCACGCTCCCCGACGCACGGCTGACACGGTACGAATACAAACTCGGCAAACTCAAGGCGATCATTGCGCCGGGCGCCTTGGCAAGCAGTGGAGGTGCAAACGCCGACATGCCGATCACGGCGCGTGAGGGCAATGGTGACCAGAGGACCGTCGTCACATACGGAGCCGATGTCGTCGCTCCGGTTCCCGGCTCGAGCACCGAGCCGCCGACGTACGCGCTCGTGTCTCGCAACAACTCCATCGTCGGGGCGATGCGGCTCCCGAATCCCGTCACGGGCGGGGTCGCCGAGGCGAGCGATCCCGCATCGATCACGCTGCGCTACACCTTCAGCGGCCAGATCGCGGAGCGCGTCGACGCCCGCGGCTGCGCGTTCCGCTACTTCTACGACGACCAAGACCGGTTCGCGCAGATCGAGATCGGCGAGTCGACGATTCAACCTGCGCCTTCCGACGCGCCTGCTGGCACCCCGTCAACTCTCAAGTTCGTGGCGGGCTATCCCGGCGGAGTCTCTCTTCCCGGGCTCGGTGCGCCGGTGGATCGCGTCGGCTTCATCGAGTATTCGTACGATGCGGCGGGACGCATGAGCGAGGCCAAGGCGTATGTCCAGCGCGGCGGGCTGCTCATCAGCCATAACAAGTTCGCGTATGACAGCCGCGGCAACTTGATCAAGGACGCCCAGTCGCACGGTCGTGAAATCACGAGCGTGAACGCCGCCGCGACGCCCGCGACAACGTATGAGTGGGAGTACGCGCCGACCGGGCCGACGAACCTGCCCGCCGAGACGGGCTTCAATCGTCTGCTGAAGATCGGGTATCCCGCCCAGCCCAACGCGCCCCCGAACTCGCAGCCGCGCTCGCTTTCTTTCTCCTACGGCTCCGCGAACTCCAGTGCCGGCTCAGTGGCTCAGGTGAATCATGTCCTTGCTCGCATCGATACGATCACATCGAGCAAGGCACCCCTCGATATCGCCGCCTTCGACTACACGGGGACCGACCGGCGTGTCGGCACGACCTTCGCGGGCGGCGGGCTGAGCGTGACGCTTCGCGGGCCGCCGATCAATGGGCAGCCTTCGCCGACGCTCGCGGGTCTGGACGGCTTTGGCCGCATCCGCGATCTGCACTACGTCAACAGCCAGATCGCCAATGGTCAGAAGCAGACGCTCTTCCGCGCCGAGTACGGCTACGACCTCTCGGGCAATCGGCTGTCGCAGCGGACGACGCGTGTGGACTCGGCGGGTCTGCCGATCGCCAACTTCAACTCGCAGTCGCATCAGTATGACGGCCTGGACCGGCTGATCGGCAGCCGCGTGGGCACGCTCGATGCGAGCGGCGTGGTGCCCGAGGCACCCCCCGGATCATCTGGCTCGGCCTCGGCCCCCTTCCGCTTCGACACCTGGACGCTCGACGCGCTGGGGAACCCCAACGGCAGGTTCGGCACGGGCACGATCGGCGGCAGCGATTTTGTGTTCACCACGCCGGGCCGCGCCAGCGGCGGGAATCTGGACGCCTTCGGCACGCCGTGGGCAAGTGTGCTGATGGCCCCCGCGGATGTCGCCGACGACGCGTCGACCTCGACGTGGCAGACGGATCGGCGCAACCGGTTGACGCAGCTGGAGCGGGTGTCGGACGTGCCCGGCATCGCCACGTCGGGCAACGGCAGCGGCGGCGGGGTCGGCAGCACCTGGCCGTTCAGCAGAGTGCAGCCGCGCTACGACGCGGCGGGCAACTGCACGTTTGACGGCAGCTATTTCTATCAGTACGACGCGTGGAATCGGCTGGTGCAGATCAACGCGATCGCGGCCCAGCAGATCGCGCCCGATGGTGAGGGGAATGCCGCACCGCTGGTGAGTCCCAACGGCCTCAACTGGGGCGTGGGCACGCCGACGGACACGACGGCGAACGCCGCGCCGGGCCTCCTGGTCAAGCACTTCACCTACGACGCGCTCGGGCGATTGATCCGCACGCAGTCGCCGTGGCCAAGCCCGCAGGAGCCGGACGGCACGGTGCGGACGGAGAAGTTCTACTACGACGGCGTCCGCCGCGTGCAGGAAGTGATTGTCGATCCGGTGCGGATCATCGATCTGGAGGGTGAGGGCGGGGTCGGAGATTTCGGAGACGGCGACGAAATCACGCCGGCGATGCGCGCCCTGGCGCAGCAGCACGGCGGGGACGGCAGTGCCGCGGCGATCGCGGGACAGGGCCAGTCGCCGACGAATGTCGACGGCAGCAGCAGCACGAGCAGTTTCGAGAACGCGCAGACGAACACGGGTGGTGCGAACAACGTCACCACGATCACCGGCGGGAATGTCGGCGGCATTGAGTTGTCGAACGCGTGGCTCTCGCGCGAGTATGTGTGGGGGCCGGGTGGGTCGTTTGTTGGCGCGCCTGTCGACGAACTGCTCGTTCAAGTCGACGGCGAAGGCCGTGCGGCGTGGGCGATGCAGGACGCGGGCGGCGATGTGGTGGCCGTCGCGGTGAACAGCACCGGCAGCGGCGCGGCAGCAACATCGGCAACAGGCAATGCGGCGAGCGCGACGGGCACTTCAACCGTCATGCGCGTGGCTGCGCAACAGGAGTATGGACCCTACGGAGAAGTCGTTTGGGCAGAACACCTTTTGAACCATCCGGCCATTCACGCTGGCCATAAAGGCCTCTTCGTTGACCGGCTTGATCTGGGAATCTCTGATGGCTCGGGCGGACTCGCCGCGACGGCGAAGACCTTCGGCGAACCGCCGCGCATCGTGCCGCTGGCGTTCAACCTCGCGCAGAACCGCAATCGCACGTTGCATGTGGGGATGCAGAGGTACCTGCAACTGGACCCGAATGCAAGTGGGATGAACACACTCGGTGGCGAGATGATGGGAGTTGCGTCCAGAATGACCGCCGATGCCATGGAACTCAAGGCATCGTACGCGGACGGTGCAAATGTGTACGCATACCAGATCCACAATCCGTGGACGAAGAGCGACCCGCTCGGGCTCTTCGACGAAGGTCTCGATGGCGGAATCGATCTCGCGCTCAACTTTATTCCCAATCCTCTCGTGGAGACCTATGCGCGCACCGGTGTCATGGCGATGCGGATGGGTCGCGACTTGGTGGATGGCTATTCGCAGAATCTGTCCGCGGATGTGGAATGGGCGACGGACTGGAGCCTGCCCGACGACATGCACTCCCGGAACGACGCGTCGTGGGTGAACAACATCGTTCGCGGCCACTTGCAGTCGTTCGTCGACAACATCGACCCCATCGGCCCGGCCTACGCTGGCACCGCGGGATCAGGCGCGTTGGGGGCACGCGTATCCAAATTCTGGGCGGATGGCCCAGGTGTCTGGTTCAAGCCGAATCGGAGCATGCCGGAAGAGTCTCGCCTCTATCAGAACCGGATCACCAAGAAGCCGGACATCGAGTATCGAATCGGAAACATCGAGTTCGACGGGTACAGCAAAGGCGGTGTGTTTCTTGAGGCGAAGGCCAACTACGCGCACTTGATGGACAAGCCGTTCTGGGGAAGCATTGAAAAAGGATTCTTGGAACAAGCTGAAAGACAGATCAACGCTATCAACGAGGCGGTTGGGCCCAGTGGGCGGCTTGTGTGGCACATCAAGGAGCCGGTGGTGTACAACAAGGTGAAAAAACTGTTCCGAGACAATGGCATTCGCGCTATCGTTGTTCTTACTGAGTGACTAGATGAAATATATGTTTCCTGAAACGGTACGAGGATTTTGGCCTGCACGCATCGAGACTCGGGAGCAAGTCGTCGAGCGGTCTGCGCGTTGCGCTCGCCGGATTGCAGAGATATTGCCGTTGCAGACGCCGTTCGGCATGTGGCGCGGTGAGGAGCAGTCCCCAAGCTTCAGCGTGGTAGATTTCGGCACACCCCAAGGCAGAGCCGAGTTTCTCGCGACCTGCTTGAAGGAAAGTGATCGGGGGCCGGCGGGCGAGTACTTCCATGTCGGTTTGTACTCGCAGACGACGGACTTGCCGAACAGGTCGGTGTCGATAAGTGGGTGGGCCGGATGCACGAAGGCGCTGCCAGGACACAATTATAACAACATGGGAGTTGATTGGGGCGGAGACGGCGATCGCCCACTCCCGTGCGAGGTCGTGGCTCGGCTAATCGAGGCCGTCGCAGATACATGGCATCCCGACTTCTGTGAATGCTTTAGTTTGGATTGGGAGCCGATTCGCAAGATGCACAGGCTCACGTGGAATGCGGCAGTTCCTCGGATCGGCTGGATGGTCTATCTCGCCGAGCGTGAGTTGAAAGCCTCGGATGTCCCATCGGCGCATCTCGTGCGGCCTTGCGGTCCGAGAGGTTCTTTGGTGATTGTTCGCGAAGAGCCGATACGCATGATGCACAAGCAGGACTTTGCGCTCGCGGAGCGAGTTCGCAATGAACTGGGCCTGCCGCTTCCGTACTTCATCGACTGACTATTGACGCCGTGCGGCGTGGGTGATGCAGGACGCGGGCGGCGACGTGGTGGCCGTGGCGGTGAATGCCGTCAGCGCTTCCGGGGGCAGCGGCGCGGGCCCTGCGTTGCCGGGGCAAGTCGCGGTTGCGGCGACTGGTGCTGACGCAAGCACGACGGGCACGAGTACGTCCATGCGCGTTGCCGCGCAGATGGAGCACGGCGCGTACGGCGAAGTGGTCTAGGCCGAGCATCTGCTGAATCACCCCGCGCTGCATCTTGGGCACAAGGGCCTGTTTGTCGACAGGCTCGACGTCGGCATCTCGGAAGAACTCGCGCTCGGCGGCGCCGTCAGCGCGTCGGCGAAGACGTTTTACGAGCGGCCGCGGATTGTGCCGCTGGCGTTCAACCTCGCGCAGAACAGAAATCGCACGCTGCATGTGGGGATGCAGAGGTATCTGCAACTGGATCCGAATGCGAGCGGGATGGCGGTGGCGGGGGCTCACGCATTTGCAGGGACACCGAACACCAGCGAAGTGCAAGGGTTTGGCCTCTCGGGGCTCTATGGCGATGGTGCGAACGTCTATCAGTACCTCGCGGGGTGAAGCGCCTGCGCGACTTCACCGCAGCGACGGTCGAGCGCTGGCTCACGGATCAGACGGACCACAACATGTCGGCGGGCACGCGGAATGGCTACCGGCAGGCGTGTGTCACCTTCATCAACTGGTGCGTTCGCGCCGGGCGGCTGACCCACAACCCGCTGCTGGCTGTTGCTGTGGCCGACCAGCGGGCCGACACGCGTCGGCAGCGCCGGGCGCTGACCGAAGAGGAACTGGCTCGGCTGCTCGATGCCGCGCAGCGCCGCCCGCTGGCGGACGCGCTGACGGTGCGTCGCGGCAAGGCCAAGGGCAAGCCGCTGGCGAACCTCTCGCCCGAGACCCGCGAGGACCTGCTGCGCATCGGCCGCGAGCGGGCGCTGATCTACAAAACGCTCGTACTCACCGGCCTGCGGAAGGGCGAACTGGCCAGCATCACCGTCGGGCAGGTCGATCTTGGCGGACGGGTGCCGCACCTGCTGCTGCACGCCCGTGACGAGAAGAACCGGCGCGGGTCGGAGATCCCGCTGCGGGCGGACCTCGCGGCCGACATCCGCTCGTGGCTGACCGACCGGCTGGCGTGGGCGCAGCAGGCGGCACGAGATTCGGAGGACCCCATCCCGGAGGCGCTCGCGAGCGACGAGCCGCTGTTCGACGTGCCCGACGGGCTGATCCGCATCTTTGACCGCGACCTGGTCTTCGCCGGGCTGGCCTGCGTCGAGACTAGCGGCGGCAAAGAAGTCGTCGTCAAAACCGACGACCGCGGCCGCACCATCGACGTTCATGCCCTGCGGCACACCTTTGGGACGCATTTGTCGAAGGCGGGCGTGCCCCTGCGGACCGCCCAGGCCGCGATGCGGCATAGCGACCCGAGCCTCACGGCCAATGTCTACACCGATCCGAAACTCCTCGATGTGGCCGGGGCGGTGGCGAGCCTGCCGGACCTGCCGCTTGGTGAAGTCGGGGTCATAGGTGCCCGCCGCAGCGCTAATGTCTAAGCGAGCAGACCGGAGGCATGCGAGCATGCGGACTTCAGAGCACCTCACCCCAGGCCAGACGTACTCACGCGAGCAACTACGCGAGCGGTTCCAGATTGCCGACGCAACCATCAACACGGGCATCTTCCGCCCTGCAGGCCATGATTCGGTATGGCTGTTCATCACGGAGCACAAGACCTCGGACCGCACGCAGTATCGGGACCATTTCAGCGGTGACGATCTGCACTTTGAGGGCCAGACGCAGGGCAGAACCGATGCGCTGATCCGCGAGCATCGCGCTAAAGGACTGGAGTTGCTTCTCTTCTACCGTGATCGGAAAGACGAACGGCCCGACTACTCGTTCCGGTACGAGGGGATCTTCGAGTACATGTCCAGTGAATCAGGGCCGCCGACTCGCTTTCACCTGCGGCGACAGGGCACATAGAGAGCGGTCCAAACACCGGCATCTCCTGACCAGTCGGTCGAGGATCCGGCTGCATCGGCAGCCTCATCCCCGCCCCACCTTGCACAACCACTTGCACACGCGCTTGCACAAGCGAGCGTCCGTTCAGGTCATTCCCTGTCATCGTGAGGTCGTCTGCCCCGATCCCGACCTCCCCACCCGCCTCGCCGGAACTCGCGGAATCTGCGGAGTTTGTCAACGAAAAGCCGCCGGTGTCATCGTGTGACATCGGCGGCAGACAAAGCGGGCGAAGGGGATCGAACCCTCGACATTCAGCTTGGGAATCGAGGTTGGGCCCAATCAGCAAGGCCTGAGAAAACACTAGAATCGCAGTATTCTACGTGGAAAAGACGATGATTTCAACTCGGACACTTTTCTGCCGTTGACCGTCTTTGAGCGGTGTTTTCGCGCCAAATGTGGTAGTCGGTGGTAGTCGTCGCGGCTCCATGCCGCAGCAGCCAATAGGAGACACCATTCATTCCGATCCCGCGAATCTCCATCGGGTTCAAACTGCTGGTTCAGATTTTAAGTCCGCTGCGTCTGCCATTCCGCCACGGGGCCGAAGTGCCTTATTGTAAGGCAGATATCGACGTTTTGCAGGCAGTCAAAGCGTCGGACTGGGAGTGTCTCGGCGGATTGCTTGCTGTCCGAGACCCAGTTCTCGGTGCGATCATATCGGCGTGGCCGCTGCTGACGCACCGACAGCAATGGGCATTGGCGGCGCTCGCGAAGCCGTAGGTATTCCGATTGGGAAGCCGAGTATACTCCCATAAAACGCCGCAGAAAACAAGGTACTTCCAAGCACCCCCAGGCACTACTCCCAGCATTTTCGGCGGGGAACTCGAAAACAACCTCGTTGCCATAGTTGGGGAATGGCTCCGCATCCCAGCCGCAGTTCGCATGGCCTTGATCGCAGCAGCGAATGCTGGCTCGCAGTGTCGGTGACGATGGGCGGAACGGCCAGCAAGGCCACTATCCCTTTGGAGGCCTCGACTCGCCAGCTTCCTCATCCGTGCCTGGTTCGTCGAATCCGCCAAGCATTCAGAAACGCCAATACACTGAACCAAGTTTCCCACCTCAGTCAGGAGTTCCCTTGTGGCCCAAGTCATCGTCGCAGGAGATTTCGGCGGCCGCGGCGAAGAACCGACTGCTCGTCAACTCGAAGGCGACCTCCCGGATGACTGGACAATCATCTGCAACAAGCAGATCTCGGCCCCGATCGGTGGCTCACGGGAAATCGACCTGATCATCATCGCCACGAATGTCGTGTTTGTAGTCGAGGAGAAGAGCTGGCGTGGCAACATCTTTGGTAACGAGAATGGTTGGGTCCTCCCATCCGGGGAAAGCTATCCAAGCCCAGTGAACACCGCCGAGATGATCGCCAAGCGTCTCGCCGGATATGTCAGAGACGCCCTGCCCCAACTCAAGCACAGCCAGGTTTCACACTTTGCCTACTCGCGCGTGATTCTGTCGGCGCCCGACGCAAAGTGCTCTGTCCGCGACCAGCGCATCCCGAGCGTTGTGCTCAAACTCTCGGAGGCATCGGACGAGCTTCGACGCTTTGACAAGCTGCACGCCGGGCCGCAGTCGATCGCGAACTACCGCAAGCTCATCGTGGAGCGCCTCACGGGGCTGAACGACAAGCCGAAAGTCCCGAAGTCCGTCGGCATGTTCCAGATTGTCGAGGCGATGCCCGCTCACGGGATCGTCCGGAGCCTCCGCGCTCGTCATGCGGACGGCACCGAACGCATCCTCAAGCTCCTCCGTCCGCCAACGACACTTGACGAAACGAAACGCAAGACATGGATCGAGGCGACGCTCCGCGAGTACGCGGCATTGCAAGCGCTCGCGAACAGCGGACGGGTTCCCGACGTTGATCCCTACTTCCTGTGGGACCAGGACCAGGTCTTTGTGTTTCCCATCCATCCCGTGCTCGGAAAGTCGCTTCGAGCCGACCGCACGGCGGCGTCTCCGGACGGCAAGCGCGTAGAGGACGTGCTGACCGCGGCCTTCGAGGCCCTCCGCGAGGTACACGCCGCGGGCGTTGTCCACCGCGCCCTCACGCCGGATCGCATCCATTTGGGAACGGATGGCCACGTCCTTTTCAATGACTTCACGCTTGCCCGAATGGAGGGCCGCGAAACCATCGCTGAGGTTGGCGGGGATCTGCTCCCTGAGGACTACTACCGAGCGCCCGAGTGTCGCGTGGACCTTGGTCTCGCCGCGCCCTCCAGTGACGTCTTCGGCCTTGCCGCGTCGCTGACGTACTGGGCGACCGGCGTTGAACCCGACAAGGATGGGGTCCCTGCGCTCGAGTCGCAGCCGCTGGGATGGTCCGACGGTCTGTACAAAGTCTGGAAAGACCTTCTGGACCAGTGCTTGCTCTCCGACGAGAGGCTCCGACCATCCGCCACGGCCGTCCTGGACCGGTTGCGAGCGCAGCAGAAAGCGATCGCGCCCGCAGCGAACACTCATGTCGCCGGACCCACCGCCGGCGAGATCATCGAGAACCGGTACAAGATCGTCCGCGAGCTGGGCTCCGGCGCGACCGCAACCACATACCTCGCTGACGACCTCGTCGCCGATATTCGAGTGGTTCTGAAACGCATTCGCCAACCCGAGCTTGTCAAGCGGCTTGGACAGCGTGAGTTCCAGACACTTCGAAAGCTGCGGCATCCCAACTTGCCCGAGGTGATCGACATCTACCCGGCCCAATCGCCGTTCCATCTCAAGCTTGAGTATGTTCGCGGCACCTCCATCCGGGACCTTGGCGATGCAGCGCGTTTCAACGTCGCGACATGCGTCCGCATAGCTCACGGAGTTTCGTCCGCGTTGACCTATTTGGCCGAACAGAACCTCATTCACCGGGATGTCTCGCCGGGGAACATCTTGGTGCCCGAAGAAGACGACGAAGCGATCCGACTGATTGACTTCGGAATCGCGGCCAGCGGCACCGACCGCAAGACGCTTGTTGGCACGCCGGTCTACCGAGCTCCGGAAGTAGAGAGCGGCGCCAGCCCATGGACTCCCCAAGCCGACCTCTACGCCCTCGGAGTTGTCCTGTTCGAAGCGTTGGTTGGGCGTCTGCCATATGTGGTAGAAGAAGACCGGCCAAACAAGTCAAGGCTGGCCGAGCTCACGGAGGAGGAGCGGGCACGATGCGGCGAGCGCATTTTGGCCGTCCTGCAGCGAACCTGTCATCCAGATCCTGGGCAGAGATACTTGTCGGCAGCCGCGTTCTCGGCGGCGCTGAAGACCGCGGTGGAAAATCCGGTCGCCATCACCGTCCAGGGAGAACGCATCGTCAATCCGTTCGTCGACGAACTCCGACGCGCCTACCGCAATAGTCGCATTGGTAACGCCGACAATCGCGGTCTCGACACTCAGTTCGCAGATACGACGTACGTCTCGACTCGGCTGGATCTTGAGTTGCTGCCGGCCTTGGCAGGAGAAACCGGCACGCCCCCGCGACTTGCCATCCTTAGCGGCAATCCGGGTGACGGCAAGACCGCATTCCTGCAACGCCTACGTCAGCGCCTCATCGAGCGGGGCGGCACCATGCTCTCCGAAAGTGCCGCCGGGTGGCGAATCCGGCTGGAGGACCGGATGTACACCTCCGTTTACGACGCTTCGGAATCGCACGAGGGCATGTCCGCCGACGCCCTCGTCGACGAGGCCCTCACACCATTGGCTGGCGATCAAGCACCGGAGCTGCCGTACACGGCCGCGATCGCGGTGAACGACGGGCGACTCCTGGCGTTCTTCGATGCGCATGGTCAGCGGAAGTACCCGTGGTTGTGGTCCCGGTTGTCCAAGGCCATCTTCACCGGGCAAGACGCCGGGGACGGGATTGTCCTCGTAGATCTCAAGGCACGGGCATTGGTGGGAACCACGCACCGCGACCCGTCCTTGCTTGGCGGAATTCTCGGTGAGTTCACGGCACCCAAGCGTTGGAGCGTGTGCGACAACTGCTCTGCGCGCGAAGACTGCCCCATCCGCTTCAACGCTCTGTCATTCCAGGCCGCTTCGCTCGGAGACCACGCCGCATCCGCGCTGCACAGGCTGTTCCTCATCACGCACCTCCGACGTGATAAGCGGGCCACAATCCGAGACTTGCGGTCGGCCGTTTCGTTCTTGATCACAAGCGACCGCGGATGTGACGATGTCCACGACCTACGCCTGACGGGATCCTCACCGTTGGGCGACCGTGACTGGCTGTATTTCAACGCGGCGCACGGCGGCCGCGGCAGCCCCGACCTCCTGCTCGACGAATGGGCCGACATCGACCCAGCCACCGTGCCCACCCCACGGTTGGACCGATTCTTCTGGTTCCACCGGGAGGCTGCGGACGCCCCCACAATCGCAAAGAGCCTTCAGCCGGCGCCGCATCGTCCGCCAGTCAGTCTGTCAGCACCGCTCGGGGAAGATCAGGCCTGGCTCGCCTCGATGAAGCGTCGCTACTTTTTCGAGGGCCGCCACGAAGGTCTCGGCTGGGAGGAGGGCTCGTCCTCGCGACCACTCAGCCTTACGCCCTATCGCTATCTCGACACATTTGTGGAAGTCCTGGCCGCCAAAGTCTCCGACCAGGCCGCCGTCGCCCGATTGTTGCTCGGGGTGTCTAGGTCCGATGGGGTGCCCGCCGAAGCCTGCGGCGACACGTTGTCTCTCTCGACGGCGGGCGGCACCGACGACGAGCTCTGCGTCGTCAAGCGTTTCGCGAACGGCCAGTTCCGAATCAAGCGGTCGACTCCCCCAGCCCGATTCATCGAAGCCACCGCCGACCGCTTGTGGCTCGTGCACGGGTCCACCGGCATCCGGCTCTCCATTGGGCTGGACCTGTTCGAGCTCCTATGCCGCGCAGCGGACGGACTGGTTCCTTCTGCGGATGAGCAACGTGCGCTGCTGGAAGAGCTTGCAACCTTCAAGAACCAACTCCTCTCTCAGCCTACTGACGAAGTAGCGCTCATCGAAGGAGGACGCCGGGCCCATCACGTTGACGTGAAGGACGGCGTGATCACACTCGTCGGAGGGCGGCCATGAAACCCATCGTTCCCAAGGCCCTTCGCGGCTATGCGTTCGACCGCCTCATAGGCGTGGAGTTCAACGACTTCGATGTTGAGCGGCTTCTCCCCAGTCTGTTCTACATCACCGTCTCCCGCGGCCGGCAGGTTGCGAGAAGGGTCAACAGCGAGAAGGACCTTGGCAAATACGTGGATGCCTTGTCCCGCCACGAGCGGATGCGGGGCTTTGATACCGAAGCTGGTCGCCGCCTCCTCGACCGGTGGGTCCGGAGCAGCGTGGTGCAAATGGGCCGCCTCGGTCGGTCGCGCCGCGAAGAGCAGATCGAGTACATTCAGCCCCTCACGCTTCTCACATACAAGAGCGGATTCCCTGCGAAGATCAGCCGACAGCGCCGCGTGCACCAGTTCCTCTACGCCCTGTTCCTGCGGGCCCTGGAGCAGGACGACCCGGGCCAGAAGCCTGAAGCATCGCTCGGCGCGCTTATGGCCAGCGCGTTCGGCCAGGGCGTGACCATCGGTGAGGCGCCAAAGTACGATGGCCGCTACACCGGATCGGAGACGGTCGACATCCACACCCTGTTGTGCTTGAACTTTCTGGACGGCCTGCAACCTTGCCCTGCGGCGAACAAAGAAGGCGGCAAGGCCGATCCGACGCTTCCAGCAATTGCCAACCAGTTGGCCGTGGACCTGCTCTCGTTCCTTGCCGTTTGTCATCAAGAGATGCCGATGCTCTCGTTGACCCGGGGGCTGATGGCGCTGATCAACTGTTGGATGTTTGTGTACACCCTCAAACTGGCATATGCCACCAACCAGCTCGTGGCGACCGGCCAGCTTCCGCCGGCGATGACGAACACCGAATCGCCGACTCCCCCTGAGATCTTCCTGGATCTCACGGGCGAACGGGGAGGAGCGAGCGACCGCCTCGCCCAGGTCTGCGTGGAAACTCACCTCGAAGAACTTCGCGTGTTCTATCAGAGCATCATGCTGCTCCGCACGCTCGACCGATTCCTGGACGCACTCCCGCCACAAGCTGCCAACCCCAAGACGCTTCGTGAGCAAGCCACCCCACTCTATTTCCAGTCCCTCATCAACCTGCGTGGCAATATCCACGTCGAAGCCCGAGCGCTCGCTGACATCCAGACCATTCGCACCGAGACCTTGAACGCGGCGGGTGGCCCCGAAGAGGCCAACGAGATCAGCGCGGAGTTCGACCGAATTATCGCGTCGGTCGGGAGCTCTGGTTCCCTCGGAGCATTGGTTCGGCTCCTTGCTGACGCCCAGGAATCCAACGGCGTGTCGGCGATCATCGCCTGGTACTGGAACACCGGCGGCCTGCGAAAGCCGTATGGATTGCTGAGTGGCAATCTCAGGGGCAATCGCCGTTGGCGGTATGTGATGGGCGACGACCTTTTGGCAGTCCTCGTCCGCCTATCGCTTATCGAGACCCCAGAAGGGCGGGTGAGCCAGCCCAAAGCCCGTAGCCGCATCGCGCTTTCCGACTTCCTTGCGTTCCTGGAGCGTCGGTTTGGGTTTCTCATCGACCGTCCTCCGACGTCGCTCGATTCTGCGGCCACGCGAGCGGCCGCGCGTGAGAATCTCGACGCCCTCAAGCGGCGATTGCGTCTGATGGGGCTGTTCGAGGCGCTCTCCGACGATTTCAACGCCCAGTTTCTCCGGTTCCCCGATTCCACAGAGGTGTTGGCATGAATCTTCCCACCCGGGTCGTGGAGCTTCTGGGAGAACGGCTCGCCGCCGACTTGGCCAAGGCCGAGTCCGGGCATTGCATGCGACTCGACCACATGTCGCTTGAAGACTGTCTTGCCGTGTGCCGGGCAACGACCGCCCGATTGCAGGAAGGCAGCGTCGCGTTCGTCGTGACTCCTGATGCCACCCCCAACGACGCAAGCCGCGTGCGTCCAGAGCGCGCGATCGAGATCAGGAACCGAAAGCAGTCCCGTCTGTGCATCTTTGTTCCCGCCGGAACGCGGGACGCAGCGGCCAGCTCTCTCTCAAACTCGTTCGCGACGTTCGACCTGACCGCTTTCCTCCGGGATGTGCGGGATGGGCTGCTCAGGGGCATGCCTCCATCGCTCGCAACTCTCGCCAAGCAGGCGATCGCCGCCATGCCAAAGGGGCCGGGCTCCGCTCTCGAATCCGTGGTGGAATACCTGGGTGTGTTGGTCGGCGACCCGACCCCCGAGCGGGCCGGCATCGAACTCTGGCGACTCGGGCTCATCCCCGATTCAGGCGGCGAGAGTTTTTTGGAACGACTTCCCGACAACAAACGCTGTTCACAGACGCTGACCCGGCCGCCCCGGGCCCAAATGAGCCTGGGCGAACGGTTGGGGCTGCTTGGACTGCGGGCGGGATCGCTTCGCGAAGAGCTTGAGACTTTCCTGGAGAGCCGACGGCTTCGCGATGCCCGGACGTGGCTCATGCCCTTGGCCGAGGCGGACACGCTCCCCCGGCTGTCATTTTCCTCTTGGGCGTTTGAGAAAGCGGAGGCCTCCGACCTAGAGAGCATCGACATCGTGCCGCTCCTGGACTCGGAGGGCGTGGTGAAGAAGGAAACCCACCTCTCGCAGCCGAACGGGCAAGGCACACCTCCCACCGCTTCGGTCGGCCCAAAGGCTAAGGTCACTATTCACTGGGATTCCCAGCCCAAGACGCCGGTCAATCTCAAGCGTTGGCGTGTCGAGCTCGTCCCCAGCGGGGAGGAGTACAGCCCCGAGGAAGTGGCCGGGGTCGAGCTCCCTTCCACGACGGTGCCAGCCAAGTCTCGCAAGGCTTCCGTGAAGCTCGACATCGACCTCGGCACCTGTCCCGTCAAGGTCGTTCAGGCCCGCGTCGTGGGACTTGACGAGTTCGGTGCCGAGCTGCGTCGAAAGGCCGACGAGACCGGCGACCCAAAAATTGTGCAGGGGATCAGCACAGAGTTTTGGCTCGACCGCGAGGAAGTACCGGAGGTCGAGTCGAAGAAGCGACTCGAGACGGTCCCGAACATTCCACTCGGTAGGCTTCGTGCCGCGATGGACATTTCCGCTGAAGCGATCGAGCAGTCCCCCGGTCAATGGACCGAACGGGACATTCACTTCTTTTCCGTCACGCTCAATGGTCGTCGCGTGCTTCGCGTCGGCCTCAGCCCTGTGCTCCGGCAGATCGAGACCCGCATCATCGAGGAACCGGACTCATTCGGTTCGTTTTGCGTCACCGCCGACTCGGCGCATCAACTCGATCCCGGGGCTCTCCGACCGAGCGGCGACGCCGAACTCCTTCGCACCACGCCTGCGGGCGAGAAGTTCTTGGAAAAGCGTCGGTCATTCTTGAAGCTGCTGCGAGACCAAGGCCCCGCCGGACTGATCGAGACGTGCGACTGGTCCGAAGAGATGTCTCGCCGAGCCCGCGTCTACGCCAGCGCATACCGCGACCTGCTCGAAGCCGCCGACACACCCGGCTTGCGGCGAGCCGCCTTCGGTATCGACACCGTCCGCGCCGAGATCCTCCACGCTCGCGATCACGAACCTGCCGCCCTGGTCGCCCCAACGCATCCCCTTCGCGCGCTGTGGTATGCGGCGTACAACGACCTCCTGAGGGATTGGGATCGCAAGCTGCTTGCCACCCCGAAGCCGCAGCGAAAAAGCATCATTGACCTCAGCGTCATCGAACGAGTGGCACCACTGAACTGCCCCGCGTTCCTCCCAGACGGTTCGTCTTCGACGCTTCTGTTTGCTCAGAACCTCCGCTTCTTTTGGGGGCTGGCGTTTCCTGCCAATGCTCGGGACCCGTCGCGCCGCGTCGCGGACATCGCGAGAATCGTCGGACTTGATGAAGACGAGTCGTCGATCGCGGACCTTCCACCGATCCGGCTCGCCTCGGAACTGCGCGCCTACTCCGGGGTCCACCCATACCTCCGCACACTCCGCCTCAACCTGCTAAACCCCGGGTCCGGTGCCTTCGTGGCGGAGGGGCTGCGTTCGTTCTACGGACGGGACGAAGGCGACGATGAGACCGAAGATCGCCCGCCGACCGGCGTCGACATTCTCGCGCACTTCCACGAACCGCTTCCCGTGACAATGGGACTCATTGCCCAGCTCCAGACCGACCTCTACGAATCTCAGCCGCCCGGGAAGCGTCACCACCTCACCCCCTTCTTCTCGCTGACTATTCGGTCGATGGATCAATCGGCGGCCCCGCCGGGTGGCGACGTCAACCTCACCGTGGCCGTCGACCATTTGACACCGAAGCTCGACCTCGTCCCGGCCGACCCGGTTGACGACAGCAGTTCGTTCTATGGTCTCCTGGTTCGGCTCCTTCCCGACTTTGAGGCGGGCTCCTTCGGCGCTCGCTGGACTCATCGATTGAACTTTCCCCCCGACGCGTCTCGCCAGCGGCATCCCGTTCTGGGGTTGTACACGAACGAACTGTGCGATACCCACGTTTCCATGCTGGCGTGTCTCTCTGGTCTGCTCGAATCGGGCCCGGACATTGGCCGCGTGCCTGCGGTGGTTGCTGAGCTTGCCGCCCCCGACCGTGAACGACTCAATCGCATCCACACTCTTTCCGACTGGGTCATTACCCTCGACCGGTTTTTTGGCGTCGAGTACTACGACAATCCTCAGGTCCCCGGTGCCGAAGACATCAGCCGCCGCTACCTGCTGGACTATGCCCCCGAGTTCCTGGAGGGCCTTGGGCATCGCATGCTCGTCACGACCGGCCACCGAGAGGAGATCGAGGAGGTGCTCGGACGTGCCATGGCCGAGCTGGGCTTCGGACTCGTCCAGGATTCCGTCGGCGATGTGCTGCAACACCTGAAGACGATTTCCGGGCGTCTCGCCCTGCGCGTGATCGGAGACCAAGGTCGGGCACGAGAAGCCGTGAGCCTTGGAGTCGTCGCGGCGTATCTCCGGGCCAAGGGCACGCTGGACGATTCCGTGCTCGTCCCGGTGGACGCGCACCCCGAACTGTTCGCCCCGATGCGTGCGAGAGCGAAGACAACACCCCAGGAACGATGCGACCTGATCCGTATCCAGTTCAAGCGTGGTCGGCTCGCTGCGACGTTTATCGAGGTCAAATCTCGGGTCACAGCCGGTTCAAGCGAGGAACTGTTCAACAGAATTGCGGACCAGATCGAATCCACCGAAGCACGATTCCGGGAGCTGTTTTTCCAGCGCGACCCTGAGCGACTCGACCACGTTTTGCAGCGTTCGCGGCTCAATAGCCTGCTCCGGTTCTATCTGAGGCGAGCCCAGCGGTACGGCCTCATCACGTCTGACGAGAAGTTCTTGGAGATGCAGGCCGCTGTGGCCAAGCTCGAAACGGGCGTGCCGGAACTGTCCGTTGAGCGCAACGCTTACATCGTCAGCTTGAACGACAAGCCCAAGCGCCCGCTGATCCACAACGGCGTGCGGATCGAGTTCTTGACCGCCGCGGACTTCGCGGAGCTGAACTTGGCGCCGTCACCGGCGCCACCATCCCCTCCGCGGGCGCCAACTGCCGCCGAGCCCGGCGGCGATGGTTCTGAACGACGCGAGCCTCTCGTTGCCATCCCCGCGAAGGACGCGCCGCCAGCAACTCCTTCAGACAACATCTCTCCGACTCCCGCACCGCAACCCCACCAACGCTCGGCATCAGAGGGGCAGGGCGAGGCTCCGACCATTTCTGCGCGCAAGGGCGAGTCAACGCGCGTTGTACTTGGCCACACACAAGCCGAGGAGACTCCTGTCGCGTGGACCCCAAGCGTCCAGAGCAGTCCTCACCTGTTCATCCTGGGCATCCCCGGGCAGGGCAAGTCGGTGACCGTCAACCGCATTCTGCAGGAGTTTGCCAAGGAGGGGTTGCCGTCCGTCGTGATCGACTTCCACGGTGCGTTCGCGGACACCTGCAACCCATACGTCCGTTCCGCCAACCCAGTGGTTCTCGACGCGACCAAGGGCCTCCCATTCTCTCCGTTCGAAGCGGACCTCTCGAAGTCCGGCGCGGAGGCGGCGTCCTGGCAAACCAACTGCTTTGCGATCGCTGAGATTTTTGCCTATGTGTGCGAGCTCGGCGACATGCAGAAGGACGTGGTGTTCGACGCGCTGCGCTCCTGCTACCAGGATCTCGGCTACGGGTCGGGCACGCCCGACAGGTTGCCGACGATTTCGGACTTCCATCGCAAGCTCTCGCTGCTCGAACTGTCGCGGGGCGTTCGGAATGTGGTCGCCCGGTGCCGCCCGCTGCTGGAGCTGGGCCTCTTCCGAGAAGACCCATCCACTTTCGTTCCGCTGGACCAACTCCTAGCACGCGGGCTCGTGCTGGACGTTCATCGCGCGGGCGTTGAGACCATGCAAGTGGCGGCGGGAGCCTTCCTGCTCCGCCAGATCTACAAGAGCATGTTCAACTGGGAGAAGGCCGCTTCCCTCCGCCTCGCCATCGTGCTCGATGAGGCTCATCGTTTAGCCAAGGACACCACGCTCCCGAAAATCATGAAGGAAGGTCGCAAGTTCGGAATCTCAGTGGTTGTCGCTAGCCAGGGACTCGCCGACTTTCACCCAGATGTCGTCGAGAACGCGGGCACTAAGGTGGTATTCCGCACAAACCACCCGATGTCGAAAAAGGTGAGTGGATTCCTGCGAACCCGTACCGGACAGGATCTCGTTCCCGCCATAGAACAGCTCCCGGTTGGCGTCGCATTTGTCCAGACGCCCGAGATGCCTTCAGCCGCCCGAGTCGCCATGGCCATGCCAGAGGATTGAGGACCAGTCTTCGCCACACTCGGCATTGACCCTGTGGCCAGAGCCGGGGCGATGTAGGGATGTAATCGCATTGAATCTGGGGGCAGTCACAATCCACGCTGGACCGATGCAGTTCACAAGGACACAAACCTCACGGCGCATCGTTCAGTAGATGCGCAGACTTGCAAGAGCCAAATCTAGATCGAACGGAACCAATTCGACTGGTTCTGAGAAGCGAGCTCGCAGATCCGCTCCGCTCGGACTGGGGGGCCCATCCGCCAGGCCATCCGACCGTCTCCCGAACCTGCATCCGCAGACCCAGTGCGACTGGTCTTTCTCCTAGACTACCGTCTAGTGCCGAACGAAGCCGACACATGCCGGAAGTACGTCGTCCCCAAGCTCCAGGCGGCTGGATGGGACTCGGAACCGCACAGACTAAACGAACAGGTCACCTTCACCGATGGGCGGATCGTTGTCGCGGGCCGGCGCGGGCGTCGTCGCCCGGGAAAGCGAGCAGACTACCTCCTGAGGTATCGCGCCGACGTGTCGATTGCAGTTGTCGAGGCGAAGGCGAGCTACGCCACTCCGGGACAGGGCCTTCAGCAGGCTAGGGAGTACGCGGAGATCCTGGGTCTCAAGTTCGCTTACGCGACCAACGGGCATGGGATCGTGGAGTTCGACTTCATCACCGGCATAGAGCGAGAAGTCGATACGTTCCCGACGCCGGATGAACTGTGGAAGCGACTCTCGGCCGGAGAACACCTCACTCCCGATGCGGCCGAGCACATCCTCGCCCCGGCCAATCGCGTAAGCGGACGCGTGCCGCGGTACTACCAAGAAATCGCCATCAACCGGGCGGTGCAGGGCGCGGTTCAAGGTCGTGACCGCATGCTGCTGACGATGGCAACTGGCACCGGTAAGACTGTCGTCGCGTTCCAAATCTGCTGGAAGCTCTGGTCCTCACGGTGGAACCGGACCGGCGATTACCGCCGCCCGAGGATGCTGTTCTTGGCCGATCGCAGTGTGCTCGTCGACGATCCGATGGGCAAGGACTTTGCCCCGTTCGGCGATGCACGCTGGAAGATTGAAAACGGCGAGGCGAGCCAGGGCCGCGAAATGTACTTCGCCCTGTACCAGGCCATCGCCGAAGATGAACGTCGGACCGGGCTGTACCGGTCGTATCCGCGCGATTTCTTCGACCTCATTGTCGTCGACGAGTGCCATCGTGGCAGCGCAGACCCGAATGGCAGTTGGCGAGCAATCCTTGAGCACTTCAACGGTGCGTGTCAGATCGGGATGACGGCGACGCCGCGACGCGACGACAACGCGGACACTTATGACTATTTTGGCGACCCCATTTACACTTACAGCCTCCGCCAGGGCATTGAGGACGGCTTCCTCGCTCCCTACCGCGTCCACCGCGTTGTGACCACGTGGGACGCGGCGGGCTGGCGTCCATCCCAGGGCGAACTGGACCGCTTCGGACGCGAAGTTCCTGACGAGGAATACCACACGAACGACTTCGAGCGCCGCGTGGCGCTCCGCGCCCGGACCGAGGCCGTTGCCAAGCACTTGACCGAGTATCTGAAGAAGACCAATCGATACGCAAAGACCATCGTGTTTTGCGTAGACCAGAATCATGCAGATGAGATGCGACGAGCTCTCAACAACGCCAATGCAGACCTCGTGCAGCAGCACCCCGACTATGTGTGCCGCGTCACCTCGGACGAGGGAGACACCGGACGCACGCACCTGAGCAAGTTCCAGGATGTCGAGCGGCCGACGCCCGTGATCCTGACGACCTCCCAGATGCTCACGACGGGGGTGGATGCGCCAACGGTGCAGAACGTCGTCCTCGTGCGCGTGATCAACTCGATGACTGAGTTCAAACAGATCATCGGTCGCGGGACGCGAGTGCGCGACGACCACGACAAGCTGTTCTTCAGCATCATGGACTACACGGGCTCGGCGACGCGGCTGTTTGCGGATGCGGAGTTCGATGGCGGCCCCGTGGTCGAGACCGAGCAAACCATAAACCAGGAAGGCGAACCGACTGAGGACGAGGTGGTCGTCACCCCCGAGGAGCCACCGCCGGACGACTCGATCGTTGACGTGTTCCCACCCGACTTAGACATCGATGACGGTGAGGATGACGGTCCGAAGCGTGAGCGGTATTTTGTCGACGGCGGTCACGTCGAGATCGCTGCCCACCTCGTCTACGAGCTCGACCCCGACGGCAACCAGCTTCGGGTCGTCCAGTTCACCGACTACACCGCCGACAAGGTCAGAACCCTGTTCCGGTCCGCCGGCGAGCTACGGGCCGAGTGGGCCGACCCCGACAAGCGTCGCGAGGTGATCGACAAGCTCGAGGACCGCGGCATCCGCTTCGAAGACCTGGCGGAGTTCGCCAATCAGCCAGAAGCGGACCCACTAGACCTGCTGTGCTACCTCGCGTTCAACGCTCCCTTGCGCACTCGTCGCGAGCGGGCGCGTCGCCTGCGGTCGGAGAAGAAGGACTTTTTCGAGCAGTACGCCCCCGAGGCGAGGGCGATCCTCGACGAACTGCTCGACAAGTACACCGATCATGGCCTCGCTGAGTTCTCGCTGCCCGAAGTGCTCAAGCTCCCGCCGATCAACGCGCACGGAAACACTCTTCAGATCGCCCGCTTGTTCGGGGGCGAAGATCGGCTCATGGACGCCGTCCGTGAGTTGCAGACCCTTCTCTATGCGGCGTAGCTGCCATACAACCTGCCCTTGTCCCTCGTCTCCACCCCCGTTCCCCCGACCTCACAGATGAACTGAACCCGCGATGGCAAAGAAGACCCGAAAGCCCGAATCAGCACCTGACGCCATCGCGAGCGATCCGTCCGCAACGAAGCGCGGCGGGAAGCCGAAGACCGCGAAGACGCCGCCGACGACAGCCGAGCGATTGGGCAGTGTCGTGAAGTCCTGCCGCAAGATCATGCGGAAAGACAAGGGCCTCAACGGCGATCTCGATCGGTTGCCGATGCTCACCTGGATCATGTTCCTGAAGTTCCTCGACGACATGGAACAGATCGAGGAGTCCGACGCCAAGATGAAGAAGGCCCGGTACCACCCCGCGATCGAGCCGCCGTACCGCTGGCGAGATTGGGCGGCGAAGGAGAACGGGATCACCGGCCCCGAACTGCTGTCGTTTATCACACAGGAAAAGACCAGGCGGCCAGATGGCACAGAAGGACCCGGACTCCTCAAGTATCTGGGAACGCTCCAGAATGGCAAGGGCAGCCGTCGTCAGGTCATCGGCACTGTGTTCGGTGGCGCGGACGGTACCGGGGGCGGCATCACCAGCCGGATGCAATCTGGCTACCTCCTCCGCGACGTGATCAACGCGGTCAACTCAATCAACTTCCTGCAGCAAGATGAACTGTTCACGCTCGGCTTCCTCTACGAGTCGATGCTCCGCGAGATGCGGGACGCCGCGGGCGATTCCGGCGAGTTCTACACGCCGCGCCCCGTGGTTCGCTTCATGGTTGAAGCGGTGGACCCCCGCCTCGGTGAGGTTGTGCTTGACCCCGCCTGCGGCACCGGCGGGTTCTTGGTCGAGGCGTTCAGCCATCTTCAGAAGCAAGCAAAGAGCGTTCAGCAGAGAGAGACCCTGCAAGCAACCTCCATTCGTGGCGGCGAGCCCAAGTCGCTGCCGTACCTGCTCTGCCAGATGAACCTGTTGCTGCACGGCGTCGAGCGCCCGCAGATCGACCCTGCCAACTCGCTGGATGTGAAGGTCACAGAACTGGGCGACAAGGACCGGGTAGATGTCATCCTCACCAATCCACCATTCGGCGGCGAGGAAGAGCGCGGAATCCTCTCAAATTTCCCGGCGGACAAGCAGACCACCGAAACGGCTCTCCTGTTCTTGCAGCTCATCATGCGGAAGCTCCGGAAGGCCCCGAAGCCGGGTCGCGCGGCAGTGATCGTGCCCAATGGCGTTCTCTTTGGCGATGGCGTTTGTGCGAAGATTAAGGAGGAGCTCGTCTCCGACTACAACGTTCACACGATCGTGCGGCTGCCTGAAGGAGTGTTCGCACCGTACACAGACGTGGCTACCAACGTTCTCTTCTTTCAGGCTGGCGACTCCACTCGAACGACCTGGTACTACGAGGTCCCCCTGCCAGAAGGCAGACGCAAATACACAAAAACACAGCCAATGCAATTCGAGGAATTTGCGGCGTGTCTGAAGTGGTTCAAGCAGGCCAGGCGGACAGAGTCAACCACGGCCGAGAACGGCAGGGGATGGGCGTGGAAAGTCGACATGGCGGCGAAGGTGTTCGAGGCTAAGAAGAAGGCCGCGCCGCACTGGAAGGATGCGGAGGCAGCCCGTGAGCGGGCGAGCTTGTGCGAGAAGCAAGCACGCGAGGCGGCGGCGGACGCGGTGGCGCTAAGAAAGGCAGGCGGTGCATCGTCCGCGGTCGACGCGCTGTGGGAGCGTGAGAAGACCTTTAAGGACAAAGCCCGCGCCGAGCTGGCGATGGCGAAGATCGAGCAGGAGGCGGGCGACGCCATCTATTGGCCAGTCTTCAATCTCGACATCAAGAATCCATTCAGTGCAGAGGCCCTCGAACACCTTCCGCCGGAAAAACTGGCCGACAGCATTTCCCAGAAGTCGATGCGAATCTCAGCGATCATGGATGAAGTAAAGGGACTTCTCGGCGGTCGGGCTGCAACCGGCTTGATCCCCGCGCTTGCAGACGCATTGAGCGAGGCCCCACAATGAGCGTTGTGGGATGGTCAACTCTGCGGCTTGGTGATGTGCTCCGCCCAAACACAGATGTGATCGATATTGATCCGTCTGGGCGCTATCAGCAGGTCACGATTAAGCTCTGGGGGCGCGGCGTTGTACCTCGCGGCGAGATCAGCGGTGCAGATATCAAGGGGACCGCACGCACTCGCGTTCGGTGTGGTCAGTTCATCGTCTCGAAGATCGATGCTCGTAACGGAGCGATGGGGGTCGTCCCGCCGGAACTTGATGGGGCGCTAGCGAGCAATGACTTTCCTACGTTCGACGTGGACGCGGACAGACTCCGACCGTCGTTCTTGTCATGGCTCAGCCGCACCGCGGCGTTCGTAGACGTGTGCAAGAAAGCAAGCGAAGGAACGACGAATCGGGTCCGGCTCAGTCAGGACCGGATGTTTGGGTTGAGTATTCGTGTGCCGTCGCCAGACGAGCAGGACCAGATCGTGGCGACACTCGACGCTGCCGCGGCGCGTGTGGCTGAGGCGAAGCGATTGTGCAGCGAGATCGAGAGTGAAGCGAACGCACTCCTGCAATCATTGTTCCAACAGCTTGCCGAAGCCTCACCTCGGCGACCGATGGCTGAAGTCGCGCCGCTTGACCGTCGTCCTGCCACCGTTTCTGTTCTCGACGTATACCCACAGGTTGCAGTGCGATCATTCGGAAAGGGGACTTTTCATCGGGAGACTCTGACGGGTGCCGAGATTACGTGGGAGCAACCATTCTTGGTGCACGCCGGGGACATTCTGATCAGTAATATTAAGGCGTGGGAAGGTGCAGTCGCGGTGGCGCAACCAGAGGACCACGGCCGGTACGGCTCTCACCGATATCTCACGTGTAGGTCAGTAGAAGGCGTGGCGACACCCGAGTGGGTCGCGTTCTTTCTTCTGACGCGAGAGGGGCTTGAACACCTAGGAAAAGCTTCGCCCGGGAGCGCTGATCGCAACCGAACGCTGGGCACGAAGGCGCTGATGCAGATTCCCATTCCGTGCCCCGCCTTTGACACTCAGTTGTGGTTCGGGACTGTCGAGCAAAAGCTGCGTGGTGTTCGTACTGAAGCGACTCGCATTTCGTACGAGGCGGCGGCCATGCTCTCCTCCGTGCTGGATCGCGCCTTCAAAGGACAACTGGCAACAACCGCCGTGCGCACTGAAACCGCGTCAACAGGCGCTGGTACGGTCTCCTCGATCTCAACTACGAGTGCAGCAAGCGGCGACACAGCTCCCAAGTCAGCAATCATGGCCCCGGCGCACGAGAGGGTGGGAGTTGGGAAGCCGGTCGCCTCGGGACAATTTGCGCGAACGGCAGGCGAAGATACCGTCCAGACATGGCACGTCCCCGAGATCGCGGCGATCCAGGCCGAGTTGGTCCGTCGCAATGGCGGCAGCGCCACGCTGGGTCGCAAGAAGATCTCCAAGGGAGCCTATCTTGCCGCCGCGCTGATGGGCGCGAGGCAGAACCCGCCACCGCTCCGCAAGGCCGCCGGGCCGTTCAATACCCAGGGGCAGAATGAAGTTGAGGCTTATGCCACGCAGGCGGGCTGGTTCCGCAACTCCGGGTTGGCATCTGGGCAGCGATCGTCGTCACGCTATCGCGCGGGCGACCGCATCACGGAGGCCGCGGCGAAGGCAAAGGGGCTGGTCGCGGCGCGGGCCGCGGACTTCGAACGATTCGTGGGTCTGTTCGTCAACTGGGACTCCGACACGGCGGAACTGCACGCGACGGCGCACGCCGCTTGGAACGGGCTGATCGCGGCGGGCAAGCCAGTGACCGAGGCCGCCATCATCGAGACCTTCTACGAGTGGAGCGAGGAGAAGGCCAAGTTCACCGCATCGCAGATTCGCGCGGCGCTGGTCACGCTGCGCTCGCTCAGAATTGTGCCCGATGGCCGCGGTCCGGTTGTGGCAGGAGTCGGCGAAGAGAACCTCTTCAGCGATGCGAACTAGCGCAAGAGCCGATTCGATTCAAGACCGAGCTGCTTTCATCCCGTGACGACCTGGACGGGTACTGCGGTCTGGGTCGCGATGGAGGTGTAGAGATCCACAGCCTGCTGCGGCGTTTCGATCGACACGACCAAGGCGTAAGGTGCCGACCGTTCTAGTCGGCCGAGATGCGGACGCTCTTTCCACCAACCCGTGACCGGGAAGACCGCGATTGCGTCGCTGGCGGCGAGTTGTTCAGCCGTTCCTTCCCACCAATCCCCCTGCAAGGAACCACGGGCTCGACCGTTGACGCCCAGCACCCAGTTACGAGTCTCGCCCGTGGTGTCCACATCCGCATCGGGGTCGTCGTCACGCACCGCAGCGGAGACACGCTGCTGGAAAGCTTCCAGGTCTTCGCCGGGACGGCGCACATCGAATCGCAGACTATGGGAGGCATAACGCGACCTCGGCACCATTCCGCGACGGCCGGGGTTGGGCTCGACGAAGTAGGAGAGCGTGACCCTCATGCGCACACGGATCGGCCCAAGTTCATACAGAGCTTCGGTTGGCCACGGGAGTTGATGCACGCCCATCTGGTTCGAGCGAGCCCCGCCGTCCTCGTTGCGTCGGTAGGGTTGGATCGCACTCTCGGCCACCAGCGTGACCGCGTTGCGAAGGCTGCTTAGCGTCCGTTCGATGCTCGGCGTGCCGAACCCGAACGTACGGACACGCTTTAGCGCGGCGGCCTTGCCGTCCCCCGGAACTTGGCGACGCATCGCGTCGGTCCATTCCGCCGAGTGAACCAGGAGCGCCCGAACGGTCTCGGCACGGAGATTGGGATAGCGTGCCTGGACCATCGCGGCGAGACGGGCCGCCTGAGCCGCTGCTGCGCTGGTATCTGCGTTGGTGTCGAACATTGCTCCGGTATCGTGGAGTGCCGTGGTGAGCAAGTGTGTTTCCGCACACGGAGACACCCGACCGCCGGCGTCGACGATCCAGTTGCCACCTTCGAAGACGACGTCGGGCTTGAGGGGCCAGGGCGAGCGGTCATCCGCATCCCAGGCGACGCTCGTACGGCTCGTCGGCGTCAGCCCGCCCGCGGGAGCGACCGGCTGCCAACCCTGATACGCAGGTGAAAGAACGGTTCGCTGCGTGAACGCTCCAACAGTCAGGCAGTTCCACGATTGCCCTGGGTCCTCAACCGCGCAGGCAACCCCATGGTTCGACTCGGGATACTCGTACTCAGGGCCGAAAGAACGTACGTTTCCCGCCGAGACGACCACCAGCCGTGTACTTTCGCCGTCATTAAACGCGGTTTGATCGACAGCCGCTGACCAGGAACTCGGAGCGCCGATTCCTGACGCGTCCCTTGCCGTCACGGCCAAGCAGATGACCCGGCTCCTGGTCGGTGCCGCGATCTCGGCCAGAGACACGGCTTGTGAGAACACGGCCCCGTACAACTCAGGGGGATTGTCGCCGACACGTGGGAGAATCCGGACGGATTCGAGCCGATGAGCGAGCGCAACTGGTGCCGCATCACGAAGTCGTTCGGCGATATCGCCGTAGAGTGCGGTTCCCGCCATGCATGTGCCGTGATGATCGGGGCGGTCCGCCGCTCCCCATGCTGGATCGACAGCCTGCCAATCCGGTGGCAGGAGCGAGTTCTCCAGCAGCGGGTGCCCACGGTTGACGCCCGAGTCGAGCAGGCACACGGCGGGCGCGGTCGGAAGTGCCACACGGACTCGACGTTGAAGCTCTCGCACCCAGTCACCCTGCTCGCGAGGATTCAGGTTCAGGTATGGAACTGCGGGCTCTACTGGTGAACGCAGCTCAGCGACCATTTCCAGCATCAGCCGCGAGCGGCTCCAATCGCTTGGTCGGGCCTTGATCATGGCGACAATTCGCTCGGAGAACTGCAACCATCGACGCCCAATCTCCCACCCGATCCTTTGACACTGGGCCGCTACTGCGGAATACGTCCCCTGCCCTCCATCGTCCCCAATGGGCAGCCAGACTTCCCACCAGATCGGCAGATCTGTGCGTGGAAAGTCGGATGCGTCCGCCCAAAGGTCCTCGGCGATGGCGAGTCGTATGCGGTCGATGCTCTCGACCAGAAGTCTGTTCTTCGGAAGCCCCTTCGGCGTGTCTTCCAGTTCGTACTGACGGATTCGCTCCGCGAGCAGTCCAAACGCGGCTCGCGGCACGAAGACGACGGCACGTTGCACTTGATTCCGCGTCCAGGCCTGAAGCAGGCGGATCCCCGCTGTTCGGTTCTCCAGACTCTCCAGCTTCAGGTCGAAGCCCGGCGAACTCTCCAATGTCAGCTGGATCCCGCGAGCTTCCGCAGCCGCACCCTGACTCTGAAGTTCCGCTTCACCCGCGTCCAATGCCCGCGTCATCCCGCCGCGGAGCGAGCCCGAATGCCCTGCCCGGTCACGCGGCGGTGTTTGGAATGTTGGTCCAGGTCTCGGCGGCCGCGAGTACGGCACGCCGGTGACCCCACCGACGATCTGAAGATGCGGAAGCTGCGACACGTCTCATCTGCCTCTCTTAGTTCTGGTCGTACGCCCTTTTGGTCGCCTTCTCGAACGCATCGACGCCACCAATTCCGCCGTTGTCACGCTTGACCGGTGGCCCATCACAACGTCCTTGGCCGCGTCCTCGCACGCCTTGACGATCTCCGCGTGACTCAGTCCTCGCGCGGCCGTAGCGAGCTGACTCCAGCGGATCGCCAGAGGAGCGAACGCCGCCAAGCGATTCTCGACGAGCCGCCGTACCGCGTCATCATCCGGGACGTCGAAGGTCAGAAAATCGTCGAAGCGGCGAAAGAGCGCGGAATCGAGGGCCTCAACGCGATTCGTGGCCGCCACGACAATGCTCTCGGACTCGTCGTGCTCCAGAAGCTGAAGGAAGGAGTTGACTACCCGGCGTGCCTCACCCACATCATCGCCGGACGACCGGCTCGTGCCCACGATGTCGAACTCGTCGAAGAGGTAGATTCCTCGCGTCACATGCATCGACTCGAAGATCGCGTGCAGTTTAGCGCCGGTCTCTCCCATGTACTTGGTAATCAACCCGTGGAACTGAACGACCATGAGCGGCAGTCCCGTTTCGCCAGCGAGCGCTCGTGCGGTCATGGTCTTCCCGCACCCCGGGGGGCCGACCAAGAGCAACCGCCGTCGCGGCTCAAGTCCATGCGAGCGGAGTTCTTCAGCGGCCCGGTTTTCAGCGAGCACGCGCTCAAGCTGCGAACGGACAGGAGCAGGAAGTACCATGTCTACAAGACGCACCTTGGGGTACGTCACGCTCAGGAGCGTCGTGAGGTCGCCGGTAGGCCGAGTGATTGGCACGGCCTTCGGTCCGACCGTGGGCAGAAGCGACCGTCGAGAGCGATCCACAAGCGACCGCACCGTCTTTGCGAGTTGCGGGTCGCCAGCTTTGGACGCCGCGGCGGCGATTTCGAGAGCAACGGTGCGAAACTGCTCCTCATCGCGCTCAGCGAAGGAACTGACCAGCGCCCGGATTTGTTCTGGCGATGCCATCCGTATGGAGCCCTTTCGGGCAATGATATCAACTGCGGCACGCCGGTGCATTGACGCTTCCGATGTGTAGGGTGTCGCTCGGGTCCTACCTCCAGATGGGCTTCAAGATGGCCGCCTCAGAGATGCGCCGCCGGTCGTACGTCGTGTCAACCTTGACCAGAACCTCGTGCCGGCGGCGCATTGCGGAGGGTCAGCGAGACCGATTCCGCTTTCGGGCTGTCCGACTCGGAGGGACCGCCGTGGCCGCTTTCGCGGAACGAACGGTTGGTTTCCGAGACCGGGTGGATGCGAAAGCCTGAGCTCCCGTGTCCGTGGGTGAACTCTCGGTCAGCGATGCCCAACTCTTCGGGGTCGGAATAGCGGTGGCCGCTTCCGAGTCGATTGCTGAAGCGTCGATGCCGAGGAGTTCGCACACCTTCCGTGCGTCCGCCGCCTGCTCGGTCACGTGGTACGTGTCCGAGCCACCGAGACGCCGTGACCAGACCTGTGTCACCTCGTGCAGTGCGGCCACGATGGGGAGGTCCTTCGAGCGGTCGAGGAGTTCCTCGTACCGCTTCCAAGGTCCGTCATCGTGCTCTCGGTCGGCCCGTGTGGAGGTGCCGAACGCGAGGACCAGGGCCAGCGGATTGAACCGTTTGGCCGCAGCATCCGTGCGGGTGGCCATCGTGACGGCCGTCTGGGTGAGCACTTCGGGCGTCAGGGCCCGCAGCGTCTCACCGACCTTCTGGACCAGGAACGCATCGCGGCGTTTCTGGAGCCGGGCCTTCCGCTCGGTCAGCGAAAGCGGAACGGGTTTGCCGTCCGCGTCCGTCTGCCTTGCAGTCTTGGCGTGCGTGCCGTTGCGGGACACACTCTCCCCGAGATCCAGATGCACAAGCGACCCCGCCTTGGGGCCGTCCACCTGCATCGCCGGTGTGGCGCCCTTGCTCGTGGGCTTCACGAGCTTGGGCGTGTACACCATCGTCACCCGTTCTCCGAAGGCCTCGCGGACCTTCGGGCTCAGCCCGCTGTAGCTGAGCTGCACGAGGCGGAGGGTCGGATGCTCCGTTCGGAGTTCCGATTCTCGCCGCGTGAGGAACGCGACCTGCTTGCCCTCGAAGCACGCCGGGTCCAGGCACCGGTCGGACTTGGAGACCTTCCCATCCGTGGGAGCATCCTCCGCGTCGAAGAGTTCCGGCAGCTTGCCGGATCGCTTCGGGCAGTTGAGACACGAACCCGCCTTCGGGTCGAGTGTCTCGTCGCCCAGCTTCCAAGGCATGGCCCGGAGGGACTGGAGCCCGCCGTCGATGAGTCTTCTCAGCTCCTCGACCGTCGGGAATCCACGAGCGAAGACCCGGTGGAACGAATGCTCCGCGAGCGTCGCTTGTGTCTCCTCGGGGAGACGGGCGATGAGCTCCAGATGGGCCACCGACAACCGCGAGCAGTTGGTGTCGGGGGTGAGCACTTCGTCCCGCCAGACCTTCGAGAGTCGCGAGAGCGACGCCCGCCGGGCGATGAACTGCACGCTCTTGCCGAGCCGTGCCGCCACCGCCTTGGAGTTAAACCCGCGGTCGAACGCCTGCTGGATGGTCGCCGCCTCCTCCAACGGATGGAGGTCCTTCCGCTGGAGGTTCTCCGCGATCGTGACCGACAGCGCCGACTCATCGTCGAGCGTGCGGACAATCGCGGGGAGTTCCTTCAGGCCGGCGAGTTTGGAAGCCCGCCAGCGACGCTCCCCGGCCCGGATCTCGAACCAGCCGTCCTTCTCGGGGTGAGGCCGGACGAGAACCGGCTGGAGCACGCCTTCCTTGGCGAGTGACTTGGCCAGAGACTCCACCGACTCCTTCGTGATGGATCGGCGACGATTGTCCGGCGTCGGCACGAGCTTGTCGATAGGCACCATGCGGACGGAATGAGACACGTTCGGACGCTTTGCAAGCACCTTCATGAAACGACTCCTGTGTTGGAGAGAGAATGGAACACGCCCGGGCCACACGGCCCGAGCGGGGAAAACACGACGCCTTGCGTTGTGAAAACTCAGCCGCAGGGAATGCGGCGTGGAAAGAACCGTTTGAACGTACGACCGTGCGGCGTGGCGTTGGCCGGGGTAGACCGACGCCACGGCGCAGGAACGTGGCTTCTACGCGACCAGTGATTTGAGATGATCATGGTGACACGGAAGGAATCGCTAAGCAACCGCAGCGGCGGCAACGACCGTGGCGTCGCCCGAGTGAACAGGTAACACTTTTGCCATGAGTGACAACACGACCATGACGCGGCGTCAGTTGTACGAGGAAATCTGGAGCACTCCCCTGGGAGAGCTCTCCAAGAAGTACGGACTCCCCAGCGAGGTCATCGTCCGAGCGTGCAGGCACCACAGCGTTCCGCGTCCATCTCAAGGCTACTGGTCCAAGAAGCGTGCTGGATGGGCGGACCCGCCACCGCCCCTGCCGCCTTTGTCTGACCCCGATCTGGAGACGGTGAGACTCACCGATCAGCACCCCGACAACGAGCCAAAGTTCGAGGGTCCGGTTCGCCATGCTGTTGACGACGAGGTCAACAGGCGAATCGAAGAAGAACTCGTGGCACCACCGATCCTCGTTCCCGAGCGATTGCAGTCACCCCACCGCTTCGTGGCCGCCACGATCCAGGAACGAGCGGAACGTGAGGTCGATGAGCGACGGCGGAAGAAGGACCCCCAGCTGTATCACTCTCGAGAACTCGAACCGCAGATTCGGGCGAACGTCTCCGCGCACAGCAAGGAGACCCGCGACCGAGCCTTTCGGATCATGGACACATTCCTCAAGGCGCTTGAGCAGCGCGGATACGACGTAAGCGGAAAGCCCGAGCGATTCGGCGGTACGACCCTCGTCACCGTGCTCGGTGTGGTCTTCGACGTTCGGCTTCACGAGCCGTGCCGGCGACAAGTCCATCTCCTCACTCCAGATGAGCAGCAAAGGAAGAAGCAGTACGGGTCCGTCCACGCCCCCGCACACGACATGGTCCCTACGGGGCGATTGTGCTTGGAGTTTCGAACCCAAGGTGGCTGGATGGTGCTTGCACACCGTCAAGATGGTGAGCGTGTCAGGCTAGAGAACTCGCTAAACGACCTCATCGTGGCTGTGCTGCGGAAGGTGGATGCAGAACTGCAGGCGGTACGAGAACGAGAACGCAAAGCGGCGGGTCAGCGTGAGGCAGAAGCGAGACAGCGACAGAAAGCCCAGCGCGAGAAGGACCTCGCACTGGCAGCCGAGCAGGAGCAAGACCGCGTTCAAGCGTTGCTGGCAGAGGTCAAACGATGGCGGGACAGCCAGGAAATTCGGGCATATCTCGATGAAGTCCGCCGTGTCGTCGCCGCGCGAGGTCAGGTCATCGAGCCCGGGAGCAAACTCGAACGCTGGATGGATTGGGCGGGCAGCGTGGCGCACACACTAGACCCGCTCCGACCTTCGGCCCCTCCTACTCCCACCAGACCAGCAGGGGGTGGCGGAAGTGCGGCATGACGGTGGTCGTCATGGCCCGCCGCTCCGAACCCGAGCCCTCGGGGGCCCCGTGACCCGAGGGCTCGGCTCCGGACCGGCAGGCAACTAGAGAATCAGCACCGCGTGCCACGCGGCAGGGGATGCTGCTTCTTCGAAACTCAAGAGGAGCAGGGTTGGTTAAGCGATTCGGCACACGTGCACGCGGGACGGACAATGTGCGGTGCGGTCAGATTCTCCGAGACCAACTCAACAGTGAGCCGGCAGGAGAGGTGGGTCAGGTGCAGCCGGTGTCGCCGTGACCGATCACGGGTCAGCTCCCCTTGCTGCTCCACCCACAATCCCAGACGAACCAGATCGGCCAGGAGCCGATGCACCGTGCCGGATTGGAGTTCGATGGGAGTGACGTACGGTCCCGGGTGGTTCATGGAGCACCTCGCATCACAGTGCTCCGCGGTGCGGGCGATTGCACCGGGGGTGGCGTTGGACCGAGAAGATTGAACTCCGCCGCCACGCGGCGTGCGGCAAGCTGGCGCCGCTTCTCCGCCAGAGGATCAACCGAAGCGTCGAGCGCCCGCCTTGATGCGGTCGCGTTGATGAAATCCTCAAGAGCCGCCCGGCTGGTGTACAGCTCGCCCGCCACCCGCACAGTCTGAAGCCGGATGCCGCGCACTCCCTTGTTCGCCCAGCGATACACCGCGGACATGTGGACCTTCCGCCCGTTGGTGTGGCGCGGCAAGAGGTCCGGCACGGACCGCAGCGGGATGAACGTATCAGGGTCGAGCGGGAGCATGAGATACCTCCGGCCCCGCGACAGGGCCAAAGCCAACACAAACACAGAGCACAAAGGGGGCACCAGGTTGTGGTTGGATGCCCCGAACCATCAGCCATGCGGCGGCGACAAGCCGGGCATGGCAACCTCACTCAAGCAGACTCAGACTTCATCGCTCTGCTGTGCACGCGCTGCGGTCTCCGCTTCCACGATGAACGTGTGGGCGAGATCCAGCGCCTTGGCGGCAACCAGCAAGTCATCCCGCGAGAGCGACTGGCTTTCCGCCCATTCGCCCTGCTGGTTCTTGTAGCTGCGGACCAGCGTGCTGTTGTACATCGGGCCGTTCTGGGTGCTGTTCTTCCAGATGGCCACCTTGACTCCGCCGATGCGAACCGTGTGCACCGGCGCGACCTTGGCTTGCCCGTTGCCGTTCGAGGCAGCAGTGCCACCACGAGCTTCACGGGTTCCGCCCTTGCTGTTGCTGTTGCGATCCATGGGACTGTTCCTTTCGTTGTTGTCATCGATCCTGCCAAACTCCACTTCACTGTCATCCATCGAGCCTCCTTCCAAATCAACCTGGTACCTGCCCGGGGTTATGGCCTTTGCGCTGCGAGCGTGACCTGCTTTTTCGTGAGACGGGCGCCGGGTCCATGTCTGTCGTGTCAGCGTTCGCGCCCGACGTTGCCCAGAGTTCGCCTGGCAACGGCTTAGGGGCCGGCGCATCCGCCGGAGCAATCGACCCGCACAACTCGGCCATACCCGCAGGGTGGTAGACCCAGACCGCCGCGAGCTTGGCGACCGGTTCGCGGCCCCGTCGGTCGCGGGAACGCGTTGCTTTTTCGATGGCCCGCTTGCGTGCCGCGGAGTCCACGACCACCGCGACGACGTACCGACGGTCCTCCACCCACTGCTGCAGCACCGGGTTGCCGCTGACGCCATAGATATGCTGGCGGACCCGCTTGGTCACGGCTTCGAGCGACGTCGCGACACCCGGGACGTAGCACCACGCCAGGCGAGGGACATCGCCTTCGGCAACCACGACATGCACGCCCTCGGGGCACGGAGCGCCGATGACCGCGGCGGCCTGATCGTCCTCGACGCGGAATCGCTCCGACGGTGCCTCCGCACAAAGGCACAGCACCCCGAGGTGTTTCAGCAGCGCCTGAGCGCCCAGCCGCCTCGCCACGGTTTCTCCCGCACCTGCGGCGGTGGCGCCTTTGCGAGTGAGCTGATACGCGGAGCGATTCCCGGGGAGTGAACGGCTCGCACAGATCAGCCCACCATCAACCAGCCCACGCAACTGACGGTCGAGCTCGGAGTGACCGGGCAGGAATCGTCGCAACGCGGGTCGGGTCACGACGCGGTGCCGTGCAACAAGCGCGAGCAGCGCCTGATCGTCGGCCTTGAGTTGTATCGGGACGTTCACCACAGCTGGTACCTCCAATCCATTTCTTCGCACATCGCGTGCAGATCAACCAGGTGGTCGTGCGTGTAGCTCTCGCCGATCACTTCCACCGCCACCGGCCGACCGGGCAGCCGGATCAGCGCATCGCATCCACGCGCCCCGCGGCCGTATCGGCCGCTGATGCGCTCGTTCTCCCAGCGAGCGGCGACGTTGGGGTACCGCCGTAACGTGGCCAGGTACGCTCCCGTCAGCAAGAGGTCGTGGCTCAGCTCCGACGGTCGAACCGGCGTGACGACGCCGCCGACGCGTGCAGCCCCGGAAGCGGTCACACGGAGATGACGCACCGAACGCATCCGCTTGAGCGCGGTAGACCAACGCGCACTGGAATGGGAGCGGGCATTCGCGAGGTCGGGCGTAGGTGCACCCGGGGACCACGTCGCGAGCGGTCCCTCAGGTTCCGCGACAACGCCGGCCCACCCCCGCGCCACTTCGACGAGGCCTTCGTCCACCAGTGCAAGGACACGGCGGTTACAAGCCCGCAGTCCCGAGTTCCCCGCGGGCCAGCAGTGAGACCACCATTGCATCGGCGTCACCGTCTTGACGCGAAGCGACAGCACTTGGAGCAGTTCATCATCTCGTCGTGTCAGTTGCATCGTCACCACTCCGCGCAGGAGACCGCCGACTCCCCGCCGCTCGGGGAGGTTTGAAAACCGGCAACAGGTTGAAAAAAGGCATGGGCTCCGTTACGAACCCACCAATGCCTTCCTGCCATCCTCACCATGTCATCCTCCACAAAGTGCCCGTTCGCGCTGCGAGCGGGCTGGTTACGCGTCAACTCAGCACCGGCGTATCCGATGCTCAGAACACACGTTGTGGAATCAACAAGGCAGTGAGGTTCAGGGGCCGCAAGGGGTGAAGCTGTTGCGGCGCAGCTAAAGGAAACATGTGGACACACGTATGCTGGTCGTGCTAGCTGTCGGGCATGGTGAAACTCCTGTCATTCCTTTCCGCCGACCATTGCGCCATCGCGGCCGGGATGCTGCTGGGGACGCTCGTGGGCCTGTCGGCACACTGAGCACGCGGGGGGAAAGGGGGCACTTGAGGTAAGTCAAGTGCCGCCCTGGTCTAGAAGCCCATCAGTCGAATGTGCAACGCGATGATGTATCCCGCTGCAAACCATTTCAACGCCTTCACCGCGAAGCGGCGAAGAGGCTCCCAGTTCAACCCTGACAGGTCTAGTTTGAACATGAATATCAACATAAACACCTCCTTCAACGATCGGGAACTCCAACCGATTTGTTGTCGTCTCCGTCGCCTCTGAGAATGTCCGTTCCATCCATGACCGTCTTGCCGTCAGGGTGCGGTGCGTTTCGACTCGGCACTGCGGAGAGTTGACAGATCACGCTGCCATCGGAGAAAGAACACTTGAGGGTCGTCATCTGGTGGTCGGGACATTCGTCCCTGTGAGTTGCTGGTAGAGCGCCGTGAGCATCTTGTAGCGGTCCGTTGCAATCGCTCTCGGGGTTGCGACTGCCGGGAGGGCGGTCGGCGGCGGCGCGGGCCGCATGCGGGGCGTCGCGAGAGGGAGTGGGATCGACGACAGCCGGTCGTACTCCTCCCCGGATACGACGTGCGTCATGTACATCAGCGTGGGCTTGCCGCCGAGTTTGGTGGTCGGCATATCAGGAGCAAGTTCCACCAAGGCGAGCCCGGGCGAGTTGTTGAGCCACAGCATGTCGTTGGCATTCAGGTTGGTCGAGACCCGCGGGTTCAGCGTCACCGAGCGGGAGTAGTTGCCATTGGTGACGCTGTACGATTCGCTGATCAGATAGGTGAGTTTTTCCCCTGAGAGCTTCATCGCCCGGTCGCGGTCCAGCTCTGTCGCCGCAGAGAAATGGATGCGGAGCCGGGTGTTCGTCTCGATCGTGCGTGCAAGGTACGGATCGTCCCGGGAGTTGAGGTCTTCCAGATTCTGACTCGCGAGGTAGAGCCGGATACCCGATGAACGCGCCTGCTGGAACAGCACCTTGCAGCTCATTCCCGCCAGGACCTGGGCCTCGTCCAAGAAGACACTCGCCTTCCGCCGTGACCGGGGGTTGAGCAGATTGTGCTTGCGCACGGCCGAAAAGAAGGTGAACAGCATCAGCCGCATCACATCCCGCGGTAGGCACGCCATCACGCTCATCGGGAGCCACGCGTAGACGACGCCATCTTGGGCGATGACCTCTTCCCACCGGATCTCGGGCTGACCATCGGTCGGGGGCCGCAGCAAGGAGTACGACGCCATCGCCTGGAACGCGGCGACGACCTCCATGGCTCCCTGGTGCAGCCGTGGATCAAACTCCTGGACAAGCCTCTCGACGATGCTCTGGTAGTCCCTCAGCGTGACGGTCTGGCCCGCAAGGGCTTTCAGCGTGAGCGCTCGGTTCATCGAGAAGAAATAGCTGGCGCCGTACCCAGCAAAGTGGAAGAGCCCGTTGCCCACAAGAAGCGAGTCGGCACGGACCGCATCCTCAGTGTCATCAAGCAGGTAGGGGATCGGGTTGAAGTGCGCGCTCGCGGCCCCGGGCTCAATCGCTAGGCACTGGAATGGCCGGCCTTGTCGTTCGCAGAGCTCGCGAGTGAAGTTCTTGAGGAAGAGATCACCCTTGAGGTCCAGGATAAGCGATGGGCCTTCCGGACGGCGGTCCTCCAGAGGCAGCCCATCGATACCCCGCACGACCTGCCCGTGGGCACTGACGCACGGAGTCGGAACCCCCACGATGCTGTCGGCCACGAACTTGGCGATGGCGGCGGATGTCTTGAACGACCCCGTTTTACCGCTGATGTAGACGTGGCCGTCGGCGATGGACGGAGACGCGAGAACCGGCATCGGCAAGGGCAGCTGCTGCGGATCCACCGTGCGGTCCGGATGGTTCGGTCGCCAAGCGTCCGGTTGAACCCATCCGAGGACATTCTGATCACAGAGCCGCACGCCGTACTGCACGACGGTCGAGTCTCTGAGCGGTACCGTTCCGCACTCGTGCTCCGAAGTGATCGGTGGCAGCGTCACTCGCCGATCCGAATGCGATTCCGACCATGCGACGGCGACACTCACTCGAAGTCGTACGACCGCGGCCGTCCATAAGAGCGGGAAGCCGACCGCATGGACGCAGAGCAGCAGAGTCCATACGCCGCTCATCGAGATAGCCGCAAGCACCGCCCAGGCTCCGACGACCGCGCTTGCGATGGCGAGGCCGAGCCCCGACAGGAACACCCAATGGATTTGCTGGCTGCGGCTCTCATAAGGCACATCGTGCACCAGCACCCCCAGGTAGGTACCGCTCGCCGAGGACCGCGTGACGCTATCGATCGCCGTGCCGTGAGCGTACAGCGCGCGTCGAGCGACGCTGAGTAGGTACGTGCGCTCTTCACTCGACAGCCGACTCAGAGCTTCGTTCTTCCGCCTCAGATCCATCGCGACCAGTGCCGTCAGAGCCACCCAGCCCATCGGCAGACAGAGCAAGAACGTCCATCGCCATGGCCATACCCGCAGGTCATCTTCGGGGGCCTCCAAGGGAGGCAACCATGTGCCGCCCGCGACGCTCTCACGGCGAAGCCATTGGAGCGATTCATGAATGGTGGTGTCGAGGCGGACCGCGAACGCCGCCGCAACCGCGAGCAGCGTCGCGCAGAAGGTGAGCCACAATCCCTGGCTCACCGCCAGATGCCCGCATTGGATTCGAGCGAGACCGCCCAGATCGACCAAGTGGTTGATGAGGCACGCGACGCCGACGACCGCCAGACCGACCGGGTACGCCAGAACCAGCCGCAGGACAGCCGTCCCGAGCAGCGATCCGGGCGCGACGAAGCGAATCGAAGGGACGATGCTGGTATCGGTCGGGTTCATGCGGGCCACCGTTCGAGCCCATCGGCGATCCGGTTGAAGCTGCGTTCCAACTCACCGGGCGTTCCGGCAAACTCAACCAGAGGCTGTCCGTCTTCTCCGACCGACGCCATGCGGCGGAGCAAGCCCATGTCCACATCTGCTTCGGCTTCCGCGCACCCGATGCAGCGCAGCTGAACACCCAGGGCTTTGAGACGCTCGGCTGCTTCGACAGGATCTCCTCCCGTATTGTGCCCGCCGTCAGTCAGGAGAATCACGCGTACGGAAGGCGCGACCCCTTCAGAGACCAACACCTGGCTCGCGAGATCGAGAGCGCCGGCGAAGTTGGTACCGTCGCAACTCGCCAGATTGTCGATCACGCGATCAAGCCATCCCTCCGCAACCGTGGTCATCGGCAGGGCGACGGCGCTGGTGCCGCCGAAACTGATGACCGCGCATTCACAGTCAGCACTCTTGGAGGTGGCGCTCCTTTGCGCGTACCCGCGTGAAGCTCGCTTCAACACGTCCAACCGAGTCACGCCCTTTGTGCTTGAGAACATGCTCGGGCTGACATCCAGACAGAGGACTTCACGATGCCGCATCCGGCGATCGACACACTGGTCGGGTAGTTGAACATGGTCGGATTCGACGTACAGCGTCTCGGGCACACCGTCGTCCGATGCGTCGGACAATATGGAAGTCGTACCGACATCCTCGTTGTTACGACGCAACGTCGGCGAAACCCAGAAAAGCCGCTGGAACGTTTTCAGCAATGACATGGGGAGCCTTTCACTTTCGGATGGCTAAAACTTGACGGAGAGAGTCTTTGACTGACCGCTGATGCCGTCTGTGACCGTGACGACCGCCAAGTTGTGGGTCGAGATCTCGACCTGCACGCGGATACGGCCGGTCTTGACGAGCTCGACAGGCAGGTTGTGAAACAACGCTTCGCCCAGCACTGTGCAGTTGGCGGCTTGCTGCCCCTCGCGTCCCTGGAGCACAACCACCCGGAGCGTCGATTGGTCAGCGCGTTCGAGAGCGAACTTGTGCTCTGTCTTGAAAGGAATGGGGGAGCCACTGGGCGCGATGCAAGCGCATACGAGCGAGGGTTCGCTTCCGGGGGTACGCGTCTGGACGCCAATCGAGAGGTCCTTTGTGGTACAGTCGGTGGTCTTGACTGCGTGGGCCGGCAAGCCGCCCACAAGCGCACCGTTCGCCGCGAGCAGTGCTTGGCAATGGATGAGTGCTCCGAACGCAACTGCGGACTGTGGCTCGGGGACGGACACCACGGGCAGCTTCGTGAGCGCTGCGAGTGACTCTCTTGTCAGACCGTTTCTGGTCGGGCCTCCCGTGCAGAGAACCTGGCGCACACTTGCCGGGTCCACCTTGGCCGCGAGCATCACCCGCGTGATGAGCTCTGCAACGAGCTTCATGAACTCGTCAAGAATTCGTTTGAGATCAACGGTCTTGACCTCGATCGCGTTGCTCTTCCCAGCCGCTATGACTTGGACACGGGCCGAATCACGTTGCCCGAGGCTGTGAAGCGCCTTCTGCGAACTCGCGAACAGGTGGTGCTTCGCATCCGGAGCGAGCTTGTCGGGCTCGACTTTGGTTCCAATCTGTTTGCTGGCCCTTTCAAGCACCAAAGCAACGATCTCGGCCACCAGCTTCCGACCGCCGTGTCCTTTCAAACCATCGGCGGCGATGATCTCCAGCGTTCCATCGGATGTGTAGCGCCCGATCGACACATCCGTCGTGCCAGCACCGATATCGACAAGGATGACCAGATCGCCAATCTGAAGGTCGACCACTTTCTTCGTGACCGCCCAGATGATCGCGGCGGTGGATTCGGAGACGGTTCCGACCACGATGATTCCGGCGTCCTCGACAGCCTTGATGATGGAGGCGCGATACTTGTCGTCTTCTGCGCAGGGATAGGTGAGAACTGCATGGGTTGGGGACTCTCGCGTCTGTTCACTGCACGCAGGGATGAGCTCGTTGCACAACCACATCCTGTCCAACTCGTGTGGGAAGAATCGACCCAGGACTTTCTCACCCTTGCTGCGCAACTCCTTGACGTTGGGGATGTACCCCGAGGGCTGGCGAAGGCCTTCTTCTTCAGCGAGTTCCCCGAACAGCGGATCATCCGTGGCGTCTACGAAGACACCAGAATGAAACCACGGGTCTCCGCCGGCGGAGCTGATCGCACGCGGGGCGCCGCCAGCATCAGGTGTCGCAACCTTGGCAGATGACGTTCCCAGATCGACTCCAACAGGACACACACGCCGCGTAGCTCCGGCGGCTTCTTGCAGTTTGCGTGCGGGAGACGATCGGTCGGGCTCGGCAGACTTCGACATTTACATTCTCCTTCAGTGGTGGGGGCAGAGGTGCTGGCTTACGTCTCTCTAGGCACGGCAACGGCGACGATCGCTTTTCGCACGACCGAGCCGTCAGCGCTCCAAACAAATCCTCGCTCGAAAACCCAAATGACATCCCCAGGCCGCGATCCGTGGTCAACGACGCGCGCGACGACCTGGTGTCGACTCAGTTCGGCTGGTTCTGCGCAGAGTGGAACGAGCGGCTCCACCCGATGCTCGTCGAATGCATCGAGAACGACGCCGTGAACCGATTCAACGACGCCGCGAAGCAATTCCCGGCGGCGCACGCTCAGCCCGTCTCGGCCACGCAGGCGCTCCGCTTCCGCGAGGTACCGCTCGCAGAGGATGGCGATCTCGGAAAGTCTCGCGAGCAGGCGACGCGATGTGTGAGGCGAATGTGGCGGGCGGTCGGGAAGAGAGGTCGGGGGCATCGGGCAGCTCCAAGGCGGCGAGAATGCCCTCGCCAGCCGCACGTCCAAACTACGCCCACTCTGCGCAAATGCCACAGCCTGAGCGCTGGTCTCTTCGAGCGCGTTCCATGTCCATTCCAAGGGTCGGCGGGCTACGCCTGACCATCACTGCGTGCCACGCTGGGTCGATGCCCCTCGACTCGCTTTCGCCTTTAGAAAAAATACTCTCCGCGTTCCAAGGCCGTTCCAAGTCGTCCTGTGCCAGCGGCGTACGCACCGCGACCCTCCGGCGGGCGGCGATCTCCAAACGCACCCTTCAGTGAACGTATCTGGCAAGCCAGAGGTCCGGATCGCACCAACCAAGTCGCTGTTCGTGATGGGCCAATCCAGCACTGAGTGCATTCACCGAGCACGGCGGCTACCAAACATCTTTGTCACGGCACTGCTCAGCAACCGTGCGAAGGACAGGTGTGAAATCACTTGCTCGGACTGGCCGGGCCGCCAGCAGCGTCCTCTTGCGAATAGCGCGGCCGCACTATTGACATCGTCATCGTCGGGCAATCCTGCCGCAAGCACCGCTTTTAGAGAGTGCGACTCGTCCGCCAATCCGGAGGAGTGCTTTGGATCCGTCGCACGCGACTGGCAGGCATGATCTAACTGCGAGACAAACGCGGCTAGTCGCCTCAGAGACGCCGTGGAACTGGACTTTGAATCGAATGAAGTCAACGCCACCGCCGCAACCGTGGCCCATCCACGTTCTCCATCCGTCAGATCTGCCTTTGCCACGACCGTCAATCGACGTCGAAGCTCTACATCGGACACCGTGGCCAGGTCCACACCAAGTTTGTCCATTGCAGACTGCACACCCTCGTCACGTCGCATTGTTTCAACGCTGATTGCGTCGAGCCAGTTGCGCCGAGCGGTCACCACACGCTCAGTCTGCCGATTCCTCTGATTCGCATTGGCCTGTTGGTCTATCACGAGATTGGTCTCTCGCCATGCGCCGAGCGAGTCCCCGGTCTCCTTCTCATACAGGCGTTCGAGCCACGCACACATCCGAACACACGAGCGGCGACTCGCGTCACTCGCGACCGGCGACGAAATGCTCACGCGTGTGTGCACTCGACCATCCGACTGTGGCATTTCCTGCAGGCCCAGCTGCACCTCCGAATCGGCCGCTTCGGTCCCGGATGGTACAAATAGACGCAGCCGGTTCCTTGCCGGCGTGGCCGTCGGCGCAAGACAATCGTTGTGCTCTGCGATGAGTGCGGGAACGAGCCTGTCCGGCCAATAGGTAACTACTTGCGTCATTACGAGTGGCCATTCTCTTGTTGCAGTTGTGGGCACTGTGTCGGGTCGCAGTGACTCAATCCGATCGGGCACAACCACGCGATGTTCCGATCCGTGCCGCGCCGTGACGATCAGGCCAGTCTCTTTGAGGAGAGCCACCACATCTGCAAGCAGCTGCGGATCGTCGGCCCAGCGTGCGTCTCGGCGCTCACGGAGTATGCGAGCGAACTCGGAATCAGTAAGTGTCGTCCCCAAGTTAAGTGTCGGATCAACAATGGCGTAGAGAAGCTCATTGATCACAGCAGGGTCAAACACTTTGCTTGACATCAACGGGCCAGCGTTTCGACTCCAATCGCCAAACCACGTGACAAGGCCGAGGTCTCGCAGCAACCGGATCAATCGAATGAGCTCCTCGGTGGTGAGCTTTGGCGGTCCTGCCAGCGTGACCCCACGTTGTTCAGTGGGGTACGGCAGACTCCTATTCAAGCGATTCAGCTTCTCAGCCAACGCGTCAATGCTGTCAATGGGCGCGAGCGGATACCGTTCATGCAAAAACATGTGAATTGCTTCGGAGCTGAGCCGATCAAAGCCGCCCCCGAACACACCAGCGCTCGCTAAGCAGCGACCAACGGCCGCTCGGATACGAACGAGGCCCTCGCCATCCGGATCATCGTAATTGTCGTAACCGTCGATAATCTCGATGTGTGGTGCCGTTTCGCACGAGGCTTGATACTGATTGACGATGCTCTTCAAATCGGCGATGCGGTAACCCCGCTTCGAACTGCGACCGGCGTGCGTTTCAACAATCACACAGGGTGGATGACGGCGGCCGTGTTCCGGCTGACCACGCGCAAGGGAGTTCACGCGGGCGGTGTTCAGCCAGTGCAGAACCCTCGTGCTGGCCAGCGAGTCTCTGGCATCGATGCAGATGGCGTAGACGAGCCTTGTTCCGAGGAAGAGTCGGTGGGCAGAGAGCAACTCTTTCTGCCCGCCAAAGTCCATGAGTACACACTCGACAGATCGTGTTTTGCGATCGTTATCTGTCGCGGCAAAGACCGCGTGATGCCGCTCAAAGCCGCGTGTGACATCTGAGCCACCGGGCGGCAGGACGGCCTGCCCGCGCAACCTCGTGCACAACTGCGTCTTGCCAAGACGGTCATCACGATTGCTCGACGAGCGGCTATCTCCAACAACCACAATTGTGCAAACCGGTACGTCGAACGCTGTGCCGTCGAGCTGGCTCCGCAGACTGCGGATGATCCTCTTGGGATAGTCAGCAAGCCCCGAAATCTCAGCCGCAAGATCTGCAAACGGAACTTCGAGATGCTGCAAGCTCGATGCGTTCTCCAAAGCCATTAGTAGGTTGGAGTTTACACGGACTGGCATGTCTTGGACAAGCTGCATGCGTTCGAGTTTGTGGCTGCCGGCGACAACCTCTGCGACCGTGTTTGCGTTCAGATTGAGGTTCTTGCCGAGAAAACACTTCAGCGCAGGGCAACGGTGGGTCTCGGTTATTGGCAGAGAGGTATCGATATCGGGTGGTAAGTTCTCCGCAAACGCCACGCCAGTTGTCGGTGGAGCGGCGATAATACCGACTTCACCCAAGGCTCGCTTATCTAGTATCGCCTGATGGATAAAGGGAGCCCACGAGCTGCTTGTGAAACCTCGTAGTTCAAGTGTTTGCAGGCCCTGCATCAACTTGAGCGGGTGCGCGAGTGTCGAATGTGCATCCAATCCTGAGCCAGCGAGCCGCAGATCAATGAGCTGGCTCAATCCATGGAGCATCCGAGCGGTCTGATGTTGCGTCCAGCCGGCAACGTTGATCGCTAAAGCCTCAAGATGCTTGAGATCGCCAAGCACTTCGCAAGTAGTGGCGGGTATTCGCGAAAGCCCGAGCACATGCAAGCCTTGTAGGTTCTCCAGCTTGCGAAGTTCTGATGGAAAGCGGGAGCGGGTTCCAAGAGCCATGTTGTCGATCGTCAACGATGTTAACGACTGGAGACCACCCAGCAGATCGAAGTCGCTAGGCCAGAACATTTCGCCGGCGATGCAGTCATCGGGGAGATCACTCAGCGAACAGTCATGCTCAACCGAAAGGACGAGCGTCCTCAGCGCGAGTCGGCCCTCAAGTGTCTGTGAAACGACATGGAGGTGATCGCAGGGTACGTCCCAAAGCACAAGGGATTCGAGAGCAGGCAGGTGCGACAGGCAGGCAATTGAGTCACGCTCGGAACCGGAAATGGATAGCTCCAAGGATTGCAGCAACGCACCGTGTCGGGACACAGCGGCCAGTGCCTCACGCACACAAGAATCCTTAGGCATGCAAGGCAAAGCGAGCGAGCGTAACTGCGGTCGAGTTGCGATAGCGGCGAACAGCTCGGAACTGCCGTCTTCGGTGAACCACCCATGGCCAATCTTCACGTGGCGAACACGCTGGCACGATTCCAAGAGCAACGCACTCGTTTGCATCGTTCCGTTGATGGTCCCGATAACGAGCCTGTCGAGGCTGGGAGTTTTCGCGATTGCGTGGCAAGTGCGTTCCCATTCGGCGGAAAGGCGGTCTGGAGGACGAATGACGAGGGTTGTTACGGTCGTCAGTTCGGCGATTCTCCGAGCGACGTCTGGGGTCAGAAGATCTGTGGTCCAGCAGATATCGAGAACAGGTCCGTTCGACTCGGCAACACATTCTGAGCAGCTTCGCCACGGCCGCTCATCCCATCGAGGCCTCGATGCCCCAGGGTGCCGTGGATTTGCGAGGTCGAGAGAACTCCAACTCATCCGAAAACTCCTGGGTAATCGCCCGCAGCACCCTAGCTGACCCAACGGTCGCGACATTTTATTGACTCAGTGTAAACGGTACTCGAATCGCGCCTTTGTGGTATCCCCGAGAAGGAGTCTTTTCGGATGGGAGTCCGCTGGAGACATTGTCCGTGCATTTGCCATAACCCAGTCACAACTTGCGACGGGTAGACGTTCCGCCACCGGCCCCTCATGGTCGGAGGGCTTGTCCATGGCTCAACCACTCGGATTCGATGACGAGCCAGACGTGACAGCCCGCCCGCCCGTGAGAGCCCGGTGGTGCACCACATCAAGGTTCTTTCTCTGGCCATTCCCCGCCGCGTTTGCGTGGAACGGTCGCTGACCAACGTGCCCCGCATTCAGCGGGCACCCAACAACGACAAGGAGTGTTCATGAATCAGCAGGTTTTGACACGCGCCAACCGCGAACTCTTCCGCCGCCCGGCGGACGAGTGCTTCCAGGACTTCGGCGACCTCTACGGTCACTGCAGGCAGATGGACGAACAGTCCAGGGAACGCTGGGTGAAGCCCGGCGATATGGTCGCCGTGCCCTCGGACGGATCACTGGGCATCGAGGTGAATCGGCAGGACACGTTCCGGCTCAACAGCTGGAGCTTCGGCCAGCTCTGCACGTTCGCGGGCGTCTCGAAGGACACGGTCAACCGGCTCACACCCGACACCGCGTCCATGGTCTTCTACGAGACCCTCCCCCGCGGCAACAAGCCCGTCCAGGTCTACGAGCACAACAACGCGATCCGTTCGATCCACCCCGCGTCCTACACGCGGCTGACGAACATCGAGCTGCTCTCGACCATCCGCGAGTTCGCCACCGACTTCGTCCCGCCCCAGCGGGCCGGCCGGGGCGACCCCACGGGGAACGGTGGCACGGGCCTCTACTGCGGCGAACAGGACCTCTTCGTGTTTCTCATCGACCCCACCGGGTGGATCGAGATCGACGACGAGGCGTTCTGCCCCGGCATGTTCGTCTGGAACAGCGAGGTGGGACGGCGGTCGGTGGGCATCCAGACGTTCTGGTTCCAGGCCATCTGCGCCAACCACATCGTTTGGGACGCCACGGAAGTTCTGGAGTTCAGCCGCAAGCACACGGCCAACGTGCGTGACGCCCTCTCGGACATCCGGGAGATCATGCACCGGCTCGTGCTCAAGCGGGACTCCAGGCGCGACAAGTTCGCCGACGTGATCCGCAAGGCGATGAAGAGTCACTTGGGAACCGAGGACGAGGAGACGCTCAAGCTGCTAACGCGGCACGAGATCCCCAAGTCGCTCGCTAAGGAAGCCCTCGACATCGCCCGCAGCAACGGACGTCTGACCATCTTTTCGGTGGTCGATGCCCTGACGCGTATTTCCGGCACCCTCAGATACATCGGTGACCGGACCGAACTGGACGTGAAGGCTTCCCGCCTCCTCGCCCTTGCCAGTAGCTGAGTTCAAAAAGGTTGAGACCCGTGGTGCACCACTGGCTCTCAACCTTTGCGTGCCGCTCCCCACGCCCCACCCGATCACCCTTGCCAGCCCGGCCCACCCATGCGATGCCATGCCAGAGAAAGGACGTTCTCTGTCATGGATGATGACGATGCGGGACAGCCCGCTCTACCAACAGTCTGCTATTCCGCCAGCGCGCCAACCGGCCTTTCGACGAATGACACACAATCAAACGCGGTTTGCCCACCCCAACTGGTCACCCATCGCGAGCGGTTGGCCTGGGAGGAGTTCATTTTCGGGGTCGGACCGCTCACCCGCATCGTCTATACCCGGGCCGTGCGACGATTCGTTGAGCACCTTGAATCGCTGGGACTCTCCGTCGCTTCGGCGACGCCGCGACACGTCGCAATGTACGTCGAATCGCTCCATGCTAAGCCCGGTCATGGACATCATTCGCAACGACCGCCGCGAACTATGGCCATCCGCACCCGCAAGCAGCATCTCGCGGCGATTCGTCACTTCTACCACCAGCTCGTGCAGCGGCACGCGGCGATCATCAACCCCGCCGCCAGTGTCCGTTCTCCCAGGCTCATCGTCGAGCGCGGCGAGACCCGTGCCATCCGCTCTGAGCAAATCCGCCACACGCTTGCCGTCATCGACTCGACGACCCTCATCGGGCAGCGAGACCACGCGATCATCACGGTGCTGAGTCTTACCGCGGCCCGCGTCGGGGCAGTTGCAAAGCTCACCCGCGGCAACGTGCGTCTAGATGCGGCATCGCTCCGGCCCCGCGATGAAATGCTGATTCTGGAAGAGAAGCATGCCAAGCGAAGGCAACTTCCTCTTTCGGGTGAATTGCGCAGCGTGCTGTTCCAATGGCTCCAGCGACTCGGATCAGGAAGCGTTGACGATCCCCTCTTCCCGAGTCTCAGTCCGCACCGTTCAATCACGCGAGGTCTCTCTGCGGACGACATCCTGAGGATGGTCCGACGCCGGCTCCGGGGAGCCGGATTCCCCGCAAGCGGTATCTCTTGTCACAGCTTCCGCGCTGGGGCCGCGACCGCGTTGCTGGAATCGGGCCTTGAACTCACCAGAGTGCAGGACCTGCTCGGTCACGCCGACCCTCGAACGACACGCATGTATGACGCACGCTCACGTCAGGTGCAGAGCGAAACGATGGAGAGACTTACCCGTCTGTTCGCAGGGTGAAAAGGCTCCTCCGGGCCAACTATCGGCCGGGCTCTCGACCACTTCCCTTCACGGGCCCTTTGGGGCCGCCACCAGGCCGACCGATTCCCGGCGGAACGCTTGGTGGATGGAGGGTGCGGTCATCGTCACCGACGCCATCACCCCAACCAACCGGGAATACCGTCGCTGGTTCACTCGTGCTCACGCCGCGAGAGACCGGTCTCGCTTCACCGATGACTCCTTCGTGCGGCCGAACACTGCCTGGCGGCGACGCGGCTCTCTCGAACGCATCTGTGTTCGGTCCACATAGGCCATCCCAACTCAGTCCATCGCTTGGCTCATCAATCATCGCGTCTCCCTCCACACTCATCTGCTCGTTCACAATTGCCCTGACACCGCGGAGTTCTCCGAACGGCCGAACAATTCTGCGACGCAGATTCAGGCATTCCTCTCGGAGCGGATCTAAACCGGCCGCCGTGCGTGCCCGGTTGACTTCCCGCCACACATTCCAGAGTTGCCGCCGCACCGGTGCATACGGCACAAACCGCGGCATCGCGAAGAGCTCTTCCATCCCTGCCCTATCGAGTGCCAGGCCCGCTTGCACCATCGCCGCCTTGAATCCGAGGTATGTCTCCATATCAATGCGTACGTGCGGGTGCCCGCCACGGTAACTCAACGAGTAGCCCGCGAACTTGATGGGCATGCGTCGGCAGTCGTGCACCTGCTCGCCCTCCAGTTCGAAGAACAGACTGACACCGTGCGTTGCAAGGAGCAGGAAGAACCGGCCGTACCGGATGTACTGGAGGTTTGCCTCGCCGCGTTGCTTCCGCAGCGCCCGTGTCCATCGGGAGACATCCACCCCATACTTGTTGATGAGCTTGGCGTCGACCGCCGCGGCGTCGGTATCGGGGCCGAGCCGTCCGGATACGTAGAAGAAGTGTCCGGTGCGGATGTAGCTCACCGCAACCTGTTGGATGAGTCCTTCGACACTTGCCGCGACGCAGCGGTATCGAAGCGTGCGAACCTCGTGAGCCATACGACAACCCCCCGGCCACGTATCCGCATGAGAATCGGAAGTGCTTCACACGCAAGAGTGCCGCCTTCCCGAGAAGTGGTTAGCCCGACGTCCGGCACTCGGGAACTCTTGACATCCCGCCGACCGCCAGGCAGCTTCAATGTCGCACAGCGGATGAACCGGCGCAAGCAGGCTGAGACAAAGGAAGGCTGCCGCCAGCTCCGAGCCGCTCGACAGGCTTGTGCCAGGCTGGCCCGTGCAACGAATCTACAGCAGCGGGTTTGAAGCAGAGGCCAGTCTGTCAGGTCACCTGCACTACTCCCGGCTCGCCGCAGCGGAAGTCGAGGTGGTGCGGCGGCGGAATGCCAGAACAGCCAAGCAGCCAAGCTGAACCGGCCCTGTCGGCCCGAGAATTGTCTCTATTGCCGATGGCAATGGGCTCTGGAACGGCGGCTTCGTGTTCGTGGAATTTGCGAACGAACTCTCCGCCGCCGGTCCAAAGCCCATGTGGGGCAGGGGACGGGGCGGAGTCAACATAAAGGGATGAATATGGCACACGAAACCACAGAACGCAATGGCTACAGGAATAACAGGCTCAACGAGAGGGCCTTCCGCACGCTCCCGTTGAGCATCGGTCAGGTGTTTCTGACTCCGGGAGCACAGCCGCTTGCCCGGATGGAGATGCTCGAAGCCTTGATGCTCCACCAGACGGGCGACTGGGGCAACGTCGGGGAGGACGATTGGCTGCTCAACGACGCAGCACTCACAGACGAGACGCGGATTCTGTCCAGCTACAACACGCGAAGCGGAGTGACGTTCTGGATTGTCACCGAGGCCGACCGCTCAAGCACGACCGTTCTGCTGCCGTGCGAGTACTAGCGGATAGCCGCTTCGATGGCGGGATGTCTTGACATCCTGCCATCATCGTGCGATGTTCGCACTATGCGGGACAACGAAGTTCCGCGGCACGGCCCGAGCAATTCGGTTCGGTATGTGTCGCGGACCCCGCATCCAACTGAGAGGAGCATGAGCGACACACACATGACGGGCCCACGAATTGAGCAAGGGCGCATCATCCCCAGAATCTACGTGGCCTCGCTGGCCGACTACAACGCCAACCGACTGGTTGGCCGCTGGATTGAGGCCAACCAGCCGCCCGAACGACTTCAGCGGGCGATCGACGAAATGCTCGCAGAGTCCAAAGAAGAAGTCGCCGAGGACTGGGCGATTCACGACTACGAAGGATTTGGACGCTGGAGGCCCAGCGAGTTTGAAGACCTCGAAACCATTTCGAGGGTCGCGGTCGCCATCGGCACCCACGGCGAACTCTTCAGCGAAGTACTGCATCACTGCGACGACGAAATCGATAGAGCGATTCAGCTTCTTCAAGAGTGCCACAGCGGACCGTACAACTCTCCCGCGGACTACGCTAGCGAGTTGTTTGAGGACTGCTACAGCAAAGAGCTCGAAGCGTTGCCGAGCGTGGTCCGATGGGCCATCGACTGGGAGGTGGTCGCTAGCGAGCTCGAACTTTCGGGGGACGTGCTCATCATCCGCCATAAACATGCCTTCCATGTGTTCGACGGCCACGCCTGAACTCAGGCTCGGGGCTCCGGGTAGGGACCGGAGCCCTTCATCGCGGCGCGTGGACTCACCGGCTATGCCGGTTCGCAGTGTTATCGCGGAGACGTGCGGCCGATGGCCGCACCTATTGCTTCTTCAAAGTGCCGGGCCTTTGTGCTGTGTGCACAGGCGGCCCGGCTCACCTTCGCTCTACTCGAACCATTGCGGGCCGGCACGGTGCTGACAGCGTCGAGCGACGCGACTGCCCACTTCATCCGTACCCACTCACGTCCGCAGTCACACACTGGTTTCCCAGTTGACTGCCTCCAATCCATAGCGTGCAGGCGCCACTTCACCGGCCCGGCCCGCTCCAACCTTTCCAAAACCTCCTTTCAAACCCTTCCGGCACGAGCGTGCCGCCTTGTCCTTGGTGCCATCGTGCTGCAGCATGCGTGAGTACCAGTCACCATTGCAGCAGCCATCGGCACGACCGAATCACAGAACGACCTCCCGAAGGCGGGACACCCGGATGGCAAGCCACCCGGGCATCCCGGCCTTGCAGCAGGTCACGACACCATCGAGACGAGCCACATGATGAAAGTGGTTCGCCCGTCACGGCTTTCCTCCTCGTGATGAACCGGCATTCGCCGGTTCAATGTCCGCGGTACCACCCGCGGACCACGAGCCGTTGCTGGACTGCCTTGCCCAGCATCGGCCGGACTCACGGCCTGCGCCGTTCGTCTGCTTGTACTCGCCGTACTCTCCGGGTCACGCGTTTTTGAATCACCTGGATGACTCTTCCAGGCACCGGGAACCATCCCGGCCACGCATGACCGTCCCGAGTTCGTCCGTCACATCATCCTGAACCTCACGTCGCTACAGGGGAACTTCCCCTTGGCACGCTCACGCACACACTCGCTTCCGCGAATATGTGTTCACCGGGTGATGTCCCCGGTTTTCCCCGCCCAGAAACCAGAAGCTGGCGGGTACGGACCGTGATAGAGCTTTCGCCGTTCGGCACCGTCTTGTTCAGGTCTTACCAGCAAGCCCTTTCGGGCCTCTCATCGTTGAGCTGTTCACCGTTCCGGCTTTCCCGGAATCGCCGAGGAGTGTCATCTCCCCGGACCCGTGCGTCACCGCACGCGTGCTCCCGACGCTGGCCAAGGTTGCTGGGGCAATAGCGGCTTTCGCCGCGACAGCCCCCGAAGCTGCACGCAGCCCCCTTGGAGGGATTACGCCCGGCGTGTGCCAGGCCTCACCCATTCATGACGGACAGCCCGTCGTTCGACGCTCGTGCGTCTCCCGGCGGGTATGCCCTCGTCGCCCGGAATCCTCCGGCAAAAACCATGAAGTAGAAGCCTGGGATTGCTCCGCACTATTTGCGGTATTACTCCAGACAGCCCTTCTCGAACGCAGCTTGCATGTCTCCATGCACCGCGCTCTACGGGCATGCGAGTTCCGCTCGGATGAGCGTTGCGGGTGGTCAGGCCGCATCCTTGCACCGGGCTGGTATTGCCCGGCTTGACAGGTCTCGCATCCCATCTCGATGGTGTCCGTGCGGTGTTGGTAGCACCCCGGACAGAAAATCGTGGCAGTCGAAAAGTGTCAAACACTGTTCGACCGCCACAACTTCACTATCACGATGCAGGTTCTTTGTCAGCGGATTCTGGTGGAATCTGGCGAGGAGCCACGGCGGGTGGAGTGCTGAGGCCGAGCTCGAAGACGCCGGCGAGGAACTGCTCAAAGTCAACGCGAGCACCAAGTTGCTCGGGACTGGTGGAGGGAAGGCGACGCAGGCCGCTCGCGATTGCCGCATTCTTGAGTGCGGGCAGCCGCCGCATGAGTAGACGTGCCAGGCCCCGCAGCACATGACTGCTAGAGAGTCTGGCCGAGGTCGTCTCACGCAGGAGCGTGACGACCTCGCTGATGACCGCATCGGTTTCCCGCGTCAGCACGAACTCCCGCTTCACTTTTTCCAGCGGGCGTGGAACATGCACCGCGGGTCTCGTGCCAGGCGGACGCAACTCCGCGATTCGATTCGCATCGATGCGGCCCGTCAACCCACGGAACTCGACATGCTCGGTCGATTGTCCCGCCCCGAGGAACCTTGCCGCACCGCTCATGTGGTCGGGTTTGATTTCTTTAGCCATGCTTCACCTCCGTTCGAAGTGAAACGACGTTGTCCTTCAGCCGCACCACTTGGCCGTCGTCCCCTTCCGCCAACTCGTCGAGTCTTCTATGGATGAACTCGTCCCGGTTCAGCACTCGATGCAACACCTCCGTCGCCAGTCGGTGGTACTGACGGGCCGGAACCAGTCGCTGCCAGTTGTCCTCTTGGAACAGCGTCCTTCCCATCCCCGACAAGTGCGGCAGGATGACCGCCTGCGAGATGGTCGTCTTGAAGCGTCGCCCAGGCAACAGCTCTTCGACCAGCGACTCCAGGTCAATCCGCAGCAGCCTCGCTCGCGGGTCGACGTTGTTGAAGACGACGCCGAGAACCTCTAGGTCGGGGTTGCGGTACTGCCGCACATCCCGGATGTCGCGGCACGCTTCGGCGAGCCCCGCGAACGAGAGCGGGTGCGGGAACGCAGTCAGCAAGAACCACTCGCACGCGGCATACGCCGCGATGGTCGTGGTCGCCCCTGCGGAAGGACTGGTATCGAAGATGATGAAGTCGTAGCACTCGCGTGCGTGCGAGAGCATCCGGTCCAGAATCCGCGTCCTGTCCACGAACTTGGAGAGCAACGAGTCAAGCTCGGCAAGCTGTCCCCGGGCCGGGACCAGGTGAACGTTGCGTGGCATGTCCTGCTCGATGACCAGTGCCGCAAGGTGCTCATCGGTCGTCAGCAGCTCCAATGTCCCGGCGAACGATGCTTCGGGCACACCCAGATGCCGGGTCGCTCCCGCGGCAGGGTCGAGGTCCACAACCAGACACTGGTACCCCTCCAACCCCAACGCCGCTGCCAGATGCACCGCGACTGTGGACTTACCCACGCCGCCTTTCTGATTTCCGCAAGCCAGGCACACCCCCAGCTTGGCTTTCTTTGACACTCTTCCGCTCATCGAACATCCCCCGACCATGCCGCCCGCCACGCCTCGCCCGGTCCGGCCCCCGGGTCATCCCGAAGGTCCGCCGTCTTGACGGCAGGTGCATGCTCCATCGCTATCACAGGTATGGCGGCCTGCCAAGGGCTTACGGAATCGCTCCGAACAGATTCCTTCGGCGTCGCCTGGTCTGGCCGGCGTAGCTGTTTGCTTCGCGCCTTTTCTGCTTGACGGCTCACCTCAGTCGTGTGTGCTGTGGTGGTTGCGCTAAGAGCTGATTTCGCCGTTCCTGCTTCGTGGCGCGGGTTCAAACGTGGTTTGATTCGGCGGAGTGTCGCGGTTGTCCGTCATCCAAGGCATGGACAACTTGTCGGACACCTTTGCCAATGGCGCTCGATTGACCCTTGCCGGACATCCCGCTCTGGGGTAGAGGCATCGAGATGGTCCGTCAGGGGAGTTGGCGAATCGTTCGGTGCAACCCGAACGTCCTACTCCGGGCAGACCGAGGGAGTGAAAAGGAGGTGGGCCGAACAGCAGGAACTGGTCGGCCCGAGCTCACGACAAGTCGACGACAACCGGCGAGCAAGAGAACACGCCCGGTGTAGCCCGATCATGGCCTATCAGTCAAGACCCCGTGTGCGACCAGCTCACTCCCGATTCGCCTACGAGGGAGATGAACGATGGTCCATAAATGGGTACGCCCGAGTCTCACGACTCAAACACTCGCGGGGGGATTCACCCTGCTCCGCAGCCATGCACTGCTGGCACTCTGGCAGGCTTATCGGGTCGGCCACGTCAGACTCTTGGATGTACGGATTGCTTTCGCTTGGGCCGAGGCGCATCACCAGCGTGTGGAATCTATTCGTCGGGCTCGCGGGTCGCCGAATGGACCGGTCATTGCCCCGACGCAGCCGGATTGCAACCGTCTGCAAGAACTGACCCTTGGCAGTTGTCCCAGGAAGATTCGGGCGGGCCTGAAGCGACTGTCCAACGCGGGAGTACCACCCGAGCAGTTGTTCGGCCGCACGGGGACGCTGATGCCGACGCCGCTCCAACCGTATTCAGAGATCGCCGACAGACCAGTTCCTGTACCGCGGCGCCTGCTCCGGCATCTCGCACGGCACGGCACAGCTTCGGACATCGCGGTCAGCATCGCGCACCTGCTCCGCGGTTCGTACTTCAAACGCGGCATCGTCCACATCGGCGGGACATGTAGCGCGGCGTGGATCGCGTCAGCCTTTGGGATGGATGACAGGACGGCAAAGGCGGGACGGCGCGAACTGGCGCGGGTTGGTTGGCTGGTTGTCTCAGAGTCGCCAAGCTGGCACCGTCAGCGCTTCGGATCGAGTTTCCTATTCAACCCAGACTGGTTGATGCCGCAGGAGCCCGTGCTCGAATCGCCACCCCGTTCAGCCCAGATCGTGCCGGAGATGCCACCTCCAAAGAAGAACAAGAACCTCCCCTCTCGGGGATCTGGCAACCAGAACCGCGCCCCTGGCTTTCATCCGAGCCTGGGGAACGTGACGCTTGCGGATCTGGAGCAGCCGCAACGGTCCGTAGTGCTACTCGCCGATGTGCAGCGTCGCGGACTCATCGGTAGCAGCGAAGCAGAGCGGCTTCAGTTCTTCACCACGATCGCGCACGCTCTCAACGTGTCGACCCGGCCGTGCGCGCTCTTTGCCAGCCTTGCGCGGCGAAGGTGCTGGCACTTCGGAACCCAGGCCAACGAAGAATCCGCCCGCGCCGTACTTCGAGGTCTTGGCGCAAGCGACCAGTATGGAAGGCATCGCGTGCCAGCGCGAGCTTTAGCCCACCAGGCTCATGATCTCGGCAGCACGAGTGAGGTCTTGTTCCGCGTAGATCTCGGTGATTCGCGGCGAACTGTGCCCGAGCACCACCCGAGCCGCCTCGATTCCAAACTCCTTGCGGAGGAACGTCGCCGCGTTGTGGCGCAACCGGTTGGGCGCCCATCGGTGGGCCTTCTGCCAGTCGCCCAACTCCTGCCGCTGCTCGGGCGTGAGCTCGGACTTCCGGACTCGGGACAGCACCGGGTGGGGGAAGGCCCGATCGCACGCATAGCAGATGGCACGCTCGTAGCTCTGCGTGGTGTAGCGGTCGCCGGCGGTTCGACGAGGTGAGGCCTTTGGTCGCCGTGCGCGCTGGCTAGGTGTCATCGGCGTCACGCGATTCAACCGCTTGACGAAGTTCATCGAAGTCAGGTTTTCGCGAGGTGAGAAGATGTACGCGTCGAGGTCGCGTTTGAGCAGTGGCTTGAGAACCCTCTGGCAAGCCGGGCCGAGATAGACGGTGCGTTCCTTTCCGTGGATCGCGGTTTTGTGCTCCGTGAGTCGGTACGTCCAGGGCTTGCCGGTTGTGTCGAGGTCACGGGTACGCATGACCACGATCTCGCCGGGGCGCATGCCGGTCCGACGTTGAATCTCGATCATGCCGGCCAGCCCGGGAGGACACACGCGTATGACCGCATCGACCATCGCATCGGGCACAGGCTTGATGGGCTTTGATTCCCGCACGCCCGAGCGTCCCCGCCGGATCGGTGCGACGGCTTGCAGACCGTGCAGCGTGGAGGCGGGAACAACCTCGTTCTCCACTCCCCACTTGAACATGCGTCGGATGGTGTTCACCCGTTGGTTGACCAGCTTGCGGCACAGATCCTCGCGGACCATCGCATCGCGGACCGTCTTGAGCGCGAGCGGCCCAAGGTCGCCCACGAAGGACGAGCCGTACAGGCTCACCAGCGGCTTGAGCGCGTACTTGATATTCACGCACTCGCGTGTCGCTTCGCCCTCCCGCACGTAGTAGCCGTTGGCGAAATCCAGGTACGCTATGACGAGCTGGTTGATGGTGAGCGGTGTCGGGGCCAGAGCGCCCGGTTCGACGGGTCGACCGCCCGAGAGCGCCGCGAGCGGATGCCCGGAGAGCCATTCGGCGATGAGACGTCGATAGCGTTCTTGACTCGACGGCGTGCCGTGCTTCCCGAGATAGATGTCCCGACCATCGAGTCTGACGACGGCTTGGCCGGTGGGTTTGTGACGGCGGTATGACGGTACAGCAACGGTGCGGCGCGGCATGGCACGACCTCCGGAGTGATCGGTGGTAGTACTACCACCCAAAACACACTCTCAGGCCGCACTGCCTCACGCGGGCAGGTTCGTAAATGCTGATCGGTCAATGACTTGTCGAAAGCGGGCGACCGGGATCGAACCGGCGACATTCAGCTTGGGAAGCTGACGTTCTACCGCTGAACTACGCCCGCGGCATGAATCAGTATACCCACCCTCGCCGCGCAGAGTTCCATCGATTTGGGCCCACCCCTTCTACCATCGTGCCATGCGTGACGTTCTCGGTCAGATCGACGGGCTTGAAGGCGTTCAGGGGGCGATGGCTGCCGCGCTGATCCGCGTGGTTGAGATCTTTGATCGCCAGCTTGAATCCGAACTGCCCGCGGTCAATGCGCTGTGTCGTCACGTTGAGCAGTATCGCGGCAAGATGCTGCGTCCCACGCTCGTCCTCCTCTCGGGGTTCGCGTGCCACCCGCGTGCCGGTGACGCCGACGCACAGCGATGGACCGATGAGCAGTGGGGCGGCGTGCTGACGCGCGATCACATCGTCTCGGCGGCAGTCGTCGAGATGGTGCACATGGCGACACTGGTTCACGATGACGTGCTGGATGAAGCCGACACACGCCGCCGCGCGCGCACGATCAACAAGCTTCGCGGCAACGAGCCTGCGGTCATCCTCGGCGACTACCTCATCGCGAGTGCCTACGACCTGTGCTCGTCGCTTGATACACCCGACGCGGCCCGCGCGGTCGCACGGGCCAGTGTCACGACCTGTGCCGGAGAGTTGCTGCAACTCCATCATCGCGAGGACTTCTCACTCGACGAAGCAACCTACTTCGAGATCGTCGCGGGCAAGACCGCCGCGCTGATCGCGTGCGCGTGCTCGCTTGGCGCAACGGCGAGCGGGGCACGCAGGCTCGCGCCTGCGATGGCTGAGTTCGGGCATCGCGTGGGCGTCGCGTTCCAGATCCAGGATGACATCCTTGATCTCACAGGTGACGAGCGCGTCGTGGGTAAATCCGTCGGAAAGGACATCCAGAAGGGCAAGCTCACGCTGCCGATGATCCATCATCTGTCGCACGCAAGCCCAGCGGGGCGTGGTGCCGCGATCCGGTTGCTTGAGCGTGCGTGCAGCGACGACGGCCAGAGCGATGACGCTCGGCGTGAACTGGCGGCGATGCTCGGGGCGAGCGGTTCGCTGGCGTATGCGCGCCAGCGTGCGGCGGGCGAGATCGCTCTGGCCAAGGGCTTGCTCGCTGAACTCCCGACCAGTGCGGCGCGGCGTGTGCTCGAGGCGCTCTCTGACGCTGTGCTGAGCCGCGACCACTGATCACCGGAAACGGCGGAGCATTATTCCGTCGTGGAATCGACGTCAACGTCGTTTGCCGTCGGTCGCGTCGCGCCCATGAAGCCGACGGCACGATCTCGCGTCATCCAGTCTTCCAAGGCTCGCTCGTGCTGCGCGAGGTCAATGTCCACCGCACCAAAGCGGTCGACGGAACACGACAAGCGGCGTGAGTCCTCGGAGAAGTGGAGTGAGTAAATTGCCTGGGCCGACTCGGCGCTGATGCGGAACTCCGCGAGCGGGGTCAATGGCCGCAGCCACCATAGCCGCACGACGCCGTCGCCGCCGCCGGATGCGCCAATCTTTCCGGTCGGATTGATCGCGACCGACCAGACGCCGCCGGTGTGGGCGCTGATCTCGGTTTCTGGCGTGGATGCGCTCGTTCGAGCCACGGCAACCGTGCCGCGATCCGAGCCTGCAAGGATCACTTGCCCGTCCCGCGAGATCGCAACGCACCGGCCGTCGGCGAGACGACACGTCGCGTGCTTTGTGCCGTCGTGCAGATAGGTCACGATGCCTGGGCTTGCAGATGCCGCGGTGACGAACTGTGTATTGGCATGAACGCAGCGAACCCGATAGCGATGGTCGGTCGCGGTCCAGATCGGATTGCCAGTACGGACGCCAAACGTGCTCAGAGAGCCATCGTTGCCGCCGACGAACGCGAGGTCTCCGCTCATCGCGACCGTGCATGTGCCGCGTGCGGGATCATCGAGCTGCCACAATGTGCGTCCTGTCACCGCGTCGTAAGCCGCGGCGTGTCCTTCGTATCCCCCCGAAAGAATCGTCTGTCGATCCAAATCCACAGCGATGTTGGACGTTGGCATCGGCGAGAGCTGCGTTCGTGTGTCCGTGCCAAGGGTTGCGCTCCAGATACCGCTGCTGCCGGCAAAGAACTGTTGCTCGCCTTTACGCCAGTAGGCCATGTACGCGTCTTGCGATCCATCGATGAACTTCCACGCGGCGTGCGCGGCTGGATCGATCAACCGCCAGGTTCGCCCGTGCGTGACGAGGACGCGACCATCGCGATCTCGGGCGGCAGTCACGACGCGAAGGAACCCCGAATGCACCGATACGGGAGCGGTGTCGCCAAGCGAACGGCCGATGCCTTGCGAGAACACCATTCCGGCGTTCGGATCATGAACGATCGAAGTGGTGTCGCGTGCAGTGATGTATGCCTTCAACGGGAACCATGTCACACCCGCGTCGGTCGTCGACCAGATCTCGCCGTTGCTCAGCGAGGCGATCGCGGAAGAAGCATGCACGTTGGCTCGGACCGTGTATGTGCCGTTCTTTGCAAGCGTTGTTCGGACGACATTGCCTGACGCGAGATCGTGTGAGGCAACTTCGCCGATCGAGTTGAAGACGAGCAGACGCGAACCGCAGAACGCCAGCAGCGAGCTCATGCGATCGCCGCGATCAAAGACCTTCCAACGATCGTCCGCGCCGGCGACCATGATCGTGCCATCGGCGAGCAAGCGTGCGAGATGAACGCCATCGTCGGACAGCGTCGGGACGTTGCCCGACGGCGCTGGGAACATCCCGCTTCGGCGTGTGGCCAGTGTCTCTCGATCGACGATTGCGTAGTTCTGTGCCGCGTTGAAGACGAGCATGAACCGTCCGCTGGGAGCGAAGCGGCAACGGGGAAAGCCGCCGAAGCTCGCGTGAAACTCGCGCGTGGCTCGAGTGACGGGATCGTAAAGGGTGACGCTGTCCTTGCCGCTGCGATAGGCCAGTTCGAGCGGATCGAGTGCGACTGCGGTGACCTGTCCAGGCATCGTCTCACCGGCGCAGTATCCCCATTGCATCAAAGGATCAATCGCGCTGAAGAACAGTGTTGCCGCGGTGCGATCGTGCAGCGCGGCTTCAAACGTCGGGCTTTGATCGCGTGCGGTGGAGATCCACTGCGATCGCAAGACCTCCAGCTGATCACGCGGGCTGAACGCAGGCACTGGTAGTGCACTCGATGGGCCTGGACGCGGCGTGAGCTTGGCTGGACCGATCGTGTTCGGGGAGATTGAGTTGCCCGTCATGTGAAGCGAGCCAGCGATGAGCGCCCCGCCCATCAGCAAGCCACCGACGAGCATTGTGCGTCGCGTTGCACCGGGTGCGCGATCGAACTGCGCGAGTGAAGCTCGTACCGCGGCGAGCATTGCATTCGCATCGGGATAGCGCTCGGCGGGATCTTCGCGCGTGGCGCGGGCAATCACCTCTCGCAGGTCGTCAAAGCGTCGTGAGGCGGTGCGAGCGCGTCCGAAACGCGTGCCGATCAGTTCACCCAACAGCACACCCATCGCGTAGACGTCAACCGTGGGGGCGTTGACAGCGTCCCCGAATCGCAGCCGCTCGGGAGCGGCGTAGCTGACGCTGCCGGTGAACGCGGCGCGTGGCGGGCCTTCAAACTCGGAGCCGAATGCCGTCGCGATCCCCAAGTCGAGCAGGATCGGGTGCGATCCATGTTCAAGCACCACGTTGGCTGGCTTGATGTCGCGGTGAATGATCGACGTCGCGTGCATTCGCGCCAACGGAACGAGCAAACGCGACACAAGCCGAAGCGCCCACCTGGCCCGCTCGTCGTGCGTATGTGGCAGGTTGGCTTCTTGATCAATCACCTCGCGGAGCGAGGGGCCTTCGATGTACTTGGTCGCAAGGAAAGGCAAGCCGTCGCGCGTGACTCCCACGAGATACAGGCTGACGAGTCCTTCCCCCGCGAGGGTGTCGAGCCACAATGCTTCATGCAAGAGACGTGTGATCGCGGCGACATCGCACGCCCGTTCGCGGGCGAGCACCTTGACCGCAACGCATGTGGTCGTTGCCATGTCGACGCCGAAGTACACCGAGCCTTGTCCGCCTCGTCCCAGCGGCGGATCGACGCGGACTCTCAACGTCGGGACCGAGTCGGCATTCAGCCCGGATTTCTCTTCGCCCCGCATGCGTCGAGCGAAGTTCGCATTGACGATTGCTTCCGTGAGCATGCCGATGCATCGCTCACAGCGGCAGCGGTTGTGGAGGAGTACGCCGCCTTCCTCGGCAAGACGCGCGAACTCGCCGACAGTCGGGCACTCGCCGCTTTGTCCCTCGCGGAGCACGGCTGGGAGCACAGCTTGGTTGATCGTGGTTGACACGCGGGGCTCTCGACCGAATTCACTCAGGGGTGCCGAGCGATTCACGCAGGCGACGGATCAGTCGGTGCTTGATCAGATACACATTCTCGACCGAGACGCCGAGGTCGTCGGCAACGCTGCGAGCGGAATCGCCGCGCACGATCAGGCGTTCGAGGATCGCGGCATCGCGCGGGTCGCCTCCGGCGATCGTGCGTGCACGCTCCAGCAGGGTTCGAAGTTCTTCGACACCAAGCGCGACGACCGGGTCGGCGCGATCGACGCCGCGCTCATGAACGCTGCGCAGGCGCGCGACATATCGCGCATCGCGCCGCTTGAGATCTGATGCGGCGCGTGCAGCGACGGCAAACATCCACGACGAGAGACGGCCTCGCGAACGGGAGTACCTCCCCGTCATCAACGCGGTGTGAATCCGTGCCAGCGCAGCCTGAACGGCGTCCTCAGAGTCGACTTCCTGAACGCCGAGCTTGCGAAGCAGCCGCTGAAGCCGTGGCCGCCAAGTCGCGACAAATCGCTGCCAGACTTCGGCTGTGGCACCCTGTGAAAGCTGCTCCAGCAGAACGGTGGAGGTTTCCGTCACCGAAATGGAGGAAGGCGTTTCCCTCACTGCCAGCAAGAGTACCGAGATGCCGGTAAAAACACCAGTCGACAGCCAACCCCCGCGGCAGATCACGAGGTTGGCATGCTCATCGGCTGTGTTGGGGACTCAGGGGCCTTCAAAGGCCGCGACAAACGCGTCAAAGTCGTTGAAGTCGAGGAAGCAGTCGTTGTTGAAGTCCGCGAGGGGATCGCCAGCTTCGAACGCCGCGACGAACGCGTCGAAGTCCTCAAAGGTGCGGAAGCCGTCGTCGTTGAAGTCCGCAGGATCACCAAAGACCATCTGCACTTCCATAGAGGGCATGAATCCGAGAATCTGGGCGATCGCGTTTTCCTTGGTGTACAGCGAGGGATAGGTCGGCGTGCCGGTGCCGCCGCCCGGGCCGCCCGTCGCGGGCTCGAGGCTCGTGACCGACCAGTTCAACTTGCCTGCGGCGAGCGAACGCTGGATGTACGAGCGGACGCCCTGAACGCACAGGTTCACTTCCATCACAAGTGCCGTGTCCTGCGGCACTTTGGCACCGGCACTCACTGCGGGCACGCAATAGGCGATCGCCGCGGGATATGCCTCCATTCGATCGTTCACCTGGCGAGACACATCGGTCGGCGCGCCTGCGTCGTCAAGCATGGCGGCGTAGACGTAACGCGACCCCGGCTGCGGCTGCGGCTGAGGGCCGAACGCCGACGTCTCGGTGAAGTTCGCCAGCGTCATCGGACTGCGATACGCAACCGGGTAGAGTTCCACCGGCTTGCCGGGGTCCTGATCACGCACGTACTGCGGGTCGGTGACGTTGTATAGCGTGCGGACCGAATCCCACGTGGGGTCGAAGACGAAACGGTCGCCGATCGCGTTGTAGACCGTGACCTTGACGGAACGAACCTTGTAGTACGCCGCCGGGAAGCCAGCGGGGATCGTGCCGCTGGTGTTGAACCCGATGATGAACTGCGCGTCGCGATCGTCAAAGCCGGGTTGCAGGATCGCGCCGAAGATGGGCGACTGCGACTCGGTGCCGCTGGAGAAGTTGAAGGGGTACATGTACCGATCGAGCGAGGGCTGCGTGTAGGCGGCCGAGATTGGCTCAGCGTTTGCAGAGCATGCGAGCATGGATGCGCCGAAAATGCCGATGACAACACCGCGTGACATTCAACTCTCCTTCAACTTCGGACAAGATGATCCGGTTGACTTCTGGTCTGATTCAGGGTATTCTGTGGCAGGACAGGTTCGTGTGCAACAAGACTGGGTTCCCTCGCTCAAGGAGGATAGCCTCATGTCGGCCCAAAACGCACAAGTTCAATCCACAATAGGGTTTCCGGCCGTGAACGCCAACGTAGCAGCTGTCACTTTGATGCAACCTTTCGCGCGGCGCGTGGCAGCGACGTCCGGTAAAACCTTTGGGCGGTGCCCACTTCGGCGCGTTGCGATCGGCGGCTTTTCGCTGATTGAACTGCTGGTGACGATTTCGATCATCGCCGTGTTGATCTCGCTCCTGCTTCCCGCTCTTGGGAAGGCGAAGGCTCTGTGTCGCCAAACCCGAGAAATGGCATCTGCCCAGCAACTGGCGATCGCCTACGCCCTGTACTCGGATTCAAGCCGCGGCGAACTGCTCCCGGGCTACACCACCGACGCGATGGTCGCTGGCCCCGTGAAGGTCACCGACGATCAAGGCAATCGGATCACAGGCCCGGACGCGCAGCGGTATCCGTGGCGTTTGGCCCCGATGTTCAACTATGACTTCCGCGGGCTCTACTCCGACGACAAGGTCCTGACCCAGTTCCGCACGCAGGAGTCGAGCTACATCCAGTTCGGCCGCTCCTACACGCACGTCGTCAGCAACTTCCCGTCGTTTGGCTACAACGTCGCGTTCGTCGGCGGCAGCGCCAACGACCTGGGGTTCAACCAGACTTCGCAGCGGCTCTTCGGCAAGTTCTACGTCACGAAGCTCGACGAAGTCCGCGTTCCCAGCCGCCTTGTGGCGTTCATGTCGGCCCGCGTCGAAGAGCAGCCGATCCTCACGGCGATGGGTCGTCTCGACGGCTTCCATCGCATCGAAGCCCCGTACTTCAACCCCAATCAGCCGACGCGTTGGGAATCGACGTACGTCGAGAACACACCGAGCGCGAGCCGCAACTCGGGATACGTCTCACTCCGCCACAGTGGCAAGACGATCTCGCTGACGCTTGACGGGCATGTCTCGATGCTCAATTGGGATGAGGTCCGCGATATGCGTCGCTGGGCGAACGCGGCGAACGCCGAAGCGTGGACGCTGCAGCGTCAGTGAGCCGCAACGAGTTTGCTCTCCCCCCTCCCGAGGCGAAGCCAATGGCGTTCGCCTCGTTCATTTTTGAGAAAGCCGAGCGAGCTTCACTCTCGTCTGTAGAGCCCGCGTGCCGAGATCTCCTCGAGGACGCGGATGGGCAGCGCACGCCGGAGCATCGGGTCGTTGAGCGGCTCGCGCGACTGCATCAGTTGCTCGCGGATCTGTGTCGCACTGACATCGAGCAGCGGCAGCGGGGCGATCGCTTGAATCCAGGCCGCGATCTCGCCGTCGTTCCATGACTTGGTCTCGCGCAAGCCCTGCTCGAATGTGTCTGCATCGGCGCATGGCGGACGCAGCCAAACCAACGGGGGTGCGAGTTGCATGACTTCCCGAAAGGCTCGCCATCGCTGCATCGCCAACGCCTGGTCGGTGCCGATCAAGAGTCGAAGTTCGGGAACGACGCCGTGCGCGTCAAGCAATGTGCGCAGTCGCAGCAGCGTGTCGATCATGAAGCTCGGTTCGCCCGGAGCGGCCGTCGCGCGATCAATCTCATCGGTCCAGACGCACGTGCGTGCGTCGCCGCCGAGCGCGAGGCGCAGCAGGCGCACGCGATCGTCGTTGCTTGCGACGGGTCCGTTTACCTTGAAGGGGCTGCGTGCCGCGGGGACGTAGACGAGCACGCCCGCGGTGCCGAGGATCGCGTCGGCGTGTGCGAGCAGCCCGCTGGTGTGCTGGACATGCGGCGGGTCGAATGTGCCGCCAAAGACGATCACGCGCGTGAGCGTGCGTGGGAGATCAAGTTCCGATGGCGGTAGCGCGATCGCAGAGCGAGTCGGCGGCGGCGTGGGGTTCTGAGCATCCGGCGGTTGCACGCTCACAGTGGACCATCCTTACAATGCCGATGCAAGCACGATGCGTAGGGCCGCGGGCGGCGCGACGACGCGGGCTTTATTCCCACGGCCACACGATCCGCACGCCCTCGGCCTGAATCGCCGCCTGGAACGCGCGGGTGCGATCGCCGGATGCGTGGATGGCCGCGGGTTCGAGCGCATGCTCAAGGCACCACGCGGCGAGGCAGCCGGCGCTTTCGCCGATGTTCCATTCGGTGTGGTGCATGCGATAGCAGCCGTTGGTGATATGTGTCACACCGATGCCCTTTCCCGCGGCGAGCAGGTTGCGGCAGCGCACCGGGATCAGCGAACCCAGCGGGATGCGGAACGGCGCGGCGGGCACATACAGATTGTTTTTGCCGGCGCAGCTGGGGTGCAGATCGAGCGTGTAGTGCCCGATGCCGACCGAGTCGGGAAACGCTTCGGCCATACCCAGCGGATGCTCGTCCTGACGCGGGCGCTTCTCGGCCTTGCGCTGCTGCGTGCCGATGTGGGCTTCGGTGACGATCGTGCGGGCGATGAGTCGGCGCGGCTCGCGGATGTAGGCGGCTTTCGCGAAGCCGTCGGTTGTGCCGAGTTCTTCGCCCCTGAGCTTGAGGCCGGGATAGCCGTGACCGCTCCCGTCGTGTCGCGGCGCCTCGGTCTGCATCCAGTAGAAGAGTGCCAGTGACTGTTCGCGTGCGCCCGCGTACGCCGCGGCTTGCTCCGCCGCCCTGACCCCCAGCAGCGGCTTGAGCCAGTAATCCATCTGCACCCAGTTAACGAGGCAAACATCGGGGAACTGCGTGGGTTCGCGATGCGCGGCGGCGTCGACGATCCGCCGATAGCGCCACATGTCCCACACCTTCTCGGGACACTCGGCCGGCCACGGGATGAATGGGAAGGTGTGGAAGCCCTGTTCGTTGTGGCTCGGCACGGTCCAACTGAACAGCGGGCCTGTCCACTTGGGTTCCATCTGCGGCACGTACGACCGCCAGAAGTCGTAGTTGGCAGGCTTGGGACCGACATGATTCTCGCCGGGACGATGCTCGATCGCGAAGCACCAACTGAACGCCTGTTGGTCGCGTGGGTCGGCCGCGGCGGGTGCGTGCATCTCGCCATAGGTGGCGTGCGCATCGGAGCCGATTGCATGTTCGACGTTTGCGAGTTCGTAAAGATCACCGAGCTCGGTCGCGTCGACGACGTAGGCCGCGCTGATCGGTGTCGTGGTGCCGGTGGCGATGTCGCGCACCGTCACGCTGGTGATGCGATCGGATTGTGTCGAGGCGGCGATCGGCTCGCGACCGAGAAGGATCGTGACGAGGCCACGTGCGATGTATGGCGCGAGCATATCCTGCAGCACGGTGTGGGCGATTCGCGGCTCCATGCAGATCCGGCTAACCCAGCCGCCGCCGGGGTTGAGCGTCGGATTCTCGATCGCGGCGGTGGTCAGCGGGCGATGGGTGCGATACCACGTGCGCACGCGCGTGCGGAAGTCCTGATAGGTGGCGGTGCCGCCGACGGTTTCGATCCACTGGTTCTCGTCGGGGGGCACGGCCTGTGCCGTGAGTTGGCCCCCGATCCAGTCGGTCGGCTCGGTGATGATGACGCGCTTGCCGTGCCGAGCCGCGGCGAGTGCGGCGGCCACGCCACCGGTGCCGCCACCGACGATGAGAATGTCGCAAGAAAGTTCAGTCACACGAGGCTCCAAGGTGCATGGCGTTCAGCAGTGTCGAGTGAGAGTTGAAGTGACGGAGTGGCGAAGCGAGGCGTCGCCCTCCGCACTCCGTCTCTTTGGAACTTCGTTTCTTCGTCGCTGTCATTACCCCTTCACACTCCCGGCAAAGATCTCGGCCTTGAGGAATCGCTGCGCGACGAGGAACAGCACGACAATCGGCGCCAGCGCGAGAACAGATCCAGCGTACGACAGCCGCACGTTGGTCGAGAACTGCGACATCAGGCCGCTGATCGCGACCGGCAGCGTGTACTTGTCCTGGCTCTGAAGCACAACCAGCGGCCAGAGCAGTTCCGACCATGCGCCCAGCACGCTGAACAGTGCCAGCGTTGCGAGCGTCGGCATGGACAGCGGCAGGATCATGTGCCACCAGATTCGCAGCGAGCCCGCGCCGTCCATGCGTGCGGCTTCTTCGACTTCCTCGGGGATCGCCAGGAAGGCCTGGCGGCAGAGATAGATGCCGAATGCCGTGACGCTGAACGGAAGCACGACGGCCGCAAGCGTGTCGTAAAGGCCCATCTTCGCGATCGTCGCGAACATCGGCACCACGATCACCTGCTCGGGGATCATCATCGTCGCCAGCAGCAGCACAAAGATCAGATCGCGTCCGGCGAACTTCATCCGTGCCAGCGGGTATGCAGCGAGCGCCGCGATGAGCACGTTGAGGGCGGCACGCATCACGGTGACGAGAACGCTGCTGAGCATCGGGCCGGCGAGCTTGCCCTCGCGCCACGCCTGCTCGAAGTTGGTCAGGCTCATGCCGCTGGTGAGCGAGAACATGTCCGAGCCCGGCGGCTGCAACGCAACGACCACGAGCCACAGCGCCGGGCCGACGGCAAGTAACGCGAGCAGCCCGCCGCTGGCACAAAGCACGGCTGACAACCACCATGGGCGGCGTTCGATCATGAGCCGCCTCCCGCGCCGCCGGCACGCGAAGAAGTCAGCCGCAGATTGATGATGCTGAAGACGAGGATGATGGCGAAGAGCGTGACGCCCACGGCACACGCCATGCCGAAGTCGCCCTCCTCGAACGCGATGGAGTAGATCAGCGGCACGACAGTCTTGTGCGCGAGCGGCGCACCTTGGATTGTCACATACAACTCGTCGAAGACCTTGAGCGCAGAGATCGACGACACGACGAACACGAGCGAGATCGACGGCAGCAGTGCGGGCCACGTCACGGTGCGGAAGACCTGCCAGCGTCCCGCGCCGTCGAGTGCGGCGGCCTCTTTGAGTTCTCGCGGCACGCTCATCAGCCCCGCCAGGAAGATCATCATGTAGAAGCCAAAGCCCTTCCACAGCGTGACGATCGCGGCGGAGACGAGCGTCCATGGACGTTCGCTCAGCCAGCGCACGCCGCCGGAGCCGAGTTGGTGCAAGATGGCGTTGAGCAGGCCGGTGTCCTCGTTGTACAGCACGCGAAACGCGAGGGCGGCGACGATGGTGGGGGTGATGACGGGCAGGAAGAGCGCGACGCGCAGCCAGCCGAAGCCGCGGAGCTTGGCGTCGATCACCATCGCCGAAAGCAGGCTGACGACGATGATCGCGGGCGTGACGAGGAGGTAGAGGGCGGAGTTGCCCAGGCACGTCCAAAAGCGATCATCGCTCAGCAGGCGTGCGTAGTTGGAGAGACCGACGAACTGGGCGGGGCGGAACGCGGTGGCGTTGGTTGTCGAACTGATCGCGACATCCACCAGCGACCACACGAAGAACAACGCGAGAATGACAACCGCCGGCGTCAGAAACGCGTACGGCGTGATCGGATGATGGCGGCGAATCTGTCCCACAATCGTCACTTCATCGCAGAGCCCGTTGCCCACGTCAATCGCCGATGCAGCGGCTCTGTCTTTCCCGACTCTTTCTTCTTCTTCTTCTTCTTCTTCTTCTTCGCGACCTCGTCTTCCTTCGCGTTCAAATCGCCTTCTCTGTTCCCTCTTCTCTTCTCTGCTTCCTCTGTGTTCCTGTCTTCACGCGGTCAATCGCGTGCGACGGGCTCGACCTTCGCCGGGCGGGGCACACTCTGCATCGTTGCGGGTGCCGCGGCCTTGAGCTTGCGATTCCACTGCCCGTTGATTTCCTCAAGCGTCTGCCGCAGGTCGTGGTTGTCGAGCAGCACGCCCTTGATTCCCTCTTCGAACATCTTGCGCAGGTCGGGCCACGTGTCCAGCGCGGCCGTGAACGCCGCGGCGGTGGGGAGGCTGCGTGCCGAGAGCCTTCTCGCGCGTTTCATGAGTGCATCGGCGGGCGTGGTGCCGTCGGCTTCGCCACGGAAGAAGGGGTCGCTGAGCGACGCGGGCGTGCTGGGCATGATGCTCGAGCGTTTGCTGAACTCGGTCTGTGCGTCAGGGCTTGTGAGGAACCACGCGAGTGCCGCGGCTTCGCGCGGGTGCGAGCTTGTTGAACTCACCGCCAGCATCATCACCGGCATGTGATTGCGCCCCAGTCGCCCCGGCATGCCTGGCAGCACGGTCGTCGTCGCGTAAATCTTGGGCGCTGCGTCGCGGATGCGCGTCAAAAAGCTCGGGCCTGTGCTGATGACCGCGAGTTGGCCGTTCTGATAGAGATCAGGCAGGTGGGCGTGGCCGCTGGTTGCGGATTCACGCGGCAGGTATCCATCGCGATACAGCCGCACCCACACGTCGAGATACGCGACGATGTCGTCGCGTGTCAGGTCGGCCACGAGCCTGCCGTTTTCTTCCTTGAACGGCACAAGCCCTTCGCCCAGCAGCATGATCGGCAGTTGCGACTCTTCGCCCATCGGCTGGCTGAAGAGGAACGTGCCGGTCTTGTCCTTGAACGCACGTGCCTGTGCGGCGAGCTGCGGCCATGTCGCGCCGAGTGTCCGCACGCTCAGCCCGCCCGCCGCGAGAAGAGCCTCGTTGGCGATGACCGCCTCGGGCGCGACATACCACGGCACGCTCTGCAGCGACCCATTGATCTTGCAGATCGCCAGCGCACCAACGAGATACTGCTGCTCCGCATCGCCAGGCAGCAGAGGGCCGAGATCTGCGAATGCGCCCAGCGAGGCATAGCGGGCGAAGTTCACATCAGACATGTTGACGACGTCAGGGGCGCGGCCTGCCGCGGCCGCCGCCACGAGCTTGCGATCCAGCGCGACGTACGGCACATCGACCCACTCCACCGCGACGCCCGGATGCGACGCCTCGAACGCCGCGACCTGCGACTTCATGTAGTCGTCAAACCACGGGCTGAGCGCGAGTGTCCAGAGCGAGAGGCGGATCGGAGCGGGCGTCGCCGTGGTGTTCGCTGCGTGTACAGCCGGTGCATCGTCGCCACGCGAGCAAGCTGGGAGGCAGAGCAGCACGAAGCATGAGAGCATGGCAGCGAGCGTGCAAAAAGAAGTTGTGCCGCGCGGCGCCGAATGTCTGGCATGCCGTGCCATCGAAGTCGGCTTGGCGACTTCGATGGCCTCGTCGTTAAGCCACCGAATGCATCGAAGTCCGAAACCGGACTTCGATGGCACGAGGGCGATCCGGATGCCCTCCGGCGCGTCATGGGCGTGCGGTCGCATCATCGCTTGACGTTCACGTCGCGGCGGCGATCGGCCGGCGACCACAGCACATCCAGCGTGCTCGTGCCCTTGTCGGCGTCGAGCACTTGATCGATCCGCTTGTTTTCCGCGTGGCCGTCGGCGAAGACCATGTTGCTCGAGCCCTTCAGCGACATCGTGTCGGTGCGTCGACCGGGATGGCGATACCACGTCACGTCCGACGTGGGGTTGACGGTGCTGGGCGTGAACTCCGCGGGCTTGTTGCGATTGGCGGGCATCTGATCAACACTGACGCCCGTGCCGCCGCCGAAGCGTGCACCCGGCGTGCTCGCGCGGCCAAACTGCGGTCCGGTGAACCACACATACGCGTTCACCGGCCCCGAGCGATACACCGCCCAGTATTCGCCCAGCAGCAACATGCGGCTTGCCTCGTCGACGTTCGCGTTCCACGCCAGGCCGAACTGCCCGGTCAATGGACGCCACTGTGTGCCCTGCGCGTTGGCGGGGGTCACCGCACTGATGGCCCACGCGTTCAACGTGTAGGAGCGTCCCGCATCGGGGTGATTCGGGCAGGCGAAGATGCCACCCGCGATGGTCTCGTCGCCGCCCGTCGGCGCGTCCTTCTTCTCGCTCGTCAGGCTCTGCGGCAGATACTGGCCGATGCGGGTCATGTCGTACCAGTATGCGTTCCGCAACTCAGCGCCGTCCGATTGGCGTCGATAGACGGGCCATGTGTCATTGGTGCTCGGCGGGTAGAGCCCCTTGAACTCGTTGGAGTACATCGTGAGCGCTTGCCCAAGCCCTCGCAGGTTGGACAGGCACTTCACCTGCCGCGCGCTATCCCGAGCCTTGCCCAGCGCAGGCAGAAGGATGCCGATGAGCAGCGCGATGATCGCGATGACCACCAGCAGCTCGATGAGCGTGAAGGCGCGGCGTCCCATGGAGCAGACCGGAAGATCAGTTCTTGATGTTCGCCTTCTTGTCGCGGTCAATCGGCGACCAGAGAACCTCAAGTGTGCTGATCCCGTTTTCGACGTCGAGCACATCTGAGACGGTCTTCGTTTCGGCATGTCCGTCCGCGAATGGGAAGTTTGCTGAGCCCTTGATCGCCATCGTGTCCGACGAGCGGTTCGGATGGCGATACCACGGCACGAAAGATGTCGGATTCTGGGTCGAAGGAACCATCTCGGCAGGACGATTCTGACGCCCTGGGATGTTGTCGATCGTGACGCCCTTGCCACCGCCAAAGCGAGCGCCCGGCGACCCACGATTACCCATCTGCGAGACGGTGTAGTAAACATTTGAGGTCGAGTTGACGGTCGAGTACGACGTCCCCCACGCCTCAGTGAGAAGGAAATGCTTCTCGGATTCAGTCACAGTGTTGTCCCAACGCTGGCCGGGATTGGGCGAGTCCGCCGCAGTGTTCGTGGCGTTTCCTGACGCCCACCAGTTCATCGTGTACGAGCGTCCACCCTGTGGGTGATTCGGACAGATCATGATGCCGCCACCGATCGTCGTGTCGAAGCCAGATCCGGGGGTGTCAATCTTCGTCGTTGACTGCGGGATGTACTGACCGATGATGCCCGTGTCGTACCAGGAGAGCTTGCCCGTCGAGCCGACCTCGTTCACCGGGAACTTGCCCTTGAAGTCATTCGAGTAGAGCGTCAATGCCTGGCCGAGGCCGCGAACATTGGTCAGGCACTTGAGGGTGCGTGCGCTGTCGCGAGCCTTGCCCAGCGCGGGCAGGAGGATGCCGATCAGCAGTGCGATGATCGCGATGACCACCAGCAGTTCGATCAGCGTGAAGCCGCGTGCGTTCGTGGTGTTCTGTCCGTTGTTTCCGTTGGTCTTCATCGCATTCACCTTGCAATCGCGGCACTGCTTGCCCCGCCCGCCTGTCCGGGCGTTCACGCCGCGTGGCGTGGACCTGGTCCCGAACCCCTGCCCAAACCCCTGCACAAAGGCCTGTGCAAACCCTGAAATGTGAGAGACGAACTGATCGGGGGGTGGAGAGAGCGTGCCTGTTCCCCATCGCACGCGTCGAGAGATGACGCCGCGCGACTGTTTTCCCAAAGTCCATTCGCCCGGCGAGCGTGGCCGGGTCCGACCTTTTGCGTGATTCGGTTGCTCGCCGGTCGGACAGGCCGAGAACCGAAGATGTCAGAAGAGACAGAGAGACGCAGAGACGAAGAGACGGAGTGCGGAAGGCAAAGAAGGCAAGCCACGAAGTCAAGAGTCACGAAGTCAGGAGGCACTCGCTCGTGTCTTGATTTGGCAAGTTGGCCATTTGAACTTTGGCCATTTGAGACACCTTCGCTCACCCCCGCGGCATCGTCGAACCGCGCACCACCAGCTCCGCGGGCAGCGTCGTCTGGTGCGGCACCTTTTCCTGGCTGGTCACCATCTCAAACAGCCCGCCCACGGCCATGCGCCCCAGATGGATCAGGGGTTGGCGGAACGTTGTGAGCGCGGGCGACAAGTGCGAGGCGCTCGGCGGATCATCGACGCCGATCACCGACACATCCTGAGGAATCTTCAGCCCCGCCTCCGCGGCCGCTGAGTAGACGTCGAGGGCGTAGTAGTACCCGGCGGCGAAGATCGCAGTGGGGCGGTCGGGGCTCGTGAGCATCTTCACCAGTTCGCGACGACCGGTGTCGTCCAAGCGCCATCCAGCGTGGCGGATGACGTGCGTCGGACGCACTTCGCAGTTCAGACGCTCGACCGTGTCCTGGAAGCCCAGCCAGCGATCAATGTCGTTGGAGACGCCGCCCGCGCCGCCGACAAACCCGAGCCGCTTGTGGCCGAGGCTGTGCAGGTGCTCGACGGCCTGGCGGCCGACGCCGGCGTTGTCGGTGTCGATGACGTTCGCGCCCTGGATCGCGAAGCGAGCGCCGACGACGGTGACGGCGAGCTGACGCTCATCGCGATCGCGGAAGCCGTTGTGGTTGTGCCCGTTCATCGACGGGGCTTTCATGCCAAAGCGGAGCGGCTTGGTGAGTTGCTCGGGGAAGGGGTTGACGTAGAGATAACCCTGGCACTCGTTGCGCGTGTCCTCGCCGAAGCGCAGCAGGACGAGATCGACGCCGAGTTCATTGGCGCGCTGGCGGACGCCTTCGAGGATCTGGCCGTGGTATGCGTCGGCGAGCGAGGACTCGACATGGAAGACGAGGCCGAAGCGCAGGCCGTGGGCCAGCGCGGAGCGGCGGGCGTAGTCCTCGTGGACGAAGGTGCCGCGACCCTGGCCGCGCACGAGCACGCCGTTGGCGACGAGTTCCTGCATGGCGCGATGGACGGTGACGAGGGAGACTTCCATCTCCTCGGAGATGGCCTTGGTGCTGGGGAGCTGGGTGCCCGGCGCGAAGCGGCCGCAGTCGATGGCGGCACGGACGGCCTCCTTGACGACGGTGTAGAGCGGCCGTCCGGGCTTGGCCTGCAACGCTTTGAGTTCGGCGAGGTTGGACATCGTGTCAACCGTTCTGTGAATGAGACCAAGGTTCGAGGCAGAGGAGACGCAGAGACTGAGGCTTCGGATTCTTCTTCAAGCCGGGGTCGGGCCGTTGGGCCTGACCCCAGAATCGAAATCAAGCGGAGATTCAGACGTGAGCGATTAGCGGCGACGACGCGTCGCGACGAGGCCCGCGAGGCCCATCAGTGCCGCAGTGCCCGGAGCGGGAACCGTGAACGTGAAGGCCTGAATGCCCTGGTTGGAGTTCATGGCGTAGAGGGTGGCGGTCTGGTTGATGTTGTCGATCGCGCCCCAGGCCACAGAGCCCGAAGCGTTGCCGTTGGCGGCCAGAGCGGCGTTGCCCGAAGTCCACGCGCCGAAGGCGAAGAGGCTGACCGGCGTGGTGGGGTCGGTGACGTCGTAGATGTAAACGCGAGCGCCGAGCGTGCCGCCGCCCGAGAACGAGTCAAGCACCGCGAGGTAATCGCGACCACCGATGGTGACGAAGTCCATGTTGGACTCGCCGGCGGAGGTCAGGGCCTGGCCGGTGGGTCCGCTGAGCATCGTGGCGACGTTGCCAGCGCCGTATGTGGAGCGATAGAGACCGTCGCTGGAGACCTTGCCCCAGACGTCATTGCTGGTCTTGCCGAACGTGATGCCGAGGCGGAACTTGCTACGGGGTGCCGTGGAGCCGACCGAGTTGGGAAGAACGTCATAGGTGTCAACGACCTGAGCGCTGCCGCCGCCGGCGCCGCCGGAGAAGACGGTGTAGCCGTAGCCGGTCGTCGCGTTGGCTCCCTGGGCGCCCATGACGACGCGGACGTTGCTGCCGCTGCCGGTCACGTCGATATTGTCGCCGTAGCGAGCGACGTGGCTGGTGGTGCTGTTGAACCACGTGGTCGGGCCAGCATCGGTCTCGCTGCCCCAGCGATAGATCTTGATCGCGGACGTGGACGCGTTGGTGGTGAGGTTGGCCACATAGATCTGGCCGTCGTCGGTGACGCCGACCTTGCTGCCGGCGAACGTGCCGCCGCTAAGCGTGCCAGCACCCGCGAGGCCACCCTCGTCAACGCCGGTCTGCCCGTCGATGATGCGGGCGTTCACGCCGCCGTTTCGGCTGACGAGAATGAGATTGCCGGTGGCGCGGTTGTACGCCATGCCGCGTTCGAGGTTGCCGGTGCCCAAGAAGGTCGACGTACCCGGGGCGAGCCAGCCGTTGGTGCCGAAGGTGCTCAGCGCGGTGATCGAAGGAGCCGCATTTGCGACACCCGCGAGACCCGCCGCTGCGATCAATGCCATCGTTCCGATCTTCATGTCTGTCTCTCCTGCAAACAAATCACACACTGCACCGGCCGACACGTCCTCATTTCGCGTCAGTCGGCTTCGGATCCTGGGCCGCGGGCGACGCGCCCGTGGTCTGAAGCTCAACGCTCGGATCCTGGGACCCCGCCACCACGAAACCCAGGTGGTTCGCGACGGGGCGGAAACTCCCGTCACTGGGGCGATTGGAAACAACCTTCGCCGCGCCGGCCTGTGCCGACGACGTCGAAGGGCGATACACAAATGCACTGGAGCCGCCGCCGTCGAGGTTGACGGCATCGACGGCACCATTCTCGATCATCAGGTCTGCGAGTTCAGGCAGCGTCACGCCGACGCTGTAGCCCGGAGCGCGGCCATCGACGACCATCGCGACGAGCTTGGTGCCGTCTGCGGTCACGCCAAGTGCCGTGCGTGGGTGCCGCTTATCGGCGTCGACGCGAGCCGTCGAGCCGAGGTTCTTGCCAGCCTGAACCAGCAGAGAACCGGGCGAAGTGTCCTTGCCTGTGTCCGAAGCGCCAACGCCCGCGACGGCGAACGCGACGCTCGTGAGATCAGCATCGGTCACGCGCTTGGCGGCGGCGGTGCCGTCGGCGCGGATGAGTACCGCGGGGTCAGCTTCGCCCTTCACAACGCGCGGCTTGGAGATGACAACGCCGTTGCTGACCCAGACGCCGATGACATCGGCCTCGAGATTTGAGCCGTAGCCGTGGTTGTCCTCGTTGGGCGTTGCGGGCTTCGGGGCCTTTTCAAGCAGGCCGAAGTAGTTGGCGTTGATCGCGAGTGTTGCGTGATGAGCTTCGGCCCAGTCGTCGGTCCGCGCGAGTTTCGCATCGGCTTTGGCGTTCTTCTTGGCGGCCGCGTTCAGGGGTTCGTCACTGATGACCTTGAGAGCTGGGTCCTTGAGGTCGATCGTGGCGACGAACACTTGAATGGGGCCGGCCTCGAGCTGACGCGTGAACTGCTTGACGCTGATCGGCTCGGCGAGACACATCGACGTACAACACGCGGCGAGCAGCATCGCGACGCGCGTGACAACGCCGCTTCGCCGTAAGCCATCGTGTGCCCGAGCGGTCTTCATCTTCTGAAACGTCCCTCATCCCGTCGGTGCGTCGCGCGGAAAGCGACGGCTGGAAGCACCGAGTTCTATAAGCACCAGCCATCGCTAGTGTCCTGAAATTTGGCCCTCGCGTCAAGACTCAATCAAGCAAAACGTGCCGTACACAATACGAAAAGGTGTGTATTTGGACCATTTATTCTGAAATATCCGGCTCCCACGGGTCCCGCTCCGCTGCCGGGCGTGCAAATGAAAAGCGACCGGCCGGAGGGCCGATCGCTTGCAAAGTCTTTCAGTCTTTCACGTCGATGGGCGTGTCTGAACACGCTCGCGCGGCTTACTCGATAACAGGGATCTCTTGCCATTCGCCGCCGCTGGCGATGGAGCGATTGCCGGCTTCCATGCACGCAACGTTCTCGACGATGTCGCGCAGGCTGACGGGGGCCTCGCCGCCTTCAAAGAACTTGACCATGCCGGCGACGAGATGGCCGTAGACCGGCGCGAAGTCGACGACGAACTGCTGCACGCCCTTGGTGCCGTGGACGGTGGCGCCGAATGCCCACGAGCCGTTGCGATCGCAGCGGATGCGGGCGATTCGGCCGTCGCGATACTCCATGTCGAGCAGGTGGTAACCACTGGTCGCCTCGTTGCCCGGCTCGGTGGCCTTGCCCTTGGTGAAGGGGCTGCGGCTCTTGACGGCCGAGACGCGCTTCACACCGGCGCCCTGGCCCGACCACTTGAAGATGGCGTCGACCATCTCGATGGAGTGACAGCCGTAGTGCCAGAGGTCGGGCATCATGTCGAGCACTTCGCCGTTGCCGAAGGCGTCGATGGCAACGATGTCGCCGAGCTTCTCCTTGTCGAGCTTGGGGATCTCGGTGATGAAGCGGAGCGACGAGGCGGAGTAGCAGCGTGCGTTGTACTGACGCGTCATCGCGAGCAGCGCACGGGCCTGATCGAGCGAGCAGGTCAGCGGCTTGTCGATGTACGTCGGCATGCCCTTGGCGATCGGTCCGATCGCGAGTTCGAGGTGGCGGTGCCCGTTGATGTTCAGCACCAAGACGCCTTCGACGTTCTTGAGCAGCTCATCGAGGCTCTTCACCTGCGTCGCGCCGGCGGCGATGGTGTCCTCGCGCCACTTCGCCACGTCCCTGGCCGACTGCTCGGGCCCGGCCGGGTGCTGCCACTCGTGCTTGCCCGGATCCCAGAAATGCGTGACAAGGCACTTGGTCTTGCCTTCCTTGTTCAAAGCGGCAATGGCTTTGGTGAAGACCGGGGTGTGCGAAGAGTCGATGCCGATGATGCCGAGTTTCATGGAACCATTCCTTTACGAACCGGCCCAACGGGGCCGAAGAGAGCAGCTGATTACAACAGAACAGGCGTTTGTGATTCGAGGCTCGCACGTTCGGCCTCGAGCAGTCGTGTGACGGCGAGCGCGTCGTCGATGGTGGCGATGGGTTTGAGGTGCTTGCCGTCTTTGGCGGCACGCACGAGTGCGAGGAAGTGCGCGATCTCGCCGTCGTAGCCGGTACCGCCAGGCAGATCGACATGCTTGAACTGGCCGTCTTCGGTGACCATGAGCGGATGCTCGCGGCCGATGTCAAAGTCGGCGGTCGCCTGCTCAAACACGGCGGTGTAGCGCATGCGGAACGGGAAGCCGGGTGCATGATCCCAGCCGCCCTCGGCCGTTACGCGGACGCCGCCGTCGTACTCGTACAGCGTCGTGACGTGATCGATGGTGCCGGAGCTGTGCACGCCGCGCGGCATGCCGAAGAGCCAATAGACGATGTCCGCGTCGTGGATGTGCAGGTCGAAAAGTGCGCCGCCGGTCTTGGCCGCGTTCTTGTAGAAGTCCGCGTTCCATGAGGGCGGCGAGGCGAGACGCTGGAAGGTGACGCCGCGGAGTGCGCCGTAGTGCCCGCCGAGGATCGTCTGGCGCAGCCACGTCCAGCCGGGCCAGAAACGCATGCACATTGCCGGCATGCAGACCTTGCGATGCAGCTTGGCCTTGCCGACGAGCGAGAGCACCGCATCCGACGAGATCGCGACGGGCTTCTCGAGCAACACATGCTTGCCCGCGGCGAGTGCTTCGCTCGCGAGCGTGACGTGCGTGTCGGTCGGTGTGCAGATGCTCACCGCTTCGACGCGTGGATCGGCGAAGACTTGCCCGGGGCTGGTGTAGGGCGAGAACGAACCCGCGCGAATCGGGAATGCGTCAGCGCCCGTGTTCAGATTGCCGCCGCTGCTCTGGCCGCTGAGGATCTCGTTGATCCGCGCATCGGCGACGGCGACGATCTCCGCGCCTTGATTGGCATATGCGGTCAGATGCGTGCGGCCCATGAAGCCCAGACCGATGACACCGACGCGGAGTTTCTCGGGGCGATCAATCACACGCCCGCTCCAACCGGCACGCCGCTGTACTCAGCAACGATGGCGCGAGCCGCGGCGGCGTCCGCGACGCGTGCGTCGCCCGACTCACGCTCGATCATCACATCCACATCGGGGGCGTAACGCTCGACGGCGGCCAGGAACTCTTTCCACGGCACCGCGCCCTTGCCCGCGGGCATTTCCTCACCCCAGGTGCCCTTGGTCTTGGTGGGCACCGCGTCCTTCATGTGGACTTGGAGGATGTATCCCGAGAGCACGCGCAGAGCTTCGAGCGGATCGCCCATGCCGTAGAGAATCATGTTCGCCGGATCGAAGTTCACGCCGATCTGTGCACGGGCGGGCAGCGTCGCATTGACCTCGTTGAGCACACGCAGCAGCGTCGCGGCACTTTCCTGCCCCGTCTCAAGACCGACGCGCACATTGCGTGCGGCGAAGATCTCCGCGAGGTTGCGCAGACGCTCAACCATCTTGATGCGTTCCGCGTTGCCCTCTTCGTGCGGCAGGAATCCCGCGTGGAACGTGACGAGAGGCAAACCCATGCGGGCCGCCATGATCGCATTGCCCTCAGCGGCGCGCAGGTTGTCGGCCCACGTCTCATCGGGTCGGATGCCACCGGTCTTGGCGATGGACTCAAGCGTCGAGTAGTCCTCGCCCTTGGTGCTCATCATGCCCGAGGCGATGCGAATGCCCTTGTCCTTGAGGCGACCGACGGTCTGGTCGGCACGCCACACGCCGCCTTCGCGGACCGGATCAAGATGGATCTGCACAAGCGAGACGCCGACGTTGCGGATCCGCAGTGCGAGATCCGCGGGCGACTGCGCCTGAAGCGACCACGAGCACACCCCAAGTCGTTTGAGCATCGACATCGGTCACGAACCTCCGACGGCCCGCCGCGCCATGCGACGAGGGAGAAAACGATATGCGGGCGGAGATGCGAGTGGACGAGACATCAGACATCAGACATCAGACATCAGACACGAGACCCTCTCATGTCTCCATGTCTGATGTCTCCATGTCTTCAATGCTGAGGCACCAAAGCGCGGCCTTCGCCTTTCACCCCTCCACACTTCCGTCCGCCAGGCTCGGCTTCCAGCGCACGAAGCCTTCGATCGCCTCGTACTCCGCCAAGCCGAGCTTGTCGTACAGCTTGGCGGTGTTGCGATTGCGATCCTCGGCCCGCTGCCAGAACTCGCGATGATCGTTCGGGCCCGGGAACAGCGCGCTGTCCTTCTGGCTCTCGTGCTTGAAGATCGCGTAGCGCTTGCGCATCACTTCGTCGGGGCTGAGTGGCACAGCCATCTCGACTTCTTCCGCGCCCCATTCCTGCCACGCGCCGCGATAGAGCCACACGGTGCAGTCCTTCATCCACGCGCGATCCTTCAGACGATGCAGCGCCGTGGTGATCACCGACAAGCACACGCGATGCGTGCCGTGCGGGTCGGAGAGATCGCCCGCGGCATAGATCTGGTGCGGCTGCACCTTCTCCAGCAGTTCCATCGTGATGCGGATGTCTTCCTCACCGATCGGCTTCTTCTTCACGCGCCCCGTCTCATAGAACGGTAGGTCAAGGAAGTGGATGCGATCCGCCTTCACGCCGCTGTAGCGTGCGCCGGCCCGTGCCTCGGTGCGGCGGATGAGGGTCTTGATCTTCTGCAGTTCCGGGCTGTCGGGCATGCCCGCGACCTTGACCTTCACGAAGTTCTCGACGCTCTGTTCGATGGTGTCGGCGACCTGTGCACCGTCCTTGAAGCGATCCTTGAACGCCTGCACGAACTCATTGACGAAGTCGGCGTGGCGCAGCGCGGTCTCGTCCCACACGGCGATGTTGCCGCTGGTCTGATACGCGACGTGAACGTCGTGGCCCTGGTCGCACAGGCGGATGAACGTGCCGCCCATGCTGATCACGTCGTCGTCGGGGTGGGGGCTGAAGAGGACGACGCGCTTGGGGAAGATCTCGTGGCCGGGGACGTTGATGTTGCCGCCGCGCTCGGGCTTGGGGCCTTGGTTGGGCTTGCCGCCGGGCCAGCCGGTGATGGTGTTCTGGAGAGCGCGGAAGACTTCGATGTTGAGTTCATACGCGCCGCCGCGGGCCGCGAGCATGTCCTGCAGGCCGTGCTCGTTGTAGTCCTCGTCGGTGAGTTTCAGGATCGGCTTCTGCAGCGTGCTCGCGAGCCAAATGACGGCCTTCTTGGTGGTCTTGTCGTCCCACGTGCGGCCAAAGTCTTCGATGTGTCCGAGGAGCCACGGCGTCTTGAAGCGCGTGAGTTCCGCCGCCGACGCCGGATCAAGCACGATCTTGGCGTTCTTGTGCTGCTGCAGGAACGACGCGGCGACGCTGGTCGTGATCTCGCCTTCGACGGCACGCTTGATCACCGGCGCCTTGTGCTCGCCGAACGCGAGCAGGATGACCTTCTTGGCGTCGAGGATCGAGCCCACGCCCATGGTGATCGCCTTGCGCGGCACGTGGCGCTCGCCGAAGAAGTCGCTCGCCGCGTCCATGCGCGTCACGCGATCGAGCGTGATGAGACGCGTGCGCGAGTCGCGGGCCGAGCCGGGCTCATTGAAACCGACGTGACCGGTGCGGCCGATGCCCAGGAGTTGGATGTCGATGCCGCCCGCTTCGCGGATGGCACGCTCGTAGTCCTCGCAGTACTTGCCGATGGACTCTTTGGCGATGGTGCCGTCGGGCACGTGCGCGTTCTTGGGGTCGATGTCGATGTGATCAAACAGATACTCGCGCATGAAGCGGCGGTAGCTCTGCAGGCTGTCGGGCGACATCGGCCAGTATTCGTCCAGGTTGAACGAGATCACGTTCTTGAACGAGAGGCCTTCCTGCTTGTGCAGGCGGACGAGTTCGTCATAGATCGCCTGCGGCGTCGAGCCGGTCGCAAGCCCGAGCACCACCTTCTTGCCGGCCTTGGCCCGCTCGCGGATGAGGTCCGCGATCTCATGAGCCACGGCCTTGCTGGCGAGCGAACTGCTCGGATAGACCGTCACCGGGATGCGCTCTAAGCCACCTGTGCCCGGCACGGGCGTGTGCGTTTCAGTTCCGGGGGCGGGGGCGGAAGGACTGGCGGCATGGTTGGCGGCGTGGCTCATGAGCGCTTCCTTGATTTCAGAGTCGTTGTTCTATCAGTCGTGGTCCATCGACCGGCGTGCGGCGTGCAGAACCACGCTCACACGCGAGGAATCGGGTGACTCTGTGTGGAGGTTATAGAATCTCGCTATGGACTTCAACCGAGTCCGGCGCGTTTTGGCGAGCGAACTAATAGGAACAAGCTGCCGATCTGAGCGCGGCGTCGAGTTCGATCGGGCAGTCACTGGCGGATGCCCGCGGCCAGATCACGTCTTCACGATCGCTTCTCTGGCCTGCACGGCGAGCTGATCGCAGCGTTCGTTTTCAGGGTGCTCGTTGTGGCCGCGTATCCAGTGGAAGCGGAGTTCGTGGCGCTGCCGCAGCTCGTCGAGCGTTTCCCAGAGGTCCTGGTTCTTGACGGGCTTCTTGTCCGCGGTCTTCCAGCCGCGGCGTTTCCAACTGTCCATCCATTCCTTGAGGCCGTTGAGCACGTACTGGCTGTCGGAGTAGAGATCGACGAACGAGGATGACTTGAGTGCGCCCAGGCCGCGGATCACGGCCATGAGTTCCATGCGGTTGTTGGTGGTCTCTCGCTCGGCGCCGGCTTCTTCGCGGGCCGAGCCGCTGGCGGGGTGCTTGAGGATGTATGCCCAGCCGCCGGGGCCGGGGTTGCCTGAACACGCGCCGTCGGTGAAGAGCTCGACGTGCGGCTTGGCGTGTGGTTTGTCGGCGGGCTTGTCGGGCTTGGCCGCGGTCATTCCACGCCGATCCCGGTCAGGTTCACGATGCGCTCATCGAGGAAGAAGCGTTCGACGGCGAGATCGTGTGCCGTGTGATAGGCCGGGCCGAGGCGTTCCCAATCGAAATCCCACGAGTGGCGATCGACTTCGTTGCGCATCGCGATACGTTCGCGGCGTTCGAGCTTGCAGAATCGCAGCAGACGCTGCGTGAGATCGGATGCGGCATCGCCAAACGAGCGGCCGCGGCGACGGAGAACGGTAAGGCCCCATTCATCGTGGTCGGGCATCGTCTCGGCGACATAACGCCCGAAGCCGGCGAGATCGCTGGTGATCGCGGGCACACCCATTGCAATCGATTCGAGCGGCGTGTAGCCCCACGGCTCGTACGCGCTGGGGAAGAGGCCGAGGTGACAGCCGCGCACGAACTGGTCGTACTCGATGCCCCACAGCGGATTCGCGGGATTGATGAACTCGGGGTGATAGACCACCTTCACCGGGTCTTCCTGGCGATTGATGAGCCCGAGGTATCGCATCTGGTTCAGGACGGGGTCATCCGAGTCGTCTTGCAGGATGTGCGTCACGACCATCGGCAGGCACGGCTGTTTGAGGGCCTGCTGCGTGCGGCGGTAGCGCAGCATCCAGTATTCCTCGATCAGATCGTCGAGTCGGAGCTTCTCGCCCGCGGCGGCACGCTTGAAGAGCCGCTCGGCGACGCCGTCGGTGATGTGCTTGCAGACGTCGTTGAGTTCGTTGAGCACGCCGTGCTTCTCGAGCGCGAGCGGATTGAGGCTGCGCGTCGGGCGACTGCTCACGATGAAGAACACGATCGTCTTGTCGATCTTGTTCGCCTTCATCTCGGCGTTGAGACGGGCCATTGTCTCCAGGCACAGGTCAAAGCCCTTGTTGCGTGGCTCGAAGCGTCCCGACGTGTACATGTACAGCGTCTTGTCGAGATCGAACGAGTAGCTGGGGAAGAAGTGCCCCATCACAAACTTGTGGATCTCGTTCTTGTACTTGCCGTGCATCGTCTGCTGCTCGTGCCCGGCGTTGTAACGTGAGACGGAAAGGCCGTTGGGGAGCACGACGTCGATCGGGCGTCCGAGCAGCGAAGAGCACTCTTCGGCGGTGATCGACGAGACGGTGGTGAAGACGTGGCAGCCGTGGGCGCAGGCACGCTCGACGTTGTGCTGCGTGGCGATGTTGAACTTCTGCGCCTCACGTGCGTGGTCGTAGCGATTGAGGCGGTCGTAGAAGTGCTCGTCAGCGGAAGCGAGATAGCGACCAAGCAGCGTGGCGTGCGTCGTGAAGACGCTGGCCACGGGCAGGTTGGCGCGCCGGATGTTGGGAATGCACAGGCCGCCCATCCACTCGTGGAAGTGAGCGAGGATGATGCGCGGGCTGGTGCGCAGACCCGGCCTTGGCGACGCTGAGCCGGCGCCGCTCGCGCCGCCCGTGACCGCGCCAGTGCCCGGTCCGCTCCAACGCTGATCGCAGAGTGCTTCAAAGAGCTTGAACAGGCCGTGCGAGAAACTGACGACACCGTCGACCAGCATGTCGCCGCCGGGAAACTCGATCCCGTGGTCGGCCCACATCTGATACTTCACTTCGGCGAGCTTGTGCTGCGGCAGCCAGGTCTCCAGCAGCAGGGCTCGCGGACGGCCGGGCACCAGCCATCGTCCGTGATGCACCTTGAGGCCTTGGGCTTCCATCGCGGCCAGCGCACGCCCGATCCAGCCGGTGGGACGCGTCGCTTCGAACTCGAGGTTCGCCTTCGACTCCACATACGGACCGACGGCGTAGTAGCGATCACCCCATCGCTCGTTCATGAGCGGGATCTTGGAGCGGATCACCTGATAGATGCCGCCGACCTGATTGCACACCTCCCATGCGACCTCAAAGAGCGTCGCGCCCGCGGGCGAGCGGCCGCCCGCGTCTTCAGGGTCATTCATGAGCAGGGAAGGGTTGCCGGGAACGTCAGCCATGCGCGCACACTATACCGTCGGCAGTGGCGGTCGGGCGGCTCAAACAGGGCCTCGCTTGCGTCGCTCGTCATCAATCTCGCGCTGGACGGCTTCGACCTGATCAACGATCGCGACAAAGCGCTGCCCCAGCGGCGTGAGGTGATACTCGACACGCGGCGGGACCTCAGGAAATGCCTTGCGTTCGGCGATGCCGAATCGGACGAGTTTGTCGAGTCGCTCGCCGAGGACTTTGGCGCTCAGCCCCTCGGCAGAGCGTTCGATTGCGCCCGGACGATTGACGCCGCGCCGGATCTGCGCGAGCACGTGGAGCGACCACTTGCATCCGATGATGCTCTCGACCATCTCGGCGATGCTGGCGGCCTCGCGCCCGAGCCGCGTGGATTTGGCGTCATCTTTCGACATCGGGTTTCGTCCAATCCGCACCGTTTGGTGCCCACCCAACCGAACGGTGCCCTCTTTTCGATGCAGATTTCGGCGAGTACGTTCGGCTCGAATCTCGCGTGCTGATGGCATGGTGCCACCGGACGCGGATCGAGATCGGAGCATATTCATGAAGACCAGTGCCACGTTCTATCACGCCGGGTGTCCTGTGTGCGTCAGTGCGGAGCGTCAGCTCGCCGCCGCACTTGATCCGACACGCTACAGCGTTGAGGTGGTGCATTTGGGCGAAGCGAAGTCACGAATCGCCGAGGCTGAGCGCGCCGGCGTGAAGTCGGTCCCGGCGCTCGTCATCGACGGCCAGGTCTTTCACGTGAACTTTGGAGCCGCGCTCAGCGCGTTGGTGTAACACGCACGCCGAATGCCTCGGCAGGCTCATCGGTTGTCTGGTTCGGTTGATCGCAGCTTTGGAAGCCGCGAGAAAGTGAAAGCCCCCGAGCATGTGCTCGGGGGCTTTCTCAAGGAGTACGCACCTGAAGTTGCTGCGGGTGTGCCGCCCGCGGCGAGGAGGGAGAGCGACTCAGGACTGCTTAGCAGCCAGCCTCGAAGGCGGCGACGAAGGCGTCGAAGTCGGTGAAGTCGAGGAAGCCGTCCGCGTTGAAGTCCGCGCTTGCATTGCCAGCCTCGAAGGCGGCGACGAAGGCGTCGAAGTCGGTGAAGTCGAGGAAGCCGTCGCCGTTGAAGTCAGCCAGGCACGGAACCGGCGTCGCCATGTTGATCGAGACGTAGGACGTGAAGGTCTTGGTCTCGTTGGGGGCCATGGTGGCCGACCAGGAGAGGACGCCCGCGACGTCGTTGTTGTTGGTGGGGCTGCCGAGGTTGGTCAGCGTGTTGGTGGCGTTGTCGTTGAGCAGGCCGCGGATGTCGACCTGAGTGCCGAGTTGGAAGCGGTCGGCGCCGACGGCGCGGACTTCGACGTAGTTGCTGCCGTCGGTGACCTGATAGGCCTCGGACGAGCCGCTGAGGATCGCGACGCTGTCGCCGGTGCTGGTGCCGCCGACGGACGGATCGGCGTACATGAAGAAGGTGTAGGGGACGGCGAACGTGCTGAGGTTCTTGATCGTCAGGTCGAGCTGGACGATCGCCGAGCCGACGCTCGCGCCATCGGTGACGACGGCCTTGAGGTCGTAGGAGAACTTCGCGCCCGGGACGGCCGAGACGTTGATCTGGCTGCTCTTGATGTGGGCGGTGTTGCCGACGTAGGACTGGCCGAGCGAGAAGGGGAAGTCGGGGTCACCGAGGGCGACTTCGCGCATGCTGCTGCTGGCGCGATACCAGAACCACTGCTGGAACATGTGGTCGAGTGACGAGGTGCCGTCGCTCTGGAAGTTGTTGTTGCCGAGGGTGGCGGCCGAAGTGCCGACCGAGGCGTACTGCCAACGGGCGTCGCCATTGACGATCGTGCCCTGGCCGAACGCAACGCCAGCGGTGAGGGTGAGAGCCATCGCCGCCGCCATATTCATCTTCTTCATCGCCATCTCCTTTGAGAATCTGCCGTCACACCGCACCCCACGCGGGAGAACCCATTCAGGAGTCATCCAAGACCCCGGTCGGCACTCACCGACCCCACACAGACGCAGCCGCGTCTTCGTACACCTCCGGCGGGATGAACTCAGCGGGTCCGCTGCTCGCGGGCCAGCCAATCGGGGGTTGATGCCAATCGGAGCAGGTTGGCAAGAGTCGAATCGGAGGGGAGAGATATCCCGCTACCAGATCAGGCATCTTGCGACACGCGTTCGTCTGCTCAGATCGATATTCCCACATCGCGCCGGGATGGGCGGACTGCGCATCAAGTGCGCGGACCCGGGCCCGATCGCGACCCTCGAAGTGTACCCGAAAGGCAAATCCGGTCAACGGCATTCTGTAATCTATTTATGCATAAAATTGCATCCATGCGGCATATAGACCGATCAGAATGCAATCAAATGAGTGCATGAAGGCGCAGGATCCGTATTGAATCCGAATCAGGCGCATTCCATGCAGGATTCTGGCGAATCAGGCAGAATGCTGGGAGGACGCATCAGCAGCCACCGACGCAAGTCCTTGCAGGCGGTGATCCCAGAGGTGGCGCGATGCGATGAGCTCGCGACCTGCCGCACCCCACCGGCCGCAGAGTTCGCGACGCGTAAGCAAGTGGTCAACCCACGCGCGGCATTGCGAAGGATCTTGGGCCGGGAAGACTGCGACCTGAGCCCCGTCTGTCGCCCCGCCCGGCTGGGCGACCCGGAAGTGGGTGCGTTGGAGGAGGCGATCATCCGCCACGGTCGCGCATCCGGCGGCGAGTGAGAGCAGAACACGCTCGCTGAAACTGTGCGCGAACTGGGTCGGACCCCACGCGATCGAGACGCGGCTGCGGCACAGCGGCTCGGAAACGCGCGCGTATTCGACGTCGCCCGCGTACTGAATCGTTCCAGTGCAGACCTCGCGCCATGCGGGAGGGCCAAAGACGCTGACGCGCAGTCCTTGGAGCGACTTGGCGATGGCCACGCGACGGCGCGTGTTCACGGTCATCGTGACGATGCGCCAGAGCGTGCTCAGGAGCGGCCAGTCGCCGGTGAACATGCCGCGCGGGCCCATCACCACGTCCGCCGCCTGCTCGAATGTCGTGTGCGGCGACGCCAGCAGCAGATCGACCATGTCCTGCAAGCCGGGACGGAGATTGTTGGGCAGGCCGCGCCAGAGCGCGTCGAGCTCGGCAGACGCATGGATGGTGCCTGCGACGCAGACATCGATGTCACGCCCGCCATGTTCTGCGGTCATCACATGTGAACTTTCGATGCGTTGCGGGTCGGCGAGTGCCTGCGGCGGAACAGCGTGCAGCAGATGTGCGTGGCGCAGCCCCGGCCAGCGCAGGCGAAGCAAGTGCAGCGAATCGACGCACGGCAGAACCAGGCGGTAGTGGGGCAGACGGGCGAGAGCATCCATGCTCGCCGTCTGAATGGCGAGTGGGTGATCGACGAGAAGCTGGACAAGCGCGAGGCCGCTCTTGGGGTCGGCGGCGGGGCCCAGAGCCCCGACATCGCTGGGGAAGTTCAGGAACATGGCGATTCCCTGTCCGCTCCGTACCTCCTCGATTGGACGCACGGGGCAGCCGGCGCGGGTGAACGCCTCGGCGAGCTGCGTCGCCATCGCACCCAGAAGGCTGTACTGCGATTGATAGTTCTGCGCGATGAAGACAGGGAATGACATGCCCAACTTCATCGGCCGATCGGGCGGGGCAACGCGACAGAGCGCGTCAGACGACGCCGGTGGAGCCAAACCCGCCGCCGCCACGGGCGGTTTCGTCGAGGTTTGTAACCTCGCGGATGGTGGCGTGGGCGACGGGAGCGATGACGAGTTGGGCGATGCGCATCGCGTGGGTGACCACGAACGGTTCGCGGGAGAGGTTGATGAGTGCGACCTTCATCTCGCCGCGATAGTCGCTGTCGACGGTGCCCGGAGCGTTGGGGATGCCGATGCCGTGCTTGGTGGCGAGGCCCGAGCGTGGGCGGACCTGGCCCTCGTAGCCCGCGGGGATGGCGACTGCAAAGCCGAGCGGCACGAGGACGATCTGCCCCGGGGCGATCGTCAGTGTGGCATTGTCTTCGGGCAGACACGCGGCAAGGTCAAGCCCGGCAGCGCCAGCGGACTGATACGCGGGGATCTGGGCACGCGACGAAAGACGCTTGAAACGCAGTTCAACCATGACGCAACGGTAGCAGAAAGCGTGCGGGGTCGGGGTTGATTACGCGGCTTCGTCGGCGCGAAAGAGCGTGTCCACGAACGAGGCGGGATCGAAGGCCTCAATGTCTTCGGGCGTTTCACCCACGCCGATGAACTTGACGGGGATGTTGGTGACGTCCTTGATGGCGATGACGATCCCGCCCTTGGCCGTGCCGTCGAGTTTGGTGAGGAAAACGCCGGTGACGCCGTTGCCCGCATCGCCCGCGACGGCGCGATCAAACTCTTCGGCCTGGCGGAGGGCGTTCTGGCCGCTCGTCGCGTCGAGGACGAGCAGGACCTCGTGCGGGGCGCCCGCGATCTGCTTGGCGACGACCGAGCGGATCTTCGTGAGCTGGCGCATGAGCGGATCCTGCGTGTGCAGGCGGCCCGCGGTGTCGAGGATCAACACGTCGACGTTTCGGGCCTTGGCCGCAGCACAGGCGTCAAAGGCGACGGCGGCGGGATCGCCACCTTGCTGGCCGCGGATGACCGGAACGTCGAGACGCTCGCCCCAGATTTCCAGCTGGCGGACGGCACCGGCGCGGAAGGTGTCGCACGCGCCGAGCAGGACGGACTTGTTCTGGCTACGCAGGAGCGAGCAGAGCTTGGCAATGCTGGTGGTCTTGCCGACGCCGTTGACGCCGGTCATCAGGATGACGGTGGGGCCGCTTGGCGCAAGGCGGAGGGAGCGATCGGCCTCGGGCCACATGCGGCGGAGTTCGGCCTTGAGATAGTCGAGCACTTCGTCGCCGGAGGAGATCTTGCCGGCCTTGAAGTCGGCGCGGATCGACTCGATGAGGCGGGTGGTCGTCTTGACGCCGACATCACCTTGCAGCAGACGCTGTTCGATCTGGGCGATCAGGGCGTCGTCGAGCTTCTTGCCAAGCAGGAGCGAACGCAACCCGGCGACGAATGTGTCGCGGGTCTTGGCGAGGCCTGAGGCAAGGCCACTGGTGATCTTGCCGAGGATGGACTTGAAGAACGCCATGGATGGAAGTGAACGTGGTTCGGAGTCGCAGGAGCCGCGTCACTGCGCGGCGGCGTCGCTCGCATCGGTGCCTTGATCGGCGGCGGCCGCGGAAGCAGTCTTGGATGCCTTGGCTTCGAGCTTCTTCATCACCTTGTCGAGCAGGCCGTTGATGAACGTCGGCGACCTCTCCGTGGAGAATGCCTTGGCGAGTTCGACGGCCTCGTTGATGACGACCTTGGGAGGCACGCCGCCGGTTGTCATCTCATAGTGGGCGAGGCGAAGGATGGCGCGATCAACGGCGGCCTGTCGATGGGCGGGCCAGGTCGGTGCAAGCGAACGCATGACGTCGTCGGCGCGCTTGCGATCCGCGAACGCGGCGTTGGCGAGCGTCTCGGCCTTGGACAGGTCTTTCTCAGAGACTTCGTCGTCGATGGCGAGCGCGGTGCGTGGGTCGCCGAGGTCATTCTCGCCGCGTGCGTCGAGCTGATAGAGAACCTGAAAGGCGAGGCGACGGATCTCGCGAGGGGCGGCGGCCATCAGCGAGCCCCGCCTTTCTTCGTTTCGCCCTTGGCGGGGGTCGCAGGCCCGTTGTCCTTTTCGGGCTTGCCTTTGGTGGACTTGTCCTTCCCGTCGTTTGTCTTGCGGGCGGTCTTGTCGGGCAGAGCGCGGGTGATACTCGCGCCGCTGGTTCCGTTGCCAAGCATGATCCGCTCGGTGACGGCGATCGTGTCGAGAGCGGCGTGCATGGCGTCCGCCCCCTTATTGCCCTTTTTTCCGCCAGCACGAGCTTTGGCCTGCGAGGGACGGTCGACAGTGAGGACCCCGAAGGTGACGGGCACGCCGGTGGCGACGGTGACGCTGACGAGGCCGTGGCTGACGGCTTCGGCGATGTAGCGGTCGTGGCGGGTTTCGCCGCGGATGAGGCAGCCCAGCGCGACGACACCCGCGTAGCGATGGCTCTCGGCACAGGCGAGAGCGAGGGCGGGCAGTTCGAACGCGCCCGGGGCATCAAAGACGTGGACGTGGGCCGGATCGCCGCCGCGTTCGATGTATGCCCGGACCGCCCCTTCGAGGAGCACGGACGTGATCTGGGTGTTGTAGCGGCTGACGACGACGGCGACCTGGGGCAGGCCGGCGTTGCCGGAGCGGGCGTTGGACGAATGGGCGTTCTTTGCCATGGCGGCAAGTGTAGGAGACTTGGGGTGCTCCGCCGCATGTCAGAATGGTGTGTCAGGAAACCCGGGTCGCGTCGTCGGGTTGTTCGAGCGTGGCGTCCGCGAGTTCCTCAGGCGGCAGCGTCTGGCTGAGTCCGCCGCAACTGGGGCAGATCACGCCGTGCGGCCCGCTGGGCTGCTTGGAGACATCCACGCCGCACGTCAGGCAGACTTGCTGGTCGACACTGAAGCGTTGACCCGCGGTGTTGATCACGGCAACGGCAACGGCAAACGCCACGCCAACGACTGGCCACGCGGGGATCGTCGTCAGCGATACCGTCGCGAGCGCGGCCAAAGCCAGGCCGAGCATGACGGCGAAAACGCGGAGTCGGATGCGCTGGAGCCAGTTCAACGGGGGCGTGCCTTTCAACCGTTCCACTTCCGGGGTGCCGCACCAGTATACATCGAAAGCGGACGGATGATTCGGTTATTGGCGTGCTGTTCCATGACATGGGCGGCCCAGCCGACGACGCGGGCGGCCACGAAAATGGGGGTGTACTGGGGGACGGGGATGCCCATGGTGTAGTACGTCATGCCGCAGGGGAAGTCGACGTTGGGGTGAATCTTCTTGTCGCGGAGCATGATCGCCTCGACCTCGTCGCCGATCTCAAACCAGCGGAGGTACGACGGCCCGCGATTCTTCGCCATGGCGCGGCCGAGCTTGTTGAGGATCGGCGCACGGGGGTCGCCGTTCTTGTAGACGCGATGGCCAAAGCCCATGAGCTTGCGCTTGGTCGCGAAGGCATGCTGCATGAAGTCGTTGATGCTGCCCTTGCCCGCTTCGACGTACGCGCGGATCTCGCGGAGCATTTCCATCGCCGCCTCGTTCGCGCCGCCGTGGAGCGGGCCCTTCAGCGCCGCGATGCCGCCGGTGACCGCGCCGTGCAGATCGCTCAGGGTGCCCGCGATCACGCGGCTGGCGAACGTCGACGCGTTGAAGTCATGCTCGGCGTAGAGGATCAGCGACACATCCATGATGTGGGCCGCTTCGTTGGTGGGCTTCTCGCCTGACATCATGTAGAGCAGGTTGGCCGCGTGCGAGAGCGCCGGATCGCCGCCCAGTTCGCGTCCGATGATCGCGCGACCATCGATCACGTTCTGCATGTGTCCGATGATCGTCGGGATCTTCGCCAGCAGACGCTTGGACTTTCGAAGGTTGGCCGCGGCGGAGTTGTCCTGGGCGTCCGGGTCGGTGTGACCCAGGATGCTCACAGCCGTGCGAACGACATCCATCGGCACGGCGCGGCCCGCGGCCAGATAGCCGCCGACGCTCTCGATGAAGGACGTCACCGCGGGATGCAGCGGGCGTTCGGCGATCAGTTCGGCCTTGAACGCCGCGAGTTCGCCCGCACTGGCCTTGTGTCCGACGAGCAGGACGTGGGCGACTTCCTCAAACGTCGCGTGGGCGGCGAGATCGTGAATCTCATAGCCGCGATACCACAGGCCGCCCTGTTCGATCGAGCAGATGGTGGTTTCACCGGCGACGATGCCTTCAAGGCCCTTGGCGAAGTTGGCAGCAGCGGACTCGGACATGGAGCGTGCTCCTGAAATGGTGATGAGGACTGGTTCAAGCATAGATCGCGCGGCGGCGTACGCCATGCAATCGACGCGGAATCAAGCGAGACGGGTGAGTCAGCGAACGCGGGCTTCCCACGGCGTGCCCGGCGCGTATCCGACGGTCTGATAGAGCTGGGCACGGGTCTGCATCTTGTCGAGGAAGGCGTTGACGCTGCCGTCGGTCTTGAGCTGCGTGAGTGCGGCCGCGACCGAGCCCATCGCGACGCGGAGCAGGCTCACCGGCCAGATCACGCAGGAATAGCCGTGGGCCGCAAAGGACGAGAGCGGCAGGATGGGCGTCTTGCCAAACTCGGTCATGTTCGCAAGCAAGTAGGGTGCCTTGCTACCGAATGCCGTGCGCGGCGCGTCGGCGGCGGGCGTCGGCCCGCGTCCCATCGCGGCAGCGAACTGCGCGAACTCGGCTTCGCTGCCGAGGCCTTCGGGGAAGATCATGTCCGCGCCAGCTTGGACGTAGGCCTTCGCACGCCGCACCGCGGCGTCGAAACCCTCCACGCCTCGCGCGTCTGTGCGGGCACAAATGATGAACGAACCGTCGCCGATCTGGCGTGCGGCTTTGGCGGCCCACTCGATCTTTTCGCATGCGTGGTCGAGCGTGATGAGCTCCTTGCCGTCGAGATGGCCGCAGCGCTTGGGGAACTTCTGGTCTTCGATGTGCAGACCGGCGGCCCCCGCGCGCGCGTAGTCGATAACGGTTCGCCGGACCATCTCCGCCTCGCCGAACCCGGTGTCGGCGTCGGCGATGAGCGGCAGGCTGCTGGCGTCGGCGATTTCGCGAATCAGACGGCAGAAGTGCTCGGCCGTAAGGAGGCCGACATCAGGAACGCCGGCGCAGACACTGGTCGCCGCGCCCGAGACGTAGCAGGCTTCAAATCCAGCGTCGGCGATCAGCTTGGCGCAGAGTGCGTTGAATGCGCCGGGCATGCCGACGCAGCGCGAGTCCATCAGCGAGCGAAGATGTGCCGAGGCGGAGGATGCAGAAGCCATGGGAGAACCTCGCGATTCGAGCCAGTTGCTTGCGAATGAGTCGAGACGATAGTGCCAAAGCCGCGGCGAGGAAATGCCTCGCGCTCGGCGCGGCGAGAGGCGGGTTTAGGACGGCAGCCGCACCTGGCCGACGAGTTCGGAGAGCGAGGCCGCACCTTGATCGCGGACCCATCGCTCCAGCCCTGCGGCAATCTTGATCGGTGCACGTGGGTCGGCGAAGAGGGCCGTGCCGACTTCGACGCAGGAAGCGCCGGCGAGGACGAACTCTGCGGCGTGCTCCCAGCGCTGCACGCCGCCGATGCCGATGATGGGCGTGGTGGTTTGCTTCGCGACCTGTCGAAAGACATCGTGGATGATCTTGACGACGATCGGGTGGACGGCCGCGCCGGAGAGGCCGCCGGTGACGTTGGCCAGGCGAGGTCGCCGCGTTGCGACGTCGATGGCCATGGCGGGCGTCGTGTTGCACAGACACAACGCGTCGGCACCGGGGCGTTGGTTTGGCCCTGCGGGGGTCGAGCCGTCTGGCTCGATCGCGGCGCGGGCCAACTGCACGATGCCGACGCCGCCGACGGCGATCGAGACGGGGCTGAGCTTGACGAAGAGGCGGGTTCGCGTCAGTACGCGGCGGACTTCGCGAACGAGCGTGGCGAGAAGCGTCGGGTCTGCGCCGAACTCGCACCCGCCGTGAACGTTGGGGCATGACACGTTGAGTTCGACGGCAGGAAAGCCGAGCGCGTCGGCGGCGGCAGCACAGGTGACGTAATCGTCGATGCTATAGCCCGCGATCGACATGAACGCGGGTGCGGGCACCGACGCCGCCCGCGGCGCGATCTCGCGCACGAACGTGTCGAGCCCGGGATTGGCCAGCCCGATCGCGTTAAGCATGCCGGCTTCGGCGGGGAGGATGCGCCACGTCGCGTTGCCCTCGCGCGGCTGCCGCGTGATCGACTTGGTGACGATCGCGCCGACACGAGACAGATCGACGACATCACTCATCTCGTCCAGCACGCCAGCAGTCCCCGCGGCGAGGATGATGGGTGAGCGGAGCGAGACTCCCGCGAGGTTGGTGGTCAGCGTCGTCATGGGTGCGATGCGTGTCGCGTGCGCCAGATGCGGGAAGAGTGTACGAGCGACAGTGGCACGCGGCGGGGCTCAGCGCAGGTCGCGGTAGAAGTATGTCGTGCCGCACGGCGTGCCATCGGGCATGAGCGCGTAGTGGGGGATGTCTCCCACTCGGATCCATCCGAGCCGAGCGTACAAGCGAGCGGCGTCGCCGTCCGTGACGGCGTCGAGCACGAGGAGCGTCTTGCCGAGTTCACGCGCGAGGTCCTCCGCGGCGCGCATCAGCGCTTCGCCGAGGCCCAAACGACGAGCGCGGCTGTGAACCTGCATCTTGACGAGGTCGGCCCGGTGCGGCTGGTTGTCGGGCAAGTCGAGAATGAGCTGGACGGTGCCGACGATCCGATTGTCGTCGCTCGGGTCATGTGCAACAAGGATCGCGCGTGAGCCGCGGGCGACGCCTTCCGCGACGCCTTGCCAGAACGCAATCGCACGCTCGCGCGAGAGCGGCGACATGAAGCCGATCGATGCGCCGCCCGCGACGCAGTCGAGCAGAACATCAGCCAACTGATCGATCTCTTGTGCGGCGAGGTGCGTGAGACGAAGGATGGCGAAAGCGCGTGTCATCGCTGATCAATGTACTCTGGGGGGACGTTCTAAGGCTTGATCTGATCGTCGATGAGCGAGAACCAAAGCCGATTCTGAGGCTCTGGGGCGGTGATGCCGTTGATCTGAGGTTGTTGGAAGCGATTTTTGTCCAGATGACGCTGCCAAGTGCTTCTCCAACTTCTCTCGACTTGGTCGCCGATGGCGGTGGCGCTGGCATCAGCGTGACGCTTCGTCGTGCCGCGAAAGAGCGGGGGGCTGCGTGTCACGGGCGGCGGCGTGCGCTGGGCGATCGTGGCATCCGCCGAGGGATTTCTGAAGATGGCGAACAAGGTGCGTCCTCTCGTCGAGAATCCGCTTGGCTTTCAGTGGCTGTGCGACGATGGAGATGCGATTGTGCTGCTGTCGCCGAGCGGCGGTTGGTGATGACGCGACGTCATGCGATCGATTCGCCAAAGTGCCCATCGCGCTGAATCATAATTCCATCGGTTTCAATCGTGCCGCCATTGCGAAGGTCGCAGACCATGTCCCAGTGCAGGCCCGAGCGGTTGGTGTTGCCGGTGGCGGGGTAGCCCGCGCCGAGGCCGATGTGGAATGTGCCGAGGATCTTCTCGTCGAAGAACGGGTTGTTGGTGAAGCGATCGATGTGCGGATGCGTGCCCAGCGCGATCTCCGCGAGCGAGCGTGCGCCCGCGTCGGTGTCGAGCAGTGCGATGAGGTGTGATTCGTTGGTTGCGGCGTGCGCATCAACCGTGCGTCCATCACGAAACGTGAGTCGCACACCGGACATCGTGACGCCGGCGTGGGAAACGGGGTGCGTGAAGCTCACGAATCCGTCGGCGCTACGCGGACCGGTGAAGACTTCGCCGTCTGGGAAGTTCTCGCTGCCGGCGCAACTGATCCAGCCGCGGCCTGTAACATCGACGCGCAGATCGGTGCCGCCGTCGTCGGTGCGGAAGCGCAGTTCGCGGGCGTTGCTGAGTTGCGCGATGAGTCGAGAGTGCATCGCGTCGAGTTCTCGCCATGCCGCGATCGGGTCAGGGAGATGAAGCATCGCGGCACGCGTCACGAAGTCGACGTAGTCGTGCTCGATCATTCCAGCCGCGTGAGCCGCGGCGAGACTCGGAAACTCGGCGAGGCAGTAACGCATCTCGCCGCGAGCGGCACGATCCATCGACATGGCCATTATGCCTGTGCGTGCGGCCTGCATCATGGCTGCTTTGCGTGCGTCGATCGGCGGTGACAACGAATCCGACGGCGTCGCCGGTGCGTGCAAGACGATGAGCACGTCGCACGTGCGGAGGCGATGTTCTTCAAACGGCGAGATGTGCTGGATCTGGGCGTCGCTGCCGCGGGTGAGCGTGAGCGCACGCAGCCGTTCGCTGCGAGGGTGAAGCGTCGGGTGACCGCCGGCATCGAGCACGGCCACAAAGACACTTTCGACATGGTCCATCTGTGCCGGGTCGGCGACGATCGTGACCAGATCGCCCGACCGCACGCGGCAACAGTGGTTGACGACGAGCCTCGCAAAATCCTGCGCCGCGGCGAACTTCATCGAAGAATGATAGTGAACGCGTGCAGGCAACGAACGGTTTCGTTCGATCCGTGAGCGTCTGGAGCGGCAGATTCGTGCTATGCTCGCGCTCCCGTCAATGGTGATTTGGCGGGCGAAACAGGAGCCCTCCCATGACGCGTTCGTTCGCCGCCCAGTCGCCCACGTCGCCCCTTGGTCTGCACAACATCACGCGGCGCGACGTCGGCACCAAAGACATTGAGATCGACATCCTCTACTGCGGCGTGTGCCACAGCGACCTGCACATGGCCCGCAATGAGTGGGGCGGCACGACGTATCCAATCGTGCCCGGGCACGAAATCCTCGGCCGCGTGACGCGCGTCGGCAAGGATGTGACGAAGGTGAAGGTCGGCGACACCGCCGCGGTGGGGTGTCTCGTCGATTCGTGCCGCACGTGCGAACATTGCAAGGCGAACCTCGAGCAGTTCTGCAAGAAGGGCGCGATCTTCTCATACAACTCGCCCGACCCGGTGTCGGGCGGCGTGACCTATGGCGGATACTCCGAGAAGATCGTGTGCGATGAGGCGTACACGCTGCGTGTGCCCAAGAACCTCGATCCTGCGCGTGCCGCGCCGTTGCTGTGTGCGGGCATCACGACGTATTCGCCGCTGCGCAAGTGGGGGGCGACCAAAGGCAAGAAGGTCGGCGTCGTTGGTCTGGGCGGGCTCGGCCACATGGGCGTGAAGTTCGCCCACGCGTTCGGTGCCCACACCGTGCTGTTCACGACGAGCGAGAGCAAGATCGCCGATGGCAAGAAGCTCGGCGCGGACGAAGTCGTGATCAGCAAAGACGCCGACGCGATGATGAAGCACGCGGGCTCGTTCGACATGATTCTCGACACCGTTTCGGCGGATCATGACCTGAACGCGTACATGGCGCTGCTGAAGCTTGATGGCAGCCTGGTGCTCGTGGGTGTGCCGCCCAAGCCGCAGCCGGTCGCGGCGTTCAGCCTGATCATGCCGCGCAAGCATCTGTCGGGTTCGCTCATCGGCGGCATCGCGGAGACGCAGGAGATGCTTGATTTCTGCGGTACGCACAATGTCGTTTGCGATATCGAGCTGATCAAGATGTCGCAGATCAACGAGGCGTACGAGCGCATGCTGCGCAGCGACGTGAAGTACCGCTTCGTCGTCGACATGGCGTCTCTCAAGGCGTAACACGTCGCGCGGGCCATGAATGGCCGTTCTTGGTCGCGTTCAACAATCACAAGCCGCGGACGTCATTCGACGTTGGCGGCTTGTTCCTTGATGCGATCGATCGCGCCCTTGATCTCCACGGCCCAGCGCGACACCGCGGCGTCGGGGCTCTTGCTGGCGATCGTGTTGGCCTCGCGGAGCATTTCCTGGGCGAGGAAGTCGAGCGTGCGGCCCAGCGGGCGCGGCTCGGTGGAGTTGAGCAGATCGCCGAACTGTTCGATGTGGCCCGTGAGTCGCTTGATCTCCTCGGCGATATCCGTGCGTTCGGCGTACACCGCGATCTCGCGGATCAGGTCACCGGGCTCAAGGTTGATCTCGGCCTCGCGGAACATGCTCTCGATGCGAGTCTTGAGGCGCTTCTCATACTCGGCGATGACGTCCGGAGCCCGCGCGCCGATCTGGCGCAGGCGATCGGCGATCAGGTCGCGCTGCTCGCCCAGGTCTTTGCGGAGAGCCTGCCCCTCGCGCTCGCGCATGGCGAGGAGCTGCTCAAGGGCCTTGTCCATGAGTGACGAGAAGTGCTTGCGGGCCTTGTGATGCCGGTCTTCCTCGTTTCCCGGGGGTTGCAGCACACCCGGCAGGCCCAGCAGCGCGCCGAGTTCGAGCTTCATGCTGCCGTCGCGGATGCTGGGAAGCGCGGAGAGCTGGCTGATGTACTTCTCAAGCGCTCGCGCGTTGATCTCGTACGCGGCGGAGGCGGATTCATCGGTGCACGTGCAGGTGAGCGTGACCGTGCCGCGAGAGACCCGCTCGCGCAGGCGGCTTTCGAGTTCGGCTTCAAGGGCCTGGAACTCTTCGGGGAGGCGGATCACACCCTTGAAGTACTTGTTGTTGAGCGAGCGCACTTCGACGAAGTAGTGCACGCCGTCGGCTTGCAGCGAAGCGTCGCCGAAACCGGTCATGCTGCGGATCATGCCATCCCTTTCGCGTTGGTCGGTGACTTAGGCATCGGAGGGCGAGTGTACACGCCAACCGGTCCACGATGCATAACGGGCTTCGAGGTCTCGGGCGATCTCCTCGGCGCACATGCCCGAGTCGGCGTAGTCCACGATGGGCAGAACCCGCAGCGACGCGCGGCTGCTGCGAAACAGACTGCCCCACGCAGGTCCGGTCTGCGGCGTCCCCTCGATGATGATCGGCAGCACCGGAGCGCCTGTTCGCTTGACGATCAGACCGATCCCGGGCATGAACGGACGGAGCAGCTTGGCGGGGCGCTCGATGCGACCCTCCGGGAAGATCCCGATGACGCCGCTGCTTTCGAGGTGGCGCATCGCTTCGCGGGCCGACCGGGAGTCGCGCCCGGTGCGATCGACGGCGATGACGCGGCCGAGTTCCCAGAGCCAGTCCAGCCCCGCGAACTGCATGTCGCGGGCCATCATCCAGCGCACTTCAAACGGAAGCGACGCCTGGACGAGGACCGGGTCCACTCCAGCGGTGTGATTGGCGACCACGATCAAGCCGCGCGGCCCGGGCGCGGCCGGGATGTGTTCACGTCCATTGACACGGAGCCGATGGACAATGCGCGAATAGATCTGGAACGCGCGAAAGACGGCGCCGCTGTCCATGTCGCCGCGGGGCGTGCGGATGAGCCAGTCTGAAAGCCAGCCCAAGAGGGCAAGCAGGCCGAGCCCGAGCGCCGCGAGCGTGAGGACAGACGCCGCGCTGGTCGCGGTCGATGCGCTCGTGATGTCGGCGAGAGGGGCCATCTCGGGATGTTAGCCTTCACAAGCATGGACTTTCCGGCGCGGCCCGGCATTCGGCGCGGGTTTGTGCGCGTGGTGTCGCGGCGTTCACCCGATTGCGGATGAAGGACGCTGCTTCTCGCTCGCGATATGCTCGCGTTGTGGAGCGATTGCCGTTTGATCCAACGCGAATGCAGGGCACGCCGCCCGCGTCAGCCGCTGACAAAGCGCCGCGCCGGGGCCGCGCTGATGATGCTGTGTTGAGCGTCTCGCAGCTTGCCGCACGCATCGACGGCGCGCTGCGGACGATTCCGAGCGGCGTCAAGGTTGCGGGCGAAGTGAGCGGCTTTCGCGATCGCACGCACTGGTACTTTGACCTCAAGGACGCGGACGCGGTGATCAACTGCGTGATGTTTGCGTCGGCAGCGCGGCGGGCGGGCTTTGTGCCCCAGGCCGGACAGGAAGTGATCGCGAAAGGACGCGTCGAGTTCTACGCCAAGGGCGGCAAGGTCTCGCTGCTGGTCGATTCGCTCAAGCCTGTTGGGGAAGGTGCGCTCGACGCCGCGTTTCGCAAGCTGTGCGATGACTTGCGAGCCCGCGGCTGGTTTGATGTCGCCCGCAAGCGTCCGCTCCCGGCGTTTCCGCGGCGCGTGGCCATTGTCACGAGTGCCACCGGTGCCGCGCTGCAGGATGTGCTGGTCACAATGCGTCGACGCTGCCCCGCGGTCGAGATCCTCACTGTCGATGTTCGAGTCCAGGGCGACGGTGCGGCGGCAGAAGTTGCGGCCGCCATCGACGCGCTTGGCGCACGGGCCGCGGCGTGGGGCGTTGACGCGATTCTCGTGACGCGCGGCGGCGGATCCAAGGAAGATCTGTGGGCGTTCAATGAACTTCCCGTCGCGCAGGCGATCGTTCGTTGCCCGGTTCCCGTCGTCGCCGCGATCGGGCATGAGACGGACACGACGATCGCTGAGCTGGTCGCCGACGAACGTTGTGCCACGCCCACGCAGGCCGCGATGCGACTGACGCCCGATCGCGCCGCACTCCATCGGCAACTCTTTGCCGAGGCTGCGCGGGTGGCGGTGGCGACGCAGCGATGCGTGCGTGAGCACGAGCACGAACTCGCCCGCGCGAGCCTGCATCTGTCGCGTGGCTTTGAACGGGAGATCGCCGCCGCTCATGATCGTTTGGCACGCGTGCGCGGGCGCCTTGATCGCGTGCACCCCGGCGCGATTCATGCGAGGAATGTTGCCGCCGTGCGCGGGCTGGCGGCGCGGCTTCGTTCAACGATGGAATCACGATTGGTTGCGGCCGATCCTGCGGCGCTCGCAGCCAGACTGTCGCGGGCAACGGGCCTCGTTGTGCCAGCGGCGCGGACTCGCCTTGTCGCGCTGGAGCGACAGCTCGGGGCGGTCAGTCCCCTGCGCGTGTTGGAGCGAGGCTACAGCCTGACCATGACCGCCGATGGCGCGATCGCACGCGATGCCTCGTCGTTGCAGCCCGGAGATGAACTGCGGACGCGGCTCGCGACGGGCGAGGTCCGATCGATTGTGAAGGCTGGTGGAGATCATGGAAATGCGCCGCGTGATGCTGTGCCGCTGGCGGCCAAGCCGCGTGTCCGCGTCCAACTGGCACCCCATGTGGCTCCCAAGTCTCGCGAGGGGCAGGCCGGACGCGAGGGTGGCGAACAACCGAGCCTGTTCTGAGGGGGTTGCGTCGGCGGGAGTTCCAAGAAAATCTTTGAAAGCGCGAACTTCTGACGAGGCTCGCGCGCTGCAATCGATGAGCGACCATGACTGATGAACCCCGCCAACCCGACCAGCCGAGCCCGGGAGAACCCTCCGGGCCGTCACAGCCCGGATCGGGCGAGGCAGGCGCTGCGCGAGGCGATGGATCCCGCGAGGCGGATCGAGTTGGCGAAGCCGTGCCGATTGATTTACCGGAGCGGTTGAAGGCTGCCCGAGAAGTTGGTTCGGCAGAGGAAGTTGCCCGCGAGCCGCAGATCTCGGCCGAAGCCCGCGCCGAGTTGAAGCGAGCCTTCGCACGCAACCTTGCCGTGCCGCCTCAGATGAAGTTGCGTGTTCTTGCTGGCGCGGCCATGGCGTTCGAAGACCGTCAGCGGCGTGCCCGCAGCCGCATGCGGACGCAGCGAATCGCCGCGGCGGTGCTGTTCTTGATCGGTACGGCGGTCGCCTTCAAGTACATGGCGCCGCACACGTCGTCTCCCATCACGGTCGCCCAGAACGCGTCAAAGCAGAAAGCCGAGCAAGACGCGTCGCAGTTGGCTCTCGCAGAGCCCAGTCGCGCCGCTGGCCTGATGGCGGACGAGCGTGCACCGGGGGCTCCCGCGGTTGCTCGGCCCATGCTTGCGGCCCCGATGTCGCCTGCCGCTGGAGTGATGAGCACAGGGGTGGCCTCGAATCCCTTCGACCTCAACCACGATGGCGTGGTGGATGTGCTCGATGCGTACGTCTTGGCCCGGACACTCGAACCACTCGGCGGACGCGTCAAGGCGGGCAGCGAAGCTTTGGCCAAGGCGGGCTTCTCGCTCGCGGATTTGAACGGCGACGGCTTCGTCGACGATCTGGATGTCGAGTTGATCGCGGCCCGTGCCGTGAGTCTTGTGCCGCTCGCATCGACAGGAGGCTCGCGATGAATCCGCGAACCTCGATCGGCAGCCTCACATGGTGTGCTGCGCTGCTCGCGCTCGCGGGCGTGCTCATGCTGCTGGCCGCGTCGCATGGACGCCACACGGATGTGGCGTCGCACGCACCTGAGACATCGGGCTCTCCCGACGCGCGATTTGTCGCGATGGACGTTTTCGTTGACAGTGGCAGCAAGACGCTCGCGGCGTATCAGATCGAGATCACGAGCCAGGACGCACCGGGGCAAACGCTTCTTTCGGGTGTCGAAGGCGGAGGGCATCCCGCGTTTGAGGCCCCGCCGCGATACGACGCGCAGGCTCTTCATCCGCAGGACAATCAGCCGTGCCGCATCATCATCGCGGCGTTTGACGTGGGGCACGACCTGCCCCGCGGCAAGACGCGCGTGGCGCGACTGCACATGCAATATCGCGGTCCGTTGGACAGCACGCCGCAACTCGTCGCACGCGTCATGGCGAGCGCGACCGAGGGCGGCGAGAAGATTGATGCCGTGGCGACGCTGACGACGTCCGCCCCCGGCGCAGAACACTGATCGCGTCGACAGATCGAATGCTGCGTTGGCGTGCCGGCGCGACGCAGGGAACGAAGACTCACTCTTCCGAGGTATCTCATGCGCGGACAACAAACGTGGAAAGTCTGGATCAAGGCCTCGGGACTCGTCGCGTTGTGTGCCGCGGCGGCGGCGGCGATCGTGTCGTGTAGTTCAGATCAGCATGGCGCGTTGTACGTGGCGTCCGAGCGGCCGGAGTACAACCAACTGCGCGCCGACGCCAACTATGTGGGTTACAGCGACGACCCGCAGACGTTGTACTTCGGCCGCACCGAAGAAAGTGATCAGACAGGCACGATGCAGCTCGGGGAACTGCGTTCGGCGTCACCGTCCGCACCGTCACGAGCGATGGCAAAGCCCGGTGGCTTTGCCAAGCGAGAAGAGCCGCGTCAGATCGCGGTCGGTCCGCGCTTTGATGAAGAGTTGTGGGTCATCGAACGCGGCCCGCGTGACACGAGGTACCTGACGATCGACTCCAACGACGATCGACCCGGCTGTGGCTCTCTCATCGTGCGACGCCCGGATGAATCGGACGCCAAGCGTGTTGTGCCGGTGCCGCTGGAGCACACGGATGTCACCGCGCGGGTCACGGGCTACGTCTCGACGGTCAATGTCACGCAGACGTTTCAGAACCCGTTCTCAGAGAAGATCGAGGCGGTCTACGTCTTCCCACTGCCCGAGGACGCCGCGGTCAATGACTTCCTGATGACGATCGGCAGCCGCACGATCCGCGGCGTGATCCGTGAGCGGAATGAGGCTCGTGCGATCTATGAGAACGCACGCCGCCAAGGCAAGGTCGCGTCGCTCCTGAGCCAGGAACGCCCGAACATCTTTACGCAGACTGTGGCGAATATCGAGCCCGGGAAGCGCATCGACGTCACCATCACATACTTCAACACGCTCGCGTATCGCGACGGCGCGTTTGAGTTTGTCTTTCCGATGGTCGTCGGGCCGCGCTTCAACCCGCCGTCGTCGGGGCGCGACGGGATCGGCGCAGTTGCGCGCGAAGATCGCGGAGCATCGGGGCAGAAGACTGACGTGACGTATCTGCGACCCAATGAGCGCAGCGGGCATGACATCGCGATCACGCTCGATATTGACGCCGGCATGGAGATCGAAGATGTGCGTGGAGTCACGCACGCGGTCAATGTGCGCCGCGATGGAAGCTCGCGGGCGCGGGTCGCGCTCAATGCGTCCGACTCGATTCCCAACCGCGATTTCGTCGTGAGGTACAACGTGGCAGGATCAGTCACCAAGAACGCGATGGTGATTCAGCCCGACCCGCGCAACAGCGGCTGGGACTACTTCACGCTCATGCTCGTGCCGCCCGAGCAGCTCGATCGGCTCGAACGCCGACCAATGGAGATGGTGTTCCTGCTTGACTGCTCGGGGAGCATGAACGGACGCCCGATCCGTCAGGCCAAGGACGCCGCGATCCGCGTGCTTCGGCAGTTGCGTCCCAGCGATACCTTCGCCATCATCCGGTTCGCCGCGGCTCCTTCGATATTCCGAGATCGCCCGGTCGAGGCGACGAGCCGAAACGTGCGCGAAGCGATTGAGTTTGTGGAGGGCCTGGAGAGTGAGGGCGGCACCTACATGCTCGACGGCGTGCGTGCGGCACTCAACTTCCCGCAAGGGCGCTGGCGCGATGCCGACGGCGAGCGTGATCGCACGCGGTTTGTCTGCTTCATGACCGATGGATTCATCGGCAACGAAGCCGAGGTGATGACCGAACTGCGCGAGCATCTCGGCGAGACACGGATCTTCTCCTTCGGCGTGGGCACCAGCACGAACCGATACCTGCTTGACGGCGTCGCCCGCATCGGGCGTGGCGCGGTGGCGTATCTGGATCCACGCGACGACGCGAGCGAGATCATGGAACGCTTCTTTGATCGTGTGTCGCACGCCGCGCTCGCGGATGTGCGGCTTGAGAGCCACGGCGTTGAGATCGCCGACGTGTATCCGCGGCGGCTGCCGGATCTGTATGCCGGTCGGCCGGTGATCGTGAGCGGGCGTATCCGAAGTGGCTCGCGGGGCGAACTGTCGATCGTGGGCGAAGCGGGAGGCCGCCGAATGTCGCTGGCGGTGCTGACGCGTGCGGCGGAGCGCGTTGCGACCCAGTCCGGGCTTGATGCGGTGTGGGCACGCATGAAGATCCGCGAACTGTCCGAGAGTGCGCTTGCTGGCGTCGACTCGGAGGAGAACGCGAGCGAGATTCTCCGCGTGGCGCTGGCTCACAATCTCATGTCGCGACAAACGTCCTTCGTGGCGGTCGATTCGTGGAGCCAAACCGCGGGCGATCACGGCGTGAGTGTTGGTGTGCCCGTGCCGGTTCCTGACGGCGTCCGCTATGAGACGACGGTGAACGAACGCTGAAACGCGTGAGGGCTACTTGGCTGGAGCACCGGGGGTTTCCTGGTGCTCTTGCCGTTTCGTGGCCCGGGCTCCGATGCGCTCGATACTGTCGCGCGTTTCGCAGAGTGTGAGGAGTGCCATGCTCCCCGCATCGATGGAGAGGCGTGGATCCCATGGCGCGAGCCGCACCCCGCCGCGATCTCGGTCTGGATTGCGGCTGAACGCGAGCGACGGGCCGTCCCATGCGAGCTGTGCGACAAACCGGACGTGGGACAAAGAGAGTGAAAGCGCGAGCGGCGATTCCGAGTCGGTGGTCAAACGCGGATCGCCTGCCATCGTCGCGACAAACGCGGCAGCGCGGAAGGACTGCGCTGTTGGCAGCGGCACGCTGCCGAGCGTGAAGACGATGCCGCCGGCGAAATCGGTGTCTGCGTCGTCCAGGTCCTCGGCACGCAAGGTGTGCGTGCGAACGCGATCGCGGAGATCGCGCAAGGCCTGAGCCGCGGCGATGCTTTGGTCCTTGTCGGCAAGCAGAAGCTCAGTCCATCCGAGCCAAGGCATGTGAGCGACGAGTTCGCCGCCGGGTGTGTCGCGATAGATCGAGCGATGCAGCGATGCAACCGAGTCGCGTGAAAGCTGCTCAGCGGGTTGGATTGCGGCGATGTTGGCGTGGAGCAAACGAGCAAGTGCGTAGGCAATCAACGCGCGATGGTGGACGGGCGTGTCCGCGACGAACTGCCCGCGATCTGCACGATCCGTGGCGGCTAGGATGCGGGGAACGAGGGCCGCTGCCGTGGTGTTGAACGTTGTCGCTGCCTTCGCGTCGCCCGTGCGAGACGCCAGGTCGGCGAGGTCGAGTGCTGCGATCGTCGCGGTGGCGGCGTCAAAGGGTTGCAGTGTTGAGTCAGGCCCAAGCGAGCCAGCGATGTGATTCCACCAGGCGTCAACGCGTGCGAGCACGGCATGCTGACGCTCGGCATCGCCCGCGCGGGCCCAGCGACACAAGGCCATCGCGGCGATCGATTGTTCAGCGAGCGATGCCGCGCTGTCGCTTGATGTGCCTGCCTCGCGGGCAGGCAGCAGCAGGCTCGGCGTGTCGTGCGCGGCGAGTCGCTTTGTGAGATGCTCGCAGGTCGCGTCGCCGAGCGAACGAATCGAGGACATACCGATTTCATTTGCGCCGACATCGGTGTTGAGGCGACGCACAAACTGGGCGGGGGCGTCTGGCGCGGTTTGTACCAGATGTGTCACGTGGAATCGCGCGAACGTGATGCCATGAAGGCGATCGAGCTGCGGCGGCTGCATGCGCGGATCGCTTGTCACCGCCAGCGTTGGGTCATCGGCGATGCGAGCCGCGAGCACGCCGAGGGCGGTGCTCGGTGTCGATCCTGAGAGCATGAGTTCCTCAGGGAACATCGCAAGGACGCGATCTCCCTTGCGGGCAGCAACACCTTCCAGTCCGGGACGGACCTGCGCGTCGGCGGCGGCGTACGTGCTGAGCGCGAGCGGAACAAGTGCGTCGGCGAGTTCGAGACTGATGGCCAGGCGAGGGCCGATCGCGGTGATGGGATCGTCGGGGTTATCGCCGAGGCGTGCTTTGGCCGCGTCGAGGGCGGAGCGGGCTGCGAGCGCGTGTGCGGCGGAGTCGGCGGTGACGCTTTCACGCGCAACGACAAGGCCAGCCAGACGCAGCGTCACGCACGCTCCGCGGACGCCATCGCGTGGCGTGCTGGAACCGGGGAGCGAGAACGCGCTGACCCAACTGCGGACATCGGTGAAGGCGGCCATTGCGTCCGAGGGGGTGATGCCGCGACCGGGTGTGGCCGGCAGAGCAGACGGTTCCCGAACTGCGGCGATTGATTCAGGTTGGGCCGCGGCCCGCGAAGCAGGCAAGGGGCCGAGAATCGCGCCGACGGCGAGGCAAACCCGAAGTGCCGTGCGGCAACGTGGGGCAGACACGCAACGCCAGATGTTGCCAGGACGCAACGTGCGAGCGCTTGCAAGTCCCGCGAGGGCAGCCCGTCCGAGAAAAGCCGGGCGCGTGCGGGCGAGCGAGCGGTCGGAAGGCGACTTGCGGTTTTGGCACGCCGCGTGCATTCTGTTCTCCTGCCGGTCCACACCGGCGGGACAATCAAAGAACGGAGCCTGGACCATGATGACCGCCCTTCTCTCGATGACTGATGCCCGCAAGCGCGTCGCGGTTCTCTGCCTTCTGTCGTTCCTCGCGATGTGCTGAGATTATCCGGCCCGACTCAAGCAACGGTTCCGGCCCCCAACACCGCAGGCAGCCGCCGAGGCGTGCCTCCAGTGTTCCGGGCCTGAGCTTCGCAGCCGCCGAACGGGTCACGGCTGCATCAGGCTCGTGAAGGACACAAGACGTGCGGCAACGGAATGCCCGCGCGATGAATGAGAGCGACGGAGGCGTCGCTTGGTTGTTGACCGCCGGTGGTGTAGTTTCCGCGCCCGGCGCGAACGAAGCCCGGGCTGCCTCATGAGGCAGCCGCCCCGCGAAGAAGAGAGCGCGAGAGGCAACGGGCCACGGTGATGGGTCGCCAAGGCATGTGGGCCGGGCGATCCGTGTTGTCAGGGCGGTTCTGTGCCGCCATTGAGAGAGACGCCCGGCGGCCGGCCTCGAGCCCGACGCCTTGCGCGTGCCCCTCCCCAGATGCAGCACCCCGGCCCGCGCCGGGGTGTTGTCCTTTGTGGTGAGTGCCGCGCGATACCATGGCGGCGTGACTGCCAAGTGTCCAGAACACGATGCGGCCCAGCGCGTCGCGCACCTGCGCGATCTGCTGAATCGCGCGAATCGCGCCTACTACGTCGATGCAGCGCCGATCATGTCCGACCCGGAGTTTGATCGCCTGCTGGCGGAGCTGGCTTCGCTTGAACGCGAGCATCCGCAGTTGGACGACGCGAACAGCCCGACGCATCGCGTCGGCGGCGAGCCGATCGATGGCTTCACGACAGTCAAGCACAGCGTGCCGATGCTGAGCATCGACAACTCGTACAGCGAAGACGATGTCCGCGCGTGGGTTGATCGCTGTGTGCGGGGCGTGGGTGGTGGGAACGGCGGATCGCTCTTTGGTGGTGGCTCGGGCGCTGGTGACGCGGCCGACGTCGCGTTCATGTGCGATCCCAAGATCGACGGCGTGGCGCTTTCGCTGCGGTACGAGCAGGGAAAGCTCGTGCGGGCTCTCACGCGCGGCGACGGCACCAGCGGCGATGATGTGACGCACGCTGCTCGCGTGATGCGGTCAATCCCACTTGTGCTGGAGGGTGAAGCCCCGCGCGTGCTTGAAGTCCGCGGCGAGGTGTACATGCCGCTGAAGGAGTTTGAGAAACTCAACAAGGCCCAGGAAGAGGCAGGCGAAGAACTCTTCCTCAACCCACGCAACACCACCGCGGGAACACTCAAAAACAAAGATCCGAAGCTCGCTGCCTCGCGGGGCCTGCGATTCTGTGCCCACGGCAAAGGTGAAGTCAGCGGGCTTGCGTCGTTTGCAAAGTCGCACTCCGCGTTTCTCAAGACGATCAAGGGACTGGGCATCCCCGTCAACCCGAACACGGTGCGGTGTGCCACGGCGGACGAAATCGTCGCGGCGATTCGCGCGTTTGATGCGAAGCGTCACACGCTCGACTACGCGACCGACGGCATGGTCGTGCGGGTTGATCGCTTTGATCAGCAAGAGGAACTCGGGCTCACGGCCAAGAGCCCGCGCTGGGCGATCGCGTTCAAATATCCGGCGGAACGCAAGACGACGAAACTGCTGGACGTGCTGCACCAGGTCGGCAAGACGGGCAAGATCACGCCGCGGGCCGTGATGGAGCCGGTGTTGCTGGCAGGCACGGTGGTGAAGCACGCGACACTGCACAACTACGGTCGGATTCTTGATGCAAGCACCGAGCGAGAAGATGCGCGAACCGACGTACGCATCGGCGACACGGTGTATGTGGAGAAGGCGGGCGAGATCATTCCGCAGGTGGTGGGGGTGGTGCTCGCCGATCGGCCGCGCGGCGCGCGGAGGATCGAGCCGCCGTCGCTCTGCCCCGAATGCGGCGGACCGGTCGAGCCGGAGCCGCCCGAGGCGATCGAAGAGCCGAGATTGGAGACGGCACGACGCTGCGTCAATCCGGAGTGCCCGGCACAGGTGCAGGAGAAGCTGATCTGGTTCGCGGGTCGTCGCCAGATGGACATTGAGGGGCTCGGGGAGAAGACGGTCAATGCGATCCGTGCCGCGGGCACGATTCCGCTGAACTCATTTGCGGATGTGTTCCGACTTGCGGAGCATCGCGAGCGATTGCTCGAACTGGACGGCATGGGGGAGAAGAAGGTCGAGACGCTGCTTGCAGGAATCGACGCGGCGAAGTCACGCGGGATGGCACGGCTGCTGGGTGGAATGGGGATCCGCCACATCGGCGAGACAACGGCCAAGCAGCTCGCGCGGGTCTTCAGGAATGTCGATGAACTGATCGCCGCGTCGGTCGAAGCGCTCATGCCCAAGGCCCTGAGCAAGTCTGACGCGGCGAAGCGCGGCTTCGCAGCTTCGCCGCAGGAAAGGCCGGAGACGGGTCTTGGCAAGGACACCGCCCCTGTTGTGTTCGCGTACCTGCACAGTCCGAAGGCGAAGCACACGTTTGAGGAGCTCCGCGGGCTGGGGGTTGATCTCTCCAGCCATGATTTCAAGGACGTGAGCAAAGCCGCGGCGGGCTCCGGCACATGGAGCGGAAAGACGGTGGTGCTCACGGGCACGCTTGAGCGGTGGGAACGTGCGGAACTGCAGGCGATTCTCGAAGGGTTTGGCGCCAAAGTCAGCGGCTCGGTCAGCAGCAAGACATCTCTGGTGATCGCTGGGCCGGGGGCGGGCTCAAAGCTCGATAAGGCCCGGGAACTGGGGGTCGAGGTATGGGACGAGGCTCGACTGGTGGAAGAACTGGCAAAGGCCGAGAACGCCGGATGAGCCCACGAACTGTGGCGGGCGCTGGTCTTTCGCGTGTGGTGGTGTATCTTCCTCGTGGCTGCATCGCCGCCGATGTCGTCGTGCGCGGCAAGCGTGGCGCCGTGACGCTTGATTGCCTGTTGACTCCGTGACCGCCCAGAATGCACAACGTTGAGTTCAAAGCGGAACTGCGCGACTTGGCTTTGGCCAAGACGGTATGCTCTGCGCTGAACGCGACATTCATCGGGACGTTGGAGCAGACCGACACGTACTACCGGATCCCCTCGGGGCGTCTGAAGAAGCGTGAATGCGTCGGCGAGCCGACGGAGTTCATCTTTTACGATCGCGCCAATCGCACGCGTCCCAAGCTCAGCCATTTCACGATTTATTCCGAGCAGCAGGCGGCAGAACGCTTCGGCTTGCAGCCGCTGCCGATCTGGGTCGTCGTGCGGAAGACGCGCGACCTGTACATGCTTGGCTCGGTGCGCATCCACCTTGATCGCGTGGAGGGGCTTGGCAACTTCCTCGAGTTCGAGGCGCTGGTCAGCACGAGCCAGAACATCGCACGCTGTCACGAAGTGATCGCGGAGCTGCGCGAGGCGTTCGGCCCCGTGCTGGGCGAACCGATCGCCTGCGGCTACAGCGACCTGCTGGCACGCGAAGGCGAGATGGAACAGCAGCCGAATCCGTGAGCCGCGGCGGTCCGCATCACACAGGATTGTGCTCGGCACGCAGCGGCGAGATCTTCGCGGGCGTGTGAGTGCTCATCGCTTCGATGAGCCTGGCAGGGTCGTCATCGATGCGAAGCGCTTCGCGCAGGTTGATGCGCAGGAAGCCATCGATGTTCATCTGCTCGACGAACTTGAGCAGGCCGTCGAAATAGCCGTCGATGTTGAGCACGCCGACGGGTTTGGCGTGGATGCCCAGTTGGGCCCATGCGAGGATCTCAAAGAACTCGTCGAGCGTCCCGAGCCCGCCGGGCAGGGTGATGAAGCCGTCGGCCATGTCGGCCATCATCTTCTTGCGCTGGTGCATGGTCTCGACGACGTGCAGTTTGCTGAGTGACTTGTGGGCGACTTCTTTGGCGACCAGTTGGGTCGTGATGACGCCGGTGACTTGGCCGCCGTGCTGAAGGACGGCGTCGGCGACGCCTCCCATGAGGCCGAGCGAACCTCCGCCGTAAATGAGCGTGATGCCGCGGCGGGCCATCTCAGTGCCGAGGCGGTCGGCACCGGCGCGATAGGAAGGGCGGTTGCCATCGGCGGCACCGCAGAAGACGCAGAGACGAGAGAGTGTGGTCGGCATTTGGGGAGGATACCCGAGCGAGGAAGCGGGCGGTGCATCGGGCTTGGTGCTGCGAAGAGCCCCTAGTCTTGCCGCATGAGTTCACGCCGAATCGTTGTGACGCGACAGGTGCCTGGGGTTATCGCCGTGCCGGGCGCGGAAGTCGTCATGGGCCCTGATGGCAAGCAGTCGCGCGACGCGATGCTGCGTTCGATCCGCGGGGCGACGGCGGTCGTGACCATGTTCTGGGACAAGGTCGACGCCGAGTTTCTCGACGCGGCCGGGCCTGGGCTCAAGGTCGTGTCGAACTTCGCCGTGGGCTATGAGAACATCGACGTGAAGCTGTGTGCCTCGCGCGGCGTGGTCGCGACCAACACGCCCAACGCGGTGACTGAAGGTACGGCGGACCTCGCGTGGCTGCTCATCCTTGCAACGGCGCGGAAGTTGATTGCCGCGGACCGGTATGCACGCAGTCCGGAGTATCCGGCGAATGGGGCACTGGGTATGCACCAGTTCCTCGGAACGGATCTCACGGGGCGGACGCTGCTCATCGTGGGCGCAGGGCGGATCGGGTTTGCAACCGCGATGCGTTCGCTGGGGTGGGGCATGAAGGTGCTGTACACCGCAAGGAACCGGCACTGGGATTTCGAGCTTGCGCCGCTGGCGGCGCGGCGGGCGTCGCTGGAGGAGGGGCTGCGCGAGGCGGATGTCGTGAGCATCCACTGCCCGCTCACGCCCGAGACGCGACACCTGATCAATGCCCACGCGCTGTCGCTCATGAAGCCGTCCGCGATCTTGGTCAACACCGCTCGCGGGCCGATCGTTGATGAGCAGGCTCTGGTGGACGCACTGAAGGCGGGGAAGCTGTACGGCGCGGGGCTGGATGTGTTTGAGCGTGAGCCGACGGTTCACCCGGAGTTGATCGGGATGGACAATGTGACGCTCACGCCGCACATCGGCAGCGCGGAGCGACGCTATCGTGAGATGATGTCTGAGATGGTGTCGGCGAACATCGCGGCGGTGTTCGAAGGGCGCGAGCCCCCGAATCGTTTGCTGCCCTGAATGGAACGCGGGTGCTCTCGCGGGTGCGGGGCAAACTCCGATAGAGTGTCTCTATGCCAACGCCGCCGATTGTCGGAATCACGCTCGACATCGTTGAGAACGACCAGCGCAAGGTGGTCAACGCCGGTCTCGCGTACGCCGAGCGCGTGAGTGCGGCGGGCGGCGTGCCGATCTTCCTCGCGCCGATTGCCGCCCGCATCGCGGACTACCTGAACGTGTGTGACGCGTACGTCTTCACCGGGGGTGACGACCCCAAGATGGAGGCGTTCGGCACAGCGACGCATCCCAACGCCAAGCCGATGCACCCGCAGCGCCAGGAGTTCGAGCTTGGGCTGTTGCGTGCGATTGCGGATCGACGCCCACATGCACCGGTGCTCGGCGTGTGCCTGGGCATGCAGCTCATGACGCTCAACGCTGGCGGAAAGATGGACCAATACCTGCCTGATTCGCTCGCGAGCCATGCTCGCCACAAGCAGCAGGTGCATCCGGTCTTTCCCTGCGACGCCGACGCGGCACGCATGATTCCGACAGGGCAGGTCTGGAGCAATCATCGCCAGGCGATGGTTGGGGCCGGGCTGCTTCGGGTGATTGCAAAGAGTGATGACGGCGTGATTGAAGCAGTGGATGACCCTGGGCGGCCTTTCTACGTCGGGGTGCAATGGCACCCTGAGCGAACCGAAGACGCCGGCTTGGGGCAGGGGATCTTTGCCGCGCTGGTGCGGGCGACGCGGTCATAGGATCCGATGTCGTGCGTGTCGCGGCGGCGTTCGTCGTGATCGCAGCGTCGTCGGAGTAGACATGCCGATGCATCCTCTTCCTGCTCGTCGTGATGTGCGCGCGTCGTGGCTTTCTCGCTCGACTATGGCGGTGATGGTGTGCGTGGCTGGGACGTGGCTTCCCAGTCCGCTGATGATGAGTCGCGCCGCCGCCGGTGACGTAAACGCGGTGATCGCTGATGAGCCAGCGTCGCCGATCGCCGATGCGCTAGCGCGGGCCAATGCGGCAATCGCGAAGATCGTCGCGATCCCTGACGCACAGCGGACGTTCGACAACACGATCGGCGCGATCGACGATCTGTACGCCCAGTTCGAGAAAGACACGAGCATGCTCGTGTTCCTCAGCAATGTCTCGCCTGACGCGGCGATCCGCGAAAAGAGCCAGAAGGCCGAGGAAGACGCGACGAACTTCGGCATCGAGCTTGGCAAGCGTGAAGACCTGTACAAGGCCGTGATGGCGTATGCCGCCACCAAGCCCAAGCTTGAGGGCGAGCAGGCACGCCTTCTCGAGTTCACGCTCCGCGACTACAAGCGCAGCGGCATGACGCTGCCGAAGGATCAACGCGATAAGGTCGCATCGATCCAGAAGGAGATCAGCAGGCTCTCGATTGAGTTCCAGAAGAACATCGCCGAGGACGACACGACCGTGCTGCTGACGCCCGAGGAACTCAAGGGCGTGCCCGCCGATTTGCTCGCGACGCTGCCCAAGTCCGGCGAGACGTACTTCGTCGGCATGGCGTCGCCGATCTACATGCCCGTGATGACAACGTGCGAGGTTGAGAGCACGCGTCAGAAACTGTGGCTGGCGAACAAACGGCGCGGCGGTCAGAAGAACGTCGACATCCTCGAGAAGATCCTGGCGCTGCGGGCGCAGGCCGCGAACATGCTCGGCTATGAGAGCACGGCGGCGTATGAGGCCGAGCCGCGGATGGCGAAGAACGTCGAGAACATCAACGACTTCTACGACAAGCTCCGTCCGCTCGTCCGCAAGAAGGCGCTGCTTGATCGTGCCGAGTTCACGGCGGCGAAGCGCACGCAAAGTGGGAATGCCTCGGTCGAACTCCAGCCGTGGGATTTCTTCTTCATCAAGGACCAACTGCTCAAGACCAAGTATGCGGTGGATGAACAGAAGGTCCGCGAGTACTTCCCGGTCGAAGCGGTGATCGACGGACTGTTCCGCGTGACGCAGAACCTCTACGGCTTGCAGTACACCGAGATCACGAGCAAGGCGGGGACTGCCGAGCGCCCGCTCTGGCACCCCGAGGCCAAGCTCTACGAAGTGAAGGACAAGGCGAGCGGCAAGGTGCTCGGCGAGTTCTACTTTGATCTCTATCCGCGCGACAACAAGTACACCCACTTCGCACAGTGGGGGCTGGTGCAGCACAAGGTCTGGGCCGATGGCACGGAGTGGAAGCCGCTTGCGGCGCTGGTCTGCAACTTCCCGCGTGCCACTGCAGACAAGCCCGCGCTTCTCAGCCATGAAGATGTCGAGACGTTCTTCCACGAGTTCGGGCACTGCCTGCACACCATCGTGAGCGAGGCGAAGTACAACCGCTTCAGCGGCACCAACGTCGAGCTGGATTTCGTCGAAGCCCCGTCGCAGATGTTCGAGAACTGGGTGTGGGACGCGGATGTGCTTGCGCTCTTTGCCCGTCACTACAAGACCGGCGAGAAACTGCCCAAGGAACTGCTTGACGGCATGATCAAGGCCCGCAACCTCGGTTCGGGGCTCGACGCCGAGAACCAGTTCTACTACGGCCTCACCGACTTGACGTATCACACCGCCAAGGACGGCAAGCTCGACACGACCAAGACGGCGGCGGAACTCTTCGAGCAGGTGCAGACGTACAAGGCTCCGGCGCAGGTGCACTACCAGTCGAGCTTTGGTCACTTGATGGGCTATCAGGCCGGGTACTACGGCTACATGTGGTCGCTCGTGTACGCGTCCGACATGGCGGTGCGCTTCAAGGAGAAGGGCATGCTCAATCCCGAAGCGGGCATGGAGTATCGGCGCAAGGTGATCGGGCGCGGCGGCACGCGCGACGCGATCGACTCGCTGCGCGATTACCTCGGGCGCGAGCCGCGGCTTGATTCGTTCCTCATTCACCTCGGGCTGCCGAGCGAAGGCGCTTCGGCATCGGCCGCGGGGAAGTGAAGACGAGCGAGCGAAGAGCAGGTCCGTAACGCGTTTCAGTCATCGGAATGCCTCTGAGCGGGCGGTCGCGTGAAGCGATCGCCCGTTTCACTTTGCCTATTTATGCAGGTTTCGCATAGTTTCACTTGACGGTGTGGTCGCGAACCTGAATAGTTATGCGATGAGCGAAAAACCAGCACGCCACGCACGCATCCGCGATCTCCTTGGGCGCACGCGTATCCACAGCCAAGAGGAGTTGCAGCGGCTGCTGCGCGCGCAAGGCGTCAACGCCACGCAGGCGACGCTGTCGCGCGATCTTCGCGAACTCGGCGTGCTCAAAGGCCCCGAGGGATATCGCCTCAGTGAAGGCGGTTCGGGCCAGAGCACCGTTGATGATCGCGAACTGCAGCGTGCCCTCATGGCGTACATGCGTGCGGGGAATCAGGCTGGCAACTTGGTCGTTCTTCGCACCGGCCCCGGTCACGCCCAAGCACTCGCGCTCGAACTGGACAAGAGCCGTCTTCCTGAGGCCCTCGGCACGGTCGCTGGCGATGACACGATCTTCGTCGCGACGGGCTCGGGGCGACAGGCCGCTCGTCTGCTCTCACGCCTCAGCAAGCTGACCGGCGGGCGATGAAGGTGTGACGTCGCGACGCGTAGTGCCGGAAGGCGCGTACCGTCGCACGCGGCGGATCGCATCGCGTCGTGTTCTCCTTGATCGCCTCTTGAAGACTCTCGCTGTGACTTCATCTTCATCCACATCTTCAGGCCGCGTGCGCTGCGTCATCATCGGCGCGGGCGGCTACAGCGGCGCGGAACTCGCGTTGTTGCTGCTTGCGCACCCGCACGCGGAACTCGTCGGACTCTTTGCCTCCGCGCGGCGTGAGAAGGGCGATCAACCGGGAACGATGGCGGATCTGTTCCCGCGTCTGCGCGGCCTCACGACGTTGGAGGTCAAGCCGGCGTCGATCGATACGATCGCCGCGCTCCAGCCCGACGCCGTCTTTCTTGCGACGCCTCACGAAGCAAGCGTTGAACTCGCGCCACAACTGCTCAAGACCGGCGCGAAAGTCTTTGATCTCTCCGGCGGCTTCCGTCTCAGCGATCTGAGCCTCTATCCAAAGCACTACGCGTTTGAGCATCCAGCACCGGCTCTGCTTGCGGGTGCGGTGTACGGCCTTGTGGAACTCAATCGTGCGCGCATCGTCGGGGCGGACCTGATCGCCGTGCCGGGGTGCTATCCCACGTCGGCGATTCTTCCGCTCGCGCCGCTTGTTCGCGCGGGGGCGATTCGAGCGGGCACGCGTCCGATCATCGACTCCGCCAGCGGCGTGAGCGGCGCGGGACGCGGACTCTCTCAGAAGAGTCTGTTCTGCGAAGTAAGCATGCAGGCGTACAACGTCTTCAAGCATCGCCACACGCCGGAGATCAGCGAACACGCGGGCGTGCCGGTGATCTTCACGCCACACCTGATCGCGATGGATCGCGGCATTCAGAGCACGATTCACGTCGAACTCGCGGCCCACTGGTCGTCGCAGCGTGTCGGCGATGTGTTCGCGCATACCTATGGCAAAGAGCCGTTCGTTCGGCTCCTTCCCAGCGGACAGTGGCCTGCGATCAACGACGTGGCACACACCAACTTCTGCGACATCGCCTTCGCGGTCGACGGCGATCATCTCATCATCTGCGCTGCGATCGACAATCTCATCAAGGGCGCGGCCGGACAAGCCGTGCAGTGCATGAATGTGCGATTCGGCATGCCTGAAACTGCCGGGCTGCTTGCCCAAGGACGCGTCTGGTGAGCGAGCATCGCGAGTCAACACGTTCAGCGACCGCGGCCCCGATCGTCATCAAGATCGGCGGCACGACGCTCGAAGCCAACGCCGCGGCCGATGCGCTCTGGGCCGCGCTCGCGGCACAGCATCAGCGTGGGCCGGGCATCATTCTCGTCCACGGCGGGGGCAAAGCGGTCGATCGCCTGCTCGCGCGGCTCAACATGCCGGTGGAGCGCCGCGAGGGAATCCGTGTCACGCCGGAGAATCAGATCGACGAGATCGTTGGCGTTCTCAACGGCAGCACGAACACGACGCTCGTCGGTGTGCTGCGTCGGGCCGGGGCCAACGCCGTCGGTCTTTCGCTGAGCGATGGCGGCACGTTGACATGTCGCAAGGCGACGCGGTATTCGTTTGATCCGGGACGTGTCGGCGAAGTGGTGGGGGCAGATCCCACACTGCTCCGCACGCTGCTTGCGGCGGGCTACATGCCGGTGCTGAGCAGCATTGGAATCGACGCCGACGGCAAGGCCCTGAACATCAACGCCGACGACGCCGCAGCCGCGCTTGCGACTCATCTGCGGGCCGCGATGCTCGTGCTCATGACCGATGTCCCCGGGGTCAAGGGTGCTAATGGCACGATCATCCCGTGCGTCAATCGCGCCGAGATCGAATCGCTCGTTGCGACCAACGTCGTCACCGGCGGCATGATTCCCAAACTGCGTGCTGCGGCGGATGTTGCCGATGCGAGCGGCAGCCCGGTGGTGATCCTCTCGGGGGATGATCCGGCGCGACTTGCGGCCGTGGTCTCGGGCGGGATCGCGGGCACGATGATCATGCCGAGCGTCTCGGCCGCGGCGAAGGAGCGTGCGTGATGAAGACGAACACCTCCATGCGCGGGCGCGACTTTCTCAGCGTGACGGACTGCACGCCCGCTGAGGTACGCGATCTGCTTGATCTGGCGGTCGCGATCAAGGCCGACCCGGCGGCCTATCGGCGCAGCCTGGACGCGAAGTCGATCGTGGTGATCTTCGAGAAACCGAGCCTCCGCACGCGGTTGAGCTTTGACGTCGGCATCAATCGCCTTGGCGGCCACTCCGTGGTACTCGACCACACGCAGCAGCGGCTGGGCGAACGCGAAACCGTGAGTGACTACGGCAAGAACATCGAACGCTGGTGCGATGCCATCATCGCTCGCGTCTTCAAGCAAACCGTCATCCAGGAACTTGCGGATGCGAGCCGCGTCCCGGTGGTCAACGCGCTCTCGGATCGCTTCCACCCGTGTCAGGCGCTCGCGGATCTGATGACACTGCGCGAGCATGCGGAGCGTTCGGGGCGCACGCTCGCGGACACGACGCTCGCGTACATCGGCGACGGCAACAATGTCTGCCACTCGCTCGTGCATGCAGCGGCGATGCTCGGCGTGCGCACGACGATCATCACGCCCAAGGGGCGCGAAGCCGCTCGCGATGTCATCGCGGATGCGGTGCGACTGGCGGGCGATGCGTCGATGGTGCGTGAGTCCACCGATCCTGCGGATGTGCGCGGCGCGGATGCCGTGTACACCGATGTGTGGGTCTCGATGGGTCAGGGCGAAGAGACACACCAGACCTTCAAGACCTTCGGCCGCTATCAGGTCAACGCCGAACTCATGGGTCGCGCTGGTCGAGACGGACGAAAGGCGTGGTTCATGCACTGCCTGCCCGCCCATCGCGGCAAGGAAGTCACCGACGAGGTGATCGATTCGTCGCAGTCGATCGTGTACGACCAGGCCGAGAATCGCATGCACGCCCAGAACGCGTTGCTTGTCCGTCTGCTGTCGTAGAGTCGAGCGACAGTCACGACGCGAAGAAATCAGGAAGTCACGAAGTCAAGAGTCACGCAGCAAGCCAAGCCCATCCCGCATCTCCAGGCGAACCTCGCCTGATCTTTGAGAAAGAGATTGATCATGCCCACCCGCATCGCACTCGCATACTCCGGCGGCCTTGACACCTCGTGCATCGTGCCGTGGCTGAAGGAGAACATCCCGGGCGCAGAGGTCGTCTGCGTCGTTGGTGACGTCGGCCAGGGCGACGAAGAACTCGTCGGCGTCGAGCAGAAGGCGCTGAACTCGGGCGCGGTTGAGTGCCATGTGGTCGACCTCAAGAAGACGTTCGTCGATGACTTCGTCATGCCGACGATCATCACGGGCGGCATCTACGAGGGCCGCTACCTGCTCGGCACGGCGATCGCCCGGCCGATCCTCGCGAAGGGCCAGGTCGACGTTGCCAAGAAGACGCGTTGCACGGCGCTCGCGCACGGCTGCACGGGCAAGGGAAACGATCAGGTGCGTTTTGAGTCCGCGTACGCCGCGCTCGCGCCGGAGATGGAGATCATCGCGCCGTGGCGTCACCCGGCGTGGAACCTGTCCGGGCGACTCGCGATGCTTGAGTATCTGAAGCAGCGCAACATCCCGACCACCGCGAGCGCGACGAAGATCTATTCGCGCGATCGCAACCTCTGGCACATCAGCCACGAGGGCGGGGCCATCGAAGATCCGTGGAATGCCCCGCCGGACGACGCGTGGATGCTCACGGTCGACCCTGCCAAGGCGCCCGACAAGGCTGAGCACGTCACGCTCGCCTTCGCGAAGGGGCGTCCCATTTCGCTCAATGGCGAGCGGATGGAGGCGTGGAAGATCATCGGTTCGCTCAATCGCATCGCGGGTGCGCACGGCGTCGGCCGCGTCGACCTGGTGGAGAATCGGCGCGTGGGCATGAAGTCGCGCGGGCTCTATGAGACGCCGGGTGGCACTGTGCTCGTCGAAGCGCTCCGCGCGATCGAGGAACTCGTGCTTGATCGCGAGACGCGTCACTATCGCGAACATCTGGGGCTGACGTTCGCTGAGATGGTCTACGACGGCCGCTGGTTCACGCCGCTGCGCGAAGCGCTGTGGGCGTGCGGCGAGAAGATCGCCGAGCGCCTTGATGGCGAGATCGTGGTTCGTTTGTACAAGGGTACCGCGACGGCCGTGCAGCGCAAGAGCCCCAACAGCCTCTACGCCGAGAGGATGGTGTCGTTCGAGGGCGAAGAGATCTACAGCCAGAAGGACGCGGGTGGCTTCATCAAGTTGCTGAGCCTCGCCGAGCGGATCCGGGCACTGAAGGAACGCGGCCAGGCGAAGTGAGCCGCTTGCAGGAGTTCTGATGCCTCGCCGAAAGGTTTCGACCACCGCGATCGCCACGATCGAGTTCTGGGCGCGGCGTGCGCCATCGGAACGGTTACTCAATCGCATCGGCGCAGCGAGGCCCCGGGTGTTCATTCGCCCGGAGGAGGCTTGGGCCGCGCTGCGGCTGCGTCGCCCACGGCGGAAGAACGCGCCGCAGTGGATGTGTCGGTTTGAGCTTTGTCGACAAACGGTGTCAAAGACGCGGCCCTTTGTCGTACTGAGCGAGTGGGCGAACGAGAATCAATCGCTCATTCGTGCTGCGAGGCGAGAAGGCGTTGATGTCGTCGCGGCGATTGAAGTCTTCAATCGGTATGTCTTGTACAACCTGCCGATTGATGCCGCGTCGATTAGTGCGCTCGCGCGAGGGGGCATCCGTCTCACGATCTGCGTTCAAAGTGCTTCGGCCGAATGATTGCAGTTCTTTCCGGCTCGGTGCGGTGCGCGTCGGATTCCGATGAGCACGATCGCTTGGGTTAATTGACCTCACTGGCGCTGCCAGACATACTGGGCAAGCGTGAAGCGACCAAAGGTGCAACCTCGGCCTGCGATCGTCGCGCCGTCCGGCAGCGAGGCACGTGATTCATCAACGTCTGAGCGGGCGAGTCTCAACGCGCCGGGCGGACGCGGTATGCCCGGTGTGGAATGTCCGTTCTGCGGGCACAATCTCGCTGGCACGCCGACGCCCGTCTGCCCGGAGTGCGGCCAGAGATGGGATGTGCATGTCGCGTTCCGAAGCTACGCCGCGGCACATCTGTCGGGTCGGATTCGGCTGCGTATGGAGGCATCGGGACTGTTGCGCGTGGCATTTGCGGTTGTTGCGTTGCTGCTCGCGGGCTGGAGGTTGCTGCCGCCTCGTCTTGCCGCGGGCACCCCTGCGTGGTGGTGCTCGATGCTCACCTTGCCAGCGGCCTTGAGTTGCTGGTTTGCGGGCGAGCTCAACGTCTCGGCGTGGACCGCCCGCACACGGCCCATGGTGTTCCGAATCCTCGATCTGTTTGAGTTCAATCCGCGCTAGGTGCATCGCAAGCACTCGACGGCGCATGTTTGGTTGAACGTCGTGGTTGTTCCGGAACTCTCGGTGACGGCAGGGCTCAAGTGGCGGAGTCGTTCGAGACTGTTTCACGAAATTCCCGATGCTCGGTATCCTCAAGACCTTCGTTGGAGCGATGCACTGTGACCGCCTCGATCCCACCGCGGCGCACATCGGGCATGCCCAGGGTCTTCTGCCCTGAGTGCAATCACTGTCTTGAGGGTGCGCCGAGCCCGATCTGTCCCGAGTGCGGCACGGAGTGGACCTTGACGGCCGCGTATCGCAAGGAGGTTCGCGAGAAACTGTCGTCGCGAGATCGACTGGTGCTCGGCTTCTACGCGTTCGTGTTTCTAGGCATCGCCGCGATGCTGCTTCTGCTCGCGGGATGGCGGCTCGGGCCATGGCCCGCGCCGTGGCCGATACTCAAGCCCGGGCTCTCGATGTACTGGGTGGTGCCATTCTCGCTGCTGTCGGGCGTGTGCGTGTGGTGCCTCGCAGACACGCTCTGGTCGATCATCCGTGGACAGGCGACGGACTTGTCGTTGGAGTTGCTGATGTGGTGGGAAAGGTCCGGGGATGGCGGCGACGGAACGAGTTGGAGCATTTTCGATTGATCGATTGGGGTTGCGTGTCCGGTGTGGGTACTCGTGGAATCGCCCGCTGGCGACGACGTCCGGAACCTGATAGGATGCGTCCATTATTCCGGCTCGCCGGTACACCTGAACCGCTTTACGAAGGAGAACGCGATGGCATCCAGTCTGAACAAAGTCATGCTCATGGGCAACATCACCCGCGACATCGAGGTGAAGTACACGAACTCGCAGCAGGCCGTCGCGACGATCGGCATCGCCGTCAATCGGCGTTGGAAGACCCCCGAGGGCGAACAGCGCGAAGAGACCACGTTCGTCGACTGCGATGCATGGGGCAAGACCGCCGAACTGATGGGCAAGTTCTTCAGCAAGGGCCGCCCGGTCATGATCGAGGGCCGCCTGAAGATGGATACTTGGCAGGACAAGGAGTCGGGCCAGAACCGCAGCAAGCTCAAGGTCGTCATCGAGGACTTCTACTTCGTTGATTCCAAGCCGGGTGGCGGCGGCGGCGGCGGTGGCGGTGACTATTCCGACGAAGGCGCACCGCGTCAGAGCCGCGGCGGATACGGCGGCGGTGGTGGTGGCGGGGGTGGCTCGGCCGCCCGGGCCGCTGGCTACAACCCGGCGGGGGCCAAGCCCGCGGCGGGCAACGCCGGCATGGGCGAGGACGACATTCCGTTCTGATCACGCGTGCCGTTGAAGTTCACGCAACGCAATCGAGTCCCGCTCCGTGCGGGACTCGTTGTTATTTGCTGCGGCTTTGCGAGCCTCACGCACCGATCGATTCGTCAGTCGTCGAGGGCGGCCATCAGGCGTCCCGCGATTGCGTCGGCGATGAGAATCCCAGCGTCATTGAGTGCCCAGCGGGCCGCGGGTGTCGATGCCGCAAGTCCGTCGAGCACGACTTTGTTCCACGCATCGGCGAGCGATTTCGCGCGGCCGGCACCGAGCGACTCGGCCCGTGCGAGCATCTCCACCGGGTCGACGCCCTCGCGCAATCGCACGCCGGTCATCAGTCGCTCTGCCAGCGCACGCTTGGCATCCGGCGGTTCGTGGTCGACAACCTGCGACCAATGCGTCGCAATGTCCGCGGCATTGATCGCCAGATAGTCATCAAGCCGCGGCACGTTCTTCCAGCGATGGCCCGCGACATGCCCGGATGCGGATGGCCCTGCCGCCAGCCACTGCTCCTGTCGCCAGTATGCGAGATTGTGCTGTGATTCTGCGCCCGGTTTGGCGTAGTTGCTGACCTCGTAGCGTTCCATCCCTGCGCGCCGCAGCAGGCGCAACGTTGTCTCATACATGTCGACTTCGACGTCCTCGTCCGCGGCGTCAAACTCGCCACGCTTGAGCCGCGCGGTCATCGCGGTGTTCGGCTCGTACGTCAGGTTGTAGCAACTCAGATGCTCGGTCTGCAGCGCGATGGCGTGCTCGAGGTCGCTCGTCCAATCGGCGAGCTTCTGTCCAGGGATGCCGAAAATCAGATCGATGCTCTGGCGTGCGATGCCCGCGTCGCGTGCGAGCGCGATCGCGCGTGCGACGTTCGCGGGATCGTGCCAGCGTTCGAGCGTCTTGAGATGGGCGGGGTTGAACGATTGTGCGCCGAGGCTGACGCGATCAACGCCGCCGGCGCGCAGTGTCGCCATCAGTTCCGGCGTGACCGTTTCGGGGTTGCACTCGACGGTGAACTCGCCCATGCCGCGATGGATCGCCGACATGTCGAAGGCGGCGTTCAGGAACGCGAGAAGTCGTTTCCAAAGATCAACGCGCAGCAGGCTCGGCGTGCCGCCGCCGAAGAAGATGGTGCGGAGCGGTTGGCCGAGCGTCAGTGTCGCCTGCACGGACAGTTCATGCTCCAGTCGCTCGACGAAACCCGCTTGGCGATCCCGTGTGTCCACCAGGCTGTAAAAGTCGCAGTAGTGGCACTTGTGGAAGCAAAACGGGACATGTACATACAAAGAGCGAACGGGCGACGCGAGGGTGCTTGGCGGCAGTCCGCGGAGCGGATGCGGGACGCCAACCAGCCGCCGCGCGGCGGTTGGTTGGGAGGGCGGTTGATCTGGCTCCAACTGTTGCCCGCGAATCGAGATCTTTGTACGCTCTTCCATACAGATTCCGCTCGATTCGTCATTGGGCGGACCGACTGGCGAGCAAAGTGCTCGTCAGGACTCAATGCCCGCGGGGCAAGGATAGTCGTCGCGTGGAGTCGTCCCTGATCGTCGTCCGATCCGATGGCACGCAGCGGGAACTGCCGCTGAAGAAGCAGCGTTACATCGTCGGGCGTCAGTCCGACGCGGGTATCCGTCTGCCCGATGCGAGCGTCTCACGCCAACACGCCGAGCTGGTGATCGACGATGATCGCATGGTCATTAAGGACCTGGGTTCCAGCAACGGCACGTTCGTCAATCGCAAGCGCGTCAACCAGCAGGAACTGACTGCGGGCGATCTGGTTTCGGTTGGCCCGTTCGTCTTCGTCGTGTGCATCGATGGCGAGCCGCCGTCGATCGACGCGGAGGAAGCGCTCGCCGAAGGCATGCCCGTCACGCAGACGCCCGCGCCAGCCGCCGCCGCCCGCCCCGCGCCGATCAGTATGCCGCCTGCCACGCCCGCCCCCGCGACGCGTCCGGTGTCGGCTGGCGACTCGGACGACAGCGACGAGTTCAACATCGATGACTTCCTGAAGGACGACAACGACGACTCAAAGCTCTGAGCGGCGCTGCCGGGTTCAACTCGCAGGTTTCACGTTGATCACGACAAAAAAAGCAAAGAACCCCGACGCGATCGTCGGGGTTCTTGTGTTTCTCAGTCCTGCTGGGGCATTTACTCGGGCTTGCCGCCGCTGGTGTCGTAGACCCAGGTGTCGATGGCGCGGCCAAAGTTCAGCACCTCGCCGGGGGCGAAGAAGAGCTTGAGTTCGCGCTCCGCGGCTTCGGGGCTGTCCGAGCCGTGGATGAGGTTGAACGAGTTGCTGACGCCGAAGTCGCCGCGGATGGTGCCCGGGGCGGCCTTGGAGCCAAACGTCGCGCCCATCATGTTGCGGGCGATGGTGATCGCGCCGTTGCCACGCAGGGCGAGCACGAGCACGGGGGCGCTGGTCATGAACTTGACGAGTCCGGCGTAGAAGGGCTTGCTCTGGTGCGCCTCATAGTGCGTCGCGGCGAGCTGCTGGCTGATCTGCATCAGCTTGCAGCCGACGACCTGCAGGCCCTTGTCCTCGAAGCGAGAAACGATCCGGCCCATCAGGCCGCGCTGCACGGCGTCGGGCTTGAGAATGATCAGCGTGGTTTCCATGAGAGTGTCTCCAAAGCGATGGTGTTCGGTGGTCATTCAGCAGCGATGCCGCTGGATTGCCGCGGATTCAACTCAATCGCGCGGGGCCAAGTTTAGGCAGCAAAAGTACGGCTTTCTGCGTCGAGAGGCTGTGGATACGACCCTGTTCCAGGCTGTTTCTTCCGCGTGCGGCAACGCGATGCGTCCTGCGTGCGATACGGTTGCGTTATGGCCCACTCTGACCATGACATTTTCCAGGCGGCGCTGACTCGCCTCCACGCCGCGGCTCCGCACGCCGGCGTCCACGCCGAGACGGTGCTGCGCTTGTCGCACCCCAAGCAGGTGCTTGCCGTGTCAATCCCCGTCCGCATGGACGATGGCTCGCTCAAGATCTTCACCGGCTATCGTTGCATGTTCGACGACACGCGCGGCCCCGCCAAGGGCGGCATCCGCTTCTCGCCCGATGTCACCGACAGCGAAGTCCGCGCACTTGCCTTCTGGATGACCCTCAAGTGCGCCTGCGTCAATCTTCCCTTCGGCGGCGGCAAGGGCGGCGTCGTTGTTGATCCGTCTTCGCTCTCCAAGCAGGAACTCGAACGTCTCGCCCGCGGCTATGTCCGCGCCATCCACCAAGCCATCGGCCCTGATTCGGACGTCCCCGCGCCCGACGTCAACACCAATCCGCTCATCATGGCGTGGATGATGGACGAGTACTCCTCGCTCATGGGCGTGCGCCAGTTCGCCGTCATCACTGGCAAGCCCATTGCGCTCGGCGGCTCACTGGGTCGCGAAGACGCCACCGCGCGCGGCGGATATGTCTGTCTCAAGGAACTCGAACGCAAACTCGGTTGGGACCCGACGCGCCCCGCAGCGCCCGGCGGCCCGCCCGGTGTGGGCCGCACCGTCGCGATCCAGGGCTACGGCAACGTCGCCGCACCATTCGCGACGATGGTGCGCGCCGATGGGTATGCGGTCGTCGCGGTCAGCGATATTCACGGCGCGGTCTACAACCCGCGCGGTCTCAATGTCGCGGCCATCGCGGCACACTACAAGGAATCACGCCGCATCATCGCGAACCCTGATGCCGGTGATCGCATCATCACCAACGACGAGCTCCTCGAACTCGACGTCGACCTGCTCGTGCCCGCGGCCATTGAGGACGTCATCACTCCCGACAACGCCCCGCGCATCAAGGCCAAGGTCATCCTCGAACTCGCCAACGGCCCGATCACCAGCGACGCCGACGCCATGATGCGCGAACGCGGCATCATCGTCGTCCCGGACATCCTCGCCAACGCCGGCGGCGTCACCGTCTCGTACTTCGAGTGGACGCAGAACAAGACCGGGTTCTACTGGACGCAGGAAGAGGTGCAGCGCCGCCTGCACGAAGTCATGAGCCGCGAGTTTCTCGCCGTGTATGAACTTGCTCGCGTGCGGCAGATCGACCTTCGTACGGCTGCCTACGCGCATGCCCTCAGCCGCCTGGGCAAGGCCCTCGAAGCCACCGGCACGAGCGAACTCTTCGGGCACGTCGACATTGAGAGTTGAGCGTCGTCGCCCGCGGCAGACCGCGCGAGTGAATGCGGAGCGGGGGCCAAAGCGTCCCGGGGGCGATTCGAACGCCCGACCTGCCGCTTAGAAGGCGGCTGCTCTATCCAACTGAGCTACCGGGACTTTTCTCTTGCGCGGACGTGAACATGGACAGGAATCCCGAAACTGTAGGGCGGTAGACTCTGAGGTTCGGTTCAGCCGTGCCCCTCGCATGACGGGCGGGACTGATGACGGGCGTACACGGCGAGCGGTGATTGGAATCCATGCAGGAGAGGACAAGATGTCGGTGAGCACGAGGTTCCGGGTACTGCTCTCGCGTGTCGCGAAGCCGCTGATGTGCGCGGTGCTTGCGTGCTGCCCGGCGTCGGTGCTTGCGCGTCCCGATCCGACGCCCGTGGCAACGCCGGAGGCCGCAACGCCGGCATTCACGCTCGTGCGCGTGGCGACCTTCAACATCGAGGATGTCCGCACCGACGACCTCAAGAATCCGAATCATCCCCGCCTCAAAAAGCTCGCGGAGATCATTCAGCGGATCCGGCCCAACGTCATTTTCCTGAATGAACTCGCATACGACACGCCTGGAGCACCTGGCTTTGCTGAGGGCGACACACCCGGGAGCAACGGCCAGCGCTTTGCGGATGTGTTTCTGAACGTGCCGCAGGCGGCGGGGCTTGAGCCCATCAAGTTCAAGGCATTCCAGCGGCCCGTCAATACGGGCGTGCCCAGCGGCTTTGACCTCAACAAGGACGGCAAGACGCCAGCCGTGGTTCCGATCGTGCCTGCGGCCGATGCGACTGGCAAACCCGGAAAGCAGACCGCAGAAGGACGCGAGTACGGCAATGACTGCTGGGGCTTTGGCATGTTCCCCGGGCAGTACGGCATGGCGCTGCTGGTGGATGAGCGGCTGGAGATCGACGCCGACAACGCCCGCACGTTCCAGCTCTATCCGTGGGATTACATGCCGGGCAACTTCATGCCCGTGAATGCCGACGGCACGCCGTGGTATCCCAAGGAAGTTGCTCAGGTGCTTCGGCTCTCGAGCAAGTCGCACTGGGATGTGCCGGTGAAGCTGCCCGATGGTCGACTGCTTCATCTGCTGTGCAGTCATCCCACGCCGCCTGCGTTCGACGGCGCCGAGAAACGCAATGCACGGCGCAACCACGATGAGATTAGCTTCTGGATCGACTACATCCAGAACGCCCCGACCATCGTGGACGACAAGAACGTCGTGGGCGGCATTCCGCGCGATCAGATGTTCGTGATCGTGGGGGATCTCAACGCCGACCCCAAGCGAGGGAGTTCATACAAGCAGCCGGCTCGCAAGCTGCTGGGCAGCAGTGCCGTCAACAGCAGTTTCGTACCCAAGAGCGATATCGCGATCGAGGGTCTTGAGCCCACCGACACCGCGATGTTCAAGCTCCGCGTTGACTATGTGATTCCGTGCAAATACATCGACGTCGCCGACGGCGGCGTCTGGCGTCAACCTCCCGACGGAACCACCGAGTTCCCGAGCGATCACTTTCCGGTGTGGATGGATCTCAAGGTCCCCGCGGCAGACAAGCCCGCGTCACCCGATCGATGACAAGGGCATCGGTGAACTTCAGAAATGCTGAGGCTCAACGTGCCTTCGCCGCGTGCACGCGACGGTGGCGACGCAGCGCACATGCGGCGATGCCGACCGCTGCCAATGTCCCCGGGGCGGGAATCACCAGCAGATTGAGCGCGACGGACTCGCCTGTCAGACGGAAGTCGGTCTGCGTGGACGCGGCCGAGGCATGGAAGCCGAAGGCGTTCTGCACGCTCTCATTGCTCGCCACTTCTGAGCGGAACACGAGTGTGCGTTGATCGATCGAGCCGATGACAAAGTCGAACTGGAAGATCGGCGTGAGCGGCGACGCGTTGTAGTCAAGCGAATAGCGCGGTGCGCTCTGTGCCGAGGGGATCGCCTCCTCGCGCCCGTTTACGCCCAGCGCGACGATGCGTTGTGTGGTGCCGGTGGTGCGGGCGGCGAGCGTCGCGGCGCCGTAGGTGAACGCTCCGATGCGATTGCCGACGCCGTTCGCGGCAACGATCGCGCCGCCATCGAGCGGGTCGACGTTTTCAATGACAACCTTGTGGAGCAGGCCAAACAGGCCGTACGCGCTCACGCTTGACCAATCGACCACCGCCCGGATCGAGACGATCGAGTTGGGAACGACAAAGCCGGAGCTTTGCCAGTTCGTGCCGCGATCCGTACTGAACTGCCAGGTCAGCCGCGGCGTCTGCGCACTCGCGCAAGCCGCTATTCCAGCGGCTGTCGACAGAGCGATCGCGTGCAACGTCAGGCGACGCATGGACGGTCTCCGAGCGCAGCCACCCTGTGCGGCGTCGCCTATCGAAACCATGCCTCAGGATTCGGCCCGTGCAAGGCCGCGCAGACGGAATAGACGAAAAAACTGACAAGTGCATCGCGGGCGGGGCTTTGTGTGCGACGAGCCTGTCCGGAATGGGACGCGTCAGGACTTGCCGATCGTCACGGGCGTGACGCCGCCGGGACCAACCATACCCGCAGCGATCTTCTCCCAGCCGCTCCCGAGTTCGCCGATCGGGTCGGGCGGGATGATGTCAACCTTCTTCTCGCCGAGCTTGGCCTCGCCGCGAAGCACGCGATCCTGGAAGGCGAGGCACTCCTTGAGCAGCACGCTGAGGATCTCGGGCTCGGGCACGTTGGCGACCTTCTCGCCCTGCACATAGATGATGCCGCGGCGATCACCCGCGAAGACCGCGACGTCCGCGCCCTCGGCCTCGCCGGGGCCGTTGACGATGCAGCCCATGACCGCGACCTTCATCGGCACCGTGACCTTCTCGGCCAGTTGCTTGCGCACGTCCTGAACGAGGGTGAAGAGATCGACTTGGATGCGGCCGCAGGTCGGACAGGCGATGAGATCAACGCCCTTGCGTTCCCGCAGGCCGAGCGAGTAAAGCAGTTCCAAGCCGTCCTCGACTTCGTAGATCGGATCGTTGGCGTAGCTGATGCGGATCGTGTCGCCGATGCCGTTGACGAGCAGCCCCGACAACGCGGCGATACTGCGGATGCAGCCGGTTTCTTTAGGCCCTGCGTGTGTCACGCCCAGGTGCAGCGGGTGGTCGAAGCGCTTGCTGATCTCCGTGTACGCGTCGATCACCAGCGCGGCGTCCATGCTCTTTGCGCTGATCGCGATGTCGTAGAAGTCCTGCTCGTAGAAGATGTCGAGGTACTCCTCGAGCTTGGCGATCATGATCGCGAGCAGGTAACCGTGCTTGTGCGTGCTGAAGACCGCGCCGAGTTCCTTCATCCGCTTCTGCTTGTCGCGGCGTTCGATGATCGAGCCTTCATTCACGCCCACGCGGATCGGCAGCTTGCGTGCCTTGCACGCCTGAATCACATCGATGACCTGCAAGCGATCGTTGATGTTGCCCGGGTTGAGCCGGATCTTGTGCACGCCTGCTTCGACGGCTTCGAGCGCACGCTGAAAGTGAAAGTGCACGTCTGCGACGATCGGCACCTGCACGCGCGGCAAAATCTCCTTCAACGCCTCGGTGTCCTTCTTTTCGGGCACCGCGACGCGAACGACATCCGCCCCGGCGGCGGCGAGCTTGTTGATCTCGCGGACGCATGCCTCGACGTCGTGCGTGTATCCGGCGGTCATGGTCTGAACGCTCACCGGCGCGGGCGTCGTGGGCGTCCCATCACGATTCGGGAGGCCGCCGCCGACGCGGACGAATCCGACGCGCGAGTCTCCAAGCACAATCTGGCGGGTTGGGCGGCGTGGCAGCATGCGAAACGGTAGGCGAAGGCCCGAAAAAACGTTGAGGATGACGTCCTGGCCGGGTTATTCGTACGCGCTTGTACCGAATCGCCCCCCAAGCGGGGGAAGTCGGTGATTCACCTGAGTGAGGGGGCCGATTTCTCCGCCAACCAACCGGGGAGAAAGCGGTTCCAATGCCCGACGCGAAGGATTTTTTGAGGTTGAATGAGCAGGAGCGCCGTGCAGCGCTCGAGACGATTGAACGTCGCGCGCTCAGCGAACCCGGGCGTTTGAGCCGGCGCGAGCCGCGTCATCGGTTGCTCGATGTCGATCGCCTGACGGTCGACATCGGCACTGGCTCGTCGGTGTGCACGGCACTGGTTGTCCCGCGCGACGTGTCAGATGGCGGGCTCTCATTCCTGCACGGCGTGTTCATCTACAGCGGCACGCACATCCTGATTCAGCTCAAGACCCGCGACGGCGAGCAAATGCTCGTGCCTGGAAAGGTGGTGCGCTGCACGCACGTCGTGGGCCGCGTTCACGAAGTGGGCGTGAAGTTCGACCGCCCGATCGACGTTGCCCCCTTCGTCGCGTTCGTGCCGCCCGAGCGTGCGGGGCACGCGCCGGGTGATGTGTGGGCTTCGCTCCATGCCCAGCACACCGAACTTGCTGGCGCGATTCAGACCAAGGACTTGTCGCGTGCCGGGCGTGCCGTGGCGAGCCTGCAGTCGCTTCTGGTTACCAAGCCCGGTGAGGCGACGGCACCAGCGCCGGTGTCTGACGCGAAATGCCCCGCCGTGCCGCAGCCTGAACGAGGGGCTGCGTGATCTAGGCCCTCCAGACGTCGCCGCCCGCGTGTTCATGGCCGGGCCGCGAATAGGGGACAACGCGTCACGCGAGAACGCCGAACGATCTGTTCGGTCGTGCTCCCGCAATCCCTTCGACCGACCGACCGATACCCCTCCATGAGCCGCCTGTGGGCTTTGGGGAGGTTGCCATGTCCGGTGATCAACTGCGACTGTCGAAGGCAGAGTTCAAAGCGCTGATGGAGCAACTGAACCAAACCGACGGCAGCGTGCCCAAGGTCATGCTCCGCCGAAAGCACAAGCGTTACGCCCTCCCCACGGGATGGACGGCGACGGTGGAACTTCATCAGCCCGGCGGCTCGCCTGTCAAGTTTCCTGGCGTGCTGCGTGATATCTCGCGCGGCGGATCATCGATGCTCTACATCGGATACGTCCATGCTGGGGCGAGCGTGAAGTTCTGCTTCCGCGGTCCTGATGACGGACTCAACCTGCGTGCCGAGGGCAAGGTGGTTCGCTGCCGCCATGTGAAGGCGCACATCCACGAGATCGGCATTCGATTCAACACCGATCTGCCGCTGGAGTTTCTTGTGCCCAGCGACACGCCGAACAAGGATGGCCCCAACGAGGACTACACGCGGCTGGCGCAGTTTGTTGATCTCATCGCACGCGCGATCAAGAACAACACGCCATTGGCGACGGTGCGACAGCTCGTGGATGAACTCAAGCGCGATCTCGACAACTGCAGCGATCCTGCGCAGTCGAGCGAACGCGAAGCAGCCTGAGAGCGACGATTATGAGCGATGCCTGGGCGTGCCGCACTCGGTGCACTGCGCGTCCGCGGCGTCGGGCGTGGTGCTTCCGATGGGATAGGCGCACTCAGCGCACAATCCCTGGGCGTGGCGTCGATGGCTGGTGGCAAGCACGCCGCGCCAGAAGCCGGGGACACGTTCATATCCCGGCTCGCCGGGCTTGATGCCGTCGACTTCGGGCGTGCGGATCGTGATCATCACGATGCCCGCGATGAGCAGCACGCTCGAGACGAAGGCCAAGCCAAGCTGTGTGCCGATGCCGGCGTGCATCCACTGGGGAGCAAACCGTCCCACCAGTGATTCGCCAAGGTGACCTGCCTCAGCGGCGATAAACGTCCCCAGCGGCATAAGCCCAAGCGAGATCGTGTTGCACACCGCGAAGACGCGCCCACGCATCGAGTCATCGACCAGCAACTGAAGTGCGGCGATCGACGAGTTGAACGCCCACATCCAGAAGATGCCGCTGAAGAAAATGCAGATGCCGGCGCTGATCGGCTCGGGGCAGAGCGAGAAGAGCAGGATGCACAGCCCGCCGAGCATCACGCTCAGGGGGATGAAGTGGTGCATCGGATACCACTTGGGTACACGGCGTACGAGCAAGCCGCCCAGCACAGCGCCCGCGCCCATGAGCGCCAGCATGATGCCGAACACGCTTTCCTTCTTGCCGTAGACGCCCGAAACAAACAGCGGCAGGAGCTGCATGAGCGGCGTGCCGAAGACGGCAAAGACGCACAGCGACAAGAACGCGGCGCGCGGGCCGCGGCGAGTAAACACCCATCTGCCGGCCTCGCGGGTCGAGGGCCAGACGCCGGCGACATCGCGCCACTTGCCGCGAAGCTCCGGCGGTGCTGGGGCGTCAGGCGTCGTGCGCACGATCATCATCAGTGCGAGGAAAGTGGCGGCGTTGAACCCCAGCAGCACGACGGGGCCGAACACGCCCATGATCGCGCCGCCGATCGCCGGGCCGACCACGCGAGCCATGTTGAACTGAATCCCCTGAAGCGTGATCGCACGCGTCAGTTCCTCGCGCGGCACGAGGCGCGGCGTCAGCACCTGCCACGCCGGTGTGTTGAATGCCGAGGTCACGCCTTGGGCAAGGCAGAGCGCCAGCAGCACCCATTGATTTGCCCAGCCCAGGGCCGCGGCTGTCGCCATCGCGACGGCGATGCACATCATCGCACCCTGCGTGACCACGATGAGTGAGCGGCGATTGACGCTGTCGGCGACGATGCCGCCGTACATACCAAGGAGCAAGGTCGGGAAGAGCTGCGCGGCGGACAGATAGCCCATCCACACTTCGTCGTTGGTCGCCTGTGACACGATCCAGCGGACGGCGACGAACTCCATCCATGTGCCGACGCTTGAGCCGAACGCCGCGATCCACACGTTTCGGAAGTGCCGATGGCGCAGCGGTGCCCACGAGGAGTGCGCGTGAGGCGACGGCCCGGGGTGCTTGTCCGCGGGCCGCGATTCTGATTGCGTTTCGAGGGGACCATCCATGACCGACAACGACCGTCCTTTTCGGGCCAATAGTAGGGGGTTCGCCTGTTTCGACCAGCGGCGCGGAATCTGGTTTCCTGTGCCGGTCGAAGTGGGTGAGCGTGTTGTGATTGGTTTGGCCAACTGCGATGCGGCCTCGGTCCTCCTGCGAGATTCTCACGTGGCGACGCTTTCCACCGCTGATCTGTCCGGTTCTTCGCGCCGATCCACGTCGACTGCGCTCGGCGTAGCGCTTGCCCAGCGCACGGCTCGGCGCGTCGCGAGCGTCCGCAAGCCTTGGTATGAGACGTGGCTGGATCGCGGGATGTTCCCCGATCCGCTCGTGCGCTGGTCGATTCGGCGTCGTCTTTGGCAGCGCATCGCCCGCGAAGAGCAGGGCGGGGTCGAGGCGTCGCACCAGCGGAAGATGGCGCTTATCAATGAGCTGCGTGCCGCGCCCGTCGCGATTCACACGGACGTTGCGAACGAGCAGCATTACGAGTTGCCCGCACCGTTCTTTCGTCTCTGTCTCGGGCCACATCTGAAGTACAGCGGCTGTTTGTTTGAGCGTGAGGGCGCGACGCTCGCGGAGGCGGAAGCCGCAATGCTCGACCTCACGTGCCGCCGGGCCCGACTTGAAGACGGCCAGCGGATCTTGGAACTCGGATGCGGCTGGGGTTCGCTCTCGCTCTTCATGGCGAGTCGCTTTCCGAATGCTTCGATTACGGCCGTGAGCAATAGTGCGCCGCAGCGTGAGTTCATCATGGCTCGCGCGGCGGAGCGTGGGCTTCGCAATCTGAACGTGATCACGGCGGACGTGCGAGAGTTCGTGCCGCCCGTCGCGGCGGATGGTGCAGTTGGCGGGTTTGATCGCGTCGTCAGCGTTGAGATGTTCGAGCACATGAAGAACTACAAGGCGCTGCTGGGTCGCATCGCCTCGTGGCTCCGCCCTTCGGGCATGCTGTTCGTGCACATCTTCACGCACGCTCGCGTTGCATATCACTTTGAGCAGGAGAATGACTGGATCGGGCGCTACTTCTTCACCGGCGGCATCATGCCGTCGGATGAACTGCTGCTCTACTTCCAGGATGATCTCCGACTCGCGGAGCACTGGCGCGTCAGCGGGACGCACTATGAACGCACCGCAAACTGCTGGCTCGCCAATCTCGACGCGCGCCGTGATGAGGCGCTCGACGTGCTTCGTGAGGCGTACGGCCCCGCCGATGCGCTCGCGTGGTTCCATCGCTGGCGCGTGTTCTTCATGGCGTGCGCAGAACTCTGGGGCCTCGACAACGGGCGTCAGTGGCTTGTGTCGCACTATCGGTTTGAAAAGCCGAAGGAAGCGTGATGGTTTGGGGCCTCGCCGAGTCGGTTGCTTGCGTGGGGCGAGCGAAGCAACAGGTGTGGCGGGGGACCAGCAAGAACCCCGGGACGATCGCGTCCGAGCGGTGGCAATCCTCATGCTGATCTCTGACGATCCGGGCGGCTTCGTGATGCACGGCAGAGTGAATGCCGCGGTCTGTGCCGACGGACACGCCGATGTCGTGAAGTCCCACGATGACCTCACACTCGATCCGACGCAAAGCCGTGCGGCCTGGGCAGATGTGAAGGAATCGTGCTTGGGGCGGGGTGCAGCCCGGGGCGAGTATTTTTCAATCGAATACCAAACAAATAGTTGACGCATGGTCGCTTTGTGGTATGCTGTCTTGGCTTCTGCGAGTCACGGCATGCCAAGCATCACACTCCAAACCATTGCGGCACAAGCAACTACGTCTCGGGACAAGGGGCTGATTGAGGCTGTCGGGCTGGGCACAGGACGGGGGGCGGCGGCGTTCGGGTCCGGCCGGCAGGACATGCCGCGGGTCGGGGCGTGGTTTGGCCTTGCGTCCGGAGTGGTGCATGAGTGGCTCGGCGTGGACGACGCGACCGAGCCGCAGAACAAGCGGCAGGCCGTTTGGACTCCGCCGCTGGAGTTGATGTGCAGTTTTGCATCGCAGGCGGCGGATGCCGCACCACGCGAGCGAGATCGGCTGGTGTGGGTCGGGGCCGAGGTCTGGCCGCACGGTATGCACGCGGTCCGGTCGATGGCAGCACGCCGGACGTTGCTGGGGGAGCGAAGTCTGTATGTGGAGGCCCAGTCGGCCCACGAGCGGCTTTGGGCCGCGGACTTGGCGCTGCGCAGTCGCACCAGCGCGGCTGTCATCATCGACGGCCGCGGGTTTGACCTCACCGCGACGCGACGCTTGCAGTTGGTCGCCGAGTCGAGCGGATGCGTGGTGATGCTGGCGCGGCCGTCGTGGGAACGACAACAACTGTCGGCGGCAGCCCTGCGATGGCTTGTGTCTTGGGACGCCTCGCAAGCGGGCAAGCGACGTTGGACGCTGGAACTGTTGCGGCACAAAGGGGGAGCAAGTCTGGTGGGAACGCATCGGTGGGTGGTGGAGCGTGACCATGAGCGGGACTGCAAAGCGGGTGCTTGGCGTGTGGCTGCCGACCTTGGCGAGCGATCTGGTGCGACGGGCGATGGTGCGCCGCGCCTCCGTCGATTCGGGTGAAGCTCATGCGCACGCCCGACGCGATCTGCCGCAGGTGTTCATCCTGACGCGCACGGTGGCGTCGCGTGAACTGGTAGCGCATCGCTGCGCGCGAGCGGCGGAAGCGGGTGTGACCACAGGAATGGATCTGGCCCATGCCCGTTCACTGTTGCCGTCGCGTTTGAACGCGCATGTCGAGCCTCATCGTCCTGAGCGTGATGCCATGGCATTGCACGCGCTGGCGGTGCGTTTGTGCAAGTTCTCGCCGCTGGTGGCTCCGGACCCGCCCGACGGGCTTGTGCTGGACATCACCGGTGTGGCCCACCTGTTCGGCGGCGAACTGCTCCTGCTGCGACAGATCGCGAGGTTTCTGCACTCGCGCGGATTTGTGGCACGAATATCGGCGGCATCGACGATCGGCTGCGCCTGGGCGATGGCGCGACACGCAGATCAGGCTTTCTCAAGCGTTCTGCCCGGCGGTGAACGCGATGCGTTGACGCGCCTGCCGACATGCGCATTGCGGATTGATGACACGCTGTCGCACGCCCTCGCAGAGATTGGCATCACCACCATCGGCGATGTGCTGCGCCTGCCGCCGGCGAGCCTGGCGGCCCGCTTCGATCCCGCGCTGCTGCGGCGGCTGTCACAGGCGCTGGGTCGCGCGCCCGAGACGATCGAACCCGTGCGTCCGCGACCGCCCGCGCGTGCGGGGCTGATGTTCGACGGACACACCGACGCATGGGAAGCGGTGCATGAGGCCGCCCGAACGCTGCTGCATGAACTGTGCGACGTGCTCGTCGAGCAGGAACGCGGCGTGCGCCAACTGGACGTGACGCTGCAGCGTCCCAAGCCTGCGACCAATCCGCACGCGGGTGTGCAGGCTTCGGATCTCGCGCGGCATGCAGTGCCGCCCGATGTGCAGATCATGCTCAGCCATCCCAATCGCAGCGCGGCACATCTGTGGTCGTTGCTGAGGCCGCGGCTGGAGCGCATCGATCTGGCGGGCGGCGTGGAGGGCGTGGTGCTGTTGGCATCGCGCACCGGGCGACTGCGTCACGAGCAGCAGGTGAGTGATGGGCTTGGCGGCCAGGAACCGACGTTCAACAAGGCGGCGTGGGGAGAACTCATCGACACGCTGTCGTCGCGGTTAGGCGTCGATCGCGTGGTGTACAAGGAAAGTGTCGCGTCGCATCTGCCCGAGCGCACGGTTCGTGTGTGTCCAGCGGTGCGCGGCGTGGCGACGTCAATACGACATGAGAAGCAGCTGCCGCGTGTGCAGCAAGACGCCGTCCCGCGCGGCGATCGACCGACGCGGTTGTTCGCAAGACCAGAACGAGTCGAGGTGCTGGCGGTCGCGCCCGATGGGCCGCTGGCGAGTGTGGCGTGGCGCGGGCGGCGTTGGAGCGTGCTGCATTGTGCCGGGCCCGAGCGGCTGGAGCAGGAGTGGTGGCATTGGCGGCCGCTGATGGACACGAAGAAGCCGTCGCGGACAAAGACGTCAAAGCCGACGCCCAGGCAGATTCAGATCGCACCGCCCGCACGCGACTACTTCCGCGTGCAACTCGAGAACGGGCACTGGGTCTGGATGTTTCGGCACATCAACGCCGACGGCGCGTCGCTCTGCTGGTTCGTACACGGCGTGTGGGCGTGACGATTGTGGCGAGTCCCGGAGATTGAGGCGAAGCCATGCCCGCGGTTGAGTTTCCCAAGTTGAGGCCGCACCCGTTCCGACGCACCGAGCCGCTGGCGAGCGATGTCGCGTCGCCCGACACCACTTCAGAGTTCGCCGAACTCTGCGTCACCAGCAACTTCACATTCCTCACCGGCGCGAGCCACCCGGAAGAGTGCGTCGCGCAGGCCAGATCGTTGGGCTATCGCGCCATCGGCATCTGCGATCTGCACTCGCTCGCGGGGATCGTGCGTGCCCATGTGGCGGCACGCGATGCGGGCATGCAACTGGTGATCGGCGCGCGGGTTCGTCCCCTGGACATGCCCCAGTGGGAGATTCTGCTCTATCCCGAGTCGATGAGCGGCTATCGAAACCTGTGCCGCCTGCTCACGACCGGCAAGCGACGTGCGTCCAAAGGGCAGTGTCATCTGGAGTTCAACGACATCGCGGGTTTGTCTCGCGAACTGCTCGCGATCGCCATGCCACTGGACGAGGATGTGCCTATGGCGCTGGCTTCGCCCGAGGCGATCGCATTGCTGCGACGGATGCGCGACGTGTTCGATGACGATCGATTGTCACTCGCGACCAGCATCGGCTATGGGCCGGATGATGGCGAGCGATTGGCGCGGACGGCGGAGGTGTCGCGTCAGACGGGTGTGCCGCTCGTGGCCACCAATCGCCCGCTCTCTCACCACCCCGACCGGCGCATGCTGCAGGACGTGGTGACGTGCATCCGCCACGGCTGCACGCTGGCCCAAGCCGGGCTGCGGCTCAATGCCAACGCCGAGCGACATCTGAAGCATCCCGACGAGATGCAGCGACTGTTCGCGGCGTATCCCGAGGCGATGACACGGACGCTGCGGATCGCCGAGCGCTGCCGCGGATTCACGCTTGATCAACTCAAGTATGAGTATCCCGACGAGGTGGTGCCGGTAGGCACGACACCTCAGCAGCATTTGACTGATCTTGCCTGGCGCGGCGCGCACGAACGCTACGGCGCCGTGGTGCCGGAGAAAGTGTGCACACTGCTGCGGCACGAGCTGAAACTCATCGAAGAACTGAACTACGCGCCGTACTTCCTGACGGTGCATGACCTCGTGCGCTTCGCCCGCACCGGCGAAGAAACACCCGGCGCGACGCCGATCGCGGGTTGGCAGGGGCCGATTCTCTGCCAGGGACGCGGAGCGGCGGCCAACTCGGCGGTGTGCTTCTGCCTGGGCGTGACGGCGGTGGATCCGACGCGGATCGACATGCTGTTCGAACGGTTTGTGAGCAAGGAACGCAACGAGCCGCCGGACATCGACATTGATTTCGAGCATGAGCGGCGCGAGGAGGTGATCCAGTACATCTATCGCAAGTACGGGCGCGAAAGGGCCGCGCTGACTGCGGAGGTGATCTCCTATCGGCGCCGCAGCGCGGTGCGTGAAGTGGGCAAGGTGCTGGGGCTGTCGCTCGATCTGGTTGATCGGCTCGCCAAGGACATCGAGTGGTTTGACCACGGCATCGCCGACGCCAAGCGTCTGCGCGAGATGGGGCTCAACCCTGACGATCACACGCTGCACTGGCTCGTAACGCTCTCGTCTCAGTTGCTGGGCTTTCCACGACATTTGTCGCAGCATGTCGGCGGGTTCATCATCACGCGTTCGCCCTTGTGCGAACTGGTGCCGGTCGAGAATGCCGCGATGCCTGATCGCACGGTCGTTGAGTGGGACAAGGACGACATCGACGCCGCGGGCATGTTGAAGGTGGATGTGCTGGGGCTCGGGATGCTCACCGCGCTGCGGCGGTGCATGGCGACGGTGAACGCACGCCGCCGCGAGGAGGGCAAGAGCGAACTCTCGCTCGCGACCATCCCCGCCGAGGATCCGGCGACGTATGCCATGATCCAGCGGGCGGACACGGTCGGCGTGTTTCAGATCGAGAGCCGCGCCCAGATGTCGATGCTGCCGCGGCTCAAGCCCAGGAACTTCTACGACCTGGTGATCGAGGTCGCGATCGTGCGGCCCGGGCCGATCCAGGGCGGCATGGTGCATCCCTATCTGCGTCGGCGTGACGGCATCGAGAAGCCTGAGTATGTGCATCCGAGCATCGAGGAGGTGCTCAAGAAGACGTTGGGTGTGCCGCTGTTCCAAGAGCAGTGCATGGCGCTGGCGGTGAAGGCAGCGGGCTTCACACCGGGTGAGGCCGATCAACTCCGCCGCGCGATGGCGGCATGGAAACGCAAGGGCGATCAGATCTATCGCTTCGGGCAGATGCTCATCGACGGCATGACCCGCAACGGCATTCCCGAGGAGTTTGCACGCCGCTGCTTTGATCAGATCAAGGGTTTCAGCGAGTATGGTTTTCCGGAGAGCCATGCCGCGTCGTTTGCGCTGCTCGTGTATGCGTCGGCATGGCTCAAGCGGCATGAGCCGGCCCACTTCTGTGCCGCGCTGCTCAACAGCCAGCCGATGGGCTTTTACGCGCCGGCTCAGTTGGTGCGCGACGCCAAGGAGCACGGCATCGGTGTGCTGCCAATCGATGTGAACCACAGCACGTGGGAAAGCATGATCGAACGCGGCCAGATTCGCCTGGGCATGAGTCTGGTCATGGGTCTGCAGCGACCCGAAGCGGAGCGATTGGCCCGCAGCGTGCGCGAGCATGGTCGATTCACGTCGATGCAGACGTTGTGGCGGGCGAGCGGCGTGCGAGCGGCGACGCTGCGACGACTGGCGGCGGCGGATGCGTTCGGCTCGATGGGGTTGTCGCGCCAACAGGCGCTGTGGCAGACACGGCTGCTGCGTGATGATCCGATGCCGCTGTTTGAGGGCGTGCTTGAAGATACAGCAGCAAACGCCAAGGCGTCCGTGCCCGAGACGCACGCCGATGGGCTCGATGCGCTGCCGACGCTGACACCCTCGCGGCATGTCGTGCTGGATTACAACACGACAGGCCTGTCACTCAAGGCCCATCCGGTGTCGTTTGCTCGCGAGGCGTTGTCGCGGGCGGGTGCCGTGCCGTGCGCGGCGTTGTCCGATGCGGGCGCGCTGCCCGACGGCGCGAAGGTGCGTGTCGCGGGGCTGGTGCTGGTGCGACAGCGACCGGGCACGGCCAAGGAAGTGACGTTCATGACGCTGGAGGACGAGAGTGGCATCGCCAACCTCGTCGTCTGGCATCGTGTGTATCAGCGGTTCCGTAGAGCCGCGGCGAAGACGTTCGTGCTCGCAACCGGAGTCGTGCAACGGGCCGGCGGCGTGGTGCATGTGATTGTGCACCGGCTGGACACGCCGGAACTACCGGCCGAACCCGCCGCGATGCAAGCGCGGAACTTCCATTGAGAGAAACGGAGCGAGGTTGGAGGACGTGTGCATCCGCGCGAGCGAGCGCCGCACACGCGCAGAAAAAACGCCCGCGGAGCGGGCGGAAAGAATCAAGCGGAGAGGGAGGGATTCGAACCCTCGATAGGGATTTAGGTCCCTATATCGGTTTAGCAAACCGACGCCTTCAGCCTCTCGGCCACCTCTCCAAGGTGTCGCGGGCATTGCTGCCGACGATGGGCGCTGGCGGGGCTGCCGCCAGAGCCACCAGCATACGCCGCCCGAGGGCGGGCGTCCAAGGCGGGCGGGTCTCGCGGACCCTCAAAAACGCCGCGACCCGGCGCTTCGTCGCACGCACCGGGTCATGGCGGTGGAGGTTTGGGTCGTTGTTGGCGGCGGGGTTTCGCGGGTCCGTCGCCAACAGGGGCTCGCGCCCGAGATTCCGCTCTGCATGTGGGGTGCAAAGCATGAACCCGTGTTGGGCGCGAGCCGAGGGGTCAGTCGTTGGTCTCTTCCTCTCCGCCCTCGCGCTTGGCGTTCTTGCCGTCGAGGAGTTTGCGGAGGTAATCGTTCTCGCGGCGAGTGGCCTCGAGATCGAACACCAGGTACTTGATGCTCAGACGCAGGTAGTCGAGCGATTCCTGAAGGTCGCCGATCGTCTTCTTCATCTTGTCGTGGCGGCTCTTGGTTTCCTGCGCGAGCATGTTCAGCGAACCCTGCTCCGATTCAGGGAGTTTGCTGATCTGGCTCATGAGTTCGCCGAGTTTGCTCTGGAATTCCTGCTCGTTCATCTCTCGCCACTCCAAGGGTTGCCTGTCTGGGGCTTGAAGACGCGTGTCGCACCCGGATCCATCCGCGTGCCGCTGTCACGAGAAGAGATTGCAACGCGCGTTCCCAAGGGCTCCACCGGGGCGTGCCAACCGGCGGAGGGCTCCAGAGTCCCGGAAAAACCCGCGGCCCGCAAGCAAAAACGGCGATTTCACCTCGCTTGCGGTTCTCGGGCCTTGGTTGGTGGCGTTCCGTGTGTGCGGGGTGTTGTCGGCGTGCAACACGAGCAGGCGCACCCACGCAGCATGCGGCCTGCGTGCAGCGTGCTCGCGGACGGTTCAATCCAGCAGCGACGCGAAATCGGTGAAGAAGGTCGCGTAGGTCTTGTTTACGCAGCGTGGGTCGCGAATGAACACGTTGGGCCGCACCAGCCCGATCAGCGACATGCTCATCGCCATCCGGTGGTCGTCATAGGTGTCAAACTCCACGCGCGGAGCCGAGGCTGAACAATCGATACCGCCCGGCGGCGGCGTGATGCTCATGACCTCGGGGTCGCCCGCGACGGGGCTTTCGACCTTGACGCCGACCTTGGCGAGTTCGTTCTGCAGGGCCTGAACGCGATCGGTTTCCTTGACGCGCAGGGTGCCGATACCGCGGAAAATGCTCGTACCTCGTGCGAACGCGGCCACCACCGCCAAAGTCATCGTCGCGTCCGGCATGTCGGAGAGATCGGCCATGATGGCCGACAGCCCGCGCGGGCCGCGCGTCTCAACGTAGCTCTCCTGCGGCGTGCGACCGCTGTGTCGGACGACACCCACACCCATGCGGGCGAGCGTGTCGGGGAAATCCGCATCGCCTTGCAGCGAGTGTTCATCGAGCCCCAGGACACGACACGACGCGAGCGGCACGAGTGCCGCGGCCGCCCAGAAGTACGTCGCGCCGCTGGCGTCCGGCTCAACGTCGTAGTGGAAGCCGGCGAGGCCGCGTTCCGGGCCGCCGCTGTTGCCGGGGCCGACGCGGATCACACGCATGTCCTCGCTCGTGCGGACGTTGGCACCCAGCCGCGTCAACAGGCCGACCGTCATCTCGACGTACGACCGACTCGTGATCGGTCCGGTGAGACGCACGGTCAACCCACCCGGCAGCCACGGCGCCGCCAGCAAAAGGGCGCTGATGAACTGACTGGAGCGCGTCGTCGGAATCTCAAGTGTCCGCGGGATCGCGGCGGTCGCTGGCATCACACGCATTGGCGGAAAGCCGGGCTTGCCGAGATACGCGATCTGGGCATCGAGCTGCCCGAGAATGTCACCGAGTTCGCCAATCGGGCGTTCGCGCATGCGTGCGTTGCCGTCGATGGTGACTGGTGCGGGCGACAGCAAGCTGGCGGCGGCGAGGAATCGCGTCGCGGTGCCCGCGTTATTCAGATTGAGCTCGACACCCTCGGGCGGAACATGCCAGCGTCCGCCGACGCCGTCGACGCTGATGGCGCCGCCGCCGTTCTCGGTGATCGTTGCGCCCAGCGAGCGAAGGGCGGCGAGCATCCGCCGCGCGTCGTCGGCATCGACCAAGGCGTCACGCAGTTCGCTGCGTCCATCGGCCAGTGCGGCGAGGAGCAGAGCGCGATTCGTGAGCGACTTGGAACCCGGCGGGCGCACCTGCGCCGCGAAGTTGCCATCACGTCCGCGCGGCAGCGTCGGGATCGGAAGCGGATCAGGCAACTGGTCCAGAGGCAGCTTCAGGATGTCCACGCTCGGCCGCGTCATGACACAGCCTCCGCCATGGGCAGCACGACGCCGGGATGGAAGGCCACGCGATTCACGAGCCGACTTTAGGGGCAGGACGCCACGAGAGCGAAGCCGCGGCGTTTCGTCTGATCTCAATCGTTCCCGCATCGACGCGGTCCGCGGGCGCGAGCGTCTGCAGCAACGCTGGCAGGTCGGTCACGCGTGCATGGAGTTCTTCGATCCCGGCGGCCGAATGCAGGTGCAGCGATTGCACGCCACGTTCGGCAAGCCAGCCCGCGAGCCAGATGCTTTGTTGGCGCAGATCTTCCCCCGGGGCGGCAGACCAAGCAGTTGTTGGCGATTGTTCTCGCTCGTCGTTCACGCCACGATTGTTGCGAACTTCTTCACGCGGGGCGACAATGCGAGCATGAAACGAGTGCGCGTCGAGTACAGCGGGCGGGTGCAGGGCGTCGGGTTTCGCGCGACCTGCGCATCGCTGGCCGCACGCCTGCCCGTGACCGGTTGGGTGATGAATCTGCCCGACGGCAACGTGCTGCTTGAAGCCCAGGGCGAAGCCGCGGATGTGGAGCGTCTGCTCGTGTCGATTCACGGAGCCATGTCGCGGAACATCATCGGTGCGTACCCGATGGACGTTCCCCCGGATCGCGAGGAGAAGACGTTTCAGATCCGTCGCTGACCGGGCGGCGGGACGACATCACAACGCCAGCGTGCTGCCAGCAGCAATCGCGCGTGGCAGGTTCGCGGCGTTGAGCTCGTCGGCACTCGTCGCCGTCAGCGGCGAAATCTCAAGGACGCAATCCGGGCTGCCGTCGGGCTTGGCCGGGACGTTCACGCCGCGTGCCTTGAGCCAACGAGCCGCACGCAGGGTTTGCAGCGCCTTGCATGACTCGGCGCTGTCCGCGCCCGTTGCGTTCTTGATCGGCGCGAACTCCTCGACGCGATCGGTCTCAAAGAGCAGCGACGTCGAGCAGAGCGGGAGCGCGTCGAAGATGAATCGCTCCAGCTTCACGCCGTTGTTGTGGTCTGGGTTGACGGTCGTACCCGATCCGAGATCAACGTGGGGAATCTTCTTCTCAGCCCGGTGATAGGGCAGGCTGAACGCCGGATCGGACGCGAGCTTCTCGAGGAACGCGACGCTGATGAGGTGGATCGCAGGGCTGCCCGCGTTGAACTTGAGCGAGCCGTCGGCATTCGTCGCGCCTGAAAGTTCCGCCGGCATGTCGCTGTACTCGATCACATCCATCTTGCCGTTGACTCGGCAGAACACGCCGACCTTTTCGCCCGGGCCCGCCTTGGCGAGCATCTTGCTGGACATCTGGCCCGACGAATCCGGTGCGTGCGCGTGCAGCCCGACGAACACCGGATCGCACACGCGCACGTGTGGATTGTCCACTTGGAAGTAGGACAGATGCTCGATGCCGCGTGCACGCATGTCCGCCAGTGCGCCCGAAACGTGCAACGCACGCACCGCGCCGCCGTGGCCGTCGGGGTTGGTTGCGATCTCGCCCGGGGAGGCGAGCAGAACCTTGCCTGTCTTGAGGTCAAACGACGGCATCACGCCCTGCGGAAAGAACATCACGCTCGCGGGGTCGAGCCCGAAGAACCGGTGCTCCTTGAAGAATGCCCGCGTTGCCGCGTCGTTCAGTGGGCTCGTCATGATGTACCACGGCACGACGCGCCCATAGCGTCGCGTGGCCGCCAACACCTGCTCTGCGAAGATCTGAAAGAGCGGCTTGTTGGTCACCGCGCCCGCGGGATAGCAGCCTTTGGGACCGTCGAAACCCAAGCGCGAGCCTTGGCCGCCGGCGACGACGAACGCGGCGACCTTGCCGGCACGCAGCAGGCCTTCGCCGAGCCGCCGATAGTGTTCGCGATCCCACGCATGCTTGGTGCTGGAGTGGTCATGTGGGTAGTAGGGGGCAGGCTCGATGTTTGCCGGACGCGCCGCGGTCGGTTTGCTCGTGACGTAGGTACTGATCAGCCCGGGCAGCGCGGCGATGTCGAGGGCTTCGATCTGTGCCAGCAGGCTTGCTTGCTCGGCTCCGCTCAGGCGGTCAAAGAACGTCAGCAGATGCTGTTGCCCGATGGCGGATAAACGGTCCTTTGCGGCGGCGAACGTCAGCGGCATGAGCAGATCCCCGTGGCGAATGTCTCCCGCCGTTGCAACGAGCGATCTCGCGGCGGGTCACCATCGTAACGCGGCCGTCAATGAAAAGCCCCGCGTTCATCACGCGGGGCTGTAGAACTCAATCAGATGGGTCCAAGGCTGATGGCCCCAGACGCTTCGGGGCTTGACGCTCCCGAGCTTACTTCTTCGCCTTGGCGAGCTTGTCGAACTCCTCGGCCGACATCTCGGTCACCTTGGCCTTGGAGGCGATGGTGTCCATGGTCTTGTGGTCGCGGATGTTCTGGTAGATCGCGCCGGCCTGGTTGCGGCTGATGAGTTCCTGACGCAGCTTCTCGGGGCGGACGCCGCGCTCGAACGCCATCATCGCGATCCGCTGGTTCATCTCGCCCTCGGTCACCTGGACCTTGAGGTCCTCGGCGGCCTTGTTGAGGATGAAGAACAGCTTCAGGTCGTGCTGGGCCGAGGTCGCCGACTGCGAACGCAGCTCGGCCATGTGCACCTCGATCTCCTGCGGGGCGATGCCGCGGTACATGAGCTCAAGGCGACGATTCTCAAGCGTGCGGGCGGCCTGATTCGTGGTCAGGCGCTCGGGCAGCGTGAGCGTCGTGTTGGCGAGCAGGTAATCCGCGATCTGCTGACGGATCAGCGTCTGCTGCTGCACCTGGACGCGCTGCGACATGCGCTCGCGGATGGCGGTCTTAAGGGCGGCCTCGTCGGACATGCCGAACGCCGCGACCAGCGTCTCGGTCTTGGCGGGAATGATGCGATCAACGCGATCGACGGTGAACTCGATCGTGAGATCGTTGTTGCGGATGCCCTCGACCTCGTGGTTCTCCGGGCCCTTGACCTTGATGGTCTTCTTGTCGCCGGGCTTGGGGAGGCCGAACTGCTTGGTAAAGTCTTCGACCATGACGCCCAGGATCATGCCCTTGCCGTTCTTGTCGGCGGTGGGGATCTGGACGACCGCGCCCTGCAGGTCGTAAAAGACGGTGCCGTCCTTGCCGGTCATCTTGCCGTGGCCGGTGCAGTAGTCGCCGGCGTCGCCCTGCTCACGCGACTCAAGCGAGCCTTCGTTGATGCAGATCTTGTTGAGTTCGTCGGTGACCATCTGGTCGGTCACTTCGAGCAGCGGCTTATTGACAGCGATGCCCTCGAGCGTCGGCAGGTTGAACTCCGGCATGACCTCGACTTCGAGGGTCACGGCGAAGGACTTGCCATCGGCGAGTTCAGCGGCGTCAAGGCCGGGTGCCGTCGGCTCGCCGACGACCTTGAGCTTGTGCTCTTGCACGGCCTCGGCGTACGCCGCGGAGACGAGCTGGGCCTTGGCTTCCTTGCGGACGGTGGCGCCGAAGCGCTTCTCGACGAGCGAGCGCGGCACATGGCCCTTGCGGAAGCCGGGGAGTTCGGCCTCGACCGAGATCGTGTCGATCGATTCCTTGATCTTCGCGCCCACGGCGGCCGCGGGGATCTCGATGTTGATCTTCTTGAGGCTCGGGCCGGCGTCAGAGATCTGAATCTTGTTTTTGGCTTCGGTGGTCGACATACGCGCAGCGGCTCCGCTCTGAGAACTGGACGACACAACCCGACACGGGCGTGCCATGACCCCCGGGACAGTGCCGGGAAGGGGGGAACTTTACGGCGGGCCAACCCCGCGGGCAAAGCCCGCAGGCAAACCCTCTTGCGAAATGCCTTGCAGATGCCAATCGAGCCCGATCGACTCCAGAAAGGCAAACCCGGGCACATCTGAGGCGTCCAATCGGGCTTCTTGGTAGCGATGGCCCCGCGATGGCGGGTCACGCGACGGTTTCGTACCCTGTGCCACTCGGTCGGGCAACGGTCCGGCTGATCCAAAGCCATTGTTCCCCGTCCCTCGGGCGGGTTCGTTTTCGGAGGCCGAAATGCTCGCACGGATCGCTCAAACGCGTCAGAAGCCCTCCTCGCGTCTTGGGGCTGGTCGCACCTCGTTGAGGATCCTCGCCGCGTTTGCTGCGGGGCTGGGCGTGTTCGCGGCATCAGCGATCGCGCAGACGGTTGGCTATTACCGCACGCCTTCGATCGCGGGCGAAACTGTTGTGTTCGTTTCTGAGGGCGACTTGTGGAAGGTCAATGCCTCAGGCGGCGTGGCCGTGCGTCTGACGACGCACCCCGGCGAAGAGAGCCAGCCCGTGCTCAGCCCGGACGGCAAGACGCTCGCGTTTGCAGCCCAGTACGAGGGCGGCACCGAGGTCTACACCATGCCGACCGACGGCGGCCTGCCCACGCGGCGGACGTTTGATGGTTCCGTCAGCCTGCCGATCAGTTGGGCAACTGGCGATGTGCTGCTGTATTCGACACGTCGGCACTCGACATTGCCGAGCACGCAACTCATGAAACTCACGCTCAGCAGCGGCAAGCGAAACCTCGTGCCGCTGGCGCAGGCGTGCGATGGTGTCTATGCAGGCGAAAACGGCCAAGGCCCGCTAATCTTCACGCGGATTCCGTTCCAAGGCAGCGCGACGAAGCGGTATGTGGGTGGGCGCGTGCAGAGCCTGTGGCGGTTTGACGAAGCCGCGAGCGGTGCGTCGCCGGAGGCCGTGCATCTCACGGCGGACTATCCGGGAACCAGCACGTCGCCGATGTGGTGGCAAGGCCGCGTCTACTTCGCCAGCGATCGCGACGGCACGATGAACGTGTGGTCGATGACCGCCGACGGCAAGGATCTCAAGCAGCACACCTCGCACAACGGGCTGGATATCAAGAACCCGAGCCTCAGCAACGGGCGCATCGCGTATCAGTGCGGCGCGGACATCTGGATCTACGACATCGCCAAGGGGGCGTCGACCAAGCTCGACATCACGCTCGGCGGCGACCTCGATCAGAATCGCGAACGTTGGGTCAAGAAGCCCATCGAGTACCTCACCGGCGCACACCTCTCGCCCACCGGCGATCGCGTGATCCTGACCGCACGCGGCCAGATCTTCATCGCGCCGCGCAAGCAGGGGCGATTCATCACCCTGACGAATGATGCGTCGGCTCGCCGCCGCGATGCTCGATTCATGCCCGACGGCACGACGGTGCTCACGCTCTCGGATCAGTCCGACGAGATCGAGTTCTGGACGCTGCCTGCGGACGGTTCGGGGACGGCGTCGCAACTGACGAGCGATTCAACGATCATCCGCTGGGAAGGAATTCCAAGTCCCGACGGCAAGTGGATCGCCCACCACAACAAGGATCAACAGCTCTTCATCACCGAGGTCGCGACGAAGACGACGAAGAAGATCGACGAATCGGGCGTTGACAACATCGAGGGGCTTGCGTGGTCACCTGACAGCATGTTCCTCGCGTATGTGCGCCCCGCGGACAACTCGTTCAAGCAGATCCGCGTGTACGACCTGGCGGCGGGGCAGTCGCACGACTTCACGACCGATCGTCAGGACTCGTACTTGCCCGCGTTCAGCCCCGACGGCAAGTTCCTCTACTTCCTCTCGGATCGCAATCTGAACTCGGTGGTCGGCAGTCCGTGGGGCCCGATGCAGCCCGAGCCGTACTTCGACAAGAAGACCAAGGTGTACATCACGGCACTGATGCCCGGCAATCGCTCGCCGTTCGAGCCGGACAATGAACTGCTCGCCGAGAAGAAAGACAAGGAGACGGCAGACAAGGAAAAGGGCGAGAAGGCGGACAAGAAGGACGAGGCCAAGAGCGAGAAGCCCGATGGCGCGAAGGACGCGAGCAGCGAGGCCAAGAAGGAGGCCGGGAAAGACGGTCATAAGGACGCCGGCAAGGAAGGCAAGAAGCCGCCGACGGTGAAGATCGACTTTGCCAAACTGGCGGCACGCACGCAGGAAGTGCCGCTGCCTCCGGGTGATTACGGGTCGCTGGTGGTGCTGGAGAAGCGTCTGCTGCTCGTCGCGAGCGTCGACGACAAGCGGACGTTGCAGTTTGCGCCGATCGACAAGAGCGATGTCTCGCTCAAGACGATCGCGTCGGACATTTCGCTGTTCGATGTTTCTGAAGACGGCAAGGCGATGCTCGTCCGCAAAGGTGACACGCTTTATGTGCTGGACACGTCCGCTTCCGGTCCCGGCGACCTTGAGAAGGCCGCGGTGGATCTCGGCGGTTGGTCGTTCCCGCTCGTGCCGCGGGATGAGTGGATCCAGATGTATCGCGAGGCGTGGCGTTTGCATCGCGACTACTTCTACGATCGCGACATGCACAAGATCGACTGGAAGGCGATGCGTGAGAAGTACGCGCCGCTCGCGGCCCGCGTGAACAATCGCGGCGAACTCAGCGATGTGCTCGCCCAGATGGTGGGGGAGTTGTCGGCTCTGCATCACTTCGTCCGAGGCGGCGAGTATCGGCCGCTCACGGACACGGTCATGCCGGCGTTCCTCGGTGCAGAGCTGGCTGTGGAAGCCAATGGCTGGCGCGTCAAGCGCATCTATCAGCCGGATCCGGACCTGGTCGATCGCGTGTCGCCGCTGGCGAAGCCTGATGTGGACGTGCAGGCGGGCGAACTGATCACGCGGATCAACAATCGCGTCATTGCCGGTGTGAATGAGCCGCAGTCGCTCTTGCGGAATCTGGCGGGCAAGCAGGTCCTGCTGCATGTGCAGAGCGCCGCGGGCGAGGAACGCAAGGTGATCGTCACGCCGATCAGCGGCGACAGCGAGGCCGACCTGCGCTACCACGACTGGGAGTACGCCCGTCGCGTCTACGTCGAGAAGCGCAGCAACGGCAGGCTCGCGTACGTCCACATGCGGGCGATGGGCAATGAGAACTACACGGAGTTCGCACGCAACTACTACCCGTCCTTCACGCGCGAAGGCCTCATCGTCGATGTGCGCAACAACCGCGGCGGCAACATCGACTCGTGGATTCTCTCACGCCTGATGCGCAAGGCGTGGTTCTACTGGCAGGGACGCGTCGGTCCGCCCACATGGAACATGCAATGGGCCTTCCGCGGCCCGATGGTCGCGCTGTGCAATGAGGCGACGGCTTCGGACGGCGAAGCGTTTGCCGAGGGCTTCCGTCGACTCGGACTTGGCAAGGTCATCGGCACCCGGACGTGGGGCGGCGAAATCTGGCTGTCCTCCAGTAATGTCCTGGTTGATAAGGGCATCGCCTCCGCGGCCGAGACGGGCGTCTTTGGTCCCGAGGGGCAGTGGCTCATCGAAGGCTGGGGTGTTGAGCCCGACATCGTCGTCGACAATCTGCCTCACGCCACCTTCAACGGGGATGACAAGCAGCTTGACGCTGCGATCGACCTGCTGCTCAAGCAGCTCGACGAGAAGCCCGTCAAGGTGCCCGACGCGCCCGAGCATCCGGACCTGCGCCACACGCCCGGGACGATGGTGAAGGATCGCGCGCCAAAGAAGCAGTAAGGCACGGTGTCAGCGTCATGCCGGGAGACGCCGCCAACCTGCATGCCGCGGGCGTGGTATCCTGTAGACCCATGCCTTCCACGGACTTCTCTGCTCGGATCGACGTCCTCCGCAACGACCTGGTCGCCCAGGGGCGTCGCGTACAGGCACTGGTTGAACTTGCCTTTGAGGCGGTGTTCAGTCGCAACGAGCAGCAGGCAGCCCGCGTCGCGCAGGATGACGACGCGATCGACGTCGCCGATGTTGCCCTCGAGAAGGCCAGCGTGCAGTTGCTCGCCGATGCAACGCGCGAAGGGGCCTCGCTCGAGGTCGGGCCGCTGCGTGATGTGCTGACGGTCGTGAAGGTGAACAACGAACTGGAGCGGATTGCGGACGCCGCCGTGGATGTGGCCGCGCTCGTGCAGACGCTTCGAGCGACCAACGCTCCGTTCCCCGGAACGTTCCGTGTGATGGCCAACAGCATCATCGGCATCGTCCGCGACGCCAATGCCGCGGTCTATCGGCGCGATGCGGCACTTGCGCGCGTGGTGCTTCAGAGCCAGCACTGCGTGACGGCGTTCAAGGATGCCATCTTGCGCGATGCGGAAGCCCAGATCTCCAAGGGCGCGATGACCGTCGAGTTCGCGTTCCTGCTTCATGAGATCGGCAGTCTGTGCGAGCTCATCGCCGACCACTGCACGAATGTCAGCGAGCAGGTGATCTACACCGTCTCTGGTGCCATCGTCCGCCACACCGCGGCCGAATGGGTTGAAGTGCCCGGCACGCCCAAGATGTGATCAAGCGGCGATGCCGTCGGCAGATTTCTGCAATGCCCCAGAACAGTCCGTCAAGTCGTGCGTCCAAATGGCTCTCGTGTCGAGCTCGGCATCTGTCACACACTTCTTGATGCCGAATGCCTCATACCTGATGCTTCCTTCTTCTCCCGGAGTTCACCATGGCCAAGAAGTCTGCCGACAAACTCAATGTTGATCTGCTCAAGCGGCTCTGCGAAACGCCCGGCGTGCCGGGCCGCGAGGAGCGTGTGCGTGCATTGATCGAGACAGAGATCAAGGGGCTGTTCGACACGGTTGAGACGGATGCGCTGGGCAATCTGATTTGCCGTCGCCACAGCCGCGCCAAGGTGAAGAAGAATGCCAAGCGTGCGCCGCGCGTCATGCTGCTGTGCCACATGGACGAGATCGGGTTCTACGTCACGAGCATCGACAAGAAGGGCTTCCTGTGGATGAACCCCGCGGGCGGGTTTGACACGCGCAACCTGTTCTCGCGCCGCGTCACGGTCGTGACCGATGACGGCGATCTGCTGGGCGTCATGAACCCCGGCGGCCGCCCGATCCACATCAGCGGGCCCAAGGATCGTGAGCGCGTGCCGGAGGTGAAGGAGTTCTTCGTCGACATCGGCTTGCCTGCCGACAAGGTGAACAAGAAGGTCAAGATCGGCGACTACGTGGTCATGAACGAGCCGCTGATCGAAGTGGGCGACAAGCTCGTGAGCAAGGCGATGGACAATCGCGTCGCGTGCTGGCTGGGCATCGAGTCGGTGCGCAAGCTGGTCGCGGAGAACCCCAATCACGCCGCTGAGGTCGTCGTCGCGTTCACCACGCAGGAAGAAGTCGGCCTTCGCGGTGCGAAGACCGCGAGCCACGCGGTGCTGCCCGATGTCGGCCTCGGCATCGATGTGACGCTCTCGTGTGACACGCCCGGCGTGCCGGAGGAAGAGTCGGTCACGATCCAGGGCCGCGGCTATGGCCTGCACATCAAGGACAGTTCGTTCATCTCGGACCACACGCTGGTGCGTGAGTTCGAGAAGATCTCGCAGAAGAACCGGATCCCGTATCAGCGCACGATTCTGGCCGCGGGCGGTCAGGACGGCGCGGCGGCCCAGCAGGCCGCGGCGGGCGCTCGTGCCGTTGGCATCACGGTTGGCACGCGCTACATCCACACCGTGACCGAAATGATCGATCGCACCGACCTCGCGGCTGCCCGCGATGTCCTCGCGGCGTACCTTGGCTCTGCCGAGTAGGCGCCCGATCGCTCCTGTTGCTTGTTCTAGCCGCGGCTCCGTTGGGACGCGGCTTTTTCATGCGCTAGGCACGAAATCGTCCCCAGCTCGTTCCCAACAACGCACGCAGCGGCATGTTTCAAGAGGCTTCGTGCCGGGAATGCCGGTCGGAGGTGCTCGATGATCGGGTTTCTCTCCTTGGGTTGGTGGGTGATGCGTTCCCCGCTGGTGTGGCTGTGGCGCGGTTATCGCGGCCTCTGGTGGGCCTTTGGCGATGCTCCCGCCGCCGTCCCCAACACCGCGGCGGCCGGTCAGGACACCGCCTTCCAGATGGTGGACTCCACCCCGGCTCGCATCACGCTGCCGCATCCCGATGGGCTGCTGCGCATCGGATTCACATTCACGAGTGCCGCGTCCGTGCTCCTCGCTGCGGTCCTCATGCTCACAAGTGATCGGATGAGCCTGACGCCGATGCACGCGACGATGGTGTGGGTGTGGCTGACGCTGCTGGCGGCGGTCATCAGCCTCTTCTGGGTGCGCTACGTCGCGATGAAGCGCCATGCGAATCGTTCGGCATGGAGCGATGCCCGCGCGTCGATCGCTCGTGCCGCTCGCGTCGGCGGCTCGGCTGCGGCTCATGGAACAACCACTGCCGCCCGCGTGATTGGTCGCGGTGCGGCGTCGCTCGGCAAGAACTTTGCAACCGCTGCGGAGCGATTCCGCAATCGCAAGGCCGCGGCCGAGAGCCGGCCGCCGAAGCAATAACGCGCGGAAGCGAGATGTTTAGGCCGGGCGAATGCCGCGATAGAGCTGCTGCACGCGATCGGCTTCCTGACGGCGCACGCTCTCCAGCGTCGCCCGCGGGATCCGCCACATGTTCTCGGTGCGCGTCACTGTGGCGCAGTGCTCGGTCATGCATCGATACAGCATCTTGAACGCGTCGCGCGGCTGGTGCATCTGGTCGAGCGCTTCGATCAGGTCTTGACGTGTCACGTCCTGATCAAACAGGTCGATGAGTGCGGAGGGCGCCTGTGCCGCCCGGTCCGGCGCGACGCACACCTTGAGACGTGCTTCGCACAGGTCGTAGAGGCTCGCACCGGTCCATTGCAAACGTTCAACCAAATTCTGCTTGTCCAGGCGTGCTTCTTGGAAGAACGCGTTGGATTCCTTGAAGAGTGCGTGGCGGAGCTCGATCGGCAGCAGCATCTTGATGCCGACGCCTTCTCGCTGCAGAAACTTGTTGTTGAGCATCGGCCAGACGACCGCGCGCATGCGATCCGCGTCGCCGCTGACGAGAGTGGGCTCGTCCATGCGATCGACGATTACGACCATGCCGCTGTACCCGGCCTTGGCAAGCACGCCGCGGAGCGTGTCGAGCATGACGTAGCGGACTTCGTCGGAATCACCGACCGGCAGATTGACGCTTGCACGCGTCGCACGATCAAGCTGCGCGAGCGAGTCGGCGAACGACCAGTGCGCTCGCGCCAGCACGCGCACTTGCTTTCGCACGCGCCGTCCGAGCGTCCGGAGCACGAGTTCATCCCAGACGGCGTGCTTGAGGATCGCGAGCACCCACACACTGAGAAGTGCGCCCAGCGCATAGATCAACGTCGGATCCGTCAGCGGCACTTTCTGGACGTACGCGAGGCAGAAGACCACCAGCGCGGGCACCCAGCCGAAGTACGCGAGCGTCGAGGTCAGCACGCGCGACCAGGGGGGCAAGATGCGCAGTCGCCGGCGCAGCACGCGCGTCCGAAGCGGGGCGCGATCAGGCCGGTCATACACCGCCTGCACCCGCAGCAACGCACGGCGTTGCGATGCATCGAGCAACTTGATCAGCTCGCGAGGCTTGCCCGGAATGAGCACCGGTTCTGAGCCGCCCTCGTTGAGCAGTGCGTCCACCAGACGCACGGTGATCAGGTGCAGAATCGCATCAAGGTGGTCGACGAGCCGCAGTTTCTGAAAGGACTCAAGCGGCCCTTTGCTGCCGGCTGCCGCGAGGCGTGCGTGCAGACGATCCAGAAACGAGTTTAGATCGTCATACGCAACCAGCAGCACGCGAGCCTTGGGGTTGGCGTCGTTGTAGGCGTTGATGCGGGCTGCGAGTTGCAGCCTCATCGCGGTCTTGCCGCTGCCCTTTTCGCCAAAGACGATCGCGCTCGAGGGGCGGCCGAGATCGCCGAGGACTTTCTCAAAGTCGGAGTGGAACGCCGCAAAGTGCCCACCGGCGGTAGGCGTCGCACCCGTATCAAGCGCGGACATCCGCGAGAAAACTGCATCCGCGCGGGCCTCCTCGCCCCGGAAGGGGTTCTCGGCCAGGCCCCAGTGCGTGAGCAGTTCCGCGAGTGTCATGTGAAGGGCTGAAGTGGCGAAGTGGCGAAGTGGCGAAGTGAATCGCCATTCTATCGCATCAGGCTTGGGGCGAAGGACGCCGTGACTTGTGACTTCCTCTTTGTCTTTCGCACTCCGTCTCTTCGTCTCTGCGTCTCTCGGTCTCTTCCGCTCAGTGATCCACCTTGTGGCCCAGCTTGGGCGAGAGCATCGCGACGATGCGATCCAGCGTCGCCTTGTCGCGGGCCTCGGCATTCAGACGCAGCAGCGGCTCGGTGTTGCTCTTGCGGATGTTGGCCCACCATCCGCCGTGCTCGCCCTTGGCGGCGAAGCAGTCGATGGTGACGCCGTCCATCTCGTCGATCTTGGCGTTCCACGGCGCGCCGCCGAACTCCTTCTTGATCGCCGCGATCGCGCCGTCCTTGTCCTCGATGTTGAAGTTGATCTCGCCGGACTGGGCGTAGCGGGCGATGGGCTTGATGAGTTCGCTGAGCGTCTTGTTGCCCTGCGCGAGGATGCTGAGGATCACGCACATTGCAATCGCGCCGCTGTCGGCGTTGTAGTTGTCGCGGAAGTAGAAGTGGCCCGACAGTTCGCCGCCGAACACGCACTTCTGGTCGGCCAGAGCCGCCTTCATGTTTACGTGTCCGACCTTGCCGCGCACAGCCTTGCCGCCCGCCTTGGTGATGTCCTCTTCCACGGCCTTGGTCGAGCGCAGGTCATAGGCGATCGACGCGCCGGGGTTCTCCTTCAGGAAGTACTTGCCCATCAGCACGGTCAGATGGTCGCAGCCGACGATGTTGCCCTTCTCATCCACCGCGAAGCAGCGATCGGCATCGCCGTCGTAGCAGAAACCGATGTCGGCCTTGTGCTTGAGCACCGCGTCCTGCGTCCACTTCATGTTCGACGCGACGAGCGGGTTGGGCTCGTGCACAAAGACGCCCTTGGTGTTCTCAAAGTGCAGCGGGATGATTTCGAGGCCCGCCGCCGCGCCCATCGACGATTCCTTGCCGAAGATCTTGGGGATCATCGTGCCGGCCATGCCGTTGCTTGCGTCGATCACGACCTTGAGCTTCTTGCCGCTGGGCATATTCAGGAAGTGGCGGACGTGCTTGGTGTACGCGGCCCAGAGGTCGCGCACTTCAACGCGCCCGGCGGCGGGCTGCAGCGTCGCCTTGTCGACCATCGCCGCGTGCTTGCGCACTTCAGCCAGGCCGCTCGTCTCGCCGACGGGCTTGGCCCTGCGCTTGGAGAACTTGAAGCCGTTGTAGTTCGGCGGGTTGTGGCTCGCGGTGACTTGGATGCCGCCGGCGCAATCGAGGTGATTCACCGCGAAGTAGATGAAGCTCGTATCGACCATGCCGACGTCGATCACGTCGCCGCCGTGGTCGCGGATGCCCTGGATCAACGCCTTGGCGAGCGAAGGTGAGTGCGTCCGCATGTCACGGCCGACCACGATGTTCTTCATCATGGGCGTGGTCTCGCCAGCCGCGGCGGCATCGGCGAGCAGGAACTTTGACGCGCCGTATCCGATCTGCCACGCGAGCGTCTCGTTGAGGAGGTCGGGATAGGTGCCGCGGACGTCGTAGGCCTTGAAGATGCGACCGAGCATGTGCAGAAACCTCCGTGCAAGAAACGCTGACCAACCGTCCGAGCCGCCGACCCATCGAAAACGGGTCCGCCGAGATCGGCAAAGGGGCCAAGTTTAGTCGCCCGAAACCCGGAAAACCTGATGTGTTTGGATCGCGTGAGGGTGTTTCGGGCCGCCTTTGGCTCGCCGGTGGATCACCTTTCACACGGCCGCGACAGAAGCGCGTCTGTGCCCGCGGCCGGCGCGCGTCGCGGACGAACTCAGAAAAAATCCTGACGAACACGCAATGCGTCGCCCGTTCGCATCGTTGAGCGACAAACGGTGTCCGCTGCGCGAGGGGCGTGTTGGCGGGCCGCAACCCGATTGCTGAGGAGTACAGCCATGGTGAATGCCACCGGTCGTGGTACGGGTGTCTCGTGGGTTCGTGGTGGTCGATCTGTTGCAATGGTGGCGCTCGCGCTCTGCGCCGGCCACGCAGCCGCCGCGCTCCCGCCCGTTCCGACGCCGACGGAGAACCCCTTCAGCGAAGCCAAGCGCATCCTCGGCAAGGCGCTCTTCTTTGAAGATCAGATGTCCACGAGCAACGCTGTCGCGTGTGCGTCGTGCCACGTCATGGGCCGCGGCGGTGCCGACCCGCGCGGCGCTCGCAACCCTGGCATCGACGGCGTGAACAACACGCCGGATGACATCATCGCCTCGCCTGGCGTTATCAAGTCAGACAGCGTCAACGACTATCTGCGCGATACGGTCTTCCAGCTTCGCCCGCAGGTCACCGGTCGCGCGGCCAACACCCCGATCAACGCGGCGTACGCACCCAACTTGTTCTGGGATGGTCGTGCGAACCCGACGTTCTCTGCACCCGACAGCCTGCTCGTGCAGATCAACACGAACGGCGCGCTCGAGAGCCAGATCGTCCAGCCGATCCTCAACACGATTGAGATGTCGCACGCGGGGCAGTCGTGGGCTGGTGCCGCGGCTCGCCTCGCCGACGCGCGTCCACTGAATCTAGCCACAAATCTGCCGCCCGATCTGGCCGCGGCTCTCAGCGGGAACATCACCTATCCCGAACTTTTCAAGGCCGCATTCGGCACGACGGAGATCAACGCGACGCGGATCGCGTTCGCGATCGCGACGTACGAGCGCACATTGATCTCTGATCAGTCGCCGTGGGATCGTTTCCAGGCGGGTGATGCGACTGCGCTCACGCCCCAGCAGCAGCAGGGATTGAACGAGTTCACCGTGCGTCACTGCAACGACTGTCACACCGCGCCGCACTTCACCGACTTCTCCTTCCGCAATATCGGCCTGCGGCCGATCGCCGAAGACTCTGGGCGTCAGGGCATCACCGGTGTGCTTGCCGATCGCGGCAAGTTCAAGGTGCCGTCGCTGCGCAACGTCGGCCTTAAGGCGACGTTCATGCACAACGGGCAGTTCAATGCGATTCCGCAGGTGATCGGCTTCTACGCCGCGGCCCGCGGCCCGAACCCGCCGCAGTTCCAGGACAACCTCGACCCCATCATCCGCAACCTGGTGAACGTTCCGCCGCAGGTCGCGCCGCTGATCGATGACTTCATCCGCAACGGTCTGACCGATCCGCGCGTCGCCAACCAGCAGTTCCCGTTTGATCGGCCCACGCTCTTCCGCGAGCAGGCGGGCCGTCAGCCCACCGTGCCTGCCAACGGCAACGGCGTTGCCGGCTCCGGCGGAGTCCGCCCTGTCACCGTCGTCGACGCACCCGCATTCGTTGGCAACCTCGAGTTCCGCATCGGTCTTGATGGTGCGCTCGGCGGGGCCACGGCACGCCTGGGGCTGAGTTCCGCCGCGCCTGTCAACGGCGTCATCACGCCCACGCGCTGGTTCGCACCGCAGATCACCAAGGGAACCGGCAACGGCGGCGGCTACGCGACCCAACAGTGGCCGCTGGCGTTCGGCGAGGTCAATGCGAATCAGGTGCTCTACGCCCAGTGGTTCATCACCGATCCGGGTGCGGCGGGTGGCCAGGCTGCGTCACAGGTTCAACGCATCGTCTTCTTCTGCGGCCGGGCCGGTTGCCCGCAGCAGTGCGGCGTGGCGGACTTCAACGCCGACGGCTTCGTCGACTTCTCCGACTTTGATGACTTCGTCGCCGCGTTCGAGAACGGTGTCGAGGGCGCGGATGTGAACGCCGATGGCTTCCTCGACTTCACCGACTTCGATGACTTCGTCGCCGCCTTCGAGCAAGGGTGCTGAGAGCGCGGCAATCAAAGCTCGCACCATCGTGACCAAGGCCCGTCCATCGCGGAAGGGCCTTTCTCATTGTCCCTGGCCGTTACGACCACCGCTGATTGACGCGAGTCCCCGCTCCACGCTCAACGCTTCTTGATCGCGTCCACTCATTTTCAGCAGTCTGGCATATCTGTGTCCCATCTGATACCACACGGACTGCGTACCGAACTGGGCGGCCATCGCCGAAGGCTTCTCCGACTTTCGCCACGCGTCTCCAACGAGGGTCGTCGCGTCAGTGAGCGGGCGATCGTGAGCGATCAGGAGCTTGAGCGCATTGTCGACGGCGGTCAGCGAGACGCGGCCTTCATTGGGGAACTTGGCGATCACCTCGGCATAGCACTTCCAGGCCTCGTCCGGGCGCTGTGCCTTGTCCCACATGCTCGCGTTCATGAATCGCATCATCGCCGCGACTGGCGGCTTGGACGCAAACTTCTGGAACGCCCAATCCCAGAGGCGATCCTGTTCCTTGATGTCCTCGACCGAGCTCACCAGAGGGACGAGCATCTCGCCGGTGAAGTCGGGGAACTGCTTGCCGCACCAGTTCACGAGCAGTTCGATCCAGCGGCGCCGGGTCGCGTTGTCGAGCGAACCGCGATCGGCCAGCGTGGTGATGGTGTTCCAGATCGGCTCGTACGCGGCACACTTGCGTCCGGCCTCTTCAAGAAACTGCAACTGGGTCTTGAGTTCCGGCTTGCGTGCGTCGCCCTTGCCCACCCATGCGGGTTTCGCGGGCGGAAAGTTCTTGACTTCACGCACAAGTTCATTGACGCGCTCCGCCGCATCGACGAACGCCGCCGCGGTGCGTCGATCGTCGGGCGAGTCGCTTGAGAACGACGCGAGCACGTTCAGGTGCCCCTCGGTCGTATCACCGTTGGCCTGCGGGTCACGAATGAAGCCAATGACGTTTGTGTACCCCGCATAGCGGCCCGCCGTCATGTCCCACACCGCGCCGCCATTGCCCGCCTTGAGATATCCAAGCCACGCGTGCCCGACATCGTTGCCACGCCCCGTGACAATCACGGTGGGCACGCCGAGCGTCTTGCCGACTTCCGCGGCGAAGTACGCCTGATCGATGCACACGCCGCCGCACTTCATGATGTTCGCAAGCGAATACCCGGCGACGGTCACCTTCTTTGGCTTTCCCGCCTTGAAGTGATCATCGTCGTACACCACGTCGGTGTATCGGGCAGGAAGCGCCACGTTGCCTCGAAACTTCGACTCAACCATCTTCAACTGGTCGATCGGGCTTGTGACGCTCACGACATAGACGAGCAGTTCGGCGGGCGTGTTCTTGGGGTTGTACGCCATGTAGCGTGACGTGTCGGCCAGAAACGCAAAGACGTCCGTGACCGGCGCCGCCGTCACCGTGTTCTCATTGAGGTGCTCGGCCTGCGGCTCATCGAAGACGACACAGCACGCCGCGGCGAGCGCGGGCAACTGCTCGAACTTGTCGGCGAACTTGGCACCCAATGTGTCCATCACGCCCAGAGCGTCTTCGCCTTTGTCGACGCCGGGCTTGAAGAGAAACGCCAGTTCCGTCGCGAACTTTGGATGCTCAAGAAAAAACGTCGCACGCGACTTGCGGCTGTCGGGCTTGCCGGTGTGCAAGAGGTCAACCAGCCGCAGTCCGCGCGACAGCTCGCGGAAGTCCGCGGCGTTCTTGGTGAAGTCGCCGTACGCGATGAACTCATCCAGTCGCGCCCGCAGCGTCGAGAAACCCTTTGCAGAATCGGCGTCGCTCGCGATCTGCGTGAGCACCTGCGTAACGAACTCACGCGTCGCCGTGCCCTTGAAGTCGAGTTTCGTCGGCTGCTGCGCGGGCGTGCCGCTTGGTTGCTGCGGGGCGTTCTGGCCGAGGGTTGGAGTGGTCCATGAGAGTGAGCACGCCATCGAAGCGGCGGCTGCCAGTCGCAAAGTCAAGCGCATCGCGTCCATCCGACCGGTGCCACATCGATTCAGCATGGAACACTTCTCCGCTTGAGCAGCACGCCTCGAACGATCTTTCGTCGCTCCGGTCGCGCTGCTACACCCTCAGCATAACCCGAACCGCTCAAAACAAGAAAGGGGGTCGTTCAGACCCCCTCGATGATGACTTCAGTTTGTATCGCACCAGCCATAAGGCCGTGGCTCACACGCCGAGCGTCAGGCCCACCGGCTGCGGACGAACCGCGTGGCTTGGCTGAACGGCCAGGCCAAGTCCGGCACGCTTGCCGCCCTGCATGGGGGGCATGCCTTCATTGTCGATATGGCGCTGGATCGCCATGATGCCCTCGATGAGCATCTCCGGGCGAGGCGGGCAGCCGGGGATGTAGACGTCCACCGGGAGGAACTGATCGCACCCCTGCACCGTGGCGTAGGTGTCAAAGACGCCGCCCGTGCTGGCGCACGCGCCCATGGAGATCACCCACTTGGGTTCGGACATTTGCTCGTAGATGCGCTGGAGCACCGGCAGCATCTTGATGCCGATGCGTCCGGCGACGATCAGCAGATCGGCCTGGCGCGGGCTGAACGAAACGCGCTCCGAGCCGAAGCGACCGAGGTCGTAGCGGCTGCTGGCCGTTGCCATCAGCTCGATGCCGCAGCACGCCGTTGCGAAGGGCATCGGCCAGATCGAGTTGCGGCGGGCCCAGTTCACCACGCGACGCAGCTGCGTCGTCATGAAGAACTCTGTCGAAATCGCGGCTTCAAGCCCCATCGTCAAGACTCCACATGTTCCGGGCGGCCATCCATGCGCCGCCGCGTTGCTCCAGACTGACGCAAAGCCTAGGCCGCGTCTCAGGGTGTCCGCTTGGGATCAGCGTCGCCGAAGAGCTGGCGGTCGATCCATGTATTGCTCATCTGTCGCTCGTGAATGGTCATCCCTTCGGTACCGACGCCCTTGGCCGAGACGACGTGTTCATAGCAGCCGCCCAACGCGGCAAAGGACGCGAGAGAACCGATCAAGCAGGCCGTCATGGCCGCGACGCGGCGCACGGCATGGAATCGGGTTGTCGCGGGCGTGGCTTGTACGGTCATCATGGAACGCTACTCCTCGAGCAGGACTTCAAATCGTATTCTTCCCGGCGTCTGGACCGGATGCAGCCCAGTTGCAGCCCGGTTCGTTGTCTCGCGCGTCAAGCCGGGTGCGAGGCGGGGGCGGGGGCTGCCGCCTCTTTGGAGGCCCCAGAACCGGAGTCCGCTGGTCCGCCGGTGGCCCTGGCTGCGTCGGGCAGGAAGCTCTGAATCGAACGGCCGCGATAGGTCGCGAGTTGGGCCTGTCGCAGGCTTGCGACGCTCGCCGGGCAGGCCTGCCCCAGGGCCCGATCCGACATCTGGAAGCCCACGGCCAGCACCTCACTGGCGTCGATCCGCTCCGCAGGCCGCGCCAATACATACGCGTCATCGTCCTTGGCGTTCCCGATCCGATGAATCAATCCGCCGTGAGCGAGCTGGCCCAAGAGGTCCACGATGACCTGTTCGTCCACGCCGCAGGCGGAGGCGAGGTGGTGGGGGGCCGACGGCTTGCCACGGGCGAACCGGGCGGCGATCTCAACAGTGACCGGCAGCGCCATGCCCGGGTCGACGACCGACGGCGAGACCGGGGGCCGGTCGCTCTGCCCGCCGAGGCCGATCACGCCCAGCCCCAGGACGCGCACTTGCTTGTACGACTGCAGGGCGTGAGCCAGCAGCAGCCCGAGCAGCACAACCAGCCAAGTGACGTAGACCCACAGCATGAACAGCGGCAGCAGTGCGAGCGGGCCGTAGAGCTGCGAGTACGAGACTGATCGGCTCACATACACCGTGAAGCCCCACTTGCCCGCTTCCCAAAGAATCGCGGCCACCAGTCCGCCAGCGAGGGCCGGTGCCCAGCGGACGAACGTGTTCGGGAGCGACATGTACGTCAGCGTCAGCGCGACCCACGAGATCGCAACAGTGGCCGCGTAGGCCGCGAACCCGAGCAGCAGGCCGCGCACTTCGCTGAATCCTGCGGCGTCGGTCAGTTGCGAAACCCATCCGGTGAACAACTGGCTGACGTAAAAGCTCGTGAACAGTGCGAGGGGCCCGAGAATGAGGACGCCGGTGTATTGCAGCACCCGCTGCACCCACGCACGCCCGCGGGGTGCGCGATAGATCTGATTGAACGCGGTCTCGATCTCCACCATGAAGGAGATGCCCGCGTAGATCAGGGCTATCAACCCGATGAAGCCGATCGTCGCGAACGGGATCGAGCGGGCCTTTGCGACAATCCCACCGATCCACTCTGCGAGCTTCGGACTCTTGACGGCAAGCGGTGCGGGCTTGGTCGTGGCGTTGCCATCCGGTGATGTGGTCGCGGGCGCGTCGTTGGCGGACGCGCTAAAGAACCCTTCCTCGTCCATGGGCTGGTCCACGGCAATGTTGGAGAGCCCCGCGAAATCCAGCGTTCGTGCGATCATCTCCGTTTTCTGCTGGTCGCTGGCGAAGTTGCCGAGCACCGACAGGCCGATGACGAGCACGGGCACGAGCGCGAACATCGTGCGGTACGAGAGAGCCGCGGCCATCCGCGTGAGCTGAGATTGGGTGTATGACGCCCAGACGAGACGCACAAAGCTCACGGGCTTGCCGTTGCCGTTGGCCTTGGGGCCGTCGGTCGCGGTCGTCGGCTTATCGCTTGCCATGCTCATTCTCCGGACGAATCACCCGCGGCTTGCGCGTTGCCTCTTGCACCACCCGCACAGACCGCTCCGGCCGGTTGTTTCCGGTGGCCCCGTCGTGACCATCGCGGCGTGAACCCGGCTTCACGGCGGCACGCCGCTCGTCCTTGGCGCGCGGGCCATCGCTGGCATTCTTCGAACCGCCCTTGGACGAACGCGGGTCTTTCCCGGCGGCCCGCTTGAGCGCGAGGATTTCGGCCCGCTCAAGCTCGCGCCAGCGTCCCAGTCCAAGCCCGCTGAGCTCGACCGGCCCGATCGCCAGACGCGTCAGTTTCTTGGGCGGAAACCCGACGATGGTCAGCACCTCGCGTGCATGCGCGTCGCGTCCATCGCGGCTGATGATCTCAAGCGTCGTCCGCTCGCCCGTGACGTCGATCACGCGAACATCAAGCCGCACGGATTTGGTTCCGGGCTTGGTGCCCGCCTTGGCACCCGACATGGCGCCCAGCGGCCGCTTGCTCATCGGGCCGCGATCCTCGCTCCAGCCGCGCTGCGGCTGCGTCATGTCGGCGTCGCGTTCGCGCCGCTCCGGCAGGTACACGCCCTTGCGCAGGCGTTCGATGGTTCGGGCGTCCGGCACACCCTTGACCACCGCCTGGAGCAATCGCGGCACGCCATAGCGCGCGTGCGTCAGTTTGTTCACCAGTTCGCCGTCATTGGAGAGCAGGACGATTCCCGTCGCGTCAAAGTCCAGCGGCGCGATCTCGATCAGGCGAGCGCCGGCGGGATGGTCCACCATGTCGATGACGCCGCGTCGCGTGTCGACTGCGTCGTCGTCTGCATCCTCGCTGGGCAGGCTGCGCGTGCCGCTGAGGGTTCGCGTGGGCTTGTGGAACATCACATAGAGCAATCGCTCCGGCGGGCGCAGCGGCCGGCCATCGACAAGGATGCGATCCGACTCGGGGTTGACAAACGCCGGCAGTTCGCGAACGACCCGGCCGTTGACGCTCACAAGCCCTTCCTCGATCGCGCGTTCGCACGCACGGCGTGCGCCGACGCCGGCGCGGGCGAGCACACGCTGCAGGCGGTCCCCGCGTTGAGGGTCGTTGAGTGGAAGTCGGCTGGGTTCGGGGCGTCGCGGCATTGCAGCCAGTTTAGGGCATCTCGACCGAGCGTCCCGCATCCTCGCCCCAACGTCCGCGTTGTGTTATGCTCCCCGCAGACGTTGCACGGAGGCGACACATGACGACGACCACCCTGACATCCTCAACCAGCCGAGGCGGCCCGACCACCGACGCGACGGCCACGTTGGATGAAGTCTTTCTCTCGCCGCGCATTCTCGATCGGCGTGCCTTTGACGAATATGCCGAGAGTCTGCGGGCACTGATCCGCGACGCGAGCGGACAGGGTGAGTCACTCCGCACCGCGAGCACGGGCGTCGAGCAACTGCGCGACGGCCTGCGCGACGCGACCGGCGAGCTTTCGCGCCGCCTCGAAGCGGCGATCAAGGTGCTGCCGACGCTCGAACAGCACGTCAAGACCGCCGAACGCCTTCGCCAGGAGGTCATCAATCCGCAACTGATCGCCGACGAACTGCGTGCGACCATCGACAAGCTGATCGATGAGAAGACGGCGGAGATGCAGACGCGTCTCACTGAACTGGTTGAACGCGCGTGCGTCAGCATCGATGACCAGACCTCCAAGGCTCGGCGTCAGGCGGAGGAACTCTCGGCAAAGGCGGCGGACGCTCTGGCGCGGGCTCAGGCTTTGCTCACGCAGTCCGAGGCGATGGCGCAGCGGGCGGACGATGCCACCGTCAACCTCATGAGCGCGGAAACCCGCGTCCAGCATGCGATGACCGACGCCGAAACCAAGGCCCGCGCCGCTGCGTCCGGCGTCGAGACGATCGCGCGACAGACGCTTGCGGATCTTGAGGAGCGTGCCACCAACGTGAACGCGGCGATCGATACCCGCGGCCAGCAGGCGTTGGCTGAACTTGATCATCGCTCCAACGCCTCCATGCATGCGATTGCACGTCGCCACGATGAGGCGATCGGCACGATCAACGAAGCATCGCGTGCCATTGGCGTCCAGATGCAGGGTCTTGATCGTCGTGCCGAGGATCTCGCGAATCACTCGGCGATGATCGGACAGCAGGTCGAACAGCGTCTCGCGGCTGCGGTGCACTCGTGTGAGCAGGTCCTCGTGCCGCTGACGCAGCGTGCTCAAGGCGCGGCTCAAGAGTTGCACGATCGCACGGAAGGCGCAGCGCAGCGACTTGCCGGGCTGCTGGGCACAGACCTCGAACGGCTTGAACAACTCTGCGCCCGTGCCGAGGCGCTCATGCGCGACCCGAGCGGTCTGCACGGGACAGTCGCCCGCGCCGATCAGTTGCGAGCGGATGCTGACCACGCCGCCCGTCAGTTCGATGCCATCCGTCAGCAGGCCGAGTCGGCCCGCAAGATGCTCGGCGAAGAGCTCAACACCGACGCGGCTCGGATCGATGAGGCCAATCGTCAGCGTGTTCAGGCAGTGCAGGCCACCGCCCAGCTCGGCGAGCAGGTGCAACAGATCGGCGCGTGGCTCACCACGCTCATCACGCAGGCTCACGAGACGGGCAAGGGTCTCGAGCAACTCACTGGGAAAGCCAAGCGGTACAGCAGCGGCGGCTGATGAGCGGCGATTCAGACCAGCGACTGCCGTCGCGCTGCGCACACGGCGATCGCCAGAGCGTCCGCCACGTCCGGCGGCTCGGGGAGGGCATCAAGCCTGAAATAGGCCTGCACCGCGCGCTGCATCTGCTCTTTGCGGGCTTGGCCGTTTCCGGTCATCGACTTCTTCACGAGCGCGGGGCGGAACTCCAGCAGTTCAAGTCCGGCGCGGCGAATCGCAAGAAGCATGACGCCGCGTGCATGACCCATGACAATTGCCGTTGCCGGATGGTTGTAGTGGGCGAAGAGGCTTTCGACGGCGACGACTTCTGGTCGCACGCGATTGAGCAGTTCGGAGAGGTCGCGATCGAGTTCGAGCAGTCGCGTGGAAACGCTCGCGGCTCCGCGCGGCAGCGCGGGGGAGTTTGCAGTGCGTCCACGGGTTGCGCGTCCGCCCAGGCGAAAGACGCCGGCCTCGATCAGCGTCACCTCGCCGGCGTCGGCGTCGATGCAGCCGTAGCCGGTGATGTTGAGGCCGGGATCGATGCCGAGGATTCGCACGGGGTGGGGGTCCTGTCGGTGCTGGTCGAGGTCGCGAGCAACCGAGCGAGCTGCGATGTTTAGGTGCCGCGCTGCGCGAAGTGCTTAAGCCAGTGAATGATCGTCTTGGCCATGGCGTCGGCTTCGAGATTCACGCCGTGGCCGGCGTCCAACTCGGCCAGCGTGGTCTTCTGGAGCGTTGTCGGGATCAGGGCGACCTCAAACCAGCCGGCCTTCACATCCAGCGCGGCGATCGTCAGCGACACGCCCTGCATGGTGATCGACCCCTTGGGCACGATGTACTCCATCATGGCCGTCGGCGGCTCAACACGCACGCGCCAGTCCTCGCCGCGCTGCACATGCACAACGCGACCGACGCCGTCCACGTGCCCTTGCACGATGTGGCCGCCCAGCAGCGTGGTGGGCGTTGCAGACTTTTCGAGGTTCACGCGTGAGCCGGGCCGCAACGTTCCAAGCGTGGTTTTACTGAGCGTTTCGGGCACGGCGTCAAACGCCATCGCGCCGCCCGCTTGTTCGAGCGGAGCGGCCAGAGTCAGGCAGCACCCGTTCACGCTGATCGACTCGCCCAACTCGGGTCGGTGTGGCCACTCGCGAGCCTCGACGACAAGCCGCGTGATCGCTGACGCGGCAGGACCGCGTTGCGTGATGTCGCGCACAACTCCGACCGCCTCAACGAGTCCGGTGAACATGGTGCAAGTGTTGGGGCGTCCGCGGCGCAGGACAAACCCAAGCGCTCGCAAGCGAGCGGGTTACTTCTTGCGGGTAAAGGCGAAGACCGCGTGCTGCTCTTGGAGTTTGCCGTGGTCGTAGTTCATCCACGTCTGGGTCAGATGGTCGGCGTCGGGCATGTCGAGCGTGAGAGCCCCCATGTACGACGCGTCGGCGCTGGACAGATTGGTAACGCTGTCAAACTTGAAGGCGATGGATTTGCCGTCGGGGCTCAGTCCGGCCGCGCGCATGCGGGGTTGATTCCCTGCCGCGCAGTAGTGGGTGCAGACGATGGAACCGCCGTCGGCGTGATAGAGATTCGTCATCTCGTGCGGCGTGCCGGGGAACATGATCTCGCGGACCGCGCTGCCGCCCGCGGTCACGCTGTAGACGATTGTTGCCGCGGGCATCTCGCCGTGCGCTGGCTTGGTCCACTCGCCGGCGAGCGACTTGAGCTTGGCCATCGCCCGCTCCTGCTCCGGGCCGGGTTTGCCCGCCACGTGCGGGCCGCCCGTTGACGCACACCCGCCAGCGGCGCACATCACGGCAAGCATCGAGGCGACAATCGTGCGACGTGCCAGTTCGATCTTCATCGGAGGCTCCTTCAACCCGGCAATCGCGCCCGCGATCGCCCCTGAAAACCACGCGTCCAGATTCACACGGCCCCCGGACTTGGACGCTGCGACGCTGATAATGTACATTCGGCTGAGGAAATGCGAAGCGGCTGCCCGCGATACCCAAGGAAACCCCGATGTCGGCGCCAACGATCGACACCAAGACCGTCTCAGATCGTCGTGCTTTGCGATTTGCGTCGAGCGCGGATGTGCTCGCTGATGTGCGACGGTTGCTCGACGCCGAGAAGCGGGGCTCGCTGCGCCGGACCGGCAACTGGACGCTGGGCCAGAACCTCGGGCATCTGGCTGCGTGGATCGAGTACGGCTACACCGGCTTTCCGATGAAGCCGCCGTCGCTGCTCATGCGGCTCATCATCAAGCTCATGAAGAAGAAGTTCCTCAGCGGGCCGCCGATCGTGGGCTTCCGCATTCCGGGCGTGGCGGCGGGCACCTATGCCACCGAGGACATGCCCGCAGAGGTTGGCTTCGAAAAACTCAGCCGCGCATGGCAGCGACTGGACGCGGCTCCGCCCGCGGCCCCGAATCCTGCATTCGGCAAACTGACGCACGAGGAGTGGAAGATGCTCCACCTCAGGCACGCCGAGGGACATCTGGGGTTCCTGCACCCGTGATCGCGCGGCGCACGTTCGAAGTCGAGATTTGGGTTATGCCGACGTGCGGTCGATGACGCGATACGCCTCGCGCTCGCCGCGGCCGCGGACCGGATAGTCCTTGCGCAGCGGGTGGGCGGGGAACTCTTCCCACGTCAGGATGCGGCGCAGGTCCGGGTGGTTGTTGAAGCGCACGCCGAACATGTCGAAGACTTCGCGCTCAGGCCATTCCGCGCCCGGCCACAGATCGCACACCGACTCGACGACCAGCGCCGGGTCATTAGCCACGCCGTCGGTCGGCAGGGTCGGATCAACGTGCACCTTCACGAAGAAGCGGTCATCGCGCTTGGTCGCGACGAGGTTGTAGACCACCGCGAACCGACCGGGCACCTTGCCGGGGTAGTTCAGATAGTCGATCCCGAAGACGTCGGAGAGGAAGTCAAAGCCGCACGCGGCGTCGTTCTTGAGGAACTCAAGCACCTGGTGCGAGTGGCTGGGGGGCACGATCAGCGTGGACTGGCCGCGAAACTCCGTTCCCTGCAGACGCACGCCCGGGAAGCGATCCTTAACGAGCTTGAAGACGGGGTGCTGAAGAACGGGGGCGTTGGACTGTTCGGCCATGAAAAGTCTCCACGAACGGGGTTCGAGCAAGGGTAGCCGGGTTCACCTGGGGGCGACGATCGTGCCGGGCTTGCGGATCTCAATCCGGTCGCTCGCCAGATCCCACGTGAGCGCCTGAGCCGTGACTGGTGTCGCGCTCGCCGGATCGGTCGCCGTCACCATGTTGACGCCCTTCGACCACGCCTCCATGCGGCGTGCCAACGCGTCATAACTGATTGCATCGGCCACGACCTCGCGCTTGCCGGACTTGGCGAACACCGATCCCTCCGCGTCGACCTTGCGCAGCGTCGCATCGCCGGCCTTGGCGTCCGCTTCGCCGATCTGTGCCGTCAGCGTTTCGCATTCCAGCTCCGCGGGCAGCTGGGCCGCATCAAGCGGCGTGTGAATCAGGCGCACGCTCTTGGACATCGTGAGCGTGTTGCTTGCCCTCGCGACGCTCAGCGAACCCTTCCAGTCAAACAATGAGTTGCCGCGAGAACTGCCCGAACCGCCCACCATTCCCGCGAGGCTGTCGGAGGTCGGGGTGTTGCCGGCGGGCTTGCCGGTTTCAGGGCGGCGATCGACGATCAGCAGCTTTCCTTCGCCGGGTACATTCAGCGTGCCCGCGGCGTTATCCGCGACGATCGTCGCACCCTGCAGGTACATCAGCATCTCAGGCTGCGTTGTGGCGAACGCCTCGCGCGACGTGCCCGCAGCGAAGCGACGGCTCGTGACGCTGGCAGGCGCGCCGCCCGTGGTGCCGATCGCGGTCGCGGTCAGAAGTTGCTTTCGCTCCGTCGCGGCAGCATTCTGCGGAGGCAGCGGCTGCGTCAACAGACTGAGGCCGCCGCCCGCGGACTGGGCCGGAGCCGAGCCCTTGGTCAGCGTCAATCGGATCGACTGCGACTTGAGCTCGTCGTAGGCGAGCGGCGAACTAAAGGCCTGTGCCTCCGTCGCGCCGCTGGCGTCGAGCTGCCCGGTCGCATCGTCATACGTCATGCCTTGGGTCCAGCGCGCGATCGCCTTGATCTCACGCGGTGCGTCGGCGGCATCACTCAGTGGCCCCTCCTGGCGGAACACGCCCGGTCCAAAGACGGTGAGACGCCCAGTCTGCCCCTCAAGCTTCATCTTGGTGCCGGTCACGGCGGCAAACTCGCGAGACGCTTCGCGAGCCTGCGAGAGCGTCACCATCTGACCCTCGAGATCCGCGAGTTGGTCGTTGGCGTATGCCGTCAGCAGGTCGCACGATGCCGCGACGCCGTCGGCTCCGGTGAAGCGCACGTTGTTCTTGGCGATGACTCGATCGACCTTGCCCTTGTCCGAGGGCGTGGTAAAGAACGTCGCCTCGAGTTCGTCGGCGACAAGACGAGACGTGTCGCGGGTGGCGACCACGCCGCCGATGGCGATCGCGCTCGTGGGGATGACGGCGTCCGATTGGTCCAGGAACTGGACGACGATGCTCTGGCCTTGCAGCGACCCGCCGCGCGTGTCGGCGGCCTTGGCATCGCCCGTCAGCGTGAGCGACGAGAGCCGCGAGCGACTGTCGCCGGGCGTCAGTTCGGCGACGATGGTGCGTGCCTTGAGCTCGCCTGCTTCCGACTTGGCGAGCACCGAGCCTTGGAGCGTCGCCTGCGTGAGCAGCGACGTCATCTTGCCGTCCCGAACAACGAACGAGAAGTCCGCGCCATCGCGCCAGGCGAGTTCGCCGCGGGCGTCGCCAACCGACTTGTCGCCCGTCCGCAGGCGGCCCGGACCGACGAAGCGGGCATGCCCGCCGGCGAGATCGACGCGGACGTCCTTGGCGACGGCCGTGCCGCTCGCGGGCGAGAGCATCTCGACGCCGCCTTCGGTGGCGGCGGAAAGTGCAGCGATCTGCTGGTCGGCGAAGTAGGTGATCCGCTCGGCGAGGGCCGAGTTGCCGTCGACTCCGTCGTGCACGCTCGCACGCGTTGTGGAATCACCGACGAATGCCAGCGCCAGATCCGACGTGCCGAGCATCTCAGGTCGCTTGGCGAGTGCCTTGATCTCAAGCGGACCGGTGAACTGCAGCGTCACGATCTCGTCGCTGCCAGCCGATGAAAGCGTCGCTGGTGCGCTCGCGGCGCTTGCCGTGGGCGAGCCCGGGGCGGGTTGCGATGTCGCAAGTGATGGAGCCGCAGCGGCCGCGCCGGAGGCGCCCTTCTCCGTGCCCGGGGCTGGCGTGCTCGCGGCCAGGGGCGAGCTCGTGGCGTTTGCCGCGGCCGAGTCCTTGGTGCCACTCGGCGACTTGATCGTCGGCAAACGCCCATCCGTCACGAGAGCGAACAGTTCGAGTGCCGAGCCGCGTCCGTCACGCTTGCCTTGCGTGAGGATGACGTCGCCGATGGCGTACGCGCGATATAGCGTCGAGCGTGCCTTCGTCGTGGCTGTCGCCGGCGCTGATGTCCCGCCCGTCGCGTTGGGTGCGTTGGTCGGTGCTGTCGCGACGCGAGAATCAGGGGGCGTTGTCGCCGTCGGTCCACTCTTGCTCGGCGTGGCGGCGTTGTTGGCAGTCGTGCTTGACGCCTTTGCGGGCGTGCTGGTCGCGAGCGTGCTTGCCAGTTTCGGGTTGTAAGTGAACTGCGTCACGCGCTGGAACGTGAGCAGCTCAATCTGCTGGTCAACCTCATTGAAGATCGCCCGCATCTGCGAGCCGAGGAATGACACGCCGCGCCCTTCGACGCGGAGCGCTTCGGGAGAAGTGAGTTCGCCGAGCGTGCCGTCGAACTGCAGCGTTTCCGTTCTTGCCTCGATGGCGGGGACATCGCGTCCGGGCTGAGGCCGCGTGCCGTCGGCGGTGGGTTCAAAGAGCCGCACCAGGACGCCGCCTTCAAGCAAGCCAGACTCGGGAAGCGCATCGCGCGACGGCAGACGCAAGTTGCCGCGATCGGCGCGGATGTGGACGCTCTTGCCATCTTGCAGATAGAACCACGCCTCGGGCCGTTGCACGAGATAGCGACGATTCTCGAGCGGCTCAACGCTGGGCAGGAACACCTCGGACGACACGCGCCCGGGACGCTGCTTGTCCACGAGTTGGATGTGGATCTCGCGGCCGCGCCCGCCGTCCTTTGCCGCGTCGAGCGACGTGATGTCGGGCGGCGCGTCATTGGTCATCGCTTCGCGACGAGCGGCCTCTCGGGCGGCTTCGCCGCGTGGGCCGAACACAAACCACGCCATCAATCCGAGGGTGGCAATCGCGCACAGGAGCGCGACGACGAGGCCGACAATCCGTGTGCTGCCCGCGCGGCTCCGCATGCTCTTGAAGTCTCTCGCCACTCGCTACCCCGCGTCTCACGCCTGCATCCATCCCTGGATACGAAGGCGCAGGTTGGATTTGGTTCTCTCTCAGTCCCGCACAAGCCGCATCGTGAACAGGTCCTGCACGTCCAGCACGCCGATCGGCCGTCCCGCGTCGTCAATCACCGGGATCTCGTCCGCTCGCGTCTCGCTCACCAGGACCACGGCATCGCGCACGAGCGCCGCCTTGGGCAGCGTTCGAGGCGAGCGTGTCATCACTTCACTGATCGGGCGCTGCAGCTCCGCCGGATCGCGCAGAATCAGTCGGCGAACGTCGGCATCGGTGAAGAGGCCGCTCAACTTCCCGCTGGATTCGTCGATCAGAACGATCGCGCCCGGACGACGCCCGGCCTGTGCCGCGATCTGGAGCGCCTCGCGCACGCTGACTCGATCAGGAATCAGCGGCAGGTTCTTGCCGACCTCAAATCGGAGCACGTCGGTCACGGGCCGCAGTTGACCACCGAGCGAGCCGCCGGGGTGGCGGCGTGCAAAGTCGGCATCGGTGAAGCAGCGCCGCCGTGCGGCAGCGAGCGCGAGTGCGTCGCCGAGTGCAAGTGTTGCTGTCGTGGTGCTGGTCGGCGCGACAAAGTCCGGATGCCCCGCCTCGCGTTCAACGCCGAGTGAAAGCGTTACGGTCGCCAAGTGACCCAGTGCGGTTGCCGCTCCCGCGAGCGGATTGACGATCGCGATAATCGGCAGACCATCTTGCTTGAGAATCGCGGCCAGATCGACGACTTCCTGGGTCTGGCCGGACGCGGAGATGCAGATCACGGTGTCCGAGGAGCGGAATCGTCCGAGATCGCCGTGGGCGGCTTCTGCCGGATGCACGGCATGGGACGGGATCCCCAGCGATGCGAGCGTCGCACTGATCTTCGCGCCAACCAGGCCCGACTTGCCCAGACCCGAGACCAGCACGTTGCCGCCTGTGTCCGCGCAGGTGCAGATCAGGTCGACAGCACGCGCGAAGTCCGCAGCCATCGGGCCGCCCAGCCGTGTTCCGAGGGATGCGAGCGCGGCACTTTCCTGGGCGAGGATCTCGGCGGCGTATCCGCCCGCTGCCGCATGGGATGCGGATTGGGCCGAGGGACTCGCGTTGGTCGGGGTGCGTGTCATCGAATCGAGAAGGGTATGGGCGTGCCCGAGCGTTTGCGAGCCTGTCTGGGGGTTCGCTCCGCATCGATGTCCCTGCGGGTTTGGGTTCCCGCGGCGGGCCAAACGGCGGCTCTCACGCGCGCCTTGGCAAATCCTTGCACATCCAGATGGTGTTGGGCTGTGGGTCGTCGTTGTACCGAGGACAGTCGACGAACCCGAGCGAGCGATAGAGCCCAACAGCCGCGATGAAGTCATGCTCGGTGTCGAGCTTCATCCGCTCGTAGCCCGCATTCTGCGCGAACGCGACCAAGCGTTCGGCAAGCGCTCGCGCGATGCCGCGGCCGCGAGCGGCTGGGGGGACGTACATTCGTTTCATCTCGCACACGCGCATCGCCCGGCCGTCGGTGACGTCCCACGCCATCGCGTCGATCTGGCGGAGGGCGATGCACCCGATGGCTCGTCGCTCATCGTCCATCGCCAGCAGGATGCAGCCCGAGGGTGGGGCATAGCGCCCGGGCAACGACGCGAGCTCGCTGTCGATGCCCTGGTAGTCCAAGCTGAAGGAAAGCGACGCCACATACTCGCGAAAGAGCTCGCGAGCTAGGCTGAGCTCGGGCTCATGTTCCGCATGGATGATCGTGAAGCCGCCGCGGTCCATCGTGTCAGGCCCTCCGCACGCGAGGCACGGCACGCAGCAGGCTCTTGGTGTACTCATGCCGCGGTTCGAGTAGAACCTGATCGCGACTGCCCTGCTCGACGATCTGACCCGAGTTCATCACAGCGACTCGATCGCACACATGGCCGATCACGCCCATGTCGTGACTCACGAACAGATAGGCGAGTCCGAGCTCACGCTGCAGGTCTGTGAGCAGGTTCAAGATCGTCGCCTGAATCGACACGTCGAGCGCGCTTGTCGGCTCGTCGAGCACCACCAGATCGGGCTTGAGCGACAGTGCGCGCGCGATCGCGATGCGCTGACGCTGGCCGCCGCTGAACTCATGCGGATAGCGATCCAGGGCCGCACGTGGCATGCCGCAGTGTTCGAGCGTCTGAGCGGCCATTTCTCGTGCCTCGTCGCGGCCGCGGGCCAGCCGATGCACGCGAAGGGGTTCGCTGACGATGTCCGCGACACGCATACGCGGGTTGAGTGAGCCGGCCGGATCTTGGAAGACGATCTGCATACGACGACGAAGTCGCAGCAACGTGGAGCGCCGCGCTTGAAGAACGTCTTGGCCGTCGAACGCGACCGTGCCGCTGACGTGCGCGACGGTCTCGGGAATCAATCGCAGGATCGCACGTCCGGCCGTCGTCTTGCCGCAGCCTGACTCCCCGACGAGGCCCAGTGTCTCACCCCTCGCCATCTGAAGCGAGATGCCGTCGACGGCGTGGTGGTGCGAGGTTGTCCGATGGAGCAAGCCCGAGCGCACGGGGAAGCTCACCCGCAGCCCGTCCACCTGAAGGATCGGGGGCGCCTCTGCCAGGGCAGCTGCCGGACCGGCCCCAAGCGTGCCCGGTTGATTCTGATTGGCGGCTGGAACTGTTGTCATGGTCGATACGTTCGCCTGCGAAGGGGCGAGCGTACCCGACTCCGCCGCGCGGGTCGAATCCCCCGCCCAGTTGACGCACGCGAGCGGATGCGTATCGTTCCCTCCCTCGTCCACTCAACGACCCGCCCCGGCGGACCGATGAATGGACGCGGGTAGGTTCGGGCAGATAGCTCAATTGGTAGAGCACAGCATTGAAAATGCTGGGGTTGCCGGTTCAAGTCCGGCTCTGCCCATTCGATAGGGTTCCCTTCCGAGGCGACCCTTGCGACGATCGCGAACGACGACCCCCACGGGCCCTCGGCACTCTGCCGTCGGCGGAGTGGGGGTTTCTGTTTGGCGACGGGAACTTCCCGGTCGGCTGCCTGAAACCAATGTCAAGCACCGGTCGCGTTGGCGCGACCGCCGTTGCGAGCGGGTCGTTCCGGCGGTCGTATTGTCAGGCGCGGCTCAGCACCCTGATTCAAATGCCGTCACGAAATCATCGAAGTCGGTGAAGTCGAGGAACCCGTCGCCGTTGAAGTCAGAGATCGCCAGGCCCGCTTCGAACGACGAGACGAAATCATCGAAGTCGGTGAAGTCGAGGAACCCATCGCCGTTGAAGTCTGCGCGGCACGTCGGCGGCGACACCACAAACACGCCGCTCCCGCTCTCGCCGCTCGCCAAGATTGTGTACGGCGCTCGGAACGCCAGTGATCCGCCGTTGCTCCAGTTTCGCGGCAATCCATCCGTCCCGCCCGATGTCTGCACGTCTGTCGTCGGTACGCCGATCGTCGCGATCGCGCCGGGCCGCACTTCGCGCGTGGTGCCCGATTCAAACAGCACGCTCGGCACACCGCCCGACGGCGCTGTGATGAAGACGGAACCGCCGCGCCCCGCCGGCGGGGTTGCAATGGTCGCACCCACGCACAACTGTCCGGCGTCGTTTAGTGCGAGGCCGCTCCCAAACGACTGAATCGTGCCCGACGCATAGTCCGGAGGCGTCTGCCCGGTGCGCAGCACCACGCTGGTTGTGCCGCCGACGTTCCGCATGATCGCACGATTGTTCTGCGTCGTGACGGCCGTGCCCGTCAGGAAGCAGGCAAACGCCACATCGCCGCTCTTGCTGGCGATCGGACCGACGACGCCGCCGGTCTTGAAGTCGCCATACAGCGTGCCGCTCGGGAGTCCGGGTACCTGTTCACCCTCGCGAGCGACCAGCGTGTACACGCCGCCGTCGACGCGCCACAGTGCGGTGTCATTCGAAATCGTGGTGCCTGCGCCGCTGATGTTGGTGATGAACGCGATCGCGCCGGGCGCGTCGGACGAGCCGTTGTTGGTGGGGAAGAGGAAAAGCGACCCGCTCGGCAGGCCGACGTTCGCCGGGATCACATCGCCGCTCACAACGATGGGGGCAAACGAACCGCACGCTCCGGCGAACAGCCCCGACTTCGTCGTGCCGCTCACCCGCACCGACGCAGGCAGGGCAAAACTTCCATCACTCCGCACCTGCGGCGTGCTGAAGCTCGCATACCCGTCTGCTGGCGCCAATTCCGTCCGTGCGCACATCGTCACACTTCCTGGCGTGACAGCGTTGCCCGCGAACGCACCGAGATAGGTTCCGCTGGACGTGAACGCCGTCACTGCCGCGAGTGATCCGCCGCGCGACATCGCAGTTGGCCACAGGATGAAGTTCAGATTCCACGTCCCCGCGGGCGTCGTCGGCGACGCCTGCCCGGTGAGTGCGAACAAGCTCAGCGCCGTGCCGTCGTGCGTCCACAGGCCGATCGGCGAACCCGCGAGCGTCGTCTGATGGCTGATCGCCAGATGTCCGTTGTCCGAACCGACCAGTCGCGAGTTCTCGAGCGATCCGAAAACGCCGCCGCTCGCGCCCGGCGTCGCTTCGCCTTGCAGCACGATCGCTCGCAACGCCCCATTCGCGCCGCTCGTCGCCTCGCTCCAGATGCCGCTCGCGGGCGTGCCCGTCGTCTTGCCCGCAAACGCAACGCGGCCAGCATCATCCAGCAGCACTCCGCCGTTCGACGCACTCAAAAACAACGTTCCGCCGGCTGCGCCCGGCACCGCATCGCTGCCCGAGAGCATCGCGGCGCGAATCGTCGTCTGGCCGGCGGCCACAGACACAAGCGAACCGAACGACACGACCGCGCCGGCGGCGAAGGCAAACCGAGCCGCGGACGCGAGCGAGGAAATGCGAGTGTTGGTCATAACCCCTCCGAAGGAAGTCCCGCCGCGGCAGAGTCGCGGCACACCCTCAGACTAGCACAGCACGGCACGAGAACAATCCCGAACACTTCGCAAGCGACCACCCTGTTCGCACACCGCAAGCCGCACAGGCCTTGGGCTCGTCAGCACCCTGCCTCAAACGCCGTGACGAATGCATCAAAGTCGGTGAAGTCGAGGAAGCCGTCGGCGTTGAAGTCCGCAGCGGCAGTGCCCGCCTCAAACCCCTCGACGAATGCATCAAAGTCCGTGAAATCAAGGAACCCGTCACCGTTGAAATCCGCCGCGCACAGCGTGTACGTGACAATGAGCGTCGGACGATGCGTTGGATCGGGATGTTCACGACTGTCAAACCGCTTGCTGCTGCCGTTGTTTGCTTCGTCCCCCTTCACCAGCAAACCAAAGTTCTGGCTCGGGTCCGCCCGCCATGCCAGCACGGCGTTGACCATGCTCGCGTTGCTCGACCAGACATAGAACCCCGTCGCGCCGACCGTGGTCTCCGCAACCGGCACGGCGACAAAGTCACCCCCTGCCGTCGTCCACGTCGCGCCCGGATAGTTTGTGTGCAGCCAAGTCGAGTCGCCCGCCAGCGCGTCCGTGCCGGAGCCTTCGTTTCCGCCCGGCGAACTCGGTCCCTCGCTCCAGTTTCGCGTCACGCGGTGCAGAGAGACGCTGACATCTCCTGAGATCGTCTGCGACATAGACATCCGCAGGGTCGCATCGGTGACGATGGCTCCAGCGGGAATCGCTGCAACGTCGAATCTGAGCAGAGAACGCCGATACCGCGACGAGTTGCGGAGTGTGTACCCCGCGAAGAGATACTGCCCGCTCCCGTTGGCGATGTTGCCCGCCGATGACTCGTAGAGCGTCACATCGCGCGACGCGACGATCTCGATCACGTCGCCGGATGCGACTCCAGTGCTCCACGACGCCGCCGACACAAGCGTTCCGACGACAAGCAGAGACGCACGCAAGTTTCCCATGTGACACTCCCGGTTGAACGGTTTATCCAAGTGTCCCATGGCCGCAGCGAACAGCGGTCAGCACTGCGCATAAAGTCTGCGAAGATCGCGTGAAACTCACAGTCCGTCGGCCGAAGTCACGTGGCGTCTCACCCCGCCCCCTCGGCCATCGCATCTCCTTCGATTGCCGGCGCTGCCGACGCGATTGGACGCAGCATCCACGCCGCCGCGATTGACACCAGTGTCACCGCCAGTGAGATCGCGCCAACGACGTTGTAGTGCTCCATCGCAGCCCCGTTCCCGCCGCGCACGATGTGTGCCGACAGCCATGCCGCGATTCCCGCAGTGAGGTGCTGGACGCATGTGTTGACGGTCATGAACCCGCCGCGCCGATGCGGCTCGATCGTGCTGCTGATCAGCGCCATCGATGCCGTCATCCGCGCGCTGTTGCCGATGATGAACAGTGCCACGCCGCCCACGCCATACCACAGCGGCCCACGCGGCAGATTCGTCAGTACGGCGATCGCCCCGACGCTGAAGACCGCCGTCGCCGCGAACACGATCTGCCGACCGAATCGGTCCGACAGCCGGCCCACCAGCGGCGTGCTCAACAGCGACATCGCCCCGCCCACGATGTAGATCAGCGGGAGCTGCTCCTCGGTCAGCCCGACATTGGCGACCAGGTATGGGCTGATCGACGGAATGATCAGGAAGCTGCTCAGCATCATCAACGCGCTGAGCGAGAACGCCTTCAGATGGGTCGGGTCATTCAGCGTCAGCCACAGCCGCATCAGCGGCGTGTGCTCGCGCGGATGCTTCAAGTGCTCGCGCATCGGCGGCAGAGCACGCCACCCGAGCAACAGCACCACCGTGCTCATCGCCGCGATCGCGAAGAAGGGCACATGCCAGCCGTATTTGGTTCCGAAGTGCACGCCCAGCGGCACGCCCGCGACCGACGCGACACTGAACGCCGCGGCGACAATGCCCATCGCGATGCCGCGCCTCACCTCGGGCACGGCGTCCGCCACCACCGCGAACACCATCGAGCCGATCAGGCCGCCGAACGCGCCGGTCACGATGCGTGCCGCCACGAGTGCCGGGTACGTCGGCGCGAGCGCACAGAACACATTGCCGGCGATGAACCCGACAAAAAACGTCATGAGCGCCGACTTGCGATCAAACCGATCGACACCCAGCGCGGCCAGCAACCCGGCGATCGACGCCGAGAACGTGTACGCCGACACGATGGTGTTGAACTCCGGCGTGCCGATGTGGAACACGCGCATGAGCTGCGGACCCAGCGGCATCACCAGCATGAAGTCGACGATGTTGACAAACTGCAAGGCCGCCAACACCAGCAGCAACGACCACTCGGGCCGCGTCAGTGAGCGTTCGGCGGACTTGGATTGAGGACGGGAGTCGGTCTGAGTCACAACACTCCTCAGAGGCCACGTGCGGCCTCTTCGTTTCGCACCGGGTTCTCGCATGCGGGCGAGTCGCGTGGTTCGCGATGCCGCGAATCGCTCCGTTATCAAGCGATTGACCGGTAAAAGGTAGGATGCACGCGACCGTTTGAAGTTTCACGCACGCAGTGGGGGCGGAGCTGCCGCCCCGGTGCAGACAAGTGCGTTGAGGCAAACCGCCAGTTGGCAACGATCGGGCGTCGTGCCATGCACGGGTGCAATGCCCCGCTCGGAGCGCACGCGTTACAAGGGCGTCAGCGAAACGACCAGCGCCGGATCAGCGCAGCGCTGAGAGAAGGCCGAAGACCGCCACACTCGCCAGGAACGCGGCGACAAAGATCGTTCGGTTCCGCGGCGTCGCAAGCGACGGTGTCTTGGCTGAAATCAAGTGGAAAACGCCGAACAACGCAAAGCCCGCGATGCAGATCACCAGTGCAATCTGAAACGGTGTCATGATCGCTCCCGTAAAGGGTGTATCCGGCGCTCTTGTTGCATGCCTCAGAACAAGTGTACCAAGAATCGTCCAAAGTGATCCAAGAAGATCATGCAGAGAACAGACTTTCCGGAACGCGACGCTTGGAACCCTTGGCACCTGTCGAAAGCGTCCGGCGCACTTTCGTTCGCCGGACGACGAAGTGAGTCAGTTACCAGCATCCGATGGCGCATCCCGCTGCGGCTCCGGCGCATGCCGCCGCGTAGCCCGCCAGGCAACCTGCGGCAAAGCCAGCGGTGCCGATGCCGACCGCTTCAAGGCATGCGAGCACACACGGGATCGCGCCGAGGCAGCCCGCCGCGCACAGGCCCGCAGCGGCGGTCGCGCCTGTCCCTGCGATGTTGAGACAGGTCATGAGCGTCGCCCAGTGAGCCGCGTGCTCGGCGGCAAAGCATGCAGCGATGCACGCCCGGTACGCCGCCCATCCGCCGGTGGGCGTGAAGATCCCGGCGCAGAAGCTCGACTGGCTGAGATTGCCCGAAACGGACTGGGAAACTTCAAGGTTGCCGTTGGACACAGCGTCAATGAGCTCAAGCGCCGCGATTGTCTCGTCCGCGCCTTTGCCAAAGCCTGCGACGTCCGAGCCATTCTCGGAGAGATTGGCAAAGAAGCCCGAGAGCGACTTGGCCATGACGGCCGCATCGTCGGCACTCTTGGCCTCGCCGACCAAGTGCCAGTTGCACGCCGCGGCTGAGTCGCTCTTGCCGTCCTTGGATGTTGTCACGACCGAGATGGTCTTGACGCCGTAGACGTGGGCGAGCTTTCCTGATTCGTGGCGCAGATCGATTGAGAACGTCGATCGCACCTGGGTGAGTGCAGTGAAGTCTCCGGACTTTGCCGCATTCGAAGTCAGGCTGACCGCGAGGTAGCCGCCTCCCTTGTCAATCGTGTACTCAGTCTTGATGTCCTTGAAGGACGGAACCAGCTTGGTGAGATCTGCAGTGACGCCGGTGGTGCCGCACCCACCCGCGGCGACCGCGGACTCTTCGACGACGCCCCCGAGGCCGGTGCTGACTTGACTCGATGCTTCCGAGCTACTCCCCGTCGCGGAACTCGGAGGGGCCGCAAGTACGATCGGCTGGCCGAGGTTGATCATTCCGAGCAGGGCCAGCCAGGCTCCCAGCGATCGCCCGCGTCGGGTGCGGGTTGGAGGCTCCTGCGTCGTCGTTGATGCTGTGAGCGATGCGTGACAGCGATTCAGAAGCTGAAGCATGTCTTCATCCTTTCAACAAGTGACTGACTCGGAACATGCACCCACGATGGGAGCGAACGCAACGTAATAACAAAGGGGGCATATGTCAAAACCGTGCGGACTGCGGCAAAACGAATAAAGTTATAAACAATGTGTTTTAGAAGAGGAACGTGGCGTCGGATGAAGGGTGTGGGGCCTTCGGCTCGAGGGCCCGTGAACGCTCTGTGCCGCTGTTGCCACGAGCGATGGGCGTTCGCGGAAGCGTGAATCGACCCCGGGCTTACCGAACCAGAGGGTCCGCAGGTCAACAATAGGACTATGCCATAATCACACTGGCGGCTGCATAAGGCAAGGGTTGTCGCCGGGGAGCGAGCAAAGAGGAAACTCAAACTTGTCAAGAATCGTGGTGGGAAAGGCCGCCGCGACAGCCGAACTGGACGCAAAGGCCCGTCGAGCACGCTGGGAACTCACGTGCGCAAGTTAGAGCGGGCCTGCGACAAGTTGACCGCCGCAAATCACGGCGTCAACACAGTTTCCACCCAGATCATGCGCGATCATGCGGGGATCACTGTGTCGCATCACGCAGACGTCGGCGCGTGCGCCGCCGAGGAGTACGCCGCGATCAGCAAAGCCGAGCAGTTGTGCGGGTGCGACGGTCGCCGCACGAAGCGCCTCGATCGGCTCCAGGCCGTTCAAACGCGTCGCCAGCGCGACCACCAGCTGCATGCTCGAACTCGGTGCACTTCCCGGATTGAGATTGCTCGCGATCGCGACGCGTCCGCCAGCATCAAGGATTTGCCCGAGCCGAGCCGCGTTGACGTTGTCGCCGTTGCCCAGGCCATGGAGCGCACAGACCGGCAAGCCAACTCCAAACGTGTCGGAGTCCGCAATCGCATTGAGCTCCGCATCACCGCTCGCTTCGAGGTGATCAACGCTTCGAGCGTTCAGACGAATCGCTGATTCGACCATCCCGAGGCGATTGAACTGGTCGGCGTGGACGCGGATGGGGTGCCCGAGAGCCGCGGCTGCGTCGAACAGCCGCACGCATGCATCGCGCGTCCACGCGCCTTGTTCGCAGAATGCATCAATCGCAAGACCGGGAAACTCGGTGTGAACGGCGGACAATGTTTCGCGGATCGTGCGATCGACAAAGTCTGGCTGCTCCGGATCGAGCGCATGTCCGATCAGGGCGGTCGCGACCAGCGTGCCCGGCCAACGTGCCGCGGCATCGCAGATAGCGCCGAGCATCTTCAGTTCATCGGCGGTGCTCAGGCCATAGCCCGACTTCACTTCGACCGTCGTCGTGCCTTCGCGGAGCATCACATGGAGGCGTTGCAGGAGAGCATCGGCAAGTTGACCTCGCGACGCTGCACGAACGGCGCGAACCGTCGCCATGATCCCGCCGCCGCGCTGCAAGATCTCCAAGTACGCGACGCCGCGGCGTCGCTGGTCCCATTCGTCCAAACGCTCGCCCGCAAAGCACGCGTGCGTATGACAATCAACGAAGCCGGGCATGACGACGCGCCCGCGAGCATCGATCGTCACCGCGGCGGTTGCCGCAAGCTCCCGCGGCACTCGACCCACATGCTCAATGACGTCGTCGCGAATTAACAGTTCGCCCGGCTGCCACCAAGGCCGCGACGCATCAATGCGTCCGCGTTCAGGCACGTCGGCCATCGTCAGCAGCGTCGCGTTGCGGATGAAGATGCTCATGGCGTGCGTGTGGTTCAGCGTCGTGCAAACCCGCGGAGGAAGCACAAGAAGAGGTGAGCGACCAGCCGCGCCGTCCGGCCGCCCTCATCCGTTGTCGGGTTGAACTCCATCAGGTCAAAGCACTGCACCCGCTGATCCGCACCCAATGCCTCGCACCAGCGGGATGAAAGTTCCGGCGTCCAGCCGCACGGATTGAGCGCGCTCACACCCGGTGCGAACGCGGCATCGACCACGTCAACATCGAAGCTCGCAAAGCAATCGCCCACCTCCGGTGCGATGCCGCGAACATCGGCGCACGTTGCAGCATCGATGACGCGCCCATCGTGCCCTGTAAACCACGCGAGCATTTCTCGTGCATTCGCGAGCGGATTGAGGCCATGGACAAGAAGCGGACCAACGCGGCAATGCTCGATGAGGCGGCGGAACGGCATGCCGCTGCCCACCGTCGGACGCACATCCAGATGAGCATCGAAGTACAAACCCGCCAAAGGCGGGAGCGATCGCCGCGCGCGGCGTTCGGTCACGGCCCGCACGAACGGGAACGTCAGATCATGTCCGCCGCCGATCGCAATCGGAAACATGCCCAGTTCAAGAATCGCGGCAACAGCCTCGGTGACGCGTCGGTGCGTCTCGTGGAGCGACGCGTCATCGCGTCGATCCGGATTCGCGCGCAGCACATCGCCGGCGTCATAGACGATCGGCCATTCGAAGCCATCGGGCTCGGCGACGCCGTAGCGACTGAGCGCTGCGCGAAACGCCCCCGGGGCCGCGGCCGCCCCGGGCCGACCATTGTTGAGCCGGACACCGGTGTCGTCGGCCAACCCGATCAGCGCCACGCGGCAGTCCGCCGTGTGCTCAAGGCGAACGCGCGACGCGAACATCGCCGGACTCCGTGGCCCTGGCCACAGTGGGGCAGTCGTGTGCGGAATCGGGCGAGCCGAGGGATGCATCGCGTCACAATATCAGAAGACTTACCAGCCGCGCATCGGCACCTTGAGTGCCTGCTCGTCCGCGCACTGCTGGGCGAGTTCATACCCCGAGTCGGCGTGACGCAGCACACCCATCGCCGGGTCGTTGGTGAGCACGCGCTCAAGACGCGTGGCGGCTTCGGGCGTGCCGTCGGCGACGACGACTTGCCCGGCGTGCTGGCTGTAGCCGATGCCAACGCCGCCGCCGTGGTGGAACGAAACCCACGATGCGCCGCTGGCGATATTGACCATCGCGTTGAGGATGGCCCAGTCGCTGATGGCGTCGCTGCCGTCCTTCATCGCTTCGGTTTCGCGGTTGGGGCTGGCGACGCTGCCGCAGTCGAGGTGGTCGCGCCCGATGACGATCGGGGCCGACACCTTGCCGGTGCGGACGAGTTCATTGAAAATCAGCCCTGCCTTGGCGCGCTGGCCCTGACCAAACCAGCAGATGCGGGCGGGCAGGCCTTGGAACGCGACGCGCTCGCCGGCCATCGTCAGCCAGCGATGCAGACCTTCATCATCGGGGAAGGCCTCGAGCAGCGCCTTGTCGGTAACGGCGATGTCCTTGGGGTCGCCTGAGAGCGCGACCCAGCGGAACGGCCCGCGACCCACGCAGAACTGCGGCCGGATGAACGCTGGCACAAAGCCGGGGAACGCAAACGCCTTCTCAAAGCCACGATCGAACGCACGCTGGCGGATGTTATTGCCGTAATCGAAGGTGATCGCCCCGCGCGTCTGCATCTCGACCATCGCGCGAACGTGGCGTTCCATCGTCGCGGTCGAGAACTCGGCGTACTGCTTGGGATAGCGAGCGCGGAAGGTCTCGGCTTCGGCACAGGTCATCTCGGCGGGAACGTAACTCAGCACGTCGTGCGCGCTGGTCTGGTCGGTGAGCGCATCAGGCACGATGCCGCGATCCAGCAGCGTTTCCAGCAGTTCGACGGCGTTGCAGTTCACGCCGATGCTGATCGCCTGACCGCTGGCGGTCGCCTGACATGCCTGATCGATGGCCGCGTCGACCGACTCGGCGATCTCATCGAGGTAACGCGTGTTTACGCGGCGTTGCAGGTTGGTGAGCGAGACATCAGCGATGAGGCAGACGCCGCCGTTCATCGTGACCGCGAGCGGCTGCGCGCCGCCCATGCCGCCGCAGCCGGCGGTGACGCACAAACGCCCGACCAAGTCGCCGCCGTAGTGCTGGCGAGCCAGTTCGGCAAACGTCTCGTAGGTGCCTTGCAGAATGCCCTGTGTGCCGATGTAGATCCACGAACCCGCCGTCATCTGGCCGTACATGATCAGGCCCTTGGCGGCGAGCTCATCAAAGTGCTTCTGGGTGGCCCAGTGCGGCACGAGATTGCTGTTGGCGATGAGCACGCGCGGGGCGTCGGCATGGGTGCGCAGCACGCCGACCGGCTTGCCCGATTGCACGAGCAGCGTTTCGTCGGCTTCGAGCGACTGCAACTCGCGCACGAGCGCGTCGAGGGCTTCCCACGAGCGGGCCGCACGCCCGGTGCCGCCGTAGACCACGAGGTCCTCGGGCTTCTCGGCGACCTCGGGGTCGAGGTTGTTCATGAGCATGCGCATCGCGGCCTCGGCCTGCCAAGTCTTGCAGGTGAGCTTGGGGCCGCGCGGGGCGCGAAGTGTGCGGGGCGTGGGGTCCAGAGCCGCGTGAGACGGGCGCGGACGCGAGGAGCGGGAGGCGGTGGTAGGCATAGGACTCTCCATCGACCGGCGGGGCAGCGTGATTCATGCGATCCGCAGGTCCGCCAGCGGGGAAGCCGGAGACACCGACGCCGAAACAGTCGTGACGGCACACACGTCACCACCCACACGCAGGCTATGCGAGGGTGCGACATGCCGCAAGCCCCGATCGATCTATGAACATGCCGCCAAGAAAGACGTCGCGTGGCTGCGATCAAGCCGGGCCTATCGTTCTTTTCTCCACATTCACAACGGAATCACGAACCGCGTGAGCGTGAATGCCGCGAGGGTGTTTCGCGTGTGTTGTCCATCGAGACGCTCGCAAATGGCCCACCGCGTGCGGACGTGCAACAAAAAACGCCGCACTCGCGGCGTTTGTGAAAGGGCGTTCTATTCTGCCCGATGCTGCAATCGATTGGGCACCCGCGATGCACGGAGCGACGCTCGGGGTGGTGAACAACGGCTCGAATCGCAGCGTCAGTGGGCTTGTGCGGCCTGCTGCTCAGTCACCGCGATGCCGTTCTTCGCCTTGTAGTCGTTGATCGCCGACTTGATCGCGTCCTCGGCGAGCACGGAGCAGTGGATCTTCACCGGCGGCAGGCTCAACTCTTCGACGATCTGGGTGTTCTTGATGCCCATACCTTCGTCGAGGGTCTTGCCCTTGAGCCACTCGGTGGCGAGGCTGCTGGAGGCGATCGCCGAGCCGCAGCCGAAGCACTTGAACTTCGCGTCCTCGATGACGCCGGTCTGCTGATTGACCTTGATCTGCAGCTGCATGACGTCGCCGCACTCGGGTGCGCCGACGAGCCCGACGCCGATGTCCTTGCGGGCCTTGACGTCAGAGCCGGTACCGAAGTTGCCGACGTTGCGGGGGTTCTCGTAGTGGTCGATGATCTTGGGGCCGTATGACATGGTGTGCTCCTTCGGAGCCAGGCACTAGGGACTGGGCACTAGGCACTGGCAGAATCTGGTTCTGTGTCGATTTCGGGCGATTCGTTCGCATTGGCTCGACCCTAGTGCCCGATGCCTAGTGCCAAGTGCCTTGCCTCAATGATGCGCCCACTCGACCTTGCTCAGGTCGATGCCTTCCTTGTGCATGTCGTACAGCGGGCTCAGTTCACGCAGCTTGCGGACGGCCTTCACGATCGCCGCCGCCGCGTAGTCCACCTGTTCCTCGGTCGTCCAGCGGCCAAGGCTCAGGCGTAGCGACGAGTGCGCGAGATCGTCGCCGATGCCCAGGCTCTTGAGCACATACGACGGCTCAAGGCTCGCGCTCGTGCACGCCGAACCCGACGAGCATGCGATCTCTTTCACTGCCATCATCAGGCTCTCGCCTTCGACAAAGCCGAACGAGATGTTGGTGATGTGCGGCAGGCGCTTCTCGCGATGGCCGTTGATCGCCGTGGTGTCGAGTTCACGCGTGATCGTGTCTTCGAGCTTCTTGCGGAGGCGGCTGAGGCGCGTCGCGTCCTGATCCATCTCACGCTTGGCGATCTCGCAGGCCTTGCCCAGGCCGACGATGCCGGTGACGTTGAGCGTGCCGCTGCGGAAGCCGCGCTCCTGCCCGCCGCCATCCTGCAGCGAGACGAGCCGCACGCGCGGGCGACGACGACGCACGAAGAGAGCGCCGACGCCCTTGGGGCCGTAGAGTTTGTGCCCGCTGAGGCTGAGCAGATCGATGTTGTCGCGCTCGACGTCGGTGGGCATCTTGCCGACCCACTGCGTGGCGTCGGTGTGGAAGATGATCTCGCGCTCGTGGCACAGCGCGCCGATCTGCGGGATCTCGTTGATCGTGCCGATCTCATTGTTGGCCCACATCAGCGTGACGAGGATGGTGTCGGGGCGGATCGCGGCCTTCACCATGTCCGCCGTGATCACGCCGTCGCGCGGCGGATCGAGGAAGGTCACTTCAAACCCTTCCTTCTGCAGACGCTTGCACGGATCAAGCACGGCCTTGTGCTCGTGGGCCGCGGTGATGATGTGCCCGCGGCAGTGGCCGCTGCCGGCCTCGGCCTTCTCGTACATGTACGCCGCGCCGCGGATGGCGAGGTTGTTCGACTCGGTCGAGCCGGACGTGAAGATGATCTCCTTGGCGTCCGCGCCGATCAGCTCCGCGACCTGCTCGCGAGCGGCGTCGACGGCGGCTTCGGAGTCCCAGCCGAACTTGTGGTTGCGGCTGCCGGGGTTGCCAAAGACTTCGGTGAAGTACGGCAGCATCGCCTCAACGACGCGCGGGTCGCAGGGCGTGGTGGCGGCGTTATCGAGATAGATCGGGAACTTCAGGGCCATGGCAAACGCTCCATGCCGCGGGCGCGGCAATGTGCGTCGCGCGGCGGATGAACGGGGGAGAGACTCAGTCTCAACTTGGTCAACAAACAGTATACCGCGCGGGGTTCCGGAGGTTCGTGTCTGATTCGGGTTTCCCGATCACGAATCCGCAGTATGGCCTGAAACCGACAGACCAGAAGACCCGTCGCAACAGCTCGCGGCCGCGGTGTGCCATGCCTTACAGCGCCGCCGTAATCGCCTTCGCGAGCGATGCCCCGGCAGGCCCGTCGAGCTTCCCAGCCTTCCAACCGATTCCAAGTGCACCGCCTTCTGGGTACGCGGGGATGATGTGGAAGTGGACGTGCATCACGGCCTGGTGCGCGAGCTCGCCGTTGTTCTGCAGCACGTTGTACGCCGTCGCCCCCGTCGCACGCATCACGGCTCGACAAAGGCGCGGCAGCACGCGACCGATCGCCGCGGCACTCTCGTCCGAGAGTTGATCGAGGGTGACCGCAGGCTCCTTCGGAATTACCAGCGTGTGGCCGCGTGAAAGCGGCCCAATGTCGAGAAACGCCAGAACCTTGTCGTCCTCGTAGACGCGATGGCAAGGGATCGTGCCGGCGATGATCTTTGAAAAGATCGTGTCCGTGGGGGTCATGGGGCTTCGCTCCGGGGCGAGGGTTGGTGCCGCAGAAGGGCGACAACGTGAACCTCGATCGCGCGGCCTTCGCCGACCGCGTCCACGCGTTCGTGCGTTTTGCCCTTGACGTTCACGCGTGCAAGGTCGATCCCGAGACAATCCGCGATGTTCTGCCGCATCGCGAGTTTATGCGGCGAGAGCTTCGGACGCTCCAGAACAACCGTGGCATCGACGCTCAGGATTTCATAGTGGTCGGCGCGGCAGAGGCGCGCGGCCTCGCGCAAGAACGTCTGCGAATCCTGTGACTCGTGACGCGGGTCCGTATCCGGAAAAAGCTGGCCGATGTCGGGGCGGGCGAGCGCACCGAGGATGGCGTCGGTGACGGCGTGGTAGAGGGCGTCGCCATCGGAATGGGCGACAGGGCCGCGATCATGGTCGAGGCGCACACCACCGATGATGAGGGGGCGCCGGGGGCCGTCGGGAGCCACCGGCTCAAGCCGGTGCAGGTCATAGCCGTGACCGATGCGGAACTCGGGACTGGGCATGGGCTGAGTGTACGGCTGCGTCGTGGGTCGTCGGGCGTGTCCGGTCAGGCTGGGGTTGGCGACACGAGGCGACTCTGGTCGATACAGTGTCTCGTCACGCGGGCGCGAACCACGCGCATGGCCGCGGCATATGGATGGTGCACCGGTGGGCCTTCGCCCCTCTGCAGCGGGCGGGACTCATGAACGCAGGAGCGGATTGGATGAGCAGCATCGCACGGACGGCGGGAACGACGAAGCACGGCATCATGAAGAACAGCGCGTTCCTGGGCGTGATGCTGGGTGCCGTGCTGACGCTTGCGGGGTGCAACACCTACAAGCCCGGCGGCGCTCTGCAGAGCCACGACACGTTCACATACTACTCCGAAGCACACCTGCCCGTGACGATTACCGTCGTGGACAGCCGCACCCAGGAAGCGATCTTCGTCAATGAGGTGCCGGTCGGAAAGCAGCTGGTGATCCGCTTCTACGACAAGATGTTTCCAGAAAACCAGGTGCGTCCGGCGGGCATGCGCTGGGAAGTCATGCCGCTGGGTGAGCGAGGCGGCGAACTCGACAGCGTGATGGCGGTGCCCGGCCGCGACGCGCGTCGTGTCGACGTGACGTATCGCAAGGCCCCCGAGTATCCGCCGGCAGCGCCGCGCGTCCGCGACGAGCCGACGCAGATCATGCGGACCAACGCCGGCCCGGTGAAGTAATCACCCGACGCCCGCAAGCCGACGGTGGGCAAAGTGATCGACGGCAGAACACCCGAAGCAATGAAAAGCCCCCGGCAGGACCGGGGGCTTTTTCGTGCACTTCAGAAACGGTCTTCCGTCTTGCGAGCGTGGCTCAGGCCTGCTCGCCGACCTGCCAGCGGGCGAAGGCGACGACCGTGCCGCCGCTGCCGATGACGTCCTTGACCTTCTTGGACGGATCCTTGATGAAGGGCTGCTCGAGGAGCGCGATCTCCTCGAAGAACTTGCGCATCTGGCCCTCGACCATCTTCTCGGCGATCTCCTTGGGCTTGCCCGACTCCATCGCCTGATCGACGCGGAACTTGCGCTCCTTCTCGACGATCGCGGCGGGGATCTCGGAGGCCGAGACGCCCTGCGGACGCGGCACCGCGGCGACGACGTGCATCGCGACTTCGCGGAGCAGTTCGACCGAAACGCTGCCCTTGCCCTGCACCAGCGAACCGGTCTTGCCGTCGTGGTGGATGTAGGTGCCGAAGACCGCGTCGGCGGCTTCGAACTTGTGAACGCGGGCGACGGAGCAGTTCTCGCCGGTGGCGATGCGCACTTCGTCGACGGCGGCCGTCATGGCGGCGGTGGGGGCGCTCGCACCGGCGGGGCCGGCGAGGGCAAGCTCCGCAACCTTGTTGATCGAGGCGGCGAACTTGTCGTTCTTGGCGGTGAAGTCGGACTCGGCGCGAACTTCGACGATCGCCGCCGACTTGCCGTCCTTGCTCACCGCGATCGCGATGCGGCCTTCGCCAGCCGCGCGATCGGTGCGGGCGTCCATCTTGCCCTTGAGCTTCTTGCGGAGGATTTCTTCAGCGGCAGCGGCATCGCCCTTGGCCTCGGCGAGGGCGGCCTTGCAGTCCATCATCGGCAGCCCGGTTTTGTTCCGCAGCGCCATCACGTCCTTGGGGTTGATCTCGGTCACGACTGACTCCTGCATGGTTGACTCTTGTTTCGCGGGTTCGTCATCGGGCCATCTGACTCGCACGAGCGATGGGCAAAGACCGGTGACGCCGGGCCGTGGGCGATCGGATGATCGCGGCCCGTTGGTTGACTGTTGATCTCAAACCAGTCCGGGTCCGACGGGCATCAGGCGCCGGGCTTGTCGTCGCCTTGGCCAGCGGCAATCGCCTCCGCCGCGCGGGTGCTGGGACGACGCGAGGAACGGCGCGGGGCATCGCCCGAACCGGTCGAAGCGCCCGCGGCCGGGGCATCGCCCGACGCGGCGGTCTCGCCCGCACGCTGCTGACGACCCTCGGCGACCGCGAGGCACAGCTCGCGGATGATGACGTCGATGGACTTCATCGAGTCGTCGTTGCCCGGGATCGCGATGTCCGCGAGTTCCGGATCGCCGTCGGTGTCCAGGAGGCAGATCGTCGGGATGCCCAGCTTGCGGGCTTCCTTCAGCGCGGTGAGCTCGCGGCGGACGTCGATGACGACCATCACGCCCGGGAGCTTGTCCATGTGGCGGATGCCTTCGAGGTTGCGCTTGATCTTCTTCTGCTCGCGCTTCAGCTGGCTCTCCATCTTCTTGGAGTAGCTCGCGAAGTTGTCGGTCTGCTCGATCGCCTCGAGTTCCTCAAGGCGGCGGAGGCGGAGACGGATGGTGCGGAAGTTGGTCAGCGTGCCGCCCAGCCAACGCTCGGTCACATAGTGCTGCTTGACGTCGGGGACGCGGGTCTCGAGAACGTTCTTGGCCTGACGCTTGGTGCCGACAAAGCACACGTCCTTGCCCGAAGCGACCGTCTTGCTGATGAAACGCTTGGCGAGCAGGAGGCCCTTGACGGTCTCCTTGATATCGATGATGTGGATGCCGTTGCGCTTGCCGTAGATGAACGGCCCCATCTTGGGGTTCCAGCCGCTGGCGCGCTGGCCGAAGTGAATGCCGGCTTCAATCAGGTCTTGAACGAGCGTGTTTGCCATCGGGCACAATCCAATCTCTAACAGCAGCGACACCAGCGGCAGCGGGGTTGGGAGCAAAGCGAGGAGACACTCATCGCCTGCCCCGCGGACGCCAAAGGGCGCTTGGGGGTGATCGAGTGAGCGCCATGCTCAGCCGATCGATGTGATGTGAACGCCGCGTCCGTGCGGGGCACGAGCAACGGAACCGGCCTCCAACCCTTGGCCGATCGCGGCAACTATAGGTCGGTCGCGTGCCCCGGCAACTCTTGGCAAACCACCCAAACAGGACTCGGACCCGCCTTCGCATCTGCGAAGAACGTCCGTTTATGTCGGCACTGGTCAGCGTTTCTACGGACTGGCTCTCACGGCATGCATCTGGATGGTCGATGCCCGATCGGGGTGATTCCCAACCGCTCGAATCGGTGGGCGTTCGGAATCCTCAGAGGAGCCGTCTCATGGCGGAACAGTCCGCTGTCTCAGTGCGTCGTTCGTCCCGGCATGACGTGTCGCTTCGTGCGCAGTTGTGCATTGCGGGCACGCACGCCAACGTCGTGCGACTGGCCGCGCCCGCAGGCGCCCGCCAGGGCTGGCTCGATGTGGACGTTGTGGACGTGAGCGTCGGCGGCCTTGGGTTTATCACCAGCGTCTTCCTGCCGCGTGATTGTCGTGCGCGGCTTCGGGTGTTCCTCGATGACAGCGCATCGCCGACCGCTGAAGTACCGCTGCGGCTGCATCGCGTGAACATGACCGATCGGCGGCCTTCGTACCTCATCGGTGCCTCCATCACGGACGCCAGCGATGCGGAACGCGAGAAGTGGAAAGGTGTGATGACGCGGATCTCAGGAGAAGCCGCGTAAACGCGTGGTTGAAGGGGTATCGCGGGGGGCGTGGTGGGGTGGATGGGGCGGTGACCAGAGGCCGGAGACTCGAACGTGCGTGACGCTGGACACTTTCTGATTCGCGCGTTGCTCGCTGAGAAACTCATCAGCGAAGCAGACGTGCAACGCGCCAGCGAAGTGGCGAGTGCGAAGGGATCCGACCCGGTTGATGGTCTGGTCACGATCGGCGTCATCTCGTCGCGGCGCGTCGCGATCGAGCGTGCAAAGCTCTGCGAGTATCCGTTTGTCGATCTCACGCACTACGACATCGATTTCCACAACACACGACTGATGCCGCGCAACGTCGCGGAGAAGCTGATCGTCTTCCCGCTCTTCTGCTTCGAGGGCGTTGCAACGGTCGCGATGCTCGACCCGCTGAACCTGCAGGCCATCGATCAGGTGCGTCAGGTTCTCAAGGGCGAGATCGATCCCGTCATCTGCGATGCCGAGCAGCTTCGCGCGCTGATCGCGCGTGCGTACAGCCTTTCTGCCGCAAGCACCAACACCGGGGCGGCGGGCGATGAGCAGTCCGAGCGCACAACCGGTGACGAACCGATCGTCGCGGCGGTGAATCAGATCCTCGCCAGCGCGGTCGAACTCGGCGCGAGCGACATCCACATCAATCCCGACGAGGCCGAACTCGTCCTGCGCTATCGCGTTGACGGCGTGCTGCAGACTTTGCAAGGTCCGCAGAAGTCCGCCCACGCGGGCATCGTTCAGCGATTGAAGGTTCTCGCGCAGCTTGACCTGACGCAGACACGCCGGCCCCAGGACGGCAAGTTCCGCTTCCATCCGCGCAGCGGTGCGCCAGTCGACGTCCGATTGAGCATCGTCCCGACGATCCATGGCGAGAACGTCGTCATGCGACTGCTCCGCTCGTCGCGGAGCATCGGCGCGGTGCGCGACCTGATGATGCCCGACGAGATGATGCACCAGTACGAGGGCCTGATCGCCAAGCCCAACGGCATGATCCTCGTTACCGGGCCCACCGGCTCGGGCAAGACAACCACGCTCTTCGCGGCGCTATCGCAGCTCAACTCGCCGACGCGAAACATCATCACGATCGAAGACCCGGTGGAAATCCGTCTGCCGCTCGTGCGACAGGTGCAGGTCAACAGCGAGATCGGTCTGACCTTCGCCAACGCGCTGCGATCGATCCTGCGTCAGGACCCTGATGTAGTGCTCGTCGGTGAAATCCGCGACAACGAGACGGCGAAAATCGCCGCTCAGGCGGCCCTCACCGGCCACCTTGTGATGAGCACGCTGCACACCAATGACGCGGTGGGCACGATCGCGCGACTCCGCGACTTTGATGTGCCGACGTTTGCCATCACCAACGCTCTGCTCGCGGCAATCGCGCAGCGGCTGGTCCGGCGCGTGTGCGACGCGTGCGCGGAGTCCGAGGTGCCCGAACCGCAGCTCATGATGGAGCTTGGGCTGACCAATGCGATGACGATCGGCATGCGTCGCGGCTGCGGCTGCGTGAAGTGTGGCCAGACCGGCTTCCGCGGGCGCGTCGGCGTCTACGAGATGCTGCGGATGACCGCGGAAGTGCAGCACGCCGTGGAACACAATGCGTCGCGCTCGGATCTGATGGCCGCCGCGCAGCGCGACGGTTTCCGTCCGATGTGGCGCGATGGCGTGGAGAAGGCCTGCCGCGGCATCACGTCACTGAGCGAGGTCGCTCGCCTGCGGACGGTGATCGACGCAAGGCTCGAGGCTGAAGAAGCCAATGCGAGGGCTGCGGCATGAGTGCAACCGCATTCAAGGTGACGCTGCTCAACAAGCAGGGCGTGCGTGAACGCCGCGTGGTCGAAGCACCCACGGAGGCCGACGCATTCCGGCGCGTCGCCGCCGAGGGAAGCACGCCGCTGAGCATCACCGCGATCGAACGCGGCGCGAGACTCTTCTCGTTCCAGCTCGTCGGCAGCTCGGATATCGCATCGCTCACGCGCGAGCTCGCCGTGCTGGTCGAGGCTCGCATTCCGCTCGCACGCGGTCTGGCGACGATCGCCGAGCACGAGTCCAAGGACGCGCTGCGCGAGCTCGTGCATGACCTTGCCGCAAAGGTTGAGGCGGGTATGGCATTCTCGGCGGCCGTCGAGAGCCATCGCGGGGTCTTCGGCGAGACGTATGTGCAGACGCTCAAGGCCGCGGAAAAGTCAGGCAACCTGATCGCCGTGATGAACCACCTCGCTGACTTGCTCGAGCAACAGCTCGAGCAGCGCCAGCAGTTCAAGCGTGCAATGGCCTATCCGGCGGTAGTGCTGTCGGTCGTCGTCGCGGCACTCACGATCATCTTCGTCTTCGTCGTTCCCAAGTTTGCGGCAACCTTTGCTCATCACAACGTGCAGTTGCCCTTGGCGACGCGCATCGTGCAGGCCATCGGCGAGTCGGCACGCGAGCACTGGTACGTCTACCTCGGGGCTTTGACGGCAGCATTGATTAGCGTGGTCATGAGCTGGCGTTCGAGCACCGGGCGATTGGTGTGCGAGCGCGTGTTGCTCGGTCTGCCGTTCCTTGGCAAGATGCTCGTCGCCGGAACCACCGCGCGCTTCAGCCGCGTGCTCTCGATCGGGCTGACGTCGGGCCTCGACGTGATCCAGTCCATCGATGCGGCCGGACGTTCGACCGGTCGGCCCGTGTTCATCCTCGAATGCGAGCGTATGGGCGAACGCCTCCGCCAGGGCGAACAGCTCGGCGAGGTCGTCCGCGAGTCGCGGTATCTGCCGGGGTTTGCGCGGCGCATGATCGCGGCTGGCAAGGACTCGACCGAACTCGCCCGCGCAAGCGATATCGTCGCGCGGCACTACGACCGAGAACTGTCGCACCTGACCAAGGGAATCAACTCGATCATCGAGCCGATCCTGACCGTCGCGCTCGCCGTCATCGTGCTCGTGGTTGCTCTGTCCGTGTTCTTGCCGATGTGGCAGATGGTTCGCATCCAGCGCTGACGCCGGAGGCTTGAGATGGCACAGTCGTTCATGCATCGAAGCCGCGTGCGCAAGGGCGCGGCGTTCACGTTCATCGAGGTGATGATGGTCGTCGTCATCATCGGGATCCTCGCGGCGATGGTGATTCCCAGCTTCAGCAACGTCACCAGCTCGGCGGACTCCTCCGCGCTCAAGGGCGCGGTCGCAGGTGTGCGTTCGTCGATCGCGGGCTATCGCGCTAAGGCGATCATGGCCGGCAACCAGCCCTATCCGACGCTCGCCCAACTCACGACCCAGGGCGTCGTGATGCAGGGCGAACTCCCGGTGAATCCCTACACCGGCTTGAACGCGGTGCAGCAGGTCAGCGTCTCTGACGCGGCGTCCCGTCGCGTGAGCAACGCAGGTTCGTACGGCTGGAACTACGCGTTTGACAACAGCGCCAATCCGCCGACCGCGACCTTCTACGCCAACAGCGACAAGCCAACGGATGTCTCAAACGGCGCAGGTGGTTTCAAGAAGGCAAATGAACTGTGACCCAGACACGCGGCACATCCCGGGCATTCACGCTGCTTGAAGCGATGGTCGTCGTCATCGTGGTTGGTGTCCTCGCAGTCAGCGCGATCCCTGCCGCGAACGTGATGACCGGCATGAATCGCGCTGGCGCCACTGCCGAGATCGTGCGCAGCCTTGAGTTGGCCCGCGCTCGTGCCATGAGCACAGGCAGGCCGCACGGCGTGCAGTTCAGCGTGACATCACAGAGCATGAGCCCCGTCTGGATCGCCAGCAGCGGCGCGGCCCCGACGCCGACACGCTCGCAACTGGGCACGGACGAGCCGAGTGTTCAGTTTGCCACCTTCGGCGGCGCAAAGCTCAAGACCTATCAGGGCGGCGATGGCGTTAGCACCGCGGGCGTGATCTGGTTTGCCGCCGACGGCACGCCGCAAAGCCGCTCCGGCGGCGGAGCCTTGCTCGGTTCGTGGAATGCCGATGCAACGCTCCAGGTTGAAGGCGACGCGATCGTCACAGTGCGTCGGATCACGGGGTTGATCGAATGAGCCGCAGACGGCCCACAACCCGGCGAGCGTTCACGCTCATCGAGGCGGTGGTGATTGTCATCGTGGTCGCTGTCGCGGTGCCGCCGTCACTCATGTGGCTTGATGAGTCAGTCACGCGCCGCGTTGATGCTGCGAATCTGACGCGTGCGACGATGCTCGGAACCGCGGTGATGGAGAATGTTCTCGCGGATTGCGCGAGCGACGCTGCTGGACTGGGCTTTGCCGCGCTCGCGACACCGGCCACTTACACCACGTCGCTGAGCACACGAATGGCATCAACGCTCACGCCATACCAGGCGGCGGGGCTGTCGTACTCGGTGGACATCGGATCACTGGTGTCGGCCTCGGGTGTCGCGAGTGCGGACGTGACGCAGAATGTATTTCGCCTCGTGACAGTGAACGTGACCTATCCGTCTGCCTCGGGCGGCACGCAGACGTTCGCGGTGAGCGCGATGGTGACCGGGCCATGATGCATCGACCCTGCCAAAGCAGAGCACGCGGATTGACCCTCGTCGAGACGATGGCGTCGATTGTCATTCTCGGCGTCATAGCAGGCGTGTCACTCCCGATGATCGATGGTGCCAGTGAGGCCTATGCGCGGGCGACTGAGCAACGCCGCGCAACCGAGCAAGTCGCGTTTGCGATGGATCGCTGCGTGCGACTGCTGCGCACGGTGCCACTGGGCTCGGACAACGCGAGCGTCGGAATCACGAGCGTGAGCGCAAGTGCGGTGCGGTTTGCCGATGGCCGCGGCCTGGAAGTGACGGGCGGCGTACTGATGATGCGCGACACAAGCGGAAACACCGCTCGTCTGTGCGCTGACGTCCAGACCTTCACCCTGACACCGCTCGCGTCGGATGGTGTGACGAGCACCACCGCGACGCCAGGGCTGACGCGTCGCTTCAACGTCACGATTAAGACGTCAAAGACTGAGCTGCGTGGAGCGGCGTTTATCCGCGTGGGAGCGATGGGCATATGAGGCGCGAGGCAGTTCCATCGAATGTCGTGCGGACGCGCCGCGGTGCGGGCATCGTCGTGATTGTGCTGCTGCTGGCCGCGTTGCAGCTCGTGGTCGTCGGAACCGTGGTCTCGTCGGGCGACGAGGCGACGCTGAGCACGCTGCGCGTTGACGGCGTCCGCGGCTTCTACGCGGGGGAATCGGGTGGCCTGATCGGCACCAAGACGATCACCTCGAGCCTGACCACGCCGGTTGCCGGCACGACGGTGTCGCTCGGCAATGCGAGCCTCAAGTATGTGAGCGTGCCTGATCCGTTGCTCGGGGGCGACCTCGTGATTGAGGGCACAAGCGGGCAGTCGATCCGCCGCGTGAAGGTGCGGTTGGCCGATCCGACGATGCCTTGATCGTGCGAGCGGTCGGTGTGGGCGGTCTGTGCCGAGTGTGACGGACGATGCCCAAAGTGGTGCGAAAGTGAGCGGGGGATCGGAACGATCCAAGAAGAGACGCTGCAAATGCAGCGGGGCAGATGCCGCGACTGCGGCGGGAGTGTGCATTGGTGTTCCGCAGACCCGTGCTGACAATCGAACTGACGCCGATCGCGCTGCGAGTCGGCGTGGTGGGCCGCAGCGAAGCGCCCGTCCATGTGCCGCTTGAGCGTGCCGCATGGGAGAACGCATGGCAAGGCGGGCTCCGCGCGCTCGATGAACCACTGCGCACCGCGATTCGCCGGCTCGGCGTGCGCCCCAAGTCGCGGGCGATCGTGATCTATGACGGGCCGGATGCTGCCGCCGATTTGATGACGATCCGAGGCAGCGCGGGAGATGCGGAGGCCGCGGCACGCCTCGCGCTGCGCGAGTCCGGGCTTGATGCACGCAGCCCCGTCGCTTGCCGCGTCTTTGACTCCACCGATGGTGGCGAGCGTCAGACCCGAGTGCTTGCGATCGGCGATACGACGACCGCGAGCGAGTCGGTTGCGGAATGGGTGCGTCGCTGTGGCCTGCGGCTTGAGGGCATGACGTCGACGAAGGCCGTGACTCTCCAGCGAGCGATTTCTCGCGCAGGTGAGGTGACGAGCGGCGACGCGATCATCCTCGAAGTTGCTGAGCACGCCACCGGTGTCGTGAGCGTGTCTGGCGGACGTGTGCTCTTCGCACGTGTCATCGCACTGGGCTGCGACCAGTTGATCGAGGCTCTGTCGCGCGGCGCCCGCGACGTCACGCGGAACGAAGAGACCATGTTGTCCCGCGAGGAATGCCGCGAGATCCTGTTCCGCGAAGGAACGCCATCGCGAGGCACAGTGTTGTCAGCGCGTATCGGGCTTCGCGGTGAGCATGTCCTGCCGCTGATGCTGCCCGTCTTGCAGCGGTTCAGCGTCGAGATTCGCCAGTCGATCCGCTTCGCGAAGATGGAAGGCGCCGGTGACAATCAGCATGTTGTGCTCAGCGGCCCTGGCAGCCGAATCCGCAATCTGGGTGGTTCGCTGAGTGAGCTTGTGGATACGAATGTTGAAGTCCTGAGCGAGCAGGCGGGCCCAACTGGGAGCACGATCGAAGTCGAGACTGACGCGGCGCTCCTGTATATGCCGCAGTCTGAAGTGGCCGCTCGGGCGAGCTTGGTTGTCTCCCGCGGCGTGAAGATCGGCGCGGCGGCGGCGTTTGCGCTCCTTGGTGTGCAGGGTGCGATGGTCGCGAGCGATCTGCACGATCAGCACAAGCGGCTTGAGACGCTCACGCCCCGCTTCGCCGAGGTTGAGCGGAATCGCGCGGCCCGAGCGGAGCTCTCCGAGTTGATTCAGAGCGTGCAAGTCGATCGCCACGCAATCGCGGGTGCGATCGGTCCCCGCGCGTGCTGGTCGGCCGGGCTTGCCGATCTGTCCCGCGCCAAGCCCGACGGCGTCACGCTCATCGAGGTTGCCGGCAGCGTCGAACCCAAGTCGTCCGAACGCGACGGCGGCCCACTCCTGACGATCAAGGGCTTTACGGGTGCGAGCGCCGCCGAGCCATCCGGCGACGGCGCAGATGCACTGGTCGAGCGTCTGCGGGCGTCGGCAGTGCTTCGCGGCGTCGAGTTCACCTCCAGCCGCGTCATCCAGAGCGACGAAGGTGCGTCGCGTCAGTTCATTCTCAACGCCCGGCCGCTGGTTCTGCCGGCCAAGCTCGCGCTGGGAGGCCAGCCATGATCATGAATCGACTTCAGACCGGCCCGCTCCAGATTGCGTGCGTCGCGCTCGTTGCGGCCGCGGGGTGGCGTTTCGGGCTTCGCCCTTTGGAAGCCAAGGCTCTCCAGCTCCGTGCCGAGGCCGACAGCGCCGAGCGCGAACTGCGTGCCGCCGAGACCGCTGGTGAACTGACGCCTCCAGACGCCGACTTGGTCGCGCGGGTGAAACAAGCCGATGCGCAGGTGCGCGAGCTCGCAACCCGCAGCACGCAGGCATCCCGGCTTCACGAAGAGCTGTCGCGCGTCGCGCAGGAGTGCGGCGTGCGAATCGCCTCGCTCGAGCCGCGCGGACGTGGCACGCCGGTCGCAACCAACGGCGACCTGCGCATTGCGAACGCTCCCTGGGTCGCGGAAGCCACGGGCAGTTTCGAGGGTGTGACGCGATTGCTTGATGTTCTCGAAGATCGCGTGCCGCTCTCGCGTGTGCAGGGCTTCCGACTCACCGGCGGCGGACCGACGCCTGGTGCCGCAGAGACGGCCGTGTCGATCGAGTTCACCAGCTTCCAGGTCTCTTCTGCAGATGAGAACGCTGCCAAGAGCAAGCAGGCCACGGGCACGAACGACAAGGGAGCGACGCGATGAAGTCCAACCTCTTTCTCCTGGGGCCAGCAGGCGCAATGGCGGTGATGGCCGCACTCGTGCCCTCGGGTGCAGTGGTGGGGGCACGCCTCCTCTGGCCAGCAACCGGCCCGGCGGTCGCTCAGGCAGCATCCGCCAGCGACGCGACGCCCCACGTGCTGACATTTGACGCGGCCACATCCACGCCGACGGACGAAGCCGCGTTGCGGGCGGTTCGTCAGGCAATGGAAACCAAACTCGGTTCCACGCCGTTCCCGGCACCGACGCCACTGGCGATCAAGAACGTCAAGGCAGCCGAGCCCCAGACGCCCCAGGCCAAACTTGCGGGTGAGTTTGCCGTGACGTCGATTCTCCGGGGGCAGCAGCCCGTCGCGATCGTCAACGGCAAGGTCTGCCGCGTCGGCGGCAAGGTCGCCAGCAAAACCGGCGAGACCTGGGTCGTCGTTGCGATCGACGCTGGCGAAGGCAAGGTCGAGATCGAGAATGCCGCGCTCGGGTCGCTGACGCTTCGCCTGGCCAGCCAAGGCCAGTGATTGAATCCTCCCAGCGCCCGAACATGGGCAGCGATTGATCTGCGGAACTCAAAAACGACAAAGCCCCGACCAGTGGCCGGGGCTTTTTCAATGGGCGCAACAGGATTCGAACCTGTGACCTCAGCTATGTGACAGCTGCGCTCTAGCCAGCTGAGCTATGCGCCCGAAGTAGGGGCATGGTAGACGGGGTGGGGGAGGTTTACAACCCAGCTCGCGCGACACCGGGCTGGTTCTCGGGCGTCAATGGGGCATCTCCCTAACCAAGACTTCGCGCAAGAAGTGATACACGACGGCGGGGGGTTCTGCTAAACTCTGTCCATCTCAACCCCGTGCGGGGTGCGGGTCGCTGTCGGAGTTTCCGCCCGGCGTCGACCCAGAGTGAGAGAGAGCGAAGAAGAAGGCATAGGAGATTGAGACAATGCAGATTCGCATGATTGCGCTGGCCCTCGTGGCCGGCGCGGCCGCGTCGTCGGCCAACGCCCAGTTGCTCGCGTACTGGAACTTCAACGCCAGCATCCAGAACTCGACCAGCGGCCAACTCGGCCAGCTCACCAGCACCGCCGCCAACGCGGGTGTCAACGCCGCGGGCGCGGGTATCACCCTCGGTGCGGGCCTGTCCTACAACACGATCACCGCTGGCACCGCCAACGGTTCGGTCGGTACGTTCGCCGGCGACGCCGGGCTGATCAACGGCATTTCGGGTGAAGTTCAGGGTGGCGCGCTGACCCTCGTCGGCAACACCGGCAGCTCGGGCACCGTCTCCAACAACGGCAAGACGATCACGTTCAACTTCAGCACCGCCGGCTACAGCGGCATCACCATGGCGTGGTCGGGCCGCGGCACGGGCTCCGGCTTCAACAACAACAAGATCGAGACGTCGACCGACGGCGTGACGTGGACCACCCAGGTCGCGTCCTACAGCTCGACCAACTCTTCCTTCGCCCTCTTCTCCTACGGCTTCACCGCGGCCGCTGACAACGCCAGCAACCTGCGCGTCCGCATCACCTTCAACGGTGCGACCGGCGGCGCGGGCAACAACCGCATCGACAACCTCAGCTTCACCGCGGCGATCCCGGCTCCCGGCTCGCTCGCGCTGCTCGGCCTCGGCGGTCTCGTCGCCGGCCGTCGTCGTCGCTAAGACGATCTGCCTTTTGAATCTTTGAGCTTGCTCGATCGTGTCGGGCGGCTCATCCAAATCTGAACGCGGAACGTTCATGCAAGGCCCCGTCTGACCCGCGGGGCCTTGTCATTTTTGCTCGGGTGGGCGAGATTCTGGAGATGTCAGCAGCAGCTGGGGCAGCTGCATACATACCGGTGAATCCCCGGTTGTTCAGGCCCACGCGTCGGGTTACTATTTCGCTGATGGCACGCGGGGACCCGCTTGCGGGCCGCCCGCGTGACGCTGGATTTGGCTGAATCCGCCCGAGTTTGAGCCGGCCAGGTTGATTGAGATTCTCTCGGGCAGGATTTCTGGATCATGACCAAGCTTTACGTCGGTAATCTCCCCTTCTCGACCACCGAAGCCGAACTCCGTTCGATGTTTGAGCCCTTCGGCGAGGTCACCTCTGCGTCCATCGTGATGGACCGCGAGACCGGCCGCCCGCGTGGGTTCGGTTTTGTCGAGATGTCCAACGCTGACCAGGCCAAGGCCGCGATCAACGGCATGCACGGTAAGAACGTCGGCGGTCGCGATCTGACCGTCAACGAAGCCCGTCCGAAGGAGTCGCGCCCGGGTGGCGGCTTTGGCGGCGGTGGTGGCCGTGGCGGCTTCGGCGGTGGTGGTGGCCGTGGTGGCTACGGCGGCGGTGGCGATCGCGGCGGTCGCGGCGGCTGGTAAGTCGCCCGGAGGCCAAGGGCTTCGACCCGCGGCTTTCCCCGAGCAACGAGAAAAGTCCGGCCTCCCCATGCACGGGGAGGCCGGTTTGCTTTTGCGGGCGTCCGACGCTTGGGGTTTTGAACTCCCGAGTGAAACCGCAGACAGAATCGGGGAGAAAAATCGTGCGCATCGCGCGCACAAAAATGTTCGTGCTGCCTCTCTTCTTAAAACTTGTGTAGACACCGTCGACGGTGGTTTGCGGACAAACCGAGAGAGGGATGGTCCGGGGCCGCCCCGACGGTGTTGAGAGAGGCCCGCGTCGTGCATGGCGCGGGCGTTGCGCCAGTTTGGAGGATTTGCTGCCGCGTGCGTTCTCGTGGCAATGCCCCTGCCGGGGATTGAGCCAGGCTTCATGCCGAGGACTTCACGCCCACAGAAGTCCATCGGCACACCCTCGGGCCCGGCGTTGTCGCAGAGCGCCGGGGCGCCCCCTGTTCAGAGGGCCCACGGGCGGGGAAACCCGCCCGTGTCCGTTTTTGCCCAGTTCTTCAGGCGACCACGCGCCTCCGCTTCACGCAAGTGCTTCGCGTCCAAACGCGCCCAGCCGGATCTGCTCGGCGACGCCCGCGATGTCGGGCGCGATCGGTCGATCATCGGAGAGTGGGGGGGCGACGCCGCGGACGAGTCCGAGCGCGTGTTCCACCAGCCCGCCCGATCGCAGCGGCCGATGCATCTCCAGACCTTGAGCGGCACAGAGCAGCTCAATCGCCACGACGTTGCGGGCGAGGTCGAGAGCACGCCGCGCCTTTGCGGCACTGCGCGGACCGAACGAGTTGTAATCCTCCATGCCTGCGCTGGTGGAGATGTTGGCGACGCTCGCGGGCGTGGCGAGGCCGATGATCTCGTTGCAGCAGGCCGCCGCGGTGTATTGCGCGATCATCAGGCCGGAGTTCAGTCCGGGCTTGGGCGTGAGATACGGCCTCAGATGTGCCTCGGGGTCGCTGGCGGCGAGCATCAGGAACGTGCGGCGTTCGGCGATTCCCGCGACGTGGGCGATCGCGATGGACAGCGTGTCGAGCGGAATCGCCAGCGGCATGCCGTGGAAGTTGCCAGCGGAAACGATCGCCCTCTCCGTCGGATCATCGAACACAAGCGGATTGTCGGTGACGGCGGCGAGTTCGGCGTCGATGGCTCGCTTTACATAACACGCCGCGTCCCAAGCCGCGCCCAGCACCGTGGCGGCACAACGCAGCGAGTACGGATCTTGGACGCGTGGGTCGTTTTCCAGGTGGCTCACGATGATCTGGCTGCCCGCGAGGGCGTCGCGCAGCCGGGCCGCGACGTGCGCCGGGCCAGGCTGATTGCGTGCGACGTACACACGCGGGTCGAGGTGTGCGTCGGTGCCGCGGCACGCGTCGATCGACATCGCGCATGCGGGGATCGCGGCAGCGAACAGTTGCTCGAACTCACACAGCTGCAGGGCACCCTCGGCAGCCATGAGATGCGTGCCGTTGATGAGCGCGAGGCCTTCCTTGGCTTCGAGTTGCAGCGGCTGGATCCCGCACGATTGCAGAGCCGCGGCGGAGGGATCGATCGCAGAGGAGTCGCGGCGCGTGACGTGTCCTTCACCGATGAGCGAAAGCGCGACGTGTGACAGCGGCGCAAGATCGCCCGAAGCGCCGACTGAGCCGACGGAAGGGACAACAGGCGTGAGGCCGTGGTTCAGGGCATCGACGATGGTCTGCGCGACGACGCTGCGAACGCCGGAGTGCCCGCGAGAGAGTGACGCTGCGAGCAGCAGCATCATCGCGCGAACCGTTGGCGTGGGCAGCGGTTCGCCGACGCCGGCCGAGTGCGAGCGGATGAGGTTGCGCTGCAGCGCCCGAAGGTCCTCGGTCGCGACACGCGTGCGGCTCAGCGAGCCGAACCCAGTGTTGATGCCGTAGTGCGCACTGCCGTCTGCCAGCGCTCGCTCCACGATCGCGCGGCCGCGTGCGAGGTTGTCGATCGCGACCTGGCCAAGCACCACCGGGCGATAGCGGAGGGCGACATCCTCGATGTCGCGGATGCGCAGCGCGGCACCATCAAGCCGAACAGGAGCATGCTTTGTCGAGGGAGCGGATGAGTGCGACATGCGAGATCCGTGGGTTCTGCGGGGCGGATTGAAGGTTTCGACGCTGGACGAGTCGAGCAAAATACAGATAATGGCGATGCGGCGTACTCGTGCGCCGCGGGGCATGTGGTGGACAATCGCAAAGGGGTTGTATGTCGATTCTGCCGCTCGCGGCGTCGCCCGCGATGACGAACTTTGAGTACTCGATCCAGTTCTTCCTGCAGTTCGCCGTGATCCTGGCGACGGTGCGCGTGGTGGGTTGGCTCGGTCGCTTCATCGGCCAGCCGCAGGTCGTGGGGGAGATGATCGCCGGCGTGATCCTCGGGCCGTCGCTGATTGGGCATTTCTTCCCGGAGTTCAGCCAGTTCCTGTTCCCGCGGTTCCTCACCGACGCCGCCGGCAACGTCATCATGACTGATGCTGGCAAGAAGATGGTTCATCCGCTGATGACCGTCATCTATTGCGTCTGTCAGGTGGGGCTGGTGCTCTACATGTTCATCGTCGGCACCGAGTTCCGGACCGATCACATCGTCAAGCACGCCAAGAGTGCGGCCTCGGTGAGCCTCGCGGGAATCCTGACGCCCTTCGCATTGGGTGCCGCGCTCGCGATCTGGTTCCTGCATGACCACGAACTCTTCACCGAGGGCGTCACGCGACTGGAGGCCGTGCTGTTCATGGGTGCGGCGATGTCGATCACTGCCTTCCCGATGCTCGCGCGAATCATCTATGAGCGAGGTCTCTCGGGCAGCCGCCTCGGCACACTCGCGCTCGCGGCGGGGTCGATTGACGATGCGATCGCATGGTGCTTGCTGGCGGTGGTGCTCGCCAGCTTCAAGAACGACTGGAACATCGCGACGTTCGCGCTGGCAGGGGGGGTGGGTTACGCGATCTTCACCATGACGGCGGTGCGACTCGCGTTCGTACCCATCGGCAAGCGGGTCGAGGCAAAGAAGCAACTTTCAACCCCCCTCTTCGCGTTCGTCTTGGTGCTGCTCATGCTCGCGGCGTGGTGGACCGACTACTGCCAGATCTACGCCGTGTTTGGTGCGTTCATCCTGGGCCTCGCAATGCCGCGCGGCGTGTTCACAAAGCAACTGCAGGAGCGGATCGAGCCGTTGACCACGGCGTTCCTCTTGCCAATGTTCTTCATCTATTCTGGGCTCAACACCAAGCTCTCGCTGGTGAATACGCCGCACTTGTGGCTGATCGCTGGGCTGGTGCTCGCGGCGGCATGCGTGGGCAAGTTTGTGGCGTGCTGGGGGGCGGCCCGCCTGCACGGCGAACCGAACCCCGAGGCGCTGGCGATCGGCTCACTCATGAACGCACGCGGCTTGATGGAACTCATCATCCTGAACATCGGGCTTGAGAAAGGCCTCATCACGCAGACACTCTTCAGCATCATGGTGGTGATGGCCGTCGTGACCACACTGATGGCAACGCCGCTGTTTGAACTGGTGTACGGGCGACGGCACATGAAGGACCGGACGTTGGCCCGCGCGTAGCGGCTGGAATCGGCTTCGGAGGCGTTCTGGAGGGCGATCTGACCACCCAATCAAACGTCCTATAATGGCAGTTATGTAAAGCGACGTACCGGGCAGGCGGCGAGGCGGTTCTTCGGGCCTCTGCTGGCTTGGCATGCGAGCGATCGCGAAGAGTTCTGGGGTCGGGCGAACTCCTCGGTAGACTGACCGCATGCAATCCAAGGCCACCACTGTCGAGCAATACCTCGCGTCGCTTCCTGATGATCGGCGGGCGGCACTGAACGCCGTGCGGGAGGTCTTTCGTGCCAATGCCGACCCGCAACTGGTTGAGTGCATGAACTACGGCATGATCGGCTGGGTGGTGCCGCACAGCATTTATCCGCCCGGATACCACTGCAAGCCCGAGACGCCGCTGCCCTACGCGGGGTTGGCGTCGCAGAAGGGGCACATGTCGCTTTATCTGATGTGCGTCTACGGGCACGCGCCGACCGAGGAGCGGATTCGTCAGGCGTGGGCCGCGGCAGGCAAGAAGCTTGACATGGGCAAGGCCTGCATCCGCTTCAAGCGGGTTGATGATCTGGTTCTCGACGCCATTGCCGACGTTCTGCGTGGGGTCACTGTCAAGGCGTACATCGAGCAGTACGAGGCGCTGCTCAATGGACCACGCCCCGCGGCGAAACCTGCTGGCAAGCCGACAAAGAAGGCATCGTCAATGGCGGCCAAGAAGCCTGCGAAGAAAGCCGCGGCACGCACATCAAGGGCGACTGCAACGCCAAAGCAAAAGCAGAAGGGGAGTCGCGCTGGGGTGAAGGCCGCGGGAGGCAAGCGGGCCAAGGCCGGATCGCGTCGTTGATGGAACCCCCCTGCTATCCTCGCTTCGCGGGTGGCATGGCCCGCCGCGTGGCCCTGTAGCTCAGCGGTTAGAGCAGGCGACTCATAATCGCTCGGTCCCGGGTTCGAGTCCCGGCGGGGCCATTTCCGGCCAAACTTGCAGGGTTTTGTGCATCCCGCACGATGAATAGCATCGCGTGCTGCTTGGCGCGTGGGTTGCCATTTGCGGCGGCCAATCGTCGATGGGTTCAGTGGGTTCCGCGGAGGTTGATGTGTTTGCACGGGCGTGCGTTGCGGTGCTGGCATTGGGTGCGTGCGGCTGCACGCTGCTTGCGCTGCGTCAGGCCCGGTTGCAGGCCGCGCACGACCTCGCGAAGACCCAGCTTGATATCCAGCGTGCCGACGAACAGCTTTGGAAGCTGCGGGCCCAGATCGCTGATCGCGTGACGCCGATTCGCGTCGAAGAGATGGCGGTGGAACTCACGAATCTGCGGCCGCTGTTGGCGATGCCGGCACCCAAGCCCGAAACCAAGCAGCCTGAAACGCCTGATTCCAAGAAGAACACCAAGCCGGGGGCCTCCCCCGCTGCTCGTCCGGCGATGGGCACGATGGCGCGAGGCGAAGAGCGCGAGTAAGCACGCTCGCCGGTTGTGAAGTGCAGTTGATGGGGCGGACAACGCAAGCGGCTTCATCCCAAACGCGGAGCGTCATGGATGGCGTGGAACAGTTCTCAAGGTCGGGCCTCGCGTGGTGAGCAGGCACAGCGGCGGGCTGATCGCGTTGCTGTGCTCGCCGGCATCTGCATGACCATCCTGATGTTGGTGATGCTCGCCCGTGTCGCGCAGCTGCAACTGCGTCCCAGCGAGGTGCTGGCCGATCACGTCCAGGCCCGCGTGAGCACGCGGCCCGAACTGCCGCTTCGTGGCGACATCATGGATCGCGAGGGACGGCCCTTGAGCGTGAGCCGCTTCGGCACGCGCGTGTTCGCTGATCCGGAGCAACTGCCCAAGCCAGTGGACGGCGCGATCGTCCGACTTGCCGAGACGCTGGGCGTTTCGGCGGACGAGCTGGGAACGAGGATCGCGACCAAACTTGCGGAGAACGAGAAGCGGCGTGCGGCACTGCCGCCCGAGGCTCCCAAGCAGCCCTCAACGGTGCTCGCAAAGTTGATCGCGTCCGCCAAGGCCGGAAGCACGGCGACTGAGCCGAGCAAGGCCGCGTCACCCACTGCCGCCTCCCCCACTGTCGCGGCTGATTCCACGCCAAAGGAGTCGACGCCGGACCCCAAGTCCGATGCGATCGCATCGCTCAATGACCCCACGGGAACCAAGCCCGTGACGATGGACGGTGACAGCCCGGTGTTGCCCGTCGATGGCAGTGAATCCGATGTGCCGGCTCCTGGGCCCAAGAAGCTCATCCGCTATGTGCCGATCAGCGACATCCTCACGGATGAACAGGCCGAGGCGGTCAAGAAGCTGAAGATCAAGGGCGTGCATTTCGAGCGGCGTCCGGTGCGCGAGTATCCGGGCGGTGCCGCAGTGGCCTCGCTCGTGGGCAAGGTCGACGTTGATCATCACGGCCTGATCGGTGCGGAGAAGATGCTCGACGAGCAACTTCAAGGAATCAGCGGCAAGGTGCAATACGTCCGTGACGCGTCGGGGCGGCCGCTGTGGATCGAGCCAGGGCAGGTGCAGGCCGCGACGCCCGGACAGGACGTGCGGCTCTCGCTCGACCTCGAGGTGCAGCGCATCGCGCTGGAAGAACTCCAGCGTGGCATCGAGGACGCGGATGCCGCGGGCGGGCGAATCGTGGTGTTTGACCCCTACTCGGGCGAGATTGTCGCGATGGGAGACGTGCTGCGCGACATGCCAGACTTGGCGGAGTATCCGTGGGCGGTTGCGAAGAAGAAGGGCGACAAGAGCCCCGACACGAGCCGGCCCCCACCGCCGAAGCGCTATCGCGTGCTCAAGCCCGACCCGCAGCGTGCCAAGCACCCGGGCCTGGGACGCAATCGCTGCATCGAAGACGTGTACGAGCCGGGCTCGACGTTTAAGTCGTTTGTGTGGTCGACGATCACTGAGCTCAAGCTTGCGTCACCGGATGAGATCTTTGATACCGAGGGCGGCCGCTGGCACACGCCGTACGGCCGGTACATCGAGGACGTGACCAAGCGAGCGACGATGTCGTGGCGCGAGGTGCTGATCAACTCGTCAAACATCGGCATGGTCAAGGGGGCATCGCGGCTGAGCTTTGTGCAGTTGCATGATGCCGTGAAGCGGTTTGGCTTCGGCAAGCGGACTGGCGTGGGGTTGCCGGGCGAAGCGACGGGGCTCGTGACGCCGATCAGCGCGTGGTCCAAGTACAGCCAGACTTCGGTCGCGACGGGCTACGAAGTTGCCGTGACGCCGCTGCAGATGGTGCGAGCGTTCAGCGTGTTCTGCCGACCCGGGAATCTCGCGGGCACATTGCCGCCGGTGCGGCTGACGGCCGCGGCCGATGTCGACCCGATGAACTCTGTCGTCGTGCGTGTGCTTCCTGTCGATGTCGCGAAGTTGGCTCGCGAGACCATGGCCCACGTCGCCGAGAACATGCAAGAGGCCTTGGACAAGACCAGCCACGAGCACAACTGGCGTTACTCGATGTTCGGCAAGTCGGGCACGGCCGAGATCCCGCTGGGTAAGGCGCCCGAGGGTTTCCGTCGGCCGCGCGGCGTGACGGGGTACTTTGACGATCAGTACAACACGTCGTTCATCGCCGGCGGACCAATCGAGAATCCGCGGCTCGTCGTCTTGTGTGTGATTGACGATCCGGGCCCGGCCCGCATTCGCGCACGTACCCACTACGGCGCGAAGACCGCTGGTCCCGTCGTTCGGCGTGTGATGGAGCGGGCCTTGACCTACTTGGGTACGCCCCCCAGCCCCAAGCCCGAGAGCGTCGCAGCCGCGCAGAACTGAGTCACTCGATGGCAACGCACGATGCGGCGGAATCTGCGGCGTGCGTCGTGGCGTGGAACATCTTGCACGGCGGCGGCGGACAGCGCATGCCGCAGATCACGCTTGGGCTGCTTGAGCACGAGCCGGACATCGTGGTGCTGACCGAGTTCCGCACGACCACTGGCGGCCAGATCGCCGGGATCCTCAGCGACATCGGGCTGAAGCACCAATTGACTTCGCTCCCTGCCGCGGGCAGCAACGGGATCTGCATCGCGTCGCGATGGCCCTTGGAGCAGCGGGCCGAAACATGCGGGCTTGATCCTCAGAAATGGCTGGCATGCCGCGTCGTGGGCCCCGAGTGGTTGCTTGGGGGTGTGCATCTGCCGGATGCGACGCAGCCGACGGCGCGGACCAGCTACTGGCGCGATCTGGTGCAGATCGCGGCGGCGTGGAGCAAGGTTAAGCCTACGTCGAAGGCGCTGCTGATCGGCGATTTCAACTCTGGCCGCCATCGACTCGATGAGTCGGGTCGTACGTTCGCAACAACGAGTCGGCTGGGCGAGCTGGCGACGCTGGGATATTGCGACATCTATCGCGCGCTGCATCCTGATGGCCGCGCCGTGTCGTGGGTGAGCCGCGTCGGAAAGGGCTTTCGGCTTGACAGCGCGTGGGCATCTCCAAGCCTGCATGCCGATGTGCGCAGCGTTGAATACTCGCAAATCGAGCGGGAAAACCGCGTGTCGGATCATGCGATTCTCAAAATTCGCGTGAAAATCGATGGTTTTTCTTGCGGGCGCGAAGCGGCGGACGCGTCGCGCCGAAACCCCTGAAAAAACAGGCTTTGCGCGCGTCGGCCCGGACGCGAGCGGGAAAAACCACGCAAATTCATGGTGCAAACCGTGTTCTGCCGACTTGATGCGCACGCAGGGCTGATGTACAAACCTTGCAGTTTCCCGGTGGAACCGGGACTTTTTGGAGAATGATCATGGCGAAGAAAGCATCGAAGTCCGCCCCGGCCAAAGCGGCCAAAGCCCCGAAACCCGCGAAGATCACCGCTGCTGGCAAGATCCGCAAGAAGAGCGAGCTCTTCGGTCTGCTCGGCGAGCACACCGGCCTTGCCCGCAAGCAGGTCGCCCAGGTGTTCGATCTGCTCGGCCAGGTGATGGCGACGGACCTCGCCAAGCCCAAGGAAGGCAAGCCCAACGTGTTTGTGGTGCCGGGCCTGATGAAGGTCCAGGCGATCTACAAGGCCGCCACCAAGGCCGCCCAGAAGCCCAACCCTTTCAAGCCGGGCGAGATGATGACGGTCAAAGCCAAGCCGGCCCGCACCGTTGTCAAGGTCCGCCCCCTCAAGGGCCTCAAGTCGATGGTGTGAGTGTGACGACGGCCCGTTCTGCGGGTCTGTCACTCCCCCACTGTGCTGCATTCGGTATCGACGGCGGGTCGCGTCTCCCGAGGGATCGGATTCCTCGGCGGCCTCAAGAAGATGCCACGCAGACCATTGGATCGTGAATTAGACGAACGCCCCGGCCTCTGGTCGGGGCGTTTGCGTTTGTGAGCATGCTTCTCGCTGCCTTATCGGGCTGGGTTGGGGAACCAGTGACGCGACGGACTCCACCTGCTGGAGCGGGTCGATGATTTTCGGGCCTCGGAGGTTTCTTTTACCCGGGCGTGGTGTAGGTTTGTTGCAGAGAACCGCAATTCCGCGGCTTGCGTTCTCGTTTCGCGTTGGATGGAGAGTCGAGGATGATGAGTGTCACCCGTCGCTTGATTGCGGCTTTGGCTGTCGTTGTCGCGCTGGTCGCGGCGACCAAGCCTGCTTTCGCAGACACGTACTACATCTACGGCGATACCGCCGTGGGATCTCCGTTCAACTGGGGAACGAACGATTCGCCGCTGCTTTCGCTGGCGGAGTATCAGGCGATCTTCGACAGCCAGGAGTTCGTCGACGATGAGGTCATCCTCGCGGGTGAGTTCCGTGAGTCGCTGTTCTTGGATTTCCTCTACAAGCAGCCGGGCAGCAAGGTGCACATCCGCCAATGGCTGCCGACAGATCCGCCGCCGCCGCTCGCAGGGCGTCCGATCAAGCGGGCGATGATCCGGGCCGACAAGACGCTCGTTGGCGAGTTCACGTTCGACAACGCGAGCGGCTACTACAAGGCAGGCCCTCTCCCGGTGGCGGTTGACGAGATGGTCGGGCGACTGCTGTATAAGTGGGACGATCCGCAGCAACTTGATCCGAACGGCCTGAACACCGGGCACATCAAGCGCAAGAGCATGTTCGCGGGGCGCCCGCCCGCCGGTTCGCTGGGGCTCTACGAGTTTCACTATGACCCCGCGAGCAAGTACGTTTATCTGAACGTGCTTGGGATGAGCGCGAACAAGTACGACTACTCGTGGGTGCCCGGCTTCAACAGCACGTCGCGTTCTTTCACGGGACTTGGCATCCAGTACGGCAACGGCTGCACGATCGAAGGCATCGAGGGCGCGCTGTGGTGCGATGACAACTACAACGGCCACACGTTCGCGGCGTTTGAATCAAAGAACTGCGTGCTCCGCAATCTGCGCGTTCGCGACGCCGGGCACCACGCGGTGGCGGTGTCCAATACCAACGATGACACTCCGATCGAATCGTGCGTGATCGAGGGGTGCGAAGTCTTTGGCCTCGGCGGCGGCGACTTCGGAAACGCACCGCTGATGATGGTCGCGGGCGGCATCAAGTCCAACGTCAAGAGCGGCACCTTCCGCAACAACATCGTGCATCTCTACAACCCGCTTGATCCGACGGGGGCGCCTGAGTCGAAGCGGCCGCTGGTGCCGATTTTCATGGGCGCGCTCAACCCGCAGCAGGCGACCACGACGAACATGAGCGTTCAGGGCCTGACCGCGATCTGGTATCCGGGGCTCTCAGGACCGGACACAACGCCGTGGGTGGTGTCGAACAACCCCTACAAGGCGAACGATGACGAGACGCCGAGTCAGTATGAGGTGCGTTTTGATCGTTGCCGCTGGGAGAACATGAATCGCTCGCAGATCGGCTCGGACGATTTCCAGCCGCGCGGCAACCACTATGTTTCGGTTCAGCGGAGTTGGTTCGGCTACACGCGCACGGGTCCGGATCGCAACGCCGACGCCGAGCCGTACTACGCAATCCGCATGAGTGCGCCCTCGCAGCCTGTCGTCGGGCAGACGCGTGTCCTTTTCAGCGATTGTCACTTCGATGTCGCGTTTGACCAGCCCCCGGGCTATCGGCGGATGGCGTTCATTCTGGCGTCGTCAGCTCCTGGTGCGGCGGGCGCACGAGCGATCTTCAACCACTGCAACTTCGCATTCCGCCCGCTGATTCCGCGTGCTGATCAAGAGTTCCGATTCGCCGAGTGGGGCGGACGCAGCAAGGACATGCTGGTCCGGGTGAAGAACTCCATCTTGGCGTGGAACGCGCCGCTGTTTGACGACGAGGGCGTGCAGGTCGGCAGCCGCCGCCTGTTCCACAATGACTTCAATGGCTCGCGCAGCACGCGCGACTTTGTGGCCAACGGCTACTACAACTGGAACTGGAACGACGTCTCTCAAGGCTCGCCGATCAACAACGGGTTCAATGCTGCGGGCGTGCCGAACTTCCTCACGACCGCCGACGGCGACCCCTACGGCACCGCACTCATCGATCGCCCGTTCCTGCGACCGATGTTCTCGCCCGATCTCATTCCCGGGTCGCACGCCGCGAAGCTGAATCTCGGCGCACGTCCGGACAATGGAGCGACGGACTTCCCGCTGCAGGACAGCATCTTGATCAGCCGCCCGGGGGGCGCAAAAGGTGGCTCGCCGATCGCGCCGAAGAAATCCTCGACGGGTATCACCGGCGGCACGACAAAGTGATCTCGACAGGCCGCGCCTGAAGCGACTGGAGCGCAAGAAGAAGGCGCGACAGTCTGTCGCGCCTTCGGTGTGACAACGTCGCTCAGGCGGCTCTCAATACGCGAGGCACTGGCCGATTGACTCGGCGATGCGCTTCGCATCGGGCAGGTACTCGAGTTCGAGCTTGTAGTACGGCATGACGGTGTCAAAGCCGCAGACACGCTGCACCGGCGCCTGCAAGTGCAGGAAGCAGTGCTCCTGGATCAGCGTCGCGATCTCCGACGCCATGCCCGCGGTCTTGGGCGCTTCCTGAACGATCACGCAGCGGCCCGTCTTCTCCACCGACTGCGCGATGGTGTCGACGTCGAGCGGATAGATCGTCCGCAGGTCGATGAGTTCAACCGACACATCTTCGGGCAGGCTGTCGAGGGCCTCGAGGCACTGGAAGACGCTCGCGCCCCATGAGACCAGCGTGAGATCGGTGCCTTCGGTGACGACCTTGGCTTGGCCGATGGGAATCGTGTACTGCTCTTCGGGGATCTGCTCGCGGAACGAGCGATAGACGCGCTTGGGCTCAAAGAAGATCACCGGGTCGGGGTCGCGGATCGCCGAGAGCAGCAGGCCCTTGGCGTCGTACGGCGTGCAGGGCATGACAACCTTGAGCCCCGGCGTGTGGGCGTAGATCGCCTCGGGTGAGTCCGAGTGCAGCTCGGGGGCGTGGATGCCGCCGCCGACGGGCACGCGGACCGTGAGCGGAATGGTGATCGCGCCGCGCGAGCGGGTGCGATAGCGGGCGGCGTGTTTGACGAGTTGGTCGTACGCCGGGCCGAGGAAGCCTTCGAACTGGATCTCTGGGATCGGACGCATGCCGGCCATGGCGAGGCCGATGGCGGTGCCCATGATGCCCGATTCGGCGAGGGGTGTGTCAACGACGCGATGCTCGCCGAAGATCTTCTGCAGGCCGTCGGTGACGCGGAAGACGCCGCCGTTGAGGCCCACGTCCTCGCCGAGGAGGACGATGCGATCATCCTGCTCCATTTCCTGAGCGAGGGTTTCGTTGATGGCGTCAACGAGGGTGAGGCCTTTTTCCTTCATCATGTCCGTGCGGGGCATGGGTGGTCTCCAAATTCACGAAGACTGCTTGTACTTTTCGCCACTGAACCGATCACCAGCGTTTCAGCGCGCTGCGCCCAGCCCCACTTGCTCGGGGTTCTGTCCCAGGCTGCTCGTGCGCATGGTCTGCTTTTGCTTGAGCAGTTCTGCGGGCAACTCAGCAAACGTGTAATCAAAGATGTCCGCGAGCGTCGGCTTCTCGATGTGTTCGGCACGCTTAACGACTTCGACCACCATCTCCTTGGCCTCTTCCTCCAGCTTCGTCTGCTGTGCATCGGACCAGAGCTTCTTCGCGTCGAGGAACTTGCGGAGGCGGATGACCGGGTCCTTGCCCTGCCACGCCTCGACTTCCTTGGGATCGCGATAGCGGCGGGCGTCATCGGCGGTGGTGTGATCGGCAAGGCGATACGTCATGGCTTCGATGAGGCTCGGACCACCGCCGCCGCGGGCGCGCTCAACGGCTTCCTTGGTGGCCTTGTAGACGGCGAAGAGGTCGTTGCCGTCGACCTGCACGCTGGGCATGCCGTAGGCGATTGCCTTCTGCGCGACGGTCTCGGAGTTCATCTGGCTCTCGCGCGGCACGCTGATGGCCCACTGGTTGTTCTGGCAGAAGAACACCACTGGCACCTGCAGCGTGCTCGCGAAGTTCATCGCCTCGTGGAAATCGCCTTCGCTGGTCGCGCCGTCGCCGAAGTAGGTGATCGCCACCCGCGGCTCCTTGCGCAGTTTGAACGCCCACGCGATGCCCGTGGCATGCAGCATCTGCGTGCCGATCGGGATCGAGAGCGGCGTCATGTTGACGCCCGCGGGGATCTGGTTGCCGCGCTCGTCACCCATCCAGTGCAGCAGGATGTAGTGCATCGGCAGGCCGTGCATGAAGAGCGCGGCGTTCTCGCGATAGCAGGGCACGAGGTAATCGACGCCCTTCTTGGCGGCGTAGCCCGAGCCGATGGCCGCGGCTTCCTGGCCCTTGTTCTGCGGATAGGTGCCCATGCGGCCCGAGCGCTGGAGCTTGAACGCCACCTCGTCGAGGGCGCGGCAGCGGATCATGAACTGGTAGAGGTCCAGCACTTCCTGATCCGAGAGCGTGTCCTTGGCGAGTTTCTCGTCGAGGACGCCGTGCTCATCGAGGATCTGGATGAAGTCGATGTTGGCGGTGTACACCGTTCTGGAAGGCATGCGGGGGCTCCCGAGGGACAAAGACAGGTTTGAGCGAAATCGTAGCCGAGATCGGGCGAGAACGACGCGTGAGGTTGTGGGCAGAATCGGGGGCTCAAGAACGCAACTCTGGATCATCGCGTCGGCAAAGCAAGCGTCCGCTCAGCCAGGGGGCGGCGGAAGCTCAGCGAGAATGCGTTCCAGCGCACGCAGCACGTTGGGCGCACGCTGGGTGGCGATCTCCCAGATCACGCGATCGTTCACCTCGCCGTACTCGTGCGCCAGGCGATGACGCTGCGCGATGATCTGTCGCCAGGGCACTTCCGGGTTCGCCTCAATGGTGGTGTCCGAGATCTGCCGGCAGGCTTCGCCGATGATCTCGACCTGACGCTCGACCGCCGAACGAAGCAGCGGATCGTCCTCGTAATCATCCAGCGTCTTGCCACCGACGAACGAGATCGCGAGGCGTGCCGCGTCGATCATGTCGCTGATGTGGGCGGCGTCGCGCCAGACCTCGCGGCGTCGGCGTCGCTCGTGGTGCTCGCTGGGGAGCCCCGCGCGTCGGGCATGCCACGCGTGTGAGTGAAATCGCTTACCGGGCATAGATCACCCGCTTGGAACGCATGATGGCGTCGCGCCGATACGTGTTGCGGATGCAGCGTGCTTCCACAACGTCGACGCGGCGTCCGAAGATCTGGGTGAGGTCGTCGATGATGTCGGGGGTGTTGTCGAACGTGAAGCCGTGGCTGGGCAGAAACTCGACGAGAATGTCGACGTTGCTCTGGTCGTCAAAGTCCTCGCGCAGCACGGACCCGAAGAGCGCGAGTTCCTTGACGCCGTATTGGGCGCAGAACGCTTCGATCGCCTGCGAATCGGGCGAGATCTTGGGAGGCAGGGGCGTGTTGCCGGGGTCGGGCATGGTGCGATCCTCCGGGCGAATGCCGACAATGCGGCGTGTCAGGCGGGGAGCAGGCGGCCCTTGGTGACCGGACGGATGGGGAAGTCGCGGGCGACGCCCCGGATCTCGTCAAGCGTGACGCGATTGATGCGGTCGACCTCTTCCTCGAGCGGGATGCGTTTGCCGAGGCTGGTCCACACGCGGCCCAGACGCTGCATCTGGTCGCCGGGGCGTTCTCCGCCGAGCGCAGCGCCCGTGGCAATCTTGTTGCGAAGACGCTCAAGGTCGTCCTCGGTGAGCGAGTCGACGAGCGACACGAGCTCCTTGTCGATGGCGGCGGCGATCTCATCCAAACGGGCCGGATCGCCCGAGGCATAGACGTAGTAGTCGCCGATGCCGTCGTGACCGTCGTACGCGGCCTGGGCTTCTTCGGCGAGGCCGGTTTCAACCAAAGCCCAGTGCAGTCGCGAGTTGTCCGATGCGCCGAGGATCTGTGCGAGAAGGGCCGCGCCGTATCGACGTTCGTCCGACACGCTCGGCCCTGGGCAGAGGTAGAGCATGTAGCCGCGCGTGACCTTCTCGCTGGTTAGACGCAGGTCGCCGCCGATGGCGCGGGGGGCAGGGCCGTCGCGTTTCGCGCCCGTACGGGTCCAGTGGCCGCACAGCGAACTGATCTGCTTGACGGCGGCGTCGAAGTCGAGTTTGCCCGCGAGGGCGACAACGGTGTTATCCGCGGAGTAGCGGAAGTCGAAGTACTCCTGCATCTCGTCGCGCTTCAGGTCTGTGATGGTCTGATCGGTGCCGAGCACGCGATGAGACATCGGATGCGTGCCGTAGTGCTTTTCGATCGTCGCTTCGTAGAGGACCCAGAAGGGATTGTCCTTGTACATCGCGATCTCTTCGAGGATCACGCCCTTCTCGGTGTCAAAGTCGGCCTGGCGAAGGGCCGGGCGCATCATGCGGCCGAGGAGATCCACGCCGCGCGGCAGATGCTCGGGCAGCGTGTGGGCGTAGAAGCAGGTCATCTCGCTGCTGGTGTAGGCGTTGTTGCGGGCGCCGATCTCGTCGAAGGCGCGATTGAGCTCATCGGCAGTAATGTCGTGCGTGCCCTTGAACATCATGTGTTCGAGGAAGTGCGACACGCCCATGACCTTGGAGACTTCGTCGCGGGCACCGGTCTTGACGAAGAAGCCAGCCGCACTGGAGGCGGCGTCGGGGTTGGCCTCGGCGATGATCGTCAGGCCGTTGGCGAGCGTGGTGTGGTGAAAGGACTGGGGCATGAAGGCAGGATACGAGGGCTCGTCAGTCCTCGCCGCGACGGTCACGCTTGATCTGGCCGCGACGCTTCTTCTCCGATAGGCGGCGTTCTTTTGAGCCCCGCGTCGGCTTGGTCTTGATCCGCTTGCGGACCGGGCGGCGGGCGATGATGAGAAGTTCGCGCAGGCGTTCGAGGCACTCGGCCTCATTCTGGCTTTGCGAGCGATGCTCGCCCGCGGCGATGAGGATGTCGCCCGAGTCTGTGATCAGATGTGCGGCGATGTCGCGCAGGCGTGCGTCCTGGCCGGCCGAGAGCCGCAACGCCGCAAGCGGAACCCGAAGGACGCACTTGGTCGCACGTTTGTTGACGTTCTGGCCGCCCGGCCCGGAGGCGGCGACAAATGAGAACTCGAGCGCCGCACTGGGCACGAGCAGTCCGGGCGCGAGTTCGACATCGCCGGGAGGCGTCATGGAGCTACACGATACTCGCTCCAACGCGCGCGGACACGCTCGCGGATGGCTTGATCCATACCAATGATCGGCGGCCACGGGCGTACGGGTTGGCCGTGGGCCTCGTCGCCAGGCTGCTTGGAGGTGGCGTCAAAGGCGACGCGCCTGCCGCAGACGCTGGTGTAGCGATCGCGATCGGGCGCGACATTGGCCATCCAGTGGAAGAGCGCGTCGTCGATGGTGGCAAGGTCGATGTCCGGACCGACGACGACAGTCCAGCGGGGAATGTCGCACGCTTCGGTCTGGGCTCCGAGGGTCTTGATGAAGCGAGCGCCGTCGCCGGGCTGCCTCTTGTCGAGGCGGACCATGAGCCACCAGCCGCCAAGTTCGGCGGGGACGCGGGCGTCGAGCACACCGGTGAGCGTCTTGAGATGTGATTCCGTGCGGGCGGCAGCCTCCCCCACCACTGCATTGATCGGGCCAGCCGCGCACGCCTGTGCCGCGAGTGGATCAAGGACGCGATGCGTTTCGCTCGGGTCGCTCTTGCGGGTCGCGTCAAGGCCGAGTTTGCCGCCCGCGCCGAGGAACGGAGCGGCGTGATCGAGAATGTCGAGAGGGCCGCGGACCAGTTCGCTGTCGCGTGCGGGCACGCACTGCTCGCCGACGGCGGCCAAGACCGCCGCATGGTCGTGCACGTTTACGTCATGATCGACAAGCACGATGGTCTTGGTCCAGGACATCTGCCCCGCGCCCCAGATCGCGTGCATGACACGCCGCGCGTGGAGCGGGTATTCCTTCTTGATCTTGATGAACGCGCAGTTGTGGAACGCGCCGAACATTGGCAGGTCGTAGTCGATGATGTCGGGCACGAGCGTCTTGAGCAGCGGCAGGAAGAGCCGCTCGGTCGCCTTGCCGAGGTAGTAATCCTCCTGCGGCGGAAGTCCGACGATGGTGGTCGGATAGATCGCGTTGCGCCGGTGCGTGATCGCCGTCACCGTCAGAATCGGATAGCGATCGGGCAGCGAGTAGAAGCCGGTGTGATCGCCGAAGGGGCCTTCAAAGACAGCGCCGGGACCAATGTCCGTGGGCTGGCCGCGGGCCGCGAGCTCGCGCGGGTCATAGCCGATCACGCCCGCTTCATGGCTGACGTAGCCCTCGATGACGATCTCGGCATTGGCCGGAACGCTCAGCGGCACGGTCTTGCAATCAACGACAGGGATCGGGCCGCGATTAAGGAAACCGGCGAGAAGCATCTCGCTGATGCCGGGTGGCATGGGAGCGGTGCTGGCATAGGGCAGCACGCTCTCGCCGCCCAGGACGATCGCGACCGGCATGGGCTGGCCCTTGGCTTTCCAGGAACGCCAGTGGCGTGCGCCGTCGTGGTGCATGTGCCAGTGCATTGCAAGGCGCTGCTTGCCAAGGAGCTGCACGCGATACATGCCGATGTTGCGACTCGGCGGCGTGGGGTTACCGAGATCATCCGCGTGAATGGTGTGGATGCCCGCGAGCGTGATGTAGCGCCCGCGATGGTGTGCGTCCCATTCCGGGCCGCTGCCCAGGCCGGGGATGCCGTCGTTGACGTTGGCGGGATAGCCAAGCGACGCAAAGTCGCCATCGAGCGGCCAGCAGCGCAGCAGCGGCAGACGGGTGAGATCGACGCGATCCTGCGGGACGACGACTTCCTGGCAGACGCCCGAACGCACCTTGCGCGGCGGGATCTTCGCGAGTTCGAGCAGTTCCGGAATCTTCTGAAGCTTCGCAAGAAGCGTCGGCGGCGGCTCGGGCTTGACGAGTTTCCCGATCTTGTCGGCGAGGGCTTCAAGGCCGCCGGGCGTGTGGCCGCCCGCGTCACGACCGGTTGGATCGTGGCATCCCAACGCCATCTCCATGCGGCGGTACGAGCCCCACGCATTGATGAGGACGGGAAAGTCGGAGCCTTCGACGTTCTCGAAGAGCAGAGCCTTGCCGCCGAGGGTGTGGAACCGGGGATCAGTGCTGCGCGTTCGTGCGGCGGGCAGGCTCGGGGCGGCGGACTTGCTCACCCGATCAGCGATCTCGCTGATCTCCAGCACCGGCGAAACGCGGGCACGGACGCGGGCGAGTTCGCCCTGGCGGTCGAGTGCGGCGACAAAGTCCTGCAAAGTGTCGTACATTGTTGTGAGCCTATGTCAACGCCCATGCCTGCGTCAGATACTGACGGTTCGAAACCCTTGGCCAAAGCCCACGAGCACGCCGCAGAGCGCGACTGGGCGGGGTACTACGCCGCCGTCGCCGGAAAGCCGGCTCGCGACACGCTGCTCAAGGCGCTCTCGCTTTTCGACGCCGAATCCAAGCCGGATGCTCCGCAGCCCGTCGGCAGGCTGAGCATTCCCGCCGTCCGCGGCCGTCGCGCGGTCGACATGGGCTGTGGCAGCGGACGCGACACATTCGAGTTGCTCCGCCGCGGGTGGACGGTCACCGCACAGGACCACACGCCGGGGGCGTTTGCGCTGATGTGGCCGATGGTGCCCGCCGAACACAAACCACGCTTAACGACCTCGACGGCGGCCTACGAGGGGTTTGTGGTGCCGCGGGCGGATCTGGTCAACGCGTCGTACGCGCTGCCGTTCTGCGAGCCCGACCAGTTCGACGATATGTGGGACCGGATTGAGGACGCGATCGAGATCGGCGGCAGATTCGCCGGGCAGTTTTTTGGCGAACTCGACGACTGGGCGTCTTTGCCCGATCGCACGCACCACACCCGCGAAGAACTGAACCACCTGCTGCGGAACTTCGTACTGGAAGAACTCCGCGAGGTGCAGAACTACGAGGCGGGCGTGACGGGAACGCTGAAAAACTGGCATATCTTCCACGTGGTTGCGAGGAAGATTCGATGATGCTGGTCCGAGGCTGACGAACGTCTTGTCGCCCGCTGCAAGAACGCCAACCGATTCCCAAGGACACCCTTCTGAGCATGACTACCGACCTCGCCCTCGACCTGCACGACGTTCAGAAAACCTACAGCGGCGGGGTACAAGCCCTGCGCGGCGTGGCCATGCAAGTCCGCCGCGGCGAGATCTTCGGCTTGCTTGGCCCCAACGGCGCGGGCAAGAGCACACTCGTCAAAATCTTGATGACCGTCATCAGCGCGACGCACGCCAAGGGGACGATCCTCGGCGAGCCGCTGGGACGCAAATCAACGCTGGCACGCGTCGGATATCTGCCCGAGCATCATCGCTTTCCCGAGTATCTGACGGGGCGGCAAGTGGTCGAGTTCTTTGGTGCCCTCGCCAATGTGCCGCGCAAGCAACGCAAGCAGCGAGCGGGCGAACTGCTCGAGTTTGTGGGAATGTCGCGTTGGGCCGAGACGCGTGTGCGTCAATACTCCAAGGGCATGCGTCAACGCGTCGGCATCGCGCAGGCACTGGTGAACGCTCCGCAACTGGTGTTGCTTGATGAGCCGACCGACGGCGTTGACCCCGTTGGCCGCCGCGATATCCGCGAGATGGTGCACCGTCTGAAAGAGGCTGGAACGAGCGTGGTGCTCAACAGCCATTTGCTTTCTGAACTGGAGATGGTGTGCGAGCGCGTTGCGATCCTCGTCAAAGGCAAGGTCGCCGCGCAGGGCACGCTTGATGAACTGACCGTCGGCCGTCAGCGCTACGACGTCGAAGTCGATGCGGCGTCGGCTGCAGAGGGGGTTCTGGCAGCCATCGCCGCTCAGACGCCCGGCACGACGCTCGCGGGCGCGACGTTCACCTTCGGCGCGGCAGATCCCGCGCCGGTGCAGCCTTTGGTTGATCGTCTGAGGGCCGCAGGCATCGTGATCCGAGCTGTGAAGCCGATTCGGCCGTCGCTCGAGGATCTGTTCATGCAGGCGGTGACGGACCCGACATCGGGCAAGGTGCTGACGCCCGGGGCGGCAGAGGCCAACGAGAAGGAGAGCCGCAAGTGATTCAGACCTGGGCTCTGCTTCTTGATGCATATCGCGAACTCAACGCCAAGCGTCTGTTCTGGTTCGTCCTGGTGCTGACCGCGCTGGTCGTGCTGTCCTTCGCTTGCGTGGGTCTCAACGAACGCGGCGTGCAAGTGCTGGTCTGGACGTTTGACAGCACGGTGATCAATAGCACCCTGATCCCTGCGTCCATGTTCTACAAGCTGATGTTCGACGCGCTGGGGATCAAGTTCTGGCTCACGTGGGCCGCCACGATCCTCGCGCTGGTGTCGACGGCCGCGATCATCCCCGACTTCATCGCGTCGGGCGCGATCGAACTGACGCTGAGCAAGCCGATCGGACGCCTGCGCCTGCTTTATACGAAGTTTCTGATGGGCATGCTCTTTGTGGGCCTTCAGGTGAGCGTTTTCACCGTCGCCTGCTTCTTCATCCTCGGCATCCGCGGCGGATCGTGGGAGCCGAGCATCTTCCTCGCGATTCCGATCGTGCTGCTCTTCTTCAGTTACCTCTTCTCGGTGTGCGTCCTCGCCGGTCTGGTGACGCGCTCAACCATTGCGTCGCTCTTGCTCACGCTTCTTGCGTGGGTCTTCTTCTGGGCGTGCGGCACGGCAGACCAAATCACGCTGATGGGCCTGCAGGAGAACGGGCAACGCATCAAACTGCTTGAGACGCGCATCCGCCGCCAAGAGAACAACACGCGGAAGATGATCCGCGAGCAGGCGACCAAGGAAGGCAATGAGCCGCCGCGGGTTGAAGACATCACGCCGACCATGCTCGACGAGCGGAACCCGGCGCTGGTGGCGACGCGAACCGAACTCTCGGACATTCGCAAGTCGCGTGAGACGTGGGAAACCTCGCAGCGCATCGTGCTGGCGATCAAGGCGTTTGTGCCCAAGACATCTGAGACGGTGGACCTGCTGAATCGCGTGCTGGTGACGACCACCGATCTGCAGAACCGTGTGAATGAAGCCTCGGAGAGCGAGGAGGCGAGTGACGAGGTTGAAGAGCAACCGCGTCAGCGCCGCCGCCGGGGCGGTCCGTTCGCCGATACCGACGCGAACGAACTGCAACTCGAGATGCGCAAGCGCTCGCTCTGGTGGGTACTCGGCACATCGCTCGCGTTCGAGGGCGCGGTGCTCGGGCTTGCCGGCATTATCTTCGTGCGGCGCGATTTCTGAGCGCCCGGATTCGTCGACGCGGTCATTCCCACGAATCGATGTGCTCGCCGTCGGCAGTCATGATCCGTGGCCGCACGCCCTCGGGCAATGCATCGAGGAAGAGCCTGCCATAGCGTGCGGTGGTGAGTCGTCCATCGAGGACGACGACGCGTCCGTGGTCTTCGGCCGAGCGGATGAGCCGCCCGAAGCCCTGCTTAAAGCGCACAATCGCACGTGGCAGCGAGTCTTCTCGGAACGGATCGCCGCCCTTGCTCAGGATGAGTTCATGGCGAGCCTGCGTCAGCGGGCGATCGGGCGGGTCGAACGGCAGCTTGGTGATGATGACGTTGCGCAGGCTGCGGCCGCGCACGTCGACGCCCTGCCAAAAGCTCGCGGCCCCCAGCAACACCGAGCGATCATTCTTGCGGAACTCGTCGAGGATGTGCGTGCGTGAGCCGTCCTGGCCTTGTGCCAGCAGCGGCATGTCGTAGCGATCGAGCGTGCGACGCAGGGCGTTGGCGCAGGCGTTGAGCGTGGCGAAACTGGTGAACAGGACGAATGCGCCGCCGTCGGTGGCGCGGACGTGCTCGAGAATGACGTCGGCGAGTCGCTGGGTGTACGAGCCACTGCCGCTTCCGCCCCCTCCACCGCGCTGCTTGGCTTCGACGCGAGTATCGATGTAGAACTCGACTTGGCGTGCGTGATCGAACGGGCTGCCGAGTTGGATGGTCTTTGCGCCCTCGCAGCCCAGACAACTGAGCGTGTGGGCGAAGGCCATCTCGGCGGCTTCGCTGCTCTCGCCGGGCTTGTTGCCGCGGGTGGCGAGGGTCGCGCTGGTGAGCGTGATGCTGCAGTTCTGGCTGAAGAGTCGTTCCTTGAGGAGCGGCGCGACGTCGACCGGGGCGCACGCAAGCGTGACGCGCTGGAATCGCGAGCCTTCGTCCGCACCGTTCACTTCGGCCCAGTACGCACAGCCGGGCTGGGCCTGATCAACGAGCAACGCGGCTTCGTTGGCGACCAGTTCCGCGCGGATCGAGTACGCGTTGAGTTCGTAGCGGTCGGCGTCGTTTTTGACGCTTTCGCGGAGTGCCTTCAAACGCAGCGCGAGTTCTCGCATCACGGGCGTGAGTGGGTTGTCGATCGCGCCAGACGTGCGGATGCGGGCCGAGCCGCCGGCCGCCGAGTACGACGGTCGCTCGCTGCCGCCTTCGCGAGGTGCTTGTCGCACGAACTGCACGACCTGCTCGAAGAACGCGCGGGTCGCGGCGTCGGCGTCCATCACGAGCCGGATCGCGCGATCCACGCCCGCGGTGTCCTGCGCCATCAGCGCCAGTTGCGGCAGGTACCCCTTGCCCGTGCGCTGGCCGTAGAGCGACCCGAGCAGGTGCATGATGCGACCTTCGGTGAGCGACGCGCCGAAGTGCTCGCTGGCGACATCTTCGACGCCGTGGGCTTCGTCGAGGATGACGTGCTGGTACGTGGGGAGGAAACCGGCTTCCTGGCCGCGGAGCGCGAGGTCGGAGAAGAAGAGCGCGTGGTTGCACACCAAGAGCGTCGCGTTTTCCATTTCGCGACGGGCCCGCTGGTAGAAGCACTTCTCGTAGGTCGGGCACTTGCGGCCCATGCAGTTGCCGCTGTCGGACTGCACCTTGTCCCACACGCCGCCGCGTTCGAGTGGTGGCAACGTGCTCAGCGTGCCGTCGGGCGTGTTGTACGCCCAGTCCTCGATCGCGTGGAGGCTGCGCCGCGCCGCCGGGTCGGCGAGCAGTTTGTCCTGGCGTTCGCTCGCGAGTTTCAGACGCCGGATCGAGACGTAGTTGCCGCGGCCCTTGACGAGCACGGCCTTGAACGGGCGCGGGCCGTCTTCGATGAAGTCGCAGTCGTCGCCCACAGGCTCGCGATGCACCGTCGGCGTGGACAGCCCCGCCGCCGCCACTTCGGGGCTGAGCAGGATCGACTGCAGCAGCGGGATGTCCTTGGTGATGAGCTGCTCTTGCAGCGAGATCGTGTTGGTGGCGATCACCACCGTCTCGTTGTGCTTGATGCAACGGACCATCGCGGGCACGAGGTACGCAAAGCTCTTGCCGACGCCCGTCCCCGCCTCGGCGAGCAGATGCGAACGTGACTCCATCGCGCGGCAGACCGCGGCGGCCATGGCGAGCTGCTGCTCGCGGCTTTCAAAGCGTTTTCCCAGCGCGCGGGCGAGCGCACCGCCGGGGCCGAGGATGTGCTTGACGAGGGCCTGCACGCCCGCGAGTGTACGGGGCGAAGCAGGCGGGCAGGCTGCAGGCCCGCGCGGCTTACTTGTACCGGCTGACAAGCTCGACGATGCGGGGCTGGTTGGCCTCGATCTGCAGCGAGCGGCGCAG
>JANRKB010000002.1:0-151437 GCA_033763695.1 Planctomycetota bacterium | reverse complement strand
GCGCCCCAGTTCGGATTGCAGGCTGCAACTCGCCTGCATGAAGTCGGAATCGCTAGTAATCGGAGATCAGCTACGCTCCGGTGAATGTGTTCCTGAGCCTTGTACACACCGCCCGTCACGTCATGGGAGCCGAGGGTGCCCGAAGCCGCTCTATTTCAAGAGTGTCTACGGCAAGATCGGTGACTGGGACGAAGTCGTAACAAGGTAGCCGTAGGAGAACCTGCGGCTGGATCACCTCCTTTCTAAGGGATTTCCTTAGACCTGCCGACCCTTATGGGTCACCGGCACGGTCCGAGCCCTTCGCATAACCGCTCACGCGGACCACCTGATGGGTTCCATCAGGCCGTGTGACGAGCGAAGCAATCGGATAACCCCGTGCCATCGAAGAGAGATCTTCAGCAGGCCGTCAACACACTGTCGCCCGCATAACGAACCATCCGAAAGGGTCGGTTCAGCGGACAACCGATTGGTGACAATCGGCTAAGCAGTTCCCAGCTGTTTCTTGAACACCAGGCTCTGCCTGCGCAACCCCCGTCGAACCCGACGGGGGTTGTTGTTTTTCGATCGTCTCGTTCTCATCCTTTATTCGTCGTGCAATCGCACGTCGACGCTTCCCAACTGTTTCTCCGATCTCTGGTGGCGTGCGTCGTCGCCGTGGTGCGTTGTGTGTGCCGTGTTCTGGTCCTGCCCTTGAGCCGATCGCTGCTTGTGGGGAGTGCTCCCGTGATCAATCGAGTCGCAAGCCGAATCTGTATTGTGGTTGCTGTGGGCCTGCCGTGCGCCGCGTTTGCGCAGGGGCAAGCATCGGCGCCACCAGTGTCAACAGCCCCGGCGGCGGCGAGCGCACCAGCTGCGGCGGGCGCGGCAGCTCTGACGCCCGATTCGGCTCTCGGCGAACTTCGCCAGGCCAATCGACCCACCGACGCACGCCTCAAGGAGATTGAGGCAGTGATTGCCACTGCCGGCGCCGGCGAGCCGCGCGAGGCCAAGTGGGTGCTCGCCAAGGCCCTCCTCGCGCGTCTGCGTGGTGATCGGACGGCGGCCAAGACGCTGGCGACCCAGGCCGCGGAGCTTTCGCCCCGCGATGCCGAGATGCAGTACTGGAAGGGCGCGACGATCTTCGAGGGGATCCAGGACGTCGGCATGTTCGGCAAGATGTCCGCGGCGGACGACGGCAAGGCCGCGTTCGACGAGGCCGTAAAGCTCGACCCGACGCACGTGAAGGCTCGCCTGGGGCTCATTCAGTTCTACGTCAATGCCCCCGGCATCGCCGGCGGCAGTTATGCCAAGGCCAAGGAACAGGCCCGCGCGATCGCCGACGTCCCGGGCTCCAAGATCCGCGGCTTGCTGTCGCTCGCGGGCATTCATGTCGCCGAGGAGGAGTGGGCCGACGCGGAGCGCGTGTACGTCGATGCGGCGGCCGCGGCGTCGAATGACGCGGAACGCGCTGAGGTTGGCGCGACGCACGTCTACGCGCTGCTCACGAAGAAGAAGGACGCGACGGCCGCGCTCGCGCGGCTTGAGTCGTCCAAGTTGCTGCCGAGCGAGGATGATCGGCTGAACTTTGTCGCCGGCGAGGTGTATTCGACGAAGGCGCGCTGGCCCGAGGCGATCGCGAGCTATCAGAAGGTGCTCGCTCGCAACCCCGATGCGGGCAACTGCATGATCGGTCTGGGAAAGGCGTTGGTGGTGTCGGGCGATGCCGCGGGCGGCGTCGCGCAGTTCGAGCGATTCCTGTCGGTGCTGCCCAACGACGGCCGCGCGGACACAGTTCGTGATCTCTTGAAGGATGCGAAGAAAAAGGCCGCGGCCAAGCGCTGACGCCAGCGACCGCGACATTTGCGCGCAAACTCTGCCTCGGGCATCCGAAATCAGGGTGCGCCACGCTGATCGTGCCGCGATGCTGCCGCGGCTATCCTCCGCCCCACGATGCAACTCTTTGTTTCCATCGACCCGGCGGTACTTGAGACGATCATTGCCGTCGGCGCGTTCGTGCTGATTGTCGCGCTCCTGATCGGCAGCATTGTCGCGGTACGTCGCGGCATGCGTGCGGGGCTGCACACGACGATCATCGCCGCACTGCGGAAGAACTCGCGGCGTGTGATCGTGCTGATCGCGGGCACGACCGTGATCATCGTGGGCATCATCATTTCGCCGCTGCCGGGGCCGGGGTTCTCGCTGCTGGGTCCGATCGGTCTGGGCATCATCGCGACCGAGTTTGTGTGGGCCCGCCGCCTCATCAAACTGGTGGAGCAGAACACCACCGGCTTCCGCGGCGTGGCGGATCAACTCGCACGCAAGACCACGCGATCGCTGGCGATCACGATTGGCTTGTCGTACTGGGCGATCGCGGGTGCGCTGGCGTATGCGACGTACGGTCGCGTGCCGGTGTGGTTGTTCTGGCCGCTGGCGTCGATCGGCTTCTCGCCGATCTTCTACTGGATTGTCCAGGTGTTCCGGCTGGCTCGGACGACCGCCGAGGCCAGCACGAATGCGCCTGCTGGAGCGGCGAGCGATTCCGACGCGAAGAAGTCGTGACGGAAGTGCTCGCGCTGGCATTCGGATAGTCTGGCCACATGAACTACTGGACTCTCGCCGCGGTGGTGCTGCTTGCGTGTGTTGGTGCGTGGGTCGTGGCCGCGCGGGCGGACGAGCCCCAAGCGAAGGCACCGGTGCAGGCGGACGTGCGACCACTTCGGATCGCCGTGATCGGGCTGGTGCATGGTCATGTGGAGGGCCTGCTGTGGCAGGCGACGCAGCGCAAGGACATCGAGATCGTCGGGGTCTACGAGCCGAATCGCGGGCTGTTTGATCGGCTGGCGGCGAAGTACGGGCTTGACTCGAAACTGTACTTTGCCGATCTGCCGACGATGCTCGACGCATGCAAGCCCGAGGCCGCGAGCGTGATGACGTCGATCAAGGACCATCGCATGGCAGTGGAGGCGTGCGCGCCGCGCGGCGTCCACACGCTTCTTGAGAAGCCGCTGGCATTCTCGAATGCCGACGCGAAACGCATGGCGGAACTGGCCGCCACGCACCGCGTGCATGTTCTGACGAACTTTGAGACGAGTTGGTATGCGTCAGTTCGTGAAGCCAAGCGACTTGTGGACTCGGGCGCAATGGCACCAGCGCGGCATCTGGTCTTCCGTCACGGTCACAAGGGGCCGCAGGAGATCGGATGCTCTTCGGAGTTTCTGCGCTGGCTGACGGATCCCGAGGAGAATGGCGGCGGCGCGATCGTTGACTTTGGCTGCTACGGAGCTGTCATCGCAACCTGGATGATGAATGGCCAACGACCCACGAGCATCGTTGCGACGGCCAGCACGCTCAAGCCCGATGTGTACCCGCGGGTGGACGACGACGCGACCATCGTGCTCAACTATCCGACGGCGACCGCGGTGATCCAAGCATCGTGGGCGTGGACCCACGACAACAAGGAGATGGACGTCCATACCGAAAAGGGATCGATCCACGCCGGGCGATGGGACGACTTGCGGCTGCGCGAGCCGGATAAAGAGTCACGCGCCGTCAAGCCGCCGGCAAAGCCAGCGATGCTCGAGAACGAGTGGACGTATCTGCGTCACGTGGTACGCGGCGAATGCGATGTCGATCCGCTGTCGGGGATCGAGATGAACGTGATCGCGGTTGAGATTCTGGATGCGGCCCGGATGCAGGTGCAAGAGAAGCAGACGCACGGCAATCGTGGTCAGCCATAAAGCCGCGGCACAGTGCGAGGCACGCCCGATGGGCGTGCTTACTCGGCGAGTGACTTGCCCGGGCCGGGCGTGAACCAGCGCAGGCGCCATCCGCCGCGCTCATACACCATGTCCATGCCGTCCCACGCGAGCGTGCGTGCGGCGGTGCCATAGACGCGAATGCGTCCGACATTGCGTCCGAGCATTTCAAGATGCACGCTGGGCGAGTACTCGCCCTGCGGAATGCGGCGGAAGAGCGCGATCATGTCCTTGCGGCGGCGCACGACTTCTTGATAGGCGAGCGATGGTTCAAGCCCGCGATCCTTGAACTCCTGAATCGTGACGCTCGAGAGCAACTGGGTCGTGAAGATCTCCTCTTCATCGTTCTCGATGGCCTGGGTGAGGTGATAGACCAGGTACGCGCCCGTGGGGAGCTGCGCGATCAGCGTGCCGTCCTCTTCTTCGATGAAGTAGTCGGGATTGCTGTCGAGCGTCGAGCGACTGCCGGCCGACGCCGTGGGACCGACGATGGCACTGCCGACTTGTGCGCCCGGGAGATCCGAGAGCATGGGACGGAAGCGGACCACGCGCGATTCGCTGGCGCAGCCGCCCAACACGAGCAGCGCGGCGAGCGCGGCCCGCGGGACAACGCCCGCGCTGCTGAACGCACGCGCGAGAACGCCGCGGGTGTGCGTGGTGCCGAGTTGGGTTCGTGGGTGGATCACAACGCGATCTTCCCAGTGCGTTGGCGGCAAGGTGCGAGCGTGCCGCAGGTTCAAGCTCAGGGTCGGGCGAGGCGCGGCGTGGTTTCGGTCTCAAGGCGGCCGCGCCGGACGATGTCGTGCAGCGCATACTCGTCGCGCGGGGCGGCGAAGTCGTCGCGGGTGTGGCAGCCGCGGCTTTCTTCACGCCACAGGGCCGAGCGAGCGACGAGTGCCCCGACCAGGAGCATGTTCTGCGTCTCCCAGCCGCGCGGTTCGTCGAAAATCTTGTCCAGGGTGTATTTGGCCCAGAAATCGAACATCGCGCCGGCGTCGCGGAGGCGTGCGGCGGTGCGTTCGATGCCGACGTTCTTCCACATCGCCGAGCGCAGGCTGCTGCGGACGTCGTTGAGGTCCAGTTCGCCCGAGTCGCTGGGGCGGATATCGCTGACGAGCGGGATGGGTGCGTTGCGTGTGGCGTTGCCCCAGCCGTTGGTGACGCCGACGCGCGACGCGGGCGGCAGTTTCATCTCGGCGGCCATGCGTCCGGCGACTTCGCCCATGACGAGGCCTTCGAGCAAAGAGTTGCTGGCGAGGCGATTGGCGCCGTGCAGGCCGCACGAGGCGACTTCGCCGGCGGCATACAGACCGGGCACATCGGTCCTGCCGCAGAGGTCCGTGCGCACGCCGCCGATCATGTAGTGGGCGGCGGGGTGGACAGGGATGAGGTCCTTGGCGGGGTCGAGTTCGAATCGCTTGAGCAGCGCGGCGATGCCTGGGAAGCGTTCGACGAAGTGGCGCAGGTGGCGGCAGTCGAGCAGCACGTGGCTGCCGCCTTGCTTGGCGATCTGGCGCACGATGGCCTTGCTGACGATGTCGCGCGGGGCGAGTTCGGCGAGGGGGTGGACATCGAGCATGAAGCGATTGCCGCTGGCGTCGAGCAGGTGCGCGCCCTCGCCGCGGACGGCTTCGGTGATGAGGCTGCGTGATGCGCCGGGGAGATAGAGCGTCGTCGGGTGAAACTGCATGAACGCCATGTCGGCGAGCGAAGCGCCCGCGCGATAGGCCATGGCGAGGCCGTCGGCGGTGGCCTGCGGCGGGTTGGTCGTCTCGCGATAGAGCATGCCCGCGCCGCCGCTGGCGAGGATGGTGGCCTTGGCCCAGACCATCTGCAGGCCGTACTTGGCGTGCCAGGTGATCGCGCCCATGACGGGCGCGCCGGGCTCGTTGGTCGCGGTGATGAGGTCAAGCGCGAAGCAGTTCTCAAAGACGCGCAGCGGCGAGCCGGTGCGTTTGAGGTCGAGCACGCGATCAAGCACGCAGCGCTGCAGTTCGCGCCCGGTGGCGTCGCCGTCGGTGTGCACGATGCGCGAGGCGGAGTGCCCACCCTCGCGACCGACGAGGATCTCGCCCGCGGCATCACGATCCAGACGCATGCCCCAACTGACCAGTTCGCGGAGGTGGCTCGGGCCGGCGTCGATGATCTGGCGCACCGCGGGCTCGTCGCAGAGTCCTGCGCCCGCGACCAGCGTGTCGCGGACGTGGCTGTCGGTGCTGTCGCTGGTGGTGGTGACCGCGGCGATGCCGCCCTGGGCCCATGCGGTGTTGGTGTGCTTGAGGTCGCCCTTGGCGAGGACGATGGTCTCGCCGTGCTCGCTGGAGGCGATGGCGGCGCGCAGGCCGGCGATCCCTGCGCCGATGACCAGCGTGTCCGTGAAGATCTGCGGGAGCAGCGTCGAACGGAACGGGATCAGATATCGGCGATCATCGAACACGCGGTCCATGAGGCGGAAGAGTAGGCATTGGGCATCAGGCATCGGGCATTGGTGAAGGCGAAGACAGAGGCATTGGGCATTCGGCATTCGCAAAGGAGCGGATGCGGTGCTTGGTGGTTGGTGAATGCACGCGCTATGCCTTGATGCGGCGACCACTGATGCCTTCTTTGCATCCGCACTCTGGAACTGATCTGTTGGAGGTGGTGGCGGGTGAGAAGAAGGCATCGAGCCATGAGGCACCGAGGCATCGAGGAAGACGATTGCAAATGCCGAAAACCAACGGTGTTCTCGCGCGACTTGCGCCTCGTCTTTCACGGCGAAGCCGTGAAGGTGAGTAGCCGGGGGTCGCGGCGCAGGCCGCACCCCGGGAACACGCGACCCTTTCAACTGGATCGTCGCTTCTGGATCGTCCATCTCACGATCCACGGTCGACGATCCTGCTCGGGTAATGGCTCTTTCGTCGGGTGTCGCTGCGCGACGACCCGACGCTATTGACCTGCACGGCTTTGCCGTGCGAGACAAAGAGTGACGATGTGGCAAAGTGTCAGAATGACGCGATCGATGCCCGATGCCCGATGCCTCTGTATTCTCCTCCCCATGCTCGCCCGCATTCTCAAACCGATTCCCGGGGCGCTGCCGGGGGCACGCGCGTCGGTGGCTCTGTTGCTGGCGATCAACCTGCTCAACTACGTCGATCGCTATGTGCTCGCGGCGGTGGAGCCGCTGATCCGGGCTGAGTTCTTCCCGCCCGGCTCGCCGGGCAGTGAGAACGCCCAGGCCAAGATGGGTTTGCTCGCGACGGCGTTCCTTGTGACGTACATGATCGCCGCCCCGCTCTTTGGCTGGCTCGCCGATCGCTGGTCGCGCTGGCTCATCATCGGTTGCGGCGTGCTGCTGTGGTCCGTCGCATCAGGCGGCTCGGGCATCGCGCACGTCTTCTGGTTCATGTTGCTCATGCGCGTGTGCGTCGGCATCGGCGAGGCCGCGTATGGACCGGCCGCTCCGACGCTGATCGCCGATCTGTATCCCCTGGAACGGCGTGGGCAGGTGCTCGCGTGGTTTTATGTGGCGATTCCCGTCGGCTCCGCGCTGGGCTATGTGCTCGGCGGCGTGATGTCCAAGGCGTTCACGTGGCACTGGGCGTTTCTCGTCACGCTGCCGCCGGGTGTGTTGCTGGGCGTGTTGTGCTTCCTGCGGCGAGACCCGCCGCGCGGCGGGGCGGAGCGTGTCGCGCCGACCAAGAAGGGAGCGACGTGGGCCGACTATCGCTCACTCTTGGGCACGCGCTCGTATGTGCTGAATGTCGCCGCCATGACCGCGTTCACCTTTGCGATCGGCGGCATTTCGTTCTGGGCACCGAGTTACTTCTATGACCAGCGCGGTTTCTTTCTCGACGAGGGCCCGGGTGGATTGACCAAGGTCAGCACCATCTTCGGCGGCATCACCGTCGTCTCAGGCCTGGCGGCGACGCTCTTTGGCGGTTGGCTCGCCGATCGTCTTCGGACGCATGTGCGCGGGTCGTACTTTGTCGTATCGGGCGTGGGCATGTTGATCGCGGTGCCGTTCTTCTTGGGCACGCTCTATCTGCCAAAGTGGCCCGCATTCGCGTGCATGGCGGCGGCGATCTTCTTCCTGTTTGTGTCGACCGGGCCAACGAACACCGCGCTGGCGAACGTCTCGCGTCCGGGCGTGCGGGCGACGGCGTTTGCGCTGTGCATCTTTGTGATTCACGCGCTTGGCGACGCGATCAGTCCGCCGCTGATCGGGCTGGTGTCGGACCTGACCAAGTCTGCCGAGCACCCCAAGGGCAATATGACGCTCGCGTTCCTGAGTCTGACGGGGTTCATCCTGGTGGCGGGGGTGTTGTGGCTGGTGGGGGCGCGGCGGCTGGATGAGGACACGCGCCGTGCCGCGGAGTGAGGTTCGCGATCGTCATGCTCGGCTTCCCGCACAAATGCCCGCGATGCAAGTATCCGTTGCGGGTGATGTTCTGCCCCGAGTGCGGCCGACCCGCCCAACGAGCCGACCTGCGACGACGGTTGCGACGGCGCCGCGCGTTGTGTGGCAAAATCCTGCTTGCGCTCTCGCCGTGGTTCGCACAGGTCTTGCTTGTGCTGTCGATCTTTGTGTGGGGTCACACGGCCGAAACCGGCTCCTTCATCGCTGTCGCGTTCTGCGTTGTGATGCTGATGCTTGCGAGCCCCGGGTTCTGCATGCCACTGTTGTTTCTGTACGTTGACCGCAAGACCCATGAGGAGTGGCGTGCGTTCGCCGCGGTGGTATGGCTCGGCGTGTGGGCGCTGCAAGTGCTCCTTTGGATCGTCCTGCCGCTTTCCACGACCTCGTATTGACGCGACGCCTCGCCTTGGTGGTTTCTTCACGACGCCGTCGAGGAATCAAGCCACGTCCTCCGCGATGATCTCGGCCCGCCTTCCGCGTGGCTCCCCTTCACTCCAAGGCACTTGGGCACTGTGAAGACCTACAGTCTGGACCCATGATCGACCTCAAGCAACTCCGTGAAAACCCGGCCCGCTTTCAGGCCGGCGCCGCCGCCAAGAACATCCCCGTCGACATCGCCCGCCTCGTCGCGCTCGACGAGCAGAAGCGTTCGCTGATGACGCAGATGGAAGGCCTGCGCGCCGAGCAGAAGAAGATCGAGAAGGAGATTGGCCCCGCGCTCGGCAAGATCATGGGCCAGCTCAAGAGTGCGGCACCCGAGCAGAAGGCCGCGCTGGAGAAGGAAGCCGAAGGCCTGAAGGCCAAGCCCGCGGCACTCAAGAACAGCATCGCCGAGTTTGAGACCAAGATCGCGGCGATCGAGCCCGAGTTCCAGGGCCTGCTCCTGCAGGTGCCGCTGCCGCCCGACGCCGATGTGCCGGTGGGCAAGAGCGCCGACGACAACGTCGAGGCCAAGCGCTGGAACCCCGCCAACTTCGACACAACCAAGTCGTTCGAAAGCCAGCGCGGCTTCAAGCCCAAGACCCACATCGAACTCGTGCGTGATCTGGGCCTCGCTGATTTTGAGCGCGGCGTGAAACTCGCGGGCACGCGTTCGTACATCCTCACCGGCGACGGCATGCTGCTGCATCAGGCGGTGCTCCGCTATGCCGTGGACTTCATGACGATGAAGCACGGCTTTAAGGCGATGTCGGTCCCCGTCATCGTGCGCGAAGAGGCGATGGTCGGCACGGGCTTCTTCCCCGCCGGACGCGAGCAGGCGTATCACATCCCCGAATCAACCCGCGGCGGCGGCTATGACCTGTTCCTCACGGGCACGGGCGAAGTCGGGCTGATGGGCATTCATCAGGATGAGATTCTCGCCGAGGAATCGCTGCCGCTGCGCTATGTCACCGTCAGCACGTGCTTCCGTCGCGAGGCCGGGGCGGCGGGCAAGGACACTGCGGGCCTCTATCGCATCCACCAGTTCGACAAGGTCGAGCAGGTGGTGATCTGCAAGGCCGACGAGGCCGAGAGCCGCGCGTGGCACAAGAGGATGATCGGCTTTGTCGAGGAACTCTTGCAGAGCCTGAGCATTCCGTATCGCCTCTTGCAGTGCTGCACGGCGGACCTTGGCCCCAAGAACGCCGACATGATCGACATCGAGAGCTGGATGCCCGGCCGCGGCACGATCGACCCGAAGACCGGCCCCAGCGGCGAGTATGGCGAGACGCACAGCGCGAGCCGCCTCTATGACTTCCAGTGTCGCCGACTGAACATGCGCTATCGCTCCGGCGGCAGCGGCGGCAAGGGCGAAACGGTCTTCTGCCACTCGCTCAACAACACCGTGCTCGCCAGCCCGCGCTTCCTGATCCCGCTGCTGGAGAACCATCAGAACGCCGACGGCAGCATCACGATTCCCGAGCCGCTGCGGGCGTACATGGGCGGGCGCAGCAAGATCGGCTGAGTCGCTGCCGTTAGTGCGCGGCTCGTGGGCCGATGATGCCGATCATGCGTCCGGTGATGCCGCGATCGCGTCGATGGCTGAAGAAGCGTGTCGCGTCGCTGGCCGTGCAATGCCGCAGCGTTTCGACGTCGTCGATGCCCTCGGCGTGCAGTTGCAGCGCGAGTGCGACTTGCAGGTCGACGTCGCCTTTGCCCTCGGGGCGCTCGCGCACGGGCGCGGCGGCTCCAAAGACGCGGCGAAACTCCGCCACGACTTCGGGGCCGACTTCAAACTGATCGGGTCCGATGCACGGCCCGATGGCGGCGTGGATCTGCGTTGCGCCGTGTGCACGCATCGTGCGTGCGGCCTCAACCACCACACCGGCGATGACGCCGCGCCAGCCGGCGTGTACCGCGGCGACGATCGTGCCGTCGGCACTGGCGAGCAGGATCGGCGTGCAGTCCGCGACGCGGATGGCGATCAACGTGCCGGCGTCGCGCGTGACGATCGCATCAGCTTTGGGGTCCGCGCCGGTGATGGTGCGTTCCCATGCCGTGGCGGTTGAAGTCCCGTCCGACGCGGCGGGCTCGTGCACATGCACCGCGCTGCCGTGGACTTGATGGACCTGGATGATGGCGCGGCCTGGGCAGCCCAGTTGGTGGGCGACGCGGCGGAAGTTCTCGGCGATGTTGGCCGCCGGGTCGCGGGAGACGCCCGGCGGCAGTTCGCCAGGGTTCCCGAAGTTGAGCGTGTCGAACGGCGGTGCCGAAACGCCTCCCTGACGGGTGGAGAATCCCGCGGGAACACCCAGTCGCGCGAGGTTGGAGGGACGCAGAAGCATGGGGCGACGGTACGCGGGCGGAAGGTGTTGGTGGGGGGCGATGGTCGATTCCGGCGCGGGCGGCCGTGCCGCGCATCTCCCCGCCAACCCAAGTAGACTTGGAGGTCCGAACTTGGCCCTGCCCAGAGAGCAGCCAGGGGCGGCGGAGGTGTGCGCGCGTGGTGACTTCAGGCGTTCCGGCATTTGTATTGACCAGCCAGGCCAAGACGCTCCCCAGCGGGCACACGGCTGTCCCCATTCACGCCTCGCTCGCCGCCGGGCCGCTCCGTCTGTGCGTCATCGTGCGCAGCGACGCCAAGGGGTCTTCGCCGCTGGTGCTGCTGCGTGAGACGATTGATGCGCGCGTGCTGCTGGGTTGCGTGGTGGATGCCAAGAACCGCGTGCAGTCGTGGCTGGAGATCTGGGTGCAGGATGTGGCGGGGTTGCTCGCCGCCGCCCCGGCTTATCGCGAATCACTGAGCAACGAGCGGCTGGACCAGCGATGGATTGACCGCTGCAACGCGCTGGATCTGGGCGATGCGGCGTCGGCGATCATCCGCACCGGCTGGGAGGACAAGCACCCCGAGCCGCTGTTCATCGATCGAAAGACGCTCGCGCCCATCGCGGCGGTGGATCGCACGACCAATGCTCCCTGGGCACTGTGCACCGACGACGCTCTGCTGACGCGCAAGGGCCTGCCCGCGTACTCGACCTCGCTGTCGCGGCATCTGTATCAGCCCGTGCTCGCTGATGCTTCGGCGTTTGTCGCCGTCAACGACGCGCCCGCGGGCGATGATGAGGCGGCGCGCCAACTCATCCAATCGCTGCGGATGTCGGATTCGGCGCTGGCGATCAACCCCGGCGGCGGGCTCATGATGATCCGTCCGCTCGCGCCGATCAGTTACGAGGATTACGCCGACACGCTCTCGGGCACCGATGTGCCGGGCAGCACCGACGGCGTGCTGCGCGACCTCGCTTCACACACCGGCGGCGAACTCGCTGACCTCTCGCTCTCGGGCTGGATCACGCCCGGTGCGGGGAATGCGGCTCGGCTTGCAGAGATTTTCCATCTCAAGGTGCGGCTCTTCGCCGAAGCGGTGGGGGCGGCACGCTCGGCCGCGTCGTCCTCGGGCGGGCCGCTGCTGAATATCTCCGCCGACAGCTTCCGCGTGCGCTTGGGCGATGGCGGCGTGATCCAAGGGGGCAAGGGTCCGGGCGGCTTGCCGCTGTGGTGGACCGCCAAGGTGGCCCTCGTGGCGCCCGGCGAAGGCGTCGAACTGCCTATCACAGGCACGGACGCACGCTACTTCCTGCCCGGCAGCGAACGCATGTCGATTTACGCGCCCGCGAGCGCGGGACGCAGCGTCCACGGGCGCGGCTCGATCCGCATCCGGCGCGTGGTTGATGCCGCGACGGGCTCCAGCGGGGGGACGCCCGGCTCGGCCGCGGGCGTCGCGTTCGGCACGGTGCTCGAAGGCACGCTGTCGACCCAGGAGCGGATCGTCGCTGGCACCAATGACCTGCTCTGGCTGCGCTTCAGCCTCGCGGGCCAGCGCATCGATGTCCACGCGACCCTCGACACGCGACCGGGCATGAACGCCGGCGAGATCCGCCTGCGGACCATCGCCAAGGAGCTTCCGGCGGCGGTGGTTGAGCGTTTGCGTCAGGCCGAGGGCGTCCCGATCCCGGATGTGATGTTTGAGCTTGTGCCGCTCTTGTCCACGCCCTGCGATCTGTACGCCTTGGGCGTTCTGGGCGTGCGCACGCTGCTGGTGAATCCCGGCACCACGCTCCCGGTGGCTCTGGACGAGCTCATGAGCCTGGCGGCGCAGGTCTCGCACGAGGGCGTGAAGCCCGGTGGCGGCGACTCGCTGGCGTCGCGCATCGCCGCGGCGTTCGGGCGCGACCCGCGCTGGGCTGAGGCCCTCGGCCCGCAGCGTCTGGTGGCCGACAAGATGGACGCCGCGTCACTCGAGGCGGCCCTGCCCGTCACGCTGTGGCACGAAGTCCTGGCCGCGCTGATCAAGATGTTCCCCGGGGTCGGGGCGACGGCATGGTGCAAGGACTTCGGCGATGCCCCTGCGAATGCCTGCGAGCGGGTCTTTGACGGCCCGTTGGCGGACCTGTACGCTTTGCTCGTCAAGAGCCGTGCGCTCTTGGTGGGCGATCAGGTGCAGGCGCGGGAGATCCGCGAGGTCGTGCGCGAGGCGTTGGCCCGGGTCTGACCGCGCTGGCATCGTTCGACGTCTGGGCCGTGCTCGTGTTCCTGACCGCGCGATGGGAGCGCCTCGGGAGCGTGCGGTCGGCGTCCACCGGCTGTGATTGGGGCCGCGCCTCTCGTTGGGGCGGCCCGGAGTTCATCATCTCGACCCGTGCGCGGGTCCTTCGGCGGGGTTCCTCATGAAGACTGCTCAACGCGGAATGCTGGTGTCGACGCTGCTGGCCGGGGCCTTTGCCGGCATGCTCGGCGGCTGCGAGTCGTACAAGAACTACGACATCACCGTGCGCTACGAGGGCGCGGCCGACTCGGCCAAGAGCTTCCCCACCCGCACGATCAGCCTCGCCGGCTTCCGCGGCGTCGCTGCCGATCACCCCATCGCCAAGGCCGTGCCCAGCCAGTGGTTCAACGATGCCGACGCCCGCAGCAAGGCCAAGGCCCACGACATCACCCTCTCCAACGCCACCCGCGAGGTGACGCTGAAGAAGGATGACGCGGCGTGGAAGGCGTGGAACGAAGGCAAGCACGCGTCGTACGTCTGGGTGATCGCGAATCTTCCCGGCCAGCCCGACCAGGTGAAGCGCCTGCTGCCGCTCAACGCCAAGTGCTGGGAAGGCAACTCGATCATCATCAACGTCAAGAGCGACGGCATCGCGATCGACGACAAGACCAAGCAGTTGCTCGCCGACAACCCGCCGGAGTGATCCGCCGGGGTGCTGAGCCGGGAAGTGTGGGCCGCCTATGCCGCGCTGGGGCGCGTATGAGACCGTGCGAGAGATCTCTCAGCACCCGCTGGGCGCGGTGTGGCTCGCGCACGCCGTCGGCAGTGTGACGGCGGCGGCGGACCGCTACGTCATCAAGACCGCCGAGAGCAGTTGGCAACTGGGCGACCCGGAGCGCGAAGCGATCGAGGTGCAGGCGTTTCTGGACGTCGGCGCGGAGCAGAAGCGACTGTTCGAGTTAGGCGCCAAGCGGCTGGTGCGCGTGCACGAGGCCGCGCGTCAGGGCGACATCGCGTACATCGTCCTGGACTATCACCCGCGCAGCGTTCAACGCTTCATCCTTGGCAAGGTGCGGCTTGAAACGCGGGCGCTGCGGGCCATCGCCGAGGGCGTGCTCGACGGGCTTGTGCAGCTCCGCGAGCTTGGCGGCGGCCGAGCCCACGGCGATCTGAAGGCGTCCAACGTCCTGCTCTCGGGCGATCCGGCGGACCAGTCGGTCATGCCCGATCAGGTGTTCCTCGCGGACATCCTCGGCCCGCGCGCGGTCAAGCCTGCCGATGCCGTGCAGGACATCCGCGAGCTGGGCAAGATCCTCTATCAACTCATCACGCACAAGCCCGCCCGCGACTCGGCGGCGTGGTCGGCGACGATGGGTGAGGAGTGGCAGCGGCTGGGGCCAGACGGCATCTGGTGGTTTGATTTCTGCTCGCGCCTCGCCGATGCAGGTGTCGGCAAGCCAGTCCCGACGCTCGATGCGATCCGCGACGAACTGAGCGCGTACAAGCCGCGGGCCGCGGGCGGCAAGAACAAGACCGTCGGCATCGCCGCTGCCGCGCTGCTTGTGGTGCTCGCGGGCGGCTCGTTCGTGGCGTACAAGACGCTGGGCGGCAAGACCGGCCCGGGCGGCACCAGGATCATCGACGAAGTTGCCGACTGGGAGTTCCCCGGCTGGCTCGACGCGCTGACGAGTGATCCGAAGTTTGTGGCCGACGCCATTCCCGACACGGCCCCCGAATCGCTGCTGAGCATCAAGAAGAAGTTCGCTGAGGACGTCTGGACCAAGAACTCACGCCACAAGCCGCGTGCCGACGAGATCCGCGGCATGCTGATGAAGTGGGCTGACGACGCGGAGACGCTCGCCAAGAACCTCACGGCCGAGGGTCTCCCGATCGGCAAGACGATCAGCGCCGACGTTGAGCAGCTCAAGCTGGTGCTGGTGGAGCCGCCGCCGGTCGCGACGACGGGGCCGGATGGTGCGCCCTTGCCCGCGAAGCCTGATGCCGGGCCGCCGCGGCCGGATGCGCTCAAGGTCTTCCGCGAAGTGCGCAACCGTCTGTGGGGCTCGTGGACGCAGATTGATGCGTTGCACGCCGGCGTCGCGCAGGCCAAGAGCACCGCCGACGGGCTGGCTTCGCTTGCGGGCGTCGATGGTGACGCGGTGCTCTCGCGGCGCGCCCAGATTCTCGCCGCGGCGCTTGCGCCGGTGAAGACGCCTGAGCCCGACACCAAGGCGTTCGCCGAGGCGATCAAGGCGCTCGCGGAATATCGCGCAGGGCTGGACGAGGCCAAGCGGCTGCTGGCGATCAACGACGAGAATGTGTGGCGCCGTGCTGATTTCTCCAAGGAGAACATCGCGACCAATGTGTCGAGCGAGCCGAGTCTCGCGCTCTTGAGCCGCTGGGTGGAGACGGCACGAAACTACGAAGAGAAGGAAATCACCAGCACGCCCGACCCTCGCGCCGGCAAACTGCCGCAGTGGGCGACGGACGTCGCGGCACTTCAGAAGAATCTCGCGGCGTTCCGCGACAATCACAAGGCCGATCTGGAGCCTGATGAACTCAAGGCGGTGGACGATCAGATCAAGGCCGCCGAGGGCGTGTCGGCGCGGGTGGATGCCCTCAAGGCGCGGCGCTGGGTCGAGCGTTTGCAGAAGGACATCGAGAGTGAGTCCAAGGCGATCCCGCAGGAGATCGCCAAGGGCAATAGCTATGTCGAGAGCATGAACATCGGCATCAAGGAGGGTGCCGAGGGCGCGATCACGCGTGCCCTCGCGTCAATCAGCGGCGACGGCCCGGTGGAGAAGGCGTGGCGTGACACAATCAAGAGCAACACCGATCGCCTCAAGGGACTGAACAGCAAGACCAAGGTGAGCGCGGAGGTGCGGGCCTACGCCGAGTGGTACACCACGCTGACGAGCCGCTTCCCGCGCACGCTTGATGAAGGGCAGAAGAGTGCGCTGCTCGCCGAAGCCGGACGCGTCGACGCGCAGGACGCCGAGCGCATCATCGTGGCGGAGTCTGACGGCCGCATCGCCGCGGCGATCAAGTCGCTCGCGTTCGGCGCTGATCTGGCCGGAAGCGATGTCGCCGGGGCGGCAGACGCATACGCGAAGTGGCGTTCGGACGCGATCGCGCTGGTGACACGCCACGCCAAGGTTGCCAAGCTGCTCGCCGATGCACGTCTTCCCGACGAGGACGACAAAGCGGTGCAGGATTCGTACGCCGCGGTGAGCGCGGACAAGGGCGCGATTGCCAGCGTTTTCACGTCGGCTCCGGCTCTGCTGACGCGTGTGCAGGCCGATGTTGATGGTCTGCGTGCGCTGCTGAGCCAGCCCGCCGACGCACAGCTCAAGGAAGCGTCCACGGCGAGCGGCACACCGGTGCGTGCCTGGGCCGCGTGGCGTGCGCTCGCGCGTCAGAGCGCGTGGCCCGCGACACCCGATCAGCTTGCGCAGGCGCTGGCCGCCAAGAAGAACGTCAAGGCCCGTCTGAGCGGGCTTGAAGCGCAGCGTTCCAATGCGCTTGCCGCATTGGTGGACGCCGACGCGAAGGTCATGTGGGGTCGTGCGGCCGCGGGCGCGGGCAGTGCTGCCGATGCTGATGCCGTGCTCGCCCAGAGCGAGGCGTTCGGGTTTGGCGGCGCGACGGCGTTCTCCTCCGAGTCGTGGGCGACGCTCGCCGCGGATGCAATCCCGTCGGCCTCGGGCCGCTTCAACATCCTCGCGGCGATCCTGCGGCGTGAGATCGCATCGTGGCCCGCGGGCGAAGACGCCGCGGCTCAGCGCACGCGCGTCGCCGCGCTGCGTGACATCGTCAAAGGTGCGGCAGACAAGCTTGGTGTGCCGGCCCAAGGGCTGATCGAGCTTTTGGCCAAGGCCGCCGAGGGCGAGCCGCCGTTTGAGCCTGCCGCGCCCAACGCGCCGCTTCCAGCGTCGCTGTTCGCACAAAAGGTCGGGATCAAGGCGACGGCTGATGCGGGCAACGCGCGCGTGGTCTATACGTTCACCGGGCCGCGCACCAAGGCCACGTACAACCTTGAGTTCATTCGCCTCGTACCGCCGGGTGCGGCCAAGGCCGTGTACATGCAGACCAACGAGATGTCGCTCGGCATGGTCGTTGAAGTGCTCAATGCCGCCGACGCGTGGGCGGACATCCAGCAGAACAAGCCCGGCGGCGGGCTCTTTGGCGGCTGGACGCGCGACGCGTTCAAGAACGGCCCATTCGGCTGGGAATGGGTGACCGGCCAGGGCGGCCGTCGCGAGATCGGCAGTTCGAACGTCCCGGACTCCGACGCCAACGTGCGCGTGCAGGGCAAGGGCTGGTATCGCGCACTGGGCAAGAACCTCACCACCAAGTTCGGCGCGACCGGCGTGCTCGCCACGGCTGATCTCTACGGGTCGCTCGCACGCCCCGGCATGCCGATGCCGATGCAGCAGATTCCCATCGGCGGTGCGGCACTGGTCGCGAGGCTCATGGGCTGCCGCCTGCCGTCGGCCGCCGAGTGGAGTGCGGCCGCCGATGGCGGCGTGCCGCGCGCGAGTGAGGCGCCCAATCTCCGCGATGCGTGGTTCCGTCAGCAGTTTGATTACGTCAAGAGCGTCGATGCCGATCCGGGCAACGCCAACATCGCGCCGGTCTTCCCGCCGCCGGGCGCGGGCATCGCCGCCCCCGCGAGCGTTGACGCCAAGAGCGACGGCGACCCGGCGACTTCGGCGAGCGATGGCGTGATTCTCTTCCGCGCCACGGGCGACGCCGCGGCGGCCAATGCCTTCCGCGATCTGGAAGGCAACGTGGCGGAGTGGGTGTACGACAATCCGCCCGCGCTCGATGCGCTGACGCCGCAGGCCGGGCAGGTCGGTGCGCTGGCGCAGCAGATCACGGACTTGCTTGGCAAGGAAGCCGACGCCGCGGCCAAGGGCGGGAACGACCCGCGCAAGATCATCGGCGGCTCCGCACTTTCCGGACCTTGGTGGACCAAACGCACCGAGCCGATCACGGTTGAACCCAAGAAGCTCTTCGCCAGCGGCGCGGGCTTCTACGGCTTTGCCGACGTCGGCTTTCGCGTGGTCTTCCCCGCCACCGGCGGTACCAAGAGCCCGCTCGAACAGGCCCGCGAGGCCTTGAGCTCGCAGGGGTTCGTCGCGGGCAAGTAAGCGCGCACATTTCGATATCCGCGATACGTGGTGTTGGTCGGCGGCACCGGCAGGGTTCGTTTGCCACGCGAGATTGTCTCGTATGCAGTCCGATACGCCCCCGTCGGGCGAGATCCGAACGACCAGCGAGACGCGAGCCTTGGGACTGAATTCCCTGATCGATAGCCGTGCCAACAACGAGCGTGGGTCGAGCACATGGCTCTTCCTCATGGCTTCGCCGTGCGAAACGCTCAAGATCGCAGGCATGCGATTGACACAAGAGCCCGACCATTCCCTGCACGATTTCGCGCATGAACGTACGCAATCGTTTCGGACCTTTGTGTCCCGCGAAATCGTTCGAGAATCTGCTCGGGCTCGCGGCGTTTTTCTCTATCATCTGCGACTCCAATGCCCACGCCATCACCATCACCCAACGACTCTTCGGATCAGACGCCCGCGTCGGAGAATCCGTCGACCGGCGTCGCGCGCGGGTCGTGGCTCGACGTGCTTGAGCGTCTGGGCAACAAACTCCCCGAGCCGGCGCTGCTCTTTGCCATCCTCGCCGCGCTGGTGGTGATGGTGAGCGCAATCGGATCGGCCGCGGGTTGGGAGGTTCAGCCCGTCGAACCCAAGGTCACGCTCGTGCCCGCGCTCGACGCGAGCGGCACGCCCATCCTGCACGCCGACGGCACACCCAAACTCACGCCCAAACTCGGTGACGATGGCAAGCCACACGTGGAACTGGTGAACAAGGGCGAGCCGATCGCGCCACGCAGCCTGCTGACGCGCGAGGGCGCGTACTGGATGTTCTCATCCATGCTGCGCAACTTCACGGGCTTGCCCGCGCTGGGGCTCATCTTCGTGGCGATGCTGGGCATCGGCCTGGCGGAGAAGTTCGGCTTCTTCAGCGCGCTGATGCGCTGGCTAGCGATCGCGACGCCGCGGCGACTGCTCACGCCGATGATCGTGCTGCTTGGCGCGAACAGTTCGGTGGCGAGTGATGCGGGCTACATCATCCTGCCGCCGCTCGCGGCCGCGCTGTATCTCGCGATGGGTCGCCCGCCGATCGCGGGCCTGGCCGCGGCGTTCTGCGGCGTGGCGGGCGGGTTCGGCGGCGGGTTCTTTCCCACCGGCGGCGATGGCTTCCTCGCCGGCGTTGCCACCAGCGCCGCCCACATCATCGACCCCGACTACACCGTCAACGCCACCCACAACATCTACTTCAAGGCGGGCAGTGCCCTGGTGGTCACGCTCGCGGGCTGGTTCGTGACTGATCGCATCGTCGAGCCGCGTTTGCGTCGTGCCGGCGACACGGCCGAGGGTGCGGCATCGCACGACACCTCCGCCGTGACCGACCTGTCACTCAACGCGACCGAGAAGAAGGCCCTCGCGCTCGCGATGGTGGTGATGACGCTTGTCCTCGGCGTCTTCGCGGCGCTCATCTTGATCCCCGGCGCGCCGCTGCATGGCACGGGCACGCCGCTGCTCGCCACAGGCCAGCCGGCCCCCGGCGAACGACCCGGCGATCGCTGGTCGCAGGTCATCGTCCCCATCATCTTCTTCGCGTTCCTCTTGCCGGGCATGGCCTATGGCTGGCTCACCGGCGGCCTGCGCTCGCAGCGCGATTTCATGGACGGCATCTACCACGGCATCCGCACGATCATCCCCGTCCTCGCCATCGCCTTCTTCATGGGCCAGTTCGTCAACTACTTCACCTACACGGGCTTGGACAAGATGCTCGCCTACACCGGCGGCTCGCTGCTGGTGAAGGCCGATCTGCCCGCGCCGCTGCTCATCGTGCTCTTTGTCGTGCTCGTCATCGCCGGCGACTTCTGCATCAGCGGCATGCTCAGCAAGTTCGGCGTGCTTTGCCCGATCTTCGTCCCCATGTTCATGATGGTCGGCATCAGCCCCGAACTGACCACCGCGGCCTATCGCATCGGCGACTCGGTCGTCAACATCATCACGCCGCTGAACTCGTACCTGCTCATCATCCTCGTGGTGCTGCAGAAGTACAAGCCCAAGGCGGGGCTGGGCAGCCTGATCTCGCTGATGCTGCCGTATTCGGTGGTGCTGGGCATCCTGTGGACGGCGTTCCTGCTGTTGTGGTACTTCACCGGTGCGGACCTTGGCCCCAAGAGCCCGCTGCACTACACGCCGGGTTGAAGGGGTGCGCGCGGCTTGTGAACTGGTTCACGGTGATGGGTGGCATCGACGCGAGCATCGCGTAGAAGCGGCGCCGGCGCACGATCGTGCCATCGAAGTCCGCTCTGGGACTTCGATGCGTCTCACGCTGTTGGGTCAGAGACATCGAAGTCGCCAAGCCGACTTCGATGGCACGGCTTCGTCGGCGGTGGCACGGTGATCGAACCGGTCACCGGAGAATCAGAAGAGACGCGACGGACGTTTCCGGCGTTCACGCGGGCGCCATTGAACATACCGTGATTGGCAGCGAGTCAGGCACCCACGCCGCGCCGTCAACCCCCGACTTCAGCCCGCTTGCTGATCGGTGACGTCTTCGCCAGCCAGCGGTCGATCATCTCGACCACTTCCTCGGCGATCTCCATCGAGGCGCGGATGCCGTCGCCCTGCAGCTCGTTGCCCATCACGCTGAAGGCGATCATGCGCCCCGACGTGGGATGCACGACGACGCCCGACAGACAGCGCACACCGTTGATCGCGCCGCTCTTGGCGTGGACATTGCACGCGAGCTTGCTCGCCATGAATCGCTTGCTCAGCGTGCCGCGTCCCGGCGTCGCGAGCGAGTGCATGAACGCCTCGCTCGTTTCGCTGTTCTTGGCAAGCGCGGCGATCCAGTGCGTCAGCGTGCTGGGCCGCACCTTGTTCAGTGCGCTCATGCCCGAGCCGTCAGCGATCTCGGTGCTGGCGGCATACTCCGGCCCGAGCTTCTCAGTCAGCAGCATCCGCAGCACGGTCGCGCCGCTGCCCCACGAGCCCGGCTCGCCGGTCACCTGATATGCCGTGCGCTTGAGCAGCGCCTCGGCGAAGAGATTCTGTGAGTCGCTGTTGCAGCGATCGAGCACCACCTGCATCGGCGTCGAGACGACGGCGAGGCTCTTGCCGGTGCCGAGCGATTCCTTGGCCGCGGCCAGTCGCACGTGCGGGTTGGCATGCCCCCCCGAGGTGCCGTCACCGACCTTGACGCCCTTGGCCTCCAGCGCGTCGGCCAGCACCTGACCCATGAAAAGCGCGGGCTCGTGCATCGTCACTTCGACGGGGACTTGGGCGCGGAACTTGATCTCGCCGAAAAGCGTGAACTTGTTCGCGTCCGCCGCGCGCGTCAGCCACGCCGAGTTGTTGCCTTCCTTGACGGTGCGGCCCTTGTTCTCGACTTCAAGCCACGGCGCTTCGGGCTGGATGGTGTAGCTGGGCGGGCGGCCCACGCCGTCGGGAGACGGCGCGGGGAAGAAGTTCACGACGTTGGTGTGGAAGTTCACGCCCATCACCTCGGCGCAGTACCAGCGGTTGAGCTGGTCCACGGGCCACGAGGGATGGATCGTGTCGCGATCAAACACGCGATCATCGACGACGAGCTCGCCAAACTGCGTGCCGCCGTCCTTGCGGACCGCATCGGCGATGGTGCCGAGCAGATCACCGACGGTCATCTTGGGGGACATTTGCGAGAGCACATCGGGGTCACCCAGCGCCGGGTCGCCGTCGCCGATCACCACCAGCCGCTGCGGGTCGGTGGGCTGTGCGCCGGGCACGGCCTCGACGCGCGTGCGGAAGACAAAGTCCTTGCCGAGCGTGAGGAGTGCCGCGCCGCTGGAGAGCAGCTTCATGTTGGACGCGGGAATGAACGCTTCGCCGGCACGCACATTGGCGAGCACGTCGCCGCTGGCGACGTCGATGATGCTCACGCCGACGCGGCCCTTGCCCAGCTTGCCCTTGGACATCAGGCGCTGCACGTCGTCATTGAACATCTGCGCGGCACAGAGCGGCGCGAACGCCATGGTCGCGGCCAGTGCGGCCAGCACACTCAGCCCGATTCGCCCCCGCCCGTTCTCGTCACGCCGCACAACTCGCATGCCCGTTCTCCGGCCAGATCATCACTCGGCTTGTTCTCGGCATGCTGCGCAGTTCCTGGGCCCGGGCGCAGAGCGCCCGCTGAAACAACGCATCAGGACATGCCGCCACCTGCCCGACGCACGCGGGCGATGGTTCAATCGGCGATCATTGGCCGGTTGCTTCAGATTGCTCGGCTGCTTTGCAGCGACCCGCTGCCTCCGAAACGACGAAGGCTCAGGTTCAGATCGAGCCCGCGGCTTGGGCGACGCGGCACAGGCCGAGCTTCACCTCGGCGATCTTCATGATCTCATCAATCTGAGACTTGGCCGTGGGTTCCCACTGCACCCAGCGCACGCCTCCGACGTCCGGCGCATGCAACAGTCCATCGCGGATGAACTTCGACAGCTTCCGCAGCGGCAGTGCGGCGATCTGCGTGTGCGTCAGAGGGATTGAGACGCGTCCCTTGCCCGGCTGCGGCACCACATAGGCCAGCGGACGCGCGTCCTCGGCGTCTTCCATGCGATAGGCAAACGTCCAGCGCCACGGCACGCCGTGCCAGCTCAGCTCTTCGGTCACGCCCTCAAGTGCCATCAGCCGCTCGCGGCACTCGGCGATCAGCGACTCGGGCTGCTTGGACGGCCCCAGGAGCAGCTCCTCGGGCGTCGGCGTGCGAAACTTGTCTTCCCACGCGATGCGCGTTTTGGTCACCGGAGGCACAGCACAAACTCCAGACATCGTGAAGTGGGCCTCCCTGCCCGAATCGATCACACCCTCACGCCCGCGGGCCCTCCATGGGCTTTTCCGCGTCGCACCGCCGTAGGCCTTACTATGCCACACGCGGTGCGGTTGCGTCGGGTCCAAGAATAGGCCGCAATCTTCTGATTGATTTCTCCGGAATCCGGCGTGCGACCCCACGCGGACTCCCAAGAGCCGGTGTTTTTACTGGGTATCTGTGCGGCTGCTCGGCACCGGGCCAACGCTGGTCAGTTTCCTTCGGCCTTGCGAGAACCCCCTCGCAAGACGACAATCGAGAGACGTATGAGCCAAGTTCCACCCACCGTCGCCGGGCCGCAGACCGATCCGGCCGCCAGCGTCCTGGACGCATCCGGTGCCAGCATCCTGATCGTGGATGACAACGAGCAGAATCTCGAACTGCTCGAGGCCTACTTGGAGGACCTTGGCGCCGAGATCCGCACGGCCAAGGACGGCATCGAGGCGATGAGCGCCGTCGCGGTCAAGCGCCCCGACATCATCCTGCTGGATGTGATGATGCCGCGGATGAGCGGCTTCCAGGTGTGCGCCAAGCTCAAGGGCGATGCGGTGACGCGCGACATCCCGATCGTGATGGTGACCGCGCTGAACGAAGTGGCGGATGTCGAACGTGCCGTCGAGGTCGGCGCGGATGACTTCCTCACCAAGCCGGTGAACCGGCTGGAACTGGTAACGCGCGTGCGCTCGCTGGTGCGCCTGGGGATGTTGCAGCGGCAGCTCCATCAGACGCTGAGCGACCTGCGCAAGGCAGGCGTGGGGCGTCGCCCGGAAACGCCGGGTACGACGGGCGGCAGCGGAGTGGGCCGCGGCGAGAACGGGCCGGAGTGAATGCGGCGCGCGTGGCCGCGAGCCGTGGGCCGCGGTACGTCGCGAGCGCGGCAGGTTCGTCGATCACGCGACGGAGCGACGGCGGGGCGACGCGTTCGTCGCCTGCCATCGGTGCTCATTTCGTGACCTCGCGCATCCGGGTGTCGTGTCTCGGAGTTTGGCACCCCGAGCTTGAACTCTTCGCCACGTCGCCGGGGACAGACAAGGTGCTGATGCGTCTTCGGCCCGAAGGGCCGTGAGTTCCAAGCCCGGGGCGTCAGCCCCGGGAATGGTGCCGCAATCGAAGCCGAGCCACGAAGTGGCGACACAAAGGCCGAACGCACGCCCGAGTGGCGCACCTTTGGTGCTCACAACCCAAACGTGCGACGTTTCCCGGGGCTGACGCCCCGGGCTTGGAACGATCGCCGCTTCGCGGCTCACGAACTCACAAATTCCCCCGCCGCTCCTGCTCCAACTCCAGCGCCTCGAACAGCGCCTTGAAGTTGCCCTTGCCGAACGACTGTGAGCCGCGGCGGCAGATGATCTCAAAGAACAGCGTCGGGCGGTCCTGCAGCGGCTTGGTGAAGAGTTGCAGCAGATACCCCTCATCATCCGCGTCGACCAAGATGCCCAGGTCGCGGATGCGCTGATGGTCTTCCTTCACCGCCTCGTGCCCGTGCTGCGTCAGCATGCCGTTCACGCGGGCCCACACCTTGTCGTAGTACGCGTCGGGCAGCGTGAGGAAGTCGACGCCGCGCGAGCGCAGAGCCGCGATCGAATGCAGTTCGTCATCGGTGCGCAGCGCGAGGTGCTGCACGCCGGGGGTGTTGGCGTGCCAGTCGAGGTATTCCTGCACCTGGCTCTTCTTCTTGCCGTGCGCGGGCTCGTTGATCGGCATCTTGATGAGGTTGTTGCCGCTCGACATCACCTTGGACATCAGCGCCGAGTATTCGGTGGAGATGTCGGCATCGTCGAAGTGCTTGAACATCTTGAACTCAAGCACGTCTTCGTACCACTTCACCCAGTAGTTCATCTTGCCGAGTTCGACGTTGCCGACGAGGTGGTCAACGTACTTGAGGCCGCAGGGGTTCTTCTTGTTGTGCTCATTGATCGCGAGGATCGACGAGCCCATGCCGCCCTGCGGGCCGCAGCCTGTCGCGGGCGTGCACAGTCCGCCGTCGATGCGGCGGAAGCGGGGCTTGAACGCGCCGCCCTTCTTGACGTTGACGAGGTCGTACGCGCCGGTGCGGCTCACGAACGAGTGACACACGCGGCCGTAGGTGCGGATGCCCGCCATGGTGACTGTGCCGTGCTCGTCCTTGAAGACGCGCGGCTCATACGCGGGCTGTGCCCCGTTCTTCACCGCGCGTTCCCACGCCTTCTCGGCGTCAAAGACGGTGAATGCGACGTCCTTGACGCCGTCGCCGTACATCGCAATCTCCATCGCCGAGTGATGCTCGGGCGAGAGCGGGCTGCTGAGGATGAAGCGGATGTTGCCCTGCGTGAGCAGGTAGTGGGCGCAGTCGCGGCTGCCGGTGGTGAGGTCGCAGACCTGCTCGATCTGAAAGCCGAAGCAGTGGGCGTAGAAGAACGCCGCCTGCTTGGCGTTGCCGACGTAGAACTGCACGTGATCGACGTCGATCAGTTGAAGCGGATCGGTCGAGGGAGAGACGCTGGCGGAAGGGACGCGGCTGGGTGCGACGGTCATGGTCTATGGCTCCAGAAAGGTCGACCCAAGTATAAGTCACCTCTGGGCCACAACATGTGTTGTCATCGCCAGCCGGGTGCCGGGCTGGGCCCGTGCGTCGGTTTCAGCCCGCTCCCGGCGGGCGCTGGCGCAGGGCCTTGAAAAACGCCCGCAGCAGGTCGGCGCATTCCTCGGCGAGCACGCCGGGCACGAGTTCCACGCGATGGTTCAGCCGCGCGTCGGTGGTGAGGGCAAACAGCGAGCGGCACGCGCCCGCCTTGGGGTCGTCGGCCCCGTAGACCACCCGCGCCACGCGGGCGTTGACGATCAGTCCGGCGCACATCGGGCACGGCTCAAGCGTCACGGCGAGCGAGCAACCCTCCAGCCGCCAATCGCCCAGACGCTTCGCGGCGGCTCGGATGGCGAGCAGTTCGGCGTGTGCCGCGGGGTCGTTGTCGATCTCGCGTCGATTGAAGCCTTCACCCAGAATCTCGGGCGTGCCGTCCGCGCCGGTGCGATAGACCACCGCGCCGACAGGCACTTCGCCGAGTGCCGCGGCTTCGCGTGCGAGTTCAATCGCGCGCCGCATCATCGCGGTGTCGCGCGGCGGCTGTTCATTCGCGGCGTCTCGCTGCATCATCGCTCCGCGTGCTGATGTTCTTCGATCCGCGGGCCGTCTTCATCGGAGTGGTCATCCTCGCGTGCGGCGACCCGCTTGGCGGGGAAGAGCCGCAGCAGGATGCCGCCGAGCTCATAGAGCAGGTACATGGGGATGCCCATGAGCAGCATGCTGAAGACATCCGCGGGCGTGAGCAGCGCGGCGATGATGCCCACGATCATGGCCGCGTGGCGTCGATAGTTCGCGAGCGTCTTGGGCGTCACGATCCCGGCCCAGCCCAGCAGCAGCACGACCACCGGCGTCTGGAATGCCGCGGCGAACGCGATCGCCAGCGTGGTGAGCAGACTGACGTACTCACTCACGCGGAACGAAGGCTCAACGCCCGCGCCGCTGGTCAGAGGCATGCCCAGCACCTTGGCCGTGCCGCCCGCAGCCGGCGCGGCTTCCACACACACCCGCAGTTCCTGGATCTTCTTGTTCACCCACATCTGCCCCGCGGCCGGCGCGGGCGGGTCGGCCTCCAGCACCGGCGCGACCGGCAGCACCAATCCCGCAGGCAGTTCCGCGGTCGGGATCGTGGGCTTGCCCAGCGTGCTGCCAAAGTGAATGAAGAAGTGCAGCATCACCGGCAGCACGGCGAAGTAGAGGAACGCCACGCCCGACGCGATCAGCACCGTGCTCAGTGGCAGCAGGAATCGCACGAATCGCTTCTCGTGGCGATAAAGCCCCGGCGCGACGAACAGCCACGCCTGATAGAGCAGCCACGGACTGCCGACGATGATGGTCACCATCACGGCGACCTTCAGCCATGTGTCGAATGTCTCCAGCACACCCGTGGAGATCAGCAGCGGGCGAGCACCCTCGGCACGCAGCGCGGCCTGCACCGGCGCCATCAGAATCTCAAGCAGCGGCCGCGCGATCGCCAACGCACCCAGAAAGATCGGGAGCACGCCCAGCAGAGCCCAGATGATGCGGCGCCGCAGTTCTTCGAGGTGGCCGCCCAGCGACATGACGCCACCCAGCGGCTTGGCGGACCGTCGCGGCTGGTCGTCATGATCATCCTGGCGTGCCATCAAGCCCAGACGATAGCGGGTGTGGCGGCACGGTCGCGCCCGACATGCCTCCCGTGCTCTGGCTTCTTACACTCTCTTCCCTTGACGACGCGACCCCCCGCCATGTCGGCCCGCTCCTCGCCGGGTGCATCAGCGCGCCCGACGCAGCCGGAGACCCATTCGGGGCCGCAGGACGCCGCCCGCTTCCAGCATGTGCGCGACGCCCATCGCGATGAGACGGCCCAGGACTACGTCGAGGCGATCGCGCTGCGGGTGGAGCAGCACGGCGAGTGCCGCGTGGTTGATCTCTCCCGCCAGATGGGTGTCAGCCACGTCACCGTCAGCAAGATCCTCGCCCGCCTGCGACGCGAGGGGCTGGTCGAAGAGGACGGCTATCGCCCGCTGCGGCTGACCGCCAGCGGGCGGAGGCTCGCATCGCACATCCGGGCGCGGCACGAGGTCGTGCTCCGCTTCCTGATCGCCCTCGGCGTCCCCGCCCGACAGGCCGAGATGGACGCCGAGGGGATTGAGCATCACGTCGGCGATGCGACGCTGCGCGCGATGAAGCGATTCATCGGCGAGCCGAGCCGCTGACCTCACGCCTGACGCGGCGGTTCTGAGCCTTCCTCACCATACTCGGTCTTGGGTTCTGATGGCTCACCCTCCGGGTCGCGAGTCGCGCCTTCATCGGGCTTGGCGGCATCGCCGTCCACGGCACGCGCGAGATACTTGCCCGCGCGGGCATACGCGACGCCCACGCCGAGCATGATCGCGCCGAGCACCAATACGTTGATCGCACGCCAGCCCGCGGTGAGTTCGCTCGTGTCGATGATGATCGCCTTGGCGGTTGCCAGCGCGAGCAGACCCAGCCCGGCGCGGCGGACGAATGCCTGACGCCAGATCGTGCCGCCGATGAGCATGCCAATCGCGCACACGCCCCACCAGATCGAGACCGCAGCGGTGCGCATCGTCGAGTCGGCGGTCAGCAGTGCCGCACTGCGGGCGACTTCCAGCGATGTCGACGTCAGCACGACCAGCGAGGCGAGGGAGTAGGCAAGCGTGGGGGCCCATGCCGGGCGCGATTCGCGTGCCGTGCGCGCCAGCGTCGCAAGCACGCTCAGCACGAGCAGCGCGGCGATGACGAACGACGGCAGCAAGCCCTGATGCAGCAGCATCGGCGCGCCGGACCGATCCCAGCCAGTCGCCAGATACACGCTGATCCACGCGATGAGTGCAACGCACGCAACCACGAAGGCCGAGACTTCCGACGCGATCGCGCGCAGCGGCACGCGCGCGCCCAGCAGCGCGGCGGCCAGCGCGATCCAGTACACCATCATCGACTTCAGCGATCCGTCCGTGTGGCACACCAGCAGCGTCAGATGCAGCACGCCCAGTTGGCCCATCGCAACGCCGCTCGCCGCGAGTCGCCCGTTCTCTCTGCGCGGCGTGGTTGCGCCCGCGATCAGCCAGAGCGCCGCCGCTCCTGCGCTCACGGCCGCCCACTGCGTCAGCCAAAGCCCGCCGACCTCGATGCCTCCCGTGAGCAGGCTTCCGGCGAAGGGCTCGTACAGGAACAGTCGGCCCGAGGCGATGCCCGCGAGCACGTAGCCGAACATCCGCAGCGGCTTCCAGTCGATGGCCTGCCCGCCGATCAGTGCCGCACCGCCGAGCGCCAGCCACGCGATGAGCTGGGCCGCGTCACTGAACGCCAGCGCGACCGTGGTGATGAGCAGGCCCGCGGCCAGCATGAGTTCGATCGCGCCGACAAGTTCGCCGCGCGAGCGTGGTTGCTGCCGCAGCGTCGTCACATTGCCCGCCAGCGCGAACGCGCCCAGCAGTGCCGCGGCACATCCCGCCGCCGCCGGCATCCATTGCAGGTGCGGCACCATCCGTGTCACCAGCAGCGTCGCCAGCCCGATCGACCACAGCGTGATGATGAAGAGGAGCACCGACTCGGGCGCATCGTTCAGCGTCGTCGCCCGCGGCCGCTTGGCTTCGGCCTCGTCCGTCGGCGCATCATGCATCGTGCCATCGGGGCTTTCGGCGCGATCGCGACGCACCGCGCTGATCGCGGTTTCCAGGTGTACGGCGACGCCGACCGCACCCGCAAAGGTCGCCCACACCCACGCGTGCGCCGTCGCATGCATTGCGCATGCGTATCCGACGATCGCGACCAGCAGCGGCACGCTCCAACGCAGCGTCGCAAACGTCCCCGCTCGGATCGCCGCCAGCAGCAGCGCGGTCGTGAGCGCCGCGAAGAAGTAGATGCTCAGCGGGTTGACGTCCGGATGCTCGGTCCGCAGCAGCAGTGGGGCAAGGATCGCGCCAACGAGCGAGAGATGGGCGACCGCGACGAGGTTGAGGCGCAGCGCCTGCACCACGCCGATCGCCGCCGAGCACGCGATGAGCGTGATTGCGGCCGGTGCGCTGTAGAGCTCGAACATCATGTAGCCGACGAGCGTGGCGATGAACAAACCGCCCACGCCCGCGCCGGTGAGGCCCGCCGCGGCCCACGCGTTGATCTTCTTTCGCAGCCCTTCGCCCGCGCCCACCAGCGCGAGGCCCAGCGTCCAGCCCATGCCGACGCGGCCCCACGGCGGGATCTTCTGGATCCACCCTTCGCGCACCGCAAACTGGAAGAAGAACACCAAGCCGAGCAGCAACACCGCGCCGCCCGCGATCGCGAACCAGTGCCCGCCGATCATCGACTCCAGATCGATGCCGCGCCGTGTCGCGCCGGGCTTGGCCTGATGCTCGCCATCGGCTGCCTGATTGCCCGCTTGGCTGGCAGCGCTCTTGCGCCTCGCGGCCAGATGGGCTTCCCACGCCTGACGCCGCGCTGAGACATCGATCGGTGCTTCGTCTGATGCATTCGCCAGGAAGCCCGGCAACGCAGGCGACCCTCGCCCCGTCGACGTTGGCGGAAATGATGTTGGCGGCGCGGAGTGTGGCGTGATCGACGTCGATCCTTCGGCTGCCGTCGTGCTGCCAAACACCGGTGGAGCGGCGAGTGGTGTGGCAGGCTGTGGGATTGGCGGCGGCCTCTCGCCCGCGAGCAGCATCGCAACCTGATCCTCCATGTCGAGCGCAGGCGCGTCGGACGCTCCGGGCGTGTCGGTGCGCATCCGCTCGACGAGGATCTCAAGCCGTGCGAGCCGCGCTTCCAGCCGTGCCATCCGCTCGTCAACGCGATCCATACCCGCCTCCTGCTCAGTCGATCAGTGTCGCGTGTCGTGTCGAAGAGACCCAAGCACTTTCATGGTTAGTATACACTAACAATGGCACAGAGTCAAGCCGTTGCACGACCGCCGCGTTCACGCCCAGCCTATCGGACGCCGCGGCGGCGCGTGCGCATGACCGATGCGACGCCGATGCAGTTGCTGGCCAACGACGCGCTCGTCGTGGCTGTGGATGCGGGTGCAGATCGATCGGGGCGTCGAGGTTGCAGCCTCGCCCGCTGCTGCGGTTCGCACGCCGCCGCCCTCGCTCGCGCTTCGGGCTCGTGACGAGCGCCGTCTCGACGAGCCCGACGCGCCAGCGAGGGCCTCTGCGCACGATCGCCCGCGGCGTGACGCGTCGAATCGGCGCGGCGTTCGCTCATGGTTTCCGACTCCGACGATGGTGTTCGTCGTCAACCGACGCCCCCGCTTCGGGCTTGCCCGACCTCGCGCGCTCCCAACGAAAACGGCCCCGCGCAATGCGGGGCCGCGAGAGAGACATGGTGGCTGTCGCGAGCCGTGTCCGGAGGTGTTCCGGGGCGTGCCGCGGGCGTGATTACTTCTTCGACGCCTTGGCGAGCACTTCGTCGCGCTGGGCCTCGGACATCTTGTTCATCTCATCAATGCAGTCAGGGCAGCACAGACCGATGGTCTTGCCCTTGTAGGAGACCTTGAGGGCGTCGCCGTCGAGCTTGTGGCCGCCGATCGGGCAGACGGTGTTGATGCAGGCAGCGTCCTTGGCGGCGGGGACGACGGCAGCCGTCGCAACCGTCTCCTTCGCGGCCGGGCCACCCATCGCGGGCTTCTCACACTTCTCGCCGCAGCACTTGGCGCAGTCGCTGCAGTTCTTGCCGTCCTTGCAGCATTCCTTGCCCGAGCACTTGGACGCGTCGCACTTGGCGGCGGCCTTCATGTCGCACTTCTTCTCGCACGAGTCCTTGCAGTCGCCCATGCACTTGCCGGAGTCGCGACACTCCTTCTTGTCGCAGTGGGCCGGGTCGCACATGGAGCCCTGTTTGTTGTTCTGGCAGCCCGCGAACGCGAGGGCCATCAGGCCAACGAGCATGGAAGTCACGAGGGTACGAGTCGTCATGGCAATCACCTTTCAGCTTTGGATGCAGTGGTTTGAGTCTTGAAAATGAATCACAACGCAGGATCACGGCGTGTTCCGCCGTCGACGACGATGCTCCGGCCCACACGCGGCCTCCGGCTCTCCCAAGCCCGCGCGCAGTGCCAGTGCTCACGCCGCTACGTTGTTCGCACGCACAGCAGCGCACGCCGCGTCTTTGCGTCGGGCGTCCGCGGCAGGTCGCTTCGTGCGAAGCGCTCTGCACCCACGCCTTGATGGCGGGCATGCGTCGACGTCAGGTCCGGCGTCGGACGCGCGTCTGTCTGGGTCGCCGTCCGCACTTCGACGCGCGGCGTGGCTTCCGTGTTGATCGGGCGCTGCACGCTCGATGGAGTGCATCGACGCGGCGTGCTGTCGCACTCGCTCCGCGGCAGGCACGCCTCTTCGCAGCAGCAACAGCGTTCGGCCTGGCTTTGGGCCGGCTGCTCGGTCGTTGACATCGGCAGCAACCAAGCCGCCAGGGCCTGCTGCACGACCAACATCGCGATGAGCATCGAACGCAGCATCTTCAATGGAATACTACGGCGGTTTTGGGCCGCGCGTTCAGAATCCCAAGGGCGTTCTCACGTCTCACAATCCGTTCTCGGGCCTGAGAAGCCTCCACGCCCGAATCTCCCCCCGAACCTACGCCCGGATCTACGCCCGCACTGCAGCAGTCAGCACCAGTTCCACGGGCAGATTCAGCGGGAGTTGCTCGATGCCGATCGGGGCGCGGCTGTGGCTTCCGAGGTCTTCCCCCAGCACATCGAGGAACAATCGCGACGCACCGTCCAGCACCGCGGGCATCTCGTCCCAGCCCGCTGCGCACTGCAGATACATCTCGAAGCGGCACAACCCCTCCAGCCGGTCGAGCCCCACGTTGTGATGCAGTTGCGCGAGCGCGTTGAGCGCGGCAAGCCGTGCCGCCGCCACGCCATCGGCCGTGCTCAGCTCCGCGCCCAGCCTGCCGCGAAACGCCGGCGTGCCGTCCTTGAAGGGGAACTGACACGCGACGAACGCGAGCCCGCCGCGCACGCGCACCGGCACATACGCCCCGCCGGGTCGTGGCGGAAATGCGGGCAACTCAAGTCCAAGCGCGTGCAGTCGTTCGATGGCGTGCTGGGTGATGGTGGGCATCGCCACCCTACGCCGCGGGCGTCGCGCGGTTCATTCGCGTGCCGCGGGATCGAAAAACCGCGAGCATCAGCGCGAAAAAACACGCCCGAGCGCGGCCCGGGCGTGCCAAGTGCACGGTGATGTCGTCGACTTACGACTTGGGGACAAGCGTCTTGGGCAGGCCGAGCGAGCGCTCGTTGGCCGCCGTCATCTTCTTGTCAGCTTTCATCTTGGCGATGCGCTCGGCGCGGGTCAGCACGCTGCGCTTGCCGTCCATGTTCGTCGCCTGCTTCAGGGACCGGTCCATGCTCATGATTCAAACTCCGTGGAATGCGGCGTTCCCAACGCCTGTGGCCCAATCGAATCTCGTCAATACCGCACCCACAGGATCTTTCCAAAGTCCGAAGGGCCGCGTTTGTCATTCTTCCATGCCGCACCGAGTTTGCGGATCGTTGCTTCCGCTTGCTTGGCGCGTCCTGGTTTGTCCCGATTGCGATACTCGTCGCTGGTGATACCGACCAGAACCACAACCTGGAACCAGGGTTTATTCTTCGCTGCCTGCGCTCCCGAGTCCAATTCCATGGGGATGGCGATGGCGTCGATCTTGTTCTGGGCCAAGTAGGCCAGGGCGTTCTGGGCGTCTTCCTTGGGAAGCGACGCGATGTGCAGGTAGTTTGTGCCCTTTTGCCGCGGGTCTGATGCCAGCGGGCCGCGGGCGGACAAGATCTTGCCGTTGGGGTCGATCGCCACGCCGTTGGGCCCGGTGATCGTCGATTCCGGCTGGGCGCGTTCGATCGGTGGCGGCGGGGCGACGGTCTTGCCGCTCGTCCCCGTGCGGCTTGCCGTGTCGGAGTTCGCCAACGGGTCGACCGGTGCCGTGCTGGGCAGCGCGATCCCTGAGTTGGCCAGATCACGCTCGGCGTCGTTGCGTCCCCAGCGGACGCCCAGCATCCACACCGCCAGCACGATCACCAGGACGACCACGGGCGCGACGTACATCGCATTCACCGGGATCACGATGCCATGTTTGCCTGTCGGAGCCGCTGCTTCGGGCTCGCTCTCGCGCGGTCGCGGCATGGCCGAGACCACACGCGGCTTGGCGATCGACGGCACGACACTGCCCGGCGTTCCCGTGGTTCCCACGGGTTTGGGCTCCAGCACGCTCGCGGTGCGTGTGTCGCCGCCTGCGGGGCTTGACGCGCTGCCGGTTGGGCTGGTGGTTGTTCCCGTCGGCACAGAGGTCGGCGCGTTGGGCGCGTGCGGCTTGGATTCCGCGCGACCTTGTTCGCGCAGTAAATCAAAGAGCGGTCGTTGGGATCGCCCGCCGGGCATCGCCACATCGTAGCGTCTGACAAGGGTTTCTGCGCGATTTGGGCTTCGGGCGATCACCCGAGCACGGGGGCGACAATCGCGCTCACTTCCAAAGTGGTAGCATCACCCCATGGTCGAACAACCGTCCGCTTCACAGGCTTCCACCTCACCCAGCCGCCCTCAGACGCCCGCGGTGCTCCCCGCCGCTGGTCCGCGCCCGTTCCGCGGCCTCGTCCTGTCCGATCTGACCGACGACTTGCTCTGGACCAAGCTCCTGAGCGTGCCCGGGCTGGCCCTGCGGCCCGATCGCCTCTTCGTCTCGCTCTTTGTCATGCTCATCGTCGGGCTGCTGGGCTGGGTCGTGCTCCGCCCGACCGACACCAACAGTGCGACGTGGGCCTACAGCACGACCGCGATGGGCACGAGCCTGTCGGACATCGAGCCATCCAAGGTCGCCCAGATGGGCTGGCAAGCGCTCTCTGAGGGTGCGTGGCCCTTCCGCGCCGACGGCGGCAGCATCGGCGTGCGACTGCCCGATGCGGTGCGCATCCGCGATGGCGTGCGCATGCTCGCGTGGGAAACGCCCATGTCGGCCTTTGCCCATCGCCCCATCGCCACGGTGCTCGCGGGCTTGGCGGCGATCTTCGTGTTCTTCGTCGGCTGGGGCGCGGTCGCACGCTCCACCGCGCTTGAGTTCGCGCAGAGCGTGCAACTCTCCTGGCCCGAGTCCGTCGCGTTCAGCCTCAAGCGCTGGTCATCGGTTGTTTTCGGCGGCATCTTGCCGCTGCTGATCGTCGGCGCGATGGGGCTTGCGCTCGGCGTCGCGGGCTGGCTGCTGTTGCACTGGCCTTATGTCAACGTCGCCGGTGCGCTCGTCTACGGCATCTTCATGCTCGTCGGGCTCGGCGCGGTCCTGCTGCTGGGTTCATTCCTGCTCGGCGGCGTCATGCTCGTGCCCACCGTGGTCTGTGAGTGCGTCGATTCGCTTGAAGCAATGCAGCGCGTGACGGCGTACGTCTACGCACGCCCGATGCGTCTTGTGCTCTACACGCTCTTTGTCATTCTCGAACTCGTCGTCGTGCTCTGGTTCTTCGGGCTTGTCGCCGACGGCGTCGTGGGTTTCACGCAGTGGGCCGCGGGCGCGTTCCTCTCCGTGCCGCTGGGCGGCGGCACCGAGACCGGCGGCGTGAAGACCGCGGGCGCGATCCTTGAGTTCTGGAACAACGTGCCGCGCTACATCGTCGGCGCGATCGGTCTGAGCTTTGTCTTCACCGCCTCAAGCGTGCTCTACCTGCTCGTGCGTCGCCTGTGCGACGGCCAGGAAGTCGGCGATCTGTGGATGCCGGGCATGATCCCCGGCACGCTCTCGCCCGAACAGGCCGGGGCGATCCAGAACGCCGCGATGGCCGAAGGGCCGCTTTCGGACGACGAGTGAAGGAGCAAAGTGGGAAAGTCGCAGAGTGGCAGAGTGGCAAAGTCTGCCTTCGTGACTCTCTGCCTTTTTGACTCTCTGTATCTTTCGCTGAATGACTGACTCACTCACTTGCTCACTCAAGGAATTCGTGACGCTCTGACTCCGTGACTTCTCTCTGTCTGTTTCCACGGCGAAGCCGTGAGGCTGAGTAGCCGGGGGTCGCGGCGCAGCCGCACCCCCGGAAAAGCCAACCGACCAACAGGATTGTCGAACATGGATTGTGCGCCAAGCGATCCACGCTCGCCGATCCCGCGCGAGGTGTGATGCGCTCGTGGGGTGTCGCTGCGCGACGACCCCACGCGACTCGCCACCACCGCTTCGCGGTGGCGAAGCGTCTGCAGCTGCGAGCTGACCTCGTGCCTTTCGCACTTCGGCTCTCCGTCTCTTCGTCTCTTTGTCTCTTCTTCTCTTCTTCCAAAAACAAAACGCCCTCTCGATCTCCGAGAGGGCGTCTGGGATTTCTGAACTATCACGATCGGCTTAGAACTTGGGCTTTTCTTCCTTCTCGTTGCCCATGTTCTCGTTGCCATTGGGCTCTTCGCCCTGCATGTCGCCTTCATCGCCTTCCGGTACGCGCTGGGCCTGCTCCTGGATGGACTTGACCATCTGGATGACGTCCATGGGGACGACGGTGCGGAAGATCGTGCCGCCCGAGTCGGCGGTCATGCCCATAGCAAGGGGCGAGATGTCGGCGGGAACTTCGAACGATGTGCCGCCGCCGAACATGCTCATCGCCATCTGCACCACTTCGACGATCGACTTGGTGCCGACGCTGAACTCGACGACGCGATTCTCCGGCAGCAGCGACGCCGAGCGGTTGTAGATCGCGTCCGCGCCCATGCCGTCGCCCTTGGTGGCGGCATCGATCGCGGCCTTGACCATGACCTTGTTCTGGCTCAGGGTCGTGACCACGGCGTCGTCGAGCTTGGCCGTCGCGCCGCCGACCGTGCCCATGCCGCCGATCAGGAAACCCGAGGCCATCTGCATCTGCATCGCGCCCGGGTTGTTGGGGTTGAACTGCGTCTTGATCGACCACATGTCGATCTTCACGCCGCCGACGTCATCGCCGCCCGCGGCATAAGTGGTCTTGAACGACGCGCTGGTGTCCTTGAAGCCGTTGAGCTTCTCGATCTGCGTCTTGGCGCTCTCGATCATCGCGCCCGGGTTGGACGTCTGCATATACGTCACCATGCCCGAGAGCAGACCGCCGCCGGTCATCGACGCGGGCGTGAAGCCCAGCTGCATCGCATAGCCGCCGGTGGTGTCGATGTTCTTGATGAGTTCCTTGAACCCGCCGAAGTCGGTCGTCGGCATGTTGTCGTTCTTGGCGCCCGCGTCGGCCTTCTTGCCCTGGCCGCTCAGCGCCTGCAGGTCCGCCGAGGCGGGCAGAGCCTCATACACCGTCTTGACGAACTTCTTGACGTTGGGGTTCGACGTGTCCATCGCCGCGGCGAACAGATAGGGCTGGTTGGGCAGGCGGCCGAGCAGTTTGCCGGTGTTGCCGCTGCCGCTGAAGAGCTTGAACGACTCCGTGCCTTCCTTGAACTGGGCGGCGAAGTCCATCCACACAGCCTTCTCGCTGATGCCAAAGCCCGCGAACGCGGCAGAGGCGTCGCGTGCGAAGGTCTCGGTCGCGTCGAGCATCGGCTGGATCATCTTCTTCATGCTGTCGGGGTTGCCGCCAGCCATCATGGCCGCGGGGCCCGAGAGCGCCTCACGCTGCGCCTTCTTCACGCCGTCGACGAGCATCTTGCCCATCTTTTCCATGTTGGCGATGACGAAGACGTCGGAGGTCTCCGCAACCTTCTGTCCCACCGGACCGGCCATCTTCTTCATCGCGTCCAGATTGCCCTTGCTGCCCGAGAACTTGGCGAGCAGGTCCTTGTGCGCCGAGAGGGCGGCGTAGCCATCGCCCAAATCCTTGCACTTCATCGGGGTGTCCATGCCCGTCAGCGTGGTGATCTTGTCCTCGGCCTTGCCTCCAAAGCCCTGCACGAACGCCGCGTAATCGCTGATCGGCACCACCACGACGACCGGGTCTTCCTTCGGGCCGGCGACGTCATCGTCCGCTTCGGCGTCCGCGTCCTTGCCCTCGGCCTCGTTCTTGACCTTCTTGGCTTTGTGATCCTCGGGATAGATCGCCAGCGCGACCGAGCCGTCCTTGCGCACGCCCGGCATGCCCATCACCATGTTCGCCATGACGATGACCTGGCTGTTTTCGGGGCTCACGGTCTGCACCAGTTTGCTCAGTTTGGCGTGCAGCGTTTCGAGTTTGTCCACGCCGACGATCAGCGGCGTATCGGGCGAGATGCGATCGATCGCCGCCGGGAACGCCGCCTGGGCCGAACCCGCAAACAGGGCGAGTGCGATGGCGGAAAGAGCACAGGGCATCAATCGACGGGCGGCGGTGCGCATGGGGCGTTCCTTCTCAAGTGGAGCGGTGAACGATCAATGAATGGTCAGACCGGAACCGTGCAAGTCGTCAGGACAATCACCAAACAACGAAGCGGCGCGAGTATACGGACGCGGCCACCCTCGCGGATGACGGCACGCCCCGATCGAGCCTCGATCCAGGCGAGAACCAGGCTCGATCCAGAAACGGTTGGGAAAGGTCGCGCCCCGATTTCACCATGTTTGCGACGGCCAGCCGGACCAGTGTTCGCCGGGCCCGGGGGCTTACTTCTCGCGGAGCGACTGAATCTGCAGTTCCAGCACGCGAACCGCGTCCTCATTGCTCTGGATGCGTCGGCGCAGCTCGGCGAGTTGCTCGCGATTCAGCCCCGGCATGCCCAAACGGGCCTTGTCCTGAGCGATTGCCGCCTCGCGATCTTTGCGATCGGATTCAAACCGCTCGCGCAACGCCGCGACGATCTGCGCGTTGTTCTGGATCTCGACCTGGCGCGGCCCGCGGCGGCGATTCCCCTCGCCGCGCCTCGGATCCAGCGACGTGAACGCCTGATTGCTCAGTTCGGGCAACGTGCCCGCGACATGCAACGCGCGATCCTCGCCGCTCTGCCCCGCAGGATCGGCGATGCCGACGACGGCATTGGGCCCCGCGGCCGACGCCGCCTGATCAAGCTCGCGCGGCGGGGTGAGGATCGCCACGCGCAGTGCGGCATCGCGCCGGCTCACCTCGCGTGCCGTCAGCCCCGATTCCACCGCGTGCTCGCCGATGGTCGCGTTGCCCACCTCGCGCTCCAGCCGAAGCTGCCACGCCCGCTTGTAGTTCTCTTCCGTGATCGGGCTGCGGAAGTTGTCGAGCTCATCGAACTTGCCGAGACGGACCGCCGCCCGCATCAGCACCCCGTCGCGCTCGAAGACGACGTTGGCCATCTCGCCCGGATCACGCGCGATCACGCACACGCGCACGTCCTCGATCTCGCTGACCAGTCGCCCGTCGATCGAGATCACCGCATCACCCGAGCGGAAGACGCGGGCCGAATCCCAGCGCGACAGCGGCGCATCAATCACGAGCCGATCACCCGTGCCCTGCTGATAGCTCACGCCCATCGCGCCGCGCGGCGAGTTCACAAATCGCGCGAACGCCACATCATTCAGACGCGTCCGCTGCTCGCTCGACAGATCCACCCGCCCCAGCGCACTGATCATCGCGCTCAGCGAGATCGTCTCGGTCTGGAAGAGATTGCGATGGGCTTCGATACGCGTCAGCAACTCCGCCGAGTCCAGATCGGCAATCAGTCGCGCGAGTTCGGCGGCAGCGTCGGCTTTGGCGTTTGGCGCGAGGTTGGCGCGGGGCGCAGCCTTGGCCGCGCCGGCGTTTGGTGCGGGTGTCACGGGGTCCGGGGCCGCGACGGCGTGCCCGGCCAGCCCGGCGTGGGCCAGCAGCAGCGCAACAAGCGGCAGTGCATCGCGACGTCGCGACCACGAGCGTGACACGTGATGATGCATGTCGTGCGTGGGCCAGAGCGGCATCGCGACCTCCGTGGACAATCAGTGTATCAGCCGCCCGCGACGCAAGGCCCGTGCCGCCCCGTGTGGCAGTGTGGCAGTGGGGTGGGGGCCGCCTGCACCACTTCGACCGCAAACGCGGCCATGGATTCCACCCGCGGGCCGATTCGGCCGATGGTTATAGGAAGTTGATACGGTTGTTTGTCGCGTCCGGTTCTCGATCGGGCAGGCATTCTTGTGCTTTGTGCGGAGTCCTCGGTGTTCGTCGCCCAGGCCCATTCCTTCACCCAGCAGGCACGCCTTGCGATCACGCTGGCGTGGGTGGCCGGCTGCACCAACATCGTCGCCATCCTCGCCTGCGGCCATGTCGTGTCGCACGTGTCGGGCACCACTTCGGACTTTGGCCGCGATGTCGTGCTGGGCGAGTGGGCCGGTGCGGCGTTCCTGGGCTTCCTGCTCATGACCTTCCTGCTCGGAGCGTTCCTGTCGGGCTTCGCCACCGAGTTCGGTCGTCGCCGCGGCTGGGAATCGATCTACGTCCTGCCCATGGCGCTCGAGGCCGTGCTGCTCGCCGCGTTTGCTTTTGGTGTTGAGGTGCGTGCCGAGGGCCTCGCCAGCGGCACACCGCTCTACCTCATGACCGGGGCCGCGTCGGTCGCGATGGGCCTGCAGAACGCCACAATCACGCGCATCTCCAGCGGCGTCGTGCGCACCACGCACGTCACCGGCGTCCTCACCGACCTGGGCCTTGAGATGGCCCAGATGCTCTTGTGGCTGCGCGACAAGGCCCGCGACATCGACGTCAAGAACGCCACCGCCATCGCCCGCTCGCTGCACCACCATCCCACCGCGCGCCGCCTCGCGCTGCTGCTCTCGATCCTTCTCAGTTTCGCGCTGGGCGCGGGGTTGGGTGCGCTGCTCTACCGCCATCAGCCGCGGATCGCGATGTTTCCGCCGGTCATCTTTCTTGCTTGGATCATCTACCAGGATGTGATCCGCCCGATCGCCGAGATCGAGCCCAGCGAGCTCATCGGCAACGCCAACCTCGGCTTGCCCGACGCGCTGGTGGTCTATCACCTCCGCAAGGATCGCCGCCGAGCGGCCCGTCGCGGCGGCCGCCAGCGTCTGCCCAACCTCATCGCGTGGTCTGAGCGCCTGCCCGAGAAGGCCCGCGTGGTCGTGCTTGATCTGGATGAAGTCACCGCGCTGGACGACAACTCCGCCACGGAACTGCGCAGCGCTCTCGCCCGCTTTCGTCAGCAGGGGCGGCGGATGGTCATCGCCGGTGTGACCGGCGCACAGATCGATCAACTGCGTGCCGCGGCTGATGATCTGCTCGATCCCGACAGCGTCTGTCCAGACCTGGAGCTGGCCATCGCACGCGGCCTTGTGCTGCTGGAGCAGTTCGCGCTGCAGCAACGCCGCGCTCAGCGCGCGTCATGAACTCCATCGCCTCGTGCGTCATCACGCGAGACCGACGCCGGGCCTCAGACCCACACCTGCACGATCAGGTTCGGTTCCTTGAGCTTGCCCGTCCACTCGCCCACGGTCGAGGTCACGAGCTTCACCTCATATTGCGGGTGGGCGTCGAGCCACTCGTTGATCTGCTTGTCGAGAAACTCAAGGCTCTCGCCCGTGAGCTTCGCGTGGAAGCTCTTGACGTGCACCGCGCCGGTGCCCGTGGGATTCGGCGTGCGCTTCCACGTGTCCTCGGACTTGCCCGCGGACATGCGCTGTTCAAACGCCTGGATCTTTGGTTTGGGTGGTTCGGCGGCGGGCATACTCGAGATGCCCGACGGCGGATGGCCCGCGGACGAACCGAGCGGCCCTTCGGCAGAACGAAGCGGAGCAACGACGCGCATGGCTGGCTCCCGATGCAAGAGAAGCACAACGCCACGGACCAGCCCCACACGAGCCAGGCCCGCGGGAATAGCGCCAGCATACCACAAACCGCCGTCGCGAACGGCATGAAAACACGGGCTGCAATCCGTCCGTTCAGTCACGGACTTGTGCAAACACCCATTGATCCGCCGCCGCCCGTTGCCCGCGCCAACGCCGTGGGCCAAGGCCCCAATCGCAGGTGAGCTCGATCGACGCATCGTCCGCGGCATGCACCCACGCGTCGGCGCTCGCCAATCGTCGCACCGTGCCGCGTCCACCCGACACCGCGCCTTCGTAGGTCAAATACGCCGTTCGATGGTTCGGCGTCGGCGTCGCCTCAAACCGCTCCGGGCAATCCGCGGCATCGATGCGACACGCGATCCGAAACGATCGCAGCGACGCCGCTCCCGGGCGTTCCTCAAACATCCAGTCGATGTGCGATGTGCCGTCGGGTAGTTCATGCAGCAACAGCACGCCACGTGCGGCATTCATACGCCGCAGCATATCGCCCGCGCGTGCGTGCACGAGCATGCGTCGCGCACGCCCCGATCGCGATACGCTTCTGGCGTCTTTGGAATCCGTGGCGGAGCGTCTGGACTGGCCGGTGCCGGGCAGGCGTGCGCGCCGGCATTTTTCCAGTTATGAGCGATCCGGCCCCACATCAACCCGCCGCCAACGCTGCCGCCAGTCTCGCGGCGGATTGGTTCATTTGCACGCTGACACGCGATGCCAACGTGCGTGCGTTGGCCGACGCGCTGAGTGCCGGGCGCCGTGTGGCCGCGTCGGGTGCCGCGGGGTCGAGCACGGCACTCGTCGCCGGCGCGACCGCCACGCTGACCAAACGCACAGTCCTGCTCGTTGTCGCGCACCTCGATGATGCCGAGGAAGCCCTCGATGAACTGATCGCCTCGGGCGTGAACGCGATTCGCCTGCCCGCGCTGGAGTCGCTCCCCGGCGAGAGCGGCGCGAGCCTCGAACTGTTCGCCGAGCGGCTCGGCGTGCAACGTCGTGTGCTCGCCGGGCTTGAACCAGCCACCGTCGTTGTCGCTCCCATCTCCGCGCTCATGCAGTCCGTTCCCGCGCCCGCGGCGATGGATCGTCTCTCGCGCGTGCTCCGCGTTGGCGAGGATGTCCCACCCGCCGAACTGGGCCGCTGGCTCGACGCCGCGGGTTATTCGCGCGTCGATACGGTTGAAGAGCCCGGCGACTTCGCCACCCGCGGCGGCATCATGGACATCTTCCCGCCCGCGGGCAGCGGCGAAGAAGCCGCGAACGCCAGCGCCGGCGGCGTGCCCGTGCGACTTGAGTTCTTCGGCGACACCATCGAGCGCATCGCCGAAGTCGACCTGGAAACGATGGGCTCTGATCGCCAGGTGCAGAGCGTGGCGCTGGTCGCCGCCGACGCTGCGACGGCCGTCAGCGACGCGGGCGTACCGTTCGTCTCGCTGTTGCCCAGCGGCTTTGTCGCCGTCCTCGCCGAGACGATGGAGCTCGTCGAACAGGCTCGCGGCTACTTCGAACGCGTCACCGACAGCAAAGGCATCTACGGCCCGCCCGCGACCCTCGCCGCCATCCAGCACCACGCCCACGCGATGGCCGAGATCAACGCCTTCAGCGTTGCCGCGGCTGCCGCCGACGCACGCGTCGAACTCGACATCGGCACGTTGCAAGCTTTCAGCCGTGATGCAGGCGAAGCGGTGAAGGAACTCGCGGCCATGGTCCGCCCTGGCGAGAACGCTCGCGCGGGCGACGGCGCACGCGGCGGCGAGCGCGTCGTCGTCTTCTGCCAGAACGAAGGTGAACGCCAACGCCTCGGCGAGTTGTTGGCGGAGTTCGCGCCGGGCGCCGCTGGCTCAAATGGTCATTCCTGCGGCGTCGAATCCGTCGACGGCTATCTGCACCTGGGCTTCGTCTATCGCGGGCGCGATCAATCGGGCGTCGAGCACACCATCGCGCTCGTGCCTTATCACGAACTGCTCAACCGCTTCACCGTGCGCCGCCGCGCGGGCAAGATGCGTGCCACCCGCGCCATCGACACCTTCCTTGATTTCAAGGTTGGCGATCATGTGGTGCATCAGGATCACGGCATCGCGCTCTTCACCGGCCTGACGCTGATGAAGCCGCGCCCGCTGCCGGGGAGCGAGCACGCGCTCAAGAAGCGCGAGGGCAAAGCCCGCGAGCAGGAACTCGAGGAGTATCTCACGCTGGAGTTCGCGGGTCGCGCCAAACTGCATGTGCCCGCGATGCAGATCGATCTGGTGCAGAAGTACGTCGGTGGCTTCAGCGGCAAGCCGCCGCTCTCGACGCTGGGCGGCCAGAAGTGGAAGAACCAGAAGGAGCGCACCGCCGAGAGCGTCAAGGACCTCGCCGCCGAGTTGCTGCGTGTGCGTGCCGCACGCGAGCACATCCCCGGCACGTCGTTCCCCGGTGACACGACGTGGCAGAAGGAGTTCGAGGCCGAGTTCCCCTACACCGAGACCGAAGACCAGTTGAGCGCGCTCGCCGCCATCAAGCAGGACATGGGCAAGCCCCGCCCGATGGACCGCCTGATCTGCGGCGACGTCGGCTTCGGCAAGACCGAACTGGCCATCCGTGCCGCATTCAAGGCCTGCGAGTTTGGTAAACAGGTCGCCGTGCTGGTGCCGACCACCGTGCTCGCCGAGCAGCACGAGCGCACATTCCGCTCGCGCTTCGCGGGCTATCCATTCCGCGTCGAGAGTCTGTCGCGCTTCAAGACGACCAAGGAGCAGAACGACACGCTCGCCGCCCTGCGGAAGGGCCAGGTCGATCTTGTCATCGGCACGCATCGCCTGTTGTCACAGGACGTCAAGTTCGCCGACCTCGGCCTCGTTGTGATCGACGAAGAGCAACGCTTCGGCGTTGAGCACAAGGAGCAGTTGCTCCGGCTGCGCATGACTGTTGATGTGCTCACGCTCTCGGCCACGCCGATCCCGCGCACGTTGCACATGGCGATGCTCGGCATCCGCGACATCAGCAGCCTGACCACGCCGCCGCTGGACCGCCGCGCGATCGTGACGGAAGTGATCCCCTACAACGAGCGCCGCGTGGCTCAGGCCATCGCCCGCGAACTTTCGCGCGACGGCCAGGTCTTCTACGTTCACAATCGCGTTCACGACATCCTCAGCGTCGCCGATCAGGTGCAGAAACTCGCCCCCGAAGCCCGCATCGTCGTCGGCCACGGCCAGATGGAAGGGCACGAACTCGAAGAGGTCATGCTCAAGTTCATGCGCCGCCAGGCGGACATCCTCGTCTCGACCACCATCATCGAGTCGGGCATCGACATCGCCAGCGCGAACACCATGATCATCGACAACGCCGATCGCTTCGGCCTCGCCGAACTGCATCAGTTGCGCGGGCGCGTCGGCCGCAGCAAGCATCGCGCGTACTGCTATCTGCTGCTCCCCGACGATCGCACAGTGCGCGAGATCGCCCAGAAGCGCCTCAAGGCGATCGAGCAATACTCGATGCTCGGCGCGGGGTTCAAGATCGCGATGCGCGACCTGGAGATCCGCGGCGCGGGCAACATCCTCGGCGCTGAGCAGAGCGGGCACATCGCCGCCGTCGGCTATGAGATGTATTGCCAGTTGCTTGAGACCGCGGTGCACGACCTCAAGCACGAGCGTCCGCCCGCTCCGCCCAGCAAGACCAGTGTCGAGATCGGCGTGGGCGGCGTGATCCCCAAGGCGTACATCCCCAGCGAGCAGCGCCGGCTCGAGGCCTATCGCCGTCTCGCCACCGCCGCGACGTCACAGCAGCTCGATCAGTTCCGCGACGACCTCAAGCAGGCCTACGGCGATCCGCCGCGCCCGACGCAGCGACTCATCGAACTTGCCGAACTGCGAATCGCGTGTGCCGCGCTCGGCGTGCGCACCGTCACCATCCGCGAGAAGGATGTCATCTTCATTACGACGCAGGCCAAGGCGACGGCGGACGCGCTGGGCCGCACTCCCGCCAACGTCAGCAAGGCGATCGAAGCGACAATCCGCGTGCTCGCGCCCAAGGAAACGCACGCGATGGCCGAGGTCTACTTCCGCCCGCCCGAGAAGTATCTCGAGCCCGACACGTTGCTGAGCGTGTTGCGCAAGCGGTTGGCGGGGTAACGCCTTCTTGCAACAACTCGCGACGTTGGGTCGGTCGCGGCGGGAGAACTCCCGAGTCTTCATCCGGAATTTCTATAAACTTCTTGCTCGATTTGTCGGCGTGCGTTAGTCTATCTGGAGATCGAGATCGGTTTTCTCGTTCCGTCCGGGTGGTCCTGCGCGTTTCGGCTTCCAGTTCATCGCTGTTTCCAGCCAAGGGAAAGATCCATGCACACGCTGCGCATGTCGTCTGCGGTTGTCCTCGTGTCCCTCTGCGGCTCCGCCTGCTCGATCGCACACGCCCAGCCGTGGCAGAACGCCGGCCCTGGCCCTGCCGAGTTCGGTCAGGTCGAAAACCTCCTCAGCCAGAACAACGAAGTCGCCGGTGCGGTGCGCGGCCTCGCCCCGCATCCCACGAACCCCGACATTCTCTACGTCGGTTCGATCAACGGCGGTGTGTGGAAGACCGTGAACGCGACGGACCTGTTCCCCAACTGGGCCCCGCTCACCGATCAACTCCCCTCGCTCTCCTGCGGCGCGCTGCGCGTTGATCCCGCGGACACGACGGGCGACACGCTCGTCATGGGAATCGGCCGCTATTCATCATTCAGCAGCACCGGCGGCGCGCAGACCGGCGTCTTTCGCAGTACCAACGGCGGCGCGAACTGGACGCAGATCGGCACTTCGAATCTTCCCAACAAGAACATCGCCGCTCTTGCCCTTCGCGGCAACATGCTCCTCGCCGCGGCTTCCTCGGCGACCACCGGCACCGCCGGTCTGTACCGCAGCACCGATTCGGGCACCAACTTCACGCTCCTGAGCGGCGCGGGAGGCACGGGACTTCCATCCGGCCCCTGTGTCGATGTCTTCGCCGATCCGCGCGTGACGACGCGCTATTACGCGGCCGTGACCGGCACGTCGTCCGTCGGCGTCTACCGCTCGGACAACAGCGGCGCATCGTGGGTTGCTACCGGCTCACTCCCGCTCTTCAGCGGCTCAAGCACCAACAACATGCGTCTTGCGATCCACGCCACCGCGACGAGCAACGTGGTGTACGTGACCGTTACCAACAGCAGCCGCCTTGCCGAGGTCTATCGCTCCACCAATCAGGGCGCAACCTGGACCGCGCTGGGCGTGCCGATCACCAACGAGGGCACGACCAACTACGGCGTCAACGTCGGCGGCCAAGGCACGATCCACACCTCTGTCGCTGCGGACCCGGCCAACCCGAACCTCGTCTACGTCGGCGGCGACCGCCAGCCCGCGGGCAATGACGACGGCGGCGTCTTCCCCAACTCGATCGGCGCGAACGACTACTCGGGCCGCATCTTCAAGTGTGATGCCTCGCTCCCCGCCGCCTCGCGCTGGTCGCCGCTCACCCACATCGGCACCGCCAGCAACTCCGCGCCGCACGCCGACTCGCGATACATGGCGTTCGATTCTGCCGGAACGCTCCACGAAGTCAGCGACGGCGGCGTCTTCCGCCGTCTCAACGCCTCCAGCACCACCGGCGACTGGCAGTCCGTCAACGGCGACTTGTCGGTGACCGAAACCCACACCGCCGACTGGGACAGCATCAACAAGATCTCGATCTGCGGCACGCAGGACAACGGCACGTCCGCCCAGGACTTCCCCGGCGACGATCTCTGGACCAACATCTTCGGCGGCGACGGCGGCAAGGTCGCCGTTGACGACTCCTTCACCGATGGTTTCGTTTATTACTACGGCTCGTTCCAGTTCATTCAGGCGTTCTTCCGCGCGACTGTCGACGGCAGCAACACCACCGTCAGCTTTGAGTTCCCCGCGCTCTTTGAGCCCAACTCGGGTCAGTCGATGACCCAGATCGACAACGCCCAGTTCTATACACCCGTCGAGATTCACAAGACCCGCGGCAATCGCATCGTCTTCCTGATGAACACCTTCGTGTTCGAATCTCTCGATCGCGGGGACACCGTCAAGAACCTCGGCGCTGTCAGCGGCACGCCTACCGCCGCTGTCGCCGGTGGTACCACCGGCGGCGTCGAGAATGAGGAACTGCTCTGGGTCGGCTCCACCGGCGGCCTGGCGCGGCGACTCACGCTCAACGGTGCTCTGACCAACCTCGGAAATCCCACCGGCCAGACCATCCGCGACATCGCAATCGACCCGGCCGACTCGAATCGCGTCGTTGTTGTCACCACCAACACCATCTTCCGCACCACCAACGGCAACGCCGCCACACCCACCTGGACCAACATCACCGGTTCGCTCGGCACCGATGGTGCGCTCCGGGCTGCGGAGATCATCTCCAGCAGCGACCCCAATCAGGTCCGAATCCTCGTCGGCGGAAACAACGGCGTCTTTGTCAGCACCATGGCCAACCCCAGCGCCTGGACTGAGCTTGATGCCACGCTCGCCAACGCCCCCGTCCGCGAACTGCGCTATGACGACCGCGACGGCATCCTGTGTGCCGGCACGCTCGGCCGCGGCGTGTGGCTCTACAACACCCGCCCCTGCAAGGCCGACTTCAATGGCGACGGCTTCCTCGACTTCACCGACTTTGATGACTTCGTCACGGCGTTCGAGGCCGGGTCGCCCGCGTCGGACTTCAATGCCGATGGCTTCCTCGACTTCACCGATTTCGACGATTTCGTCGCCGCGTTCGAAGCGGGCTGCGGCAGTCCGATCCCGCCGCCCGCGCGCCGTCGCGGCGAGCACCGTGACTGGAAGCAGCCCATCGACTTCAAGATGCCGCCGAAGATCCAGCTCCTCAAGCGCGACCCCAGCCGCGAATGAGCGAACGAACTATCCCCGGAACACGATCCCCGGCTCCAGCCGCACGGCTTGCCGCGCGCTGACGATTGCCGACAGCACGCACACCACGATCACGAACACACCGGTGATCAGGAACGTCGGCCACATCAGGCGATAGGGCAAGCCCGTGCCCGACATCACGAAACCCAGCACGCAACTGGCGCCGATGCCCAGCCCAAAGCCGATCAGCCCCGCGGCTACCGCCTGCGCCGCCACCATGCTCAAGAGCGTGCGCGTCGTCGCCCCCGTCGCCATCAGCATGCCGTAGTACCGCAGATTCTCCGCCGTGAACATCGACAGCAGCAGGCCGGTGATCGATACGCCGACGCTCACGGCGATGATGGTCATCATGCCGATCTGCCCGACGATGTCGGTGTTCTTGATGTAGTACCAGATGGTCGTCGCCGCGAACTCATCCCGTGTGAGCGCCTTCAGCCCCGTCTGCTTCTCAATCCGCCGCGCGACCGCCGTCGCCTGTTCACCCTCGCGCACTTTCACCAGCACATACGACAGTTGATTGCGCTCCGGCGGCGCGAGTCGCACCGCGTTGGTATACGTCGTGTAGAACACGCCCTTCTTGATGAAGCGAGGCAGGATCTCGACCACGCCCACGACGCGCACGCGATGATCATTGATCATCACTTCATCGCCCACCGTCAGCGGCCGCGTCGGTGTCTCCAGACTCGTGCCGACACCCACGCCCCACACGCGATTCTCATCGCCGCCGCCTGTCACGCTGCCACCGCCATGAATCGCAGGGCGCAGCAGAGTCCGCGCCGAATCGCGATCCACCAGCACCGAATCGGGCTGGCGCACGTCAAACGCCGTGCCCTCGATCACCTTCGCCGGCAGTCCGATCAGCGTCGCGTCATCGACGCCGATGACATCCGCGCTGCGAAAGCGTCCGCCGGGCAGGCGCGTGCGCAGCGAGCCGGTGAACAGGCGCGTCGCCCACTGCACGCCGTCGACGCTGCGCACCCGCTCCAGCGACGGCGAAGGCAGCTTCGCCACTTCGTCGATGTATTCGACTGCCGGGTCCATCACCCACACATCAACGGTCTGATTGTCTGCGATCATCGCGAACGTGCGCGTCATGATGCCGCAGAAGATCGCCTGAAAGTGCGTGATCAGCAGCGACGTGAACAAGATGCCCGTGATCACGCCGATGAACTTCACGCGTGAGCCGATGAGCATGGTGATCGCAATGCGGATCATCGCGCACCTCGCTTCGCGGGCGGCACACGCGTTCGCGCTCGGATCATCCCCATCGTCATGTCGAGGATCACGCCCGCAAGCTCATCAAACTCCCGCGGCGTGCTCGGCGGTTCGAGCTTCATACGGCGCAGAAACTCGCCGCTGTGCTCATACTGCATTGCCAGCACCAGTACGCACGCAACCGTGCGCTGCGGGTCGGCCGTGCTCCGCTCCGCCTCGATGACCTGCGCGATGATCGCGTGCAGAGCCTGCACCAGCGGCTCGGCCCGCTGCAGAAACAGCCGCTCAAACGCGGGCGTTGGCTCGCGCATCTCGCGCAGAATGATCTTCGTCAGCGCCGCACGCCGCTTGCCGCCCACGACTGTGAACTCCACCGCCCAGCGGATCCAGCTGTGCAGTGCCGCGATCGGTTCGCTGATCGCGAGCAAGTTGGGCTCGGGGAGACGTTCCAGCAGCGAATCGGCCGCTGCGAGGATTGCGGCCTCATACAAGCCGCCCTTGTCGTTGAAGTAGTACTTCACTGCCGCCACATTCGCGCCCGCCGCCGCACAGATGTCGCGCACCGACGCGCCCTCGGCACCGTGCGCCGCGAACGCGGTGATCGCGGCGTCCAGCAGCCGATCGCGCTTCGCAAGGCCCTGCAGGAGTTTCTTCGAGGTGACCGTGTCTGCGCCCCGCAGCGTCGGAATCTCAACGCTCTCAGGCCTCGCCGCCCGTCCCTGCAGCGTGCTGCCGCCCTGCGTGCTCCGCGCATGCTCGCGCAAAGCCGCGGCGAGCGCAGCGTTCTCGGCATCGCGATTCGTCACCACTTCGCGCGCCGATGTCTGCGTGCCCGCCGCTGCGCCGCCGCGAGCGACACCCCGCGTCGCCCCGGTCGCCTTGCTCTTTGCTGCTCGTTTGCCTCGCCGCCCGGCCATGTGTCGCTCCCGTGTGGACGCGCGATCTGAAACACTCGTTTCAAATCTAGAGCCGGATTCGGGCCAAGTCAAACAAGTGTTTCACAAAGTGGCGGCGATTCCGCGCCATTCTGAAACCCCGCCGGACGAACGCGGAACAATGCAGCATGCTCTATCAACTGCGGCAGAAACTCCTGGCCTTCGGCGACGACTACATCATCCGCGATGCCGACGGCAACGAGTGCTACTACGTCGACGGCAAGGTCTTCGCCCTCGGCGACAAGCTCTCATTCCAGGACATGCAGGGCAACGAACTCGCCCGCATCCGCCAGCGTCTGCTCGCCCTCGGCAAGACCTACGAGATCACCATCGGCGACCAGACCACCGTCGTGCACAAGCACCTCTTCACGCTCTTTCGCTGCACGTTTAGCGTCGATGTGCCCGGACCAGACGACCTCGAAGCCGTCGGCAGCCTGCTCGACATGGAGTACGAGTTCCGCGACGCCGCCGGCCGCGTCGCCGCCACCGTGTCGAAACGCTGGTTCAGCATCCGCGACACCTACGGCATCGAGATCTCGGGCGACGTCGACCCCGTCACGATCCTCGCCTCAGCGATCGTGATCGATCTGTGTTGTCATGGGGACAAAGAATAACTCGCTGGGGAGAGAAACTACGCCTTGGCCTTCTTCGCGAGTTTCGCGGCCAGTCCGGGCGCGAGCTGGAACATGGTCGTTTTGCCGTCCATGAACCTCGTGAGAAAACGCTTGCGCTCAAGGCCGAGCAAATCGGCGCGAGCGGTATTCTCCGTGATGCCGTTTGAGGTCGCGTGACTCTTGGCCGTGTACATCGTCTTGGGATGGCGCAGCGCGTGGCTCAGCAGCAATCGCTGCCTCAGGTTGAGATCCTTGGAGACGCGGATGAACACCTCGCTCTGCTTGATCTTTGCCTCTTCATGGGAGAGATGGGCGGCGAGACGAGCAAGTGACTGCTCGATCACTCCGAGTTTGTAGAGAATGAAGTAGGTGAGATCACCCGAGTCGAGTTCACTGTCCAGGTATGCCTGCGGGTACTTGCTCGTACCCTCCCGGATGATGTCCGAGATTGTGAGGTACTCGAAGATTCGATAGCCTTGCCGAAGTGCGGCCCAATAAAACACCGCCCGGGCCGTCCTTCCGTTGCCATCGACGAAAGGGTGTTCGTATCCGACCATGAAGTGCAGGATGCACGCCTTGACGATCGGATGGATGAATCGATCGCCCACATGGGTCTCATTCGCAAACTCGCATACCGCCTCAAGACGGCGCTCGAGTCCCATGGCGTCGGGCGGAACAAAGACGATTGATCCGTCGCGATCATCAACAACGCGTACATCTTCCCCCGGCACACGCAGTCTGCCGCCTTCGTCGTCGTGGTTGAGTGTGCCCTGAGTCAAGATTCGCTGAAGATCAACGAGCATTCCCACCGACAGCGGCTCCGCCAGCCGGTGCTTGATTTCCCGCATGGCCGCGTAGTTGTTCACGAACATGCGTTCGTGGCGTGTCGACGGCGCGCGTCCGCTCCGGAGCAACTCGATCGCGTTCTTGCGGGTGGACACCGCGCCTTCAATTCGCGAAGACTCGATCGCCTCGTCCATCAGCGTCCGAATCCTAAAGCGTCGCTGATTGTCGGGGTCCGCCAGCACGCCGTCGGCGGTGTCGAGCGCCGTCGCACCGCCGCCGACCGCAACATCGATCCGGTGGAGCGGTTCGAGCATCGCCGCGCCGACGCCATAGCGAAACGCCCGTCCCTCGGCCGATCGGAGCGGGAGTTGGACACGGTTGCTTGATCGGATCATCGTGAGAAAGCACCACGCTTCGAGCGGGTCGACACCGATGTCGCGGGCGATCCGCTTCACCTTTCGCCAAGGTCGATACTTCGCCGTCAACAAAGCGACGCGTTCGTGGGTCTCAAGCGACAACGCCCGGCGCAAACGCGATGCGTCTTGCAACACTTCGTCAATCGCGGGCGGACGCTCGAGTTCCACAGTCACCTCCGAGGATCAGATCGGGCATCTGACACCCCGAATGGTATCCATATCCTCAATGAAACGCAAAAACTCAAAAATTGCGTTTCATTGCGTTTCCGGGTTTTGGGCCTGCCGCGCTGCGTGCTCACCCATTCACGTTCATCACGACCTTGATCCCCTCGCCGCTGATCATGGTCTCAAACGCCGTCTCAAACTGCTCCAGCGGGAACTCGTGGGTGATGATCTCGTCCAGCTCCAGCTTGCCGCTCACCAGCAGTTCTTCCATCTGATACCACGTCTCGAACATCTTGCGGCCGTTGATCCCCAGCACCGTCGCGCCCTTGAACACCACGTGCTGCGTGATGTTGAACGTCGGCGGCTTGGCCGGAATGCCGAGCAACGCCGCCGTGCCGCCGTTGCGGAGTGCGGCAAAGCCCTGGTCATACGCCGCGGGTGAGCCTGACATCTCCAGCAGCACATCGACGCCCTCGCCGCGGCACGCCTTCTTCACATCCTTCACCCAGCCGTCGCCCTCGCGCCCATTGAACGCGCCGACCGCGCCGAGCCGCTTCGCCAGTTCAAGCCGCTTGGGGTTGATGTCCGTCACAAAGATCCGCCCCGCGCCCGCGGCCTTCGCCACCGTCACGGCCATCAGGCCGATGATGCCCACGCCCGTGATGAGCACGCTCTTGGCGCTCACGCCCGCGGCCATAACCGTGTGCACTGCATTGCCCAAGGGGTCCAGCACGGCCGCCACCTTGTCGGGGATGCTCGGGTGCACCGGCCACACGTTCTCCTCCGGCACGCACACATACTCCGCGAAGCAGCCGTCGCGATCGATGCCGATGATCCGCGTGTCGCTCGCGATGTGCGCATTACCCGTGCGGCTGTTGTAGTCGCTGCCCGCCGTGATGTGTCCCTCGGCGCTCACGCGCAGACCCGGCTTGTAGCGCGTCACCGCCGAGCCGACCTGCTCGATGATGCCGACAAACTCGTGTCCGGTGACGATGCCGACAGGAATGCGCCCGGCCGACCAGTCGTCCCATTCCCAGATGTGCCGATCGGTGCCGCAGATGCCCGCCTTGCTCACGCGGATCATGACATCCCGCGGCCCGCAAACCGGCTTGGGACGATTGGCGTCAAACTTGAGGCCCACACCCGCGTGGTGCTTGAACAGCGCCCGCATCGTGCCGCTGGAAACCGAGGGTTTGACGGAACCGGCAACGGGAACGGCGGTAGACATACATGCTCCAGTCACGTCCCGGGGGCGTGCCCCGCGACGACATCAGCCGGTTCTCGCCTCCAGCCTTCCCGTCAGGGCATCGCGGCCCCGAATACGGGCAATCTCGGCCCGAGAACCTCGTTCACCGGTATTGTGGGCCGCGCAGGCGCGCCGATCAAACGCCCCCTCCTCAGAGGGGAGGGGTAAGGGGAGGGGTTCGAAAGGAACAAGAGATCGAAGCTGCCGACGCATAAGTAGCATGCAAGCATCGCGGCCGTGTCGAACACGTCATGTCCGATCCACGCACCCACCCCCGTCCCCCTCCCTCCGGGAGGGAGCTTGAAGTCCGTCGCCTTTCCCTACACTCACCCCCAGCCATGGCCACCCGCCTGCTCCCATCACGATCCTCGGCCACCGGCCCCGGCACCTTCCTCTTCATCGCCGGCAAGCCCGGCGGCGGCCGCACCATCGGTCTGCGTCGTGCCGCCACCGAGCGTGCCCTCGCCGACGAACTCCGCCGCGATCGCCTTGTCCCGCTCCGCATGTGGCGTGCCCCGCTCCCCGGTGCAGCGCCCCTCGCCCGCATCAGCCTCAAGGACCAGGCAGAACTGAACACCCAGCTCGCGCAGTTGCTGGGCCGCGGCGTGCCGCTGGTCGAAGCCCTCGAAGTCTGCGTCACCGCCGTCTCTCCCGCCCTGCGTCCCCGCATCATCCGCATGCGCGAACTGGTCTCCAGCGGCTCGAGTTTCGCCGACGCCTGCGAAACGGTCGGCTGCTTTGATCGCGTCACCGTCGCCGTCTATCGCGCCGCCGAGCGCACCGGCGATCTCGCGGGCGCGGCCAAGCAACTCTCGATCACCGCACGCCGCCAGGTCGCCATCAGCAACAAAGTGCTGACGCTCATGCTCTACCCGGCGATCGTCGGCTCGATCGGCCTGATTCTGGGCTTTGCGATGATGGCATTCATCGTGCCGCGGATCGCCAGCGCGCTCACGCAGGTGCAGGGAGACAAGCCCTTCCCGTTCTTCACCCGCATCGTCTTCGGCACCGGCATGTTCCTCGATGAACACCTCGTCCCGGTGCTCATCGTGATCGGCTGCGTTCTGGTCCTCGCGATCATCATGCGCCGTCCGATCCTCGCGAGCATCGGCGGCTTGTCCCGCCGCGCCCCGCTCCTGCGCGATGTGGTGCTCGCCCAGGAATCCGCACGCTTCTTCACCGTCATGTCCGCCATGACCCGCAGCGGCGTGACGCTCGGCGACGCGCTGGGCGTCGGCGTCGGGGCACTCTCGCACCCGATGCTCAAGACCCAGCTCACGCGTCTGCGCACGCGCCTCATCGAAGGCGGCGTGCTGCGTCAGCTCATCGATGAAGTGACCGCGCTGCCGCTGCCGACGCGCCGTCTGCTCATCGCCGCCGAGCGATCGGGCGACCTTCAGGCCGCGTTCGACACGCTCGCGACCGACACCGCCGAAGAAGTCGAGCGCCGCTCGACGCGTCTGCTCGCCGTGCTCGAGCCCGCGCTCATCGTCGCGCTCTTCCTCTTCATCGGCGGCATGGTCCTCTCGATCATGATCCCGCTGATGAACATGAGCAAGGGCCTCGGCGGTTGACGCCCCCGGCCCCGCCCGGCATCCGGACTGCAACGGCCCACACCTACGATGCCCCGATCGCCCCCAACCGCGGGTGTGGCGGAACTGGCAGACGCGCGGGATTTAGGTTCCCGTGGCCGAAAGGCCGTGCAGGTTCGATTCCTGTCACCCGCATTTGGCTCGCACGCGGCGACTTTGGCCGCGTCGGGGTTCCCCGCCGCTCCAAACCCGATATTGTGGTGGCCCTATGGCCATCCCGACCCTCACGCCCGAACAGATCAACACCTGGAGCCGCGAAGAAAAGGACCGCTGGTGGCTCACCAACGTCTTCCGCGGCAACATGCCGCAGTTGACGCTGCGCTCCGCGATCACCGGCTTCCTGCTGGGCGGCGTGCTCAGCGCGACGAACCTCTACGTCGGTGCCAAGACCGGCTGGACGCTGGGCGTCGGTCTCACCAGCGTGATTCTCGCCTTCGCCGCGTTCCGCCTGCTGTCACAGCTCGGCGCCCGCGACTTCACCATCCTTGAGAACAACGCGATGCAGAGCATCGCCACCTCGGCGGGCTACATGACCAGCCCGCTTGTCGCGGGCGTCGCCGCGTATATGTGGATCGAGAACAAGCCGCTGCCGCGGTGGCAGATCTTCTGGTTCATGGTGGTGCTGTCGATCCTCGGCGTGCTTGTCGCCTTCCCGATGAAGCGGCGCTTCATCAACGACGAGCAGCAGCCGTTCCCCGAAGGCCGGGCGTGCGGCGTGGTTCTGGACACGCTCTATTCCTCCGAAGCCGCCGTCGGCATGTTCAAGGCCAAGGCGCTCGCCGTCACCGCCGGGCTTGCGGGCTTCATCAGCTTCATCTCGGGCGAGTCGTACATGAAGCTCATCCAGGAGAAGTGGATGGGCCTCAAGAGCGCATGGCACCTGCCGCACCAGCTTGATGGGTGGTACTACGACCTCGTCGCCGCGGGCAAAGCGCCGCTGCCCAAGCTCGGCGGCGTTGACATCCGCCAACTCGCCCTCTCGCCCGCGCTCGACCTTGCGATGTTCGGCGCGGGTGCGCTCTCGGGTCTGCGTGCGACGAGCAACATGCTCTTCGGCGCGCTGCTCAACTTCGCCATCGTCGTCCCGTGGATGATCTCGATCGGCGAGATCGTGCCCAAGTCGGGCTCCATCGCCGACGGCACCGCCGTGTTCGGCCGCGCTCACATCCTGAACACGTGGTCGCTGTGGTGGGGCATCGTGCTGATGGTGGTGGCGTCGATGGTGTCGCTCTTCAGCAAGCCGCAGTTCTTTATCGACGCATTCCGCATCGTGTTTGATCGCTCAAGCGAGAAGAACGCGGGCAAGGACGTGCTTGGGCACATCGAAGTGCCGCTGTGGATCTCGTTCGCCGGCATTCCGCTGGTGGGCGCGGTGGGCGTGTGGATGGCCCACGATTGGTTCGGCGTGTCGTGGATCTTCGGTGCCAGCGCGATCCCGCTGATCATCATCCTGTCGCTCATCGCCGCCAGCAGCACCGCGATGACCGGCACGACGCCGACGGGTTCGCTCTCCAAGATCCCACAGTTCCTCTTCGGCGCGCTGGACCCCAAGCACCCGCCGACAAACCTCATGACCGGCGTCATGTGCGTCGAGGTCGCGGGCAACGCCAGCAACCTGCTCATGGACATCAAGCCCGGCTACATGCTCGGCGGCAAGCCGCGGCATCAGGCGATCGGCCACATCATCGGCATCATCGCCGGTGCGCTCGCCGCCACGCCGCTCTTCTACGTCCTGTTCCTCAGCGAATACAAGCCCGAGGTTGCGGCCACCGATCCGCAGCACCTGCAGAATGTCATGGCCACCGGCCAGTTCTCCTTCCCCGCCGCGGTGCAGTGGAAGGGTGTGTCGGACATGGTCTCGGCGATCTTCGGCGGCGGAAGCGGACAACTGCTCACCAAGTCCATCCTCACGTCCATCATCATCGCCGCCGTCGCGGGTCTGATGCTTGAAGTGACGCGAATCCTGAGCCGCAACAAGTTTCCGGTGTCGCCGCTGGCGATCGGCCTCGGCGTGGTGGTGCCGCCGGATTCGACGATGGCGATGTTCGCTGGCGCGGTTTTCTTCGCGCTGATGCACAAGCTCTACCACAAGAATCCCGCGTCCACCGGCAACAAACTCTGGATCCAGACCCACGAACCGATCTGCGCCGGCATCATCGCGGGCGCGGCACTCGTCGGAATCGGCGACGTGCTTGTCAAAGTCTTCCTGCTCAAGTGACGCGGCACGCGCTGGCCGGGACTGCCCCGCGTGCGCAACCCGACTGAATATTCATCCAGACGTCCGACTTGGGCGCCCATTGCGATCCTTTTCTTGAGGAAAGACCCGCCGCGGCTTTGCTCCCTGCCGCCGCGCGCGTACTGTCTGCGAGTTTGCGCCCACCGGGGGGTCCAGCGGGGTTTCTCGCGGGGCGCAGGACGGGTCTCTCGCCGCGCCGCCACGCCGAACATCTCGCTCACGAAGGGGTCTCATGCCCAAGCGCACCGACATCAAGACGATCCTCGTCCTGGGTTCCGGTCCCATCGTCATAGGCAGGGTTGCGAGTTTGACTACTCCGGCGCACAGGCCTGCAAAGCCCTCAAGGCCGAGGGCTTCCGTATCGTCCTCGTCAACAGCAACCCCGCGACGATCATGACCGATCCGAGCCTCTCGGATCGCACCTACATCGAGCCCATCACCGCCGAGGCCGTCCGCAAGATCATCATCAAGGAGAACCAGCGCGGGCCGCGGATCGACGCCATCCTGCCCACGCTCGGCGGCCAGACCGCGCTCAACTGCGCCTGTGCCCTGTTCGACGACGGCACGCTCAAAGAGTTCAACATCGAGATGATCGGCGCCAACCGCGAGGTCATCCATCGCGCCGAGGACCGCCAGATCTTCAAGGACATCTGCGAGAAGATCGGGCTCAAACTCCCCAAGGCCAAGACCGTCAAGACCCTCGACGACGCCATCGCATTCCTCGATGAGATCGGCCTGCCCGCGATCATCCGTCCCGCCTTCACGCTCGGCGGCACCGGCGGCGGCATCGCCTACAACCGCGAGGAGTTCCGCGACATCTGCCAGCGCGGCCTTGCCGCCTCGATGATCCAGCAGATCCAGATCGACCAATCGGTCATCGGCTGGAAGGAATACGAACTCGAAGTCGTCCGCGACAAGAAGGACAACTGCATTATCGTCTGCGGCATCGAGAACATCGATCCCATTGGCGTCCACACCGGCGACTCCATCACCGTCGCGCCCATCCTCACGCTCACCGACAAGGAATATCAGGCGATGCGCGATGCCGCGATCGCCATCATGCGGGCGGTGGGCGTCGAGACCGGCGGCAGCAACGTGCAGTTCGGCGTGAATCCGAATCCCAGGCCGCGTGCGGATGGCAGCAAGCCCTTCGAGATGGTCGTCATCGAGATGAATCCGCGCGTGTCGCGCTCTTCGGCGCTTGCGTCCAAGGCCACCGGCTTCCCGATCGCCAAGATCGCCGCGAAGCTCGCGGTCGGTTACACGCTCGACGAACTAAAGAACGACATCACGGGCACGACGAGCGCGTGCTTTGAGCCGACGATCGACTACGTCGTGACCAAGATGCCGCGCTGGACGTTTGAGAAGTTCCCCGAGGCCGACGAAACGCTGACCACGCAGATGAAGAGCGTGGGCGAGGCGATGGCGATCGGGCGCACGTTCAAGGAGAGCCTGCAGAAGGTGATCCGCTCCATGGACGTGAAGCGCTTCGGCCTTGGGCTGGATCGCAACGACAAGTGGCTCGCGGCCATGCGCGCGGTCGAACGCGGCGACATCGTGCTTGATGTCATGTCCGACCCCGGCGTGAAGCCCGCCGAGGATCCTAACGCCGACGGCGTGGCGATCGCTCGCGCGGCGTTCAAGCCCAGCCCGACGGGCCTGCGCACCGCCGACGGCGCGCCGATCGAATGGCCGATCCCGCACGAGAAACTGTCACGCAAGTTGGCCGTGCCTTCACAGGGGCGGCTCTACTACGTGCGTTACGCGATGAAGATGGGCTGGAGCATCGAGAAGATCCGCTCCCTGACCAACATCGACCCGTTCTTCCTCGATCAGATGCAGCAGCTCGTCGAGTTCGAGGACGTGCTGTGCAACTACAAGTCGCTCGAAGACGTGCCCGCCGAGGTGTTCTTTGAGGCCAAGCAACTGGGCTACAGCGACGCGCAGCTCGCGATGCTGTACCTGGGCAAGATCTCGCCCGAGACGATTCTGTCGGTGCGTCAGCGCCGCATCGCGCTGGGCATCGAGCCGGTGTACAAGCTCGTCGACACCTGCGCCGCGGAGTTTGAGGCGATCACGCCGTATTACTACTCGACGTATGAGAAGGGCGCGAGGCACTTGGCACTTGGCACTGGGGCCGGAGACTCGGCCGGTGCTTCGTCTTCGCAAGTGCCCAGTGCCCAGTCCCAAATGCCTGCTCCCGACGATGAATGCCGCATCACTGACAAGAAGAAGGTGATCATCATCGGCGGCGGGCCCAACCGCGTCGGCCAGGGCATCGAGTTTGACTACTGCTGCTGTCATGCAGCGTTCTCGGCCAAGGAACTGGGCTTTGAGAGCGTGATGATCAACAGCAACCCCGAGACGGTGTCGACCGACTACGACACGTCGGACCTGCTGTTCTTTGAACCGCTGACGCTGGAAGACACGCTGAATGTCATTGAGCGTCTGCACGGCACGCGACTTGGCAAGGCCGCCGCTTCCGGACATGTCCACGGCACGATCGTTCAGTTCGGCGGACAGACGCCGCTGAATCTCGCGCACGGCTTGCTTGCCGCGGGCGTGCCGATCATCGGCACCAGCGTCGATTCGATTGACCTTGCTGAGGACCGCGACAGATTCGATGCGCTGCTCGAGCGGCTCAAGCTCAAGCGTCCGCCCGCGGGCATCGCACGCACGCTCGAACAGGCCGTCACCATCGCCCGCGACATCGGCTATCCGGTGCTGGTCCGTCCGTCGTACGTCCTTGGCGGGCGCGGCATGGAGATCTGCTCCGACGAGAAGGCTCTCACCAGCTACGTCACCAACGCGCTTCGCCTCGGCGGGCTTGATGATGCGCCGGTGCTGATCGACAAGTTCCTTGACGGCGCGATCGAAGTCGACGTCGACGTCATCGCCGACTTTCCGGCGACGGGACCGATCCCCGACACCTGCCGCGCACTGGTCTGCGGCGTGCTTGAGCAGATCGAGCAAGCGGGCATCCACTCGGGCGACAGCGCGTGCACCGTGCCGCCCGCGTCGCTCTCGGCGTCGATCACGCAGCGCATTGAGACGCTCGCGCGGCACATCGCCCGCGAGCTGCGTGTCTGCGGCCTGATGAACATCCAGCTCGCGGTGAAGGACGATGAGATCTACATCATCGAAGTGAACCCGCGTGCCAGCCGCACCGTGCCGTTCGTCGCCAAGGCCAAGCACGTGCCGTGGCCGGCGATCGCGGCCAAGGCGATGATGGGCCAGAGCCTCGCACAGCAGGGCGCGACGGAGCGTGCGATGCACAACTGCTACGCCGTGAAGGAATCGGTATTCCCGTTCAGCAAGTTCCCCGGCGTTGACGTGGTGCTGGGGCCGGAGATGCGTTCGACCGGCGAGGTGATGGGTATCGATCGCAGTTTCCCGGTGGCATTCGCCAAGAGCCAGATGGCCGCGGGCATCAATCTGCCGACCGATCCGCGCAGGGGCGCTGTGTTCGTGAGCGTGCGCTCGCAGGACCGCAGCGCGATCGTCGAGCCGATCCGGCGCCTGGTGGCGATGGGCTTTGAGGTCTATTCGACCGGCGGCACGGCCGCACACCTCAAGGCGAGCGGCGTCGAGACACAGGTGCTGCAGAAGATTGGCGAGGGCGTGCGGCCCAACGTGCTCGACCTGATGCACAACCGCCAGATCGCGCTCATCATCAATACGCCGACACGCACCGGCTGGCAGACCGACGAAGGCAAGATCCGATCCACCGCGGTGCGACTCAATGTGCCGATGATCACGACGACCACTGCGGCGATGGCGGCGGTGCGCGCGATCGACGCCATGCGCACCGGCGGGTGGGACGTCGCGGCGATGCAGGATTACCTGGAAACCAGCGGCGAGCCGACGCTCACGCCGGTTCCTGAGTTCAAGCCTGCAACACGCGCCCAGCCCGCGGCTCGTCCCTGAGTGCGGCGGCGTGGTCGTGATCGTCTGCGAGGAAGCAGCGATGTCGGGCTGAAATCTCCGCGTCGTGATTGCCAAGAAGCAGACAGAGCCAAGTCTGCCGGGGGGCGAATCGGAGACGAGCCGCCATGAGCAACGTCGATCCCAGCGCGCCGATTGAGGACAACACGTGGATTGCGTCGTGCCCACGCTGCGATGCGTGGCGGACGCTGCGCGAGGCGGGTGGCATTCGGCTCGGCGCGGCGTCGCGCGGCAAGCGCGTGCTGGGCTGGTGCCGCACTTGTCACTGGTTTCGCATGTTCCGCGTGCAGCAGGCGCGTCAGATCCCGCCCGAGCAACTCGCGCGGATGACGCGGTAGCACAGAGCGGTGGGGGACGGTTGCGGGCCACGATCTGTCCGAGCAGTTGCACGCCGAGATCGCGCAGTGCAAGGGCTCGGCCTAGAACCCTGCGTTCTACGACTCCATCGCGGATCAGTGTCACAAGGACGCGTTTGCGCACAACTACCCTTTCGAGTTGCGCGGCCGCCGCGTCGATGCCAGCAAAGTAACTGAGAATCACGCTTTGGGATTGAGTTGTGCCGCGGTGAACATCTTGCCGGTGCTGTCGCGCTCCCATGTCCACGCGGGGCCGTGCTTGCTCTCGTAGAACGACCACATCTCAAACCAGTACGAGCGGAAGGCGTGCGGGCCGAAGGGTTTGAAGTGGGCTTGCACCTTCTTCATCACCTGCGGGCTGCTGCCCTTGAAGCCAAGCAGCGTGCGGCCGTGGCGCACGCTTTCGGTGTCGAGCGGCAGGCGGGCGTAGCGACCGAGCAACTGCATGATGTTGGCCGCGGCGTAGGGGCCGATGCCCGGCAGGGCGACGAGCGACTTGAAGATGACATCGTCGGGCGTGGTCGGGTCTTGCAGCAGCGCGAGATCGATGATCGGCGCGGGCTTGGTCGGCGTCCTGCGGTTCGCGGGGCGCGTTGTGTCCGGGCGCGACAGTGCGCTGCGATAGAGCTTGGCGAGCTGGATGATGCGGGCGTCGCGATAGCCGACGCGGCAGCGAGCGCGCAGCGTCTGCGGCCGCGCGAGGGCCAACTTGTCAGCGCTGGGGAAGGTGAAGAGGCCGCTGGCGGACCTGGTCCCCAGCACCTCGCACAGGCGCCGATTCATGACGATCGTGCTGGGCCAGGTGACGTTGCAACTGGTGACGGTTTTGATGATGTCTTCGAAGAGCGTGGGCGACCGCATAATCCGGCCGCGCCCCGAGGCACGCCAACGCGGATCGACGGCGTGGAACGCGCCAACGTGTTCTTCATCCTCGTCGAGGCGCAGCATGCGGGCGAGCTGGAGCGATGCGGCATCGCGATCGCCGCGCGAGAGCGTGGCGTCGGCGACGACCTTGAGCGGTGCGCCCGCGGCCGTCTGCGTGATGCGGAGCGTCACGGCGCGATTCGCGAGCAGCAGGGTGCGGATGAACTGCTGGCGGCGGACGTCCCAGTGATTGGGCGCGAGGAGGAAGTAGCCGTAGGAACAGAGGTCGCGTTTGAGATCAAAGTCGCGCGGCGTCTTGATCGAGAATGTTGATGGCATGGGCGGAGTGTATGAAACGCGGGTGCGCTGGCGCGACAGGATCACCTGCCGCGGCGGGGCGGTTGCTGCGTGCGGGGCATGTTGCTTTCGGTCTGCGCGGGGAGCGACGAGCACGCGAGTTGGTGGCTCGCGGGCACTTTGGGCGAGAAGCGCGGACAGCCGGGCGGCACGGACGGACGCGACACTCTTGCGAGTGAAGCGGCCGCGCGGGCGTGGTCCCGCGCGCGTGTATGCGCGCCGGGCCGACCGGGGAGAGCGTGTGCTGCGGGCCTGCGTGCTGTTCGCCGGTCGTCGCTCGGGACCTGATTCGGCGCGCGGGCGCTGGTGGTGCCAGCGATCGCGGGACGATGGGTCGCCCCAAAGTGCGGCGAAGTGACGCGCAGGCTGCACGCGACACGCTCTCCACAAGAACCCCCCGACGGACGCGTTTGCGCGCGCAGAAGTGTCCGGCGCGAGAGTGTGAAGTGTGTTTGGTGCAGTGATTCTCGGAGAAAGAAAATCTGGAAGATTTGTGCCGCGGCGGGTGAGGTTGCACCACGGCGCGCGCGCAAATGTGGATGTACGGGAGAAAGGCGAAGGCATCGGGCATCAGGCATCAGGCATCGGGCAGAAGGCATCAGGCATCGGGCATTGGGCAGAAGGCATCAGGCCTTGGGCATCGGGCATCGGGCATGGGACGCGGTGGTGGTTGCGATGCGGGGGATGGGAAAGCAGCATCGATGTCCTCGAAGACGAGGACATCGATGGCACGGGAAGACCCCACAAACCCGGCGGCGCCGGACCATATACCCGCCCGCGGGGCGAAGGGGGGAGAAAGTCGTACTCGAGACGTGTTGTGAGCGAAGCACGCGGAACAAGCACGGCGTGGTCGAAGATTGCCGCAGGCTCAACTCGCGCAGCGTGCTCGACGGGCGAGGCGATGCGACGAGCGAGTCCGCTATCGACTGTATTGTGATTCCAGTTTCTTCACGTCGTCGGGAGACATGGCCTTCACTTCGGCGAGCAACGTGTGTCGCCAGTCTTTGCCGTACTTGGCTTCGATCGCCGGAGACATGACGGAGTTGTAGCCGCGGACCCAGTCGATATCGTCATCGGTTACGATGCATCCGAATCCACGTGATTTGATGCTGTACTTGACCTCGGCAAGGCGGTAGGCCGTCGCCCAATCATCGGAATAGAGCCCATATCTCGCAACTCCGAGTTTGCCTTCGGCGAGTTCTTTCCGCGCTTCGGCTTGGCCGCTGCGGTATGACACACAACCGCCCATGAAGAGCACGGTCGCTGCACAGAAGCAGACGAGCAGGAATGCCGCGTGTTTGCTGAAAATGCGTGGGCATGTGGACCACATGGCGTTGTCTCCAGTTCTGTCGGATGTCGTGCTCTTGTTGACGCTGAACTGGCACGTACGACGCGCGTCGTGCCGCGCTGCGTGAGCGATCGTGTCGCGGGAAAAGAGTATAACGCACCAACCTTCCCGCGAATTCTCCACTGCAGGCAGGGGCGTGAGGACCCCTCAACCCCGGCTGCGCCGGACCTTCTCCCCGGGGCGGGGAGAAGGTGGAGCAGAAAGGCGCGTGACGAGCGGGGAGTGACAGTCGCACGCGATGGAAGCATCATCGATGTCCTCGAAGACGAGGACATCGATGGCACGGGAAGCCCACACACCTCCCGCTGCGCTGGACCATCTCGCCGCAGTCGCGGAGGAGGTGCTGAGAATGAGCGCGATGAAGCGTCGATTAGAGGTCGATGGTCACGGGTGTGCCGTCGGTGCCGGTGGCGGTATTCTGGCCGCGGTCGTGCAAGACGATGACTTCGAGCTTGCGGGCGGCGCGGGCACGCTTGCCCTCGGTCGTGCTGATCGACACTGTGATGGTTGAGCCTTGGCGCACGGCCGTGTAGGTGGTCTTGATGTAGTCGCCGCTCGCGTGCGCGTGACCATCGCCCGCGTCTTCGTAAAGCGTCCCGCTGGCGCGGCCGTCGGCGTCGAGGTTGATGACGAGCGTGAGCGGGTCGAGTGGCTTCTCGCCGATGTAGTTCATGACCGGGCCGAGGGGCACGATCGCGCCGGCGCGGATGTGAATCGTCGGCAGTTCCTTATCGGCTTCGACGGGTTCGTACGCGCGCCAGTTGCCCTTGGGCATGTGGCCGCTGCTGGGGCCGGGCGTGCCGAGGGGCGACGTGTTGGCGCGGACGAGCACGTCGCTGCCGAGGAGGAAGGCGTCGTCGATGCCGCGGAGCAGCGGGTCGGCGGGGTCGGCGAAGAAGACGGGGCGCACGACGGGGAGGCCGGTTTCGTGGGCTTCGCGGAAGAGCGTGTAGAAGTAGGGGAGCAGGCGATAGCGCCGGCGCAGCGCGATCTGGCATGACCGCTCGCACTCAGGGCCGAAGGACCACGGCTCGTGGTCCTTGGAGTCCTTCACGGAGTGAGCGCGGCTGAAGGGCAGCAGCGAGCCGATGCCCATGAAGCGGGCGAAGAGTTCGGGCGTGGCGTTGCCGTTGAAGCCGCCGATGTCCGGGCCGGCGAAGGGCTGGCCGGAGAGGCCCAGATTGAGCGCCATCGGAATCGACCAGTAGAGGTGACGCCAGTCGGACTCGTTGTCGCCGGTCCAGGTGGCGGCGTAGCGATGGCCGCCGACGAAGGACGCGCGGGTGAGGACGAAGGGGCGCTTGTCGGGGTTGGCGGCGGCGATGCCCTCGCGGCTGGCACGGACCATCTGCAGGCCGTAGATGTTGTGGTACTTCGCGTGCGGGCCGGGACCGCCGAGGTCGGCGTCGGCGTCGTGGCGGTTGTCCTCGGGCATGGTCTTTTCGGGCACTTCAAAGACGGCGGGCTCGTTCATGTCGTTCCACACGCCGTCGATGCCGGTGGCCATGAAGTCTTTGTAGAGCGAAGCCCACCAAGTGCGGACGCTGGCGCGGGTGAAGTCGGGGAAGGCGCATTCGCCGGGCCAGACCTTGCCGTTGTATTCGTTGCCTTTGGCGTCGGTGATGAAGTGGCCGGCCTTCTTGGCGTCGGCGTAGGCGAAGTACTCGGGATCGACCTTCAGGCCCGGGTCGATCATGTAGACCATCTTGAAGCCCTTGGCGTGCAGATCGCTGTTGAGCTTCTTGACGTCGGGGAACTTGGTCTTGTCGAAGGTAAAGCAGCGGAAGCCGTCCATGTAGTCGATGTCGAGCCAGATGACATCGCACGGGATGTCGCGCTCGCGGAAGCCTGCGGCGATGTCGCGGACCTTGGACTCGGGCTCATACGACCAACGGCACTGCTGATAGCCGAGTGCCCACAGCGGCGGCATCGGCATCGTGCCGGTGAGCTTGGCGAGCGCCTTGACGACTTCCTGCGGCGAGTCCTTCTCGATAATGACGACGGCGGGCGAAGGGCCATCGCAGACGAAGGTGATCCCGTGCTTGAGATCGATGATGCTGCGCCAGGTGGTTTCGACGAGGACGCCGAAGGCCGTGCCGTCGGGTCGGACGGCGAGCACCCACGGGTGGGTTTGATAGAGCGCGGGGGTCTTGTCGGTGTAGGCGAAGGAGTCGGAGTTCCAGCCGGTGGCTTGCAGGCCATTGCGGCGGAGCGGGCCGGCGCGCTCGCCCGTCCCATAAAGCGAGGTGCCGGCTTCGCAGGAAACTGTGATCACGCGCTTGCCGCGGATGTCGGAGAATGCGGGGCGGACGTGCCCGGGGGAGCCACAATTTTTTGTGACGGGCTGCTGGGCGTAGGCGGGGAATGGAATGTCGGATTCGTGCTCGTGAGCAGGATCACGGAACCTGAACACACCCGCGTCGAGGAGGACGGCAGCGGCGGGGCGGCGTCCGACGCGCGAACTCTGCCGAGCAAGATTGTGGAAGTGGCGTGTGCGCGGCAGATGAGCTGCGGTGGAACCGTTTGCGAGAGAATCCGAAGGGGAGTGGTGAATCTGCATGGTGTCCGCTTTTTGTGACGTGAATCGTGGGTGTCGCGCATCAGGACGTTCGAGCGAGTGTGTCAAACAAACTCGCAAGCGTAGGCGGAACTTTCCAGATTGATGGGTGTCAGATTGATGTCCCGCATTGCAGATGCGGGACAGAGTCCGCGGGAGGTTGGCGGGCGCCGGCATGGATGATGCGGCGTTCTCCTCAGGGGCCTTCCGGGACAAATCAGCGACGAAGAAAAGTCGTCACCGACTCGGGGTCGGGCGCGATGACTTTTCACTGGCGTCGGGACAGTTGGGCCATCGTGGGGATGGCGGCAACGCCGCAGGATGTGCAAGATGGGCTTCTCTTCCGCGATCGATGAGTTCAGCCTGAACTATGTCTACCAGGGCTCGCTGGTGAGCGTGGGGCACAGCACGTGCCGCCCGACGAGCGAGGAGCCCGGGCCGGTGTGCACGGCCCGCGACTATCTGATTGCGATCCCGCGCTCGGGGTTGTTTGTGAAGCATCGCGGGCCCGTGACGGCGTTCGCGGATCCGAACCATGCGGTGCTGTTCAATCCGGGCGAGTCGTTCCGGTTCAGCCATCCGGGCGGGAGTGGGAACAACTGTGTGGTGTTCCGGTTGTCGCCGCGACTGGTGCGCGATGTCGTGAGCATGTGGGACCCGGTGGCGGCGGATCGCCCGGATCGTCTCTTCAGCTTCGATGTGGTGGGCGTTGAGCCGCGGGCGTTCCTGCTGCAGCGGCTGGCGTATGAGCGTGCGGCGCGGGGCGGCGAGGATGCGTCGATCGCGATCGAGGAAGCCGTGCTGCGGCTGGTGGGTGAACTGGTGCAGACGGCGTACACCGAGCAGGGGCAGCGTCCGACGGGCGCGGCACTGGCCGGCGCGGCACGCGAGCATGCGCGCTGCGTGGCGAAGGTGAAGGCGTTCCTCGCGCTGCAGTTCCGCGAGCGGATCACGCTCAATGAGATCAGTGAAGAGGCCGAGGTTTCGCCCTTCCATCTGTGCCGCATGTTCAAGAAGGCGACGGGGCTGTCGATCCATCGCTATCTGAATCGTCTGCGGCTGCGGGCGTGCGTGGACGGGCTGACGCAGAACAATCAAGGGCTGACGGATCTGGCGATCAATGCCGGGTATTCGTCGCACAGCCACTTCACTGAGGCGTTCCGGCGTGAGTTTGGCGTGCCGCCGAGCGTGGTGCGCAAGGCGATGCTGGATTCAAGCCGCGATGAGCTGAATCTGCTGCTGAAGGGTCAGTTGCAGACGATGGCCGCGGGTTGAGCGAAGCATCGATGTGATTACTTGGATGCTTCGGGGCCGACCGCGAAGACGTGGAAGCGGTGGCCGCGCGCGATCAGGCCGTGTTCTCGGCAGAGGCGATCGCGGAGCGCGATGAGTTCGGGTGCGTCGATCTCGACGGCGCTGCGGGTGTCGAGGCGGATGATGAGGTCCTGGGGGCGCGTGCCGTAGACGAGTTGGTAGTGGGCGTGGTCTTCGTCGAAGAGGACGCGCTGCAGGATGCCGGCGTCGATCATGAGTTTGAGCGTGCGATAGACGGTGGCCTTGGAGACGCGCATGCCGGGGCGCTTGAGTTCGCTGATGAGGCGTTCGGCGTCAAAGAGCGTGGGGATGCGGATGATCGCGTCGAGGATCTGGGCTCGCTCGGTGGTGTACTTCAGCCCCTCTTTCTTGAGGGCGCGGCGGAAGACAGCGCACAGCGGCTGGATGATCTCGGGCTCGACGGCAGGATTCGGCGGCATCGCGGTATCCTAAGCGGCGTGAGCACGCCTGAAGAAACAAGAGTCAAAGACGCAGACGCCCAGCGGCGTGAGTCGCTGCCGGCGTCGTCGCTTCCTGCGCCGACGTTCGCGGAGGTGACGGCGTGGGCGGTGCCGTGGTTGCGGGCGTTGCTGCTGCCGCTGTTGGGCGTGGTGGTGGGGGCGGTGCTGTTTTGCACGCAGAGCAGCGCGCCGACGGCGGGTGTGGTGGCGTCGCTGGTGTATGACGTGGCGTGTGCGTTGCCGTTTGCGGTGCTGGTCAGTGTTCTTGCGATCGGGCCGCGGCTCAAGGGCGTCCTCCACTGGGATGGGCAGCGATGGGTGGCGAAGCCTGTGCCTTGGGCACTTGCGCTGGCGTATGGGTTTGCGTTTCTGTTGATCCTGCTTCAACTGTTCGGGTTGATAGGAATCGCCAAGGCCGGTCCGCTCGTACTGATCGTGGTCACGGGAATGAACGCGATCAGAGTTTGGCGCGGTCGCGCGGCATTGTTCGGCACACTTCGCGAGTTCCCCGCCCCGCGTCTCTCGGCGTGGTGGTTGGTGCCGAGTGTGTGTCTTGGCGTGATGGTCGCGGCGGCGTGCAGCCCGCCCGGTTGGCTGTGGGATTCGGAGTTTGGCGGCTACGACGCGCTGAGTTATCACTTGCAGCTGCCGAAGGAGTGGCTCGCGGCGGGGCGATTGTCGTCGCTGAAGCACAACGTCTATTCGTATCTACCCGGGTTCATCGAAGGGGCGTATCTCTTCGTGATGGGTGCGATGACGACGAGCGATAGTGACCCGACGGCGGGCAACGGCCTGCCGCTGCTGGCGTGTCAGTTGTTCACGCTGCTGACGGCGGTGCTCGCGGCGTGGGTGACGGCGGAACTGGGTGTCACTCTCGCGCGGCGGGCGGGCGTGGATGAATCGCGCGTCGTGGTTGCGCGCTGGGTGGTGTTCGCGCTGATGATCACCACGCCGTGGATGGTGGTGACGGGAACGCTGGCGTACAACGAACCGGCGATGCTCGCGCTGGGCGCGGGAGCGATGCTCGCGGCGGCGTCACCGGGATATGGCCCGCTGCAACGCGGCGTGGTGGTCGCGATGCTGCTGGGCGGCGCGATTGGCGTGAAGCCGACGGCGGGGCCGATGTTCGGCGTGCCGACGTTGGTGATGTTGCTGGCGTTTACGCCGCGGCGTGAGTGGTGGCGGTGGTTGGTGTCGGGCGTGGCGGTCGGCGTGGTGACGCTGCTGCCGTGGACGATTCGCAATTCGATGGCGGGGGGCAATCCGCTGTTTCCGCTGGGGCACACGCTGCTGGGCTCGGCGCACTGGACGGCGGAGCAGTTCACGCGGTTCGCGTCGGCACACACGTTTGATGGCACGCTGTGGGAGCGGGTGCGGATGCTCTTTGTCGCCGACGCCAGCGATCCTGCGGGCGTGCGGCATCGCGGCATCATGCACCCGCAGTACGGCGTGTTTGTCGTTGTGCTGGTTGCTGCGATTGGCGCGCTCGCAGCGCACGCGCGGGGCCGGGCCGGAGTGGGCCGCGTCTTCGTGGTGCTGGTGCTGGGCATTGTCGGGCAACTCGTGGTGTGGCTCTTCTTGACGCACTTGCAATCACGGTTCTTGATGCCGCTGCTGGTGCCGGGGCTGGCGTGCGTGGGCGTGGCGTGCGCGGCGGCGGGGGGCGCGATGTTCTGGCGCGTGTGTGCCTTGGCGAACTTGGTGATCGTGCTTGCGCTCACGGCGGCGCAGCGGACACCGGGCATGTCGGCGGGCGCGACGTGGGACACGCTTGTGCCGCGTGAGCGGGCGGCGGATCTGCCGCGGCCTGCGGATGGGCTGGCGCTGGGGTGCGGCGCGTTCAGCGGCGAGACGTTCCGCGAGTTGGTCGGGGACACGCCGGATGCGCTGCGGCAGCGACCGGAACTTGTGGACGAACTTGGGCCGCAGGCGTACACGCGGGTGGTGCTGGCGAAGGGATCACGCGTGCTGCTGTTGGGTGATGCCGCGCCGCTGTATTACCCGCGTGGGACGGGGTATGCGACGACGTGGGATACGCATCCGCTGACGCGTGCGGCGCTGGCGGGCGGCGAAGCGAGCGCGTGGGTCGGCGTGCTGCGCGACGAGGGGTATACGCACCTGTTGATCAATGCGTCGGAGATTGCGCGGCTTGGGAAGGGGAGCGGCGCGAAAGGCTCGACGTGGTGGGATCCGCGCTTGCCGCCCGCGGCGGTGGAGCAGGTGGCGCGTGTGCTGGGCGCGCCGGTGAAGCAGTGGCCGGGCGGGGTCGCTCTGTTTGAGCTTGGGGCGAAGGCGAAGTGAAAAACGCTCCCCGCGTGTGATCGCGGGGAGCGTCCATCTCACCACCAGCGGGATTCATGACGCCCATGTGCGGGCATCGCAGTTCAGGCAGGGGTCACTCCTGCGTGGGCACGGTCGCCATTGCGGCGTTGTGTTCGAGTTCAGAGAGCGCGCGGGAGGCGAGCTCGCTGTTGGCGTCGGCGTTGAGTGCCGCGCCGAAGGCCTTGCGGGCGTCATCGACGCGATTCAGGTCGCGATAGACGACGCCGAGCATGACGAGCGTGTCGGCATCGGACTTGAACTGGAGGGCCTGCTGGAGGCTGGCGGCAGCACCCTGCAGGTCACCCTGGCGGCGCTGCCAAAGAGCCTTGAGCACGTAGCCGTCGGGCTGCTCGGGCGCGATCGCGATGACGCGCGAGGCGCAGACGCGGAGGCGATTGAGGTCCTTGAGTTTGAGCGAGACGTTGCCCAGTTCGGTCCAGGCGCGGACGTCAGCGGCACCGGCCTGATCGGCGGTGAGCTTGATGTAGACCTCGCGGGCTTCGAGCACGCGATCGATGCGGGTGAGGCATTCGGCGCGCATGTGGAGCAGGTCGCGGCGGCCCTTGTTGGCCTCAAGGTTGAGCATCTTGGCGAGCGTGTACTCGGCTTCGGCCCACTGGCCCAGGGCCATCTGAGCGCGGACAAGGTCTTCGAGGATGCCGTTGTCGTCGGGGGCGAGCAGGCGTGCTTCATTGAAGAGTTCGGCGGCACGCTTGACGTCGTTCTTCATCATCGCGATGTGGCCGAGCGTCTGGCGCACGCCCGCGCTGCTGGGGAAGTTGGCCTGAGCCTCATTGAGGAACTGCTCGGCCTGGGGCATGCGATCCAGGTCGATCATGATCTCGGCGGCGGCAACGACATACTGCGAGCTGGAGGGATCGAGTTTGGCGGCGGCTTCATAGCGGGCGAGGGCTTCCTCGCGGCGCTGCAGGCGCTCGGCGAGAATGCCGCTGTAGTACTGCACATCGACCTTCTGCTGATTGTCCACGGGTGCGAGCAGGCCGGTCTTGTCTTCGGGTTTGTTGCAGAGTTCTTCGGCGTCCTTGAGGCTGCGCGAGGCGCCTTCCATGTCGCCCATCTCCATCAGGATGCGGGCCCGCAGGGTGCGGCACTTGGGGACTTCGGGCGTCATGGCGATGGAGCGATCGACCGTGCGCAGAGCCTTGTCGAGATCGCCCGCGAGGAAGGCCTGCTTGGCCATCTCAAACTCGGTGGCGGACTTCATCGCCTGCATCTTGATGTTGGCGGCGCTGATGTGCTGCTTGGTGTATTCGCCGTGGCCCACGCCGGCGCAGCCCGCGAAGGTCGCGAGGGTGCAAAGGCCCAGTGCGAAGGCGGGGGCGAGCGCGAGAGTGCGGAGGGAGGCGAGGCGGGCGGTGTGACGCATCGGGGATGGCTCCGTGGAAGGACGCAGAGAGCGGACTTTGATTTCTCGGTCCTTGGCGGGGGTCGCTTGAGGCAAGTCCGAAAAGTCGCGGCAAGCCACGCCGGGGCGGTGTGGGCGGCGGGGCGAAAAAGAAGCAAGGCCGGGCACCACACCCGGCCTCGCGACGTGTCTGGACTAGGCGAGCGTTACTTCTGCTCGGTCGCCGGTGCGGTGGTGGGGACGCTGGTCAGCGTGGGCTGAGCGGCGGGCACCTGCTGGGCGGGGACGGCGGCGGGGCGAGGCATGAAGCCGCGGAAGAAGCCCGCGAAACGGCCGCTGTAGCCGGGCGTCTGGAACTGATTGGCGGGGACCATCACGGGCTGCTGCGGCTGGGCGAGCAGGCCTTCGGCGACCATGGCTTCGAGGGCCTGGGCCTGGACCTGCGCGTCGGCCGGATTCACCAGGTTGGGCTGGCTGGCCTGCAGGTTGGCCTGAAGGTTGGCTTGGGTCGCGTCGGGCGTCGTGTTGGCAGGAACGCTCGTCGGCTCGGCGGTGGGCAGAGCGGCGGGCGTCTCGCCGGTCACGGGCAGAGCCGAGTCCGTCGCGGCCTCGCTGGGCGTGTCATTGGCGACAGCCTGCGTGGCCGCGGGGGCGGGCTCGACTGGGGCGACCACTGGTGCGACGACTGGGGCGACGACCGGTGCCGAGGCGACGGGCTCGGCCGGGGGCGGCAGGATCGATGCCGCACCGGTCGAGGTTGCGCCGGGGATGAAGGAAGCGGGAGCAAGCGCGGGGGCGGCGTCGGTCCGCATGCTGGACTGAGCCTCGCCGTGCATCGCGTCCTCGAGGAGGCTGCGGTGCAGGACGCTGGTGGTCTTCTTGCCCTGGAGCTTCTCACGCAGCGCGATGGCGTCGGGCTGGCGCGGGTTGAACCAGAGGGCCTGCTGGGTCTTCCAGAGCGCCTTCTCGGTATTGCCCTCGGCAGCCAGAGCTTCGGCTTCGATGAGCTTCTCGCTCGTCATGCGATCGCGGCTGAAGGGCAGGACACCCTGGCGTGCACCGGCGCGGACGCGCTCGACGGACTGCTTGCCGCGCTCGCCGGCGTCGGTGAGCGTCTGGTCGTTCACGATGGTCGGGGTGATGAGGAAGATGATCTCGTTGCGCTCGGTGGAGTCGTCGTTGCCGCGGAACGCCTGCCCGATGATCGGGATGTCGCCGAAGAGGGGCACCTGGCGGCGCGTGCTCTTGGTGGCTTCGCGGAAGAGGCCGCCGAGGACGACGGTCTGGCCGTCCTTGACCATGACGTTGGTGACGAGTTCGTTGGTGATTTCGTCGGGGACGGTGACGGTCTGACCGGTGGAGTTGCGGACGTCGCGGACGACGGCGGTCGAGACCTGAGGCTTGAGCTCAAGGCGGATCACGCCTTCGTTGGTGACGAAGGGACGGAAGTAAAGCTGCGTACCAGTGTCCAGGAACTCGACGGTCTGGGTCGTTGCGGTGTCGGTGGACGTGGTGTTGAGGTAACCGACGCGCTGACCGACGAGGACGCGGCTGGGCATGCGGTTGAGTGCGAGAATCTTGGGATTGCTCAGCACGGTCGAGTCGGTGACTTCGTCGAGGACGCGGAGGAAGACGCTGATGTCCTTGTTGACAAAGCCGATCTTCATCGTGGACGCGCCGGCGGTGTTGCCCGCGGTGGAGTTCACGCTGGTGGCGTCACGACCGCCCGCGGGGGCGTAGGTGTCGGACTTGCTGGGGTCCTTGAGCTTGACACTGTTGCCGGCGATGAGAGCGTCGCTGGTCTTGAGCGGGCCGCCGACGCCGACGAAGTCCTGGAAGGAGAGGTTGGAGATGAGCGAGAAGTCGACGCCGAAGGCGTTGGCTTCGTTGAGCGCGGTCTGGAGGACGGTGGCCTCGACGAGGACCATCTGGGGGCGGGTGTCGAGAGACTTGATCAGCTTCTCGATCTCGTCGACGTTCTCGGGATAGTCGAAGACGACGAGGGTGCCCTGGAGGGCGAACTGGTCAGCGCCGACGGGGGTCTTCTCGGGGATGTCGAAGTTGGCGGTCTTGCCGTTGGTCTTGAGCTGAGCGCCTTCGGAGAGGAGGGGCTTGGCGAACTCACCGGCGTCGATGGCGTTGAGATAGTTGAGCTTGATGGTCTTCCAGACGCGCTGGCGCGAGGCCTGCTCGATCTGCTGGAGCTGCTCGAGGGTGTAGACGTAGATGAAGTTGCCGCGCTCAAGGTAGCCGAAGCCGTTGGCGTGGAGGATGGCGTCGAGGGCCTCGTAGAAGGTGACGCCGTAGAGGTTGGCGGTGACGCGAGCGGAGACGTCCTTGTTGGCGACGATGTTGCGCTGGCTCTGGATGCTGAGCATCTCGAGGACGTTGCCGAGGTCTTCGTTGTTGACGTGGATGTCGACGACGAGGTTGGGGTCAACCTGGATCTTGGCGGCGCCGGCGTTCTGGTTGTTTGCGCCGGCCTTGTTGGCCATGGGGTCGCGGAGGACGGGAGCGGACTTGGCCTGCTCCATGGCGGCCTTGGCCATCGGGCTGCGCGGCGGGGCCTGGTCAGGGCCGGGGGCCGCGGGCGCGGTCTGGGCATAGCCGATCGCCGTGCCCGCGAGGGTGGCGAGGATCGCGGCCGTCCAAGCCGCCGCGGTGTTGAAGCGGTCCGACGGACGCGACGCGATGCTGGAGCTGTTCATGCTGGCCATGGATCTGAACCTCGTCTGTGGCTGTTGTGACTGCCCACCCCGAACTTGCCCCCGCCGCACGCGACGTCCACGCAAGGGCTGCCCCCGACGGAACACCGGCGGGGGTCCTTGGGAACGTCGGATATTCCGAGGTCCGACTTTGCGCTCTCTGGCGAATCGCCCAGCAGATCCCCGGTCGATCAGACGGCGCAGGCGGCGCACGTTGACCCGGCCCTCAGCCGAACTGCGAGGAATGGGGGGTGGATGGCATGAAGAAAAACAACGCCCGCCGGTTCAGACGCGGCGGGCGTGAGGGAAAGCGGATCTGATTCGAGCAGTCGGCGGGTCAGATGCCCTTGCCGCTTGTGCCGCGGGCGAGGTGAACCTTGACGCGGGCGCGCTGGCGATCGTTGTCGATGGATTCCTGGGCCGCGACTGCGTCCTTGGCACCGGCGGGGACGGTCTTGGCGGCGGCGGTGCGGAGTTCCTTCTCGGCGTCGGCGGCGTTGAGCTCTTCGACGGGCGTGGCCTTCTCGGCGAGGATGGTGAGTTCATCACCGGCCATGCGGACAAAGCCGCCATCGATGAAGTAGGAGCGGCTGCCGCCCTTGGTCTGCGCGGTGTCGGGGAAGTCGAGGCGGAGCTCGCCGAGGCCGAGGCGGGCGAGCATGGCGGCGCGGCCGGGCATGACGCCCATGAGGCCATCCCACGCCGGGAGCGAGGCGTAGAGCACGCGATCATCGACGAGGCTGGCGGTGGGGGTGACCAGGCGGCAGCGGAAGGTGGTCTGGGCCAAGGGAATGCTCCGTTGAAACGCCCTCGGAGGCGGGCCGTCGAGGGGGTGGGATGGTAGGGCGCACGGGCGGAAAGGTCACTTGGTCGGAAGAGTGGGCGGCGGTGTGTCGGGCGGAGTGATGGGCGGTGGGGTGGGTACGCTCTGGCGAGCATGAATCGGCGGGGCTGGATCCTGGTCGGGGTGTTGCTGGCGGCGTGTGCCGCGGCGGCGGTGCTGCGCGCGTTGATCGGGCCGGATGGGCTGCACTGGCCCGAGGCGGAGGCGATCCGGCAGATTCGTGTGCAGCGCGTCGGCGCGGGGCTGGTGGTGGGGGCCGCGCTGGGACTGGGCGGCGTGCTGCTCCAGTGCCTGCTGCGCAACCCGCTGGCGTCGCCGGATGTCATCGGGCTGGCGAGCGGATCGGGTTTGGGCGTGATGCTCGCGGCCTATGCGACGTACCTGGTGAGTCAGCAGATCGCGCCGTCAAGCGTGAGCGCGGGTGCGGCTCTCGCGGGATCGCTGCTGACGCTCGCGAGCGTGTACACGCTGGCGCAGCGGCGCGGCAGGGTCGATCCGGTGGGGCTTGTGCTCATCGGCGTGATCGTGAGCATTCTCTGCGGCTCGGCGACGATGCTGGTGCAGAGTCTGCTGCCGGATCGCGGCGTGGCGGCGTCGCGCTGGCTGCTGGGGGCGATCAACGACGATGTGCAGTCGTCGACGATTGTGGGTGTGGGCGCAATCACGCTGGGGCTGTTGGTGTGGGCGATGGTGGCGGGGCAGCGGATGGACGCGGCGAGCCTGGGCGATGATGAGGCGCGGAGCGTGGGAGTCTCGCTGGGGCGGCTGCGGGTGCAGTTGTTCGTGGCGGCGGGCGTGCTGAGCGCTGGGTCGGTGGTGCTCGCGGGGCCGGTGGGGTTTGTCGGTCTGGTGTGTCCGCACTTGGTGCGGCTGATCGCGGGGCCGCGGCATCGCGTGCTGGCGCCGTGCGCGGCACTGGCCGGGGCGACGCTGGTGGTGGCGGCGGACGCGCTGGTGAAGGTGACGGACCTTGGCTCGGGGCGTCTGCCGATCACGGTGCTGACGTCGATCCTGGGAGGGCCGATCTTGATCTGGCTGCTGCGGCGCGAATCGCTGGAGCGAACGGCGATGTGAGTGGGGGCGCGGTGTTGGTCGTGATGGACGGACGCGGTACACTGGCGGCTAGAGGACGCGGCGAGGTTTCGCGGCGGCGCGACGGCAACCCACGGAGCGGGTGTGAGCATTCTTTCTGAATCAGGAAACGCCGCGGCAGCCTCGACAGCGCGTGGCGGCGTGGTGTCCGGTGCGATGCTGCGCGGGGCACGAGGCGTGTGGCGGCAGCGCGGCAAGGCGGCGGGGGATGGCTCGCTGCTGGAGCGTGTGTTGGCGGCCCGAGGGCTGAGCGGCGCGGATGCGTCGATCTTTCTTGAGCCGACGCTGAAGCAGTTGCATGATCCGTCGGGGATTCCGGATCTGGACAAGGCCGCGGGGCGGCTGCTCGATGCGCTGCGGGCGGATGAGCCGATCGTGATCTATGGCGACTACGACGTCGACGGAATCACGGCGACGGCGATTCTCTTTCATACGTTTCGCGCGATCTCGGCGACGGCACGTGTGAGCACGTATGTGCCGCACCGGATTGACGAGGGGTATGGGCTGAACGAATCGGCACTGCGCGAACTGGCGGCGGGCGGGGCGCGGGTGATCGTGTCGGTGGACTGCGGCGTGACGGCGGTGGGACCGGCGCGGGCGGCGAAGGATGCGGGCGTTGATCTGATCATCACCGACCATCACAACCCGCCGGCGCGGATGGAAGATCTGCCGGAGGCGTTCGCGGTGGTGCACCCGCGCCGGCCGGACTCGACGTATCCGTTCGGCGAATTGTGCGGCGCTGGCGTGGCGTACAAACTGGCGTGGCGGCTCGCGACGCTGGCGTGCGGCAGTCAGAAGGTCTCGGCGACGCTGCGTGATCTGTTGCTGGAACTGCTTTCGCTCACGTCGCTCGGTGTGATCGCGGATGTCGTGCCGCTGCTTGGCGAGAATCGCGTGATTGCGCGTTTCGGTTTGCCGCGGATCAAGCATTCGTCACTGGTGGGTTTGCAGGCGCTGGTCGAGGCGTCGGGCTTGGCGGGCGAGAACGTGCAGGCGGAGGATGTGGGGTTCAAGCTTGGGCCGCGGCTCAATGCGTGCGGGCGGATGGGGCACGCGCGCGAGGCGGTCGAGTTGCTGACGGTGGCGGATGGGCCGCGGGCGAGAGAGATCGCGCGGGAACTGACGCGGCAGAACAATGCGCGGCGCGAGGTGGAACAGGCGATCGCGGCGCAGGCGATTGAGTTGGCTGAAAAGAGCGGGATGACGGGGCCGCATCGGCGCGCGATCGTGCTGGCGCACGAAGATTGGCACGCGGGCGTGGTCGGCATCGTGTGCTCGCGGCTGGTGAGCAAGTTCCATCGCCCGACGCTGCTGATGCATCGCGGGCCCGAGGGCTGTCATGGCTCGGGTCGCTCGGTCGAGGGATTCGCGCTGACGGATGCGCTGGGTGAGTGCGCGGAGTTTCTCAGCGGCTTCGGCGGGCATGACATGGCGGCGGGTATGCGGCTGGACGCGACGCGGCTGGAGGCGTTCACCGAGGCGTTCATCGCCGCGGCGAATCGCAGGCTCGCGCCGGAGGAACTGGTCGCGCGGCTGGATTATGACACGACCGCCGCGCTGACTGAGTTCTCGCAGGATGCCATCGGCATGCTTGAGCGGCTTGCGCCGTTTGGGCGCGACAATCCGAAGGTGCAGTTGCTGGTGCGCGGCGTGACGCTCGCGGATCGGCCCAAGGTGCTGGGTTCAACGGGCAGGCACGCGGTGCTCATGCTGCGGCAGGAGCGGCGCACGATCCGGTGTCTGGCGTGGGATCGGGCGGCGGAGTTGAGCGCGCTGCCGACGGGCGCGACGCTGGATGCGATCGTGGTGCCGCGGATCTCCACCTGGAACGGCATGCGGAGCGTGGAGCCGGAGCTCGTGGATCTGCGGGTTCATTAGGTCGAGTCAGCACCCTTGCTCAAAGGCTCCGACGAAGCCATCGAAGTCGGTGAAATCGAGGAAGCCATCGCTGTTGAAGTCGGCGGCGGTCTCGCCCACTTCGAACGCGCCGACGAAGGCATCAAAGTCGGTGAAATCGACGAAGGTGTCGCAGTTGAAGTCGGCGTCGCAGAGCGTGACGCGGGCTTGTGCGCTGGTGGTTGTGCCGCACGGGTTTTCGGTCTGCACGTAGACGGTCACGTCCTTGAACGGACCGGCGGCACGCATGTCGGAGATGGTGAGGTCGGGGCCATTGAAGCCGTCGGCGTGGAAGGTGATGCCGGTGAGCGGATCGGCAAAGAACGGCTGCGTGATCGGGATGCCGCCGGCCGTGCCGGGCATCGCGACGAACCATTGGTATTGCACTGCGCCGGGTGCATCGACGCCGACGGAGAGCGTGGCGCTTGAGCCGGGGGCGCGGCAGACGGTCATGGCGGTGGGATCAGTGATGATCTGGGGTACGCTGGGGCAGGGCAGACCTTGGATGAGGAAGGCGCGCGTCTGGCCGAAGTACTCGCCGGTGCCCGCGATCGCGCTGCCGTCGCCGGAGACGCCCCAGGACTCGGTGAGCACCCAACCGGTCATGCTGGTGCCGAGCGAGGCGAGGTAGGTGTTGAGATTCTGCATGCCGGTGTTGGTGGACCAGTAGATAGCGCGCCACTGATTGGTGCCGACGCTGGCGCGGCCGGTGATGACCTTGCCGTCGTAGTTGGTGAGGCGCGGCGAAGAACTCAGCGTGCCGGCGGGCCAGCCGAGGTCGGCCATGACGTTGGTGTAGCGGAAGACGCGCTCGACGCCGCCGATGGTGGCGGTGCCGACGATGACGGCGTTGTTCTTGCTGATCGCGAAAGCGCGCGAATCGCTGACGCTCGCGATGGTGTTGATGTTCTGGATGATGTTGCCGGGGAGCCAGCGGCAGGCGCGATACCCCGCGCCGGTCCAGGTGCTGCCGCCGACGATGATGGTGCCGTCGCTGCTGATGGCGTAGGCGGATGCGCCGAATGCGCCGCCGGGGAGCGTGCCGAGGTTGGTCATGCCGCCGCTGCTGGTCCAGCGCGTGGCGTAGACGTTTCCGTCGAGTGCGTTGGACCAACCGCAGACGATGGAGCCATCGCCGCTGATGCCGGTGGCGAGTCCGAGCGTGCCGCCGGGCAGGAGGCCGAGGTTCTGCATGCCGCCCGAGATGGTCCAGCGGAACTGGCGGTTGCTGGCGTTGCCCGCGACGGCGAGGCCGGCGAAATCCATCGAGTTGGCGGCGGAGGTTTGCAAGCCGAACGGCACGCCGAGGTTGACCATGCCGCTGCTGCTGGTCCAGCGGAAGGCGTAGGCGGGCAGGGTCTGTCCGACGACGACGCTGGAGTAGCCGGTGACGACGGTGCCGTCGTTGCTGACGGCGGAGCCGTTTGAGGAGAGTCCGCCGGGCAGGACGCCGAGGTTGATGATGGTGGGCGGGGCGGCGTGGGCGATGGTCGCGGTGGCGACGCCCGCGAGCAGTGCGAGAGCGCGCGGCAGGGAAGAAGTCGCACTCTTGCAGAGGGAAGAACGCATGACGTGGACTCCTGAGGACGATCGCATGTCGGCTTACCCGGCGAGCGACGAGGCTCGTGGGGCCGCATAGAGCTTGACGTTCAGAGTTGGGGTTCGCACGCCGAACCTTGCTCTAAAATGCCGCGGGGAGGTGGGGCGGGGCCGAGGTGGCGTGCGGACCTGTCGCAACCCTCGGGGCGCGATGTGGGGTGTTGTGAACGCCCGAGAACGCGCGATCAGGTCCGCACGCACGGGATGACAACGCACGCCGCGGCGGGTACTCACGAAACAGACTGTGGATTTCGCTCAATCGCGTCCGAGCGGCACGCGTTCGACGATCTGCAAGCCGAACGCCTCGAGGCCGGGCAGTGCACGGTTGCTGTTGGTGAGCAGGCGCAGTTTGGAGAGGCCGAGTTGGCGGAGGATCTGGCCCCCGACGCCGAAGTCGCGCTGCGAGGCGGGGATGTTGTTGCCGGTGTGGGCCTTGCCGCCGGGGTGCGTGAGCATGGGGCTGTCGCTGCCGGCGATCTGGGCCGCGGTCAGTTCCGCGTGTCGCAGCATCTGGAGGCGTGATTCGAGGTCGGTGGATTCGGTGCCCGCGTTGGTGCGGAGGTAGACGATCGCGCCGCGGCCTTCGCGCTGGATGTGGCGCATGGCGCGGCGGAGCGTGTCGCCGCTCGGGCCGTCGGGGCTGGAATCCAGATCGCCGAAGACATCGCCGAGCAGATGGCGGCGGTGCATGCGCACGAGCACGGGTTCGTCGATCTGCGGGCGTGCGCCGACGTCGCCCGCCGTCAGCACGAGGTGCGGCAATGGATCGACGATGCTCTGGAAGAGGTGGGCGCGGAATTCACCTTCGCTCGTGCGGAGCAGCGCGCCTTCGACGGGCTCGAGGCGCTTGACGAGGCTCTCGCGGGCGAGGCGATACTCGATGATCTGCGCAACGGAACACATCTTGAGGTTGTGCTGTTCGCAGAGCTTCTGGAGGTCGGGTACGCGGGCCATTTCGCCGTCGTCACGCATCACTTCGATGATGCATGCGGCGGGTGTGAGCCCGGCGAGGCGGCAGAGGTCGATGGAGCCTTCGGTCTGGCCGGTGCGGACGAGCACGCCGCCGTCGCGGGCGCGGAGCGGGTTGATGTGTCCGGGACGGACGAAGTCGTCGGCGCGATAGGCGGGGTCGATCGCCATCTGGATGCACTTGGCGCGTTCGCGAGCGGAGACGCCGGTGGTGAAGCCGTGGCGCGGATGGCCGTCGATGGAGATGGTGAAGGCGGTGCCGCGGACGGAGGTGTTGACGGCGGCCTGCGGGTGCAGGTCGAGGCGATCGCAGTCGGCCTCGGTGAGCGAGAGGCAGAGATAGCCGCGGGCCACGGTGAGCATGAACGTGATCGCCTCGGGTGTGGCGAACTGTGCGGGGAGGACGAGATCACCCTCGTTTTCACGATTCTCATCGTCGGTGAGGACGACCATGCGTCCCTGGCGGAGATCGGCGAGCACGGCTTCGATGGAGGAGAAGGGCATCGGGGGGATTGTTGGGGAGTGGAGACGAGAATCCAACCGCGTTCTTTGAGCGTGCCCGACGCGAGCAGACACGAGACATCAGACATGAGAGTGGATTCCACAGACTGCGACATCGATGTTTCGACTAGCCTTTTCGCTCCGTGTCTCCTGGCCTGATGTCTCCCGGTCTTTCTGTGTTCCAGGCGAGCGCGTCGACTTGGAGTGCGCACGGCGGGTAGTCTTACGCCGTGTCCGAAGCCGCCCCCAACACCGCTCCCGACTCGCTTGGCAATGTCCGGCCGGTGCGCGATCTCGCGCCGTCGGCGGTGGGTGAGCGTTGGCTCGCGCTTGATGACACGCGGCATTCGAGCCATGTGCTGCACGTGCTGCGCGGCGATGAGGACACGCTTGCGCGGGTTGGTGCGATTCTCGACAAACTGAGCCGCGCGACGGACCCGCATGTGCTGCGGGTTGAAGAGAGCGTGCGCCGCGGCGAGGTGATCGTCGTCCGCACGGACTACGCGGGGCACTCCGATGGTGTGATCACGCTCGATGCGCTGCTGGCCGCGAAGGGCGGCGTGCTGAGTGCGCCGGAGGCCGCGCGTGGCGTGCGGCATCTGCTCGACGCGCTGCTGCATACGCGTGAGCTGGGCATCGTCAACGGCGAGCTTGATGCGTCGCAGTGTCTGGTCGATCGGCACGGACGCGTGGTGCTTGAACTGCCCGGTGCGCGTGTCGCGATGAGCGACGCGAGGGATGAGGCAGCGCTTCGGCGTGAGGAAATTCGATCGCTGGGCGTGCTGGCGCATCGGTTGTTTACGGGTGTGCTGCCGGGCGAGACGAGGCGCTCTGGAGCGCGAGGAGGCACGCGTCTGGATGCGGCGTGGGAGCGTTGGCTGACGCGCGCGATCGCGCCGATGGACGGGTATGCGGATGTGGCCGCGGCGGCGCGCGACTATCCGAGCGTGCCAGTGCGGGCGGACTGAGTTGCTCGCGATCGCCACGCGAGAACATTTCGCAGAATCGAGAATTTGCTGCGGTTCGGGAGGAGTTTGCTAACTCCATCGGCGCGAATCTGGCACAATCGAGCAAGTCCGACGCAACGTCGGGTTCGTGAGGGATGTCTTCGAAGTGGGGTGAGGTATGCGAACGATCAGTTCGGTGGCGATGGTGTTGGTGGCGTGTGCGGGCGCGGCGACGGCGGCGGTGCCGTACGAACGCGCGGGCGGCGGGTTGCCTGACGTTGAGCGTGGCACGGACATCATCCGTATGGCGAGTCTGGACTACTACCTTGTGGGGAGTTCGTTCCAGTTTGTCCCGCCCTATCTCAACGCGGCGATGGGTCAGCGCTGGAGCAGCAGCGGTGTGTTGATCTCTGAGACCTCGATCGACAGCCCTTGGAACGATGTTGCATTCGGAGTCCAGGAGTATTTCGACGGCTTGTCCGACGATCGCATCTGGGCGATTCACACCAGTGATTTCTCGGGCGACTCGCACGAACTCGCGCTTGTGCGCGTTGACGACACAGACGGCATCGTCTGGGCCAAGCGTTATCCAGGACAGGCGTATGGCTACGCGGGTGAAGGGGGCGCGATCCGGCGGATCGCCGATGTCGGCTTCGTCGTCGCGTGCAGTGTGGAGTCAACGACCACCAACTTCGTCAGCGACGGAAACCTCCTGCGCATCGATCCGGACGGGAATGTGGTGTTCCACAAGGGGTACTCGTTTACGAACCAGAACACCTACGCCGTCGACTTCACGGATGTGGCGTATCACGCGCCCAGCGACGAGTTTGTGGTGGTGGGCTCACTGACACAGGTCGACGGCGACCCGATCGTGCCGTCGGATGTACTGGTTGCGCGGCTCGACTCTTCGGGGGCCGTGCTCTGGGCCAAGACGTTTGATTTTGCCTCGCCGGATTGGACCGAGGGCGAACAGTCGTATGACCGCGGCGTTGGCCTCACGATCCGTCTTGACGGGAACATCGTGGTCGCGTCCCTGGGCGATATCGGGAATGGCGGGAACTCGGCGACCTGTCTCCTGCTGCTTTCCCCCACGGGTTCGCTGCTGAACTCACTGGCGGTGCGCGATTTCCAGGCAGCGAACGCCGCCGTCAAGTTCACATGGGTTGACGATGACGTGGTGGTCGGAGGTTCCTACGGCTTTGGCGACGGCGGGAGCATGGCATCGATGATGCTCGTCGACGCATCGCTCAATCTCAAGTGGCGACACACGTACGCCGACACGTCCCGGGGCGAGGCAGTGCTCTTTCTCGATGACGACGTCAATCATCGACTGCTGCTCGCGGGCGGGATCACCAACTACAACAGTGGAATCGGCGCTCAGACGTATCTGGTTGAAACGCTCTATGACGGCATCACCGGCTGCGAGGGTTCTTGGAACGATCCGATCCCGTTCATCGTCACTTCAACCGACGTGACGCTCGCCTCGCACAACCAGCCAGCGCCACTCCCGTGGCAGCCCAGCCTCGTTGAGATCGCGGCGACCGACAGCGACGTGTGCTCGCCGCTGCCGCCGTGCCCTGCGGATTTCAATGGAGACGGCTTCCTCGATTTCACCGACTTCGATGACTTCGTGACGGCGTTCGAGAATGGCGACGCGTCGGCCGATTTCAACGGTGACGGGTTCCTGGACTTCACGGACTTCGACGACTTCGTCGCGGCGTTCGAGGCCGGATGCTGATGAACGGGTTGCGGTTGATGCGCTCGCGTTGAAGCGAGCGTCTGAATCCACAACGCAAAAGACCCGGTCCGATGGCCGGGTCTTTTCATTCTTTGTCGCGTTTGGCGCGAGTGATGGCTCGCGTCGTTCACATCGCGGGGGCTTCGGGTGCGGCGGGTGCCGCGACGGGGGCCGGGGCGACGGCGGGCTGATTGAACTGCCCGGCTTCGTCGCGGACGGCGTAGGTCTTGCCGGTTGCGGCGGCGGCCTTCTTGACCGGCTTCTTTGCGGCCTTCTTGGCTGGCTTCTTGCTGGGCTTTTTGTTGGTTCGCGCGGTTGCCTTCTTCGAGGCCTTCTTGTTCAGCTTTTTGGCCGCAGGTTTCTTCGCGGGCTTTTTGCTCGCTTTCTTGGACGCCTTCTTCTTTGCTTTCTTCGCCATGGATGAGAACTCCGTGCCGCGCCGGCGCATCACCCACGCGCCGTGACGCCAACACCACCAAGGTACCCGTGGAGAGCGTTCCGGGCAAGGCAGCGTCATGACGCGGAAGAAGGCATGAAAGCCAAACGCCGCAGCCGGGAGATGCCGGGCTGCGGCGGTTGGTCCAGGGAGCAGTCGTGGTGGGTGATTCTGTGCGGCGTGCCGCGCCAGATGTGCCGCTCAGCCACCGGTTCGGCCGTCGAACGCGGCGACGAACGCATCGAAGTCGGTGAAGTCGATGAAGCCGTCGGCGTTGAAGTCGGTGGCAGCCTCGCCGCGCTCGAAGGCGGTGACGAAGTCGTCAAAGTCGGTGAAGTCGACGAAGCCGTCGAGATTGAAATCGGCGGCAGCAGGGGCGGTGGGCGAGTCGACGAGGTCGAGCATGAGGTTGAGGTAGCCCTCGCTGCCGTGCCACTGGAAGGATGTGTCGGGATCAGGCTGAGCGATCTCGGCGGCGGCGGTGCAGGACATGTAGAGTTCATAGTCGCCGGCGGGGAGCACGCCCTTGGCGGTTTCCCAGTTGTCGGCCGCACGATCGAAGATGGAGATCATCGAGCCTGCGCGGCGGAGGATGATGGAGGCTTCGCCGCCGTCGCTCTCGCCGGTCCACGCGTAACGGAACTTCCATGCGGTGGCGCGATCGACGCGGAAGGTGATGGAGAGGCGTGCGTCGGCCGCAGCGTGCAACTGGGTCGCGACGCCGGTGGTGACGGTGGTGCTGGCGGCGTAGCCATCGAGGCGCAGGCTGGTCGGTGTGGCGATGAAGTGGGTGTAGGAGGTTGCGCTTGCGGCATCGCCGCAGGTGAGGAATGCCGCGGCGTTGAAGGTTTCGTCGACGCCGCCGATGGGCGAGGCGAGATCGCCGCCCTTGTGCTCAGCGAAATCGCCTTCGGCGGAGCGGAGCGACGAAGTGGCGACAGCGCGGCCGCTGGCGCTGGTGACTTGGACGCCCGCGTGGGCGAGCGGGGCGAGCAGGAGCGCAGAGACAACGACGCCGCAACGAGAGAGCGTGAGCATGGGCAGGTTCCTTGTGGGTGCGTCAGCACCAATGCCGACGCGGGGGACAAGGGCAGATGTCAGAGAGCAAGGCTCGATTGCGGAAAATGTCGATAAGAAAAACCCCGCCGAGAGGCGGGGCTTGATGGCACAAGTCGACAGGTCAGATCGGCGATGACATCGTTCAGCAGCCGGCTTCGAATGCGGCGACGAAAGCGTCGAAGTCTTCGAAGGTGAGGAAGCCGTCGGCGTTGAAGTCGGACTGCGGCTCACCGGCTTCGAAGGAGACGACGAAGGCGTCGAAGTCTTCGAAGGTGAGGAAGCCGTCGCCGTTGAAGTCGGCGGGGCAGCCCAGACCGATGGCGGCGGCGCCGCTGTCGAGGTTGATCCAGCCGATGTTCTCGCCCCACGCATAGCCGCGGAGGCGGCGGGCGGCGAAGTCGACGCGGGCGTGCTGGTTGGAGGCACCGAGCGTGGGGAAGGTGTTGAAGTTGATCCAGCCGATGTTTTCGCCCCACGCGTAGCCGGTGAGGCGGCCGTCGGCGGCGATGTTGACGCCGAAGTCGTCGCCCATGATGTTGCCATAGGACGAGCCGCTGGCGGGCGTGCCGTCGCCGAAGTTGATCCAGCCGACATTCTCACCCCAGGCGAAGCCGGACATGGTGGTGAGGCCGATCACGACGCCCTGCTGACCGGGCGTCGGGCCCGCGCTGAACCAGTCGATCCAGCCGATGTTCTCGCCCCAGGTGTATTTGAGCGTGGGATCCACGTTGGAGGGCGCGGCGTGGGCGGCTCCCGCGAGGGCGAGCGTGGCGAGCGAGAGAAGTGTCGTGTGGCGTGACATGGTGTGCCTTGCTGGAGCAGATTTGCTCCGTGACATCAGCGTTTTCAGTGTATCGACTTAGTTGGTGAAGTTGGCGTTGGGGTGGGTGGAGCCGAGGGCCTCGGTCGCGCTGTTGCCGTTCACCGAGGGAGGGGCGGCAACGGCGGTTCTGTCGATGATCGGGCCGTAGTGATTGCCGCCCACGAACGTCCAGTTGAGGGCGTTTGCCGAGCACGTGTTTCTGATGATGATGTTCTGGACGCCATCGACGTCGATACCGCGGTCGTTCGCGTTGCAGACGTTGTCTTCGAGGCGGTTTGCATTGCCGACGGCCAAGATGCCCGCGCCGATGCTTGCTCCAAAGCCGTTGGCAGACGACACAACGCCACTGACGACGGTGTTGGAATGGACCATCACGCCGTGACTGGTGTTCAGTTGAGCGACGCAGCCGCGGATGATGGCGTTGGAGTTCGTTCTGATCCCCGCGCCGGTGTTTGCGTTCGCGACGCAGTTGATGATCATGCTGCCGTCGCTGGCGAAGATCCCGTTTATCTGGTTGTTCTCGGCGGTGCATTCAACAACTTGAGATGAGACGCCAAGAAAAAAACCGCTCCCCGAGTTGTTGCTCGCGGTGCACAGCCGCACGCGGGCACGATCGCCGATGCGGATGCCCATCGCACATTCACGGACGAGCACGCTCTCGACCACGACACCCGTGGCGTTGGAGAAGTCGAGGCCCTGATTTCCCCAGGTGCGGACGGTGCCGTTGCGGACGGTGATGTCGACCAGCGTGTAGTCGATGCTCGTGATCCCGTCGAGCGATCCGGCGACGCCCGTCATCGCAAAACCGCTGAGATCAATGGTCACGTTGCTCGCTGCGATCTCGATGCCGTGCTTGCCGGCGACGCCCGAGATGTTGCCGGTGAGGTAGTAGGACCCGGGCTGGGTGATCTTGAAGAGGCTGTCGTCATCGCCCGGTGTGTTGGCCAGGTTGATGGCGATGCGGGGCTCGACTTCGGTGAGCGTCTTGTAGGTGCTCGCGACGGGACCGGCGGCAGGATTCAGCGGGCCAGCGGAGACGATGGCACCCGCGACGACGACGCCAGCGACGGCGCACAGAACGATGCCTCTGGAGATGCGATCCAATTCCAGACTCCTTGAAGACGCTCGCGAAACCTCACGAGTTTGCCCTGATCCCCCAGGGCGATACAACAGAATTCATGCGTCGTGCCGCGGAAGAGCGGCCAGCATTTGCGGGACCGCCGGTTACCAGACGTGTTTGGGCGGGTCTCGCGGGGCGACATGCGTCGGAACGCGGATCAATAGGAGTAGTTGGTGTTGGGGTCGGTCGATCCGGTGGAGGTGGCTTGGATGTTCGCCGTGAACGAACCGGCTGTCGTGCCTTGGACGACGGGGCCCCAGACGTTTCCGGCGGCGCTCGAGTAGTTGGCCGTGGTGTTGCCGCTGGCGGTGTTGCGGATGATCAGGTTTCCGGCGGCGGCAGCGCGAATGCCCCAGTCGTTTCCGATGAGGTTGTTCGCTTCGACGCGGCAGTCCGCGCCGTTGATGAAGATGCCGGCGCTGGTGGTGCCGGCGACGTTTGAGCCGTTGCCGGTGCAGTTGTTGCTGAGGATTGTTGAGCGACCCAGGGCGTTGATGCCGTGGCCGTAGTTGTTGTAGGTGGTGGAGTTGCGGATGATGGCGGCGTCGGAGAGCTCGAAGCCGTCGCCGCCGTTGAGCGTTGCAGTGCAGGACTCGATGACGGCATTGAAGCCTGAGAGGAAGCCGTCACCCGTGCAGCTTTCCGCACCGCAGTTGATAAAGCGAGCGCCCCAGCCAGCACCGAAGCCGCTGTTGCACTGCGAGGCGGTGCAGTTGGTGGCGACGCTGTTTGAAGCGAGCGAGAAGCCGGTACCGCCAGCGTCCGTGACTGTGCAGTCGGTGATCGATGATCGATTGGCGTAGATGCCGACGTCGCCAGCGTTGGCGACGGTGCAGTGGCTGATGACGCTGCCGTCGTAGGCGACGATGCCCTGAGTGCCGGAGATCTTGACGGAGCAGTTGACGATGGTGGAGTTTGTACCGACGCTGATTGACGTTTCGCTGGCGTCGATGCAATGGATGTTCTCGACGCGGGTGCTGACGCATGTGCTCATGCTGATGTGGTTGGTCGCAGCGAACTTCAGTGTGCCGTTGCGGATGGTGGTGCCCTTCACGGCGTTGGCATTGACGCAGTACTGGGCTACACCAGCGGGCCATGTATCGCTGCCGATGATCGAATAGCCGTTGAGGTCAAGCGTGACGCCGTCGGCGGCGATGATGATCACCGAGTCCTTGCCGGGCTGGCCGGAGACGTTGCCGGTGAGGTAGTAGGAGCCGGGCTTGGTGATCTTGAAGACCGTTGTGGCGTCGCCGGGGGTGTTCGCCGCGTTGATCGCGATGCGCGGCTCGACTTCGGTCAACGTCTTGTAGGTGCTCGCGACCGGGCCAGCACTGGGATTGAGCGGACCGGCGACGACGAGCGTGCCGGCGGCGAGGACGAGGGCGGCGGCAGAGACAGCAAACACCGTGGCGGTGGCGCGCATGACGAGACTCCCCTTGAGAGACGCTTGGAAGGACAGGATTCGTTCGCGATTGCCGAGTGATCGGCCTCCCCTCGCGGACGGTCAAGGGACCATGCGACGTCCTTCGCCGTGGTGGCTAAGGAATCTCAGAAATGTGCTCTGTGAGAGTGCGGGTTTGGGCAGCGGGGCATGGCCTGGCGCGGCTCGCCTGCTGCGGCTTGGCGCGGGCGTGGCGGCGGGCCACGACAGCGCGTTGACGGCACGCGTTGACGGCGCGCGACGATCGCGCGTGATCGGGGGATCGCCGCTTCAAGGGCTGGCCGGTTCAGCAGCCCGCGGTGTATGCCGCCACGAAGGCGTCGAAGTCCTCGAACGTGAGCGCGTTGTCCTGGTTGAAGTCGGTCGCGGGGTCGCCCGCGTTGAACTTGTCGACGAAAGCGAAGAAGTCCGCGGCGGAGAGAACGCCGTCGGTATCGAAGTCGACGATGCACGGGTTTGGGAGGCACGCGAGGCGTGAGAAGTAGGGTGTCAAGGTTGAGCCCGCGCGGGTGAAGTTGCCGCCGGCGACGATGCCGAGGGTGGGGGTCCACGCCAACGCGGCGACGCCGGACTCGAGCGGTTCGCCGAGGTCGCGCCAGACGCCGCCCTCGCAGCGCCAGACGTTTGAGCGTCGGGCAAAGGTCGAGCCGGTCAATGTGCCGCCGATGATGGCGCGCTCTTGGTCGTCTATGGCAAGGGACGTGATACTGCCGCGGGGGTAGTCACCCGACGAAATCGGGAGCCACGCGGTGCCATCCCAGCGTGCGACGGAGTTGGCGGCATCGCCGCTGGAGATCTCAAAGCGACCAGCGGCGTAGAGCTCGCCAGTGCGAGACCAAGCCAGGCCGGTGACGATGGCGGTGGGGCCGATGCCGGAGCCCATGGTGAGGGCGACGTTGCCACGAAATCGCATGATGCCTTGCCCGCTGGCGTTTGCCCCGACGACGTTGAAGCCGCCACCAACGACCAAGTCACCGTTGGGGAGTGAGGTGAGCGCGTTGACGGGGCCGTTGGTTCCGACGCCGATCGCTTGCCACGCCGTGCCGTTCCAACGCGCGAGGTTGTTTGCGGGCGTTGTGCCCACGTTTGCGAATGAGCCGCCTGCGACGAGCTCGCCACTGGGGAGCAGCGTGAGCGCGAAGACTGATCCGTCAAAGAGTTCGCCGAGCGTTGTCCACGCTGACCCGTTCCACCGGGCGACGGATGTCGTAACGCCTGCGTTGGTTGATCCGGCGACGAACAGTTCTCCGATCGCGCTGCGGATCGCACAGGTTGTGCGGAAGAACGATGGCCACGGTGTCGCTGTCCATGTGACGCCGTCGTAGATCGCGGCCTTCGTAAAGAGCCCGCCGACGCGATCAAACTCGCCGGCGACGATGACGCCGCCGTCCGGCAGTGGAAGCGTGATGTTGACGCGGCGATTGGGGCCGTTGCTTGTGGGAGGGTTCAGTGGCTCCCAGGCATCGTTGACGCGAATCGCGCCGCTGAAGTAGGGCGAAGCCGAGTAGTAGCCACCGACGACGAGGTTGCGGTCGGGAAGATCGATCATCGTCCGCGCAGACGTTGAAAGCGCGGCGTCCGGAAGTGGCGCACCATCCGCGACGATGCGGCCGTTCTCCCAGCGTGCGGGCTGGGTGTTGTTTACGAGCAGGCGGAAGCCACCGTTGGGCGATTCTCTGAGCGTCTTGGTCGACGTGATGGTGAGGCCAGCATCGCTCGGCAGCAGGCTCCACGCGACGCCATCCCAGCGTGCAAGCCCGGGCGCGGCAAGCCCGGCGACGGTGGTGAATGTCCCTGCCACAACGACGCCGCCGTCGGGATGAGCGACCATTGAAGTGATGGTGCTTGGCGCGCCGGGCACGGGGTTCCACGCCGTGCCGTCGAATCGGCCGACGGGTGAACTTGTGAAGAACGTGGACGACGAAGCGGCGGCGTAGAGCGAACCGTCGCGTGCGACGGTGATCGCCCGAACTCCGCCAGCGCCCACAAAGCCGCCACCGGCTCCGAGCTGCTTCCAAGCGGTTCCATCCCAGCGGGCGATGCCGTTGAAGCGTGGGGCAGTCGTGCGGACGTCGCCGATGCGCTCGAAAGAGCCGCCGACGATGAGATCGCCGTTGTCGAGCACGCGAAGCGACTGCACCGCGGCCTGAAACTCACCTTCGGTCGTGCCGCCGAGCAGTGGTGTCCAACTTGTGCCGTCGAACTGCGCGATGTTGTTGACGGTGGTGCCGCCGATGCTGGTGAAGACGCCGCCGGCAAAGAGCCGTCCGTCGGGAGCGGCGGCGAGCGCGAGAATCGCGCCGCTTGTGTCGCGCGGCAGGCTCTCATTCAACGTGGGTGAGCCGGAGGTGTTGGTTCCGCCGTCGAGGCTGATCCACTCGCGCGTGACTGGGTTGAACGCGAGAACGCCGCAAACGGGCGTGCGGCCGTTGGTCGTGAAGCGACCACCAAAGACCAGCAACTCGGGCTTGGGGCCAGGGCCATCGGGATCCCAGCGGCACGTGCTGGTGAAGGCGCGTTCGACGGGACTCGCAGTGGCGCTCTCCCACGGTGCGGCAGGCAGCCAGCGTTCGACGCAGGACTGGGCCGCGGCAAGGGATGCGAGGAGGCTGAACGATGCAATTGAGGCGAATGTGAAACGGCGAACCTGACACATGGCAACACTCCACGCCGAGCCAGCGATTGTGCGTGGCCCGCGAAGCGTTGTACTGGCGTGAAGAGATGCGGTTGCGGAATTGCAGGGTCGAAACTACGACGAGCTACTTTTTGCGGCGATTCGGTGAGGAGCGCGGCGACTTTGGGCGAGTCGCCTTGGGGAGGGGTGCCGCGGCTAGCGTGGGCGCGGCTTTCTTGGCCTTTCTGCCGCTCCCGTTGGAAGACCTGCTCGACGGACCAATCGCTTCACTCACGGCGCGCTTGACGGCGTCCTCGATGGCCTTCGTGTCACGAATCGCCGTTTCAAAGCCAATCGGTTTTGGTTTGTGCATTGAGAGTCTCGATGAAGTGTGCGAATAGGGCCGCGCTGGGCGCGGGATCGCGCTGGGATCGGGGTTCCATCGCGATGAGCATTGTCGAGCCGGACTCGAGCAGGCGAAGGCATGTGAGCGATCACTTCCCAAGCGACCCGCGCGGCTGCATCGCTGCGCGATGCGCGTTCCAAGCGCGAACTTTGTCGTCGGGTGTCGCTGGCGCGACGACCCGACGCTATTCACCCGCACGGCTTCGCCGTGCCGAGCCATGATTGGGCTCCGCTCAGTTCCCGAAGAGGTTCTTCTCGACGAAGTACCCCTTGCTCTCGAAGAACGCGAGGGCTTCTTCGACCGTCTTGAAGATACGGGTGGCGGTTTCGGTGATGAACGGGCTGGGAGCCTTCTTGGGCTTCCATACCACATACACCTCCTTGGTGTGTTCCCACGCGTGGTGCAGTTCACGTTCTACGCCGCTGGAGAGGCCGGGGACGCCGCCGGGGAGCTCGGGGATGTACGAGACGATCATGTCGCTCTGATCCACCAGGCGGAAGTCGCGCATGTAGATCTGACCGTCGATGTCGCCGGCAATGTCGAGCACTTCGCGCACGCGGACCTTGATCGGGGCCGAGCCGGGCTTGACCGCCCCGCCGAACATGTGCGGCTCGACCTCGAGCCATTCCTTGCCCTCGCGGGCCGCGAGGATGGCGCGATCCAAGAGGAGTTTCTCGTCGACATCGCCCGGGTCGAAGGTGATGAAGTGCTCGGCGAGGGCCGCACGGAAGCGATCAATCTCTGCGAGCACATCGGGCATGTCGACGACGTGGCTCATCGGGAAGGACGGATAGACCTTCTTCATCTGCGGACGGCAGAGCAGGCGGAAGGTGGTGCGCGTCGTCGAGGTGTGACGCCCGCGGGCCATGATGTAGAACTGCGAGCCGGGGAACGACTGCGCCAGCAGCTCGGTCGCGAGGATCTCTTCTTCACGCCAGACCATGCAGTCCTTGAGCGTGGCGTCGATGTCGTGCTCTTTGTGCAGGCGATGGTGCACGACTTCGATGTTGTCGACGAGACAGATGAAGAGGTTGGGCTCAAGCAGACGCATCTGATCGAAGTCGAATGCGCTGAAGAGGCCGTGACGCCAGCGGAAGGTGGCGTGGGTGTTGACGATGATGTTGGGCTTGCCCTTGGAGTCGGTGATGACGTCCTTGATGGCGGCGCGGCGGAGCGAGTTGAGGCGCGAGATCGGTAGGTCGAGGATGCGTCCCGGTCGGACGTCGCGGCCTTCGTTGTACATCATGTCGCCGACGTGGTAGAGCGCGACCTCTTCGCCCTGCTGCCCGGCAAAACGCGCGACGGCGTCGAGGTAGGGCTTCTTCTCCATTCCGACCTGACCAGTGACGATCGCGCGCATGAGAAACATTCTCCGATTCGCCGCGAACAAGGGCCGAAAACGAACGCCGCGGCAGGTGGAGAGTTTAGGCGAGGCGCGTCGCCGACCCCGCATAGATCACCCACACGCGGCAGGCGGGCGCGACGGGCTGCAGAGCCGTCGACACGTCGCAAGTGCCTGGGGTGTGAAGCCGACGTGATGCGTGGGGGGAGCGACGCGGCCGATGCCGCGGTGCAAGGCACATGCTGTGAAGACGCCCGATCAGCCGCCGCTCGGCATGTCCGAGCGGGGGCGAGCGTGATGGTGCGTCGGCCTTGGCCGCCGTCGGTCTGCGAACTCAACACCAATCCATTTAGCCGCTCGTGCCCGACTTGGCGCATGGGTTTATGGCAAAGCCTCGCGGCGCGAGGTGGGAGGGATGTCCATGAAGACGAATGTGCTTGCGTTTGCCGCTGTTGCTGGACTTGTGCTGTGCGCGGGGATGCTGGTTGCGGGGCCGCTGTCGCCGCCGGGCGGCCCGGTTGCAAGCACGTACAAGACGTTGACGGAGCTCGAGCCGCGGATTGCGATCAACGGCACAAACACGCCGGGTGGGGCGAGCGCGGCGGTATATGTCATCAGCCAGCCCGGGTCGTACTACCTCCCGGGCAACATCAGCGCGGCGTCGGGCAAGAGCGCGATTCTCATCACCGCCAACAACGTCACGCTCGATCTCAATGGATTCACGATCAGCGGCGTGGCCGGCGCGACACAGGCGCTCGTACAGATCACGGGCGACGGCAGCAATGTGAACGACCCGCGCGGCAACGTGGTCATCAAGAACGGGACGATCCGAAGCGGCGGCGGCGACGGAGTGAACGCGTCAACCAACGCCGCTTCGCGCGTGCGCATTGACAATGTCATCGCCGCGAACAACGCCGGTGATGGATTTGATGTTTCGTTCTGGAGCAGCTTCAAGGACTGCATGGCCTTCTCCAACGGCGCGATCGGGTTCCGCAGCGTTGACAACATGGTTGCCAGCGGTTGCGTGGCCCGGGCCAACGGTCAGGATGAATGGTCTGTCGGCAACAACGCATCGATCACCAACTGCATCGCTGACAACGCATCGGGCTCGGGCTATGGGTTCAAGATGGGCTCGGGAAACACACTGACCAACTGCTCGTCGACCGGGAGCACGCTTGACGCGGGCTTCCGCGCCAACGCGGCGGGAAACACGTTCAACGCGTGTGCCGCGACGAGCAACGGCGGCAGCGGCTTCAGCAGCGACGCGGGCAGCAATGCCGCCATCGGTTGCTCCGCGGTGGGCAACGGAGCGCAAGGGTTCTCGCTCGGCATCTCTTCAACGATCACGAGCTGCACCGCGTCGAACAACGGGCAGCACGGAATCCTCGCGTTCACGGGCTCGACGATTTCCAACAACGCGTGCAGCAACAACACGATCGACGGCATTCGAGTCTCAGGGCCAGCGAACGCGACAAACAACAACTGTGTCAACAACGCCGGTGCGGGGATCCTCGCGACGGGTGCATCAGGCGCACGCATCGAAGGTAACACCGTTGTGGCCAATGGGACGGGTATCAGCGTCTCGGGCGGCGCCTTCGTGGCCCGCAACATCGCCCGCAGCAACGGTGCGGGCGGGGCCAATGACTTTGTCAGCTCCGGCACCAATGCCATCGGCCAGATCTTCGACGTCACCGCCGGAGCGACGCTGACGACCGGCAACTCGTTTGCCAACTTCAAGTACTGAAAAGCATCAATGCATCACTCGCATCGCGCTGTGCGCTGGTGCGAACTCCACGCAGGATCTCTCCATGAAGACGCTCGCCACAGTGTGCTCTCTCGTTCTTGTCGCCGGACTGGGTACGGCCGCGCTGGTCTTTGCTGGGCCGCTCGCGCCCCCCGGCGGTCCGGTCGCGAGCACCTACAAGACGCTGACGGAGATCGAGCCGCGGATCGCGATCAACGGCACGAACACGCCGGGGGACGCGAACTCGACGTACGTCATCTCGCAGCCGGGCAGCTACTACCTGACGGGGAATGTCAACGCATTCAATAAGAATGGCATTCGCATCGCCTCGTCCGGGGTGCGTCTTGATCTGAATGGGTTCCAGATCAACGCGGGCGGTGGGGCCTTTGCCGGCGTCACGTGCGTCAACTTCTCGCCGAACCAGTGCTCGGTCAGCAACGGCACAATCGCTGGGTTCGCGTCCGGTGGCGTTGTGGTGTCCGGAGCGACCAATGCGCGCGTCAGCAACGTCAAGGTGACTGGCTGCGGCGTCGTCGGAATCGACGTCGGCTACTACGGCACAGCGACTGATTGTGACGCGTCCGACGGAACGGGCGTCGGATTCGTGTGGAACGATTCCAGCAAGTTCGCGCGTTGCCAGGCGACATTCAACAGCGGCGGCGGGTTCATCGCGGCCGCCGGAAGCACGACGTTTAACGACTGCAGCGCGAGCCACAATACTGGCGACGGCTTTCAGACCAACAACGCTGTGCTGACTGGCTGCGTGTCAGATACCAACGGCGGATTCGGATTTGTCAGCACCTACGCGGACCTCTACACCAACTGCCGCGCCGGCTACAACACCAAGAGCGGGTTCGTGCCCAGCAATCTCGCGACGTTTGATGGGTGCACGGCGGTGCAGAACAAGCAGCTCGGCATCAACGCGGGCGCGCTTGCCACCGTGCGCAACTGCAATGTCGCGGGCAGCACGAACCAGGGGGTCCGCGTCACGGAACGATCCACCGTCATCGGAAACCAGCTCCGCTACAACGGCAACAGCGGACCATTCACGGCGATCTGGTGCACGGGCGACTACAATCACGTTGAAGGGAACCAGGCGGTCGGCAATGGGTTTGGCATCTTCGTCAGCGGGACCAACAACACGATTGTGCGCAACGTGTGCAGCAACAGCCTCTCTTCAAACTATTCTGTCGTCGCGGGCAATCGTGTCGGCACGGTCACGCCCGGCACGACAAACGCTGCGATCTCCGGCAACGCGGGCGGTGGCATGAGCATCACCGATCCCAACGCCAATCTCGCGTTCTGAAAAGAGGGTGTCGCTCTCACCCGGCACTGTTCGCCTTGCTTATTCCGTCACTCATTCATCGAGGTCATTCATGATCCCTCGCCTTGTGTCATCGTGTGCATTGCTTGCCTTGAGCGGCGTCGCCATCGCCGATCCATCAAACGTCGATCCGTTCCACAGCAACTCGTGGGGCGAGAACATCGGCTGGATGGAGTGGTTTCAGGCCGGACCGACGCCGGGCAATCAGGGGGCGGTGATCGGCGCGACGTTCATGTCCGGCTTTGTCTGGTGCGAGAACGTCGGCTGGATGAACCTCGGTGACGGCACGCCGGGCGCAGGCTCGGCGTATGCCAACGTCAATGGCTCGGACTTTGGCGTCAACGTGCTTGCGAGCAACAACCTCGCCGGGCTGGCGTGGGCCGAGAACATCGGCTGGGTGAACTTTGATACCGCCGCGGCGCTTGCCGCGTCGGGCAAGCAGGCGCGGCTGGATCCGATCGCGCGCCGCCTCCGCGGCTATGCGTGGAGCGAGAACGCGGGATGGATCAATCTCGACGACAGCACGCAGTACGTTGCGCTGGGGTGCCGTGCTGATTTCAACGGCGATGGCTTCATCGACTTCACCGACTTCGATGCGTTCGTCGTCGCGTTTGAGGGCGGGGATCCGAGCGCGGACTTCAACGGCGACTCGTTCCTCGACTTCACGGACTTTGATGCGTTCGTCGCGGCGTTCGAGGCGGGCTGCTGAGTCGGGCGAGCGAGCACTGCGGTGGAATGAACGGGCGGCAACGCCCGAGAATCATGTCCATTGCAGAAAAGTGGCCGCAACCGCGAGAAATCTCGCGCGGTATCACGAGCACAACTCCACGTGTCCGCACCCACGAAACCGCTTTCGTGCGCGATTTCTTCGCCTGCATGACGCAACCGCCCGCGCGAAGGATGCGAACGTCTGTACGTCCGGGTCACCTTCAGCGTGACTCGACCGGTTCTCGGCGAAGGTTGGTGCGGAGCCAAAGCAAGAACTGAATCCTGCCCCGTTCTGATCGCTTTCATCCTTGGAGGGGAGTGAAAGCCACGGGACGCGTCAGGTGGGCCACCCGCGAAGGCGGGAGCGCGATCGTTCTGTCGGTCCAGCAGAGCGTTCGACGTCGCGGCAGCGAGTGTGGAGACTCGGCTGCAGGCTCGGTCACGACAGGGTGCACATGTTCGGCCCAAGAGGATCGGCGTTTCCGTTTGTTGCCGCAACCGCCGGTGGTGTGAGAGACAAGACCCTTGCCCGGAAGTTGATCTGGGATGCCCGGCCGTGAACCGGGCGGCGCGCCGAAGAGGAGGCTCGACGCGTGACAAGGGCCTCGGGCCGAACGATGTGGGAACGCTTGACCCGGTGCGCTGGCGTGATGTTTCGCCCCGCCGGTTGACGTTCCGGCGGCCCGCCGCATGAGAGTGCGGCGAGCCGCGTGCAGACAACGCATTCCGCCCGCGTCGCGACTGGTGTGTTCATCCCGCGCGAGGGGCCTTGCCAAGAGTCGGCCGCGACGGCCATGAGGAGAGGGAGAGTCGCGGCCGGCTCTTTGTTTTTGGTCTTGTGTTTCTGTGCCGTGGGCGGTGCGGACGCGCCGTCGGAGCCCGGCACACGCGGCACACGCGCGACTCATTCTTTGGGCGTGGGCGGGATGATGATCTTCTGACCCACCTTGAGCGCGTCCTTGCTCTTGAGCCGGTCGCGGTTGGCCTTGTAGATCAGGTCCGCGTGCTTGCTCGAACCCATCTCGCGATCGGCGATGGTCGAGAGCGAGTCGCCGGGCTGCACTTCGTACTCGCGGCCTTCGCTTTCGCTGGGGCTTTCGGGCTTGGGTGCGGGCTTGCCCTGGATGTTCGACGGATCCTTGGGGATCAGCAGTTCATCGCCGGGCTTGAGGCGCATCGGATCCTTGAACGGATTGGCCCGCGTGATGATCGTCGCTTTGGATGAAGTGCCGAAGAACTTGCGGCTGATGCTTGCGAGCGTGTCGCCTGGCTGCACGCGATACCGCTCAAACTCCGGCGCGATCACGGCGGGGCCGGGCTTCGTGCGTGCGTCCTGAGGCTGCTCGGCGGGCGCGTGCGTTGTGGTCGGCTCGACGGGCGGCGGCATCGGCTCGCTCGGTGCCGCGGCGTCGCCGGGGAGCGTGTGGTGGACGTCGGGCGGCGTGTCGCTGACGGAGATGCGGGCTTCGCTGGGTGTCCATGCCCAGTAGACGACGATCCAGACCACCACCAGGAGGAGCAGGCCGCCAACCAGTTTGGATCCGCCGGTGTCCATCGCCATGTCTCGTCTGTGCGTTGTCGCACGTGCCGCGTCGCAGAGCGCGGCGACCGCTTTTCATCGGCTGTGCCGTGAACAGGCCATGACAGGATACCCGGGTTGGCGAGCGGGTCCGCCCGTGCCGCGCCCGGGGGCTGCCTGGGAAACGAATGCGGGCCTCCATGTGGAGGCCCGCGTGAGGGATCTCAGGATGTGCTGACAATCTCAGGTGCGGGCCAGAGCAGGTTCGCCCGCATCGGCGTCCGCGCCGTCGGGACGCGGGTCGTCGTTCAGATCAGCCCCGCCCTTGGTCCACACGATCGGTGCCGCGACGGCGATCGACGAGTAGGTACCGACGAAGATGCCCACCACGAGAGCGAACGCAAAGGCACGCACGCCCTCGCCGCCGAAGAGGTAGATGATGAGCGAGGATGTCATCGTCGTGCCGGAGGTGATAATGGTTCGGCTGATGACCTGATTGATGGACTCGTTGATCATTCGACCGCTTGCTTCGAGTGAGCGGCCGCGGTTCTCGCGGATGCGATCCATAAGCACGATGGTGTCGTTGAGTGAGTAGCCGCCGATGGTGAGAATCGCGGCGATCATGTTCAGATCGATCTTGTAGGCCTGAATGCCCAGTCGCTGCGCGAAGTCGGCAGTGGCGGGGAACTGCAAGAGCAAGTTGGCCAATCCGACGGCACCGATGACCGTCAAGACGTCGTGGGCAAGCGATGCAAGCGCGCCCAGCGAGAACCGGACGGACTTGAATCGAACCCAGATGTAGATGGCGATCAAGAGGAACGACAGAAGCACCGCAACGACGGCGTTGGCCTTGAAGCTCGAAGCGATGGCGGGGCTGAACTGCTGAACGCTCGCTGGCGTGCTGGCGACTGTGAACGCGGCCTTGGCCAGGCGCCATTCGACGTTTGCCAACCGCTGCTGCCATTGCGTCTCGTTGTCGAAGAACGACGCGGCTTCATCAAGCACGAGCAGCGCGGCGGACTTCACATCATCGTCCGTGCCCGCGAGCACGACGAGTTCCACGCGTCGTCCGAGTGTGTCGGCGAACTCTGGACGCGACCGGGCCTGCTCGAGCCGGCTGGTCAGCGACTGCAGCGATGTTCTCGGGGAAATGTCCTGGATCATCAGCACCGCGCCGCCCATGTACGCCTTGACGTCACGCGCGACTGGAAGAGAACGCCCGATGTTTGCGCCGAGTTCCTCGTTGATGATCTTGAAGATCGGAGCCTTGCTTGCGTCCGTCTCATTGCTCCCGACAAAGGTGAGTGTCGGCTGGCTTTCGAGCATGTCGGCAAAGACGCTGGTGAGGGCCTCACGGATCGACGCCTCGTCGGTCACGGTGGTCTTGATGTCAAATCGGCTGGACGTGACGCCGTCGGCCTCCGGGTTAATCGGCAGGATGTCCGCCGAGGTGAGGGCGCGGAGGGGGCTGTTCTGGGCGGCCTCTTGTCCAACCTTCTTGACACGGTCCTCGACCTCTGCGCGGGTCATGGTGAGCGGGGGAGTGCCTTCGCCGGCGGAGGGCTTGAAGTTCAGCGTGATCTTGGTGCCGCCGCGGAACTCGGTGTCGAGGAGCGATTCACCTTGGAAGTAGGCAACGCCAAGGCCGAGCAGCACATAGCTGGCCGAGACGGCGAGGAAGACGAAGCGGTACTTGAGCCAGTTGACACGGGGCGTCATGAGGCTCTGAATCTGCGGGATCGCCATCGGAAGCATGCTGATCCGCTTGAGCCCGCCCTTGTAGACGAGGAGTTCGAGGATGAGGCGCGTGACGACGAGGGCGGAGAAGAGCGTGCCCAGCACGCCGATGCCCATGGTGATCGCGAAGCCCCTGATCTCGGGCGTGCCGGTGTAGCCGAGGACGACGCAGATGATGAGGTTTGCGATGTTGCCGTCGACGATTGACGAGAACGCCTTGTCGAAGCCGAGGCGTACGGCGGTCTTGAGGTCGTGTCCGCGCAGCAGTTCTTCACGCATGCGCTCGTAGATGAGCACGTTGGAGTCGACGGCCATGCCGAAGGTGAGGATCATGCCCGCGATGCCAGGCAGCGTGAACGCGGCGTGGTTGATGACCATCAGTCCCATGATGATCAGAGCGTTGAAAAGCAGTGCGATGACGGCGACGAGGCCGCAACCGAAGTAGTAAACGATCATGAATCCGCCGACGGCGACAAGCCCGACAAGTCCGGCCTTCATGCCGTTTTCGAGGTTGTCCTTGCCCAGCTCGGGGCCGAGCACGTTCTGGCTGATCGGCTCGGGGCTGAGCTTGGCCTGCAGCGAGCCCGCACCCAGCACGCGGATGATGTAGTCGCGCTCTTCCTTGCTGAAGTCGCCGGTGATCTGGCCGCTCTTGCTGATCGCGCTCTGCAGCGTCGGGGCGGTGTAGACCTGATCGTCAAGCAGCACGGCCATGTGCTTGCCCACGTGCGTCTTAGTCAGGTCGCCCAGGCGAGAAGCGCCCTGCACGTCCATTTCGAAGGAGATCGACGGGCGGCCGAGTTCGTCGCGGCCTTCGCGCGCCTGCGCCACGGCCCACGTGCCGTCGGCGTTGGTCAGGCGGGCGGCACGCGTGTCCCACGCGAGGATGTAGTAGTCCGAGCCGTAGCGCTCGCCGACATAGCCGCGACCCTGAAAGAACGCTTGCGGGGCGGCTTCGAGGAAGTCGAGCTCGTCCTTGGCGCTGTACCAGTTGGCGATCTGATTGATCTTGTACCAGCGGGCGTCGTTGGCGCGGACATTGAGCGGGCCACGCTCGCGCAGTTCCTGACGCAGGCGAGCCTCTTCGGGGTGCTCGCCGGGGTTGACGGTGATGCGGAACGAAAGCACGCCCGCGGCACGCAGCAGCTTGATCAGGTCCTGCGGGTCATCGAGGGTGCGACGGCTCTTGGCATAGTCGGCGTAGGACGCGACGATGTCGTCAAGCTGCGCGGTCGCGTCGGGGTGCTCCTTGCGGAGACGATCGAGCGCACGAGCGCGATCGCTCGGGATCTCGACGTACTGCGTCGCATCTGCGCCGCGGCTGGGCGCGATTTTGCGGACGCGATCAGACAGTTCGAGGGCCCGGCGGACGTCGGCGGGCGACAGGACCGTCGCCAGCACCTTCTTCTCAGCCTCTTCAAACGCCACCGCGGCGTCGGCGGCCTTGTTCACCAGCGGATCGAGTTCTTCGGGCGTCGCCTTGGCAGCGCGGGCCTGCGCGACGGCATCGGCAAGGGACTTGGACTCGTCGTACGCCGCGGCCGCCGCGTTGAGCAGCGCGAGCTGCTTGTCGCTGCCGCCCGAGAGCTTGGCGAAGGTGGCGTCGCGCTCGGCCTTGGGCAGGCGGACGGCCTGCTCGAGGCGTTCGAGCGTGACGTTGGCGTTGCCGAGGTTCTTGAGCTTGTCCTCAAACTTGCGGCGGAGCTGCTTCACCTCGTCGCGCGGCAGGGGCATCGCGATCTCGATGCGATCGCGCCCCGCGGCGACCATCTGGATCTCCATCACGCCGTCCGGGTCGACGCGATTCTTGAGCACGCCGATGGTGTCGTTGAGGACCTTGGTGGGCTCTTCGTCCGGACGAATCTGCACCGTGTAGGTCAGGCTCACGCCGCCTTGGAGGTCGCGCCCGAGGCGGAACTTCTCCTTGGGCGGATAGATGCTGTATGCGCAGAGGATCAGCACCGCCAGAACGATCGTGATGTTGCGGAAGAACTTGGGCATGAACCTCGAACCTTGCTCGCGAATGCGGTCTGGGCGATCAGTGGTTTTTCAGCACGCCCCTCGCCGCGTCCCTGCGGGCGTGCCACCTCGTGAGTCCGACGCTTACACCGACGCGGTCACCTTGTTGCCGTCTTTGGCTTCGATGGTGCCGTTGGCGCCCTTGGCCTTGCGGAGGATGGTCTGGACGGCGGCCTTGACAAAGCGGATCTTGCCTTCCTCGAACTTGACGAGGACGTCTTCGTCGCGGATTTCGATGACGGTGCCGATCATGCCGCCCGAGAGCTGCACGGTGTCGCCGCGCTCAAGGCCGCTCATGAGTTCCTGACGCTTCTTCTTGTCGCGCCGGCCGGTGACGACGCTCATGATGATCATGATGCCGAGGACGAGCACCATGGGCAGCAGCAGGCCCCATGTGCTCGGGGCGGGACCCGTGCCGCCTGCGCCCGTCGCGCCGCCAGCCGCGCCCGTGGCGGGCGTGACGGCCTGGGTGGCAGCGCCGCCTTGGCCGGGCATGCCGACGGGCGTCACGGGGCCGCTGGCCGCGGGGGCGGCGGGAGCGGCACCGGCTTCCGGCGTGCTCGCCTGCGCGAGGGTCAAAGTGGTCCAGCCCGAAAGGTCAGTGGTGGGAGTATTCATGGATGACTCAACAAAGAGGCGCGAAACCATCGGCGTGCCGATCGTGGCATGACAGCACCGGCCGCGGGCGCCTTGCCCGCCGACCCGTGCCAATACACACCGCCGCCCATGCAGGGCGTGGCGGGGATTGTTGACGCGCCGAAGGCAAAAGGCTCCGCGCTGCCTGCTTTATTCTGGTTTTTCTTACGGTATTTGTTTGGTCTGTTGCCGAGTGTGGAGGGGCGCCTCAGGCATCTGTCGTCGAACCTGCCATCGCCGCGACGGGCCAGCGGGCGAGCAACCCCGACCAATCGTCGGTGGCGATGGTGGCGCGGATGTCGGCCATGAAGCGCTGGAAGTGCCGCAGGTTGTGCAGCGTCACAAGGATCGGCCCGAGCATCTCGTCGGCCATAAAGAGGTGGCGGATGTACGCGCGGCTGAAGACCCCCGGCGTGCCGCTCGCGTCGGTCCAGTTCTGCCAGCCATAGCCGCTTGGCTTGCACGCCGGGCAATCGCAGTCCTCCTGCATCGGGCGCGGATCCTCGGCGTACTTGGCGTTGCGGAGGCGGATCTGGCCCGTCGGCGTGAAGGCATTCGCGTTTCGCCCGTTGCGGGTCGGCAGCACGCAGTCGAACATGTCGACGCCCGCGAGCACCGCCGCGAGCAGGTCGCGTTCATAGCCGACGCCCATGAGATAGCGAGGCTTGGCGTCGGGCATGAGCGGCGCGGTGTGGCGCACGACATGGGCGATCTGTTCGCTGGTTTCGCCGACCGCAACGCCGCCGATCGCGTAGCCGGGGAGCTCGATGTTGCAGACGCGCTCGACGGACCACGAGCGGCGTGCGAGATCGGTGCCGCCTTGCACGATGCCAAAGAGCGATTGCTCGCCGGGGCGGCTGTGCGCGTCTTTGCAGCGCTGCAGCCAGCGCACGGTGCGCTCGTTGGCGATGTCGAGGCGTGCCGCGTGGTCGTAGACGCGCTTGCGATTGGGTTTCTTGGCGGCGTCCGCTGTCGCGCTTCGCGCCATCGTGCTCGCCGCATCGCGCGACACGGCCGCCTTGAGGCGATCTTGATTGACGACCTCCGTCGCGGGGTCGACCGACGGCGGGCAGTCGTCGAACGCCATGATGATGTCCGCGCCGAGCAGGTTTTGCACTTGTGTCGCACGCTCGGGCGTCAGGCGAATCATGCTGCCATCGACGATCGACTTGAACTCCACGCCATCGTCGTCGACGGCGTTCATGGCGGCGAGCGAATAGGCCTGATAGCCGCCCGAGTCGGTGAGGATCGGCCCGCACCAGTTCATGAACTTGTGCACGCCGCCTTGGCGCGCGACGAGATCGGGGCCAGGACGGAGCAGCAGATGATAGGTGTTGTTCAGGACAATCTGCGCGCCGGTCTGCTGCACGAGTCCGGGCAAGATGCCCTTGATCGTGCCCTTGGTGCCCACCGGCATGAACGCGGGCGTATCGAACGACCCATGACAGGTCGTCACACGCCCGAGCCGCGCTCGCGTGGAGCTCGATCGCATCGAGATGTCAAACTTCAGCGCCTCAGTCACGCTCAAGCGTAGCGGGGCATGTCATGCAGCCACCCGCGCTGGTCACGCGTTCATGCGTTTGGCGACGGGGAAGAGCAGAGTTGCGAGGTTGACGCACAGGCGATCGGCCGAGCGGGCGAACATCTCGTAGTGCTGCTGGGCCTGCGTGTTGATCTCGGCCGCGCTGCTGCCGATCTGGGCCAGGTCTTTGGCGTCGGCGGCGACGTACTGGTCAATCGCGGCGCGATCGACTTCAAAGTGGTACTGGAAGCCGAAGGTGCGGATACCAGTCTTGAAGGCTTGGATCTTGCACGCCGCGCTGGATGCGAGGAGCGTCGCGCCCGCGGGCAGGGTCTTCACTTCCTGGCCGTGCGATTCATACTGCGGCACATCCCACGCGACGCCGCCGAGCACGGGCTCGGTCTGTCCCGGCACGCTGAGGCGCACGCGGCTGAAGCCGATCTCGGGCTTGTCCATCGGGCCGACGCTGCCGCCCAGAGCGTGGGCGATGAGTTGGTGTCCGAGGCAGATGCCGATGAGGGGCAGTTCGCGGGCGTGGGCCTGCTTGATGAACTCGACTTCCTGCTGCATCCAGGGAAGGTTGGCGAGGTCGGTGACGTTCTGCGGCCCGCCAAGGACGACGACGCCGTGGACGTTGTCAAAGTCTGTGGGCACACCGACATTGAGCCCGACCTGTCCGGCGTGGTTGGCGGGTAGATCGAGGCGGCGGATGTCGAGCGAGAAGCCGTGGTCGCGGAGCGTGAGGCCGAGTCGACCCGGCGTGCCGGTGTTCCAATGCTGAAAGACGATGATCGCCATAGTGGGCGATGATATCGTCGTCAGCGGGGCACGCCGAGTGCGATCGGTTCAGCCGATGACGTTCTTGAGGCCCAGGGCCTTGCGGATGCCCGCGAGCTGGCCGCAGTGCCAACCCTCATGCCAGCCGATCTTGAGCGCGCCATCGATGGCGTCGTTCATGAAGTTGCCGGTGGCTTCCTTGGTGGACTTGGCGAGTTGCTCGGGCGTGGCCTTCTCGAGCCACGCGAGGAGCGCGGCGCGATTGGCGTGCATCACCTTCATCACATCGGCGGGCTTGGGATACGCGGCGGGGTCGTCGACGGGCTTGCTGCCCATGCCGAAGAGTTTGTCGTAGCCGTCGGGCATCGATGCGCCGGGAGCGCCGACCACGCCGCAGATCCACGCGTCGGTGCTGGCGAGGTGGCCGAGCGTCCAGAGGGCGTGGTTGTCGGTGGGGGAGGGCTGGTAGGTCCACTTGGCCTCGGGGAAGTCCTTGAAGAGGCCGTCGGTGATGGCGCGGGTGAAGCGGAGGAGATCGAGAGCGCTGGCACGCGACATGGCGGAGTTCTCCGTGGCTGAGGAAGGATCGAGCGGCACGCGCGGCAACAAGGGAGCCGCACATGTGTTGATTAGAGCGGACGAATCACCAAACGTCACCTCGAATTCGGGGGTTCGCACAGGTTTTCTTTCGCGCGACTTCGACGCCTGTTCGCGCCGCGGCGCAGTGCTACGCTCTCCGCTCGGCAAGACGTTTGGCCGAGCCGCCGCGACGCCCGGCGTTCATGATTGAGGCGTCACTTTCTCCGCTGGGAGCCGCTCATGTCGACGATTCTTCTCTCCACGTCCAAGGGTGACATCACGATTCAGCTCGATGCGCAGAAGGCTCCCGTCTCGAGCAAAAACTTCGTCGAGTACGTCAACGCCGGGCATTACGACGGCACCATTTTCCATCGCGTGATCAATGGCTTCATGATCCAGGGTGGCGGCTACACGCCCGACATGAAGCAGAAGAAGACCAATGCCGCGATCGCCAACGAGTGGCGCAACGGCCTGAAGAACAAGCGCGGCACCATCGCGATGGCACGCCTGGGCGGCAACCCCGACTCGGCCACTTGTCAGTTCTTCATCAATGTCGTTGACAACGACTTCCTCGATCGCCCGCAGCCCGATGGCGCGGCATATGCCGTGTTCGGCGCAGTCACGCAGGGCATGGAAGTCGTGGACGCCATCAAGGCGGTGAAGACTGGCGTCAAGAGCGGCATGGGTGACGTGCCGGTCGAAGCGGTGGTGATCACCAGCGCCAAAGTCGTCGGCTGAGCCCCGACGCGGATGAACAACGTGGAGCGATGTGTGGAGCAGACGTCGCGCTTGATCGCGACGTCGCGGATTCGGTACGCGCTGAAGCGGCCCGGCCGTGGGCTGTCAACAAAAACCGGCCCGGAGGGGGGACTCCGAGCCGGCGCGTCTCCAAGGCCCGCGACAAACGCGGGATGGAGTCCCTTGGCGCACGGGGCAAGCGCGCCAGGTTCAGAAGGCCGGTGCTCAGCGTCCCCCCGCTTTGCACACCAACCATGCGACGTGCGGCTCGCCCTCGGCCAGAGAATTCGTGGGGTGTGTTCCAACCGTTCTCGCGGCAGGCGTTTGCGTGAAAAACAAACCGACCCGGATGGTGGTCCGGGTCGGTCGTGCCCCCGTTTGGAAACAGGGGCTTGGCGTCAGCGGCGGGGTTCGTGGGTGCCCTGCCGCGGAGTGTGTTCAAGACTGTTTAGCAGCCTGCCTCGAAGGCCGCGACGAAGGCGTCGAAGTCGGTGAAGTCGAGGAACGAGTCGCCGTTGAAGTCGGAGGACGCACTGCCGGCTTCGAAGGCGGCGACGAAGTCATCGAAGTCGGTGAAGTCGAGGAAGCCGTCGTTGTTGAAGTCTGCGGGGCAGTAGGGGGTCTCGTAGGCGCCCATGTCAACGATCGGGGCGGTGCCCAGGCCGGTGTCGGCCTTGGTGCCCACATCGACGCGACGCTTGAGGCCGGCGAGATCGAAGGGCAGGAGGTCGCCCGTCGAGCCGTTGGCGTTGGTGTCGAAGTAGTCGATCGGGAGCAGGCTGTTGTTGCCCGCGTCGACGCCGGCCGAGGAGCGATCCAGCGACCAGTCGTCGTCCATGGTGCCTTGCACGCCGTCGGGACCTGAGGGGTTCTTGAAGGTGGGCGTGGAGCTGATGTTGCCGCTGCCGGGGATGGTGTTGTCCAGGCCCTGGAGGCGGCTGTAGTTCAGGCTGAGTGTGGTGCCTGCGTCGCCGCCGAAGTTGCCGGCTTGCAGCGAGGTGGAGGCGTTGGAGTCGGTGTTGCCGAAGAACATGGTGTTGTTGACAGAGGCCGTGCCGCCGAAGGCCACGCCGACGCCGCCGTAGGTGCAGGCGCTGTTGGAGGCGATGGTGCAGTTGTAGAAGCGGACGGTGGGGCTGAAGCAGTAGACCGCGCCGCCGTTGCTGGTGGCGGTGTTGGCGATGAAGGTGCTGTTGGCGAACTGCATGGTGCCGCCGGTGGTGTTGATGGCACCGCCGTTGATGCCGGCATCGTTGTCAAGGAAGCGGTTGTTGTAGAGGTACTGGGTGGCGGAGTTGGTCGTGGTGCAACGGATGGCGCCGCCGTAGGAACCGGCAGAGTTCTTGATGAAGGTGTTGCCGGAGAAGTCGGGGCTGGCGGTGCCCTGGATCATGACCGCGCCGCCTTCAAGGAGGGCGTAGTTGTTGCCAAAGACGCAGTTCTTGATCTTCGGGAAGCCGTCCTTGATGACGAGGCCGCCGCCGGTCTGGGAGCTGATGCCGTTGCTGGTCGAGTTCTGATCAGCGCGGCCGCTGCGGATCTCGAAGCCATCGAGGAGCGTGCTGCTGTTGCAGCCGACCATGGTGACGACGTGGTAGAGGTTGTCGGTGGTCGCGATCGTCGTGCCTTCGCCGCTCAGGAGCGTCACGTTGGCCGAAGGATCGCGATCGGAGAGACGGGTCTCGCCGCCGGCGAAGCCGCCGTAGAGCTTGACGCCGCTGGGGATGTCAAACGACGCGCTGCGGCTGTTGATCGGGAAGGGCTTGTAGACGCCGTTGGCAACCCAGATCTCGGTGATCTGGCCGCCGCTGGCCTTGGCCATGTCGAGAGCGTCATCGAGGTTGGTGAAGGCGTTGGACCAGGTGAGGCCGGTCTGGAGGCCCGCGGTCGCTGAGGCATCGACGTAGATGCGCGTCGCGGTGATCTTGACGAGCTGCATGCCGTTGAGCGCGGCTTTGGCGGCGAAGTAGGAGTTGTCCGAGGGATAGGCCTGGACCGCGAGCGCGGGAGCGCCTGCGCCGACGAGGACGTTGAAGACGTTGTGCGTCACACCCTTCTGGAACGTGCCGCCCACGACGGGGCCGGTGGTCGTCGCGTAGCCAACGGTGGAGCCTCCGAGTTCAACGCCGATGGTGGTGCCGTGGTAGACGGTGGAACCAAAGCCGTCGGTGTAGAAGCCGGGCGTGCCGGGAATGCAGGCATAGACGTACAGGCGATAGAAGCCCTGATCCAGGCCGTTGAGGGTGTAGGTGACCTGATCGTTGGGCCCGAAGAGGTCGGAGTAGTCGTAGATGAGGCGCGAGTAGTCGGTGCTCGCGCTGCCGGTGGTGGCGGTGCTGCCCGAGGACGAGGAGTCGCCCGTGCGCGTGATCGTGACGCCGGAGTTGACGCCGCCGAGGGTAAGAAGCGTCGTGGCGGCGGCATTGGAGGGCAGCACGCTCGTCCAGACGCCGTTCATCCCTGAAGCCGCGCCGTAGGTGCTTGCCGAGACACCCGAGCCGGTGCCGCTGGCGCGATCGATGTCGATGTTGAGCGACTGGCCAAACGCCAGGCCCGCGGTGAGGGTCAACATCAGTGCGGCCGTTGTCGTCTGAATCTTCATTTCCATCCCCTTGCAGTTGAGACCATTCTGGACCGACCGACGATCGAGCCTTTTCTGAGCCCGACCTCGGAGACGCGTGCAAAGCCGCGGCCCAACGTCTCCCGCAGAGCGCCTTGCTCCATCCATGCGACGCCTCGGCGATGACCGGCCAGAAAAAGCTCGAAGTGCACTCGGGGCGCAGACGATGGCCGACGCCAAGCCACGGCCAAAGCCGTGTTGGGTCAGGTGTTTATGGTGTGTTTGGGCCGCGAGCGATTACCGCGACGGCGTCGGCGACGGGCTTAGCAGCCGGCTTCAAAGACGACGACGAACAGGTCAAAGTCGGTGAAGTCGACGAAGCCGTCGTTGTTGAAGTCCGCGCCCTGGGCGTTGGTTTCAAAGGCCGCGACGTACGCGTCAAAGTCGGTGAAATCGAGGAAGCCGTCTTTGTTGAAGTCCGCCGCGGACTCGGCAACGAGCGTCACTCCGGTGGGCAGGTAGTTCACGCGGACGATGCGGCCAGTCTCGGCGGGCGGGCCGTCGGCTTCGGTGAACGTGCCTTGGATGACGGGAGATGCGAGTGCGAGCGATGTCGCGCCGCAGGTGGGCGGCAGACCAGGCGGAACGGCGATGGTGAACGTGCCGCCCAGTGACATGATGCCAAAGCCGCTGATGCGCACGCTGCCCGCGGATGCAACGCCGTCGATCGAGGCGAAGGCGGACTTGAGCGTGCCGAGCGAGTCCTGGGTGTAGTTGCCGATGACGCTGAGCGAGCAGTCGTGGTCGAGGGTGATCTCGCCGATGTTGACGAGTTCGCCGCCGTTGGGCGTCGCGCGGAACTGACGACCGGCCTTGAGATTGAATGAGCCGCTGACGACGCTCAGGTAGTTGATCGCGCTGAAGTTGGAGCTCGGGCCGCTGAGCGTGACACTGCCGATGAGCGTGCGCACCTGGGCGTTGGGGATGGTGAGCGTCGCGCCGTCGCCGACTCTCCACGATCCGCCCGCGAGCGTGCGATTCTGGAGCTGGGCGACGAGCGAAGGCAGCACCACCGCTCCGGAGTTCACGTTCAGCGTGCCGGGGTTGTCGAAGGAGATGTTGCTCGAGCTGTTGACGAAACTGAATGCGGCAGTGCCGTTTTTGTTGAACGTGCCGAGATTCTCGAAGACGGCAGGGTCGCCCGCGCCGAGGATTGAGTCACTCGCGCTGGCGTTGAAGACGCCCGAGGGTTGGTTGCTCAGCGTGGTGGAAGCGATGGAGATCGCGCCGCCGGTCCAGTTGATGGTGCCGCGATTTTCGAGGCGGCGTGCGAGCGAATGGGCGTTGCCGCTCATCGTGAGCGTTGCCCCGGCGGGAACGAAGACTTTGCCGCCGCCCGAGAGTGTGCCGGCGGTCCATGAGCTGTTGCCGTTGAGCGTCAGGTCGCCCATGCCCGTGACGGTTGCGCCGGTCAGGCTGGCGTTGACGAGCGAGCAGGAGCCTTGAACGCTGATCGTGCCGGTCGAGGGAAGCAGCGTGTGTCCCGAGCCTATAACGCTTGCGCCTGTGCCGAAGGTGTACGACCCGCCGATGGAGAGTGTTGCGCCGGTGGAGAGTGCGTAGGTGCCGGTGGTGGAGCCGCCGGTGACGAGGTCCAACGTTCCGGCGAGGACGTTGACGACGCCGAAGTTGTTGAACGCGAGAGCGGACGAGACGTCGGAGCGTGAGAATGTGGCGGTGCCGCTGCCGTACTTGTTGATCGTGCCGCTGTTGTTGACGGCAGCGGCGGTCGTTCCGACGGCGTACATCGACCCGCCGGGGTTGATGTTGAGCACGCCGCCGGTCTTCACCTGGAACATGACGGGGCCGAAGGAGAAACTTCCCGCGGCCCAGTTCATCGTGCCCGAGAGATCGAGGCCCTTGTTGAGCGTCAGTCCTGTTGTGGCGTTGACACTCATGATCGCGCCGGGCGAGATGACGAGTTTGCCTGTGCCCGAGAGCGTGCCGCCCGTCCAGGACGACGCGTTGCCGCTGACGGCGATCTGTCCCGCGCCGGCGATGGTGCCGCCGGCGAGGTTGAGGTTGCCGAGGAAGACATTGCCCGCGGCGTTGAGCGTGCCGCTCTGGACATTGAGCGTGCCGGGGAAGTCGATCACGCTGTTCGTGTTGAGGGTCGAGACGGGGTTGGCGGGGACGGTGAGCGTGCCGCTGCCGGAGATGACGGAGGTTGCGCCGGTGGAGTGCGTGCCGCCGAGGGTGAGCAGTGCGCCGGCGCTGATGGTGAAGTTGCCTGCGTGTGTGCCGCCGGAGCCGAGCGTGAGTGCGCCCTGCGTGACTTGGACGCTTGCGTTGTTGTTGACGACGAGCGGCGCGGAGGAGGTGATGAACTGGGCGATGCTGGCGCCGGTCTTGATGAGCGTGCCGGCGTTGTTGAGCGTGCCGCCGGTGGCAGCACCGAAGCACGAGTCATTGGCGCTGACGGTGAACGTGCCGCCGGCGAGGTTGTTGATCGTGCCGCCCTGGACGCTGATCGCGCCGCCGGTCCAGATGAGTGAGCCGCGATTCTCGAGCGTGCGGCTGAGGGTGTGCGTGCCGCCCGAGAGTGTGAGCGTGGCACCGGTGTTGACGCTGAGAGATCCGGTGCCCTTCATCAGGCCGCCGGTCCATGCGTTGGCCGCGCCATTGAGCGTGATCTTGCCGACGCCGTCGAGCGTGCCGCCGCTGAGGGAGAGGTTGGTCAGCGTGATGTCGCCGGCGCTGGTGGTCGTGCCTCCCGAGACGGTCATGGCTCCGCCGCCCGAGACGATGGCACCCGCGGCGAATGCGTGGTCCGCGGTGATGGAGAGCGTCGCGCCTGGGGCGATGGAGTAGCTGCCGCTGGTGGTTGCGGGGGAGGCGAGCTGGAATGTGCCGCCAGTGACGGAGACTGCCCCGTTGTTGGTAAGGGTGACGCCGCCGCTGGTCTGGAACGTACCGGCGTCGGTCTTGGAGATGAGAGCGCCGGGGTTGTTGACGATGGCGTTGGTGCCGCTGGCGACCCAAGCGCGGCTTGCGCCCGAGAGGGCGATGGTGCCGCCGGTCAGATTCGTGATGGTTGATCCGCCGAAGGCGATCTCGCCGCCGGTCCACGAGATGACGCCCGCGTTGGCGATGGGCTTGGAGAAGGTGGGCGTCTGCGTGGGGGTGATGGTGAGCGTGCGCCCGGCCGCGATCGTCAACGTGCCGGTGCCGCTGAGCGAACCCTTGAGCAGGGTCGCATCACAGTTGAAGGTGACCGAGCCGGTGCCGGAGAGAGCCGCGCCGTTGATGATGACGCCGCCGCTGAAGGTTGAGGCGTTGGTGACGCTGAGCGAGCCGGTGTCGAAGCTGAAGGAGGCGTTGCAGACGATGCTGCGGATAGACTGCGTGCCGGCGTTGAGCCGCACGGTCTGGGTGCCAGCAGGGATGAGCACGTCGTCGGTGCTGGTCGGGAGGCGGTTCTGATCCCAGTTTCCGGGGAAGGTCCAGAGGCCGAGGTTGGCACCAGAGCCTGCGCCGGTCCATGTGATCGACTGCGCACGCGCGAGAGCCGCGCATGCCACCAGGGCAAGCGCGGCTCGACACGCGTTCCACACTGATCCGTTGCTGCGGCTCACAGTCTCCAACTCTGGGTGGCCCGGCGAAGAGCGACCCATCCCTCAATGCTTCCCAGCATTTCTCCGACGTGCCTCCGACGCGGCGTGTGGGCCAACGTCGAAGACTCCCCAATCCGGACGGAACGCAAAGCCCGGTGTGCCTGTCGTGCTCTGCCCCTCAAGAGAGACACGAACGCCCTGTTCAGATCGCATCCGGGCAACATTTTCTTCGCGCGGGACGAAAAAGTCTTTCACGACTTCCCGCGAAAGAAGCGGATGATGCCGGTGTTCGGGTGGTGGTCAGCGACAAAGCGACGCGCCACGCTTACCCAGCTTCACATCCGGCGCGATTGCGCGAAGGTGTGGATTGTGGAGGCGCAGGCCCAAAAACAACAGCAGCGCGGCAGGCACGCCGCGCTGTGTCGCGTCTTGGTCTCGGATTTTCAGGCGACGAGGTTGATGCGTCCGTTGCCCGCATCGGCGTCGTTGGCGGGCTGGGCCGCGGCTTGGATGTTGCTCGCGTTGGTCTTGACTGCGTTGAAGGCGATTGTCTTGGGGCCCTGGTCCCCGCCGCGGGTGTTGGCGGCGTGTGCCTTGTGCAGCGCGGCGTGGAATGCCTTGGGGTCGATGCCGTTTTGCTTCAGAACGCTGTCGACTGCTTGCTTGATGGTGTCGCGTGCGCCGGGCTTGGCGCCGCCCTTCTGGGCCGCGGCGATTGCGTCATCGATCTGCTTGCGGATCGCGTCGGTCCTTGTCTGGTCCAGCCCGAGGCTCTGGGCGGCGGCGTTGAACTCAGCGTGGCGCTGGGCTTTGGAGCCGCGATGAACGCCCGACGAGTTGATGAACTGGCCGAGTTGCGACGCGTTCGCTGCGGAGATGGTCGACATGGTGAGATACCTCGCTGGGGTCGGAGGGCCCACGCCTTGGCGCCCAGGGCCACGTGCCACGGGCGTGCGGGAGGGTCATGCGGCGACCAAGAGAATCAGAGCGTTCGGAAACCCACCTCCGCAACGGCCGGGCCAATCCGGTGGGCGCGGGGTTGGGCTGAGACGCGGGGTGGGGCGGCGGGCGGTTTGCGCCCCGCGATGTGCGCGTGGCCCTTCCGCTGGCAAACTGATCGCCGATCGCCGATGATGTGTGACCAATGACCGACCATCACCCTACGGATCTGCCCGGCACGCCGCCGACGACGCCTAACCTGCCACTTGAGGACGACCGACGCCCCGATCCGGGGTCGCGCGGCATGGCCAAGGTGGCGTGGATCGCGCTGATCGTGCTCGTCGCGACGGTGGCGTACCTGCAGCAAGGCAAGGCAGCGTCGTCCGCCGCGGAGAAGCCAGCCCAAGCCGTGATCCAGCCCGAGCCGGGGAGCCCGATTGCAATGATGGCGCGGCTCATGACGCGGTTGATGATCGGCCTGCGCGAGATGGATCGTGAATCGGCTGGTGGAAAGGCGACGTCGAACACGCCGCAGATTACTGAGGCCATGAAGGGCGCTGTCAACGACCTTGACAAGACCGCGAAGTCCGCGCCGGAGATCTTGCGTGCGGCGATCGTTGCCGCCGAGCTGCTGGGTGCTGAGGAAGGCACGAATCGCCTCGCGATCCTTGAGGCGAAGCTCAAGCCCAATGAACTCGAAGGGATGGACGCGGCGATCAAGCTGCCCGAGGAGCAGCGTGACCAGTTGCTCGCTGATATCGCGGCGGTGCGGGCGCGACTGAGCGGGGCGACGGTTGAGCCTGCCGCGGAGGACGCGCTGGTGCAGCGGCACGGCTGGTTTGGGCGGCTCAACGCGGCGTATGACAAGCCCGCGAGCGACCGTCTTCGGGCCAAGATTTTGAGCGAGTCGTACGCGGTGATCATCGCGATGGTGGTCCTGTTGATCGGCTTCGTCGGCGTCGCGTTCGCGAGCTTTGTCTGTTCGATCATCTGGATCGTGCGCATCACCACGCGCGAGCGCTATCCGCAGTTCGTTGCGCCCGCGCCGGGGGGCAGCGTCTACCTCGAGACTGTTGCGGCGTTCGTGGGTGTCTTCCTGCTCTTTCAACTCGGACTGGGCGTGGTTGAAGGACTCGTCGCGGGTGGCGGGACGGCGCCTGAGTGGTTCGGCAAGGTTCATCTGGCCGGACAGTGGCTTGTGCTGCCCGTCATCTTTTACCCGCTGCTGCGCGGCGTGTCGTGGTCGCAGTGGAAGGCGGATCTGGGCTGGAACACCGGACGCGGCGTGTTCCGCGAGATCGGCTCGGGGATCTTCCATTACTTCGCGGGCCTGCCGCTCTTGCTGCTCGGCGCGATCATCTCATTGATCGCCGCCAGCATTCACCAGCTCGTGACGGGCAGCAAGGACGAGGGCGTCAACAACCCGATCCTCGATCTGGTGGGCGGCTCGGACATGCTGACGATCGTGCTGCTGTATGTGCTCGCGACGGTGTGGGCGCCGATCGTCGAGGAGACGATCTTTCGCGGGGCGATGTTCCGCCATCTGCGCTCGCGGATGGTCGCAGCGCTCGCCGCGGTTGTCTCCGCGCTGGTGTTCGGCGTGATGCACGGCTATCAGTGGTTCATGCTCATGCCGGTGATCTCGCTTGGCTTCATCTTCGCGCTCATGCGCGAACGCCGCGACAGTCTCATCGGGCCCGTCTTCACGCATGCAATGCACAACGGCACGGTGATGCTCGTGCTGATCACGATGCTGTCGCTGATGGGCGAGTGATTCGCGGTGAGCCGTGACTGGCAGAATGCCTGATAGAGACCGTCGCACCGCATTTGCGCTTGCGGCTCAACGGGCTGAAGTATGAGCATCTGTCGCGTTCTCAGAACGTGAAAGTCCGTTCGCGAGCGATACGCCGTCGTCGCTTGTGCTTTGCTTCTCCGTCGCAGACTGACTGATCTGCACGGCGAAGCCGTGCGGGTGAGTAGCGATGGGTCGCGGCGAAGCCGCACCCATCGTCAAGAGGTCAGCACGATCTGCACCGCATCGCGGTGCGGCCGATGCGAGAATGGCGTGATCGAAAGCATGGAGAAACTGCCGCGGCTGCACCGCGTCGCGGTGCAATGCGCAATGGCGTTGCTTTCGTCGGGTGTCGCGATGCGACGACCCGACGCTATTCACCTCCACCGCTGCGCGGTGAAGACAAAGCATGGCTGCGACAATAGGTTCACCCAGCGCTGATGGTTCGAACGGATGACATCACGCAGGAAGCAAGCCACATCTCGGTGGGCAGGGATTCACGCGAGCAGGCTCTTGCCGGTCATCTCGGTCGCGGGCGGCAGGCCCATCATCGCCAGCGCGGTGGGGGCGATGTCGCCCAGGCGTCCGCCCGCGCGCAGCGTGCGGCCCTTGAACTTCTCGCCCACCACGATCAGCGGCACGGCGTAGGTCGTGTGCGCGGTGTGCGGCGCGTTGGTCACGGGGTCGAACATCTGCTCGGCGTTGCCGTGGTCGGCGGTGACGATGAGCGAACCGCCGCGTGCCAGCGTGGCCTCGACGATCTCGCCGACGCAGGCGTCGACGGTTTCACAGGCCTTGATGGCCGCGGGCAGGCTGCCGGTGTGGCCGACCATGTCGCCGTTGGCGAAGTTGACGACGATGACATCTTCGCAGTCGGCGGCGGCGAGGCGGCGCAGCACCGCGTCGCGCACGCCGTGGGCGGACATCTCGGGTTGCAGGTCATACGTCGCGACCTTGGGCGACTGGACGATCTCGCGGCTCTCGCCGGGGAAGGGTTCTTCGCCATAGTCGTTGAAGAAGAAGGTGACGTGCGGGTACTTCTCGGTCTCGGCGCAGCGGAACTGGCGCAGGCCGAGGCTCGACCAGTATTGCCCGCCGATGTTCACCATCTTGGGCGGCTTGGGGAAGGCGACGGAGACATACGGCGCGAGTTCGCTCCAGTACGCGGCCATGGTGACGTAGTGGAGGTTGAGTTTCGTGCCGCGATCAAAGCCGTTCTTGCCCGAGTCGGGCGAGGGCTTGACGCCGGCCCACTTGTCGTCGGGGAAGAGGAACGCGGCGGAGATCTCGCGAGGGCGATCGCCGCGATAGTTGTAGAAAACCACCGCGTCGTTGTCGCGGACGCGGGTCGCGGCGGCGTCGGCATCGCTGGACGCGATGATCGTCGGCGTGACGAACTCATCGCCTGCGAGCGTCGGCGCGCTCGGCGCGTCGTAGTACGACTGGAAGGCCTCTGCGACGGTGCCGCGGCGGACCACGCCGTGGCCGTCGAGCCCGCGACCGGTGAGGCAGGCATACGCGCGGGCGACGCGCTCCCAGCGGTTGTCACGGTCCATCGCGTAGTAGCGACCGATCACCGACACCACGCGCCCGACGCCAATCTGCGTGCAATGGGCTTCGACCTGCGCGGCGAACTCCTTGCCGGTGTATGGGCCCGTGTCGCGACCGTCACTGAAGAGGTGGACGAAGACGCGGGCGAGGCCGAGCGTCTTGCACGCGCGGAGCACGGCGTAGAGATGCTCGAGTTGGCCGTGCACGCCCGCGTCAGAGTTGATGCCAAACAGATGAAGCGAAGTGTTGGTGTTCTTGGCGTGTTCGATCGCGCCGCGCACGGCGGCGTTGGTGTGCAGGCCGCTCTCGCACGCCTTGGTCATCACCAGCGATTCCTGCGGCACAATGCGACCGGCGCCGATGTTCTGGTGGCCCACTTCGCTGTTGCCCATGGTGCCGTCGGGCAGGCCGACGTCCTCGCCGCTGGTATGGATGAGGGTGTGCGGATAATCGCGCATCAGGGCGTCGGCGACGGGCGTCTTGGCGAGCTTGATGGCGTTGAAGGCGTCGTGCGACGCATTGGGATTCTGGCCCCAGCCGTCCCGAATGATGAGGACGAAGGGGGTGTTGGCAGGGGTGTGGTTGGCCATGGAAACAGCGTAGGCGGAGGGGTCGGCGCTATTCGCCCTGTTCGGGCGTTGGCCGCGAGGCGTCGTCCCGTCAGAAACGACCTGTTCGCACCCAGTTCCGGCGACACGGCGACTCGGTGGACGCCGAACACAACCATCTCGGTGATTCTGCTGGGATCGCCGACCGATGAAACCCCCGAGTCTGCCTTGAACTTCCCCGGAGTCGCATCATGAAGATTCGTACCAAGATCGTTGGACTTGTTGGCCTGTTTGTCGTCGGCTTCGGCGGCTTCTGGGCGTTGTCGCAGGGCACCCTCAACTTCGCTGGCGTGGGCGGCCCGGTGTATCACGACATCGTGGACGGTAAGGACTTGGTGGCGGACATTCTCCCGCCACCCGCGTTCATCATCGAGGCCCGCGTCAACGCGATCGAACTGGGCGCGGAAACCGACCCGACGAAGCGGCAGAAGCTGGTTGAGAAGGCCCAGCAGTTGTCCAAGGACTTCTCTGATCGCCTGGCGTTCTGGAAAGAGAACCTCGACAACGAAGAACTCAAATCCATGTTGGTCGAGTCGGCTGGCAAGCCTGCCGCCGAGTTCTTCAAGGTGCGCGACGCGGAGTACATCCCGCTGGTGCGCGATGGCAAACTCGAGGAGGCGGCCAAGGTCCGCACCAACAAGCTTGAGCCTCTGTTCGCGTCGCATCGCGATGCCGTCGATGTGCTCGTCACCAAGGTCAACGCTTGGACGGCACAGGTGCAGAGCGAAGCGATCACCAAGGCAAACGGGGCCAAGGCCACGATGATGTGGATCGGTGCCGGCCTGATCGCGGGCATCGTCGCGCTCTCGTGGTTGCTGGGGCGGCAGATTGACGCGTCGGTGCGTGCGATCTCTGATGGCATTCGCAAGATCGCCGAGGGCGAGGGCGACCTGACGATCCGCGTTGAAACCAAGTTCAAGGACGAACTCACCGAGGTGGCGACGGGCGTCAATCGCTTCGTCGAAGCGATGCACGACATTATCTACGACATGATCGGGCACGCCAAGGGCGTGGCGTCGGGCGCGATGGAGATCGCGCAGGCAAACGACAAGGTGGCCGCGGTCGTCAGTCAGCAGCGTGCCGCGACGCAGGAAGTCTCCAAGGCGGTGGGAGAGCTCGCCGAGAGCATCCATCACGTTGCGAAGCAGTCGACGGATGCGTCGGACGCGGCGACCGAATCGGGCGAAGTGGCCGGAACGGGCAGCGAAGTCGTCGGCAAGACGGTGACAGCGGTGCGTTCGATCGCGGGCGTGGTGAGCGACTCGGCCCAGAGCATGGGTCAGCTCGAGCAGTCGGGCAACAAGATCGCCGCCGCCATCGAGGTCATCAACGACATCGCGGAGCAGACCAACCTGCTCGCACTGAATGCGGCGATCGAAGCGGCCCGGGCGGGCGAGCACGGCCGCGGCTTTGCCGTCGTGGCCGATGAAGTCCGCAAACTCGCGGATCGCACCACGCGTGCGACCGAGGAGATCAGTCAAACCATCGAAGCGATCAGCAATGACACACGCACTGCGGCGGATCGCATGAAGTCGTGCCTTGAGCAGGTCAACGCCGGCGTCGAGATGGCTGAGCAGGCGGGCAGCGCGCTGCAGAACATCACGCGTTCGTCGGATGTGACGGTGCAGTCGATCCGCACGATCGCCGCCGCGGCGGAGGAGCAGGCCGCAGCGACGACCCAGATCAGCGCGTCGGTCGGAACCATTGCCGAGGGCGCGAGCGAGACGGAAGCGTCGGCTTCACAGTGTGCCGCGGCGTCGACCGACCTGCGCGAGCGGGCGGCCAATCTGCAAGGGCTGATCGGTGCGTTCCGCCTGCACAACGACCGTCGCTCCAAGGGTCGCGTCGAGCGCCTCAAGCCCGAGGGCACGCCCGACTGGGCCAAGGCCAACGCTGCCGTCAGTGCTACCAAGACCGCGATGAAGAGCGGCAAGGCGTCGCAGGCGGCACCGGCGAAGAAGGCTGCGTGAGCAAGTGAATAGGGCGCGAGCGGAGTCTCGCGTCAGACGAAGGACAGAGCGTCATTGGGTGACGTTGGTGATTCAGGCCCGGTTCAGCTCAGCCACGCCAGAACTTCCTCGAAGTTCATCGCGTTGCCGGGTTGACGGGCCTGAACCCATTTCACGGTGCCGCGGCCGTCGGCGGCCTTGCCGATGACGACCGTGCCGCGCGAGGAGATGTTCAGTTCGGGCCAGAAGAGGCCATAGGCCTTGCACACGCTGCGGTGCATGTCGGCGAGCAGGGTCTGCTTGAGGCCCATCGAGTCGGCCCAGGCCTTCTGCACAGCGAAGGAGTCGCAGGAGATGCCGACGACGTTGGCACCCTTGGCCGACCACTTGGCGAGTTCGTCGTTCACGCACTTCATCTCGGTGGAACAGACGCCGGTGAACGCCATCGGATAGAAGCACAGGACGACGTCGCCTTTCTTGACGGCGTCGCTGAGCTTCCAGTCGGCCCGGTCCTGGGTCTTGAGCTCAAAGTCCGGGGCCAGCTCGCCGACGGCGATGGGGGAAGAGCGGGGCGTGAGGGCGTCATTGATGGCCATGGCGAAACTCCCGGTGCTTGGTGCGGATGATTGTTGTGCGAAATCGATGCGAATGTGCGGGCCGCGTCTGGGGCGGCGCGGCGGTATCCTACGGTTGCAAACCAAGGCGTGACGCCTTCGCGGGGACCGCGAGCTCACGGAACGTGTCGCGAGAAAGAGGGAGGCACGGATGCCCGACATCGGAAACCGGATGCGCAGCGTCGAAGTGTTGGCGGCCCATCGCGCCGCGTCCCCTCGCGGCGCGGCGGACCTCGCTGCCGCAAGCCCCCTCGCAGGCGTCCCCGCCGCACGACCCACGGCACCACAGGAGCGAACCATGCCCGCAGGCATGCCCGATTCTCTGGCCGAGCGTTACGCCATCGTCCGCGAGCGCGTCGCGAATGCGGCCCGCAAGTCCGGGCGTCGCGCGGAGGATGTGATCCTCGTTGCGGTGACCAAGTATGCCGACCCCGAGCAGATCCGCGAGATTCTCGCGCTGGGCCATCGCGACCTCGGCGAGAATCGCGTGCAGCAACTCGTGCAGCGTGCGGCGATGGTGGAGGACTACTTGGAGCGATTGGCGGTGCTGCCGACGAGCAAGCACAGCGCGGGCGAAAAGAAGCACGCCGTCGCCGCCGAGGGTGTGCGCTGGCACATGATCGGGCACCTGCAGCGCAACAAGGCCCGCAAGGTCGCGGACATCGCGCGGCTGGTGCACTCGGTGGATTCGCTGCGTGTCGCGGAGGAACTGCAGGCGGTCGCGCTCAAGCGAGATCAGGTGATCGATGTGCTCGTGCAGGTCAACTGCTCGGGCGAAGAGAGCAAGTTCGGCTGCCCGATCCCCGCGGCGATCCCGCTCGCCGAGCAGATCAGCACGATGATCAATGTGCGTGTGCGCGGGCTGATGACCATGGCCGCCTACAGCGACACGCCCGAAGACGCACGCCCGACGTTCGCACGCTGCCGCGAACTCTTCGACGAGATGCTGGCCAAGAAGGTGGTCGAGGGACAGTTCAACCTGCTCTCGATGGGAATGTCGGGCGACTACGAAGTCGCGATCAGCGAAGGCGCGAACATCGTCCGCGTCGGCAGCCACATCTTCGGCGAGCCTGTGCAGCACGAAGACGACCCGAACGATTCGGATGATTGATGTTTGCCGTAGGCCGTGCTTCAGCACCGCGGCACGGTTTGAGCCGTTCCACGGGTGGGCATCCCGCACGTCGATTTTTACATCGCTTTTGGTGAACCTTTTGCCACGCGGCAACGCTGAACAGTTGTCGCGTGTCGTCAACGACTCATGCGGACCGCATGCGGGCCGTGTTCGCCCGCCGTCGCGTGTTCCGCCGCGCTCGGAGCCTTGCCCATGTCGCCCTCTCGCTCGTCGCGTCTTGTCCTCTCCGCGTGTGTCCTTGTTGCGCTCAGCGGCGTCGCGGTCGCCGGCCCCAAGACCACCGTCACGATCTACAGCAGTGCCCAACCCGGCGCGATCCCCGCGGATATGTACCGCCCGACGCCGCAGAATCCCTACGCCGCCCAGCAGCAGATTCCCGGCTCGGCGTTTGTGCGCCAGCAACTGTCGCTCCCCTTCGCCCGCGGCAGCGGCAACGTGCGCATCACCGACGTCGCGGCGTTGATCGATCCGACGACGGTGTCTTTCGAATCAATCGATGACCCCAAGGGCACGCGCGTGCTGGAGCAGAACTTCCAGTTCGACCTCGTAAGCCGCGAGCGACTGATGGAGAAGTTCATCGATCAGCCTGTCAAGGTCGCGGTGAAGGTCGGCGACAAGGTCGAAACCAAGAGCGGCACGCTGCTGTCGACCATCGGTGGCATCATGCTCCGCGACGCCGACGGCCAGGTCACGATCCTCAACGACTATTCCGGCGTTCAACTGCCGCAGCTGCCCGGCGGGCTGATCACGCGTCCGACGCTCGACTGGCGCGTGAGCAGCGAGCGCGAGGGGCCGCAGAACGTCCGCATCGGATACGAAACGCAGGGCATCACGTGGTGGGCCGATTACAACGTGCTCTTCCACCCCGGCAAGGACGCCAACAGCGGCACGCTGGATGTCGCGAGCTGGGTGAGCATCCTCAACCAGTCCGGTGCGACCTACGAAGAGGCGACGCTCAAGTTGATCGCGGGCGAGGTGAATCGCGCGCCGCAGGCCAACACGCCGCGTTATGCCGGGCGCGTGGCTGAGCTGGCGATGAAGTCTGAGCGGGACGAGGGCTTTGCCGAGAAGTCGTTCTTTGAGTATCACATGTACACGCTCGGGCGTGCGACGACGATCCCCGACAAGAGCACCAAGCAGATCGAGATGTTCCCGACGGTGCGGAATGTGCCGTGCGAGAAGATCATGCTCTACGACGCGATGGCCGCGAACTCGTGGTGGGATTGGAACACGCCGATGACCGATCCGAACTTCGGCATCGGCTCGCCTTCGAATGTCGCGGTCTATCTGCGCTTCAAGAACACGAAGGACAACGGCATGGGTATGCCGCTCCCTGCCGGGCGCGTCCGCCTGAGCCAGCTCGACAACGACGCGAAGGGCGGCACAGGCGGCGATGGCAACGCCGAGTTCATTGGCGAGGACGTGATCAAGCACACGCCCAAGGACGAGAAGGTGATGCTCAAGGTGGGCAACGCCTTTGATGTCATCGGCGAGCGCAAGCAGACGGCATTCAGCGTCAACGCCAACGGCCATGAGATCACCGAGTCGATCGAGATCACGCTGCGCAATCACAAGAGCGAGCCCGTGAAGGTGATCGTGCAGGAGCGGATGTTCCGCTGGAGCAACTGGCAGTTCATCGGCGACGCCCCGGCCAACGAGAAGCTCGACGCGCGCACGCTGCACTTCCCGGTCACGATTGCCAAAGACGGCGAACAGACCATCAAGTACACCGTTCGCTATACATGGTGAGCCGCGAGGCCCGTGATTTCACCGGCACTGCCTCACGACGACGTGCGATTCAGTGCGTGCGGCTCTCGCGCGTATCTGAATCGCGCGTCGTCGCGGGCTAAAGTCTCTCGCGTGCACATGCCGCGAGGAGATCGCCCCCGATGTCGTCTCACACCCAGCGTTCCAGCGTCCGCCGTTCGTGGCTGAGCACTGTCGTGCTCGCGGGGTCATTCGCCGTTGCTGCTCCCGCGTTCGCGCAGGGTGGTCCGCAGGCCTCGATGGTGCGACTGGGTGACGTGAAGCAGGAGTCGCTTGCGCAGCTCCGCGAAGTGACCGGCGAAGTGCGCGCGCTGCGGCGGTCGGCGCTGGCCGCGCAAGAAGCGGGTCGCGTGCTGGAAGTGCTGGTCGATGAGGGCGGGCGTGTTGAGAAGGATGCGCCGCTGGTCCGGCTGGACGCCGCGCTGGCGAAGATTGATGTCAATCGCGAGCGTGCCTCGCTGGCGGCCGCACGCGCGACGCTGGCAGAGCGTGAGGCCGATGCGGCCTGGGCGACGCGCGATCGCGAGCGCATCGAGGACATGTCCAAGCGCGGCAGCGCGAATGTCAGCGAACTCGACGAGAAGAAGACGCGCGAGTCAACCACCGCCGCCCGCGTCGCCGAGGCCAAGGCGTCGGTCGCGCTCGCCGAAGCCAACGTCGCCCGAGCGGAGGAGAAGCTTGCACGCATGTCGATCGTCGCGCCGTTCGCGGGGCGCATCGTCAAGAAGAAGACCGAGGTCGGTCAGTGGGCCGATGCGGGCACCGAACTCCTCGAGCTTGTCGCGCTTGACGAGCTTGAAGTGCGGCTCAGCGTGCCCGAGCAACTCGCGCCCAGCCTCGCCGCCGCTGATGTGAGCGTGCGTGTCCGCGTGCCCGCGATCGCGGGCGAAGTCACGGGCAAGGTGCTGGCGATTGTGCCCGACGCCGATCCGCTCTCGCGTGTGTTCCCCGTGCGCGTGCTCGTCAAGAACGAAGGCGAGCGGCTTCGCCCCGGCATGAGCGTCACCGGCCTGGTGCCCACCGGCGGCACGGAGCAGGTGCTGACGGTGCCGAAGGACGCGGTGCTGCGCGACGACGCCGGCGAATATGTCTTCATCAACGCGGGCGGGACGGCCGCACCCGCGCGTGTCCGCACGCTGTTTGCAATCGGTGAGCGACTTGCGGTCAAGGCGGCAAACCTCGCGCCGGGCGCGAAGGTCGTGACGGGGGGCAATGAGCGACTCTTCCCGGGTATGCCGATCGCCGATGCCGATGCGCCGCCGCCGGCGGCCAGCTCCGCGCCCGAAGCGCCGAGCGCCGGGAAGACCGGAACCTGATGCCCTGATGCCGTATGACTCGATGCCGTTTTTGCACCCGCAACGAAGGGTGGACAAACAGTTGGGACGGCGCTCTGGCTCAGGACGACTTCTTCGTCCGAGGCTTCTTGGTCGTTGAAGATCGCTTGGTTTTCTTCGCGGTCACGCGAAGTTCGCAGCGTGTGCCGAACTCGGCACAGATCGGGTGTTCGCCACACATCACGCCGCGTGCCTTACACGCGCGGCGTCCGTGAAAGATGAGCAGATGCGAGAGGTCGCACCAGCTCTCGCGCGGGAATCGCTTCATCAGCGCCTGCTCGACCTTGGCGACGCTGTCGTCCTGCTTGGCGAGCGCAAGCCGCTTGCTGAGGCGCTCGACGTGCGTGTCAACGACCACGCCTTCGTTGATGCCAAATGCATTGCCGAGCACGACGTTCGCGGTCTTGCGTGCCACGCCGCGCAGCGTGAGAAGCTCTTCCATCGTCCGCGGCACCTGACCGGCGAATCGTTCGACGACTGCCTTCATCGCCTCGTGCACCGCATGCGCCTTGTTGCGAAAGAGCCCGATGGTCTTGATGTACGGCTCGATCTCGGCGGGCGAGGCCGCGGCATAGTCCGCGGGCGTGGGGAATCGCGCGAAGAGTGCGGGCGTTGCCTTGTTGACGCTCACATCCGTGGCCTGGGCGGAGAGAATCGTCGCGATGAGCAGTTCGTGCGGCGTGCTGTAGTTGAGTTCGCAGTGGGCGTCGGGATAGTGCTCGCGCAGCGCCTTGAGCAGGGCATCGTCGCGCTCACGCGTTGCCATGATTGCTCCTGCTTGAGGCGGTGCGCGCGTTGGTCGCGGTATTCATCGTGCTACTTGTCGCGTCGCACGCCGCGCTTCGCATCGACAGCGGCACCAGCGCCATGGCTGCGAGGATCGCAAGTCCCATGGTTGAGATCAGTGGCGAGCCGAGTGTGTGCGCATTGTCGAAGACGCCTTGGGCGGCTTTGGCCTCCTCGGCACGCGCGGGGTCGGCGCTCGCCGCGAGGAGCAGATCAAGCTGGCTGTGCATCGTGGGGATGTAGGAGTGGGTGTAATAGGTGAGCGTGGCGCATCCGACGAGCAGGAGGACGAGCCGTGCGGCACCGATCGGGCTGCGCAGGCGGACGCCGCGGGTCAGCGCGCCGAGGAAGCTGAGGGCTGCGACGAGGCCGCACCACGATTGCACCTTGGCGGTGAAGAAGAAGATGGGCGAGGCGGCCAGGCCGCCGGCGAGTCGCCAGGCCTCGGCCGGATAGGCGGGATAGTCGGGCACGCTGGCGTGTGCCGCACGCATCGCGGGGAAGACCAGCGAAGCACCGATCGCGGCGGTCGCGAGCATGGCGAGCCAAATGGCCAGCGCGACAAGGTGGATCGACTCAAGCAGGGCACGTCGCTTGCACATAAACGATGATAGTGGGGTCAGTCCGCGTGCTGTGGCGGATCGCGACTCGCGGCGGGCGGCACGCAATGCCTTCGGCCCGCTTCGAGCGTGCTTCGTGTCGGCTTCGAGTTGGCTTCGAGTTTGCTTCGGGTTGAGGATGCTTGCGCGCCAACAATCTCCGCGTGCTGACTGGCTTTCCCATTGCGTTGTCTCTCGCGGGTCTTGAACGCGCCCCGGCCGCGCCCTGGGCCGCGGGTCCGCGTGCGGCCATCGAGTGGGCGGCGTCTCTGGGTGCACGACACATCGTGCTCGACGCGACGGCCGCCGGGCTTCGTGCACGCGAACTGGATCGCTCGGCTCGTCGCGATCTCGCCGCGATGCTGCGCAGGCTTGGGCTCAGTTTCGCGGGGCTCGATGCGTGGGTGCCAACGACACACTTTGCCGATCCGGTCCACGCCGAGCGTGCGCTTGATGCCGTCGACGGAGCGATCGGGCTATGTGCCGAACTCTCGGATCTTTCTGGGGCGACCGGGCGGGTTGTGAGTGTCGCGTTTCCTGAGAATCTCACGAATGCCGCGGCACAGCGCATCGCGGCGGTTGCCGAGCGTTCTGGCGTGCGTGTGGCTGATCATGCGATCCCGCGCGGTGCGGCGTCCGAGCGTCACGCGCCGATCATCGGCGCTGGGGTTGATCCGGCGGCGATCCTCAGCGCGGGTCAGGATCCCGCGGCGTTTGTTGCCGCGCTGCGTGCGGCGCCGGCGTGTGCGCGCCTCAGCGATCTCTCCGCGGCAGGCCGCGTCGTCCCCGGCACGCGTGGCGGGCGACTCATGCTCGATGCATACCTGGCGTCACTCAGTGTTGTTGGGTTGCCCGGCCCGCTGGTCGCCGATCTTCGGCACATCCGCGATCAAGCATCGGCAGCGCCCGCGCTGCTGCGCGTGTCGCAGGCGTGATGTGCCGAATCACTTGGTCTTGGCCAACAGCCGCGTGATCTGATCGCGTTTCTTCTGGATTGCGCTGCGCCACTTGCTCGTCCATGCCGAGGGCTTGACGCCCACTTCCGACTGTCCGGGGACGGGTCGCTGCGAGAGCTCTGCGGAAGACTTCAGCCGCCGGTCGATCTCGTCGAGCGTGGAGCGAATGTTCGTCAGTTCGCGTTCGGCCTCGCTCTTTGCGGTGGTGGTGGGCTTGCCGTCGCCGGGCGGGTCGAGCAGTTGCTGAACACGGTCAAAGTCGGAATCGAGGCCGGTGAATGCCGCACACAACTCGCGATACTCGCCGTCAGGATCGCACGCGATCGTGGCGTCGGGCGTAAGCGTGAACTCGTCGCGAAGCGCGGGCTCGGCCTTGGGGCGTGCAGGGAGATAGCCCATCTTCTTGAAGACCGAATCGCCGCCGCGTTCGCCGTCGATGAGGCGGGCCCGCATCGCAAGCGAACTGCCGATCGCGAGCCGCACGCCGTCGACTTCGTTGGTCAGCACAGGCACGGCATCGCTGCCGGCGCTTGCGTCATCCGTGATGCGCGGCGCGCCGTCGACGGTCGCCAGCCAACGTGCACCGCTGGGCGTCACGAGCAGTGGGCCGAGTTCCACCGGTGCCCCGCGCCGCACCAGCGCGGCATCGATGATCTCCGTCAGCGCGGCGTTCTCGTCTTTCTGGGCCTTCACGGTGGTGACCAAGCCCGGCGCGCGATCGCCCGCGCCGCTCTGGACGCTCGCGCCCGGAGTCATCCACGCGCTCGTGGCCGCGAGCGCAACGATGAGTGCACCGACGCCGACACGTTCCGAGTCGTGCGGGCGGAGCACGACATGGACTGGCAGCCCGGCATCGCGGACGGTTCGCGCCATCGCGAGTGCAACATCGCCGCGCCAGTGCACCGCGCTCAACTGCACGATCATCGCTTCGGCGTGAGCGGCTTTGGCACGCGTGATCTCCTCGCCCAAGAGCCCGGCGAGCGACGAGCACACCATGTCGCCGTTGATTTGCAGCCGCCACGCCCGCAGCGGGCGAGCGGGGTCAGAGGCACGCTCGGGGACGGGCTGTGCCTGGGCGGCGTCGATCGCGCTGGGGATCGGCAGACCGCACAAGATAGCACACAGCCACGGCACCAGGCGTTCGCGCTTCATGCCGCGAGTTTACATTCACGCTTCGTGCTTGAAAACACCGCAGGTCTGGCGGTGGCGGATCAAACCTCGACGAGCTGCCGCGTGCCGCGCACCTTCGTCGTGCCGCCGATCCACTCGTAGAGCCGCTTGGCCGCGGCGTTCAGCACCGCGCTGGGCGCGGCGGCGTCACGATTCCACAGGCGGTCGTGCTCATACACGATCCAGCCGCGATAGTCGCTCTTGCCCAGCGTCTCGACAACGGTGCGCGTCGGGAACTCGCCGTCGCCCAAGCCGCACGGCACGCCGCTGCGATAGTCGTGCAGCTTGACGCTCAGCAGACGATCGCCGATGACATTCAGACCCGCGATCGGATCTTCGCCCGCGACTTTGGCGAGCGCGGGGCAATACGCCACGCCGACCCACGGGTGTTCGACCAGGTCGAGGATCTCGCAGAGGTCCGCCGCCGTGGCGAACGAACCGGCATTCTCCAGCGCGATGCGCACGCCGGTGTTCTTGGCCATATCGCCAGCGTCATTCAGGCGGCCAGCGATGCGATGGATGGTGGCCTTGCGGGTCTGGCCCGGCTGCACCTGCGCGCCGAAGACGCGGACGAGGTTGCACTCCAGGCCCACCGCGACGCGGATGGCGGAGTGCAGCTGGCGCAGCGGCTGGTCGACGGGGTGCAGCAGCGCCCCGATGATCGGCGGATGGATCGGTTCATCAAACGCGATTGATGTGGCGAGGCAACTCGCTTCGCAGCTCGCGGTCGCGAAGAGGTGGCGGACCTTCTCGCCCGCCGTCTGGCCGGGCTCGCACGCCAAACGCGTGCCGCCGAAGCCAAACGTGCGAAGCTCGACACCCTGCCACCCGCCCTCGTCCGCGGCACGCGCCACCTGCTCAAAGGTCCACTCGGGGCAAGCGACGGTGCTGAAAGAAGGCTTCATGAAAATCGTCTCGCAAGGGGAGCGGCCGCGGGTGGCGACCGAACAAAAACAAGATCAGGTGGCGGCAGCGAAACCGTCAACCACGAGAACCGTATCGTACTGAGACGCGGCGGGGCGTCAAACGCACGCCCCACGCCGCCAACGCACGCCGCGGCTGGCCACACGATGAGCCAACCCCGGGGAAACGTCCTGGCGAAGAACCCGCCGGATGCGTGCATGCCCTGACATTTTGTAAACAGTTATCCACAGGCGACGCCGCACGGCCGTCGCGTGCTGCTTGTGGCCGGAGAAGCCGCTACGCTTCACTCCCCACTCCGTCCGATAGGACGGGATCGATGAGGTTTCGGCGGGGAAACGCCGAAGAAGGATGCGGCTGGGCTGGTTGGGTCACTGAGGTCTCGGCACCGCTGGAATGCGACGCCAAAAACCCCAAGGACCACGGAACACGAGCCATGACAGTGTCGCAACGCCAGACTTCGCGATTCCTCGGCTCAGGCCGCCGCCTCGGCGTGCTGTGCCTTGCGTCGGGCGTCTTTGCCGCCCTCGCGTGCGTCAGCGGCGGATGTTCCTACTCGTGCGTTGATGAGTACCGCTCGATCCGCACGATCGAGATCGCGCCCACCGGCGGCGACGGTTCCTCGCTCGTCTCCATGATTCCCGCCCCCGTCGATCGCCATCAGACTGCCATGGCCGACGCCACCGGGCCCACGCGGACCGACAGCGTCGATCGCGTCAGCGACCGTCAGTAACGGCGTGGGAAAGCCTCGAAAGTCAAGAGTCAGGAAGTCACGAAGTCAGGGGCATGACGCCACGTGTTGTCGCGCGCTTGGGGCATGAATCTCGTAGGCTCTTTGCATGAGCCACGAACACGCTCCTGAATCGCCGCGAAGGCCGGACCATGCTGCCGCGGGCGTCCACACCGACCTGCACGGCAAGCTCGATTACGCCACGTACCTGAGCCTGCCGCAGTTGCTCAGCGCTCAGCGTCCGCTCTCGTCGCCCGAGCATCACGATGAACTGCTGTTCATCATCCAGCACCAGACCAGCGAACTGTGGTTCAAGCTCATCATCCATGAACTGCACGAAGCGCTGCGGCTGATCGCGAGCGATCAACTTGAAGCCTCGTTCAAGGTGCTGGCCCGCGTCAAGCACATCCAGACGCAGTTGCTCTCGCAGTGGAGCGTGCTCGCGACGCTGACACCCACCGAGTACACGCAGTTCCGCCACGTGCTCGGGCCGGCCAGCGGCTTTCAGAGCCACCAGAATCGCATCATCGAGTACATCCTCGGGCACAAGGACGCCCGCATGCTCGAGGTGTTCAAGCACAACCCGCCGATCCACGCGATGGTGAAGGCCGCGCTCGATGCGCCGACGCTGTACGACGAGTTCCTTCGCCATCTCGCGCGCCGCGGCTTGCCCGTGCCGCGCGAGGTGCTGGAGCGCGATGTGACGCAGCCGCATGTGCCGAACGACGGCGTGGTCGCGGTGCTGCGCGAGATCTATGAGAACCCCGAGCGATACTGGGACGCGTATGAGATGAGCGAGAAGCTCGTCGACATCGACGAGGCGTATCAGCTCTGGCGTTTCCGCCACATGAAGGTCGTGCATCGCATCATCGGCTTTAAGCGCGGCACGGGCGGCACCGCCGGCGTGCCGTACCTCAAACACATCTTCGACATGCCCTTCTTTCCCGAACTATGGGACGTTCGGACATCCATCGGGCCCGCCACCGGCGAGGCGCCGCGGCATTGACATCCGCGTCGACCGTCAGCCACGGATCCGCAGTCGACTCCGGCACTCGATGCCTTGATGCCTCATGGCTCGATGCCTGCTTTGTACCCGCCAGAAGTTCGCTGCACGCCGTGCGGGGTTGTGGACGCAACGAGCGCATGAATCAATCGACATCGGGCCACGAGGATCGCACATGACCACAATCCGTGATGCAATCGAGGCGATGGGTGACGGCCCGCTGACGGCAGAATCGCTGCGGCGCCACGTCTTCCCGCTGTTTTCGCGCGTGCTGCAGCGTGATGAGATTTATCTCGCGAATCACTCGCTGGGCCGCCCGCTCGATCAGACGGCCGCCGACCTCGCCGAGTTTGCCGCGCTCTGGGCGACGCGCATGGACGACGCGTGGGGACCGTGGATGGACGAGATCACGCGATTCCGCGCGTCGATCGCGGCGTTGCTTGGTCTGTCGCGTGCGGATTGCGTGACGCCGCGTGTGAACGCCGGGCAGGGCTTGCGGGCGGTGCTCAATGCCTTGCCGCAGGCGTGCCCGGTCGTCGTCGCGACGCGGGGCGAGTTTGACTCGATGGACTTCATCCTCAAGACCTATGCCCATCGCGGCCGCGCCGAGGTGCACTGGGTTGATCCCGAGCCATCTACATCCGACTCATCATCGCCGCCGCTGATTTCGGCGGATCGCATCATCCAGACGATCAAAGCGCTGCCGCGTGTTGATCTTGTGCTGGTTTCACAGGTGTATTACGCGACCGGCCAAGTGCTCGAGGGCATCGAACGCGTGATTCACGCAGTACATTCGCGTGGCGGTCTTGCGATCGTCGACACGTATCACGCCCTGGGCGTCATCGAGGGCGACATGCGTGCGATCGACGCCGACTTCGCCATCGGCGGTTGCTACAAATATCTGCGCGGCGGTCCCGGCGGCGGCTTTCTTGCCGTGCATCCGCGACACCTTCGCGACGACGACGGCGAGCCCACGCTGCGCACGCTCGACACCGGCTGGTTCGCCAAGCGCGACACCTTCGGCTTTCAGCGCCCCGAGCAACCGCTGCTCACATCCGGCGGCGACGCATGGATGGATTCCACGCCCGCGCCGCTGCTTGCGTACCAGTGCCGTGCTGGGCTGGAGTTTGTCACGTCGATCGGCGTGCGTCGCCTGCGTGCCTACAGCCTGGGGCAGATCGCACAACTCACGGCGGCCCTCGAGTCACGCGGCGTGCGCGTCTGTCGCCCGCTCGTCGCCGGTGCGTTCGTGCTTGTGCCGTGGGCCAAGACGCCGGATGCGAGCGACGGCGTCGCGGCGCTCAAGGCCGGTGGCGTCAACGCCGATGCGCGGCTTGGGTTCGTGCGTCTGTGTCCAGACATCCTCAACAGCGCCGACGAGATTGATCGTGCCGCGACGATCATCGCGCGCGCGAGCAGACCGTGATCGCGAGTCATGGGCCGTGCCACTCAAAAAGCACGCCGCCGATCTTTCGACCGGCGGCATGCGCGTTTCACTTTCAACTGTCGCGCCCGAGTTCCGCGAACGCTCGAGCGCAGTGACGATTCAGATGAGACGAATCAGTTGAGACAGTTCGACGCACTTACGCGCGACGACGACGGCTGGCGACCAGACCGCCGAGGCCGAGGACGGCGAGCGAGGTCGGCGCGGGGATCGTCTGGATGACGACGTTGCCGAAGGGAGCGGTGTCGGTCGTCCACACGTTCACACCGACGGTCTGGAAGCCCCACTGGACGTGGCGAGCGCCGTCGTTGATTGTGTTGAGGCTGACGCTGAACGCGCCAGCGCCGGTGATTTCATAGAACGACGTGACCGAGGACGAGTAGTCGGCCGCGAAGTCCTTGATGAAGGCGTAGACGCGATGGGCGGAGGTGAACGAGTGCGAGAGCACCGTGCCGGAGAAGGTCAGGCTCGTGCCGACGTAAACGCCGGTGGTCTCCTGATAGAGGTTGGCCTCCATGATCTTGTTGCCAGCCGCGCCGGGGCCGCCGCCGCCGATGTACCAGTAGGGATTCGGATCGCCGATGGTGTTGGGCGAAAGGGTCAGCGTGTTGGCGGGGTTGTTGAACGAGGCGTTGAGATCGCCAATGCCCCAAGGCGAGCCGAACTGGAAGCCGCCGCCGAGGTCAAAGACGTTCATGTAGCCCAGCCAAGGACCGCTGGAGGGGTCGACGCCGACGTTGGCGCCCTGTGCCGTCGCCGCGAGGGCTAAGCCGGCAATACCTGCGAGAAGAACGTTGCGCATGTCTGTCTCTCCAAAAAACTGGTGCGGACACCGGAAACAATGGAACGTTACAGAAACGATCCATTGGGGAATATACCAGAAACGCCGCGGCGATTCCAAGCCTTTCTGCGCGTTTCAGCCAGTTTCATCCGGATCGGACCCTGCGGACCCGCCATCCCGGACCTCTCCCCCCCGCCCGGCTTGGTTGCTCAGGTCCGCGGCCACGCCTAAAGTCCACCCAAACCTTGGAAGACCAGCACGTTTCGCACAGGATCATTCGAACTATGGCCATTCTCGCCGAAGCCCGTCAGACCATCATTAAGGGTGCCCGCCGCCACGAGAAGGACACCGGGTCGCCCGAAGTCCAGATCTCGATGCTCACGGCCCGCATCCGCGAGATCTCCGAGCACTGCAAGACCCACGACCACGACTTCCACAGCCGTCGCGGCCTCGTGATGCTCGTCGGCAAGCGCAACCGCCTCCTGCGCTACCTGGCCAAGACCGACGCCAAGGCGTACCAGGATCTCATCACCAAGCTCGGCCTCCGCAAGTAATCCACACGGCCCGCGTCCCACACGGCGCGGGCCGCGTTGTTTCTGCGTCGCTTCGGCTTGGCCGAGGATCGGCGCGCTTTGATCGAGTCGTTCGCAGTTGCGGCCATCGGGGTCGCAACCTCCGTCCACCGCGGGCTTTGCCGCGTGGATCGCTCCCCGGAGCGGCAGTGGGCACAGCACTTGAAAACCGGGCTTCGCGCCCGGTGGCGAGTCCTCTGCCTTCTGCCTCTCCTCTCGTGGTGCATCCATGACGCGGCGGCCCGCCCCACACGCGGCCTCGTGATCGCTCGCCGACTTCTGTCGCGCGAGCCGCGCGGATGCCGCTGAGAGGTTTTCATGTCCGACCAGTCCACTCCCTCCGTTCAGCCCATCACGGGCACGATCAGCGTTTCGCGCGAGATCGGCGGCCGAACCCTCACCATCGAGACCGGCGTCGTCGGCAAGCTCGCCAACGCCACCGTCATGGTGACCTACGGCGGCACGCAGCTGCTCGCCTCGGTCGTCCGCGCCAACCCGCGCGAAGGCATCGACTTCTTCCCTCTCACCGTGGACTATCGCGAGAAGACCAGCGCGGCGGGCAAGTTCCCCGGCGGCTTCAAGAAGCGCGAAGGTCCGCCGAGCGAGAAGGAAATCCTCACCATGCGGATGATCGATCGCCCGATCCGTCCGCTCTTCCCCGACGGCTACATCGATGAAGTGCTCATCCAGTGCTTTGTCATGAGCCACGACACCGAGAACGACAGCGACGTGCTGGCCGGCACCGCCGCGTCTGCCGCCCTCGCGCTTTCGGACATCCCCTTCGAGGGTCCGACCGCGACGGTCCGCATCGGTCGCATCCACACCGACGACGGCCCCAAGTTCGCCGTGAACCCCACGGTGAGCCAGATGGACTACAGCGATCTGGACCTGGTGCTCGCCGGCCACGCCGACGGCATCAACATGATCGAAGTCGGTGCCGCCGAGATCGATGAGCCCGCGCTGCTCGCGGCCATGGACTTCGGCCATCAGCAGATCAAGATCATCCTCGACATGATCAACGAGCTGGCCAAGAAGGTTGGCAAGGCGAAGGTCATGGGCGAGCTCTTCCTGCCCACGCCCGAGATCACCGCCAAGATCAAGACGCTGGCCGAAGCCCAGATGACCGAGGCCCGCAAGATCAACGGCAAGAAGGATCGCAACGCCGCCGTCGACGCGCTCCGCAAGAGCGTCCTCGACGGGCACTTCGCGCTCAAGACCGACGGCACCTACGGCGAGTACGCCACGAGCCTGAAGAACCGCACCCTCGCCAAGGAGGCCTTCCGCCGCCTTGAGGAGAAGGTGACGCGTCGCCTGATCGTCGAGCAGAAGATCCGCGCCGACGGCCGCGGCCCGGAGCAGATCCGCCCGATCACCGGCCAGGTCGGCATCTTCGCCCGCACGCACGGTTCGGCCCTCTTCCAGCGCGGCGAGACTCAGAGCCTCGTCAGCGTCACGCTCGGCACGTCCAAGGACGAGCAGATCGTCGACGGCCTGACCCCCGAGTACAGCAAGAAGTTCACGCTGCACTACAACTTCCCGCCATTCTCCACCGGCGAAGTGAAGCGCGTGAGCGCCCCCGGCCGTCGCGAGATCGGCCACGGTGCGCTCGCCGAGCGTTCGCTCATGGGCATCCTCCCCGGCCCCGATGAGTTCCCCTACACCGTCCGCGTCGTCAGCGACATCACCGAGTCCAACGGCTCGTCGTCGATGGCGTCGGTCTGCGGCGGCTGCCTGGCGCTCATGGACGCGGGCGTGCCCATCAAGGCCACCTGCGCCGGCATCAGCGTCGGTCGCTTCAGCGATGACAACGACCAGAACGAAATCTTCGTCACCGACATCATCGGCGAAGAGGACTTCTTCGGCGACATGGACTTCAAGGTCTCCGGCACCCGCGAGGGCATCACCGGCGTCCAGCTCGACCTCAAGGCCCGCGGCCTCACGATGAAGCAGGTTGAAGTCATCCTTCAGCAGGCCAAGCGTGGCCGTCTCAACATCATCGAGACGATGGAAGGCATCATCGCCAAGCCGCGTGCGGACATCAGCCCGCTCGCCCCGCGCCTCATCACCCTCCGCATCGACCCCGAGAAGATCGGCAAGCTCATCGGCCCCGGCGGCAAGATGATCCGCGCCATCCAGGACCGTTGGCAGGTCACCATCGACGTCGAGGACGACGGCACGGTGCAGCTCGCCGGCATGAACGGCCCCTCGATCGACGGCGCCCGCGCCGAGATCGAAGCCCTTTGCGAAGAGATCAAGGTCGGCACGGTCTACACCGGCAAGGTTGTCAGCACCAAGGATTTCGGCGCGTTCATCGAACTCGCCCCCGGCACCGACGGCATGTGCCACATCTCTGAGCTCGCCGACGGCTACGTCAAGAGCGTCAGCGATGTCGTCAAGATCGGCGATGTCGTCAAGGTGAAGGTGATCCTCGTGGACGACCAGGGTCGCATCAAGCTCAGCCGCAAGGCCGTGCTGCAGGATGAGGCCCGCGCCGCGGCCGCTTCGCAGCCTGCTCAGCCCAGCGCCTGAGTCGGTTCTCTGCTCAACCACCGGCCCCGAGTCGCCACTGGCTCGGGGCCGTTTGTGTTTTCGGTGGCCCGCTCGCCGCAGGATCGACGCGTAGGCTTGCACGATGTCGCCCAAGGGCAAACTCAACACCAACGATCGCGTGATCGAGAATCGCAAGGCGCGATTCGAGTATCACATCATCGACACGCTCGAGTGCGGCATCGCGCTTCACGGCTCGGAGGTCAAGACGATCCGCGACGGCGAAGTTTCGCTTGCCGAGGGCTACGTCCGCGCCACCGCCGAACCGCCCACGCTCATCATGTACAGCGTCAACATCGGCGACTACGGCCCGGCCGGCGCGATGGGCCACAAACGCACGCGTGCCCGCACGCTGCTCGCCCACAAGCGCGAGATCGTCAAGCTCGCCCGCGCTTCGGACGTCAAAGGCATGACCATCGTGCCGCTGAAGATCTACTTCAAGGACGGCTGGGCCAAGGTGCTCATCGGCCTGGGTGAAGGCAAAGCCAAGCACGACAAGCGCCAGTCGATCGCCAAGTGCGATGCCGATCGCGACATCGCGCGTGCAATGTCGCGCCGTCGCTGACGCGCGTCTCAGACCTTGAGTCCCGCTTCGAGTCGCAGGATCATCCATAGCACGCGCAGTGTTTCCGCCACCGACCACGCCTGCATCGGGCAGCCGTCGGCGCGCCGCGGCATGCCCGGCGTTTCGTCGGCGTCATAGATCTCGGGGATTTGACCGAGTTCCGCGTGTGGGCCGCGTCCGCAGGCAACATCCATGAGCGGCGCGATGGCACGCCGCGCGTCCGCAGCGGCACGAGCCGAGAACCCGCCGACGCGCAGCACGCCCTCGGCATACGCGCCGATCAGCCACGGCCAGACCGTGCCGTTGTGATACGCGCGATCGCGCTCAAACAGATTGCCCTCAAACCGCGAGACATAGCCGCGATCGCCCGGCGACAGCGTCCGCAGTCCGAGCGGCGTGAGCAGATGCTCCGTCACCTTGTGCAGCACCGCCTTCTGCATCGCGTCGGTCAGCGGCGAGTGGGGGAGTGAGATCGCCCAGATCTGGTTGGGCCGGATCTCCGGACTCGGCCACCACACCCGCTTGCCCGTCGGGCCGCCCGCCCCGGGCAGCAGGACGTCGTGGAGGCAGCCGCGTGCCGGATCCCAGAACAGTTCGCGGAAGCTCTTGGCGATGACATGGGCCCGCGACTTGAGTTCGCCGGCCAGCCGCGCGTCCGCGTCCTTGAGCGCGTCGCTCAGTTCGCACAGCGCCGAATACCACAGCGCGTTGATTTCGACCGGCTTGCCATGTCGCGGCGTGAAGACCACGCCGTCGCGCTTGGCGTCCATCCATGTGAGCTGCGTGCCCGTGTTGCCCGCCGTCACCAGCCCGTCTTCCGGATCGACCTTGATGTCAAAGTCGGTACCCGCGATGTACGACGACACGATGTCGACGCACGCCGCGAGGATCTCTTCGTCGTGCCGTGGCAGTCCCGCGCGGGTCGCCTCGCGTCGCCAGTCGCACGCCGCGTGGATGTACCACAGCGACGCGTCGACGGTGTTGTGCTCGACCTCTCCCGAATCATGGAAGCAGTTGGGCACCAGGCCGTGCTTGCGCAGGCGAGCGAACGTCTGCAGACACTGGCGGGCCTCATCGAGGCGACCGGTGGTGAGCAGCAGGCCGCGCAGCGAGATCATCGTGTCGCGACCCCAGTCGGCGAACCACGGATAGCCCGCAATCACCGACGCGCTGGAGATGGTGCTGCCCGCGTGGCCGGCAGGGTCCGGCAGATCACGCCGCACCACGAACTGATCAGCGGCACACACCAGCGTCGACAGCGCGAGCGCATCCTGCTCGCTCAGCGAGATGCCGCGCGCTGAGCACGTCTCGGAGGTCGATCGCACGATCTGCTCAAGCCGCGAACGCCGACGCTGCGTGATCGCGGCGAATGACTCCTGCACCACCCGCGGCGGCGTCGGCGCAGACGAAAGCGATGCCTTCAGCTCCAGCACGCGCTCGCGCGCACCGGCCTCGATGCCCGCCACGAACACGCCCGGCGTGAACAGGTCTTCGCGATAGTCCTGCCCGCGTGCCTTGTCCTTGGGATATTCAAAGCCGTACCACCACGCGGGCTGCATCTCAAAGCCGCTGCCCACGCACTCGATCAGCAAGCGATTGCTCTCCGCCGCCACCTCGACCGAAGCGGGCGTCGGTCCGGGCGTGCATGCCATCGCGCCGTCCGACGCGGCCCGCAGCCCGTGAATGTCGCGCAGCGCGACCAGCGGGCGGAGTTCCAGGCGAGCCCGATGCCCGCCGGTGCTGATCGTGTAGCGCACGATCGCGGCGTTCACGCCCTCCACCAGCGTCAGTTCACGCCGCACCTCGACCGGCCCGTAGCGATAGCACCACGTGCACGACATCGGCGTCTTCTCGAACGATTCCAGATGCATGTACCCGGTCGGGTGCAGCAGATGGCCGTCGATGATCTCGGGTGTTGCGTCGCCGTGGAAGATGAATGTCGAGAAGTCCAGCCGCTGCTCGCCGCCCGCGTGATCGGACATGCCGGTGCGACCCGCGATCGGTTCGAGGATCAGCGTCTCGACGCACGACGCCAGCGCGTTGATGCGTCCGACCGGCGGCGTGGTGGCGGCGTTGAGCCATGAGTGATACCGCCGCGCGCTCGCCGCGAGCGCGTTGCCCATCGCGTAGCCGCCGAGTCGATTGGTGAGCAGCCATTCCTGCGTCAGCAGCTTGGCCTTGTCGCGCCGCTCGACGCCACGGCGCACATGCGCGGGCAGCAGATCAACGTGGACCGGTGGCTGATAGACGGCGGGTCCGTGCGCGGCGTCGATGCCAACAGGCACCTCGGCTGCCGTGCCCGCCGCGGGCGAGAGACGCGGCTCGTTCGCGCCTGGCGAAAGTGAAGCGGCGGAAGCCCCCGACGGCGAAAGCGACGGTTCAGAGCGAGCAGCCACGGCAAGCCTCCTGACACAACCCCCGCCCGAGCGCGACAACCGACTCTCAGCACCAAGCCTCCGACGCGGAGGACGCACGCGTGGCATGGTTCTCGGATGAGATGAGCATAGACGATGTGTCAAGGAACCACGCCGAGCCGCACATTTTGTTGACGCACTCTTTGCGCCTCGGCCATCCCGATGCCTTCTCCGATCATCCGCCAACGCCGTTCGAGGGCTTTCCACGGCCTTCTGGCACGTCAGACGCGTGCGTCATGCAAACCGGGGACGAACCAGTGGGGCAGCCCCGCGTCTGCCCGGACGTCGTGCCGTCGGCGCGGCTCCGAGCGCGTCGACGCGACATCGCCATGCCGTCGAGGTGCGCGCGAGCGCGCAAACGCGTCCGTCATCCGTTGTCTGTGGATGCACACGCGCACGCCAACTCCGCCGTTCGCTGATCCGCCGAAAGCGTCCGCAGCGGCGGTTATCAGACCACCCCGGCTCAAGTCGCGCCGTCGAACGCCGATAACCGATTCGCGTGGTCGTGTCTGCCGTGGGCGGCAGCCGACGACGCCTCATCACCTCTTGCAGGTGGAGATCGGAGTGCCCAACGTGCGCGTGCTCAGAGGCGAAACAGTTGCGGCGACGCTCGGGCTCATGCTCGGCGCGGTCCTGCTTGTCGTGCTCGCGGCGTCGTCGTTCTGGACGCTCTACACCGCGAGTGAATCCATGTCTGCGGCGCGGCGTGACCGCCTCGCCGCCACCAGCACGCTGCTCACCCAGGCCGCCGAGTCACAGCTCGCGGCCGGTGAAATCACCGCGCTGCGCCGCCTCATCGCCGACACCGCACGCGCCGACGATCTCGACGAGTGCCGCGTCGTGCTGCCCGGCGGCGGCGTCATTGCCGATGCCGATCCCTCGCGCGTCACGTTGCCTCGCTTTAGCGGCACATGGCCCGAAGGCACGCTCGAACCCGCGCAATCCGCCGCGGATGACAAGGCCGTTCGCATCGTCAGTGAGATCAGCGTCCCCGGCAAGGGTGCCGCGCGTCTCATCGTCGGCGGCACGATGCGCCACGAGCCATGGGGCACATGGCAAGTCCGCGCGGGCCTGGGCGCAATCGCCGTTGTTGGCTTCAGTGGCTTGCTCTTCACCTATCGCCTGATGCGCACGCGCCTCAAGGCGCTCACCGCTGTCGGCGAGGCACTCGCCGCGGCGGGTCAGGGCGAACGCTCGATCGAAGTCCTGCGCGTCGAGGGGTCCTTTGGCCCCGCGGCGACGGCATGGAACGCCGTGCTTGACGAACGCGAACTGCTCCGTCGCGAGGCCGAAGCCGCGACCGCGCTCGCGAAGTCCGGCGGAAGCGGCAGCGGCGTCGATCGCGACATCCGCAACGCGTGCGATGCGCTCTGGCTTGGCCTCGTCATGATCGACGCGACGATGCGCATCACGTATGCCAACGGTGCCGCGGGCGTGCTGCTGGGCAAGAAGCGCGAAGAACTCGAAGGTGCGGCACTTGCCGACCTTGCTCCCATCGGCAGCGGCGTAGAGATTCTCAAGGGCGTCGCGAGCGGCTCACTCCGCAAGCGTGAGTCGTTTGAGATCAAGACCAGCGACAACGGCGTGCTCCGCTTCGGCTGCCGTGCTGTGCGTCGTGAGGATGCGTCCACCGCGGTCATCATCATCGAAGACGTGACGCAGCAGAAGGCAGCGGATGAGGCCCGGAACTCGCTGGTGTCACAGGCGACGCACGAACTGCGCACGCCGCTCACCAACATCCGGCTCTACATTGAGGCCCTGCTCGACCAGCAAGATGAGGATCCGCAGGCACGCCTCAAGTGCATCAACGTCATCTCGCAGGAAGCCCGCCGCCTTGAACGCATCGTCGGCGACATGCTCAGCGTCGCGGAGATCGAAGCGGGCACGCTGACGATCAAGAACGGCGAAGTGAGACTTGAGCCGCTGTTTGACGAACTCCGCGCCGACTTCGAGGCCCAGGCCCAGGACAAGGAGATCGACCTGAAGTTTGATCTGCCACCCAAGTGGCCGACGCTCATGGGCGATCGCGACAAGCTGACGCTCGCGCTGCACAACCTCGTGGGCAACGCGCTCAAGTACACGCCCGCGGGCGGTCGCGTCGGCGTGCGTGTCGAGATCCGCCCCGAGCCTGGCAAGGGCGAGATGCTCATCGTGGACGTCGCCGACAACGGCATCGGCATCAAGCCCGACGAGCACGAACTCATCTTCGAACGCTTCTATCGCGCCAAGGACAATCGCATCGGCTCGATCACAGGCTCGGGTCTGGGGCTCGCGCTCGCGCGCCAGATCGCCCGTCAGCACGGCGGCGACATCACCCTCGCCAGCGAACTGGACAAGGGCAGCACCTTCACCCTTAGCGTCCCCATCGGGATCAGCACCTCGGCCGCCGGAGCGCCGCTCCGCAAGGCGGCGTAAAGGAGACGCGCGATGGACATCGTCGAACAGCGACAAGGCGCGGTCACGGTTGTCAAGCCGCTCGGCCCACTGGTGCAGGGCGACGCCGATCAGTTCGGCCGCGCGGTGAAGGACGTGATGCAGCGGAGTCTTGGTCGATTCGTTATCGACGCGAGTGCAGTGGCGTTCGTCGATAGCCGCGGGCTGGAAGTGTTGCTCGAAGCGACGGAAGCGCTCGCCGCCGGCGGCGGGACGCTGCGCTTCTGCGGGGCCAATGAAACGGTTCGTGAAGTACTCGACCTGACCGAAGTCGGCAGCCAGTGCGAGCACTTCGAAGAAATGAACAGCGCGGTGCGCAGCTTTCTGACGTGAGTGGATTGCCAAGCAGAAGAGATGGAGCAATCGGTGTCCGACACGCCTGAACACAATCCGCTGCCCGAGCCGAGCGAGGCGATGCCGCCGACGCCGGACGTCGGTGGTGCTGCGCCCGCGGGTGCGCGGCGCGGTGAGTCGGGCGGCGGCGTGTGGGGTAAGCGCGTGCGACTCGGCGATGCGCTCGTCGCCGAGGGATACCTCACCAAGGAACAACTCGATCGCGCGCTCATCGAACAGAAGCGATCAAACCGGATGCTCGGCGAACTGCTCGTTGAGCAGGGCATCATCGGCAATGCCGCGCTCGTCAAGGTCGTCGCCAAGTGCCTGGGCGTGAAGGGCTGCATTCTGCGGCACGGCCTGATCGACCCGCCACTGCTGAAGCTCGTCGGCGATGAAGAGGCCGAGCGGCTGAAGGCGATCCCGATGTTCAAGGTGCGCGACACCTTGACGGTCGCGATGGCCGAGCCGCAGAGCCTGCCGACGATTGATCGCCTGCGCCAGCTCACCGGCCTGCGCATCAATCCGGTGCTCGCGCTTGAGGCGAACATCCTCGAGTTCATCCGCAAGTATCGCGGCGGCGATGTTGACGTTGACGCGTTCCTCACGAGCCTTGCCGAGTCGGACGTCGAAGTCGTCGAACGCGAAAGCGTGGACGACGGGCCGTCGACGGACCTGGATCAGATGGTCGCGGGCAGCCCGATCATCAACTTGGTGAACGTCGCGTTCCTGACGGCCGTGAAGGACAAGGCCAGCGACATCCACATCGAGCCGGACAAGAAGGGCACGCGCATCCGCTATCGCATCGACGGCGTGCTGCGCGACCTGATGAAGCCGCCGCCGGGAATGCACGCGGCGATCGTGAGCCGCGTGAAGGTGATCGGCAAGATGGACATCGCCGAGAAGCGCCTGCCGCAGGAAGGTCGCGTGCGCATCGTCGCCGAGGGACGCGAGATCGACCTGCGTGTCAGTGCGATGCCCACGCTGCTGGGCGAGAAGATCGTGGTGCGCATCCTCGATAAGGCGAACCTGCGGGTGCGCATGGAAGACCTGGGCTTCCGCAGCGAAGCGCTCGTTACATTCAAGCGCGTCCTCGAGCAACCGCACGGCCTCGCGCTCGTCACCGGCCCGACCGGCTCGGGCAAGACGACGACGCTGTACTCCGCGCTCGATCTGCTCCGCAGCCCTGAAGTGAACATCCTCACGGTTGAAGACCCTGTCGAGTATCAGCTCGACATGGTCAACCAGATCCAGGTGAACGAACCGATCGGCTTGACGTTTGCGCGCGCGCTGCGGTCGATCTTGCGTCAAGACCCGGACGTGATCATGGTGGGCGAGATTCGCGACGTGGAGACGGCGCGGGTGGCGGTGCAGGCCGCGCTGACGGGCCACCTGGTGCTCGCGACGCTGCACACCAACGACGCACCGGGCGCGGTGGCGCGATTGGTGGACATGGACATTGAGCCGTATCTGCTCTCTGCGGCGTTCAACGGCGCGGTGGCGCAGCGATTGGCGCGGACGCTCTGCCATCACTGCGCGACGAAGTATTACCCGCCGCGTCAGGTGTTGGAAGATGCGGACCTCTTGGATAAGGAAGGCACGCCGTTCAAGAAGGGCGGCGGCTGCCAGCACTGCCACGACAGCGGCTTCCAAGGCCGCGTTGGCGTGTACGAAGTCATGGAAGTGACGCCGGAGATTCGGCGCATGATCCACCACGGCACGCCGATGCACGAGATTCGTGAACAGTTCCGTCGCGGCGGCGGTCTCACGCTGCGCGAAGAGGGTGTGCTGCTCGCGATGGCGGGCAAGACCAGTCTGGAAGAGATCTTGCGGGTGACGTCGACGGATGAATCGCTGGATGATCCGCTGGACTCGGCGGGGCATGCGCTGCCCACCGCGCCGGCGAAGCCAGAAACGGCCAGGTCTCCTGATCGCAAGGAGGCGGCATGAAGTTCACCTACAAGGCCTTCGATCGCGCGGGACGCGGCGTCAACGACATTGTCGAAGCGCCCAGCGCAAGCGACGCATCGGAGATCTTGCGCAAGCGTGGGCTCTTTGTGTCGGAGATCCGCGAAGCGCGGGCCGGAGCTGCCGCCCCGACGGCGGAGAAGCGTCCGCCGATCCTCGGTTCAAACAAGCGGCTCAAGTGCGTGGCAAACTTCGCACGCCAGATGACTGTGCTGGTGAGCACGGGCACAACCGTCGTTGAAGCGATGCAGTCACTGGAGCAGCAAGCGACGGACGAGGACTGGAAGAAGGTGCTCAGCGCGATCCGGCGCCGCGTCGAAGAGGGCGAGCCGCTGTCGAGTGCAATGGAGGAGCATCCGCAGTACTTCGACGCGGTGTGTCGCAGCCTGATCGCCGCGGGCGAGAGCGGCGGCAAGCTCGATGCGATGCTGGAGCGACTGAGCGCACTGACACGCCAGCAGGTGAAGATCCGCACGCAGTTGTCGGGTGCGATGGTGTATCCCGCGCTGCTGTCGTGCGTGGGCGTGGCGGTGATGACGCTGATGATCGGTTTCGTGCTGCCGCGGTTTGAGGGGCTGTTCAAGACGCTTGATGCGCCGCTGCCGCCGACGACGAAGGTGCTGATGGATCTGTCGCATCTGCTGTCGACGCAGTGGCCGCTGGTGTTGGGCGGGCTGGTGGCGCTGGTCGTTGGCGGGTTCCTGTGGGTGACGAGCGGCGTGGGGCGGGTGATGATCGACCGGTTGATGGTGGGCCTGCCGCAGGTCGGCGGCGTGACCCGCGCCTTCGCGACCGCGCGGATCATCCGTGTGCTGGGCGTGCTGATCGAGGGCAAGGTGCCGATGCTCGACGCTCTGCGACTGACCAAGGCGGCGGCGGGCAACTCGCTGTATGCCGCGCTGCTGGAGAAGTCGGAGGAGGTCGTCACGCGCGGCGAATCGCTGAGCGCGGCGTGGGGCAGCAGCGACCTGATCCGCGGCGGCGTGGTCGAGGCCCTGCGCAGCGGCGAGCGCACCGGCCAGATCGCGCCCGTGCTTCTCAACATGGCCGACTTCATGGATGAGGACAACGAAGTGCTGGTGAAGACGCTGACGGGGATCATCGAGCCGGTGATCCTGATCCTGATGGGTATCGGCGTGGGCATCGTGGCGATCAGCATGTTCCTGCCGCTCTTTGATCTGACCGCGATGCAGGGCGGAGGTGCGCCGTGACGATCTCGCTTTCGAACATCTCGATCGGTGCGGGCGGGTGGAGCCCGATCGGCGTCGACTTCGGCCAGCGCAGCGTGAAGGCGGCCCAGTGTCGGCGCGTCCGCGGCGGGTGGAAGCTGATGCGTGCCGTGAGCATTCCGCGGGCGGAGCGTACGGCACTGCCGACGCCGGCGGAGTGTGCGCGACTTGCTGGTGTGCTCTATCGACGCGGGTTTGAGGGGACCGACGTGGTGTTGGCCGCCCCAGCGAGCGCGGTGCTGAGTTCGATCATGGATCTTCCGCCGCGCGGTTCGGGTGCGCCGGTGGACACGATCGCGCGTATGGAGCTGGCGCGGGCCCACAAGCGTGACGCGGCGGCATTGGAAGTGGCGTGGTGGGAGCTGCCCGATCCGGCCCGACCGGGCGGCACGCGAGCGAGCGATGGCGTCGCCGCGATGGCCGTGGGTATGACGCATGAGCACGCGGGCGCGTTGCTTGACGCGATGAAGGGCGCTGGGCTGAACGTCGCGGCGATCGAGCCACTGCCGATGGCTCTGGCGCGGGCCGCGTTGCCGCTGTGCGCGGGCACCGGCGGCCTGAGCGCGATCGTCGATGTCGGTTGGTCGGCGGCCACCGTGTCGCTGATCCACGGCACGACGCTGATCTACACGCGTGCGGTGGAGGAGGCCGGGCTCAAGAAGTTCTATGAGCGGGCCTTGCCGCGGATGGGACTCGATGAGGCGCGGCTGGATCGGCTGCTTGCGGAGTCGGAGAACATCAAGACGTCCGAGCGCCGCGGCATTGATCGTGAGGTACACACGCAGCTCGAAGCGCACGCGGCGATCTTGTCGCGCGAACTGAAGGCGTCGCTGACGTATGCGGGGCATCGCTATCCGGGCGTCGCACGTGGCTCGCTGCTGCTGGTCGGCGGCGGGGCGGAGCTCGCCGGGCTGGCGCAGCATGTTGGTGCCGCGATCGAAGCGACGGCAACGCCGGTCGCGCCCGCGATGCTCGCGGCCGAGTGTGATGCGGCGTTGGTGATGCGCGGCGCGGGTGGATTGTGTGGGGCGACGGCGTTGACGACGCACCCGGGCAATCGCGCGGGAGGACGTGCGGGCGGCGGCGTCGATCGCCACGCGCTCGAGGCGGCGGGGAGGGCGGCATGATCAGCGTGAACTTGATCCCGGCGACGCGGCGTGCCGCCGCGGCGAGCGAGCGGCGCATCCGCGCGTGGGGCGTGGTCGGATCGTTGTACGCGCTGGTGCTGCTGGGCGTGTGTGCCGCGATGGCCGCGGACTCGGGCGAGGTGCGTCAGGCGGCGGAGGCGGCCCAGCGGGCGCAGGAGCGGCTGGCGAAGGTCGATCAGGACCTGACGAAGGCCAGGAGTGGATTAAACGCGACGCGTGTGCAGTTGGAGGCGGCGCGTGCCGTGGGCAAGCACCCGGATTGGAGCCGCTTGCTCGGTGCGTTGTCGATGCTCAAGGGTGAGCGTGTGGTGCTGACCACGTTTGAACTCACGAGCGCGGGTGTGGCGCCCGAGGGCGACGGCAAGACGGACGCGAAGGCGGATGGAACAAAGTCGCGGAGCTACACCTTGCGGGTGGCGGGGCTGGCGGAAGAGGCCAAGGACGCTTCGGCGTTTGTGGCCGCGCTGGAAGCGACGCAGGTGTTTGATGAAGTGCTGCTGCAGGAGGCGAAGGCGGCACGATTCAACGATCGCGACGTGGTGACGTTCCGCGTCGGCGCGGTGCTGCGTGAAGGCCGGGAGGAGAAGCGATGAACCTGGGCATCGGGACAGGGATCAACTTCGCGAGGACGGGCGTGTGGACCATCGACGCCACGGCGATCGCGTGTCTGGCGGGTGCGACGGCAATTGCGTACTTCGCGGGTGTGCGGCCGATGGCCCAGGCCAAGGACGCGACGCGGGAGCAGTTTGCGCAGGCGCGCCAGATGGACCAGCAACGCGATGAGCGCGAGCATGCGCTGCACGCGGCGAACGAAGAGCAGACAAAGCTGACGGCAGAGCGTGCCGAGATCGGCCTGACGCTCGAGCCCGAGAGCAGCGTAAACAAGCGGATGGCGCGGCTGACGGAACTGGCGGAGCAGGCGGGGCTGAAGGTGACGCAGCTCACGCCGGGCAAGGCGGTGCAGGGCAAGCGGTCGCGGATGGTGCCGATCGCGGTCGCGGGGCGCGGGACGTATCCGCAGGCGGCGGCGTTCCTGGCGCTGGTGCATGAACAGATGCGCGACACGGCGGTAGCGCGGCTGGCGATGGCGTCGACGCCCGAGAACGCGGAACTGCCCGCGGATTGTGCCGTGCAGCTCGTGTGGCACGCCCTGGCGAATGACGGTGCGGGTGGTGCAGGTCCTGCCGGTGGCACCGATCAGCCCGACGCAGCGGGCAAGAAGTGAGCCAAGTTCTGCGGTCGGGGGTTGCGACGGCGTGAAGTGTTTTGTGTAGTTGGTTCGTGGGAATCACCAACCAACGCAAACTCTCGTTCGCCGTCCTTGCCCTCGCGGGTGCCGCCCTTGTGGTGGACAAGTTGTTCCTCGGGGCGACGGGGCCGGAGGCGGCCCGGGCCGACGAGGTCGCGGCGCAGACCGAGGCCGCGGTGGCGGCACCGTCGCGGTCGCAACCCGCGCAGCCGACGGTGGCAAAGCGTCTGGAGCGGCTTGGCGCGCACGGGGCCGAGGTCGGCGATGCGTTCGCCGTGCCCGCGGCGTGGAAGAAGGTCGCGGTGAAAGCCGCGGAGCAAGGTCCGAACATCGACACGCCGGCGGCGGCGTTCGTCAAGGAACACCATGTCGCGGCGATTCTGCGCGGCGGGCAGGACCCGGCTCGCGCGATGGTCAACGGAAAACTCGTGACGCTGGGTGACAGCATCGACGGCGGCACGCTGGTCGAGGTCAACGACCAGGGCGCAGTCTTTGAGGTCGGAGGCGTGCGGGTGTTGATCGCGCTGCGGCCTGAGGTGAAGGGACGCGAAGGCGTGGTGCGCCGGACCGGTGGTAGCGATGGTGAGGGTTCTGCGGCCCAGCCCGTCAAGTAGGTGACGCGCGGGTCTGAAGATGGGCGCGGGCAGCGCCGATATCTCAGGTGAAGCGGGGCAAAGAGCCTCGTGGCCGAAGCACCAATCGGGTGCTCAGGGGTCAGAGACTTCACTGGAGAACTGCCATGTTTGCTGCCATCCGCCGTCGCGCGTTCAGCTTGATTGAACTTGTCATTGTCGTGGTGATCATCGGAATCATCGGCGCGATCGCGATTCCGCGGATGAGCCGCGGCGCTGAAGGTGCGGCCGACTCGGCCGTGAAGGCGAACATCGCGGTGCTGCGCAACGCGATCGATCTGTACAAGACCGAGCAGGGCTCGTATCCGACGGTGGCGAAGTTCGTCGATCAGTTGACGACGTACACCGATGGTTCGGGCAACACGCAGGCGACCAAAGACACGACGTATGTGTATGGCCCGTACCTCCGCGCGGTTCCGCCGCTGCCGGTTGGGCCGCAGAAGGGTCTGTCGAAGGTTGCCGCCGCTGCTGCGGCTGACGTGGGCTGGGTGTACAACGAGACGACTGGCGCGATCACGCCGAACACCGGATCGCTGGCCGATGCCAAGGGCGTGAAGTACACGGACTATTGAGGAGCGGGCGGGTCTGCCGCGGTGGTGACATCGCAGCAGTCTCAGGCCCAGGACCAGCAGGCGGCGCAAGGCTCGCAGTTGCTTGACAACTAGCGTGTGCGAGGCTTGGAAGTCCTGCAGGGTCCGACGATTGAACTCTTCGGGCACGCGCCATGCGAGTGATGATGAACCGCCGCCCGGTCGACTGTTTGCGAGCGAGGAGCTTGCGAGCCGTCTGCCGGGCGGCGTTCTCGTTGATCGAACTGGTGATCGTGCTGGTGATTGTGGCGATGCTGGCGGCGATCGCGGTGCCGCGGTATGGGCAGAGTCAGGCGCGATATCGCGCGGATGCCGCGGCGGCGCGGGTGGCGGCGGACCTGGAGCGGGCGCGCGACACGGCACGCGCAACGAGCGCAACGCAGATGTTCGTGCTGTCGGGGCGGAGCAAGTATCAGTTTGGCGCGAGCGTGCCCTCGGCGAAGACGGTGGATCTGTCGGGCGAGCCGTATGGCGTACAGACCGCGGGCGGCGACCTGGGGACCGAGGATGTGACGTTTGATGCCTTTGGCAAGCCGAGCGGCGCGACGTGGTTCTATCTGGGGCTGGGAGATGAGTGGCGCCGGATTGATGTGGATGCGACGGGCGTGGTGAGCGTGAGCCGCGCAACGCGCGTCGCTGCGGGCGTGACGAGCGTCACAGTGACGGCGGGTGGAGCGACGGCAGGCGCGACGAGCGGCGCGGTGGGAGATTGACGAACGATCTGCGGAGCGATGAAGCTGATGGGTGGTGGCGTCGGGCAACGCGTGCAGGGAAGAGCGGCTTCGGGAGCAGCCGCGGGCGTTGTGTGCGCGCGCGGTTCGTGGATCGGGGTTCATGCCACTGCTGCGAAGCGCGACTTCGATGGGGTGTTGTGTCGAGGAAGCACCGATGTCCTCGCGGACTCGGACATCGGTGGCACGGGGAGCATTCAGAGTGCATGGTCAGACGCGGCGCGGGCGCGACGCGAACCCACCCGCCAAGCCCCTCCCTCCGGGAGTGCGCGCGAAGCATGGCACGGATTCACGCTGACCGAGGTGGTGCTTGCGCTGAGTGTGTTGGGGATCGTGCTCGCGGCACTTGGATCTGTGCTGACGCTGTCGCTGCGGGCGTTGCCGAATCGCGGCGACGCGACGGAGCAGCCGCTGATCGTCGCACGGGTGCTGGAGCAGATGTCGGATGACATTCAGAGCGCCAAGAAGATCGCGAGCACGAGCAGCGCGCTGACGTTGACGATTCCGGATCGCGACGCCAACGGCAGCGATGAGGTGATTGAGTACGCGTGGGGTGCGACGCGCGGTGCCGCGCTGCGCCGACGTGTCAACGGCGGCTCATGGACCACGGTGATCGCGAGCCTGTCGAGTGCGGCGTTCAACGTCGAACGATTTGCCTCGCGGATTGACGGGACGGGCACGCTGGTGGACAGCAGCGAGCAGATCTTGTCGGCGTGGGAGACGGGCGCGACGGCGAGCTACTCGTTGTCGACGAGCGTGTGGGCTGCGCAGACGGTGCTGCCGGTGCTGCCGGCGGACGCCGTAGCGTGGAAGCCGACGAAGATTGAGGTGAACGTGCGCAACGTCACGCCGATCGACGGCGTGGTGGTGGTGGATCTGCGCACGCCAAACAGCGATGGCACGCCGAGCGCGACGAGCCTGTTCACCGCGTCGATCAATGAATCATCGATGACGTCGAGCTACGCGTGGTACACGGTGTCGCTGAGCGGCATGTCGTCGCTGTCGCCGTCGAGCGGCATCAGCGTTGTGTTCCGCACCAACGGCAGCGGCGTGGTGGCGGGGCGAATGCAGGGCTTGACCAGCGGCGTTGCGTCGCCGGGCTTGCTCGCAACGAGCGCGAATGGCGGCGGACTTTGGACGACGTTCAGCGACGGAGCGATCTATCACCGGCTGTGGGGCGTGGTGACGCGGCCGACGACGACGAGCACGGCGGTGGATCGGGTGCGGAGCGTGACGATCGCGCTGACGCCGACGAACAGCCGCGCGTTCTCGACGCGGGTGTACACGACGGGCAATCCGGAGGCGCTGTGATGATGCGGCGCGTGCGACATCGCTGGCGGTGTGGCATCTCGCTGATCGAGGCGGCGGTGTGCGTGGCGATTGTGGGCGGGCTGGCTGTGGCGGCGCTGAATGCCGCGGGACAGACGGCGCGGGCACGCGAGGCGGCGGCGGATCGCGCGCAGGGGATGGCGTTGGCGACGGACCTCATGAACGAGATCCGCGCGAAGAAGTACAACGTGAACAGCGGGTTGCTGTCGGGGTTGCTCACGAGCGTGGTGGGGCAGGCGCGGACGAGCTTTGATGAGGTGTCGGATTACGACGGATTCACCGATTCGCCGCCGACGGATGCGAGCGGGACGCAGATCGCGTCGCGCGAGTGGTCACGGACGGTCAAGGTGAGTTTCGTGTTCGCGGCCGACCCGGACTCCTCGTCGCTCGTGGACACGGGCGTGCGGTGGATCGATG
>JANRKB010000001.1:0-30294 GCA_033763695.1 Planctomycetota bacterium | reverse complement strand
AGCGATCTTGCACGATGATGCAACCCAAATCTGGACAGACACTTGCGCGATTTCTGTTCTCGGACGCGTTCGGGGGCGAGATCAGCTTGACGCGAGCGGGCACGTTTGCTAGCATTTACTAACATTTCTCGACATTCCGTCGCTGAAGTGCTCGAAAGCGAGGGACACATGCCACGTCGCATCTTCGCCGTTTCGGTCGTCGCAGGCATCGCTTTGTCGATTCACGCTCTGGTCGGCTGCACGTGCTGCGACGATCACGACGGTGCGGGCAGCATTGAACGAAACCCCGCCGACCGCGTCGCCGATGCGACGCTCTACAACGCTTCCGGCCACTCCGTCGAATCGCCCGCGGCGTCAGTCGCCACATTTGACCGAACGCGCGTGCTGATCGCCTACTGCCGCTCACCGAAGCATGATGCAGTCCTGCGGGACCTGATTGCGCGGCGCGACGCCGCCGAGGCACGCGGCGATCGCGATGGCGTCCGCGCCTGTGAACGCGAAGGACACGCGATGCAAGCGCACGCACACCGCCAACTTGCGGGGAAAGCGCCGCTTGATGACGTGGCCACGAACTATCGCGAAGAGATCGCGACGATCGCTCGCGACGCTGGTGTCGGCCTCATCATTGCTCGCGACGCCTACACGGGCGCCGAACCGACCATCGACGTCACCGACAAACTTGAAGCCGCGATGCGAGCGCCGCTCAAGAACGCCGAGACCGCAACGAGGTAACGCCATGAATGCAACCTTGAAACACACGCCGCTCAGGTTCCTTCCGATCGTTGTCGTGCGCTGGCTTGCTCGCATCGCAACATTCGCCAGTCTGGGCCTGCTTGCGCTCTTTGCCACCAGCGGCGGCGGATGGCCAAGCGCGTTCGAGTGGCTGCTCCTCGCCTTCTTCCCCGTGGGCGTTGCGCTGGGCATGGTCGTCGGATGGTGGCGCGAAACGCTCGGCGGCGTCATCACGCTTGTGAGTCTGGTCACGTTTCACGCGCTGATGTTTGTGCGCGACGGGCACATCCCCGCGACGCCGTGGTTCGCGGTGTTCGCCCTTCCCGGGATCGTCTTCCTCGTTCTGGGGTTGATCGACGCACGCTCGGCGCGGCAAGTCACTCCAAACTGAGCGCCGTTCGTCGATTCGTGGCGGATCGCGACCTATAGTCCGTCGGTGGTGAGAATCGCCTGTTTTCTGGGGCGTTTGCGATGCTTGCCACCAACTGGAGGACGCGACACACGCCGAAGCTCGTGCTGTGTCTGCGTGAGGGATACGACGCCCGAGCCTTCCTCGCCGACACGATTGCCGGATTGACGGTCGCGGTCATCGCGCTGCCGCTCGCGATGGCGCTGGGCATCGGCAGCATCCCGCAGAACGTCGCCGACCAACTCGCGGCGGTGCACCCCTGGCTGACGCCGCCGGCGATGGGCTTGTTCACGGCGGTGATCGCCGGCGCGATCATCTCCGCATTCGGCGGCTCACGTCATCAGATCGGCGGCCCCACCGCCGCGTTCATGCCGCTGGTTTTCTCGATCTGTGCTCAGCACGGCTATCAAGGCCTCGTCCTCGCCACGCTCATGGCTGGTCTGATCATGATCGGCCTCGGCGCGTTCCGATTCGGCGGCGTCATCAAGTTTGTGCCCTATCCCGTCATCGCTGGCTTCACGGCGGGCATCGGCGTCACGATCCTGGCATCGCAGATCAAGGACTTCTTCGGGCTCACGATCCTCAACGCCGAAGGACACCCAGCCACGATTCCCGCGGAGCTCGTCGGCAAGCTCGAGATCTTCTGGTCACATCGCGACAGCGTGAGTTGGCACGCGCTGGGCATTTCGCTCGCGTCGCTGGCGTTGTTGTCGGTGCTGCGTCGCGTCGCGCCACGCGTGCCGGGCGCGATCGTCGCGGTCGGGCTGAGCGCGGCCGTGGTTCACTTCATGGGCTGGGCCCAGACCCGCGTCGCATTCGACGGCGTCCATCTCCGCCCGCTCGTCGAGACGATCGGCACGCGATTCGGCGGTATCCCTTCAAACCTGCCGGCACCAAATGTGCCCGGCGTCTCTCTGGCGATGATCCGCGACCTCATACCGGCGGCCGGTGCGATCGCCTTCCTCGGCGCGATCGAGAGCCTGCTCTCCGCCGTCGTCGCCGACGGCATGACCGGCGATCGCCATCGCTCGGATCAGGAACTCGTCGCCCAAGGCGCGGCGAACATCGCCAGTTCGCTCTTCTTCGGCCTGCCGGCCACGGGCGCGATCGCGCGGACCGCGGCCAACATCCGCAGCGGCGCACGCACGCCTGTTGCGGGCGTGCTGCACGCGGTGTTCGTGCTGGTCTTCATGCTCGCGCTTGCGCCGCTCGCCAAACTCATTCCGCTCGCGAGCCTCGCCGCGATTCTTGTCATGGTCGCGTGGAAGGTGAGCGAGTTGGAGCACTTCCGCTCGCTGCTGCGAGCGCCCAAGCCGGATGTCGTCGTACTCCTCACGACGTTCGGCCTGACGGTGCTCTTTGACCTGACGATCGCGGTCGGCACGGGCATCCTGCTCGCGTCGATCCTGTTCATGCGACGCATGGCACAAGTGACGACCGTCACCGGCCTGCCCGCGGACATCGAACAGGAGATTGAAGAAGGTGTGGAGACGCAGCGGCTGGACCCCAAGGACCCTGGCGCGGTGCGCGAACGCCGCATCCCCGCGGGCGTCGAGGTGTACGAGATCAACGGGCCGTTCTTCTTCGGCGTGGCAAACAACCTGCGCGATGCGCTCGACCTGATCGAGAAGCCGCCCAAGGTGATCATCCTGCGGATGCGATATGTGCCGCACATCGACGCGACGGGGCTCAACGCGCTGCGCGAGTTCCATCGGCGCTGCGTGGCGAACGACACCGCGCTGCTGCTCGGCGGCGTGCACGCCCACCCGCTCTTTGAGATGGTGAAGGCGGGCATGGATCAGGAGATCGGGCTCGAGAACATCCACGAGAACCTGGACGATGCGCTGGATCGGGCACGCGAGCTCGTCACCGTCAACAAACCGCTGGGCGCAAACGCCGTTCAAGATTTCGCCGCCGTGTGACGTCAGAATCTGGACATGAACATCTCCCGACGCGCGTTCTGCACTCTCGTCCCCGTCATCTTGGCCGGCTGTGCAATCACGCGGCACGCGACGGCGGACGCGATACTGGTCAGCCAGCCGACGGTTGTCAACGCCGCGAACGTTGGTCTTGGCTTCTATTCAAGCAGTCAGGCTCGTCCAACCCGCAACTACAAGCGCGGCGACGACTTCATGCTTGCCAGCAACGCGAGCCTCGGCAAGGTCCGCTGGTGGGGACTCAGCGAAGGTCGCATCTTCGACGATCTCCGCAACTTCAACCAGTACACGCTTGAGATCTTTGAGGGAGTCGCGACCGCCTCTGGCCCACTCCCCGGAGTACGGCTCTGGTCCCAATCGTTCGCGCCCGCCGGGCTTTCCATCGCTGCGACCGGACGCGCCTCGCCCTCCAGCGGCGCCGCTGAGTACCGCTACGAGGCCACACTCTCTTCGCCGATCAACCTCACGGGAGGCAAGAGTTACATCCTCGCGATCAGCGCTCGCTGCATCAACGCGTCCGGCGACGCATGGCAGTGGCAAGACAGTGAGTTCTTCGGCGGTCATGGCGCAAACTTCTCATACGCCGCCGGCACATGGACCGCGTTCCAAGACACTGACAGTGCGTTCGAGCTGATCGGCACCGTGGTGCCGGCCCCGTCGACCGCTGGCGTGCTGCTCACCCTCTTGGCCATGCCCTCAGGGCGTCGCGCTCACGCCTCATCGCTCGCGCAAAGGCTCCGGGCGTGACTCCGAGGACGCGCGCAAACCATCGATTCAGATGGGCCTGGTCTGAGAAGCCGCATGCATGGGCAACACGCGTCAGTGATTCATCACCGGACGCGATCCGCTGGGCGGCGTTCGCCAATCGCAGCCTCCGCTGATACTCACCCACGCTGACGCCGTACTGCGCGGAGAAAGATCGCGCCAAGTGGGCGCGATGGACACCCGCCTCGACGGCGAGTTGCGTCAGCGTCGCCTCATGATCCGCGTGCAATCGCTCTCGCACCCACGTCAGCCACCGTGCGCCTCGCTCGGGCTTGTCACTCCAGTTCATCGTGGCGGCCAGCAACTCATAGGCAAGAGCCTCGGCGGCGAGCGCGGACGAGTGGTCTGGATCCCAAAGTTCCCGGAGAAGTCGCGAAGCGACGCCCGCGGCCCGTGCCTGATCAATACCAGCGTCTGGCGATTCGGGTCTGGCTTCACCGCGAATCGCACTGGCCACAAAAGACACGTGCATGGTCCGGATGCCCAGCGTTCCAGCCTGAAACGAATGCCTGCGACCAGGTGGAAAGAACTCGATCGCGCCGGGCCGCGATTCGACTTCTCTTCCCTCGTATGTGCCGCGCCCGCCGCCGGCGAGGTTGAAGTCGATCGCGCCGAGTTCATGCGCATGCACACCCTGGCAGAACGATCGAGAATACTGCTTGCACGTCACGCGAAACGGACCTGCATCCAGCTGACGCAGCAGGCACCAATCCGCGCGGGCGCCCGCAACGCGGCTTTCCTCCGGAAACTGCTCTGGCTCGACGCATGGGGATTTGACGCGACGGATCATCCGTAGAAGTCTGGACGAATCGAGAAGGTCAAAGTTCCAGAATCCTGAAGAGTCACCTCGATCTTGCGAGTTTCGGCGTCGGAATCGGCAGAACCGCGTCCTTCGTCGCCACCCACCCGAACCCGATCGCGGACCCACACGACTACAGTCGGTGATATGAGACTCGTTTGGTGACCTTGCAACGAGTCCGTGAGCTCGTTTGTGGACCCGATGAGTTGTCTTCCGCCCTCTTCAGACCGTCACGAGACCCTCAATGCCTGATGCCGCCACTTTGCCACGCCGAACCTTTGCGATCATCTCGCACCCCGACGCGGGCAAGACCACGCTCACCGAGAAGTTCCTGCTCTACGGCGGTGCGATCGGGCTCGCAGGCTCCGTCACGGCTCGCAAGAACCAGCGCTCAACCGCTTCAGACTGGATGGAACTCGAGAAGCAGCGCGGCATCTCCGTCAGTTCGACGCTGCTGCAGTTTGACTACGGCGGCTATCGCGTCAACCTGCTCGACACACCCGGTCACAAGGATTTCTCCGAAGACACCTATCGCGTGCTCACCGCCGTCGACGCGGTGGTCATGGTGATCGACGCGGGCAACGGCGTGGAATCGCAGACGCGAAAGCTCTTCGAGGTCTGTCGCCGTCGAGGTGTACCGATCTTCACGTTCATGAACAAGTGCGATCGCCCCATGCGCTCGCCGCTTGATCTCATCGATGAACTCGAGAAGGTGCTGGGCATCGGCGCGTTCCCCGTCAACTGGCCGATCGGCAACGGCCCGACGTTCAAGGGCGTCTTTGATCGCGTCCATCAGCAGATGCATCTGTTTGAACGCACGTCCATGGGCGCGTTCGTCGCGCCGGTCGAAACCGGCGGGCTCGACGACCCCAGCCTCGTCGCCAAGCTCGAAGCACCCGAGCACGCCGAGTCGCTGGATGAGATCCGCATGCTCGACGGCGCGGGCGGACCCGGGGCGGCGTTCGACCCGGCGGCGGTGCTGCGCGGCGAGGTCACGCCCGTCTTCTTCGGCAGCGCGATGAACAACTTCGGCGTGCAGTTGCTGCTCGACGGCTTCCTCAAGCACAGCAGCCCCCCCACCTCGCGCAAGTCGGCCGCGGGCGTCATCGAACCCACGGATCCGCGCTTCAGCGGCTTTGTGTTCAAAATCCAGGCGAACATGGACCCCAAGCACCGCGATCGCATCGCGTTCCTGCGCGTGGTCTCCGGCAAGTTCGAACGCGACATGTTCGTCATTCACGCACAGAGCGGCAAACGCGTCCGCCTCGGCAACGCCACCAAACTCTTCGGCAATCAGCGTGAGACCGTCGAAGACGCCATCGCGGGCGATGTCGTCGGCCTCGTCGGCAACGATCTCTTCGGCATCGGCGACACGCTCACCGACGATCGCACGATCGTGTACGACGAGATTCCAGAGTTCACGCCCGAGTGCTTCGCATCGCTGCACAATCCGCAGCCGGGCAACTACAAGAAGTTCAATCTCGGACTCGAACAGTTGCTCAAGGAGGGCGTGGCGCGGCGATTCGAACCCATCGGGGGGACGCAGAAGATCCCGCTGCTCGCCGCGGTCGGCCCGCTGCAGTTTGAAGTGCTCAGTTATCGCCTGCTCAACGAGTACGGCGCGGAGTCGCGATTGGAGAACTCGCCGTGGACGATCGCACGCTGGTGGCGCATTCCGGGCCAGCCGCCGCCAAACCCCGGCGACAGTGATCCGCCTGGACTGCCCGAGACACCCGACGGCTGCCGTCTCGTGTTCGACGATCGAGGCAGGCCGATGGTGCTGTTCACCGATCAGTGGCCGCTGCGGTTCTTTACCAATCGCAACCCGACGGTGGAGCTGTCACCGATCCCGTTCGACAAGCCGGCGGCGATCGAAGCGACGCCGTCGTGAGTTGGTGTGGCAAGCGGCGTCGAAGCGTGAGAGCGAGCAGGGCTCACTCGTCGTCGTCGCTCGTTGATTCCACGTCCGCAGGCTCGGGCACTTCGTCGCTGAGCATGCGCACACACGTCTCGGCCATGCCGATCATCGCCAGATCGGGAACGATCGTTTCAACGACCTCATCGTTCTCGAACAGCGCGATCGCGTCACCCCCGGTCGCGACAATCTGCGGGTAGCCGCCCTGGAGTTCGGCATAGCGCTCCGCGAGCAGTCGCACCATGCCCTGCACCGCGGCACGCACGCCCAAAATCATCGCATGGGCCGTGTCCTTGCCGACTTCGCCGCGTGCGAGATCGGGCGGGGCAAACTTCAGCAGCGGCAGTGCCGCGGTCTGTTCGTGCATCGACCGCAGCATCATGTTCAGGCCCGGTGCGATTGCACCTCCCTGGAAGGCGCCTTGGCCATCCACGAGATCGACGGTGACGGCCGTGCCCGCATCGACGACAACGCATGCCTGGCCAGCCCGGGCGTACGCGCCGAGTGCTGTGAGCAGGCGATCTTGTCCGACGGTGGAGTCATCGTCGAGCGCGTTGACGATCGGCACATCGAGATCGCGCCCCACGCGATAGACCTCGCCCACTTCGAGCCCGCCCTCGTGCAGCGCAACTTCAAGCCGATCAGCCAGCGGCTTGTTCACATCGGCGATGACGACGGCATCGGCGTTCTCACGCCGAAATCGCTCGAGCACGGCGGTCGCGAGTGCGGCCTCGTCGGCATTGTCCATCGCCTGCCCGTCAAGCACTTGCTTACCACGCAGAAGTGCGAGGCGTGTGCGGGTGTTGCCGATGTGAACACCGAGAAAGCCGTTGGTGAGGGCGTCGCTGCCGTCAGAGCTGGGAGTCATGGCCAAGCCTACGCCGCGGTTTCGCGCTGCGGGCTGTGGTGCGGACTACCTTATAGAGTCTTTCCCAATGGTTTCGGACTCCAACGCATGCCCAAATGTCAGGCCGACAGTTCGATCGAGCGCATCATCGTGGGGAACTTTCAGTTCCCGCTCGGCGTGTATCCCGTCGAAGAGATGACACCCAAGGCGGGCTACACGATTCAGTTCGAGCCCGCCGACGGTGACGAAAATGGCGAGAACTGGGAAGAGTGGCCCGACCGCTATGTCTTTGACATCGTGATCTCGGCGGAACGCCTTGAGGCTCTGTGCCGCACGCTGTTTGCGTTGATGCCCGGACGCATCTATCCGATTCTCGACATCCTGGGCCACGACGCGTACCGCGAAATTGACCCGTACATCTCCTACGAACTCATGGGACAGGATCGCCTGGTCGACGCCCTGCGTCGCTACCGCGACTTCTTCTTTGAGGACGGCATGTGCGGCTTCGGCGCGATGAGCGAAGAGCCATTCTTCTACTTCTTCGTCGACGAACACAAAATCGTGACCGTTCGGGCCGACCCCGAAACCAAGGAACGCGTCGAGAAAGCACTCCACGCGTTTGACCTCGAAGCCATGGAAGACCCCGCTGGCGCGGATTCCGCAGCCCATGAACATCGCGGCGTGCTTGCCACGCCCGAAGATCGGCCCGAGCTGCTTGGCTTCGACGAGATCGTCGAGTTCCTGAAAGACGACTGGCGACTGCTCCTGAATGTCGACGGCGAGACCAATCTCGATGACACCGGCGCTGAACTTGGACCGACGCCATGGCGCTGCGTCATGCGGATGGACTACGCCGAGGCTCGCCCAAGCCGATACGCAGAGGTGCTTCTGGTGGCCGAGTCTCTGCGGCAGGCGGAAGAACTCGCCCACGATGCCGTGGCCGCGCTCGAAGGCCCGGACGGCATGCCGACGATCGACGAGCCGCTCATGGTTTCGTCCGATCGCCTGACGGGTGAGCATCTTTCCGAGCTGCTGGCTGACGCCCCGAACACCAAGGCCAAAGGCCCCAAGAGCCCCACGCTTGAGCCGGGTAAAGTCTTGCTGTGCAGGTGGTTAGAGTAGCCTCCCACCGTTGCAACAGCGGCCCTGCGATGGTGTGGATGCGACGAATCCTCTGCAAATCACGCACGAATCTGAGAGATTTGCCGCAGCGCGGAGCACTAAAAAACTTTGCGCCGATGCGGAACCTCATTGCATCCCCAAGCGCGAACCGATCGTAACGGACGGACAACTCTGGCTTGCATGGCAAACCAGAACGTTGTACATTCCCGCCGGTCCGCGGCGACAGATCAGGGAGACTTGATCGGGTCGGCCGCGAGACGGTTGCGAGAGTGACCGAGCCGCGTGGCTCGGCCGGTTGCGTGGAAACGCGTGACCGAGCCCGATGGGGCCTTGCACCAAAGCGGGACAAAGCCGCAGTCATAGACCGCCGCAGTCGCGCTGCGTCCGGAGGTCGCAAGAGGTACTCGCGTGGTCATGGGCGTCCGAACCAGCGTTGCCGTTCCGGTCGAGGGATCGGACGGGATGCAGGTTTTCTTGGTCCGACCCGTGCAAGGTGGGCTGGCTTGCGATATCGTCTTGGCCCTGAGCCGCGCTGTGTGCAGACGCGGCGGTCGATGCGCGACAGGATGCCGTGGTCGATGATGAATGACAAACGCGTCGGGTGACGCGTGAAGGAAGACCGATCTGCTCGACCCGAACGATCGGGCCGGAGCGAGGGGAAGGTTTCGGGAGCGATACTCGCTCTCGTGGTACGTGGAGAATCGATGATGCTGAACCGCCAGAATCGTCCGGTCCGCACGCTCGTCACCGCGACGGCACTCATGACGTGCGCGCAGGCCGCGTTCACGCTGCAGGCCGCTGGTCAGGCCATCGGCAACGAGACTCCCGGCAAGACGCTCGCCGCGACGTCCGCCGGCGCGGCTCTTGCCCACGCCAAGGATCTTGTCGCGCAAGGCCAGCTCATCCGGGCCCGCGACGTGCTCATCCCGCTGAGCGCCGCCTCGAGCACGCTGACCGACAGCGAGCGTTCGCAGCTCTCGACGCAGCTCGCCTCGCTTGATCGTGCGATCCGCGCGGCTGATCAGAATGACATCACCCTGCAGAAGGGTGAACTGGCTCTGGAGCAGGGTGACCTTCGCTCCGCAGCCCGCCACGCCGGCAACGTCGTGACCAAGGGCTCGGCCGAGCAGAAGGCCAAGGCCCAGTCGCTCCAGACGCGCGTCGTGTCCGCTCAGTCGGACGCCGCCAAGTCGGTGGACTCGATGCTGACGCAGGCCCGCGATCACTTCGCGGCCGGCCGCGCCGCCGAGAGCAAGGCGACCCTCGAAGCGATCTTCCGCACGGGCGTTGAGCTCTCGGCCTCGCAGAGCCGCATCGTCGATGACATGCAGACGCGCATCATCGAACTCGAGCAGACCCGGGGAATCATCAACACCCGCGTCGCCGCTGGCATGATGCAGCCCGGCGTCGTCAATCGCGACCCGCAGCCCGCGCCCGCCGCACAGCCGACCCCGGCACCTGCTCCGGCTCCCGCGCCTGCCCCTGAGGCGACGCCCGCCCCGGCAGCGGCCCCCGCGGCCCAGCCGGTTTCGGAAGCGACCGACGTCGTCGCCGCCGCCCGTCAGGCTGAAGCAATGAATCTGCTCGCCGAGGCGGACAAGGCGTACAACGAGCGCCGCTTCAACGAAGCGCAGACCAAGTACAACCGCCTGCTCAGCATCCATCGCGACCACCTGTCGGCTGATCAGACTGCGACGATCAACAACCGCCTCGCAGAAATCAAGCTGCAGATGGGTGCGGGCGGTGCGGACGCCCTCGGCCAGCTCGCGGCCGACCGCAGCCTCGCCAAGCAGCAGAAGCTCGCCGAGTTCCAGAACGAGCTCGGCCTTGCCAAGCAGGCCCTCGAGTCCGGTGACGCCGAGCGTGCGCAGGACTACCTCGCTCGTGCCCAGCTCACGCTCAGCAGCGGTCGCAACCTGTTCGCTGAGAGCGAGTACCAGGGCTACGTGACGCAGGTGAACGATCGCAAGGCCGATCTTGAGAACCGGCGTCTTGAGCTTGCGAAGAAGCAGGCGGAGGATCAGGATCGCCAGCGTGCCGCCGACGCCGCCAAGGCCAATGCGGCCCGCGCTTCGGAGAAGGACGCCAAGATCCGCGAGAGCATCGATCGCGTCCGCGCCCTGCAGGTCGAGCGTCGCTACGAAGAGGCCCTTCAGGTTGTCGACCAAATCCTCTTCCTCGATCCCAACAACGCCAGCGGCCTGCTGCTTAAGGACGTCCTGACCGAAAGCAAAATCTACTCCGAGTTCCAGAAGGCTGACCAGGAACGCTGGGTCAAGGCCGGCAAGCTCGGCGTTGAGAACCGCCAGGCTCTGATCCCGCCGAACGACATCATGAACTTCCCGTCCGACTGGCCTGCCATCAGCAGCCGTCGCGGCGAGCCGATCACTCTGGCCGAGCCCGCCGAGACGCGTCAGGCGCTCGCGCTGCTCAAGTCCAAGCGCGTGCCGGTGAACTTCAACGAGAACTCGCTGGGCGACGTCATCGCGTTCCTCCAGACGGTGACTCAGCTCAACGTCGACGTTGACTGGCCGAGCCTGGAAGCCGTGAGCATCAATCGCGAAACGCCCGTGACGCTGAACCTGACTCAGGTTCCGGTCGAGACGGTGCTCAATCGCGTGCTGGAGAAGGTGAGCTCCGACGATCAGAATGCCGCGGGCTGGGCGATCGAGGATGGCGTGCTCCGCATCGCCTCCAAGGACGCGATCAACCGTAACAAGATCCTCGTCATCTACGACGTGCGCGACCTCACGATCGAGATCCGCGACTTCAACAACGCACCGCGGCTCGACATCACCCAGACCAGTGGCGGCAACAGCGGCAGCGGTCAGTCGCCCTTCCGAGGCGGCAACACCGGCGGTAACAACACCGACGCGGTTCGCACGCTTGAAGAACGCACCAACGATCTGCTCAAGATCATCACCGAGACGGTCGACACGACCGGCTGGCGTGAGAACGGCGGCAACACCGGCTTCATCCAGCAGCTCCGCGGCAACCTGATCATCACGCAGACGCCCAAGAACCATCGGGCCATCGCGTCACTGCTCGGCAAGCTCCGCGAAGTCCGCTCGCTCCAGATCAACTGCGAGACTCGCTTCCTGCTCGTCAATCAGAACTTCTACGAGCGCATCGGCTTCGACCTCGACATCTACTTCAACACCGGCCAGCTCAAGGATCCTGCTCGCCAGCCTCTCTTCAGTGCGGACCCGACGCTCCGCGGCCAAGACTTCTTCAACGCCAACGGCGGTGTTGCACGAAACGTCACCGGTGGTCTGCTCCCGGTGCTTGATACCAACGGTGCGATCACCGGCTGGGCACGCACGACGCAGGGCTACTGGAACACCGGCCAGTGGAGCCCGATCGGCGCCCAGAGCGGCTCGAATGCGATCGTGTCAAACCTGATCACGAGCCAGGACAGCAAGTTCGCCGCGGCAGTCGGCCAGACCCCAGCCCTCGGCATCGCTGGCTCGTTCATGGACGACATCCAGGTCGACTTCCTCCTGCAAGCGACTCAGGCGGACAAGCGGACCGTCTCGCTCACCGCACCGCGCCTGACCTTCACCAACGGCCAGCGGGCCAACATCTCCGTCAGCAACGATCTGACCTACGTGCAGGATCTTCAGGTCGTGACATCGTCGTCCGCCGCCGCGTTCGATCCGACGCCGGGCCTGCTGACGACCGGTTCGGGCCTTGACGTGACGGGAACGATCTCTTCGGATCGCCGCTTCGTGACGCTCGAGGTCCAGACTTCGATCTCTCAGCTTGTCCGCATCCGTTCCGTGCCCACCACCGCAGTCGTCGGTGCTGAGCTCGTGAACTCGGCCCAGTCCGGTCAGGCTTCGGCGGAGTATCCGGAAATCAACCGCACGTCCATCAATACGACGGTCACCGTCCCTGACCAGGGCACCGTTCTGCTCGGCGGCCAGCGCCTTGTCACCGAAGTGGACGTCGAATCGGGTGTGCCGGTGCTTTCCAAGATCCCGATCATCAGCCGCTTCTTCACCAACACGGCCAAGGCCAAGGACGAGTCGACGCTCTTGATTCTCATGAAGCCGACGATCCTGATCCAGAACGAGGAAGAAGAGAAGAACTTCCCCGGCCTGATGGACGCGATCAAGACCGGCGCTTCGGCCAACAACTAAGCCTCACCCACTGCTCCCCCGCCGCCCCGGTCGATCTGCCCGGGGCGGCTTTGTTTTTCTGGCGCTCCGCCAAGTTTGGGCTCGCCCGGCGGCGAGCGACGTGATTTACTATGATCGTGCCTCGGAGACGCCCGCCTCGCGGGGCGGCGTGCTCTGGCGAGTCGGGACGGACACCGACTCGATTTCAAGGTTCGCCTCAATCCCGCCCCAGTTGCGCCGGCACACCGGCGCAGGAGAGTTTCGATGCCAGCCTCCGAGTCTCGACTCCGTGTGCGTCGCGTGGACAACGTGACCCAGATCGAGTTCATCGACCGCAACATTCTTGACGAGGCCAACATCCAGCTCATTGGCGAAGAGATCGCCGCGCTGATCGACGCGGAGCCCTCGCCGCGCCTGCTGATCTCCTTCGCAAACGTCGATCACCTCTCGAGCGCGGCGCTCGGCACGCTCATCACCATCCGCACGCGCGTCGAGGCCCGCAAGGGCCAGCTCGCCCTCGCCAACATCGACCCTCAGATCTACGAGGTGTTTGTCATCACGCGGCTGAACAAGCTCTTCCAGATTCACGAGACGACCGAAGACGCGATGAAGAGCTTCCGCTGAGCCCCGCCCGCCTGATTGACGTTCACCCACGTGTTACGCCCCCACTTCCATCCCCAGCAGGACGCCGGCGGCACCGCCGGCGCGGCTCACCACGGCAAGTGCTCGCTCGTCAACGAGGCGGCGCCCATCGAGGTGATGCAGACCGACATCATGAACGCGATGGAGCGATTTGGCTTCGCCAAGGCCGCTCGCTTCGCCGTGCGGCTGGCGGTGCAAGAGGCGATCGCGAACGCCTTCCATCACGGCCACGAGAAGCTGCCGCCCGGCCTTCCCATTGAGGTCGAGTACTCGATCGACGACGCACGCGTGCTCATCACGGTGAAGGACCAGGGCCCCGGATTCACGCCCGGCGAAGTACCCGATCCCACGCTTGATGAGAATCTTGAAGTGCCCAGCGGCCGCGGCCTCATGCTCATCCGCGCGTACATGACCGAGGTCCGCCACAACGAGCGCGGCAACATGGTCGAGATGATCTTCAAAAAGCCGGCGGAGTGAGTTTCGTCACGACGCCGACGCGAAGCACGCAAAGAAATTGAGCGGTTTGCAAGAGTCGTCGCGAGGCTCCGCCTCGCCGACGCTCGAACACGCACGCGCCGTTATCCCGCCGACAGGGGAAGAGAGATCCGCGGCAGGCAGCACCGTGCGGGGAGATGAGGCTCAGGCCGCGGTGTCGAGGAAGGTCCCCGACGACGCCTGCGAGAAGAAGCTCGCGATCTGCGAGTTCTGGCCCTTGTCGTCGCCCTTGAAGAGCGAGTCCAGGAGCTTCTCGAGCTGATCCTGCTGGCTGGAACTTGCCGAGTAGGTGCCCGGCGAGCCACCGACGCCGCCGAACCCGCCGGACATCTTGGCGAAGTCGGGCTTGGGCATCTTGTCCATGACCTTCTGGAAGTCGGCCTTGAACTGCTCGGCGTCGACGCCGTTCTTCTCCAGCACGCCGTTGATGGTGCTCTCAATGGTCGCCTGCGGGTCGTCGGAGGACGACAGGTCGACGTTCTTGAGGGCGTCCTGGATTTGGCCGCCGATGTTCGCAAACTGCGAACTGTCGACGCCCGCTTCCTTGGCGGCCTTCTGGAACTGTGCCTCAAACTGCTGCTGCATCTCCTTGGGAGGCTGCATTCCCTGCATGCCACCCAAGCCCCCGGCCCCGCCCATCCGCTTCATCATCGCGGCTGGGTTGAACCCGGAAACACTGCTGATGGAACCGCTCATATCGCGCTCCTTCGCGTGAAACTCGACGCGACGGGCGGCACACGCGTGCCAAGACCCGCCCCGCCATGCTGGATGTCGACGCAACGACGGGGCCTTGGCGATTCGAGTTTTTCCGGACTTTGTGTGTGCGCGTCCGCAAACGCGTGACCGCGGACGCACGCGATAGGAATCACACGTTCACGTACGCACGCAGACCCTGCATGCCGCCCTCGCGGCCGAAGCCCGATTCCTTGAAGCCGCCGAACGGCGAGGCGGGATCAAACTTGTTGTACGTGTTCATCCACACGACGCCCGCCTTGAGCTTGCGGCTCACGTCGAAGATCTTGCTGCCCTTGTCGGTCCACACACCCGCCGCCAGGCCGTAGGGCGTGTTGTTGGCCCGCAGGATCGCCTCGTCAGGCGTGCGGAAGCTGAGCACGGCCAGCACCGGCCCGAAGATCTCTTCGCGTGCGATCAAGTGACTCGGCTGCACGCCCGTGAAGAAGCACGGGCGACACCAGAAGCCCTTCTCGGGCAACTTCGAGTGGTTCACTTCGTGCAGCGTCGCGCCCTCTCGAGGGCCAGCCTCAAGGTACGAGCGGATACGGCTCAGTTGTGCCGCATGGTTTATCGCGCCGACATCGGTGTTCTTGTCCATCGGGTCGCCCACGCGCAGGGCGGCCAGCCGCAGCCGCAGCTTGTGCGTCACTTCCTCAACGATGGGCTCTTGCACGAACAGGCGCGAGCCAGCGCAGCACACTTGGCCCTGATTGAAGTAGATGCCGCTGACGATTCCCTCCACGGCCTGATCGATGCTCGCGTCTTCAAAGATGATGTTCGCGCTCTTGCCGCCCAGTTCAAGCGTGAGACGCTTGCCGCTGCCCGCGACGGCCTTGGCGATGCGTTTGCCCACGTCGGTGCTGCCGGTGAAGGCGACCTTGTGGATGCGCGGGTGATTGACGAGCGCCGCCCCCGTGCGCCCATCACCCGTGACGATGTTCACAACGCCCGGCGGCAGACCGCACTCTTGAATGATCTCGGCCAGTCGCAACGCTGTCAGCGGCGTGGTCTCGGCGGGCTTGAGGACAACCGTGTTGCCGCAGGCGAGGGCGGGCGCGACCTTCCACGCCGCCATCAGCAGTGGGAAGTTCCACGGGATGATCTGGCCGCAGACGCCGACGGGGCGCGGCGTGCGCCCGGGGAACGCGTACTGCAGTTTGTCGGCCCAGCCTGCGTGATAGAAGAAGTGAGCCGCGGCAGTGGGCACGTCGACATCACGCGATTCCTTGATCGGCTTGCCGCCGTCCATCGTCTCGAGGATCGCCAGTTCGCGCGCCCGTTCCTGGATGCGGCGTGCGATGCGGAAGATGTACTTGGCCCGCTCCGTCGGCGCAAGACCGCTCCACGCGGGCAATGCCTTCTCCGCAGCCTTCACCGCGGCGTCGACGTCGGCGTCGCTCCCCTGCGCGACCTCGCTGAGCTTGCCTTCCGTCGCGGGATTGATCGTCGCGAAGTACGCGGGGCCCGCGGCCTTCTCCGTCTTGGGGTCCACGAACTTGCCGTTGATGAAGTGCCCGTAGCGCGGCGCGATCGCGACCTTGACGGTCTCGGGCGCGGGTGCGTAATCCCACCCCGCCGGCGAGCGCGTGCCTGCGGGCGCGGCGTTGGAGGCGGGAGCATGTTCGACGACATGGTTCGTGCTGGACATTGGAGCCTCGCGAGCGTCGGACCTGACGCGGAGCAATGGTACGACTCCTCGTGAACGCTTCGCACAATTCGGGTAGTCTGCCCTGATTCCATGGCCGGGTCGCCTTGCAACCTTGTGCCATGCCGCCCCACGCGGGCAGGGAGAACCGATGACGCACCGTCCGAACCGCCCCGCGGCGATCTGGTCTTGCATCCTCCTCGCCGGCGCGGCGTCGCTCACCGGCTGCGATGGCCGCGACGGCGAGGCCACGCTCGCCGTCATTTCAACCGCGGCGACGGCCACAACTGCGGCAACGTCTGATTCTGCCCCGCCCACGCCCGCGCCATTCAAGGGCACGCTCCCGCCGGGATGGGCGATGGTCGTGCGCGGCTCGGGCGTCGAGAGCACGCTGCACGCCCCATTCGCCGCGTTTGCCGCGGACAAGGGCGACAGCCTGTCGTCGCTGGTGCCGCCGGAGAATCAAACCGCAAGCTTCACCACGACGCTCAACGTGGCCGAGGCAGGCGACTACCGATTCTTCGTTGAGATCGCCGGCGGTTCGGTCGAGTTCAAGGCGCTCCGCGCGGGTGTGATCGAACCGGTCACCGTCTTCAATGCGACGGCAGATGGAGTCGTCGGAGGCAACTGGGTCACCCTGCCGCAGGGCACGCTCACGCTGACCGCCAAGTTCACGCGGCGCGGCGGCGGCGCGTGCCGCATGCGCACAATGTGGGAGCGCAAGCGCGTCGGTGATATCACCGGCTTCAAGCCCGAGCCGATCCCCGTCGAGAGCACGACTGTGCCGAAGTTTGCGATCGACGCAGTCGCCAAGGCCGAGGACGCGGCCCGCGGCCGCGTGCTGCTGGGCGAACTGAACTGCGTCGCGTGTCACGCACCACCGGAGAATGTCGCGAGCCTCATTCCCGCGCGCAAGGCACCGATTCTTGAAGAGATCGGCCGCCGCGCCAGTCCACAGTGGCTCATGAAGTGGATCGCCGATCCGCAGAGCGTCAAGCCCGGCAGCGGCATGCCGACGCTTCACCCGGCGGGTGCGGCGGGCCACAGCGGGCACGGAGGTCATGGCGGCTCCCACGCCGTGGACGCCGAAGCCATCACACACTACCTCGTCGCGCCCTACTACAACGCAAGCGACGACAATCAACCGGTCGCGAACGAGCGGCCAGTGCTCGGCGCGGGACGGCAGATCTATCACAGCGTCGGCTGCATCGCGTGCCACGGTCCGCTGGAGTCACCCGCTGCCGCGCTCGACAACTCGAGCCAGCCCAACGAACGTCCCAAGGCCAAGGTTGCCGCGCCGTTCGGCGATCTGACTGACAAGTGGCGTCCCGTCGCACTGAGCGCGTTTCTGCGCGAGCCGCTGAAGGCCCATCCCTCGGGTCGCATGCCTGACATGAAGCTCGGCCCCGAAGACGCCGACCTGCTCGCCAACTACCTCGTTCACACCTGGACCAGGCGTGACGCATCCGGCGCTCGCGTCGCGCCCGCGGCATTCGTGGTGGACCCGGCCAAGGTCGAGACAGGCAAGGCCGCGTTCGTCAGCCACGGCTGCAACGCGTGCCACGGCGCTGGACCCAACACGCCCAAGCTCGACGTCACGCTCAAGGCACCGTCGCTCAAGGATCTTGCCGGTCGCGTTGAGAACTATCAGGGCTGTCTTGATCCGTCGGACAAAGACACGCCGCGCTACACCCTGAGCGACGATGACCGGCGTGCGCTGGCGGCGGCGATCAAGGCGCTCCCGAGCGTCAAGGCCGCGGCGACGCTCGAAAGCGGCAAGGCGATCTTCACCGCGCTCAACTGCCGCGCGTGCCACACCAAGGAAGGCATCGGCGGACCAGATGAATCACTGTGGGCGTACTTCACAACGCTGAACGATGTCGAACTCGGCAACGAAGGACGCATCCCGCCTCGACTCACAAACGCGGGCTGGAAACTCACGACGCAGTGGATGCGTCAGGTGCTGCACGACGGCGGCGTGGCCCGGCCCTACATGGCTACGCGCATGCCGCAGTTCGGCGCCGCCAATCTGCCCGGCATCGTCGAGTACCTCGCGCGTCTCGAAGGCATCGCGCCCGATGTGCAGGAACCCGAGCCTCCCGCGGGGCCTGAACTCGCAGCGGCGGGCCGCGCGATCGTCGGCGAGAAAGGGCTCAACTGCATCTCGTGCCACGTCGTCGGCGATCATCCGCCCGCCGGCACGCCGGGCCCGGCGATCACATCGTTCGGCGAGCGGCTCCGCTTCTCGTGGTTCAACTCGTACGCCCATGCACCGACACGCTTCAAGCCCGGCACGCGCATGCCCGCGTTCTGGGTGACGGGCAACAGCGCCGCAACGTCGATCCTCGGCGGCGAGGCGACCAAGCAGATCGAAGCGCTCTGGGCCTACTTCCAGCAGGGCGAGTTCGCACCGCTGCCCGAAGGGATCAAGGTCGATGCGGGGCTGGCCCTCAAGCCCAACACCACACCTCTAGTCTTCCGCACGTTCCTCAAGGACGCGGGCAGCCGCGGCATCGCGGTCGGTTACCCCGGCAATGGACCCCACTTTGGCTTCGACGCTGATCAGGTGCGACTGCGTGACGCGTGGACCGGCGAGTTCGTGGACGCGAGCAGCGCATGGCGCGGCCGCGGCGGCATGAAGGCCGACGGCCAAGGCCCGCAAGTGTGGTCCGCGCCCGACGGCCCGGCGATTCTCATTGCCGCCGACGTGACGACCTGGCCTGACGCAACCGGCCCCGATGCGGGCACGCACTTCAAGGGCTACGAGTTCAACGCCAAACGTGAGCCCACGTTTGTACAGACGCTGCGTGTAAGCGGCGACGCCGCGGCCACGCGCGAGGTCACAATTCGCGAGTGGTTCGGTCCAACGCAGACGAAGGGTCGCCTATTCTCGCGGCGCATCACCGTCAGCAACCACAATGCGACACCGATCTGGCTCAATGCGGGTAAGGACGCCGACGTCGCGCGTGTCGACAATGCCGAGGTGGCAAAGGTCGATCTCGCAGGCCGCGCGATCCTCAAGGTGACACCCAAGAACCCCGGCGATGTCACGATCACACTCGTCGTCGGCACGGCCAAAGCCGCGCCGACAACTCCGCCGAAGCCTGCCCCCACGCCAACACCTGCCCAAGGAGCCAAGCCATGAACACCAGCCACTCCTCTTGGCGTGCGTTTTCACAATCGTTGATCTGCCCGCGTATCTTCGCACGGGCCGCGACGATCGGTGTTGCGATTCTGGGTGCGGGCGTCGCGTCGGCACAAGATCGCCCCGAGCCGCAGACGCCGCAGCAGCAACAGCAGGCCGTCACCAGCGCGGGTAACCCCAAGCCCGCCGCGCCCGAAATCAAGATCGGCTCGGCGATCTATCGCAAGCTCGCCACGCGCGAAGCAACCGAGGCGGCGGTGCTCGAGCAACTCTTCCCCAGCAGCGCCCACTGGGGCGGCTGGTACGTCGCCACGAACTTCGCGCTCGAAGGCGGCAGCCAAGGCAAACTCGCGATGCCGCTCCCCGTCGAGGACGAACTCGGCAAACTCGCCGCGGGCGGCCCGGGGCTTGATCTGTCGCGCACCTTCGCCGGCGCGGGCGGCATCAAGGTCGAGTGGATGCCGCAGGGCGACATCAGCGGTCGCATCGTCAACTTCAACGCGATGAGCCCCAAGGGCGCGATCGATGAAGCGGTTGCGTACGCCTATGCCCAGGTCACCTGCGACGCGGATTGCAGCGTCGGCATCGCGATGGGCAGTGACGACGGCCTGCGTTTCTGGCTCAACGGCAAACTGCTGGTCGATGCCGACGAACGCCGCGGGCTGACGATCGGCGAGAACAAAGTCACGCTCGATCTGAAGAAGGGTGTCAACCACCTGCTCGCCAAAATCGTGCAGCACAAGGGCGACTTCGCGTTCCGCATCGATCGCCGCCCGCCGCTCGACAGTTACCTCGATGCGCTGATCGCGTATCACCTCGACGTGGACTTCCCCACATCTCCCGAGGCACGCTACTACCCCGTCTTCACCATTCCGCTGCCCGACGAAGTCGTGCTTGAAGTCGGCGGGCTTGACGTGCTGCCCGACGGCCGACCGATCGTCTGCACCCGCCGCGGCGACGTATGGATCATCGACCACGCGAATGATGAACCGCCGGTTGCGCCCAAGTTCACGCTCTTCGCCACGGGCCTGCACGAGCCGCTCGGGCTTGCCGTCCGCCGCGAGGGCGTCGGCGATGTCGAGGCCCAGCGCGTCAGCGTCTACTGCGTCCAGCGAGGCGAACTCACGCGACTCACCGACGATGACGGCGATTGGAAGGCCGATCGCTATGAAACCGTGAACGACTCGTGGGGCGTCAGTGGCAACTATCACGAGTTCGCCTTCGGACCCAAGTTCGATCGCGAGGGCAACGCGTGGGTCACGCTCAACGTCGGCTTCTGCGGCTCGCTCGGTAAGGCCGTCGCGCCTTATCGCGGTTGGGCCGTGAAGATCACGCCCAAGGGCGAGATGGTGCCCGTCTGTGACGGCCTGCGCTCGCCCAACGGCATCGGCATGTTCGCCGACGGCAGCATTTTCTATCTCGACAACCAAGGTGATTACGTCGGTACCAATCGCATGAGCCAGCTCGAGCCCGGCGCCTTCATGGGCCACCCGGCGGGCCTGCGCTGGCGCACCGGGCGCAACCCCGGCGACCCCGAGCCGCCCGTTCAACCCGCGACGATCTGGTTCCCGTATCAGAAGCTCGGCCAGTCGGCGGCCGACTTCCTCTACGCGCCCAACACGGACGACTGGCGCGATGCTCGCGCCGGTGTGAATCCTGCCGCGGGTTCCTTCGGGCCCTTCAACGGCCAAGTCTTCGTCGGTGATCAAACCCACTGCCTCGTCACCCGCGTCGCGCTGGAGAAAGTCACCGGGCAAGAAGGACGCACGCTCTACCAAGGCGCGGCGTTCCCCTTCCGCAAGGGCCTGCAGTGCGGCGTCAATCGTCTCGCGTGGGGCGCGGATGGTTCAATGTTCATTGGTCAGACCGATCGTGGCTGGGGCTCGATCGGACGCAATCGCTACGGCGTCGAACGCATGAAGTGGTCCGGCGAAGTGCCGTTCGAAGTGCTCACCATGAACGCCACGCCCGATGGCTTCCGGCTCACGTTCACCAAGCCCGTCGATCCGGCGACCGCGAGCAATCCATCGTCCTATGCGATGACAAGCTACACCTACGAGTACCACGCCGCGTATGGCTCGGCGGAGATGGACACCAAGCCATGCACCGTCACGCCAATCGTCGAAAGCCCCACCGTCGTGCGACTCAAGGTCGACGGGCTGCGTTCGGGCGGCATGGGATACGTCCATGAACTGTCGATGCCCGGCGTGCGCGTCGCTCAGGCCGAGGACGGCGGCGAGAAGCCCGGCCTGCTGCACACCACGGCGTACTACACGCTCCAGGCCATTCCCAGGCCGTGAGTCCGCCATCTCACATGCCGCGTTCGCCCGGTTGATCCCGGAACTGGCTGCGTTGTTTCAGGATCGCTTCAGACTTCTTGACAATCGTGGTACAATCGCTTCCAAGTGCCGGGCAATACGTCTCAACTTCGTTTCGGGCATGGCTTGTCGACACACGTTGACACGCTGGTCGCCGCACGCCAAGTGCTGGAGGCGGCCGAGGTCGGGCTCGAGCATCGGCCGGCGGACTTGGCGTTTCTCTTCTACTCGCCGCAGCATTGTGACAAGATCGCCGCGTGCGCGGAGATGATCCGTGATCACGTCGGCGCGCGTGCGCTGCTGGGCGTGTCCGCCGAGGGCGTCATCGGCGGCGACACCGAGATCGAGCGTGCCGCGGGCATGTCGCTGCTGCTTTGCCGCATGCCGGGCACGGGCCTGCGTGTCTTCACTGGCGAGAGCATGCTACCCGTCGCTGAGCCGAAGCCCGAGATCGAACGTGCGATCGCGAGCGAAATGGGCATCACGCCCGAGACCCGGGCATCGTTCCTCTTCGCCGATCCCTTCACGGTTCCCGTCGGCGGCCTGCTCACCACAATCAACAACGCCGTGCGCCGCGCGATGCGCGAAGCCGCGACCGTGCCCGCGAATGTCGACGGCGACGCGCCGACCAGCGCTGGCTGGCGCGACCCACTGCCCCCGATCCTCGGCGGGCTCGCCTCCGGCGGCCGCACCCCCGGCGGCAACGTGCTCATCGCCAACAACCACGTCACGCGCTCAGGGCTCGTCGGCGTCACGGTCTCCGGCCCGGTGCGCGTTGACACGCTCATCAGCCAAGGCTGCCGCCCGTTCGGCAAGCCGGTCGTCATCACCAAGGTCCGCGGCAACGTCATCCTTGAACTCGCCGGACGCAATGCCGTCAGCGTGGTGCAGGAGATGATCGAAGAACTCGGCGAAGACGAGCGCACCAAACTCCAAGGCGGGCTCTTTGTCGGTCGCGTCATCAATGAGTACAAGCAGCGTTTCGGGCGCGATGACTTCCTGATCCGCGGCGTGCTCGGCATCGATCGCAACCTCGGCGCGATCGCCGTCGCCGACTTGCTCCGCGCCGGACAAACCGTGCAACTGCACTATCGCGACGCACAAACCGCGTCAGAAGACCTCTCGCTGCTGCTCGACGCCCAGCGCCTGCACGAACCGCCCGCGGGCGCACTACTCGTCACCTGCAACGGTCGCGGCAGTCGCATGTTCGATCGCCCGAGCCACGATGCCGGCGGCGTCGCCAAGGCGTTCCGTCCCGTCCCCGGCGGCGAGAGCCTCAGCAAAGGCGGCACGACGATCGAGCCCGGCTCAAGCACGCTGCCGCTCGCGGGCTTCTTCGCCGGCGGCGAAATCGGCCCGGTTGGCGGCAGTGCGTTCCTGCACGGGCACACCGCGTGCGTCGCACTCTTCCGCGATGCCTGATCGCCGAGTTCAGAACCCAGCCGCGATTGACGCAGCTGCGCCGTTTACCCTGAAATCGAGCGCGGCGGGATGGGAAGATCGTCGGGCTGACGGCTCTCCTGCTCGGCGTGGGCCGCATCGCGATATTCAACCGGCGTCTTCTCGGCCCAACGCTTGAATGCCGAGCAGAACGCGCCCTGAGACGAATAGCCCACGCGCTTGGCGATATCGCGAACCGATTGATCACCGTTTCGCAGCAGGTCGGCTGCCACCTCGAGGCGATGCTCGCGCAAGTATGCCGCGGGCGGCATTCCGACCAGCTCGCTGAACCGCTCGTGAAATACGGTGCGCGAAAGCCCCGCCTCGTTCGCCATTTCCACCAGCGTCCACGCCTTGCCGGGGGTCGAGTGAATCAGCCCGAGCGCAGGTCCGATGTGCTCATCAAGCACGGCACGCGCCCACCCACTGCGACTCGGCCCTTGCTCGATCAACGCGTATCGCACCGCTTCCTGGAAGAGCAACGTCACGAGCTGCGTCTGGATCGCGTTGGTTCCCGGGCTCGCGTCGCGGCATTGCGCCTCAAGCAAACGAATCACGCTCGGCACCAGCGCGCCCGGCGGCTGCGCCGAACCGCGCACGATCACAATCTGCGGCAAGGCCGATCGCAGTTTCGGCCCCGCCGGGCCGTCGAAGATCATGAAGCCGCCGATGAAGCGCACGTGCGGCTCTCCACGCCCGATCGTCAGTCCACGATGGTTCTTGATGTCGTCGCGCTTGATGATCTCGCGAAGGTCAATGTGCGGGCTGTCGGGATGGTCGCCCACGGTGTGATGGCCGTGCAGAACGATCGCGAGGTCGCCTGCGTGCAGGTTGTGAATGACGCCGTCCTCGCCGCGGATCGCCTTCGTGCCTTCGACGATCGCGTGGAACCCACCAACGCCACCGGGCGGCGAAAACGACCACTTGCCCGCCGCGCTCGACAACCCCGCAACCCATGTGGTGATGCGGATGCGTTGCAGCAGCGACGTCACGAGGTCCCCGGCCACCGCGGCCATCGGCATGTCCGCTGGGTGGTGGTCGGTCGCGAACTCGGGAGGCGGTTTCAGCGTCGCGAACTTCGACGGGTCCATGCCCGGCGGCGGCCGCATTCCATCCCTCGGCAGTCCGTGCGGAGGGATGAGACGGGATGCCTCGCCGAAGGGCGGGCGGCCGCCGAGGGCGGGAGGAAGGCTTCCAGGAGCGTGTGGATGGGGTTTCACGCCGGGATTGTTACGAAATCTCCCCTGTCGTGTTCGGCCTTGGCTTCTTCAATCGTCCGAACTTGTCGCGAAGGCATCCGCACACGCCTGCACACCAACAAAAAGCCCCCGATCTCTCGGGGGCTTGGAAGGAACTCGACTGACAACGAGACTCAGCGGGAGGTTTCAGCAGCCCGTCTCAAATGCCGCGACGAACGCATCGAAGTCGGTGAAGTCGATGAAGCCGTCGCCGTTGAAGTCCGACGCCGTGTCGCCGTTCTCGAACGCCGAGACGAACGCGTCGAAGTCGGTGAAGTCGAGGAAGCCGTCGCTGTTGAAGTCGGCGGCACACGGCCCGACGCGGACACTGTAGTCGTACACAGCGCTGTTGCCGCTCTCTTCGAAGGCGACGAGCGTGATGCGATTGACGCCATTGGTCAGGTTACCGATGAACGACCAATCGAATCGATCGCTGCGCGACATCTGGTTGAAGACCGTGGCGGCCGTCAACGGGTTGGAGCCGGTGGGCAGATTGACGATCAGGTGCATGCGGTTGGCGGTCTTGTCCAGAGCCTTGGCCTTGAAGGTGTAGGACGTGGTGTTGAGCGGGAGCGCATCGGCGGGGATGTTGCTGATCTGGGCCGCGGGGCCGGTGCGATCGACGTAGAAGACCTGACGGAACTCGCGGAAAAGCGGTGCCTCGCCGGTGTTCCGCTTACGGAACGCGAGCACCGAGAGGTAGTGGTATCCCTCGGAGAGGCTGGCGGTGTTGATCACCTGCTGATACTGGCCAGTCGTGTTGTTGGTTCCCGCAAGCGGTTGACGAACCGTGACGAACTGCTCATAGCCGCCAGCGACAGTGCTGTCGTTGACGCCGATGTCAGTCACGCCGTTGCCGTTGTAGTCCTTGAAGCCCTGATCGATGCGGAACACGGCGTTGTCGTCGGCGTTGTTGTTGTTCGCCGCGCCAGCGTCGCCCTTGGTGGTGGTCAGGCCGATGGTGAACGTGCTCGACGTGATCACCGGGATCGACGCCATGCGGCGACGTGCGCGATTGACACCCGAGGAATCGGCGGCGAGGTTCGCCGCAATCGGCGAGAGCGTGAGCGTGCCCGAAGGGATCGCCGGGCCGTAAACGACGAAGCCCTTGTTGTGCTCGGTGCTGCCGGTCTTGTTACGCGGCACGCGGATCGACACGCGCTGGTTGGCGTCCACCGTCAGCACATCGGCGATGTCGTTGTTCGGATCGACCACCGGATCGGCGGCATTTCCCGTCATCTCAATCAGACGCGTGCCGGCGGGGAACGACGTGAGCACATTGCGCTCCTCGTAGCCGCTGCTGTACGAGTCGTTACAGCCGACGAGCACGTTACCCGACCAGCTATTGCCGCCAAGATTTGTGCGACGCTCGAAGATGATCACATCGTTGAGGTTCTGCGTGGTGGTGTCGGTGAAGTTGAGCACGTTCCACCCGCCGCGGGCGTAGAAGTTGTGCAACTGCACGAGCCGAGTAATGGTCGGATCGGCGCTGTTGCTGACCGGGTCGACGCCGAGCGCGGTGTTGATGCCCTGCCGCGGCCAGAAGCCGCCGGAGCGCGCGAGCCCGCGCGCGTTGTGATAGATCTTGGCGACGCCCGGACGCATGAGCACGTACGCGTTGGCGTAGTAGCCCATCTGCCGCACGGTCGGCTCCGGTGGCGCACTGTTGCCATCGCCGGTCGTACCGTTGTCGTGGCTGTAGGTGTGGTTGACGCCGATCGAGCCGTTGTTGTCGCCGTCGTCGGCGTTGTCGAGGTGCGCGCTCAGCACGTTCTGCCAGTTGCCAAAGCCGCCGCCGCTGACAAGATCGCGCAGCGAGCCCGAGCCGTTGAGGTCGAGGGCATCGCGATTGCCGAACGCATCCTTGCGGATGTAATTGTTGAAGGTGAACGAGGGGCTTTCGACACACTCGCCGAACGAGTACGGCGTCACCTGGCGACCATCGGGCGTCGTGCGACGCTGATAGAGCACGGCGTCGACGTAGATATCCCAGAACCATGTCGGCGCGTGCTTGATCGCGTCCCAGCGGAAGCCGTCGACCTTGTACACATCGAGCATGTACTGCGTCCAGCGCATGAGCAGGCCGGTGGTGTTGTCCTTCACCGGGTCACCCAGCAGCGGGCTGGTCGTGTTGAACGGATAGAACGTGAAGTTGTTCGTGCCGGGGTTGCGCGACGTGCCCGGGTTGGTCACGGCCTTGGGGGTCAGGCCGCGATCGGGGTAGTACGCCGCGTTGTTTGGATTGGGCAGGTTGACGCTGGTGCCCGCGGGGATGTTGTCCGGATTGCCCGCTGTGATCGGGTGGCGGATGAACTGGTTGTTGCTCTCTTGTGCGATGTCGACGAGCGACACAAGGTCACCCAGCAGCAGGTTGTAGTTCGCGCCGCTGGGATTCTCCGACTGGAGGTAGCCGCTCGCGTTGCCGTTGTGAAAGTCACCCCAGTTGCTCGTCGGCGTCTTGGCGACGATCGGCGTTGAGGGAGCCATCCAGAAGCCCGGCCAGCCGCCCGCCTGCTGGAAGCCCACGCTGCCGTCGCGCGCGCCGTTGTGGTTCAGCACGGCGTCGAGATACACGAGGCCGTTCGCCTGATGGAACTCATCAACGACCGCTTTGAAGTAGTCGGACGTGCCGTACGCCGTCTGGCTTGTCGGCGAGCCGATGTCGAATCGCTCCCACGGGTCATAGCCCGCGCTGCCGCTGGAAGCCTTGGAGATCGGGGGGAACCATGTCGCGCCGTAACCGGCGAGAAAGAAGTCGGGCATGCGGCGCTCGACGTCGGTCGACTTGGCCTCGAACCACTGCAGGATGACAGGGTTGTCCTGGGCCAGCGCGGCTTGCCCGCTGAGGGCCGCCAGCACCGTCGCCGCACCGAGCACCATTCGTAACCCTGACTTCTCTTCCTTGCGCATCATCGATCCTTCTCCATCAATCGCGCACGCCCGCGATGGCGTGCGTTGTTTCAGTCGCCCGAAGCCGCCGCGCACTCCATCCGTTGGGCGCGCGGCAATCGCGCCGGGCTCGCATCCGCGAAAGACACATCAGTGTCAGTTCCAAGGCAGCCCTCGGCGTCGTGACGCGACATGGCGTCCGATCTCCCTGGACGAGAACTGCCTCGGGCATGATCCCGCAAGACCGCGTGGTCATGCAAGAGCAAAACGCATAAACCGCGCGATGTATTTCCGTCGGATGTCCGGGTCGGTTTTGACCGGGCAAAACCCCGGTCCGGCAGTGAAAGCGTTCTCACGCAACCCACCCACCCAACCGCCGCCCAAATGGAGGATGTGTCGGAATCCGCTCGCGCGGGGGTTGAGGGTTGGTTGGACATCCGCCATACTCCCGGAACTTGCAGGTCGGCGGGCCCCTGACGCGTCCCGCCGCCGCCTCATTCGGTCGGGTCATCGACCCGCCGACTTTCACCCCCGGGAATCGCTCTCGATGAAGACTGCTCTGCTTCGCTCTCTGACCGGCTTATCCGGTGTTCGTTGTCAAGGTCGCGCTGGTCGGGGTTCCGAGAACTGCGCCCGCGTCGGACGCATGGGCATGGCCACCTTCCTCCTCGCCCTCGCGACGTCCGCGGGTTCGACGCTCGCCGCCGACCTGTATGCGGAATGGCTTGTCCCGCGGACGGTCGTTTTCCATGACGGCATCGATGGGAAGAACAAGGCGCTGCCGTCGCTCTCGCTCGTCACGCCGCGCACGGGCGCTCAGATTGACCTCGCGAAAGCAACCGTGCTTCGCCCCAAATTCCTCGTCGAAGGCGGCAAGCACATCGCCCGCGTCGGCGTCGCGCCCGCGACGTCGCTCTATGGCACGGGCGAAGTCGCTGGCCCGCTCCTCCGCAACGGCAAGACCGTCACGCTGTGGAACTACGACGCGTACGGCTATGACCAGAACACGCCCCACCTCTATCAATCGCATCCGTGGGTACTGGGCGTCAACCCCGACGGCAGCGCGTTCGGCGTGATCGCCGACAGCACGTATCGAATGACCATCGAACTGCCTTCGCTCGCGGGCGGCGACATGGTGTTCACGACCGACTCCGAAGTGCCCTTCCCGATCATCGTGATCGAGCGTGACTCGCCCCAGGATGTGATGAAGGAACTCGCGCGGCTGACGGGCACGATGCCGCTGCCGCCCAAGTGGTCGCTGGGCTATCACCAGTGCCGCTACTCGTACTACCCCGATACACGCGTCATGGAGATCGCCAAGGGCTTCCGCGATCGCAAGATTCCGTGCGATGTGATCTGGCACGACATCGACTACATGTACAAGTTTCTGTGCTTCACATTCGACCCCAAGACCTTCCCCGATCCCAAGCGGCACAACGCCGACCTGCATGCGCTGAACTTCAAGACCATCTGGATGATCGATCCGGGCATCGCCGCCGACCCGAAGAACTTCCCCGAGGGCGGCTACAAGGTCTTCGAAGAACTGATGGCCGGCAACCACGCGACGCAGAAGGCCGACGGCACGCCGTTCTACGGCGACGTTTGGCCCGGCAAGTGCGTCTTCCCCGACTACATGCGCAAAGAGACGCGCCAGTGGTGGGCGACGCTCTACAAGGACTTCATGGCCACGGGCATTGACGGCGTGTGGAACGACATGAACGAGCCCGCCGTCTTCAACACCGCCAACAACTGGAAGACGATGCCGCTGGACAACATCCATCGCGCCGATCCGGAACTGGGCGGCACGGGCACGCACGCCCGCTATCACAACGTCTACGGCATGCACATGATCAAGGCATCGCGCGAGGGCATCCTCGCGGCGAACCCCGACAAGCGTGCGTTCGTGCTGAGCCGCGCGAATTTCCTGGGCGGGCATCGGTACGGCGCGACGTGGACGGGCGACAACAGCGCGGATTGGCCGCACCTGGAAGAGTCGATCCCGATGGCGCTCAACGTCGGCCTGTCCGGCCAGCCCAACATCGGCCCCGATATCGGCGGCTTTGCGGGCAACGGCCCGGCGGGCAAGGAGGGCGAACTCTTCGCCCGCTGGATGGGCTTTGGCGCGCTGCTGCCGTTCGCACGCGGCCACACCGGCAAGGACAACATCGACAAGGAACCGTGGTCGTTCGGCCCTGAAGTCGAAGCCGTGTGCAAGGCGGCGATCGAACGGCGCTATCGCTTCATGCCGACGATCTACACCGCATTCCGCGAGGCGAGCGTGAGCGGCCTGCCGGTCGCGCGTCCGCTGTTCTTTGCTGACCCCAAGGACGCGGCCTTGCGCAGCGAGGACGACGCGTTCCTTCTGGGCGACAACCTGCTCGTCGCGGCCCAGGTGTCCCCGGCCGCCGATCGCGTGATCGCGATGCCGCTGGGCAACTGGCGTGAGTTTAACTTTGGCGAGAAAAAGAGCGTGCACCTGCCGCGGCTGTATTGCCGACCCGGCGGGATCATCGTCACGACCGAAGTGCAGCAGTTTGTGGACGAGAAGCCCAACGCCGCCAACACCCTCATCATCAACCTCGATGACAAGGGCATGGCGACTGGCACGCTCTATGAAGACGCCGGCGATGGCTGGGGCTATCAGAAGGGCGACTACCTGCTCACGACCTACACCGCCAAGCGCAACGGCGATCAGGTCAACGTCTACATCTCTGCCGCCGAGGGCAAGCGTGAGCGCGTCCATCGCAATCTGAACATCCGTCTGCTCACGGCCGACGGCGAGAAGACGGTGACAGGCACCGAAGGCCAGGAGATTGTGCTCAAGCTCAAGTAATCAGCCGGCACGATCGTCCCATCGACGGAAGTCGATGACCGACTGCCGCGGACAACGTAAGCCAAGAAAGACAAACGCCGGGCAGCACGCCCGGCGTTTGTCATTTGGACCGTGATATTCGGAAAGTGCCGAGGGGCGGACTCGAACCGCCGACCTCCGGGTTATGAATCCGAAGGAAGTGCCTGAAAACGAGCCCGATTCAAGCACCCACCAGCATAAGCACCAGCAACTGGGAAACGAGGAGGTGCCAGCGGATGCGATCGATGC